>NZ_JAANOW010000001.1:2463920-3695880 GCF_011758805.1 Mycolicibacterium fluoranthenivorans | reverse complement strand
TCGCATTCTTCATGGGGTGTGGTGGAAAGCTTTTGCGGTGTGGGATGGGCCCGCGGCCTATCAGCTTGTTGGTGGGGTAATGGCCTACCAAGGCGACGACGGGTAGCCGGCCTGAGAGGGTGACCGGCCACACTGGGACTGAGATACGGCCCAGACTCCTACGGGAGGCAGCAGTGGGGAATATTGCACAATGGGCGCAAGCCTGATGCAGCGACGCCGCGTGAGGGATGACGGCCTTCGGGTTGTAAACCTCTTTCAGCACAGACGAAGCGCAAGTGACGGTATGTGCAGAAGAAGGACCGGCCAACTACGTGCCAGCAGCCGCGGTAATACGTAGGGTCCGAGCGTTGTCCGGAATTACTGGGCGTAAAGAGCTCGTAGGTGGTTTGTCGCGTTGTTCGTGAAAACTCACAGCTTAACTGTGGGCGTGCGGGCGATACGGGCAGACTTGAGTACTGCAGGGGAGACTGGAATTCCTGGTGTAGCGGTGGAATGCGCAGATATCAGGAGGAACACCGGTGGCGAAGGCGGGTCTCTGGGCAGTAACTGACGCTGAGGAGCGAAAGCGTGGGGAGCGAACAGGATTAGATACCCTGGTAGTCCACGCCGTAAACGGTGGGTACTAGGTGTGGGTTTCCTTCCTTGGGATCCGTGCCGTAGCTAACGCATTAAGTACCCCGCCTGGGGAGTACGGCCGCAAGGCTAAAACTCAAAGAAATTGACGGGGGCCCGCACAAGCGGCGGAGCATGTGGATTAATTCGATGCAACGCGAAGAACCTTACCTGGGTTTGACATGCACAGGACGCCAGTAGAGATATTGGTTCCCTTGTGGCCTGTGTGCAGGTGGTGCATGGCTGTCGTCAGCTCGTGTCGTGAGATGTTGGGTTAAGTCCCGCAACGAGCGCAACCCTTGTCCTATGTTGCCAGCGGGTTATGCCGGGGACTCGTAGGAGACTGCCGGGGTCAACTCGGAGGAAGGTGGGGATGACGTCAAGTCATCATGCCCCTTATGTCCAGGGCTTCACACATGCTACAATGGCCGGTACAAAGGGCTGCGATGCCGTGAGGTGGAGCGAATCCTTGTAAAGCCGGTCTCAGTTCGGATCGGGGTCTGCAACTCGACCCCGTGAAGTCGGAGTCGCTAGTAATCGCAGATCAGCAACGCTGCGGTGAATACGTTCCCGGGCCTTGTACACACCGCCCGTCACGTCATGAAAGTCGGTAACACCCGAAGCCGGTGGCCTAACCCTTGTGGAGGGAGCCGTCGAAGGTGGGATCGGCGATTGGGACGAAGTCGTAACAAGGTAGCCGTACCGGAAGGTGCGGCTGGATCACCTCCTTTCTAAGGAGCACCACGAGACCTGGCCGGCCCCGTAGATTGCGGGATCAGCCGATTGTCAGGCGATTCGTTGGATGGCCTTTCGCCTGTAGTGGGTGGGGGTCTGGTGCGACAACAAACTTGTAAAACTGCCAGACACACTATTGGGCTTTGAGACAACAGGCCCTGCGATGCCCGTGCCTTTGTGGTGGGGGTTGTCGGCCTTCGACCCGTTGGGGTTGGTGGTGTTTGTTGTTGCCCTGCTTTGGTGGTGGGGTGTGGTGTTTGATTTGTGGATAGTGGTTGCGAGCATCTTGCACGCAGAATTGTTGGGCTGCTGGCCTTTGGGTTGGTGGTCTGGTGTTTTGTGTGTTGTGATGTGCAATTTCTTTTTTCTTTATTCTGGTTTTTTTGTGTTGTAAGTGTTTAAGGGCGCATGGTGGATGCCTTGGCATTGGGAGCCGATGAAGGACGTGGGAGGCTGCGTTATGCCTCGGGGAGCTGCCAACCGAGCGTGGATCCGAGGATGTCCGAATGGGGAAACCCAGCACGAGTGATGTCGTGTTACCCACACCTGAATATATAGGGTGTGGGGGGGAACGCGGGGAAGTGAAACATCTCAGTACCCGTAGGAAGAGAAAACAAAAGTGATTCCGTGAGTAGTGGCGAGCGAAAGCGGAGGATGGCTAAACCGTATGCATGTGATACCCGGCGGGGGTTGTGTGTGCGGGGTTGTGGGGCGTTTCTTCTCTCATCCGCCGATGAGGGCAACAGTGATAAAGGTGTGTGTTAGCGGAAGTGGTCTTGGGATGGCCTGCCGTAGACGGTGAGAGCCCGGTACGCGAAAATGTGCACCCTGTTGTGGAACTGTCCCCGAGTAGCAGCGGGCCCGTGAAATCTGCTGTGAATCTGCCGGGACCATCCGGTAAGCCTGAATACTTCCCAATGACCGATAGCGGATTAGTACCGTGAGGGAATGGTGAAAAGTACCCCGGGAGGGGAGTGAAATAGTACCTGAAACCGTGTGCCTACAATCCGTCAGAGCCCTCGACTTGTCGTGGGGTGATGGCGTGCCTTTTGAAGAATGAGCCTGCGAGTCAGGGACATGTCGCGAGGTTAACCCGTGTGGGGTAGCCGCAGCGAAAGCGAGTCTGAATAGGGCGTATCCAATCCGTAGGGGTTGGTGTAGTGGTGTGTTCTGGACCCGAAGCGGAGTGATCTACCCATGGCCAGGGTGAAGCGCGGGTAAGACCGCGTGGAGGCCCGAACCCACTTAGGTTGAAGACTGAGGGGATGAGTTGTGGGTAGGGGTGAAAGGCCAATCAAACTCCGTGATAGCTGGTTCTCCCCGAAATGCATTTAGGTGCAGCGTTGCGTGTTTCTTGCCGGAGGTAGAGCTACTGGATGGCCGATGGGCCTCACAAGGTTACTGACGTCAGCCAAACTCCGAATGCCGGTAAGTGTAAGCGTGGCAGTGAGACGGCGGGGGATAAGCTCCGTGCGTCGAGAGGGAAACAGCCCAGATCGCCGACTAAGGCCCCTAAGCGTGTGCTAAGTGGAAAAGGATGTGCAGTCGCGAAGACAACCAGGAGGTTGGCTTAGAAGCAGCCACCCTTGAAAGAGTGCGTAATAGCTCACTGGTCAAGTGATTGTGCGCCGATAATGTAGCGGGGCTCAAGCACACCGCCGAAGTCGCGGCATTCAACTTTGTTGGATGGGTAGGGGAGCGTCCTGCACCCAGTGAAGCAGCCTGGTAATGGAGCTGTGGAGGGTGTGGGAGTGAGAATGCAGGCATGAGTAGCGATAAGGCAAGTGAGAACCTTGCCCGCCGAAAGACCAAGGGTTCCTGGGGCAGGCCAGTCCGCCCAGGGTGAGTCGGGACCTAAGGCGAGGCCGACAGGCGTAGTCGATGGACAACGGGTTGATATTCCCGTACCCGTGTGTGCGCGCCCATGATGAATCAGAGGTACTAACCGCCCAAAACTGTCGTTACTGATCACCTTCGGGTGTGAGGATTGGCAGGGCTGCGCGGGACCTTCTCTGGTAGTAGTCAAGCGATGGGGTGACGCAGGAAGGTAGCCGTACCAGTCAGTGGTAATACTGGGGCAAGCCGGTAGGGAGAGGCCTAGGTAAATCCGGGTCTCATTAATCCTGAGAGGTGATGCATAGCCGATTGAGGCGAATTCGGTGATCCTATGCTGCCGAGAAAAGCCTCTAGCGAGCTCACACACGGCCCGTACCCCAAACCAACACAGGTGGTCAGGTAGAGAATACTAAGGCGTACGAGTGAACTATGGTTAAGGAACTCGGCAAAATGCCCCCGTAACTTCGGGAGAAGGGGGACCTCCTACTGTCATGGTCTTTACGGCCGGCAGCGGTGGGGGGTGGCACAAACCAGTGAGAAGCGACTGTTTACTAAAAACACAGGTCCGTGCGAAGTCGCAAGACGATGTATACGGACTGACGCCTGCCCGGTGCTGGAAGGTTAAGAGGACCCGTTAACTCGTAAGGGTGAAGCGGAGAATTTAAGCCCCAGTAAACGGCGGTGGTAACTATAACCATCCTAAGGTAGCGAAATTCCTTGTCGGGTAAGTTCCGACCTGCACGAATGGCGTAACGACTTCTCAACTGTCTCAACCATAGACTCGGCGAAATTGCACTACGAGTAAAGATGCTCGTTACGCGCGGCAGGACGAAAAGACCCCGGGACCTTCACTACAACTTGGTATTGGTGCTCGGTTCGGTTTGTGTAGGATAGGTGGGAGACTGTGAAGCATGCACGCCAGTGTGTGTGGAGTCATTGTTGAAATACCACTCTGACCGTATTGGGCCTCTAACCTCGAACCGTATATCCGGTTCAGGAACAGTGCCTGGTGGGTAGTTTAACTGGGGCGGTTGCCTCCTAAAATGTAACGGAGGCGCCCAAAGGTTCCCTCAACCTGGATGGCAATCAGGTGTTGAGTGTAAGTGCACAAGGGAGCTTGACTGCGAGACGGACATGTCGAGCAGGGACGAAAGTCGGGACTAGTGATCCGGCACCTCTGAATGGAAGGGGTGTCGCTCAACGGATAAAAGGTACCCCGGGGATAACAGGCTGATCTTCCCCAAGAGTCCATATCGACGGGATGGTTTGGCACCTCGATGTCGGCTCGTCGCATCCTGGGGCTGGAGCAGGTCCCAAGGGTTGGGCTGTTCGCCCATTAAAGCGGCACGCGAGCTGGGTTTAGAACGTCGTGAGACAGTTCGGTCTCTATCCGCCGCGCGCGTCAGAAGCTTGAGGAAACCTGTCCCTAGTACGAGAGGACCGGGACGGACGAACCTCTGGTTTACCAGTTGTCCCACCAGGGGCACGGCTGGATAGCTACGTTCGGACAGGATAACCGCTGAAAGCATCTAAGCGGGAAACCTCTTCCAAGACCAGGCTTCTCACCCTTTTAGAGGGATAAGGCCCCCCGCAGACCACGGGATTGATAGGCCAGACCTGTACACCTAGTAATAGGTTCAGGGAACTGGTACTAACCGGCCGAAAACTTACACACACCCCAACAAAAGTGGGGTAACAAACAAAACCATGTGTAAGAAAAAAGACGCACAACACATTGCCCGCAACCACATATTCACAGCAGATCAAACAATATTTTGACTGCACCCCACCACCAAAACACACCCACAGATTTCCCCCACGAGGGGGTCACTGAAAAGTGAATAGAGTTACGGCGGCCATAGCGGTAGGGAAACGCCCGGACCCATCCCGAACCCGGAAGCTAAGCCTACCAGCGCCGATGATACTACCCTTTCGGGTGGAAAAGTAGGACACCGCCGAACACAATTTAAAGCCCTCGGCCCTCCAATCCTAGATTGGAGGGCCGAGGCATTTCCATATCACCGGACAAAAATTATCCGGACTTAATCTGCCGAATTCGCGCGACTGTCGCGTTTCGCCGGCGCCCGGCTATCCTTTCCCGGTACACAACGTTTGTGGGAACAAGGTTTCCCAGGAGCAGTGTCTACTACGAAGAGCGAGCGACCAGGAAGGCCAGCGTGGCGCAGGACAGGCAGGATGGCAGCGGCGAACGACGTCCGCGCCGTACCGACGGCGGACCACGACGAGGATCTCGCGATCGTCCGAACGCACCTCGCTCCTCGGGTCCCGATCGAGGCCGTCGTGAGCAACCGCACCGCCCTTCCGACGGTGACGCCGAGCGGGCCGCCGGCCCGGCGATACCCAAGGAGATCGAGGCAAAGCAGCTCTCTCCGGAGATTCGCAGCGAGCTGATCACCCTGGACAAATCCACCGCCGATGTGGTGGCCAGGCATCTGGTGGCGGCCGGAGAACTGCTCGACGAGGACCCGGAGGCCGCACTTGCCCATGCGCGTGCCGCCCGAGCGCGGTCCGGCCGCATCGCCGCAGTCCGCGAAGCCGTCGGTATCGCTGCCTACTTCTGTGGTGACTGGGCCCAGGCTCTGGCCGAACTCAGGGCGGCCCGTCGTATGGGCAGCAAGTCGTCGTTGCTGCCGATGATCGCCGACTGCGAACGTGGCGTCGGCCGGCCAGAGCGGGCGATCGAACTTGCTCGCACACCCGAGGCCGAACAGCTGACCGGCGACGATGCCGATGAGCTTCGTATTGTCATCGCCGGCGCCCGTTCCGACCTCGGTCAGCACGAGCAGGCACTTGCCCTGCTGTCGAGCCCACCGCTGGATCCGACCAGGACCGACCAAACCGGTGCCCGGTTGTTCTACGCCTACGCCGAGACACTGGTCGCGCTCGGCCGCAACGACGACGCGGTGCAGGCATTCATCCACGCCGCGGCCGCCGACGTCGATGGCGTCACCGATGCCGAAGAGCGTCTCACCGAGCTGGGCTGACATGGGGACTCTCGTACAGGCGCACGACTGCCTGCTCCTGGATCTGGACGGCACCGTGTTCCGCGGCCACGAGCCCACCCTCGGCGCGGTGCAGAGCCTGGCTTCGGTGGGCCCGCGTGCGCTGTACGTCACCAACAATGCATCCCGGTCCGCCGCCGAGGTGGCACAGCACCTGCAGGAGCTCGGATTCTCGGCCGGTGAAGCCGATGTCGTCACCAGCGCTCAGAGCGCGGCGCGGCTGCTCGCCGCCCAACTGCCGGCCGGATCCGCTGTCCTGATCGTCGGGACCGAGTCGCTGGCCGCGGAGATCAGCGGAGTCGGGCTGCGCCCCGTGCGCACCCTGGACGAGAACCCGGTGGCGGTGGTCCAAGGGCATTCACCGTCGACCGGATGGAGCGATCTGGCCGAGGCGGCGCTGGCCATCCGGGCCGGGGCGATCTGGGTGGCTGCCAATGTCGACCGGACACTGCCGTCCGAGCGTGGACTGCTGCCCGGCAACGGCTCGATGGTCGCCGCGCTGCGGTCCGCGACCGATCAGGATCCTCAGGTCGCCGGCAAGCCGGCGCCGACTCTGCTCAACGATGCCCTGGCCCGCGGCAGCTTCGGCAGCCCACTGGTCGTCGGGGATCGCCTCGACACCGATATCGAGGGGGCCAACGCCGCCGGGTTGCCCAGTCTGATGGTGCTCACCGGCGTGAACACCGCCGCCGATATGGTGCACGCCATCCCGGACCAGCGGCCGGTGTTCGTCGCGCCCGATCTGCGATCACTGCATACCGAGGGCGACACACTGCGGATCGCGGCGCATCCGGCCTGGCAGGTCGACGCGGACGGATCCGTGGTCACCGTGCGCGCCACCGGCGCGGATGCGGGGGACGAGCTGAGCGTGGTGCGCGCCGTCGCGTCCGCGGTGTGGTCCGCCGGACCGAACGGCGGTCCTGTCGATGTCACTGCCGCGGACGACACGGCCCGTACCGCACTGCAACGCTGGTCGCTGCTGAGCTGACCGGATCGACTAGCGTGATCTCCTGACATGAGTACCGATCCCGAGCAGATCCGCACCGATATCGCCGCACTGCTGGCCGGCCTGCCCGATCCGGCGGTGGTTGGCGTCGAGTCCGTCGATATCGACGCTGTCGCGGTCCGCCTGGAACAGGCTCACGACCTGCTGGTTCGTGCCCTGGAATCGGTGGAGGGCCGCGGCGAAGCGATCCGGGAGCACTGAGCCGATGACGCGGCGGGCGCGAGTGGACGCCGAGCTGGTGCGACGTGGGCTGGCCCGGTCGCGGCAGCAGGCTGCCGAGCTGATCAGCGCCGGCCGGGTACGCATCGACGGACTCCCTGCCGTCAAACCTGCCACCGCGGTGTCGGTGGATGCCGCGCTGACCGTGGCGGCCGACGAGAAGACCTGGGTCTCACGCGGCGCACACAAACTGATCGGCGCACTCGACGCATTCGGTGTGCCGGTGCAGGGGCGCCGCTGTCTGGATGCGGGCGCCTCGACCGGCGGTTTCACCGAGGTGTTGCTGGACCGCGACGCGGCGCACGTCGTGGCCGCGGATGTCGGCTACGGGCAGCTGGCCTGGTCGCTGCGATCGGATGACAGGGTGAGCGTGTTGGAACGCACGAACGTGCGTGAGCTGACCCCGGAGGCGATCGGTGGTGTCGTCGACCTGGTGGTCGCGGATCTGTCGTTCATCTCGCTGACCACCGTGCTTCCCGCACTGACCCGCTGTGCCTCCGCCGACGCCGATATCGTGCCGATGGTGAAGCCTCAGTTCGAGGTCGGCAAGGACCGGGTGGGGGCGGGCGGCGTCGTCTCCGATCCGGCGCTGCGCGCCGACGCGGTGCTCGGGGTCGCGCGGCGGGCCGCTGAATTGCATTGGCACACTGTTGATGTCACAGCAAGTCCACTGCCTGGGCCGTCGGGCAATGTCGAGTTCTTCTTACGGTTGCGGATGGCCACCGACCACCCCTTGCAAGGTGACGATCTCGAGCGCGCGATTGCGCGCGCCATTGACGAAGGACCCCAATGACCTGCGAACGCACTGTCCTGGTGGTCGTCCACACCGGCCGCGCCGAAGCCACCGAAACCGCGCGCCGCGTCGAGAAGGTACTCGGCGATCACGGGATCGGGCTACGGGTGCTCACCGCAGAAGCCGTCGATCGGGGTGCGCTGCATCTCAATCCGGACGATATGCGCGCCCTCGGGATCGACATCGAGGTGGTGGACCCCGATGAGCGGGCGGCCGAGGGCTGCGAGGTGGTGCTCGCACTGGGCGGGGACGGGACGTTTCTGCGGGCCGCGGAACTGGCCCGCAACGTCGACATCCCGGTACTGGGAATCAACCTGGGCCGCATCGGGTTTCTCGCCGAGGCCGAGACCGAGGTGCTCGACACGGTCCTGGAACACGTGATCAACCGCAACTACCGGGTCGAAAACCGGATGACGCTGGACATCGTGGTCCGTGAGGGCGGCAAGATCCGGGAACGCGGCTGGGCGCTGAACGAGGCCAGCCTGGAGAAGGGGCCGCGGCTGGGTGTGCTCGGCGTCGTGCTCGAGGTCGACGGCCGGCCCGTGTCGTCCTTCGGCTGCGACGGGGTGCTGGTCTCGACACCGACCGGCTCCACCGCCTACGCATTCTCGGCCGGCGGGCCGATTCTCTGGCCCGATCTGGAGGCAATTCTGGTGGTGCCCAACAATGCTCACGCGTTGTTCGCCCGACCCATGGTCACCAGCCCCAATGCCGCGATCGCCATCGAGGTGGAAGCCGAGGGGCACGACGCGATGGTGTTCTGTGACGGGCGCCGCGAGATGGTGGTGCCCGCCGGTGCACGGGTCGAGGTGACGCGCTGCGGCACCTCGCTGAAGTGGATCCGGCTGGACAGTGCACCGTTCACCGACCGGCTGGTGCGTAAGTTCCGCCTGCCCGTCACAGGATGGCGCGGCCAGTAGTGCTCTCCGAGATCCGTATCGAGTCGCTGGGCGCCATCAGCACCGCGACCGCTGAATTCGACCGGGGCCTGACGGTGCTCACCGGTGAGACCGGTGCCGGTAAGACCATGGTGGTCACCGGATTGCACCTGCTGGGTGGGGCCCGCGCCGATGCGAACCGGGTGCGCACCGGGGCGCCGCGCGCCGTGGTGGAGGGCCGGTTCAGCACCGCCGATGTGCACACCGAGGTGGTCGGACGCATCGACGACATCCTCGATTCCTCCGGCGCCGAACGCGATGACGACGACAGTGTGATCGCCGCGCGGTCGGTGAGCCGGGACGGCCCGTCGCGGGCATATCTGGGTGGCCGCAGTGTGCCGGCCAAATCGCTGAGTTCGTTCACCAACGAACTGCTGGCACTGCACGGCCAGAACGATCAGCTGCGGCTCATGCGTCCGGACGAACAGCGCGCGGCGCTGGACCGATTCGCCGATATCAGTGCTCCGCTGGCCAAGTATCGAGCCGTCCGCGAGGAGTGGCTGTCGGCCCGTCGCGATCTCATCGATCGGACGCAGCGGGCGCGTGAACTGGCCCTGGAGTCGGACCGGTTGACCTTCGGCCTCGGCGAGATCGAGGAGGTGGCTCCGCAGCCGGGTGAGGACGAGGCGCTGGTGGCCGATATCCGTCGGCTCTCCGAGTTGGACGCCCTGCGCGAGGCTGCCGCGGCCGCCCGGGCCGCGCTGGCCGGCGCACCCGATGACGATGCGGGCGAGTCCGCGTCGGCCGCCAGCGCGGTGGCCCAGGCCAAGGCGGCGTTACAGGCCACCGATGACTCCACGTTGCAGACGCTCGGGCAGCGGCTCGCCGAGGCGGTCGCGGTCATCGGTGACGTGGCCACCGAGCTCGGTGACTATCTGGCCGAGTTGCCCAGTGATGCAAGCACTCTGGAGAGCAAGCTGTCACGTCAGGCCGAACTGCGCGGGCTGACGCGCAAGTATGCCGCCGATATCGACGGCGTACTGGCGTGGGCGAAGGAATCCCGGGAACGGTTGGCTCAGCTCGACGTCTCCGAGGAGGCGCTCTCAGGTCTGCGGGCCCGGGTCGACGAGCTGCACGCCCGCTTGATCGTGGTGGCTGCCGATCTCACCAAGGCCCGCACCAAGGCCGCCAAAGGCCTGGCGAAGGCGGTCACGGCCGAACTCACCGGGCTTGCCATGAGCGGTGCGGAGTTCGGCATCACCGTATCGGCCCTGCCGGCGCGCGCCGACGATTCCGCGCCGGTCACCTTGCCCGGCGGCACTGTCGTGCACGCCGGCCATGACGGTGTGGACGCCGTCGAGTTCGGGTTCGCCGCGCACCGCGGTACCGACCTGCTGCCGTTGGCCAAGAGCGCCTCCGGCGGTGAACTGTCGCGTGTCATGTTGTCCCTCGAGGTGGTGCTGGCGGCGTCGGCGGCCGGCACCACGATGGTGTTCGACGAGGTCGACGCCGGTGTCGGGGGCCGGGCCGCGGTGCAGATCGGCCGGCGGCTGGCACGGCTGGCGCGCACCCACCAGGTCATCGTCGTCACCCACCTGCCGCAGGTCGCCGCGTACGCCGACACCCACTTGGTGGTCGAGAGCGGGCCCAAGTCCAGCCGGGTGGTGCGCCTGGAGGAGGACGACCGCGTCGCCGAGTTGGCCCGGATGCTGGCCGGCCTGGGCGACACCGACACCGGCCGTGCGCATGCGCGCGAACTGCTCGACGCGGCCCAGCAGGAACGCAACGCCCCTTAGGGCCGGTCAGGCCGGATTGGCGGGGGACAGCTCGGCGGCGCCCCAGCGCAGCGGGCTTGCCTCGGGGAGCTCGACCAGTTCGGACACGGTGAAGTCGATCGAGCACTGCGCACCGGCGGCGTCGTGGCGTTCCCAATCGATCCGGGCGGTGCCGGTGAGCTGGATGGTCGATCCCGTGCGCCAGTCGGGGATCAGCAACCCACAGTGCGGATTGACGTCGATATTGCCCAGCGTCATGAACATCGAGTTGCCGCGGTAGTCCGGCCAGCGCAGCCGGGTTGGTGAGATCACCTGAAGGAAGCCGAGATTGCCGCCCCGGTGCGAGGCATCGGCATTGCCGTCGGTGTCCGCGGAACCGACGAAGAACGTGTCGGCGGCGGTGATGAACTGCGCGGCGTGTGCGTCCAGTTCCGCCCCATGACGGGCCGCGGGCCGCGCCGGTTCGCCTCGCACCTGCTCGATGTTCCTGCGCGATATGTACTTCGGGCAGTTCGAATACACCTGATCGGTGTGGACGCGCAGGCCGGCCTGTGAACCGAAGTCGACCGGAGCGGCGATCCCGTTGACCCGCATCCGGCGTCGGGTCTGTGGTTCGACCGCGATCATCCCGATCCGGTGCGGGCGCGCCAGGATCTCGCGAAGCGGATCGCCTGGTGCGGGCAGCGCCCCGATCATGATGGTCCGCGGGTCCTCGGCACGCAGGAAACCCGGTCGGCCGGTGATCAGACCGGCCCACACCCGGCCCGCGTCGTCGGTCGCGCTGACCACCACCATCGGCTGCTCGGCCAGGAAGTCCGCGGCAGCAGCCGGGATCTCCGCGCGCACCATGCGGCCGACGCGCTCGGCGATCGCACTCTGTCCCAGGCGTTGTTGAACCGCCGTTTCACCTGCGTGGTAGAGCGTCATCGCAGCGACTCAGAAAAATCCGCAGGTGGGGGCCGAGCCGTTCGGCGCGGGCTCGGCGTCCGCACCGCTCGGGGCGTACACCTCGAGCCGGATGCCGTCGGGATCGCTGAAGAAGATGCCGCCGGATGCTGCACCCTCGCGGTGTGCCACGACGCCGTCGTGGGCGAAGGGTGCGCCCAACTCCTTCAATACCGCTTCCACCGCCCGGACCTGTTCGATGGTGTCCACCTGGAACGAAAGGTGGTGCAGGCCCGGCGTGTGTGCGGAGAACGTGCCGTCACTCTGCTGCCACAGGGTGAGCCGCAGGACGCCGTCCGACCCCAGGAAGGCGTACCGATGTTCGCCTGCTGTGCTGACTCCGAGTTGGTCGAAACCCAGGGCGCGACGGTAGAAGGACACCGACCGTTCCAGGTCCGTGACATTGAGGCCGATGTGCCCGGGTGCGGTCGTGGTCGCCATGTCCGATCCTCCGTAGTAACCATTAAAACGATAATCAAAGGTTAGAATCGGAACGCGTCGGTGTCAACCGTCCAAAGAGCATGAAACGGTGAGAGGGGGAGGTGGTTAATCTCAGTCATGCGCGATCCGCGCCCGCATGTCGGGGAACCCCTTGCGCTGGACCTGTTGAACACCCGGTGGGCGTCGGCCGACGGTCCACAGGATCTGCTGTCCGATACGGCGGGGTTGCGGTGCTGGTTGCAGACCAACGACCTTGCCGACCGGTGCGCCGCCGATGGACCGACCCTGGATGCGCTGATCCTCACTCGCGAGGCGATTCTGCAGGCGGTCAGCGGCGGATCGGCCGACGACGTGAACGAGGTGCTCGACCACGGACGCATCCGGCGCCGGTTGGCCGATTCCGGGCCACGCGACGAGCCGGACGTACCGGAGCCGCGATGGCTGCCCGGCTGGCTGGCCGCGGACAATCTGCTGCAACTGCTCTCGGAGTCTCCCCGCCGGATCAAGCAGTGCGCCCATCCGCACTGCATCCTCTGGTTCCATGACACCTCGAAAAACGGCACCCGGCGCTGGCATTCGATGACCACCTGCGGCAACCGGGCCAAGGCCGCGCGGCATTACGCGGCGAGACGCGAATGAGATGCTCCTGCTGTTGCAGATGTGACAAAAGAAAACTTGTGGGGCTGGTGTTACGGCGCGCCTCCACCTCAACTTGAGGGTTGGCCGACAGAATCGGCCCCATGAAGATGTCAGCGCTGCTATCGCGTAATGCCAGCTCAAAGCCGGGCGTCATCGGTACCGCCCGCGTTGACCGCGACATCGACCGACTGCTGCGCCGCGTCGGTCCCGGGGATGTCGTCGTGCTCGACGCCCTGGATCTGGATCGGATCACCGCGGACGCCCTGGTGGAAGCGGGCGTGTCCGCGGTCGTCAACGCCTCCCCGTCGATCTCGGGCCGCTATCCCAATCTGGGGCCGGAAGTGTTGGTGGCCAACGGCATTCTGCTGATCGACGAAGCGGGTCCCGAGGTCTTCAAGAAGATCAAGGACGGCGCCAGGGTTCGGGTCAACAACGGCGGCGTCTACACCGGTGACCGCAGGATCGCGCATGGCACCGAACGCAATGACCTGGAGATCCACGAGCTCATGGTGGAGGCCAAGAGCGGTCTGGTGGCCCATCTGGAAGCGTTCGCGGGCAACACCATCGAGTTCATCCGCAGCGAGAGCCCGCTGCTGATCGACGGGATGGGCATCCCCGATATCGACGTCGACATGGATCGCAGGCATGTCGTCGTGGTGGCCGAAGGGCCCTCGGCCGCCGACGATCTCAAAGCCCTCAAGCCCTTCATCAAGGAGTACCAGCCGGTCCTCGTCGGTGTCGGAACCGGAACCGACGTGCTGCGCAAGGCCGGCTACCGGCCGCAGCTGATCGTCGGCGACCCCGCCGTCATCAGCAGTGACGCGCTCCGGTGCGGCGCCCAGGTGGTGCTGCCCGCAGATGCCGACGGTCACGCCCCCGGCCTGGAGCGCATCCAGGACCTCGGTGTCGGCGCCATGACCTTCCCGGCGGCCGGCTCGGCGGCCGACCTGGCGCTGCTGCTATGTCACCACCATGGCGCCGCGCTGATCGTCACCGCAGGTCACAGCGCCACCATCGAGGAGTTCTTCGACCGCTCCCGGCAGCAGAGCAATCCCTCGACCTTCCTGACCCGCCTCAAGGTGGGGGAGAAGCTGGTCGACGCCAAGGCCGTGGCGACCCTGTACCGCAGCAGGATCTCCGGCGGCGCGATCGCGCTGCTGGTGCTGGCCATGCTGATCGCGGTCATCGTCGCGCTCTGGGTGTCGCGTACCGACGCCGTCGTCCTGGACTGGGTGGCCGAATACTGGAACCGCTTCCTGCTCTGGGCTCAGGGTCTGGTCAGCTGATGATCTCCCTTCGGTCACACGCGATTTCGCTGGCGGCGGTCTTCTTGGCCCTGGCAGTCGGAGTGGTGCTGGGATCAGGCCTGTTGTCCGACACGGTGCTGTCCGGGCTGCGTAAGGACAAGGCCGATCTGCACGAGCAGATCAACACCCTGACCGATGACAAGAATGCTCTGAACGAAAAGCTCAGCGCCGCTGGTGAATTCGACAGCATGATGGCGCCGAGAATTCTGCGCGACACCCTGGGTGGCAAGTCCGTGGTGATCTTCCGTACCCCGGATGCCGCCGATGACGACGTCGACGCGGTGACCCGGCTGGCCACCCAGAGTGGCGCCACCGTCACCGGAGCCATCTCGCTGACCCCGCAGTTCGTCGATGCCAACTCCTCGGAAAAGCTGCTCTCGGTGGTGAATTCATCGATCCTGCCGGCCGGACGCCAGTTGTCCACCAAGTCGGTGGACCAGGGTTCGCAGGCCGGCGACCTGCTCGGTATCGCGCTGCTGTCCGGCAAGGATCCCGCGGTGGTCGACGACCAACGTGACACGGTGCTCGCCGCGCTGCGCGAGACAGGCTTCATCTCCTATGACCCCCAGCACATCGGCGCCGCCAACACCGCGGTGATCATCACCGGCGGCGACCTCGGTGACGACGCGGGCAACCGGGGGTCCACCGTGGCCCGGTTCGCCGCCGGCTTGGCGCCCCACGGCGCGGGCACCGTGCTGGCCGGCCGGGACGGCTCGGCGACGGGTACCGCCGCGGTCGCGGTGGCCCGGTCCGACGCGGCGCTGTCCTCGGCAGTGACCACCGTCGACGACGTCAACGCCGAGTCGGGGCGGATCACCAGTGTGCTGGCGTTGGCTGATCTGGTGCGCGGCGGCAAGCCCGGGCAGTTCGGGATCGGCCGGGGCGCCTCTTCGGTGACCGTGCCCCAGTGACATATCCCGTCGCTTCGCTCGCCCCAGTGACGTAGACCATCGGCGCGCCAGCGACAGCTTGTCGGCGTCGGTGTTAAGGTGAGATTCCGTGGGTCGGCAGGCCCCAGGTAACAGTCAGTTGCCTTGCCCCATCGCCACGGAGGTTGTTCTTGCCATCGTTACGCAAGCACCCGCAGACCGCGACCAAACACCTCTTTGTCAGCGGTGGTGTTGCGTCTTCACTGGGTAAAGGCCTGACGGCCAGTAGTCTTGGGCAGCTGCTCACCGCACGCGGTTTGCAGGTGACCATGCAGAAGCTCGACCCGTATCTCAATGTCGACCCGGGCACCATGAACCCGTTCCAGCACGGTGAGGTGTTCGTCACCGAGGACGGTGCCGAGACCGACCTCGACGTCGGCCACTACGAGCGCTTCCTGGACCGCGACCTGTCCGGCTCGGCGAACGTGACCACCGGTCAGGTCTATTCGTCGGTGATCGCCAAGGAGCGCCGCGGTGAGTACCTCGGCGACACCGTCCAGGTCATCCCGCACATCACCGACGAGATCAAACGCCGCATCCTGGCCATGGCCGCACCCGATGCCAAGGGCAAACGCCCGGACGTCGTGATCACCGAGATCGGTGGCACCGTCGGTGACATCGAATCGTTGCCCTTCCTGGAAGCCGCCCGGCAGGTCCGCCACGAGGTCGGCCGGGACAACTGCTTCTTCCTGCATGTGTCGCTGGTCCCGTTCCTCAAGCCTTCGGGCGAGCTCAAGACCAAACCCACCCAGCACTCCGTGGCCGCACTGCGCAGCATCGGTATCTCCCCGGACGCGCTCATCCTGCGCTGCGACCGCGAGGTGCCCGAGCCGCTGAAGAACAAGATCGCGCTGATGTGCGACGTCGACATCGACGGGGTCATCTCGACTCCGGACGCACCGTCGATCTATGACATCCCGAAGGTGCTGCACCGCGAGGAACTCGACGCCTACGTGGTGCGCCGACTGAATCTGCCGTTCCGCGACGTGGACTGGACGCAGTGGAACGACCTGCTCCAGCGTGTGCACGAGCCGCAGGAAACGGTTCGGATCGCGTTGGTGGGCAAGTACATCGACCTGTCGGACGCCTACCTGTCGGTGGCCGAGGCGCTGCGCGCCGGTGGCTTCGCACACCGCGCCAAGGTCGATATCCGCTGGGTGGCCTCCGATGACTGCGAGACCGAGGCGGGGGCGATCGCCGCACTCGACGACGTGCACGGGGTGCTGATCCCCGGCGGGTTCGGCATCCGCGGGATCGACGGCAAGATCGGCGCCATCCGGTACGCGCGCAAGCGCGGTGTGCCGGTGCTCGGGCTCTGTCTGGGGCTGCAGTGCATCGTGATCGAGGCGGCGCGGTCGGTGGGGCTGACCGAGGCGAGCTCGTCGGAGTTCGACCCGGACACCCCGGATCCGGTGATCTCCACCATGGCCGACCAGCTCGACGCGGTCGCGGGTGAGGCCGATCTGGGCGGCACCATGCGCCTCGGCGCATATCCGGCGGTGCTGCAGGCAGACTCGATCGTGGCGCAGGCCTACGGCGCCACCGAGGTGTCCGAGCGGCACCGGCACCGCTACGAGGTGAACAACGCCTACCGGGATCGCATCGCCAAGAGCGGCTTGAAGTTCTCCGGCACGTCCCCGGACGGGCACCTGGTGGAGTTCGTCGAGTACGACCGCGAGGTGCACCCGTTCCTGGTCGGAACCCAGGCCCACCCGGAGCTTAAGAGCCGGCCCACCCGTCCGCATCCGTTGTTCGCGGCGTTCATCGGGGCAGCGCTGCAGTACAAGGCCGGCGAGCGGCTGCCCCTGGAGGAGCTCACCCTCGCCCGGGCCAACGGCACCGAGACCGAAGCGCTCACCGAGCCCGCACACCGTGGCTGAGCACCAGTTCGACACCCTCGAATCGGAAACGCTCTACGTCGGAAAGATCTTCGCGCTGCGCGCCGACGAGGTACGGATGCCCGGCGGGCACACCGCTCGCCGCGAAGTGGTGGAGCACTACGGTGCGGTGGCTGTCGTCGCCCTCGACGACCAGGACAACATCGCTCTGGTCTACCAGTACCGCCATCCCCTCGGGCGGCGGCTGTGGGAACTGCCGGCCGGGCTGCTCGACCTCGGCGGCGAGCCGCCGGTGGACACCGCGGCCCGCGAACTCAAGGAGGAGGCCGGGCTCGCGGCAGCGTCGTGGGCGGTGCTCGTCGACGTGGATTCCACACCGGGATTCAGCGACGAGAGCGTGCGCATCTTCCTGGCCACCGGGCTGACCGAGGTGGACCGGCCCGAGGTGCGCGACGAGGAAGCCGACCTGACGCTGGCATGGGTGCCGCTGGCCACCGCCGTCGCACGGGTGTTCGCCGGCGAGATCGTCAACTCGCTTGCGGTCGCCGGAATCCTGGCGGCCCACGCGCTGCCGGACCGTTCCGCCGTGCGACCGGCGGACGCACCCTGGCCGGACCGGCCGCGGGCGTTCGCCGCCCGTCAAGGCCACCCGTGACCACGGCTGTCAGCGCGATCGAACAGCAGGTGCGGGGATATCTCGACCACCTGGTCATCGAACGCGGAGTGGCAGCCAACACCATCAGCTCCTACCGGCGTGACCTGCGCCGCTACACCGAGCACCTCACCGAGCGTGGTACCGCCGACCTGCGCGACGTCTCCGAGACCGATGTCAGCGAGTTCCTCGTCGCGCTGCGCAAGGGCGACCCGGAGACCGGGGCGACAGCCCTGTCGGCGGTATCGGCTGCCCGCGCCCTGGTCGCCGTCCGGGGCCTGCACAGATTCCTGACCGCCGAAGGCGTCCTCGAGGTCGATGTCGCCCGCGAGGTCAAGCCGGCCACCCCCTCCCGGCGGCTCCCCAAGAGCCTGACCGTCGACGAGGTGGTCGCGCTGTTGGAGTCCGCCGGTGGGGACCGCGGTTCCGACGGGCCGCTGAGCCTGCGAAACCGGGCGCTGCTGGAGGTGCTGTATTCGACCGGCGCCCGCATCTCGGAGGCCGTCGGGCTGGATATCGACGATGTCGACACCACCTCGCGGTCGGTCCTGCTGCGCGGCAAAGGCGGCAAGCAGCGTCTCGTCCCGATCGGGCGGCCCGCGGTCGCGGCGCTGGATACCTACCTGGTGCGGGCCCGGCCCGATATGGCGCGGCGGGGCAAAGGCACCCCGGCGATCTTCCTCAACGCCCGCGGTGGCCGCTTGTCTCGGCAGAGTGCCTGGCAGGTGCTCCAGGACGCCGCCGAACACGCGGGTGTGACCGCCGCGGTGTCCCCGCACACGATGCGCCACTCCTTCGCCACACACCTGCTCGAGGGGGGCGCGGACGTGCGCGTCGTGCAGGAATTACTCGGCCACTCCTCGGTGACCACCACGCAGATCTACACGCTGGTGACGGTCAACGCACTGCGTGAGGTGTGGGCGGGCGCACACCCGCGCGCGGTCTAACCCGTCGTTCCCGGCGACGTGCTTGTCGTGGTGGGTGCGTGCCCCGTCATAGCGGGGGAGTGCGCCGTCATCGCCGGGGCGGGCGACTGCTGCTGCTCGGATGCACCACTGCAGGCTGTGAGCGCGACGGCAAGGGCGGCCAGTACGATGACGGATCTCATTGCGGGAGTGGTCCTTTCGCGTATCACGTCAGCGCCGTGAAATTCATCGCTACGCCGTTCATGCAGTACCGCAGATGGGTCGGGGCCGGCCCGTCGTCGAAGACGTGCCCGAGGTGCCCGCCGCACCGGCTGCACAGCACTTCGGTGCGGGTCATGCCGAAGGTCGAGTCGGTGCGCTCCACAATCGCACCGGCGAGGGGCTTCCAGAAGCTCGGCCAGCCGGTTCCACTGTCGAACTTGGTATCCGAGCTGAACAGTGGCAGCGCGCATCCCGCGCAACCGAAGGTGCCATGCCGGTGTTCGTCGTTGAGTGGGCTGCTGTAGGGCGTCTCGGTGCCGGCCCTGCGCAGTACGTCGAATTGGTCCGGGGTCAGCAGATCTCGCCATTGCGCGTCGGTGTGGGTGACGGCGAAGTCGTGGGCGTCGGCCGGAGAGGCGATGGAGTGCGCGCACGCGCTGCCGGCGACGGCCGACAACGTCAGCGCACTTCCGGCGATGACGAATCGCCTTCTGCTCAGGAGCATGCCACCAACACCTTTGATCGACAGTGACTTTGGTGACTTCACGGTAGCGCCGGATACGTCACGGGGCACCGGCGAAACCGGGATGTCAGACTTCGGTAATCAATTCCGACGACATGAATTCGTAAGATTCTCCGCACCGATCCGCGGTTAGCCTGAGTCGAGAACCACTGACAAGGAGGCGACGTGGGTAGATCACGGGTGCTGGCGGTGCTGGCCGGTGCACTGTGCGTATTCACCACCGCATGCACCGGCCTGACACCATCCGCCGTCGGCACGGCCCCGCCCGATGTCCCCAAGGTCACCGTGGACCAGGCCGACACGGCGGACACGGCGGCGACCGCGGTGCTGGCGGGCGGCTGCTTCTGGGGCATGCAGGGCATGTTCGAACACGTCAAAGGCGTCAATCGGGTGCTGGCCGGCTACACCGGCGGTGACGCGCAGACCGCCCACTACGACGAGGTCAGCGCCGACGACACCGGCCACGCCGAGTCGGTGCAGATCACCTACGACCCACACCAGATCACCTACGGCACCCTGCTGCAGATCTTCTTCTCCGTCGCGCACGACCCCACCGAGGTCAACAGGCAGGGGCCGGATTCGGGTACCCAGTACCGGTCGGCGATCTTCCCGCAGGACGCCGACCAGGCGCGGATCGCCGCCGCCTACATCGCGCAACTCGGTGCGAGTCAGGTGTTTTCGGCCCCGGTTGCGACCACGGTCGAAGCCGGACGCACCTTCTACCCGGCGGAGGACTACCACCAGGACTACATGGCGGCGAACCCGACGGATTCGTACATCTCCGTCAACGACATGCCCAAGCTCGCTCAACTCAAACTCCGGTACCCGGATCTTTACCACGAGCCGCCCGTTCTGGTGAAAGGCTGACCGACACCATGTGGACCCTCATCGGCATCGGTCTGGTCGGCGGTCTGATCACCGGGATCTCGCCGTGCATCCTGCCGGTTCTGCCGGTGATCCTGCTCTCGGGCGCGCAAGGTGCCCGCGTCACCGGTGGACGGCCGGCGGCGGCGGTCGACACCCTGACCCGCCCGTCACGCACCGAGGTGCTGCGTCCCTACCTGGTGATCACCGGACTGGTGCTCAGTTTCAGCGCGGTCACCCTGGCCGGGTCAACCCTGTTGTCACTGCTGCACCTCCCGCAGGACGCCATCCGGTGGCTGGGGCTGATCGCGTTGACGGCGATCGGCGTGGGATTGATCTTCCCGCGAGTCGAGACCTGGCTGGAGAAGCCGTTCGCCAAACTGCCGCAGCGACAACTGAACTTCGGCCAGAGTGGCTTCGGGCTGGGCCTTGCCCTGGGCGTCCTCTACGTCCCGTGCGCCGGGCCGGTGCTGGCGGCCATCGTCCTGGCCGGGGCGACCGGTGACATCGGCTGGCCCACCATCGCGCTGACACTGTCCTTCGCGGTCGGGGCGGCCATCCCGCTGCTGGTGTTCGCGCTCGCCGGCCGCCGGATCGCCGAGCGGGTGCGGGCATTCCACCGCCGCCAGCGCGAGATCCGCGTCGTCTCCGGGGTGGTGACGATCCTGCTCGCCGTCGCCCTGGTCTTCGACCTGCCGGCCGTCGTGCAGCGGGCGATACCGGACTACACCGCGGCGTTGCAGAACAAGGTGGACACCCGCCCGCTGAACCTGAGCGGTCAGGCCGACGAGAGCAACGCCGCCCTGTCCCGGTGCACCGATGGGGCGGCCGAGTTGCAGAACTGCGGCACCGCACCCGATATCAGCGGGATCACGGCCTGGCTCAACACCCCGGGCGGCGCGCCGATCGATCTGAAAGCGTTGCGCGGCAAGGTGGTACTCATCGATTTCTGGGCCTACTCCTGCATCAACTGCCAGCGCAGCATCCCGCACGTCCTCGGCTGGTACAACGCGTACCGGGAGCGGGGATTCGAGGTCGTCGGCGTCCAGACACCCGAGTACGCCTTCGAGCGCGAGAAGGACAACGTGGCCGCCGCCGCTGCCGACCTGAAGATCGACTACCCGATCGGGCTGGACAACGACTACACCACGTGGACCAACTTCCGAAACCAGTACTGGCCGGCCCACTACCTGATCGACGCCGACGGTGTCGTCCGGCACATCAAGTTCGGTGAGGGTGACTATGACGGCACGGAAAGGCTGATCCGGCAACTACTTTCGCAGGCACACCCGAATGCCGCGCTGCCACCGAGCGTGGACGCCCCCGACACCACACCGACGTCGGCGCTGACCCCGGAGACCTACCTCGGGGCGCAGAACGCGTCGAATTACGGTGGGTCCGGTGGCTACACCGCGGGCGCCGCCACCTACGACTTCCCGGCTCAGCTGCCGCAGGACAGCTTCGCGCTGCGCGGATCGTGGAACGTGGACAGTCAATCCGCCACCGCTACAGGCGAGGGCGACACCATCGGCCTGAACTTCCACGCCCGCGACGTCTATCTGGTGGTCGGCGGCACTGGAACCGTCAGCGTGACGCGGAACGGCGGGACCACGACGATTCCGGTCTCGGGGCCGCCGAACATGCGGCAGATCGTCGGCGGGGACGCTGCCGGCGCCGGGCACGTCGAGGTCGCGCTGACCCGCGGACTGCAGGCCTACTCATTCACCTACGGGTGAGCGCCGCCTGCCCGGCGCCGATCAGGCGCCCAGGTACTGCGACTCCAGCACCAGATCCGGCAGCAGCGTCTGGTACTCGGCATGCGTGTGGTGTTCGACGGTCTGCCAGCTGCGGCCCTCGTGCTGCTTCATGAAGGCGCGGTACTTCGGCGCACCCGGCAGTCTGACGTTGTCGGCGACCACGATCGAACCGGTGTGCAGCCAACCGCGGTCCAGGATGCTCTGCAGGTCGGTCAGATATGCGCTCTTGTCGTGATCGATGAAGACGAAGTCCACCGAGCCGGGGGCGAAGCCGAGCGTGTCCAGGGTGGCGCCGCCGTCACCGAGGGTGCCGACGACGCAGGTGATGCGGTCCCAGACCCCGGCGTGCGCCCAGATCCGGCGCGCGATCTCGGCGTTGGCGGCCGAAAGCTCGACCGAGAAGACCCGGGCCGCGGGGGCGGCGCGGGCAATGCGCAGCGCGCTGTACCCGCAGTAGGTGCCCAGCTCCAGCGCCACGGCGGGATTGGCGCGCTGCACGGCGGCGTCGAGCAGCGCGCCCTTCTCGTCGCCGACGTTGATGAGGAAGGACTGCTCGTAGGCGAACCGGTCGATGGCGGCCAGCACGTCATCGATGTCTCCGGGACGGGACTCGCGCAGGACGTATTCGGCCGCCGCGGCCTCGCGTCCGTCGCCGATCTGACCGGTCCGGCTGATGTTGCGGGCGCCCCAGGCCAACCGTAGGAAGGACCAGCGCAGAAAGGGGGCACGCCGTGTGAGACCCATATCGTGACCTTACCCAGCGGGTCTGCGGTGTCAGGCCCATCTCCACGGCTAGACTCTGCTGCGATGTTCGCCGAGGAGGAAGGGGCCGCATGAGCGACGACGGCAGCCTCCACCTCGGTATCGAGCCGCAGCCCGAAGTGGGCCTCACCGGTCGCCCGGCCCGCGATATCCCCGAGCCGACCCCGCGCAGCACGCACGGTCCGGCCAAGGTGATCGCGATGTGCAACCAGAAGGGCGGCGTCGGCAAGACCACGTCGACCATCAATCTGGGTGCCAGCCTGGCCGAATACGGCCGGCGCGTGCTGTTGGTCGACCTGGATCCCCAGGGTGCGCTCTCCGCGGGGCTGGGCGTTCCGCACTACGAGCTGGAACACACGGTGCACAACCTGCTGATCGAACCGCGGGTGTCCATCGACCAGGTCCTCATCAAGACCCGGATCAGCGGCCTGGACCTGGTGCCCAGCAATATCGACCTGTCCGCCGCGGAGATTCAGCTGGTCAACGAGGTGGGCCGCGAGCAGTCGCTGGCCCGCGCGCTCTATCCGGTGCTGGACCGTTACGACTACGTGTTGATCGACTGCCAGCCGTCGCTGGGGCTGCTCACCGTCAACGGCCTGGCCTGCGCGGATGGGGTGATCATCCCCACCGAATGCGAGTTCTTCTCACTGCGCGGGCTGGCCCTGCTCACCGATACCGTCGACAAGGTTCGTGACCGGCTCAACCCCAAGCTCGAGATCAGCGGCATCCTGGTCACCCGCTACGACCCGCGCACGGTGAACGCGCGTGAGGTGATGGCCCGGGTGGTGGAACGCTTCGGTGATCTGGTCTTCGATACCGCCATCGCCCGCACCGTGCGGTTTCCAGAAACCAGTGTCGCCGGCGAGCCCATCACCACCTGGGCGCCGAAATCCAGTGGCGCCCAGGCGTATCGGTCGTTGGCTCGCGAGGTCATCTACCGGTTCGGCGTGTGACCGCCGAACCCGAGCCGGCCGCCGCGCAAACGGGTTTCCAAGTCCGGCTGAGCAATTTCGAAGGTCCGTTCGACCTGCTGCTGCAGCTGATCTTCGCTCATCGCATGGACGTGACCGAGGTCGCACTGCACCAGGTGACCGACGACTTCATCGCCTACACGAAGGTCATCGGTCGTCAGCTCGAGCTCGACGAGACGACGGCGTTTCTGGTGATTGCCGCCACACTTCTGGATCTCAAGGCTGCCCGGCTGCTACCCGCAGGTGAGGTGCAGGACGAAGAAGATCTGGCACTGCTGGAGGTGCGCGACCTGTTGTTCGCCCGGCTGCTGCAGTACCGGGCGTTCAAACATGTCGCCGAAATGTTCGCCGAGCTGGAGGCCGCGGCGCTGCGCAGCTATCCGCGCTCGGTGGCGTTGGAGGCGCGCTTCGAAGAGCTGTTACCCGAGGTCACACTGGGTGTGGACGCCATGCGGTTCGCCGAGATCGCGGCGTCGGCGTTCACGCCGCGGCCCGTGCCGACGGTGCGGTTGGACCATCTGCACGTGCAGTCCGTATCGGTGCCCGAGCAGGCGATGCGGCTGATGGGGCTGCTGGAGACACGCGGGATCGGCGGTTGGTCGTCGTTCGGCGAGCTGGTCGCCGGTTGCGACGTCATGCAGATCGTCGGCAGCTTCCTGGCGTTATTGGAGCTCTACCGGGCCAGGGCGGTAACATTCGAGCAACCAGAACCGCTTGGTGTGCTCCAGGTTTCGTGGACCGGAGATCGGCCTACCAACGAACACCTCGCCGCCGCAGTGGAAGAAGACTGATGACCGACGACATGACCGACACGGAACCACGTGTCGATCTGGGCACCGAGGTCGCTGAAGCGTCTGAACTCGACGACGAGTCGGGTCCCGCCCCGGAGGTCCAGCTCGACGACGCCGAGCTGTACTCGGTGCTGGAGGCGCTGCTGCTCGTGGTCGACACCCCCGCACCGGTGGACATCCTGGCCTCGGCGGTGCAGCAGTCCGCCGAACGGGTGGAGGCGACGCTGCGGCAGTTGGCAGCCGAGCTGGCTGCCCGCGACAGCGGCATCGACCTGCGCGAGACCGGTGGCGGATGGCGGATGTACACCCGCGCCAAGTACGCCCCGTACGTGGAGCGGCTGCTGCTCGACGGTGCCCGGACCAAGCTCACCCGGGCGGCGTTGGAGACGCTGGCGGTGGTGGCCTACCGGCAGCCCGTGACACGCGCCCGGGTGAGCGCGGTGCGCGGCGTGAACGTCGACGCGGTCATCCGCACCCTGCTGGCGCGCGGCCTGATCATCGAGGCAGGTACGGACGGTGACAGCGGGGCAGTGACTTTCGCCACCACCGAGCTGTTCCTGGAACGACTCGGGCTGTCGTCACTGACCGATCTCCCCGATATCGCGCCACTGTTGCCCGATGTCGACGTGATCGACGATCTGAGCGAAAACCTCAGCGATGAGCCGAGATTCGCCAAGCTTGAAGGTGCGGCAGCAGTGCCGCCTCAAGCGCCCCCCGCCATCGATGTGGACAAGGACTGACATGACCGAGCAAGAAGGCGTGCGACTGCAGAAGGTGCTGTCGCAGGCCGGGGTCGCCTCGCGCCGCGTGGCCGAACGGATGATCCTGGACGGCCGGGTCGAGGTCGACGGACGGATCGTCACCGAACTCGGCTCCCGGGTGGACCCGGAGAACGCCGAGATCCGGGTGGACGGCACGCGCATCCGGTTGAACGACGACCTGATGTATCTGGCGATCAACAAGGAACGCGGGATGCATTCGACGATGTCCGATGACCGGGGCCGGCCCTGTGTCGGGGACCTGGTGGAGCACCGGGTGCGCGGTAACAAGCACCTGTTCCACGTCGGCCGGCTGGACGCCGACACCGAAGGACTGTTGATCCTCACCAACGACGGTGAGTTGGCGCACCGGTTGATGCACCCGTCCTATGAGGTGCCCAAGACCTATGTGGCGACGGTGTTGGGCAATGTGCCGCGCGGGCTGGGAAAGAAGCTCAAGGCCGGTGTGGAACTGGACGACGGGCCGGCGGCCGTCGACGACTTCGCCCTGGTCGACACGTTGCCGGGCAAGACGCTGGTGCGGGTGACGCTGCATGAAGGACGTAAGCGGATCGTGCGCCGACTGCTGGCAGCGGTGGGTTTCCCGGTCCAGGCTTTGGTGCGCACCGATATCGGTTCGGTGAATCTGGGTGAGATGCGGCCGGGCAGTATCCGGGTGTTGACCCGCAAGGAGATCGGCGAGTTGTACAAGGCGGTGGGGATGTGAGCGAGGCGTTGACGGTGGCCCTGGACGGGCCCGCGGGGACTGGAAAGTCTTCGGTATCAAGGGGGTTGGCGCACGCTCTGGGTGCCCGGTACCTCAATACCGGTGCCATGTACCGGATCGTCACGTTGGCGGTGCTGCGCGCCGGGGTTGATCTGTCGGACACCGATCGGGTGGCGGAGGTGGCCGATGAGGTCGATCTGGCCGTCGGATACGACCCCGATTTCGACACCGCTTTCCTTGCCGGCGAAGATGTTTCGCACGAGATTCGCGGCGATGAGGTGACCGCGGCGGTCTCCGCAGTTTCGGCGGTACCCGCAGTGCGGGCGAGGCTGGTCCAACTGCAGCGCGAGCTGGCCGCCGGCGAAGGCGCGGTAGTGGTCGAGGGCCGCGATATCGGCACCGTGGTGCTGCCCGACGCGGACGTGAAGATCTATCTGACCGCGTCTGCCGAGGAACGGGCCCGGCGGCGCAACGCACAGAACATCGCCAACGGACTGCCCGACGACTACGAAGCGGTGCTCGCCGATGTGGTGCGGCGCGATCACCTGGACTCCTCGCGCGCGGTATCGCCGATGCGGGCGGCCGAGGATGCGCTGATCGTCGACACCAGTGCGATGTCCGAGTCCGAGGTCGTGACCCACTTGGAGGATCTCGTGGTCCAGCGTGCCGGAGCGTGCCCATGACCGAGACTGATGCCGGTTCCCCGGCGGACGGCACCTGGTCCGACGAGAGCGACTGGGAGGTCGGCTTTTCCGACGAGGAAGCCGTCGACGACGACGAGGTCCATGCGCCGCCGCCGGTGATCGCCGTCGTCGGTCGGCCCAACGTCGGCAAATCGACTCTGGTGAACCGCATCCTGGGGCGCCGGGAGGCTGTGGTGCAGGACATCCCGGGCGTCACCCGCGACCGGGTGTCCTATGACGCCAGCTGGCTGGGACGGCGCTTCGTCGTGCAGGACACCGGCGGCTGGGAGCCCGACGCCAAGGGTTTGCAGCAGAAGGTGGCCGAGCAGGCTTCGGTGGCGATGCAGACCGCCGACGCGATCATCATGGTGGTCGACGCCGTGGTCGGGGCGACCGCAGCCGATGAAGCGGCGGCCAAACGGCTGCAGCGCGCCGGCAAGCCGGTGTACCTGGCCGCCAACAAGGTGGACAACGACCGCACCGAGGCCGAGGCCGCAGCGCTGTGGTCGCTCGGGCTGGGGGAGCCGCACCCGATCAGTGCCATGCACGGGCGGGGAGTGGCCGACCTGCTCGATCTGGTCACCGAAGACCTGCCCGAGGTCTCCGAGGTGCGCGGCGGGCCGGGTGGACCGCGCCGCGTCGCTCTGGTCGGCAAGCCCAACGTCGGTAAGAGTTCACTGCTGAACAGGCTGGCCGGTGATGAGCGCTCCGTCGTGCACGATGTGGCGGGCACCACCGTCGATCCCGTCGACTCGCTGATCGAATTGGGCGGCAAGCCTTGGCGTTTCGTCGACACCGCCGGGTTGCGGCGCAAGGTGGGCCAGGCCAGCGGTCATGAGTTCTACGCGTCGGTGCGCACGCACAGCGCCATCGATGCCGCCGAGGTGGTCTTGGTGCTGATCGACGGATCGCAGCCACTCACCGAACAGGACCAGCGGGTGCTGACGATGGTGATCGAGGCGGGCCGCGCCCTGGTACTGGTCTTCAACAAGTGGGACCTGGTCGACGAGGACCGCCGATATCAGCTGGATCGCGAGATCGACCGTGAGCTGGCGCAGGTGCAGTGGGCGCCTCGGGTGAACATCTCGGCCATGACCGGCCGTGCGGTGCAGAAACTCGTTCCGGCGCTGGAGACGTCGCTGGCGTCCTGGGACAGGCGAATTTCGACCGGCCGGCTGAACACCTTCATCAAGGAGGTCGTGGCGGCACACCCGCCGCCGGTGCGTGGCGGTAAGCAGCCCCGGATCCTGTTCGCCACCCAGGCGACCACCCGGCCGCCGACGTTCGTGTTGTTCACCACCGGGTTCCTGGAAGCCGGATACCGGCGGTTCCTGGAGCGCAGGTTGCGTGAGACGTTCGGTTTCGAGGGCAGCCCGGTGCGGATCAATGTGCGAGTCCGAGAGAAGCGCGGAGCGAAGCGCTAGCGGAGCGACCATGCAGCACAGGGCTCCGTCCATATCGTGAGTAGGGTGCTCTGAGTGTCTGTTGCGCACATGGTGCTCATCGCGCTGGCCGGTGTCGGTGCCGGCGCGATCAACGCGGTCGTCGGTTCCGGAACACTGATCACGTTCCCCACGCTGGTGGCGCTCGGTTTTCCACCGGTCACCGCGACGATGTCCAACGCCGTCGGTTTGGTGGCCGGTGGGGTATCGGGCACCTGGGGTTACCGGCAGGAACTGCGCGGCCAGTGGGACCGGCTGAAATGGCAGATCCCTGCCTCGTTGACCGGGGCCGCGTTGGGCGCCTGGCTGCTGCTGCACCTGCCGGAGAAGGTGTTCACCCAGATCGTGCCGGTCCTGTTGATCGGGGCACTGATCCTGGTGATCATCGGCCCGCGCATCCAGAATTGGGCGCGGCGGCGTGCCGAGGTGTCCGGCCAGTCCGCAGAGCACGTCTCGACGCGCCGAATGATTGCGGTGGTGCTGGCCACCTTCGCAGTCGGCGTGTACGGCGGGTACTTCACCGCTGCCCAGGGGATTCTGCTGATCGGCGCGATGGGGGCGCTGCTGCCGGAGTCGATGCAGCGCATGAACGCGGCCAAGAATCTGCTGTCGCTGCTGGTCAACGTGGTTGCCGCGGTGGCCTACACGGCGGTGGCGTTCGACCGGATCAGCTGGGTAGCTGCCGGACTGATCGCTATCGGGTCGTTGATCGGTGGCTTCCTCGGTGCCCATTACGGCCGGCGGTTGTCACCCAACGTGCTGCGTGCGGTCATCGTCGCAGTGGGATTGATTGGGCTTTACCGGTTGTTGTCCCTGTAGTCTGTCGACGGCTTGTAATAAGGAGGACACCGATGGCTGAGCGCGCTCTTGCGGCCTCGCCGTCCGCGTTGTCCGCGCTGGAGCCCTTCTGGCCGTCGCGCCGCCTGATGGCTTTCGACGAGTGGTGTTGTCCGCGTCCCTGACGCCCCCACCCGTCCATCCGGTCGCCGCCAGGTGACCGAACCCCCTGAAAGCAGCCATGCGTTCGCTTCTCATCTTCACGCTCGTCGGTGTCGGCGCGCAGCTCGTCGACGGTGCCCTCGGTATGGCGTTCGGTGTCACCGCCTCGACACTGCTGGTGCTGTCCGGCGTCGGGGCGGCGCAGGCCAGTGCCGCGGTGCACCTCGCCGAGGTCGGCACCACCTTCGCCTCGGGGATGTCGCACTGGAAGTTCAAGAACATCGACTGGGCGCTGGTGGCCAAGCTCGGAGTTCCCGGCGCCATCGGTGCGTTCCTGGGCGCCACGGTGTTGTCCTCGCTGTCCACCGAGCACGCGGCCCCGCTGATGGCGGCCATTCTGCTGGGCATCGGTGTGTATGTGCTGCTTCGTTTCTCGATGCGGACACCGCTGAACTTCGGGGTGCGGGGGACCAGTCACAGTGCGAAGTTCCTCGCCCCGCTGGGTTTGTTCGGTGGATTCATCGATGCTTCCGGTGGTGGCGGCTGGGGGCCGGTGACCACCAGCACGCTGTTATCTCAAGGCAAGACCGCGCCGCGCACCGTGATCGGGTCGGTGAGCGCCTCGGAGTTCCTGGTGTCGGTGTCGGCATCGCTGGGGTTCCTGGTCGGTCTGCGGCAGGACTTCCTGGATCACTGGCCCGTCGTGGTCGGCCTGATGGTCGGCGGTGTCATCGCAGCGCCGCTGGCCGCCTGGCTGGTCAGCCGGGTCAGTCCGGCGCTGCTCGGTACGGGCGTCGGTGGCGTGATCGTGCTGACCAACAGTCAGAAGCTGCTCATGTACTTCGGCGTGCACGCGCCGGTATCGACGGTGATCTACGCCGGCATCGCGGCGGTGTGGGCGGCGCTGGTGGTGTACGCCTGGCGGGTGTCGCGAGCGCCCGAGGCAGCCGAGCCCGTCGCGGCCGAGCGCCCGGCGGAAACCGATGGGGCGATTGTGGTCGGGCGGCCCGGCTGAGGTAGAGTTTCGCTCGCTGCCGGCGATCCCGGCGGCACCGCGGGCTGTGGCGCAGCTTGGTAGCGCACTTGACTGGGGGTCAAGTGGTCGCAGGTTCAAATCCTGTCAGCCCGACAAAAAGACCAGCCTTGAGCTGGTCTTTTTTGTCTTTGGGGAATCGCGCGGATGTGCGACGAGGCCCCGGCCAACGCGATGCACTCCACGGGCGCGGCACGCCAAGACCTACGTGGAACCCGCGACCACACGGTCGCGTAGGTTCTCAGAGAATCAAAATCGAAATCCCACGCAGCATTCAACGAAAGCCATCATGTCCCAGGATCAGAACACCGACGTTCCACCGAATCACCTCTCCATCGATCCGCGTAGTCCGTTCTATAGCGAAGAGGCGCTCCTGCGCGGCGTGGGCATTCGCTTCAACGGCGCCGAGAAGACCAACGTGGTCGAGTACGACGTTGCCGAGGGTTGGGTGCGTGTGGAAGTCCCTACCGCCAAGGATCGCCGCGGAAATCCGATGGTCGTCAAGCTCAGCGGCACGGTAGAACCCTATTTCCGCCAAGCGGAATAGCGGACGTTCGCGATCCCGACACGTTCGCAAGAGCGAACAAAGAGGGTCAGCGCGCCCGAGTTCATCGAGCCTGTAAGCACAAACAGACCGTTCGTCACATCCGTGCCCCAGGTCGCATCGGGTTGTGATGTGCGGCGCTGGGTCGACGCCGGCGCGGACACCGTTGTACTGCAGCCCAGCTCCGGCGCGGCCATGAGGACTTCGTGCGGTTCGTCGGAGCCGTGCTCGCCAGGGCCAGGTGTTAGCGAGCTACGCACCCGCGCTGTCATTGCGCAGAGAACGAATCATGGTCTGCAGTGCGTGAAACACCCGTGCCTGCTCGGCCTCGGACAAGCTGGACAGCATTCTGTCCTCGACAGCCCGGACCGCCGTCGTCGCCGTCTGTAGAGCCTTGCGGCCGCGAGGCGTGAGTCGGGTGGGAAGAGCCTTTCCCACGGGCGCCTCCTCTGGTCTGCTGACGAAGCCCTCGCGTTCCAAGGTCTGCAGCAGCACGTTCATCGACTGCCGCGTCACGAACGCACCCCGCGCGAGTTCGGAGTTCGACAAGCCTGGTCGTTGAGCCAGTAGCTCCAGGCAGGCGTAGCGCGTGATGTTCATCCCGAGCGGTCGCAGCACCTCCTCCATGGCTGCGCGCAGAGCACTCGAGGCCTCTTTCAATGCGTAACCCAGTGACGTGCCGACGTCGATGCCACCACCGTCTTGACCCATGTCAGTATTCTGACATATGGTCGTGAATGTCAGGAAACTGACATGATGAAAGGAATGCACCATGCCCGTCACCGGCCCCGATTTCATCTCACTGCAGGCGCGCGACCTCGACGCCTCCCAGTCCTTCTACGAGCAGTACCTCGGCCTCGTCCGCTCGCCGGTCGGGCCCCCGCACGCGGTCGTCTTCGAGACCAAGCCGATCGCATTCGCGCTGCGCGACGTCGTTGCCGGCACCGATCTTGCCTCCGCTGCGCGGCCCGGCATCGGTGCCGCAATCTGGCTGCACGCCGACGACGTTCAAGACATCCACGACGCGCTCGTCGCCGACGGGCACGCCATCGTTTCCGCACCGATCGACGGACCCTTCGGCCGAACCTTCACCTTCGCCGACCCCGACGGGTACCACATCACGCTTCACGACCGCACGGACTAGAGGAACTGACCTTCCGCCGCGACATTGCAGTTACTGCGCGAAAGTGCGAGTGCCGAGCGCACTCACTGCAATGTCGCGCGACGGGGTCAGGCGATCATCGGGTCGATCGCCGACCGGGGCACCAGCACGTGCAAACCCCCGGCCGAGGCGGGCAGCAACACGCCCTGGTCGAAGAAGAAGATCACCCCGTCGTTGACGATCGCGAAGTTCTGGTAGTTGGCGGGGTTGTACAGCGCGGCCTGCGCGAACGGCAGCGGAGGTGGCGGCGGCGCCGTGGTGGTGCTGGTCGGCGTTGTCGTCGCCGGCTGCCCCGGTTGCGTCGGAGCCGTGGTCGCGACCGGTGGCGGCGGTGCCAGCTGCTGCTGCAGTTCAGTCTGGACGATCGGCGCGACGGTCTTCAGGGGATCGTCCACCCGCCACAACGGCGCATGTTCTTTGTCGTCCGGCGCGGCCGTGTAGGTGATCGCCTTGCGATAGCTCTGGTCCCAGTTGAACGCCTTGTACGTCGTCTGCGGCTGGCTCCCGCCGAGGTCCTGGGTCACCGTGAACACCACCGCCTGCGTGCCGCGCGGCGGAACCGACGAGTTGTACTTCGTCGGCTTGATGCTCAACTCGTACGGTGAGGTGTGGGGCGCGCCGGACTTGGCCGAGTTGAGGAACGCGTCGCGTGTCTGCGAGATGTAGTCGGCGACCGACTTCTGGTCGGGGTAGTCCAGCGGAATGCTGATGTCGACGCTGTACGCGGGATCGGAGAGTTGGATCTCACACGTGCTGCCGGTGTTGCCGCCTTTGAGGTCGGCGCAGTAGTCCTTCGGGGCCGCCACCGCCACGCCGGAGCAACCGAATGTGGCGGCCACCGTGACGACCACTGCCACGCTGAAAGAGCGCATGGGTAATACCTCCTAGCAAACGCGGCAACGCGCCGCGACCAAGAGATTAACGTGCCTCCCGGCCGGCAAAGCTGGCTGGGAGGAAGAACCGCTGCACACCGAGGTCACGGTGGAGGTTCGGGTGACCATCGTCCTTCACCGGCAGGACATCGGTCCCTAGCTCCAGGGGCCGGTGCGGGGGTCGAATGACTCAGGGGATCTCGTGGGTCCCCACCAGGTCACCGCCGGCGTAGCCGATGTCCGAAGGAGACGCACCATGAGAGCGTTACCGCACCTCCACACCCGCACGAGCCTGTTCGCCCGAGTGCTCGGGCCCTACCTTCTCGTTGCCGCGTCCACGATGCTGACGCGCGCCTCCGCCCTGCGGACACTGCTGGCTGAATTTGACGCGAACGTCGTATGGCCGTGGGTCGCCGGTGCATTCGTCCTGCCGATAGGTCTGACCATCATCGTTTTGCACCCGTACTGGCGTGGGGCTCCCGCGGCGATCGTCTCACTGTTGGGATGGCTCACCGCATTCAAGGGTGTGGCACTGATGACCTTCCCGTATGCCTACCTGTCCTGGGGAAACGACGTCGTTGCCCAGGCGCCCTGGTGGCAGGTGGGCACGGTGATCGTCGCCCTGGCCGGGCTCTATCTGAGCATCGTCGGTTGGGCCACTGCCGTGGGCCGTCCGGCATCACTCCCAGCAGCACGAGCAGCGGGCGATATGCCCCGCGCGGCCTAGATGTCCCGTTGTGAGACAACAGAAGTGGGCCGCGTAAGAAGGCTCTCATCCTCTGGTCGGTGGGTTCCACCGTCGCCACGGCGCGTCGTGAGCTCGGTCGGTACGGTTGATCTTGCCTGATGCGATCAACTCCAGCGTTGCGGCGACTGCGCAGGTCTGCGACAGCAGTATCGACACCAGGATCAGGATCTGGACTGCGCCGGCTTGCATCGCAGATCCGGTACTGAGCAGCACCCCGACGAAGGCGCCGGGGAGGGTAACCACACCCACCGTCCTGGTTTGGTCGAGGTTGGGCAGGAGTGCGTCCGCGCCAGTAGGACCGATGATTTCCATCCGCGCGAGCCGGTCGCTGAATCCGAGGCTGAGTAATGCCTCGACCTCGCCGGCACGGGTAGCAAGCGTGTCGAGTGCCCGCCGTGCAGCCACCGCGACGGCGGTCATGGTGCTTCCCAGCAGGATGCCGGCAATAGGCACGATGGCGATACCGGTGATGGGCACCAGCCCGGTTGAAAGCAGCAGTGGCACTACCGAAATCATGCCTGATGCGAGCGCTACCGCGAGTAGCCAGGAACGGTTGCACCGGCTGCGGCGCGCTGCGGTCACCGTCGCGGCGACGAACATGATCCCCAGCACCACGAGTGACGTCCGCAGGTTGCTCAGCGCGGTAGCCAGAATGGCGGCGACCGCAACAAGCTGCAGTACTGCGCGCACCGCGGCGCGTGGCACCGTCCACGCCGAGCCGAGCGCTGTTGACCAGTAGATGGCCGCGGCGGCAAGCACCATCGCCGCGCACACGACCATCATTGTCGGGCCTACGAGGTGTGGCGACAGCTGCATCAGGTCGATTCTCCTGCAGGTGTCCGGGCCTCATAGCGTGACACCCGCGGGGACTACCTGTGAACCGGCGTGGGTGCGTCGAAGTCGACGAGTACTTTGACGATCCCGTCCTCGACGCGGGCGGCGCGTGGAGCGATCTCGGGCAGCCCGTCGAGGTCGATGCGGTGCGAGATGAGCCGGTCGACCTCGATGCGGCGGGCGACGAGCAGGTCGAGCGCGTCGTGGAAGGACCGCAGGCCGGGTTCTGCCTGCGAACCGATCGCTCCGACCAGGTGGAGATTCTTCGCCACCAGACCCAGCACCGACACTTCCAGGTCGCCGGGTTCGTCGTCGGGGAGTCCGTAGATCCCCACGGTGCCGAAGGAGGCGGTTCGCTGCCAGCACTTACGGCGTACTCCCGGCATGCCGGAGGCGTCGATGCTGAGCTCGACCGGGGGAGTGCCGTCCTCGTCCGGGATTGCGCCGAAGGATGTCGCCAGTCGGCGGCGATGCTCATCCGGCTCGGACACGTAGATCTGTTCACAGCCGCGTTCGCGGAGCAACTGGATGAACATCAGACCGGCCGGTCCGGCACCGGCGACGAACGCGCTGCGCGGCGGCTGCGGCGAAGGCCAGAAGTTGCGCAGTGCATAGATCACCGTGCCGAGCTGCTGCGCGAAGACGCCGATGTCCGACGGCAACGCCGCGGGAATGGGCACGACGTTGGTCTCCCGCGCCAGTTGGTAGGGCGCGAAGACCTTACCGTCGGTGGGGAAGGGCACGTGCAGAACACGGTCGCCTTGGGCGAACCGGCCGGAGTCGCAATGTTGCACCACTCCGACTGATTCGTGGCCGAACACGTCGGTGTCGTTGCCGTACGACTGTGCTCCGCGGAACCGGTGCAGGTCGGTGCCGCACAGCGCGGAGACGACGGTCCGCAACAGCAGCTCGCCGGCCCCCGGGGTGGGCACGGCGCGCTGTTGAACCGCCAACTCGCCATTGGCCTGCACGCAGATCGCCGGCATGGATACCGCCGCCGCGGTTGCGGGCCGAGTGGACGCGGTCGAGACGTCGCGCAGCAGTGACCGGGGCCCGCCCTGCGCCGGAAGGTGAGTCATGATGTCCCATTGCGAGTAGTTGTTGTCCGAGAAACAACTTGATCGGACCACGTGGTGACAGTCGGTACTAGGGCCGGAAGTCCTTGCGCAGAAAACTTTTCGCTATTCCCAGCGGGAGGGGTTCGACGGGGAACTAAACGCAGCCGGTCGGCGTTGTACATATCAGGTCGATGGTTTCAAGTGTTCGTGTTCGTACACGCTCGCGCAGAACTTGGTGCGGGCGTCTTTTTCTTGTTGCAGGACAACTCAGAAGCAGCCGTCTCAACCAATCGGCTGCCGGTCCGCGCAGTGCGGACCGCAATCCTGACAAGGAGAAGCAAATGACACAGGGAACTGTGAAGTGGTTCAACGCTGAGAAGGGCTTCGGCTTCATCGCTCAGACCGAGGGCCCGGATGTGTTCGTCCACTATTCCGAGATCGACGGCGGAGGCTTCCGCAGCCTCGAAGAGAATCAACGGGTCGAGTTCGAACTCAACCCAGGGCGCCAAGGGCGCGCAGGCCAGCCGCGTTCGGGCACTCTGACCCTCCACGCGCCATGACGGAAATGGGACCCGCGCGTCACGCGCGGGTCCCATTTCCACCGTGATCGGCGACTCACCGCAGCCGCTGGATCAATGAAGGCCAGATCCTGGCCCATTTCATTCGCACGACCGAGGACAACTTCGCCATGGCCATCACCAATCTTGATCGCTATAAGCACCTGAGCCCGAACGATATCCAGAATCTCGGCGAGGAACTCGATGCCATCCGGCGCAGCGTCGAGGATTCGCTCGGAGCGCATGATGCCGCCTACATTAGGGGCACCATCAGGTTCCAACGGATACTCGGCCTCGCGGCGCGTTTTCTCATCGCGGGAAGCCGGTCGAAAACCGGCTGGGCCCTCGGCACCGCCGCGCTGGCCTATTCCAAGAGCGTCGAAAACATGGAGATCGGCCACAACGTGTCCCACGGTCAGTGGGACTGGATGAATGACCCGGAGATTCACTCGACCACCTGGGAGTGGGACATGGTTGCCCCTTCTGCGCAGTGGAAGACCTCGCACAACTACCGCCACCACGTTTTCACCAACGTGCTGGGCGAGGACGATGATATCGGCTTCGGCGTGATGCGAGTGACCCGCGATCAGCCGTGGCGGCGACGGTATCTGTTGCAGCCGCTGCAGAATATTCTGCTGGCCTTGACCTTTGAATGGGGTATTGCGCTGCACGGTATCGACCTGAAAGGCGAACGCACCGTGAAGTCCGCCCAGAAGTCAGCGTTGATGGGCAAGATCGCCCGCCAATCGCTCAAGGATTGCGTGCTGTTCCCAGCCCTCAGCGGATCACGCTGGCGCCGAACCCTCGGGGCCGACATCGTGGCCAATCTGCTGCGTAATCTCTGGACATACGTGGTCATCTTCTGCGGTCACTTCCCGGATGGCACTGAGAAATTCACGCCCGAGGTGCTCGACCAGGAAACCAGACCCGAATGGTACCTGCGACAGATGCTGGGGTCGGCGAACTTCAACGCTGGTCCACTGATGGCTTTTTCGAGTGGCAACCTGTGCTACCAGATCGAGCACCACCTCTTCCCCGACCTGCCGAGCAACCGATTGGCTGAGATCGCAGCCCAGGTGCGGGCCCTCTGCGACAAGTACGGATTGCCCTACAACACGGGCTCGCTGGCACAGCAGTACCTTTCCACCTTGCGGACCATCAACAGGCTGGCGCTGCCGGATCGCCCGGCCCCGCTACCGCTCCGGGACGTTCCGACCCCGCCTGAGACACGGAAGACTGCGGCTTTCGCTCTTGCCGGCGGAGGTCTGCTGACCTGAGGGCCGTGTCACTGGTACAGGGACTCCAGCAGTTCGCGGTTCCGTGCGAAGATGATGGGGCGCTTGACTTTCAGAGACGGCGTGAGTTCGCCGGTCTCCACGGACGGATCCCGGTTGAGAATCGCCCATCTCTTGATGGTCTCCCAGCTGTTGAGATCGCGATTGAGCTGCGAGACGTAGTTGTCGATGAGATCGTGGACCGCTGGTGCCTCCCTCAGTTGGTCGTAACCGGCCTCGGCGAGGCCGTGGCTGCTGGCCCACACGCCGATGGCCTCGGGGTCCAACGCGATCAGGGCGACACAATATCGGCGGGACTCGCCGAACACCAGGAACTGACTGACGTACGGGCACAACGCGACGAACTTCGCTTCGATTGCCGTGGGCACTACGTACTTCCCGCCCGAGGTCTTGAACATGTCCTTGATCCGGCCGGTGACCGTGAGGAAGCCGTCGGCGTCGATATCGCCGCAATCACCTGTGCGCAGCCATCCGTCATCGGTGAATGCTGTGGCACTGAGCGAGTCCAAGCCATGGTAGCCGTCCATGACGTTCGGGCCGAGGATCTGAATCTCGTCGTCGGCGCCGATACGGACCTGTGTTCCGGGCAGTGGGCGCCCGACAGTGCCCAGCTTGTACTGGGAGGGAGTGTTGATGGACGCGCCGCCCGAAGTCTCGGTCAGCCCGTAGCCCTCCAAGATGAGCATGCCGGCGTCGAGGAACCACTCTTCGATCTCGCGGTTCAGCGCGGCCGAGCCGCATACGAAGAATCGTATCCTGCCACCGAACACGTTGCGCAGCTTGGCGAGAACCAATCGGTCCCACAGCGCGTGCTCGGCTCTGAGCCGGAGCGGAACCGCAGTGCCGGCTCGTCGTCGGTTGCCCACGGCCTTGGCGACGTGCAGCGCCCGCGCAAGCAGGGTGCGTGCGAACGTCCCCCGGGACTGTGCCGTCGTCAGCAGCCGGGAGTGGGCCTTTTCGAAGACCCGCGGTACCCCGGCCATGAAGGTGGGCCGTACCTCGGCACAGTTGTCCGCGATCGCGTCCAACCGGCCGTCGATCGCGCTGGCGAATCCACATGAGAGCTGGGCCGCGAGCAAGACCTTGCCGAACGAGTGCGCCAACGGAAGCCAGAGCAGTTGGAGGTCATCGGTGCCCAGGACGTCCAGGGCCGCCACCGCCGCACCCTGATACACCCACGCACCGTGTTGCAGGCGCACGCCTTTGGGGACGCCGGTGGTGCCAGATGTGTAGATGACGGTGGCAAGCCGGTCGGGTGTGATCGCCGCGACGGTGTCTCGGACACACTGCGGTTGCGCCCGAAGGTGCTGGGCACCCAATGCGGCCAGGTCATCGAGCGTCATGGCCCAGTCGTCGTCGGCGCTCCCGTCGAACAGGACGACATGGGATAGTTCGGCCAACTCGTTGCGGTGTGCGGCCAACTTCGCCAGCTGACTGGGATTCTCGGCGAACACGATGCGGCACTCGGCATCGCCGAGGATGTAGGCGGTGTCTTCGGCTTTGGTGTTGGCATAGACGGTGGTGGTCGCCGCGCCGGCGCACATGACGGCGAGGTCGGCCAGTACCCATTCGATGCGGGTGCTCGAGGCGATGCCGACGCGCTGTTCGGGTGCTATCCCCAGCGCCAGTAGGCCCGCCGCCAGCGCCTCCACGCGGGCGGCCGCCTCGGCCCAGGTCATCGACGTCCAGGTCGGGCCTTCGCGATATCGGAATGCTTCCCGTCCGGCGGAGGCGCGCACACGGTCGAGGAATAGGGCCCCCACGCTGGGGACATCGAAGTCGATGCGAGTGTCAATGTGAGTCATCGTCGTTGATCGATTCTTGAGGGAGCTCAGTGCCGTACCACGAGCACGGAGCATTCGGGATGCTTGAAGACGGGGTGACCGTGCGGTCCGATGATGTCTGCGACGCGACTCGCATCCTCGGCGTTGATCACGACCATCGCGACGGGTGCGTCCTCGTCCTCGAGGAATCGGGCCAGGCCGGATGCGGTCGTCACCGGTTGCACGCGGACGTCGGGATAGCGTTGCCGCCACGTCTGCATCAGGTCGTCGAGTTCCTCGTGCGGGAGAAGATCGGTACCCTCCTCCCACAGCCCTATCGCCAGCAGCGAACTCCGGCGCAGGCGGGCCTCCTGCATCGCGGCCACCACAGCGTCCTCATCCTGGGGAGATTTCCGGACGGCCACGGCGATCGCGGTGCCGGGGGATCGCCGGCCATCGTCGCGGGACCGGATCACTGCGACCGGACAGGATGCGTTCTCGGTCAACGTCGCAGCGACGCTACCCAACAGGGTCTTGGCTATGGCGCCGATGCCCGAGGAACCGACGCACACCAATTCCGCGGTACGTGACTCGGCCAGCAGTATCTGAGCCGGATCTCCTCCGACGACGGCTGTCTCGACTTCGACATCTTTGCCGGATCGCGTGATCGCGGCATGGGCCTGGCGCAGTGCCGTCTCGCCGTATTCGACACCCAGTGGGATCTCGCCGGCCGTCTGCGACACCGTGGATTCGGGGTCGGCGACATGGACAAGTCGCAGCGGCACGTGTCGTGCGACGGCCTCGTCGATCGCCCATTCGGCGGCCTGTACGGCGGCGTGCGATCCGTCGATGCCGACCACCACCGCGGCGCCTGATCGACTGTCGTTCATTTCGTCCCCCTTGGAGTAGGGCCAAGAGAGTTTCCATGAGCTGCGGACTCCTTGACCACGATGTAGTTGAAGACCTCACTCACATGCGGTGATGACCAGGCGGCGAGGTCGGCTTGGCGCCTGGCCGCCCACGACGGCACGGTCCCGGTGAGCGTGACTCTGTCTTCAGCCACGCGCACGTGGACCGTCTCGGGGTCCAGCAGCGCGTTGCGGGCGATCGCCTGCCTGATGCGTTCCTCGGTGTCGGGTGCAGGCTGCCGCGGGGTGAGGGAGATCGCGTTGTTGACCGACGTGACGCCAAGTAGATGCTGGACCGCACGGGCGGCAGCGCGGCGCTGATAGTCCCATTCGACCACTCCGGTCAGATTCACCTGGTGGCCGACGATCTCGGCCTTGACGGTGTCCGGGATGCTTGCGGTCGAACGCAGTGCGTGTTCGACCTCCCTGGCGATATCGGTCTCGCCGAGCGTGTACGTCGACTTCGGACGCACCCGAATCTCGTTGACGACGGCGGTGACGCCGCGCACGCGAAGCGCGGCCTCACTCGCGGCGGTCCGTTCGCAATACTTGTCGACGTCGCCGGTCAGTACGACCACGCCATGGTCGGCGGTCACTCCGATATGGGCGGCCACCATGTCGGGAGCCCACTCCAGCTCGGCTGTGACAGCGGCCCTCACCTCGGGATCGGAGCGGGTGGGAGTGCGGCTGGTGAGAGTCATGTGGAATCTCCTCTGAGTCGATGCATGTCGTCAGCGGTGTCGTGCAGGTGCGTGTGTCACGCGTACATCGGCGTTCTCTCGGGCCACCAATACGGCGAGGTCCGCTCGATGCGCGTGTGTCACTCCACCGATGATCTGCGCCAGCTCGGTTGACCGGCCGGCGTCGAGGACGACGAGACCGTTGATATCGGGGCTGTTTCGCAGGAACTGCGCCATATCGGTATCGCACGAGATCGGATAGACGTGGACGTCCGGAAACTGCCGCTGCCAGTCAGCCACGAGCCGGTCGAGTTCGTCGCTGGTGGCGTTGTCGCCGTGGGAACTGTGCGTCCCGACGGCCAGCATGGGCCATCTCCGATACCGCGCCTCGGCGATGGCCTCGGTGATGACGGTGCGGTTGCCCTCCGTGTGACGGGTGACCGGCACGACAATCCAGCGCAGTGGATCGTGTTGTGCGACGGTGCTTTCCGCACCGCGGACGACGACCACGGCGCACGCGGCCTCCTCGGCGACAGAGGCCGCCGTCGACCCGAGGATGGCCCTGCTGATCCGGCCTATCCCGGACGATCCGATGCAGATCAGCCCGGCATCCGGGGATTCGGCCAGCAGAACGCCGGCGGGGGAACCCTCGGCGATGGAGGTCTCCACCACCACGCTCGGGTTGCGCTTGGCTATCGCGGTCCGCGCAGCCGCCAGCGCGGCTTTGGCGGAGTCCACATCAGCCTCATACTCACTGGCCGACAGCGTGCCGGTCAGGTCGGTGCGCACGACATAGATCAGCTTCAGCACGGCATGTCGCCGCAATGCCTCCTCGACTGCCCATACCGCCGCATATTGGGCCTGGTCGGAGCCATCGATGCCGACAATGACCGGTTTGGTCGTGACCTCTGACATTTCGCGTCCTCTCGTACCGGAGTCGAGTTCGGAAATGACGTTACGAACCTGGACTTCTGTGCACTGGAGTCTTTGGTCACCGACGTACCGCCAAAGGTCTTCGCCGGGGGCAGGCGTGCCAACAGGACCTTGGGCCCTTCACCACTCGATGCCGGGCCGCTTGGTCTCAGTCGGATACCGCAGGACGAGCGTTGGAGTGGCCATCATGACGAGTGGATGAGCGCTCTTTCTCACGCTACCCACCGCGGTGGCGGCATTCACACGCTCACAGGAAGAGGACGCCGGTGGTCAACCGGTGTGAACACCGGCGCCGGACATGAGATCGGGTTACCGGAGGCGCGGGGACTCGGGCTGAAAGTCCATCACCTGTGCCACGGACTTGCGCGGGGTCATGGTGAAACCGGGCTTCGCTTCGGCCTGACCCACTCTGATCAGCACTTGCGGCGTACCGCGCTGGTCGATGAGGGCGCGCAGGAGTTCCCGGGGCTGCGCAAGCTCGGTCATATGAGACAGGGTGCACGTGGCTTGGCCGGCCATCGTGCATTCGAGCAGGACGGCTGACAGCGCCTCGCCGCAGCGCAGCAGATCGTGGCGATAATCCTCATGGGACGTGGACAGGACAACGGTCTCCGAGTGGTCGAGTTCAGAGGCCCACCAGCATGATTCGGGATGGCCGCGGTGATCCGCGGGGTTCAATTCCTCGGCGAGCTGCCACGTCTCGGCCAGTCGGGGTCTGTCCGGCGGGAGCACCGTGTCGAACATGACGTGATAGGGAATGACCGTTTGGCGCAGTGTCACTTCGAGTCTCGTCCAGTCGGCCGGAGCTTCGAAGGGGCGCAGGTCGGTGTGACGGGCCAGGATGGCTTCAGCCCGCTCGCACGCTTGTACCGATATATCACCGGCGACCGGACGGAAGTGGATTTCGGCCAGGTGCAGCGGGGCGGCGGGATCAGGAAACCGCTGCACATCGGCGACCCATCCCGCGGCGGCCAGCGCAACCACCAGATGATCCAGGGCCGCACCGCAACTCAGGTAGATCTCACGCCCCAGCGGATCCAACGTGGTCAGCGCGCGACCGGGCTCGGCGTAGAGGTTGAGCGTCGATGTCCCTTCGGCGACCCAGCGCCACGGTTGGCTGTTGTGCAGGGAAGGAGCGCGGCAGGCCATCTCCACAGCGTCACTGAGCAGTTGCGGTGGCAGCATCGCGCCCGGCATGGCCGTCACCTCCGTGCCACCGCGGTGTCGAATCGTCCGATGACCGAGGTCCCGAGTTCTGGAAACGCCGAGTGGGCGCGGCGTCGCAGATCGCTCAGGTCGATGATGTCGAAGCCGCCCGGTGTGGTGATGAGCAGGCCGCGCTCGACGAACTTCGCAAGTGCTTGGCTCACCGCCTCCCGTCTGGCGCCGGCGAGCTGAGCGAACTCATGACGCGTGAGTGTGTGCCGCACGCGCACATACCCGTCGGCACTCTCGCCGAATCGCTCGGCCAGCAAGATGATCTGGCGGGCAACCCGGGTCGATACGTCGGCGGCCAGCATGCTGGTGATCTCCGCCTCGCGGCTGCGTATGTGCGCAGCGAGCGCCTGCAACCAGCGCTGGGCCAGGTCGGGATGTTGTCGCGTCAGCCGACGAACCGACTCCCTGGTCAACCACGCTGCCCGAACCAGGGTTTGGCACGTTGCGGTCTGACTGCGCGGACCGGGATCGAAGACCGCAAGTTCGCCGACCACATCGCCGGCACCCATCAAGCCACGCACCACTTCGGTCCCGTTGGCCAGCGTGCACGACACCTTGACCAAGCCCGAGATGATCACGTACACCCGGTCGCCTGGATCGCCTTGGTGGTAGATCTGCTTACCCGAAGGGAAATCCGCGAGATGGAAGTACTTTCCGAACACCTCATCGATGCAAAGGGCGTCTTGAGCTGTCGGCTCGTCGAGCAGCCAACTGTGTGACAGGACGCTTGCCCAGGCTGAGGACGGGCTCGTCGCACGCAACGACGGAAGCTGTGCCACCGTCGCGAATTGCTGATCGACCCGGGCCGCGCGCACCAACGGCGGTTGAGAGCACGTTCGATAGGTGTACTTCACAGCTGAGGCCTTTTCTACGCGACGTCCATCGGCAAGGAACATGATGCCGCCGGTGCATCGGTCCACAGCAGGGCCGAAAGTCCTCTGTCGCGTCACACGCCGCGGATGGAATCTCCCGGCGGATCGGTGACTTTCGCCTCTGTGCGTTCGGCTGTGGACGGCGAACAGTCGTCGCATGGAACGACTATCGCCTCTGGATTCGGCGTTTCTCGAAGCCGAGGATTCCGACCGACACGTGAGCCTTGCCCTCGGGGCGGTGGCGGTGATGGATGGCCCGATGCCGGAATTCGACAGTGTTGGCGCCGCGATCGCGGAGCGGGTCGCTCGGGTCGAGCGCTTCCGGCAGGTGTTGCAGGTACACCGTCTCGATCTGGGCGCCCCGCACTGGGCGGAGGATCCCACGTTCGACCCGCATCGCCATATTCATCGGGCCGCCCTTCCACACGGTGGTGACGACCAGGCACTGTTCCGGTTCGTCGCCGATGTCATGGAACGCCGGCTCGACCGGGACCGGCCGCTGTGGGAATGCTGGATCATCGAAGGTGTGGCCGGCGGCCGCTGGGGTCTGCTGATGAAGATGCACCACTGCATCGCAGACGGTATCGCGACCATGCAGATGTTCGCCGGCCTCAGTGATTCGGGAAGCCCGGACACGTTCGCCACCGACATCCGGGCGTCCAGAGTGACTGCCAGCGCCCCCGACGTGCGTGGAGTGGTGCTGAATCCGCTGGAATGGCCGGGGGCACTCTGGCATGTCGCCACGACCCTCACCGATACGGCGTCACGGTCGGTCGCAGGTGCGTTGCAGATCGCCGGGGGACTGCTGAACCCGGCAGCAGAATCGTCGCTGACGGGACCGGTGACGACGATGAGGCGGTTCAGCGCCGCACATGTTCGACTTCGCGACGTGGAGCGAATTCAGAGCAGGTTCGATGTCACGCTCAACGACGTCGCCCTGGCCGCCATCACCTCCAGCTACCGGGATGCCCTGATTCGCCGCGGAGAAGAGCCGCAGAAGACGTCGCTTCGGACCTTGGTACCGGTGTCCGTACGCGCCACCGACGCAATGAATCTCACCGACAATCGGGTATCGCTGATGCTCCCGTTGCTCCCCGTCGACAAAGACGATCCGCTGGAGCAGCTTCAATCGGTGCGCCACCGACTGACCAGGTCGAAGAAGGCCGGCCAACGTGAGGCGGTGAGCATCTTCGTCACCGCGGTCGGCGCGCTGCCCTTCGCCCTGACGGCATGGGCGGCCAGGGCATTGATGCGGCTCCCGCAACGAGGTGTCGTGACGTTCGCGACGAACGTTCCCGGGCCGCGCCGGCGCCTGAAGATCATGGGCTGCAGGGTGGCGCGAATACTCCCCATTCCACCCATCGCGCTCCAGTTGCGCACGGGTATCGCGATTCTGAGCTACGCCGACAGTCTGTACTTCGGCATCACCGCCGACTACGACGCTGCGCCGGATGTCGATGAGCTGGCGCGGGGAATCGAACAAGCGATTGACCGGCTTGTCGCACTGACCGAACGCCCGTAGCAGTGGACCCGACACGAAAGGAAGCTGATCGGTTGGGGTCGCTTCGAAGCCGACGACGCCCGGCGAGGACCAACGTCCGCGACACCTAGGGACCTTGGTCGCTATCGGGACGAAGACCAGGCGAATAGCGTTGGCAGCGGCAGGAAAACCACCCGATAAGGAGCCGAAATGACCGAGACGACAACGGAACAGAAATCCCCTGGAACGCAACCGGCCGAACTGTTCGACGAGGTTCGTGAGTCCGCTCGGACGGGCCAGCACGCAGCGGCGGAGGCCCTGCGCAAGTTCAGCCACACCCTTGATGAGGCGATCCCCGAGGCGGTCCAGCCGCTCCGGACGAAGATCATCGACGCCGCGATCGATTTGGCCGACACCCTGGCCGCCGCCCAGTATCAGTTCAACCGCAAGCTCATTCGCAGTGCGGATCGGGCACTGACGCGGTCAGAAGGCGACCAGAAGTAACAAGCGCGGGGCTGTGGCCTGGCGCTATCGTCTCGATTGAGAGGGGACGCGTCATGGTTGCCTTCCTGAGGAGCAGCGACGCGTTCATCTGGTCGATCGGGACCGATGCACGATTCAGATCGACGATCGTGACGCTGATTCTGCTCGACAGCACACCGGACTTCGCCAGCGTGGCCGATCGGTTCGAGGCCATCAGCCGCATGGCGCCGATGTTCCGTAAGCGTGTGGTGCCGTCACCGTGGCCGGCACCACCACGCTGGGAACCCGATCCCGAGTTCGACCTGGCTTTCCATCTACGTCGGGTGGGCGCGCCCCGTTCGGGGGACCTCGACGGGGTCCTGGAGTTGGCGCGGCTCGCCGCGATGGCCGACTTCGACGCAGCTCATCCGCTGTGGGAGGCAACGCTCATCGAGGGAATGGCCGGTGGGGGAGCGGCCCTGCTCTGCCGGATGAACCATGCGCTGACCGACGGTGTCGGGGCGGTGGAGATCGGTCGGCTGCTGTTCGACGACCTGGCGCAGGGGCGGCCGCTGCCGACACCGAAGCAACCTGATCTGCTGCAGCTGACGCGGATGGCTGCAGGCGCACTGTTCGGCTCAATGCGCGCCGGGCCGGCACTTGTCGTCGAGGCGATGTTGCGGCCGGTGGCGACGTTCGGCATGGCGGGGGCGTTGACGGCCTCGGTATGGCGGACCACTCGTCCACGCCGCCGCAGATCACCGATGATGCAGAAACGCGGCAGCATTCGAGAGCTGGTCATGCATGAGGTGTCCAAGGACGCACTTCACCGGGCGGCGGAGATCGCCGGCGGCTCGCTCAATGACGCCTTCCTCGCAGCGGTCTCCGGCGGTCTCGGTCGCTACCACGCCGAACACGGGGTGTCCGTGGAGGAGTTGGTGGTGATGATGCCCATCAACCTTCGCACCAAAACCGACCAGGTCGGTGGCAACCGGACCACGCTGATGCGGTTCGCCGTCCCCACCGGTCCCGCCGATTCCGCGGTGCGCATCCGGAAGATCCATGAACTGACCGGCGCCCAACGGGCGGAGAAGACGGTGCCGGTCACACCCCTCATCGCCGGTGCGCTCAACCTCGTGCCTGACTGGTATACCCGGTCACTGTTTCAAAACGTCGACTTCCTGGCCAGCGATGTGCCCGGATTCCCCACGCCGGTCAGCCTGGCTGGTGCCGCGGTGCGCAGGCAGTACGCGTTCGCCCCGACGCTGGGTACGGCGGTCAACATCACCCTCTTGAGCTACGGTGACGTCTGCGCCTTCGGGATCAATGTCGACACCGCCGCCATCCCGGATGTCGCGGCCTTCCGCGACTGCCTGATCGAGAGTTTCGACGAGGTGCTCGCGCTCGATGCCTGACGATGTCGATACTCGGATCGTTGACATCGTCGGCTCTGGCCGGTGCGTCGTAGCACCGCCCCAGGGTGCACAGCGTCGAAGGTTCCCCGCGAACCCCGAAACGAGGACATTGGACTCTAGCGGGGTGTGTCTGCGGGCTGGCAGGCTCGCAGAATCGGGGGGTGAAAGTCATCCGAGGAATTCGGTGCTGCGTATGAACGAGGACTGCGTTACCGAGGTGACGACGCCGACCCGCTTCCCGACGGGGAGCGCACGGCGGCACACCTCCTGGGCCGGGGTTGCCCTTCTCGCCGTCTGTGCGGCCGCATTGTTGTTCGCTCTGCACCGTGCGGGTCAGACGGCTCGCGGAATCACCCGGATGGACGTCGTGGCCGTGTCCTCGGCGGCGGTCATCGTCGTCCACGGGCGCGTCCTCGGGCGCCCGTTCACCGCACTGCACGCGGGATTTGCCGGGGCACTGGTGCTCACCGGGGTGTTCATCGGCCTCAGCGGGCACCCCGGCGGTGCGATCCTGGGTGTCGTCGCGGCGGCGGTTGTCTTTGTGTGGCCCAGCGATTCCAGATATGAGCCGGCGGCACTGGAGGCGGTGTCGGTGCTCGTCGACCAGACGCGCGACGATCCGTTGGCTCCGTTTGCGATGGCGCCGGGGAAGAGCTACGTCTTCTCCGGAGACGGGGCTGCCGCAGTGGCGTACCGCGCAGTGGCGGGGTTCGCGGTCGTCAGCGGCGATCCGATCGGCGACCCGGCACGCTACGGCGAGGTGGTCGGTGATTTCGCCGCACTGTGCCGGGCCCACGGTTGGCGAATCGTGGTGCTGGGCGCCTCGGCGCACCAGGTGGGCATGTGGCAGAGCGACCTGGTCCCGGGTCCGCGCTTGCGGGCGATCTCCTTCGGTCGCGATGTCGTCGTCGATGTCGATCGGTTCGATCTGGTCGGCAGATCGAAGCGGAATCTGCGGCAGGCCGTCAACCGCAGCCATAACGCTCATGTGACCACAGAAGTACTGATGGAACGCGATCTGGATGACGCCCTGAAACGTGAACTACTCGAAGTGATCGACACATCGCACAAGAACACGCACCGGGGCTTCTCGATGATGCTCGGTCGTGCGCTGTCGGGCCGTTACCCGGGTGTGTTGCTGATCATCGCCCGTGGCAAGACCGGGCGAGTAGAGGCGTTTCAACGCTATGTCAGTGCGGGCAACGGGAGCGATCTGAGCCTGGATCTGCCCTGGCGGCGGCCGGACGCGCCGAACGGAGTCGATGAGCGGCTGGCCGTGGACATGATCGCCTGGGCAAAGGAGCATGGTTTCCAACGGGTTTCGCTGTCCTTCGCGCCGTTTCCCGACCTGTTCGCAAGTGCCTCCAGCAATGCGGCGCTGCGAATCCTCAGGCTGCTCGCCCATGCCGGTGATCGGGTCGTCAAGCTCGAATCGCTGTATCGCTACCTGCGAAAGTTCGACGCGATGTCGGAGCGCCGCTACGTGTTGCTTCCCTTGATCGGCGTTCTTCCCGCCGCGGCGGTCTTGCTGGCACTCGAATTCGCCCCGCACCGTGATCTGCGGGATTGAAGCGAGGACAACTGAACTGGGTGACCTTCGACTCTCGACGACGGTACCGCGGCTGATTCATGATGCGTTGGTGCTGTTGGTGATCGGCAGCAGACCGGGGAGCCCTGAATGTGTCGAAGGAGCGTGACATGAGCACCGATGCAGTATCGACGGGAAAGCCACTCGGCATCGTCGTGGCAGCCGACGGATCGCCCGCATCCCGAGTTGCCGTCGATTGGGCAGCTCGGGATGCCGAGCTGCGCGGGGCCACGCTCACGGTCGTACATGTGGTGCCGACCGGCACAATGGTCTCCTGGATGGACGTACCGATCTCGGAAGAGTACTGGGCAGAGCGTGATCGGCTCGCGGAGAAGGTCCTCACCGATGCAGTCGGCGTGGCTGCCGACGCCATCTCCGAGCACCCGGGTGTGGTCGTTCAGCGCCGGCTCCTGTCGGCTCCCGTGGTTCCTGCGCTGGTGGCGTTGTCCGCGGACGCCGATATGGTCGTGGTCGGTTGCCGCGGGCTCGGCGGAGTGGGCCGATTGCTCCTCGGGTCCGTCTCGTCCGGCCTGGTGCACGGGGCGCACTGTCCGGTAGCGGTCATCCGCGACGAGGACCCACTGATGCCCGACCCGGCACACGCGCCGGTGGTGGTGGGCATCGACGGTTCCCCGGCGTCCGAGTTGGCGACCGAGATCGCCTTCGAAGAGGCCACCCGGCGGGGTGTGGAGCTTGTCGCCGTGCACGTCTGGAGTGACCGCAGCGACGACCTGGCCACACCGTACTGGGGCGACCTGCAACGAACGGCCGAAGTCATGCTGGCCGGGCACCTCAAGGAGTGGACGAAGCGTTACCCGGAGGTGACGGTCCGCCCGGTGCTGGAGTGCAATCATCCCGCCCGACAGCTGCTCACCCACGCCGATAAGGCCCAGCTGCTCGTGGTCGGCAGCCATGGCCGCGGCGGCTTCGCCGGGATGTTGCTGGGATCGGTGAGTTCCGCGGTTGTCCACGCTGCCCGGATGCCGGTGATCGTCGCCCGAGCGGACTGACCACAGATTCGAACGTGCTTGTTGTAGAGGAATTTCGATGCCACCGTTCGGGGCGGATGACTCTGACCGCCGCATGCGGAACCGATCGACGGAGTGAGATGACTACGCGAGATCACGTCGCCGAACGGTCGGCGGCTCGCTGCATGTCACTCGTAGGCGCTCAGGGTGCGGTCGTCGTCGCCGAGCGGTATCGGGTCGATCAGCGCGGCCTGTGGCGGTGTGAGCGGTCCAGTCGAATCTCTCGTGGAAAGTGACCCCGTGGGCTCGGAGTGGGCATCTCGGAGTGGGCATGGAGCCGATCCGCCGCATTGCGTTGACGGTCCGCTTTCCGACCTGCCCCGGCACACTCTTCGATCCGGCTAGTCGTGGCGTGCCACGATCACCGGGGAGTGGATCTGATGGACCACCGATGAACTCACCGATCCCAGCAACATCCCGGCGAAGCCGCCGCGACCGTGGCTACCGACGATGACCAGCTGTGCTGATTCGGCCTGGGCAAGCAAATTCTGCACGGGTTGGTCCCGGACAACGACCCGCTGTACCACCACGTCGGGATAGCGTTCCTGCCATCCTGCCATCCGGCCAGACGTTCGGCCAGCGTTTCGTCGGCTTCCGTGGCAAAGGCCGACCACGGTAGCGGCATCACCTCCGGCCACTCGGTGTTGCTGAACGCGTGCAGGGCCACCAATTCGGCGTGGCGCCAGGAGGCCTCTTCGAACGCGAGTGCCGTGGCACGTTCGGAGGCCGGCGAACCGTCGATACCGACCACCACCGGACCATGGGTTTGTCCCTCGCTCAACGGACCGCGAATGATCGCGACCGGGCAGTGGGCGTGATGGACGAGGGCGGTGCTCACCGATCCGAGGAGTAGCCGCCCCACCGCACCCATTCCCCGACTGCCGAGCACGATCATCGTGGTCTGCTTGCTGAAGTCGATGAGGGTCGGGACCACCGCCGTCAACGGCACTTCGGTGCTGATGTCCAAGTCCGCGCCACCGACGCTGTCCCGTGCGATACGGACGGCGTCCGCGATGATCTTGTCAGCCTCATCCTGTTGCCAGGCCCCGAACTCCGCTGTGATCGGAGAACCGAACATTCCCGCGCCGTACCAGCCGTCGGTCAGCGGGCTGACGATGTTCACGATGCTCAGCTTCTGCTGGCGCAGAACCGCCTCGGCGGCGGCCCACCGCACGGCGTCGTCCGAACATCCCGAGCCGTCGACGGCGACCAATATTCCATTGTGGGGGGCGGTGGCGCTAGACATGTACGTTCTCCTTCGAGGTTGAAATCAGCTACTTGTGGGGTAGTGCGGGGGACGAGAGGGCACCGGTGATCATCGTGCGATCAGCACCGAACACCGGCCGTGCTCGACGAGCGAATGGCCTTGCGGTCCGACGATATTCGCCACCTGGTCGGCATCGTCGGCACCGATGACGGCCAGCTGTATGTGGCCGTCGGCGTTGTCGGCCAGAAACCTGGGCAGGTCGGCCCGGCTGGCAACCGGATAGGCGCGCACATCGGGATAGCGGCTCTGCCACTGCTGGACGCACCGTTCCAATTCGTCGTAGGGGGCTTCGCCGAAGTCCTCCTGCCACAAGCCCACGGCTATGAGCGCGCAGTGACGGAGTCTGGCTTCTTCCAGCGCCTGTTGGAACACACGGTCTTCGTGTCCCGCTCGTCGGAAGCCGACCACGATGACGCCACCTGTACGGATCGGAGGTGACCCTTCGCTGTGCCGGATGATCGCCACCGGGCAGTGTGCCTGCGCAGCAACTGATTCAGCTGTCGAACCGAGTACCTTGCTGGCCGCCCAACCGATGCCCTTCGATCCCATGCACACCAACGATGCGTTGGCGGATTCCGTGATCAACACCTTGTCCGGATGGCCCCGCAACACCGCGCCAGTGGCCGTGACAGGCTTGCCGGTGTTTCGCACGGCTTCCGTGGCGCGGTCGAGGGCACGTCGAGCGGAGTCGACCTCGGCCTGGGTGTCACTGTGCACGGTCCCGGGCCATCGCTCGTCGTTGATCACGTAGATCAGGCGCAGCGGCGCATGACGACCGGTGGCTTCGTCGACGGCCCACTGCGCCGCGTTCACCGCCGCGTCCGACCCATCGATCCCCACCACGACGGGTGGGATGTCGATCTCACCTTCCATCATGACCTCCTCGGTCCAACGGTGTGATCGGCCTTATCGGTCCCGGAAACGCTGATGCGAGAGGCCAACTCGGCGTGCAAGCGAAGGTCCGATATGTGGTCCCGGGAGGTGCGAACGAAACCCCAGGACCACGACCGGTTACTTCGCCGATTCGATTGTGACGTGCTTACCGGGTGCCTCGGCTTCGTTCACCGGAACCGACACGTTGAGGATCCCTTTGTCGTAGGTCGCCTTGATGCCTTCCTCGTCGGCTCCGGCGGGCAGGGTCACCGACCGCGTGAAGGAGCCGTACGCGAACTCCGAGCGGCCGTTGGATTCCTTCTTCTCGCTGCGCTCGGCCTTGATCGTCAGGATCCCGTTGCGGATGGTGATATCGACGTCCTTATCGGGATCGACGCCTGGAAGCTCGGCGCGCAGCTCGTATTTTCCGTCTTTGATGTCGTCCTCGACTTTGATCGGGTGGCCGATGAAGGTCGGGCGAAGGCTTGACCACGCCGGGAAGCCCGAAAGGAACTCCGAGATGTCCGGCCAGGTCGGCAGATGGCGCTGTGGGACAGCGACGTTGTTCATGCTGTTCTCCTCTGATCGAGTGTGGCCAGTGCTGTGCCACCACGAATTCGACCACCGACCGGCGAGGCGCACTAGGGGCTGAAGTCCCTGCCCTGGGGGCCGTTCGTCCGGCGTCTCTTACGCTGCGCGTCCGCTGCCAGACGGAGTGACCTTCGGCCCTAACGGTTGGTCGTCGCACGGCGTACCAACGAAGATATGACTGATGAGGTGCAGCCCGCACCCGCCTTCGCCGTCGAGGTCACCACGCACGGTGAGCTCCCGGATGCCGCTGGGTACGCACGCGCCAAAATCGGCAGTCTGGGCCAGCTTTTCGCGTCGCCCGCGTCCAGAGCGCACGTCAGCGTGACACGTCGCCGCGATCCGGCCGTCGAGCATCCGGTGGTCGCCCACGCGAATCTGGAGATCGACGGTCACGTGTTGACCGCGGAGGCAGAGGCAGATGCGGCGCGTGAGGCGGTCGACATGCTGGAGGCGCGGCTACGGCGACGTCTCGTGCATCATCTGGAGTGGAAGAGCCGCCAGCACCGCCCGGGTCTGGCGCCACCCTGGCGCAGCCCGCAGGTCGATGGGGCCGGGGTACCGGAGGAATCCGGACACCTTGTTCGGCGCAAGTCGTTCTCGACCGTGCCGTGCTCGGTGGACGTGGCGATCGCCGAACTGGAACTGTTCGGCTACGACTTCCATCTTTTCCGCGAGATCGGTTCGGGTGCAGCCGCCGTCGTGTATCGGGGCGGACCAACCGGGTATCGGCTCGCCCTGGTGGCCCCGGCACTCGCACCCCAGGTGGCTCCCTTCGAACGACTGGTGACCGTCAGTCCGCATCCGCTGCCCTGCCTGACCGAGGACCAGGCTCTGGAGCGGCTGGCCCTGCTCGGAACCCCTTTCCTGTTCTTCGTCGAAGCCAGCGAAGGCCGGGCCGGTGTGCTGTATCGGCGCCTCGACGGCGACTTCGGACTGATCACGCCCGCGGCGGCGTAGGTGGTGGGGTCGTTATTCGTGCAAGTAGGGACTTTGTGCCACAGCCGTCGCCAGGGCGTGCTGCATACAGTCACCCCATATGCACCGACGGAGAAGACGAGAAGACAAGGAAACGGAGTCACTCATGACCACAGCGCGACGGACTGTAGGTGCAGGTCAGCCGAGACGAATGTTCCGCGATCGCCGGGAGGCCGGCCGTGTCCTGGCCAGCCTGCTGGGCGGCTACCGCGGTAAGTCGGGTGTCGTGGTGCTCGGGTTGGCCCGTGGCGGCATTCCGGTGGCGTGGGAAGTGGCTGCGGCGCTGGGAGTTCCGCTGGATGCCTTCATCGTTCGCAAACTCGGTGCGCCCGGGCACAGCGAGTTCGCGATGGGCGCGCTGGCCAGTGGTGGGCGGGTGGTCGTCAACGATGACGTCATCCGGGCGTTGCGGGTGACGCCGCAGCAGCTGCGTGACACCACCGAACGTGAGGCCCGCGAACTCAGCCGGCGTGAGGCGGCGTACCGGGCTGGCCGTCCACCGGTTGAGCTTGCGGGCAAGACTGTCATCCTGGTCGACGACGGCCTGGCCACCGGTGCCAGCATGCTGGCGGCGGTTCAAGCGCTACGGGATATGGACCCGGCCGAGATCGTGGTGGCCGTACCTGCGGCACCGGAGTCGACATGTCGGGAATTCGAAGCGATCGTCGAGGATGTCGTCTGCGCCTCGATGCCCACACCGTTCCTTGCGGTGGGGGAGTCATTCTGGGATTTCGCCCAAGTCACCGATGCCGAGGTGAGCGAACTGCTGGCCACACCGACTGTCGGTATCGCCACCGCGCGACTCCGCCTCGCCGAATCGCCCGCCGAGGTCATCGCCCGTTGCGCGGTCGATGCGCCATCAGGTGTGCCCCCGAAGGAGGCGCTCGACGAGATCATCGGTGACGCACGGGTCGTGCTGATCGGTGAGAGTTCGCACGGCACGGCCGAGTTTTATCAGGCCCGCGCGGAGATCACGAAGTGGTTGATCGAAGAGAAGGGTTTCTGCGCCGTGGCGGCGGAAGCCGACTGGCCCGACGCATATCGGGTGAATCGGTATGTCCGGGGCCAGGGCACCGATGGCTCGGCCGATGAGGCTTTGCGCGGTTTCGAGCGCTTCCCGTCCTGGATGTGGCGCAACACCGTGGTGCGTGACTTTGTGGGGTGGTTGCGCGCACACAACGCCTCGCGGCGCGCGGAGAATGACCGTGAGACCGGCTTCTACGGCCTGGATCTCTACAGCCTGCACCGTTCGATGCAGGAGGTGGTCGACTATCTGGACAATGTGGATCCCGTTGCCGCGCAACGAGCGCGAGAGCGCTATGCCTGCTTTGATCGTACGTCGTCGTCCGACGACGGCCAGTCCTACGGGTATGCCGCGGCTTTCGGCGCCGGAATGTCCTGTGAACGGCAGGTGGTCGACCAGCTGGTGGATCTGCAGCGCAATGGGCTGCAGTATGCGCGCCGCGACGGACTCCTCGCCGAGGACGACCTGTTCTACGCGCAGCAGAACGCGCTGACCGTGCGCAATGCGGAAAAGTACTACCGGGCGATGTTCGGCAGCCGGGTCACCTCCTGGAATCTGCGAGATCAACACATGTTCCAGACCTTGACAGCCCTGCGCGCGCATCTTGGGCGCAGCGCAGAAGGGGAACCGACACGGATTGTGGTGTGGGCGCACAATTCTCATGTCGGTGACGCACGGGCCACCGAGGTGGGTATCGACGGGCAGCTGACCCTGGGCCAGTTGGTCCGGGAAGGATATGGCGAGCAGGCACGGCTGATCGGATTCACGACATACTCCGGCACGGTCACCGCTGCCACCGAGTGGGGTGGTGTAGCAGAGCGAAAGGTGGTCCGGCCGGCGCTCAACGGCAGTGTCGAAGAACTTCTGCACGAGGTCGACCGGCCGGAGTTCCTGGTGTCCGCGGATATCAGCCGGGATGCCGAGGAGCCGCTGGACACCGTCCGCCTGGGCCGAGCGATCGGGGTCATCTACCTGCCCGCCACCGAACGGCAGAGTCACTACTACCACGTCCGGCCGGGGGACCAGTTCGACGCGATCATCCACCTCGACCGGACCACTGCGCTGGAACCTCTGGAACTCACCAGCACCTGGGTTGCCGGCCAGACTCCGGAAACCTACCCCACGGGCCTGTGAGCGGCTCCGCGATCGTCACCTTGACGGTGAATCCTGCACTCGATGTCACCGTCGACGCTGACCACGTCCAACCCACCGACAAGATCCGTTGTCGTGCAGTCAGATATGACGCAGGCGGCGGGGGCGTGAACGTCGCCAGGTTCGTGCACGCGCTGGGTGTCCCCGTATCGGCCGTGTTCACCGCCGGCGGCCCCACGGGAGCGCATGTGGTGGCACTCATCGACGACTCGGAAGTCCCCAGCCTGCCGATCACGGTCAGTGGTCACACCAGACAGAGCCTGACCGTGAACGAGTGTGCGACGGGTAGGCAGTATCGCTTTGTACTTCCCGGACCCGCCCTGACGCCGGAGGAACAGATCCGTTGTCTCGATGTGCTGAAGGACGCCGCAGGGTCAGCGGGGTATGTCGTCGCCAGTGGAAGCCTGCCGCCGGGTGTTCGGCCCGATTTCTATCAGCAGGTCGCCGACATCTGCGGGCAGCGGGGCGCACGGCTGATCCTGGACACCTCCGGCGGGGGATTGGCGCACATAAGTTCGGGTGTATTCATGTTGAAGCCGAGCCTACGAGAGTTACGCGAGTGTGTCGGGCGTCCCCTCCTCACGGAGGTCGAGCAAACGACGGCGGCTCGTGAACTCATCGACCGCGGTGTCGCAGAAATGGTCGTGGTCTCTCTCGGCGCCGAAGGCGCCCTCCTGGTCACGGCGCGGTCCAGCCATCGTTACGCGGCCATCGACGTGCCCTCGGTCAGCGGTGTCGGTGCCGGGGACGCCATGGTCGCCGGCATCGTCGTGGGGCTGTCGCGGGCGTGGCCGGTACCTGTTGCAGTGCGGTACGGGATCGCCACAGCGACTGCGAAGCTCCAGACGCCGGGGACCTCGGCATTCGTCCGGAGCGATGTCGACGGCTATTTCGACGGCTATTTCGACGGCGTCGACACCGAGGGGACAGTCGACGCTAAAGGGACAGCGGTGCGCCCAGTCCGATCGCGGTGAGCGCGGCCAACAAGGTGGCTGGACCGTCGCGACGCATTCGTTGGCTGCCGGCGACGCGCAGGGACTCGACCAGGTGATCGTCGCACGACCTGAGCAGGATGTCGGGGGAACCGATGAGCCGTACCAGCACATCGCGGCTCAGGCCGGTCGTGGTGGCCAGCGCCTGCCACGATAGCGGGACTCCCTGAGCCCCGATCTGTCCTATGGCCGTATCGCGGATGCGGCGGCGCAGCTCGTCGTCGGCGAGGATGGTGGCACAGTGCTCACCGGCACCCTGTAGGTGCGGATCTGCGGCTGCCGAGGTCGAGTGGTTCATGCGGCCACCGTCACATCGATCGACAAGGCGTCGGCGATCGCATGAGCGGCAGCCCAATCACCCTGGCGTACCGTACGAGTGAGGTCCTCGACGAGGCTGCTGTGTGCCCCGAGCTGGGCCAGCCAGTTCGACACCGTCGCGGTGAGTTGGTCGGCCGCCACGCAGACGCAGCGTTCGTGATGCAAACGGTCGGTGACGACATACCGTGCGGTCACCGTGTTCACCTGCCGACGCCGGTAGTTGTTCAGTGTTTTCATCGTTGGCTCCTGGGTGAGTCCGTTGTATCGATCACACCACTGCACGCCGGCGCGCGCTAAGGCCGAAATTCACGTATTGCGAGTGTCTTTGGTCCACATTCGCGAGTGCACACCCGGATGCGAGGGTAGGGACTTCATACCCTCGCGGCGAGGTGATCGGTGCGGTCACCATCGGCTGGACCGGATCGATTATGGTGCGTCGGGTCGGCCGGTCACGTGCCGGGTGAACCAATCCCGTGCCTGCGCGGCCGCCTGCTCCAAGGTGCCGGCCTCCTCGAAAAGGTGCGTCGCACCGTCGATCACCGATATCGTGCATTCGGCGGTCATCGCCGCCTTGGCCTGCCGATTCAGTTCCAGCACCTGCTCGTCCCGTCCGCCGACGATCAGCAGGGTCGGCGCGGTCACGTCGGCAAGCCGGGTGCCCGCAAGATCGGGACGACCACCTCGCGAGACCACTGCTGCGATCTCGACCCGTTCGTCCGCAGCCGCGGCCAGAGCCGCTCCGGCTCCGGTGCTGGCGCCGAAGTACCCGACGGGCAGTCCCGCGGTGCCGGGACGGCGGGCGAGCCACCCGGTGACGTCGACCAGCCGGTTCGCCAACAGCCCGATATCGAACACAGTGGCGCGGTTGGCTTCCTCCTCCGGTGTGAGCAGGTCGAACAGCAATGTGGCGAAGCCCGCCTTGTTGAGGACGGAGGCCACATACCTGTTACGCACGCTGAAGCGGCTACTGCCGCTGCCGTGAGCGAATATCACCGCACCGCATGGGTGGGGCGGCAACGTGAGAGTGCCTGCCACAGTGACGGAGCCAGTCGTCACCTGTACCGGCACCTCGACACAGACCCCCGCTGCGTCGGTTCCTCCGGTATCAGTCATCGTCGAGCCGTTCAGTCCTCGGCTGTGGGTTCCTGGAAGTCGTCGATGATGTGCACCGCGGCCTCCTCGGCAGACGCTGCCCCTCCACTGAATCCGACATCCTGCGCGATCAACTGCGCTTCTTCGTCGCAGCCGAAACCCTCGTCCGGTGCGACAAGTCGGCCTGCGCGCGCCTGTCCCACCTCGTGCTGCAGGGGGAACTCGGCTTCCTGTTCGGCGGCGTCCGAGCGACACAGTTCAGCATCGTCGAGGAGCACGTTGAGCCGTGCCGCCGGATCGGGCTCTTCCTCGGCGAGGAGCTGGTCCATGGTCTCTGGCGGGCCGTATGCGCCCAGCCCGAGCGGTCGATCCGGTGGTGAGTACCCCTCGTCGAGGACGTCCTGGACACCCCGGTCGACCAGCGTGTCTTCCGGCTGGAGTTGATCCTCCGTCTCGAGCGCGTACTGGCCCGGCGCCGGGCCGGTGGCGAAATGCGAGTTGTCCATTTTTCCCTGCCTGTTCGAGTGATCGTCTGGTGCGGTGGGCTCACGCCTCCGAGGACTGTGGTTGGCGCACCGCTGCGGCCGCGACAGTGCTGCTGACCGGATACCGCCGCATCGCTGCGATCCCGTCCGCCAGTGCGACCTCGTCACCTGCGCGCACCACCGATGCGTCGGTCGCGACGGCCACGAACGGCAGCACCTCGTCGGCCGGCGCGATCCGGCATGGCGCCTCGCCGGACTCGGACAGCGAATCGGCATCCGCAGCGACGGTGGTCCGGTCCTGGCCCGAGACGACGGTGGCACTGCCCAGCGGGCCGACGATCAACGTGTCTACCGCGCCGTCTCGCAACGCCGCGCACACCGCCGGCAAGCCTTGCACGGCCAAACCCGAACCTCGGGCATCCTCGGCCTGGAAGCGGTCCAGGACCGCCTCGGTCGCGGTGTGTTGACGGCGTGCCAATTCGGCGGCGATCGCGTCAGCCAGCTCCGATTCGGTGGCCCGGCAGCCTTGCGCTCCAGCCGGCAGCGCAACCGCGGGGGCGCCGATATGCGCCGGCAATGCCGAAATGACGTCAGTTCGGGCACGTACCTCGCCGCTCACGAATACCATTTCCGCGCCGCTCGTGGTGACCAGTTCGGTGATGCGGTCTGCCACCGACCGGACGTTCATACGCACCGCTTCCTCGGTGGAGCGTTCGACGTCGCCGTAACCGTGCCAGCCGGCCGCAGCGGGTTTGTGCACCGGATAGCCCGGACCTTCAATGGTTTCGGTATGGACGTTCTGCCGGTCGTGCACGGTGAGATCTGCGCCGAGATGGTCCACCGAGGCAACGACGTAGGTCGGGTGCGACACCGTGAGTCCCAGCAGGGGGAGAAGGTAGGGGTAATCCGAGACGCGGACCACGGTCGCCGGCGGCGCGTGGTCGAGCTGCTCGTTGACAAGCACCGCGTCCGGCCCGGCGATCACCAGGCGACCTTTCCGCCCGACCACAGGTGTGCTGTGCAGAACGGCGCGCTTCAACGCCGCGATGACGTCGTCGGCGACGTCCCGGTCCTCCAACTGCCTACCGATGCCAGTCCAGCGAGCTTCCGCCTGCTCGACAGCGTCATGGGTGTCGTGGCTGTCGTCGACGAGTAGTGACACGAACGGTCCGGGAGCATCGGCGAGCGAGCGAACAGCATCAGTCTTCATGGCCAGATTCCTCAGGGGTGTCAGTCGCCAGGTCGAACTCGGCGAAATGGTCGATACCGAAGCGGGCGAATTCCCGAAATCTCCGGGCGGGCAGCAATGTCGCTGCATCGGCTGCCTCGATGATCCGGGGGTTGACCACATCGAAGCGTTCGCCGCCGGTGGTGATGGTGGCCTTGCCGGCCTTGCGAGCGTTGCGCAGCCAGTCGGTATCCGCGCCATAGGGCAACGGAGTGACGATGTGGTCGGCCACCCGCACGGCGACGACCGGAGTCTGGTGAACTTGCCCGGTGCGGCGGCCGGTATGCCGAATCACGCCCGCATACCAGTGCTTACGTCCTGCCAGGTGCAGCATCAGCGGATTCAGCACGTGTTTGTTGAACTTGCGCACCCCGTCGTTGACCGGGTTGGCGGCGTTCTTCGGCATTCCTCGATGCTCGTCGAGCACGGCCCGTGCGGGGCAGGGTATAGAGCACGCAGGTGCGAGGACTAAAGGCCTCTGTTGCGCCGAGGTGACCGTTGTTCCGCGCCTGAACCAGGGACCATCGTCCCTTCGGTCGGCGACCAAGTACCACTTCGCCATACCGCCGTGGTCGACAGAATCTGTCTATGAAGGTGTTCACCGACCGGTTCGGCGCTGGACTCGAACTCGCCCCGCATCTGGAATCGCTCGCCGGTCAGGACGTCGTCGTCCTCGGCTTGCCGCGCGGTGGTATGCCGGTGGCCTTCGAGGTCGCCGAACGGCTGGAAGCACCGCTGGACATCCTCCTGGTTCGTCAGCTCCCGGTGCCGGGCCGGCCCGGACTGTCGTTCGGGACGATCGGCGAGGGCGGGGCGCGGCTCATCGACGACGCGATCGTGCAGGAGTGGCACCTCGGGCAGGACGAGATCGCGCAGATCGAAGCCAGGCAGCGGTCGGATCTGCGGCGGCGCGCGAAACGGCTGAGGGGCGACCGTGACCGGATCTCGTTGACGGGCCGCGTCGCCGTGATCGTCGATGACGGCATGTCCCTCAGTACGACCGCCAAAGCGGCATGCCGGATCGCCCGCGCACGCGGCGCTCGGAAGGTGATCGTCGCGGCCCCGACGGCACCGGGCGACGTCAAGACGATGTTGGCGGGATACGCGGACGACGTGGTCTGCGTGGACATCCCGGCGCCGACCTCTTCGCTGCGACGGGAGTATCGGCATCTACCGCCGGTGTCCGACAGCGAAGTGGCAACGCTGCTGCGCCGCGCCGGCCGTACTGAGGCAGCCGGCGAGCCCGACACGCTGATGGATGTGCTCCTCCGCGACGAGGAAGTTCAGGTGAGCGCGGCCGACAATGCAGCGGTGACCGGTATCTTCACCGTTCCCGAACACGCCACGGGTGTCGTGGTCTTCGCGCATGGCAGCAGCAGCAGTCGGCACAGCCCACGCAACCGCCTGGTGGCGCGGGTGCTGAACCACGCCGGGCTGGCCACATTGATCTCCGATCTCCTCACCCCGGAGGAAGCGCGCAACCGTGCCCACGTGTTCGACGTCGATCTGCTGGCTCGTCGACTGATCGACGTCACCCGTTGGCTGGGCGAGCAATCCGATACTGCATCGCTGCCGGTGGGCTATTTCGGCACCAACACAGGGGCAGCTGCTGCGCTCGCCGCCGCCGCAGACCCGCGGGCGAAGGTCGATGCGGTGGTGTCGCGAGGCGGCCGCCCCGATCTCGCCGATGATGCGCTGACGCGGGTCGTCGCCCCGACACAACTGATCGTCGGTGGACGGGATCACGTCGTGTTGAAACTCAACAAGATCGCGCGCGCCGCGATGCCCGGCACGTGTGAAATCGCCGTCGTTCCCGGGGCCACCCACGTGTTCGAGGAGCCGGGGACACTCGAAGAGGTCGCGGAGTTGGCGCGCGACTGGTTCATCGACCACCTCGGCGACCCTCCGGACATGTAAATCGGGTTCCGTCACGGTCTGCAATGGCAGGTTGTGGCGCGCAAAGCCGTTGTGGAGCAACGGTATTGGGGAAGAGGATATGGATACGATCCCGATCGGACGGATCGCCGGATTCGCGGTACGGATCAATTGGAGCGTGCTGGTCATCCTCTGGTTGTTCACGTGGAGTCTGGCATCCACACTGCCCGGTGCGGCGCCTGGTTATCCGCAAACCGCCTACTGGGTGGCCGGGATCTGTGGCGCGCTGATCTTGCTCGGGTCCCTCCTTGCCCACGAGTTGACGCATGCGGTTCTCGCACGTCGCGCCGGCGTGACGGTGTCCGATGTGACGCTGTGGCTGTTCGGTGGCGTCACTCGTCTGGGCGGTGACGCGAAGACTCCGAAAGAGGCGTTTCGCATCGCGGTGTCGGGCCCCTTGACGAGTCTGGCGATCGCCGTGGTGTTCGGGGTGACGGGATACGGTCTCGGCGCGCTGGGCGCTGCGCCCATCCTGGTGGGGGTCGCGTCGTGGCTTGCGGGCATCAACCTGATGCTCGGTCTGTTCAATCTGCTGCCTGGCGCACCACTGGACGGCGGACGAGTGCTGCGGGCCTACCTCTGGCGTCGCTACGGCGATCCGGTACGGGCGGGTGTGGGTGCCGCACGCGTGGGGCGCGTTCTGGCATTCGTCCTGATCGCACTGGGACTGGGTGAATTCCTGGCCGGCGCAACGGTGGGCGGCGTGTGGCTGGTGTTTCTCGGATGGTTCATCTTCGCCGCATCTCGTGAGGAGGAGGCGCAGGTGAGGACACAACACGCCTTCGACACGGTGCGGGTCGCCGACGTGATGACTGCCCACCCACATACGGCCCCCGGTGACATCACCGTGGAGGAGTTCATTGCGCGGTACCTGCTGGGAGACCGCCACTCGGCCTACCCGGTCACCGATCGCGACGGGTCGGTCATCGGGCTGATCAGCCTGTCGGTGTTGCGTCGCATCGCACCGGGCCGGCGTACCGCGACGTTGGTGCGCGAAGCGGCGATGCCACTGTCCGCGGTGACCACGACCACGCCGGACGAATCGGTCACGGCGCTGCTGCAGCGCCTGGCAGCGAAGTCCGAACACCGCGCCCTGGTCGTCGATTCGGTCGGTTCAGGAGGGGTCGTCGGCATCGTCACCGCCAGCGATCTGACCCGGCTCATCGAGGTCTATCAGCTCGCGGGCGCCGGGCAACTGGGCTAGGCGTCGAGATGCTCGAAAGGGTTATTTCACAAGCTCGTTCGGTCTGACTTCGCCGTGCGTCCCGCGTGTGTCCCTCAGCGGTTCACACTGGCCTGCTGGGCGCAGATCGCTTTGACGAAACCAGCGGTGGCCTGCTCGGGCAGATGGCCGGCGATATCGGCCTCGCTCACGATGCCGACCAGGTGATGTTCGTCGAGCACCAGCAGGCGCCGGATCCGGTGTTCTGCCATGACATCGACCATCTGCTGGACGCTGGCATCTGCCCCGACGTGGTGGATCGTGCCCTGGGCCAGCTCGCCGGCTGTTGTCGTGTTCGGATCACTGCCAGTAGCAAGGCATTTCACCACGATATCGCGGTCGGTGAGCATGCCGCACACGCGTCCGTCGTCCCCGGTGATCGGCAGTGCGCCGATGCCGAGTTCGGCCATGTGCTGTGCTGCGGCGGCCAGCGTCTGGTGTTCGCCGATACAGGTCACTCCCGTGCGCATGATCTCTCGGGCGGTTTTCATCGCGTTCTCCTTTGCTGCGAATGGGCCCTTCCGGCCTATACATCTGCGAAGTGTGAGCTCTCGGTGAGGCGCCGATCTAGGGTCTTTGGACCCCCGGGTCGGTCGGGCGCCGGACCAGGGTTTCGGGTCGATGGGGCGGGTGCTTGGGCAATCGGTGACCTTCGGCCCTGGTCTGGCTTGACGCGTTGCGGTGTGCTGGTAGGGAGCGTCACAGGAGGATGAGTATGTCCACCAATTCCAAGATCACCGAACTCGACCACTCCGCGCAGACGGCACGTGCGTGGGTCAACGAGGTCGCAGGGCAATTCGACACCGACGACCGTGAGTTCGCCTACCGGGTCTTGCGTGGATGGCTCCAAACCCTCCGGGACCGCCTCACCGTCGAGGCGGCCGCTCACTTCGCGGCCCAGCTGCCGGACCTGATCAGGGGGATCTTCTACGCCGGCTGGGATCCCAGCATTGTGCCGGTCAAGTACGACGTGGCCGCCTACACCGTGCATTTCGCCCGGGCGGCGAATATCGCCGTCCAGGATGTGGGCGTGGCGTCGGCAGCGGTGACTGCCGCGCTCATGCGGTTGTTGCCACGGGCGCAGATCGACAAGGTGCTCGATCAGCTGCCCGAGGGGATCCGCACACTGCTCCGCCCAGCCGTGACGAAAGCCCCCGACCTGCTCGGGCAGTAGTGACTTTGGTCTCTATCGTGCGCGGTCTCTCTGGAAAACGATGGTACCGACGACATTCCGGAGGGAAATGGCCGATGACGACGATCGAACGACTGACCTTGACGCGAAGCCAACTCGACGACGTGGCATGGCAATTTCTCCGGTCTGAGTTCACCGACGAGACCTACGCGCAGTGGCCCATTGAACGGCGGCTCGACGCGTTCCTGCTGCATCGGGGATTCCGAAAGTTGCACGACGACGGCTCCGCCTACGGCGCACTGCTCGACCGCGTGATGGCCAATCTGCCGACCGCCGCGCGAATGGGGGTGCTTCCCCCGCCGAGCGCTGGACGGACGCCGTGAAGGTCATCCACAAGACTGCCCGGGATTGGCCGACCCGCGGCCTCACCCACCGCGTTTCGTGACAGTTCCCGAACTCGGCTCTCTCGTTCGAAGAATCGCCAGTGTTCTGTGCTTGCTGGGGTCGGCTGTGGTCGAGTTCAAGATGACCCTCGGCTCGGATCTGGAGTGATCTGACCATCACGGTCACCACGCTCGGCGACCGGGGAGGTCCTGCGGCAGCTGGTCAACCTTGGCCGACGTCGTCGAGTATGTCGAGCAACGGACCGCGCAGCGACGAGGTTGACACCGCGGGGGCTATTGCGGTCTGCACCGGATCGGTGTTGTTGATGCGCGCTATGTGTCTAAATGCTGGAATACAGCAAACGTGCGCATCACGTTCACCGTGTCGTGGACTGCCGTTCACGGAGTCTGCCCCAGAGCTTCGCGGTGACCGTGACGTCGTGGTTGTGAATCCGCGTTCCGTTCTTGATTCGGCACGATCGACCAAGATTGACGGTTGCGTCCCCTTTCGCGGCGAAGTTTCGAATGTCACAATTCAGAAAAGAGGGCGCGCGAGGGGTGAGGTGAACAACGGAGACGGACCTGAACCGGCTTTCAGGCGACGGCGACCGCAAGACCTCCGTCACATACACGACCAACTCGACGAGCTGGCGGCCGATCGCGATCAGCTGGGTCTGCTGCTCCAACTGGCGATCGAGATCAGCTCCGACTTGGAGTTGGACTCCACTCTGCATCGGATCATTCGTGCGGCGCTGACCTTGACCACGGCGCGTTACGGGGCCATCGGCGTGTGGGGTCCCGACGACTTGCTGTCCTCGTTCGTCCACGAGGGCATGGACCCCCAGACCGTCAAACGCATCGGTCATCTGCCCGTGGGCAAGGGAGTCTTGGGTGCGCTACGGGAGCGCACCGAACTTCTGCGGCTGGACGACCTCACCGAGTATCCGGCCGCCGCGGGCTTCCCCGAGGGACATCCTCCGATGCGGGCCTTCCTCGGCATGCCGATCATCATCCGGGGTCAGCCGTTCGGCAGCCTGTACGTAGCCGATGACAGGGCGGAACACACGTTCACCGAAGCCGACGAATTGACGGCCCGGGCGCTGGCTTCGGTCGCGGCGGTCGCCATCGACAACGCGCACTTGTTCGAACAAGCGCGAGTATCCGGACTGTGGACGAGCGCCAGTCGTGAGATCACGTCAGCTGTGCTGTCCGACAAGCGACCGAATCAGCGCCCCCTGCAGCTCATTGCGGCCCGTGCCCTGGAGCTCACCGATGCCGAGCAGGCCATCGTCCTGGTGCCCGAGGACCCGGAGGAACCCGACGACGAGGTGGACACGCTGGTGGTGTCCGCTGCCGTCGGACGCTACGCCGAGGAGGTTCTCGGTCAACGCATTCCGGTCGAAGGGTCGACCACCGGCGCGGTGTTCCGGTCCGGCGAGCCGATGATCACCGAGACATTTCGCAGACCGATCCAAGCATTCACCGACGTGGGTGAACGCCACGCGATCGTCGTACCGCTGCGCGCGGAGAACCACACCCTGGGCGTGATGATCGTGGCACGCAACGCAGCTGGGGCCCGGTTCACCGAGGACTATCTGGACTTCGTCCAGGATTTCGCCGGTCACGCGGCCATCGCGCTCACCATCGCCAGGGCTCGCCACCACACGGCCGAGCTCAACCTGCTCACCGACCGGGAGCGCATCGCGAGCGACCTGCACGACCAGGTGATTCAGCGTGTCTTTGCGGTCGGAATGGACCTCCAGGGTGTCATCGCACGTCTTCGGCACGCTGATCTGGTCCATCGGGTTTCCCGGTCCGTGGACGAGCTGCAGTCCGTGATCAATGACATTCGCGCGACGATCTTCAATCTGCAGAATCCGTCTGAGGCTCAGGAAGGGTTTGCCTCCCGCATCCACACCGCGTTCGAACGCCTGACGGAGAACCGAGAACTGTCCGCAACGTTGAATCTGACGGGTCCGTTGAGCGTGGTCACCTCGGTGCTTGCCGACCATGGCGAAGCCGTGATCACCGAGGCGTTGAGTAACGCGATCCGTCATTCGGGCGCGGAGGAGGTCACGGTCAGCGTCGCGGTCGCCGACGAGCTGCGCATCGTGATCTCCGACGACGGGAGCGGGATCCCGCCCGACAACAAGCGCAGCAGCGGATTGAGCAATCTCGCCCGGCGAGCCGAGTCAGTGGGCGGTGACTTCACCGTCACCGGTGGCCCGTCCGGCGGTACGCAGTTGATATGGAGTGCACCACTGCCGGTGGACTGAGGCCGGGACGCACGGGATGGGACCAAGGTCCCTCCCGGACCAGACCAAAGTCTTTAGCGCGAGCGGGCAGCTCACACCTAGCGTCAGATGACTGCTGAACTGCCGGACTACTGAAGGTCTGCCCATGGATGTCACCACGGATGTTCTGATCGCCGGATCCATGCGGGCTGCGCAGGTGCGCCGCGTGGTGGAGCGCGGCGAAGCGATCTCGATGAACCGATCCGCGAAATCGCCCGTGCTTCTGGTGTGGCACAACTCCGGGAATCCTGCGGTGGCTTCTGCCGATCGTTGGGTTGTTGCCGTCACGGGCGAGAAGGCATCGGCCAGATCGGTGTTGTGCACCGCCATGGCTGAGGCGGCGCTGAGGGACGCGGCGGTGATGGTACTGACCCCGGCACCGTGGGACCCCGACGACTATGTGAGTGCGCTCGGCTACGTCGAAGCCGCAGAGCAACCCGAGGTGTGGGCCATACCCCGACCGGACAATCTCGCCGCGCTGATACTGCAGCAACCGAGTGTGGATCATCTGATCGTCACGACGGCCGATGATGCCGTACTGGTCGACGCCCTCCTCGGAAATGCTGAGTTGGCTGCGATGCGGGCGCGATTCGAGCTACTTGTGCTACCGCGTTCCTTCGAAAGGAGAAGAACACATGAATCATCCGGCGGCATTGAAATCCCGTCCAGCGCTGACTATCTGGTCGCTGCTGCGGCACCCGGGTACCGCTTGGGCGCTTCGGGCCTCGAATGAACGACTGGCGGCCACGCAGATGAGCAGGGGAACGCGGCGATGAACATTTCGAGCAATCAGGGCGCAGAGTGGCGCGGCAACGATGAGTCCGTCACTGCATGACGTGATCCGGCCTTTCACCAAGACCGGGAGCTACTACGCCCGGTCATGGCGAGACTACCTGGGGGCGGGTTCACCGCAATTGCCGATCGCGAGGCCGAGTCTCGCGCTGGCGGCACAGGCGCTGCGCGATGAGGTGGTGCTGTTGGGCCTTCGGGCCCGCCGTCCACTGAGTCAACCGCGGGCATTCGCGCACATCCACGATGAGGTGGTCGCGGCGCTCGAATTCTATGGCGCCCTGGGCTGTCTGCGCGATCCCGGTGGTTTCTTCGCCACGCCCAGCTCTCTTTCCGCGGTGGAGATCGCACCGGTACATCGGGGCGGCAGATTCTATGCCCGCATGCGCTGGCCCAGCGACTACACACCGCGGGTCGGTGAGCCCGGGGCGGATCGGTGGCGAAGCTACGGTGCAGTAGGTAACGGCTATGCGCTGTTGCTGCGGCACCGCGACGAACGTCCCTGGCTGGTGTGTGTTCACGGCACCGAAATGGGCCGCGCAGCACTGGATCTGGCACTGTTTCGGGCGTGGTACCTGCACGACGAGCTGGGGCTCAACGTCGTCCTTCCGGTCCTTCCGCTGCACGGTCCCAGGGCCACCGGCCTGCCGAAGAGTGCGGTGTTCCCCGGCGAGAACGTGCTCGACGATGTGCACGCGACCGCACAGGCGGTCTGGGATATCCGCGGCCTGCTGGCCTGGATCAGGCAAGAGCATCCGGCGCCGACCATCGGAATCTATGGTTTGTCCCTGGGTGGTTTCATCGCGGCGCTGGTGGCAAGCCTCGACGACGATCTGAGGTGCGCGGTGCTGGGCGTGCCGGTCGCCGACCTGGTCGACCTGCTCAGCCGGCATTCCGGACTGGACCGCGAGGATCCGCGTCGGCGGACGATTCTGCTGGCCGGTGCGCTCGGCCGGATGATCTCACCGTTGTCCCTGGAGCCGCGGGTACCGCCGGCCGGCCGTTTCATCTATGCGGGCCTGGCTGATCAGGTGGTGCATCCGCGGGAACAGGTCACCAGGCTTTGGGAGCATTGGGGGCGACCGGATATCGAATGGTATCGCGGCGGCCACACCGGCTTCTTCCAGTCGCGACCGGTGAATCGATTCGTCACCGACGCACTGGTGCGATCGGGGCTGGTGCCGGATCGGCCAGAGGCCGGTCAGATCGCGGGGTGAACGCCGGCCGATACCTAGCGTGGACGGCAGACGACGACGGGTGCGCGCAGCGACTGGACCACCGTACCGCTGACCGAGCCCAGGACAGTACCGACCAACGCCCCGTGCCCGTGGCTGCCCACGACGACGAGCTGCGCCGTGCCGGACAGTTCGACGAGGTGGTGAGCGGGTTGATCGGCGACGACGATGCGGCGCACGTTCACCCGGGGATACTGCTGCTGCCAGGGGGCCAGCCGTGCGGCGATCTCGTGATCGACATCGGGCCGCAGCTGCTCCCAGTCGAATCCCGGCATGTCGAATGCGCCTGGTGACCACCACGCGTGGAGTGCCACCAACTCGACGTTGCGGCGGTTCGCCTCATCGAACGCCAGTGTGGTCGCATCCTCCGATGCAGGCGACCCGTCATAGCCCAGGAGGACGGGGGCGTGCTGATCGGGCGTTGGTTCGTCGTCACGAATGACGGCTACGGCGCAGTGGGCGCGGTGCACCAGCGCGGTGCTGACACTGCCCAACAGGTGGCGGGCCAACGACCCGCGACCGCGCGAACCCACGACGACCAGCCCCGCCGTTGTGGACTCCTCGACCAGCGCACCGGCAGGAGTCGCCACCGCGAACACGGTTTCCACCCGAACCGACCCGCGTGTCACGTCCTGGACCCGCTTGCAGGCGCCGTCGAGGATGTCCTTGCTGCGCTCGGCCTGCCATTCCATGAACCCGCTCGGCGCAGGGGCCACCGGCCATGCGCCGATGGGCAGGGTGGCCGCGTACACGATGCGAAGGGTGGCCTGGCGCAGAGCGGCCTCCTTGGCAGCCCATTCCAACGCGGGATGCGAGCATGACGAATCATCGACCCCGGCGACGACTGTCTCGATATCTACGGTGTGGCTCATTGTGGCGTCCTTCATTTCGGCCTGGGCAGACGAGCGGCGTGCCATGGACGGTAGGTGCGTTCGGGTATCCGCTTCTAGGGGCTTTCGTACTCAGCTCGGTGACCGACCCGGAGAGGACTTCAGGCCCTAGTGTGTGGATTCGCCACGGTGTTTTGATGTTCGCCATCTGCGAAATGACGTGTAAAGGACACCACCGATGGACACCACAACCGAACCATCCTCTCGCCAGAAGGAGCCCCGACATCGTGGCGGCAGTCCGGTGTGGCTCAACTGGTTGTTGGCCCTGTTGACCGTGCCGGTGGCGATGGCGGTCATGCTCTTCGCCTTCGCCGCGGTGATGGGCCTCGCACGGTGTACCGACGGAGGCTGCGATCACATGGGGCCGGGCGAGTTCTGGTTCGGGATACTGGCCTACGGACCGCCGGTCGTGGCGGTCGTCACGATCGCCGCCTCGTTCTACACCGCATCGCGCAAACACGCGATCTGGGTGCCGGTGGCCGGATTGGGACTCTTGTTCATCGACCTTGCCGTTCTGGCCATCACGTTTCGGACGTAGCCAAAGGTCCTAGGTCCCTCATAGTGCACACCTCCGACTCTGACGGAGCTGTCCACCGTTGCACATAGTTGAGCTGAAGCACATCACGAGCAAAGGTCTACCCGATGTCCGGTCATATTCCCGCCACCGAAACGGTGCATGCTGCGTTGTCCTTGGCAACGCGTGCGCCCTCGGTGCACAATTCGCAACCCTGGCGTTGGCGAGTGGGTCCGCGAAGCGTCCATCTCTTCGCCGACCCGTCATTGCACCTCGAACATACCGACCCGGATCGGCGCGACCTGTTCGTCAGCTGCGGAATTGCGTTGAACCACTGCGTTGTTGCGCTTGCGGCGTTGGGCTGGCAGTCCAAGATTCATCGGTTACCCAACCCTGATGAATCCGATCACCTGGCCTCGATCGAGTTTCATCCGGTCCGGCCGGGGGAGATGGACATCTCCCTTGCCGCGGCGATCCCGCAACGGCGCACTGATCGCCGGCACTACAGCTCCTGGCCGGTCCCACCCGGACACATTGCCATGATGGGCGCGCGTGCCGCACGGATGGGTGTCACCCTGCGACGGGTCGAGACGAACGACGAATTCAGGGCGATCCTTGCCCGGGCGGCGCGTGCGCACAGCCAGGATGCCGGGTACCTCGGCGAATTGGCTTCCTGGAGTGGCCGTTACGGGGCCACTGCGGGCGTGCCCGCGCGTAATGTCCCTGCCTCGGACCAGCACTCCCCGGTGCCGGCGCGGATCTTCGCGGGGCCGGCGCTGGCGCAGGCACCGGAGTCGGATGCCGAGGACGATCACGGAGTCGTGCTCGCGCTCGGCACCGCCGCCGACGACGTCATTGCCCGACTGCGGGCGGGCGAAGCCACCAGCCAGGTCCTCCTGACGGCCACCTCGATGGGACTGGCCAGTTGCATTCTCACCGAACCCCTCGAAATCCCGGCGACCCGCGATCAGCTCCAGGCCGAGGTGTTCGGCATCGGCGAGTGTCCTCAGGTCCTGTTGCGTATCGGATGGGCGCCTATCAACGCGGACCCGCTTCCCGCCACCCCGCGGCGGCCGCTGAGCGAAGTCGCCTGCAACCTTGACGGTTTCCCGCTCGCTTAGTATCGGCGGCTGGTCCTCCGGCGGATGCACTGGGGCCGTGCGCCCATCCGGGCAGTGACCTTGGACCCTAAGAATTCCGGGTGGGTCGGCGCAAGCTGAAATCCTCAGTCAATCCGGCCGCGTGAGGAGCGGGACGTGGAAGTTTACCCCATCGGCTTGGGCCGACGCAGCGGTGCTCTGTTGACGAGCCGCAACCCGCTGGTACGAATCAGCGACCGAATCGAAGCCCTGACAACATTTCTCGCGCTGTCACTGGTCGTCCTGATGGCACCCGTCGCGGGAGCCGTCGGCACTGCGGTACACGACTCGAACGCCCGCCTGTACGCCGAACAGGCGGTGACTCGGCACATCGTTTCGGCCACCGCCCAGACGGATACCGAGACCGTGGTGCAGCGCAATCAGCTCTCTTACGTCGTGCCGGCCCGCTGGACCGCCGCCGGGTCGGAGCACACCGGACTCGTGCCGTGGCCGTCGCCGGCCTCGCTCGGCGACAAGAGCGATATCTGGGTGGATGCGCGCGGGGAGAACACCGTCGCGCCTACCCCGGTTGGTCAGGCGGCGGTGGATGCAGTTGGTATCGCGTTGTCTCTGTGGCTCGTCGTTGCCGGCGCTGCGGCCGGATTCGTCTGGGTGGTGCGGTGCCGGCTCGACCGGTCTCGGCACAGCGCGTGGGACCGTGAACTGGCCACGGTGGTCGGCGGCCACGGCGGGCGAGCCCCTCATCAGACCGACAACTGATGAACCTCAACGCAATCGGCTCCCGCGGGGCGCTGGCGCCGCTGGTGCAAGACGAGTTGGACCGAACGGCGACGATGCTGGCCGTCAGATTTCCGGACCGCGGGCGCGACGAGATCGCGTCGGTCGTGACGCACACCTACCTGCAGTTGGTGGCAGGTGCGCGGATCACCACCCACCTGATACCCCTGACCCTCAACATCAGCCGGCGCATTCTGGCGCGGCGCACCGCGGTCGCGGGCTCACATGACGTGGATGGTCTGTCCCGACGCCAGGGTGTGAACACGGCCCCGGCATCCGACCTGGATCGCGGGCGCACCTGTAGGGTCGGCGGTCACCTCGGCAGTGCGGCCGCTGATCACAACATGCGGCCGGTGACCGCGGTACCACAATGAGCAGGTGAAACTACCCTGTTCTACTGGGCACATCGGCCCCATCACCAATCGGTCGCGCCGGGTCTCCAATCCGGTGAAGCACCGGACAGCCCGAACAGCACCCCATCGTGGGACCGGCAGCCGATGGTGGCTCGGGCACCGCCCCGCACACACTCAATCCCGTACGACGATCACGGGTGCATCGGCCTGTTGTGCCACAGTAGAACTCACCGAGCCCAGCAACATCCCGGTGAAGCCGCCGCGCCCGCGGCTACCGACGACCACGAGCTGCGCTTTCTGCGACTCGGCGGCCAGCCAATGCGCGGGCCGGTCGCACGGCAGTCTGCGGTGGACATTGACGTCCGGATACCGCTCCTGCCAACCGGCGAGGCGCTCGGCGAGCGTCTCATGCGCCTGCTCCTCATAGAGGTACCAGTCCATCTCGATGGCGGGGAAGACCGCGGTATCGCTCCACGCATGCATGGCCACCAGATCCACCCCACGCAATGAGGCCTCCTCGAACGCAAGTCCGGTCGCCGATTCGGAGGCAGGCGACCCATCGATTCCCACCACGACGGGTGCGGTCGGGTCTGTCCGGTCCTCGGGATGAACCACCACGACCGGGCAATGTGCATGATGGAGCAGTGCGTTGCTGACGGAGCCGATCGTCAACCGCCCGTGCTTTCCGGCGCCGCGGATTCCGACCACCATCATCGCCGCTTCCTCCGAGTTGTCGATGAGGGTCGAGATCACCGGTGAGGGCACCGATTCCGTGCGCACAGCCGGGGCATTCGACTCGGTGACGCTGGCGTGAAAGGTCTTCTCCGCCTGTTCGAGGATCTGTTGGGAGGCCCCGTTCTGCCATTCGGCGATTTCCAGTTGGGCCGTGGTGATGGGCCACGTGACGATCATCGGAGCAATGACGTGCATGATCGTGACTTCGGTGTGGCGCAGGGCGGCTTCATGAGCTGCCCAGGACACGGCCGCGTCGGACTCGGGGGAGCCGTCGACGGCGACCAGAATTCCGTATTTCTTTGCAAGCGTCGACATCTGGGTGCTCCTTCGGTGTGCGTCGGATGCCGCTGATACCACCCATCGTCAGGCTTTGCGTCCACGCTGACTAGGGCAGAAGGTCATTTGCCGCCAGTTCGCTCAGGTGCGGCATCGGGCAACAAGCTGAAGTAGTTCTCCTCCTCCGCGACGAAATGCACGGCCAGCAGCTCGTCGAGGCCGTAGAGGCAGGCAAGGAGATCCTCGCGTTGCGCATCGCCGATCCCGCCCTTGGCTTCGGCGACGGTGACGTGGGTGTGCAGTCGGCGGGCCAGGCTGTCGATCTCGGCGTGCATGCGGCTCATCGTCGCGGTGGCTTCCGGGCTGCCCAGCGGTGTCGCCAGGGCGGGATACAAGTTGTGGTCCTCGGCGTGCTCGTGCGGCAGCAGTACGTGCTGCACGAAGGTGTCGGCACGTTGCACCAATGGCAATGCGGCCACGACGTTGCCGTCACAAAGCTGATGTGCGGCTGCGCGGAAAGCTCCGAGTTCGCCGCGCATCCGGTCGTGCTCGGCCGCAAACCTGCGGAGCAGATCCTCGGTGTCGGCGACCAGCGCCGGCGTGCCCACTCCTGGAGTCCGTAACGCGCGCAGGGCGTTGAGAATGACGGTGAGGTCGATCAACTCCTGCAGAAGAGCGCCGATCGTGGGCGGGAGAAGGCCGACCGCGGCGAAGGCCATCGCCACCAAAGACAGACCCATCCCGACTGTCGCGCTCTGCACGGCGAGGCGCCGGGAACGGCGAGCGATCAGCATGGCATCGGCCAACCGATCGATCCGGCCGGTCGCCAGGACGATATCGGCGGTCTCGGAACTCGCCGTCGACCCGTACCCACTGAGTGCGATACCGACATCGGCCGCAGCCAGTGCGGGCGCGTCGTTGACACCGTCGCCGACCATCGCGGTGACGGCCTTCTCCCGCTCCGCCTGCACTCCGGCGACCTTGTCGGCCGGGGTCTGGTCGGCACGTACCTGATCGAGCCCGAGCATGGCTGCGATGTGCTCGGCGGGAGCCGGCCGGTCTCCGGTGAGCATGACCATCCGGTTGATGCCGGCGGCGCGCAACCGGCGCAGTGTGCGCGGCGCGTCCACTCGCAACGGATCACTGAGCAGCACAGCGCCGATCAATCCGTCATCGACTGATACCCACGCGATGACGGCGCCGTCGAATGTCGCCCGGGTGAGCGCGGTACCGGCCCACTGCGGCGGGCTGGACGGAACTTCATGATTTCCCACCCTCACACGCATCCCGTCCACCGTGGCCGACGTGCCGATGCCGGCGACTTCGACGGCATCGGCGGGCACACTGATGGCTATCTGCCGGTCGCGAGCGGCGTCGACGATCGCGTGGGCGAGGACATGAGGAGAGAACCGGTCAGCGGAGGCGGCCAGCCGCAGAACCTCGGTCTGCGTCCATCCCGGGGCGGTCACGATATCGGTCCCGACGGGCCGGCCGGTGGTGATCGTGCCGGTCTTGTCCAGGACCAGCGTGGTCGCCTTTCCGAGATTCTCCAGTGCGCCACCGCTGCGGACGATCACACCGAGTCGGGCGGCCCGGGACAGCCCGGAGACGATCGCCACCGGCGCGGCCAGGAGCAACGGACAGGGGGTGGCCACCACGAGCACTGCGACCGCGCGTTCGGCCGAACCGCTGAGCAGCCACGCCGCACCGGAGACGGTAAGCGTCAGAGGCAGGAACCACACGGCGAACCGGTCGGCGAGGCGTACCACCGGTGCGCTCTGCGCGGCGGCCTCCTGCGCCAGCCGTACTATCTCGGCGTAGGTGCTGTCCTGCGCGGTCGCGGTCGCCTCGATCTCCACTGCGGCACCCGCGTTGACGGCGCCACTGCGTACCCCATCACCGGCCCGCCGCTCGGCGTACACGGACTCACCGGTCAGCGCAGATTCGTCGAGTATCGCGGCCTCTGCGGCGATCAGCCCATCCACCGGCACGACCTCACCCGGACCGATGATCAGCCGGTCGCCGGGCAGAATTGCGTCCACCGGGACCGTCACGACCCCGTCGGTGTCGTATCGTCGCACCTCTCGCGGCATGCGATCGGATAATGCGCGCAGGTCCCGGGTCGCACGGCGCTCGGCCGCGGAATCCAGCGCCCGGCCGGTGGCCAGCATGACGGCGATCAGCGCTCCGGCAAGGTGCTCGCCGACCGCTAATGCACCGACGAGCGCCAGAACGGCGATGAGATCGGCGCCGAACCGGCGGTCCCTCATGGCGGCGGCCACCCACCAGAGGGCGGGCACCACAGCGATCAGAGTTCCAGCGTTCCAGAGCATTTCGGCGTTGTGTTGTGCCCCCAGGGACCATGCCAGGGCGCCGCCGCCGAGGGCGCTCAACGTGGTGGCGAGAAGGAGGAAGGGCAGGATTCGGCCGACTCGTGCCACCACGGTCCGCCGTGAAACGGTCACGACGAGGATGCCTCGACCACGGCGGAATGACGTTGCCGCTCCGCTCGGTGCTTGATGCCCAACAACATTCTCCTGGTCAAGGCGGAGTGCAGGGGACCGGCCAGACTCAACGCCACCACTTCAGCCGGGTGCCGCAGCCCTACCCGGGTGCGCACGAGCAGCCGGCAGCGATCGTCCCATCGCGGCATCAGATGGATGGACCAGACGATGTCCCACGGGATGGCCGGTGGTGACCCGTGCAGCACGATCGCCTCCTGCGGGATCACCTTCGCCACCGGCAGCGTGACGCCGTCGCGTCGTCCGAGCCATCCGGGTGGGGCGAACCGGACCGTGTCACCGGCGCTGAGGTCCTGCCATTCGGCATGGATGCGATCAGCGCTGTGATGGTCGAGTCCACAGGCGTTCTCGACGGTGTCGTAGGTGTAGCAGCCGCCGCGGTCCTGACCGAGCTGTAGCACCCAGGGCCACACCTGCTCGACGGGCAGGTCGATCCACACCCCCTCGGTGGTCTTGACCAGGGGTTCCCGCAACAGTTCATCGCCGGGCAGATTCATCGCACATTCGTCCTTGGTGGTGCCCCAGTTCCGCCAGTAGCGCTTCGCCCCGTAGAGCACTACCGCCAGGGCCGCCACCCGCGTCACGTCGATCTTCATGGTCCCACCATGCTCGTGTGGGCAAGCCGCAGATAGGGCCACTGGTCCTTCGTTACCAAGGAGATCGCCCCGAGGCCCGAAGTCGGACCGAAGTCGTGACTTCCGCCCCTAGCTCACCGCGGCGTCGATGTAGTCGGATGGGGCCATGAACCGACCAGACGCCGGCACGCCGCGTACGGGCAGCGATGACGAATCCATGCCGAGGACTGTGGAACTGGTCTTCGATCGGCACGGCGGGTACACCAGAGCCGAGGCCCGACTGAGTTGGCGAGGGCGCACGACCGCCGGAGTCGGGTTCACCCGGTTGCGGTCGGGCGACCGGAGTCTCGCGGAAGTCGGTGACGAACTGGCGGCCGCGCGTGCGTTGGCCGATCTGGCCAACCGGCTGGAGAGTGTCACCGCGCGCGATATGGATCGGCTGCCGGGCACTCCGTGACCACCGGAACTCCCGTCAGGGCTCCAGATGCCGCGGTCGCTTCAGCGTGGAGATGAATACTGCTGCCTGAGTACGACGTTCCATTCCCAGTTTGGTGAGCAGTCGTGAGACGTAGTTCTTCACGGTCTTCTCGGCGAGGAACATCCTGGCGGCGATCTGCTTGTTGCTGAGACCTTCCCCGAGCAGGTCCAGCAGAGTCCGTTCCTGATCGCTGAGGGCGGACAGGGGATCGGACTGGCCGGCGGCTCCCCGTAACCTGGTCATCAGCGCACCCGTCGCGCGGTTGTCCAGCAGCGAGCGGCCGGACCCGACCTCTTTGATCGCCCGCGCCAGTTCCATTCCCTTGATGTCCTTGAGGACGTAACCACTGGCGCCGGCGAGGATCGCATCCAGCATCGCCTGGTCCGAGGTGAACGATGTCAGCATCAGGCAACTCAAACCGGGCTGTCGGGACAGCAGGTCTCGGCACAGTTCGATACCGTTGCCATCCGGCAGGCGCACGTCGAGCACGGCCACGTCGGGCTGTAGCGCGGGAATCGACGCCAGCGCCTCTGCCACCGAACCTGCCTCGCCGACGACCCGAAGTTCCGGATCGGCGCCGAGCAAGTCGATGAGCCCGCGCCGCACCAGTTCGTGGTCGTCGACGAGGAAGACGCGCACCACTTCTGCGTCATCGAGCTCTGCCCGGGATAAGTCATGCCCCATGGCGCCGACCGTGACGGCCGCCGGGCGGGTGGGGGAGGGAGTAGGGCGGGTGGTGGTCACCATGCCGCCCGGGGTGGACAGACCAGAACCGAACACATGGTGTCGATCAGGGCAGCATGCCCAGGCGACCCGATCAGGTCGCACAGACCACCGCGCCGGGTGCGGCCCACGACGAGCAGATCAACCGATGCGGCGTGCCGGCGCAGGTAAGTGGTCGTACTGCCCTGCGCTGCAGCCATCTTGATGGTCAGATCGGGGTGTTTACGCCGTAGCCAGTCAAGTTTGCGCTCGAGCCCGGCACGGGTGCGACGGTTGCCGGCCGCCCGGGCCTGGGTGTCGTGAATGTCGGTGAATCGCGGCTGCCAGGTCGCCACGATGGACAGGGTGGCGTGCCTGCCCCGCGCTTCCGCGACCCCGTGTTCCAGAACTGCGGCGATATCGCACGAGTCATCGATCTCGGCGACCACTGCTGATGCGTCGAGTGCGGCGCTGTCGGGGCGGATGACGGCAACCGGACAGTGCGCCGCGCTGGTCAATTCGCCGATCCGGGCGCCCAGGGCCACTCCGGGCGTGTGCTCCTGGCCGGTCGCCCCGACGCACAACATGAGTGCCGAGGTGGAAGCCTCGATGAGCACCTCGGTCGGGTCGCCCTGCCGGATCTCCGTTTCGATCTTGACCGGTGTCCGGCCCGCCTCGACTGCCACGATGCACTCGCGTACCGCGATCTCGGCGCTCGCCAGATCATGGGCAGCAGAGTCGGTATCGTCGTCACCGTCGACGACGCACATCAGACGAAGCGGAACGTCGTGTCGCAGCGCCTCATTGACTGCCCAGAGGGCTGCTGCTACCGCCGCATGCGATCCGTCCACTCCGACGACCACCGGTCGTGACGGCCATCGTGTGCTCATGGTGGTTGTCTCCGCACCGATCAGCGGACCGATACGCGCTCACCGGTCACCGACTCGATATCCGAGGCGGTGGCGGCGTAGAGTTTTTCTGCGATATCCGACAATGCCCGGGCGATGGCGAGGTTCTCCCCGACCTGTTCGGGGAAGTGGTCATCCGGGTCGAGTGTCGTGCGGCCCTTCCCGATCAACTCCCCATCCTCCCAGGTCAATCTCGCGGTGGCATTGGTGCCGTTGTCGACCTCGTCGACGGTGATCTTCACGGTCAGGTGATCGAGATGCTTCTTGGAATGCTTGTGACTCATGGGTTTTCCTCTCATATGAGTACGAGCTCAATCGTTGATGGTCAGGACTTCGGCGAGCGGCCGTCGCGGAGTCGGTGGGGGCACAGGCTCGCCGGCCGGAGTTCGGCCCATCCTGATCAGCACTTGAGGGAACTCGTGACCTGTCAGTGAACGGACCGTCGTGGCGGCGGCCGCCACCTCGGTGAGGTGGGTCAGCGTGCACGTGGCCAGCCCGATCATCGTTGCCGACAGGAGCGCCGCAGACAGTGCCTCGCCGCAGCCGAGCAGATCCAGGTGGGTGTCGTCGTAGGTGGACAGCACGACGATCCGGGAATGGTCTTCGGGCACTTCGTCGCGCTGCTCCTGATGGTGGGTGACGGGAAACCGACGTCCGAGGGCGACCCGGTCGGTCTCCGCGGCCGTGGTCAATGCGCTGTGCGGAATCCCCACGGTGGGGTCGAATGACGAGGTCCACCAATCCAATTCCGCATGATAGACAGAGTCGTACAGTCGTGCGTCCTCGGTCAGGGCCGCGGCTTTGACGAGGGCCGGACGATCGTCGTCGTCGAGCACGTCGACGATCGCGGTATCGCCGACGACCCGGAGCAGTTCCGGTTCGAAGGAACTCCACTCCACGGGTGCGGCGAAGGGCAAACGGTCCGTTCTGCGCAGCCGAATCGCCTGTGCGCGGCGGCGGTGGCCGTCGGTGACGTAGTCCAAGGGGGTGAAATGGATCGTCGCCAGATGGTGGTGGTTGTTCGGGTTCGGATAGCGGTCCACATTCGCCGTCCACCCCGCAGCCGCCATCGTGACGCGCAGGTGATCGAGGACCGCTCCGCAACTGATCAGCGCCTGCCGACCAGAGGAATCGGTCCGCACCAGGCGGCTCGCGTCCAGGTGCAGTTCGAGCGCACCGGAATCGGCGATCCAGCGCCATGGCTGGCTGTTGTGGATCGACGGAGCTCGGCACGCCGATTGCACCGCGTCCTTGAGGACGCTGGTGGCCACTTTGGTCCGCTGCATGTTCGGAGTCCCTTCGGCATGGTGTGAAGACCCCTTGACCATCGCTCAACGTCACGTTGCGCAGAAGGGCCATTGGTCCCAGGATTTCGCCCTGGCAGCAGCACGGCTCCGAACAGAGTCTTTGTGCTCTGGTGAATGAGGACCATTGGCGTCGTGCAGGGGACGGTCGACCGCTTCCGCCCAGGTGTGCCGGCGGCGACGATTCTTGCCATGGACGAAGTACCCGGCGCGCCCGCCGATTCCGCGGTGATCAGCCCTGCGGTCCACGAGACGCATACCGGGATCGTCGTGCTGGTGGGTGACCGTGCCTACAAGGCGAAGAAGCCGGTGGTCACCGATTTCCTCGACTTCAGCACACCGCAGGCGCGAGAGCAGGTGTGTCAGCGCGAGGTCGCGTTGAACCGGCGGTTGGCGCCATCGAGCTATCTGGGGGTCGCGCACCTGACCGGTCCGCAGGAAGGTCATGCCGAACCGGTCATCGTGATGCGGCGCCACCCCGATTCACGGCGGCTCGCCACGATGATCGCTGCGGGCCTCCCCGTCACGGGTCACCTGGACCGGATCGCCGAGGTATTGGCCGGGTTCCATCGTCGAGCAGAGCGCGGCGACGTCATCGACCTGTCGGCGACCCCGGAGGCGGTCGCCGCGCGGTGGCAGGAGAATCTCACCGAGTTGCACCGCTACACCGCAGACATCCTGCCGGCCGATACCGTGGCAGCGGTCGAGCAGCTCGCGACCGAGTTCATGTCGAGAAGGCCTGCCCTGTTCGCCCGCCGGATCGAGGAGCGTCGGATCGTCGACGGTCACGGTGACCTGCAGAGCTCCGATGTGTTCTGCCTACCGGAGGGACCGGCGCTGCTGGACTGCCTCGAGTTCGACGACCAGCTGAGGTATGTCGACGGCGTCGACGACGCCGCGTTTCTGGCGATGGACCTGGAGTTCCTGGGCCACAAGGATCTCGGCGATCACTTCCTGGACCAGTACTGCCGATTGGCCGATGATCAGGCGCCGCCCGGACTCAAGCACTTCTACACCGCCTACCGCGCGGTCGTGCGCGCCAAGGTGGATTGCATCTGCGTGCGACAGGGGCGCTCCGAGGCACGCGCGGACGCGCTCAGGCATCTCGCCATCGCGCTGGCGCATCTCAGCGCAGGTGCCGTCCGGCTCATCATCATCGGCGGGGGACCGGGCACCGGGAAATCGACACTGGCGCAGTCCCTCGCCCGGGAAATCGGCGCCCGTGTGGTGTCGACCGACGATGTCCGCCGCGAGCTGCTACGGAGCGGCCGGATCGGTGGAACCGCCGGTACCTTGCACGCCGGACTGTATGACCCCGCCAACGTCGACACGGTCTATGCCGATGTGCTCCGGCGAGCACAGGAGTTCCTGGCCGGAGGGCACACCGTCATCCTGGACGGCACCTGGCGAGACCGGCGACACCGCACCCTGGCCCATGAAGTGGCCGCGGGCTGTTCCGCACCGGTACTCGAATTCGTCTGCACCACAACCCTTGACGATGCCAAGGCGCGTATCGCGACACGTGGTGCGACGTCCTCCGATGCCACCGCGGAGATGGCTGCCCCGCTGACGCCCGACCCAGAGGAGTGGGTCGGTGCCCACCGCGTCGATACCAGCCGGTCGCTGCAGGCGAACATCGCGGAAGCGCGGGAGGTGTGCTGCGTCGCCATCTGACCGCCGTGAAACGCAACGCTGCATCGACTCATCCGGAAGGATTCCGCACATGAAAGGCCTCGTCTATCAAGGCCCCGGCACCGAGGAGGAAGGGACGGACCATGGTTGATTCGGCACGGCCCATCGTGGTGGGTGTCGACGGGACGATCTCGGCACGGCACGCGGCGCGCTGGGCAGGCGCGCTCGCGGTGCGGCTGGGAGCGCGGCTGCACATCGTGCACGCCATGCCGTACTCCGCGCACAACCTCACCGACGCCATGGCCGCGTTCCAGGCGGCCTATATCGACGAGCAAAGGGAGGCTGCACATCCCATCCTCGACGCGGTTTCCAGTGCGGTTCGGGAGAGCCATCCTGATCTGGAGATCACCACCGAGGCGCTCACCGAAACCGTCGACACAGCCATGCAAGAGCTGAGTCGGCACGCGCGGATGCTGGTGCTCGGGTGCGACGAGCTGTCGCCCTCGGTCGCTCTGCTCGTGGGTTCACTCACGCTCCACCTCACCGCCCACGCCGAGTGCCCGGTGGTGGCGTGGCGTGGCGAATTGCTCAGCCCGACAGCACAACCGATTGTGGTCGGGGTGGACGGCTCCAGCGATGGCGCCGTCGATCTGGCCTTCGAACTAGCCGGTGCGCTGGGCGCTCCGGTGTGGGCGGTGCACTCCTGGTCGATGCGCACCCCACCCGGGGAGGTGTCCATCCCGTTCTTGATCGATTGGGACGCCCTGGAGACACGTCAACGCGAGGAACTCGTCAATGCGGTGGAGCCCTACCGCCACAAGTACCCCGACACCGAGGTCAGTCTTTTCGTGGATGCCGCCAAACCCCGCCGCGCACTCCTGCAGCGGCTGGGGGAGGCTCAACTCGTCGTGGTGGGTAGCCGGGGCCGCAATCCGCTGGCTGCCACCGTGCTGGGATCCACCAGTCTCAATATGCTGCACCACTCGCCGGTTCCGGTGGCGGTCTGCCGGCCGAGGCCCGCCGACCTGTGATGGCGCCGGACCAGCTCACCAGGGAGTGGGCCGCCGCGGTGCCCGCCGAGGACGCATTCACCACACTCGGCAGTATGACCACCGGTCTGACGTCGGAAGAAGCCCGGCTGCGGCTGGACCGCGACGGCCCCAACGCCGTACGCACCCACCGGGTCAGCGCGTGGGCCGTGCTGATGCGCCAGTTGCGCAGCGCCCTGCTGCTGCTCCTGGCCGCCACCGCGGTCATGGCGTTCTTCCTCGGTGATCACACCCAGGCACTGATCATCGGGGTCATCTTGATCGCCAGCATCGGGTTGAGTTTCGTCAACGAATACCGCGCCGAGCGTGCCACCGCGCAATTGCATTCGCAGGTCCACCATTTCGCCTTGGTGTGTCGGGACGGTCAGTTCACCAAAGACAGTGTCACCCATCTGGTGGTGGGCGATGTGGTCCGGTTGACGCTGGGGGAGGTGGTGCCCGCCGATATCCGTCTGGTGACGGTCCATGGACTGGAGTGCAACGAGAGCATCCTGTCCGGAGAATCGACACCGGCCCAGAAAACTGCGCTGTCCGTCGACGATGCGCGCAGCCTGCCCGACTGTTCCAACTTGGCGTTCATGGGCACCGTCGTCACCGCGGGCGACGCTGTGGGCATCGTCTATGCCACCGGCGAGCGCGCTCAGTTCGGCAGGCTTGCTGTCGGACTGGGTGAACGCCAGCCCGAGACCGACTTTCAGCGGGGCCTGCGAAAGTTCTCCTATCTCCTGCTGTGGGTGGCGCTGATCCTGACCGCCTTCATCCTGGGGATCAACGTGATGCTCGGACGCCCCCTGATCGACGCAGCGTTGTTCGCGTTGGCGATCGCCGTCGGCATCACCCCGCAATTGCTGCCCGCGGTGGTCAGTACCAGCCTGGCGACCGGTTCACGACGGTTGGCCCGCCAACATGTCCTCGTCAAACGTCTGGTCTGCATCGAGGACCTCGGCGATATCGATGTGCTGATCACGGACAAGACCGGGACGCTCACCAACGGCCAGATCACCTACATCGATGCCGTCGACGCCACCGGTACCCACAGCGACGCGGTCCTCAGGCTCGGACTGCTGGCCAGCGACCTGGAGACCGCGGGCGGGCAGAGTGCCAATCCGCTGGACGCCGCCCTCACCGCGGCCGCCGGCACCGTGAGCATCGACGGCGCGCGGTGCGTGGCGGTACTCCCGTTCGATCATGCCCGGCGAGCGACATCCGCCTTGGTCGACGACCGGGGACAGCGCCGACTCGTGACCAAGGGTGCCCCCGAGCAGATCCTCGCGCATTGCGTCACGGTGCCAGACGGTGCCCAGGCGACGTTGAACGCGCTCTTCGACGAGGGGCGACGTGTCGTGGCAGTGGCGAGCCGACCAGCCCCTGACCTGACCGAGATCGAGGCGGCCGACGAGGCAGACCTGACCTTGGACGGATTTCTGTGTTTCGCCGACGAGCCGAAACCCGCTGCAGCGCAATCCCTGCACGCTTTGGCAGAGCTGGGGATCGAGGTCAAGGTCGCCACCGGAGACAACCCGCGCGTTGCCGAGAAAGTGTGCGCCGAGCTGGGTTTGCCGACAAGAGGGACCATCACGGGAGCCGAACTGGCGGCCCTCGGTCCTGAGGACTACGCGAGTGCCGTCCAGAACCACACCATCTTTGCCAGGATCTCACCCGAACAGAAGGCGGCGTTGATCACCGAGGCCCGCCGCGTCGGACGGGCGGTGGGGTTCCTGGGCGACGGGGTCAACGATGCGCTGGCACTTCATGCCGCCGATGTCGGGATATCCGTCGATACTGCCAGTGATGTCGCCAAAGACGCGGCGGACGTGGTGCTGATGGAGAAGGACCTTGGTGTGCTCGCCGCCGGCGTCGCAGAAGGTCGACGCATCTTCGCCAACACCATCAAGTACGTCTTGATGGGCACCTCGAGCAATTTCGGCAACATGTTCAGTGCGGCCGCCGCCTCCTCGATCCTGCCGTTCCTGCCGATGCTGCCCAGTCAGATCCTGCTGAACAACCTGCTGTACGACAGTTCCCAGTTGGCCATCCCCACCGACCGGGTCGACCCCGAACAGCTGCGTGCTCCTTCACATTGGAACATCGCTTTCATCAGGCGGTTCATGCTCACCTTCGGTCCGGTCAGTTCCCTGTTCGACTTCTTGACCTTCGGCCTGATGCTCGGCGTGCTGCATGCCGCTCCACCGGAGTTTCGCACCGGGTGGTTCGTGGAGTCGCTGGCGACCCAGACACTCATCATCTTCGCCATACGCACGCGCCGAATTCCCTTCACCCGCAGCCGGCCCGGTGGTCTGCTGACCCTGGCGACCGTGGCCGTGATCGCCGTGGGTATCGCCATCAGCTTCTGGGGTCCTGCCCGCAGCATGGGGTTCGCGCCGTTGCCCTGGCAGTACTTCGCCGCACTTGCGGGTATGGCCGTCGCCTACCTGGTGCTGGTCGAGGTCACCAAATCGGTGTTCTACCGCGACCCCGTCGGTGTACCGCCAGCCCGCACGCGCGGCGCGGACACGCGCATCCACCGCCGCGCCGCACGCTTCAGTCATCATGGCCGCCTGGTGACAAGGACTGACGTACCGAGGTTGAGGACCAAAGCCCATAGCTGATCGCTTCGCCCACGCTTACCGTGAGACGTATCGTGACATCATCCGTTCAGAGGAAAGCACACCATGTCCACGTCGGTATCGAAGCCCATTGTCGTCGGTATCGACGGCTCCAAAGCAGCCCTGGGAGCCGCCTTTTGGGCTGCAGATGAAGCTGTCAACCGGGATGTCCCGCTGCGATTGGTCCACGTCGTCGACGCGCACGATCACGACGAGGACAGCGTGGTCGCCCACGCGGGCCGCACACTGCAGGCCGTCAGCGAAGCCCTGAATGCCAGTGGACTGCAGATCAAGATAGAGACGGACATTCTGCAGGGCGATCCGGTGGACGTGTTGGCCGAAGTGTCCCGTTCGGCGGATCTGGTGTGCGTCGGTTGGAAGGGCACCCACGATTCCGGTCCGGGCCGGCGGGGCTCGACCGCAGCGCGGCTGGCGAAGGCCGCGCAGTCCACGGTGGCAATCGTGCACCGTCGGCATGCCCGTGAGCGCGTCGGGCCGCATCGTTGGATCGTCGCCGTTCTCGACGACCAGCCGGATCCACAGGCCGTTTTGAAAAGGGCGATCGACGAGGCGACGTTGCGCGACGCATCGATTCTTGCGCTCACCCCGTGGCCTGCCGAGTCGGAGCGTTCGGAGAATGTCGGCGCAAGGCTGGAGTCGCTGGTCAGTGATCGGGAGCGAGACCACGCCGATATGCAGATCGCGGTACTCCCACGGCCCGGCGACATCACCAATCTCCTTGCCCAGAGCGCCGATATCGACCAGCTGGTCATTGCGTCGGCGGCGGACTCCGAAGTGGTCACCCAGCTCATCGGCCCCGTCGCCGCGGCGATCCTGCGCGGCACGAATTGTTCGTTACTCGTCCTGCGGGATCCCGTTTAGGTCGACGTCCACATCGAGAATGGATCCATCGCGGTGCAAGGTCACCGGCAGGTGGGAGTCTGCGATGACGCGCCGCACACGGTGGTTCTCCGCGAGGACGTCGGCCACGAGGTGCCGGAAACCGTCACGCTTGGCGAGTCGGACGAGCTCTCCGAGCAATGCCGTACCCACCCCGCGATCGTGCTGGTATCGCGCGACGACGACGGCCACCTCAGCGTGGTCGGGCACCTCGGAGCGGGTGTAGTTCGCCACACCGACCAGCTCGCCGTGGTCGAAGGCCCCGAGTGCGACGACATCGTCGGCAGGTTCGGTGAGCGAGGCGGCCCATTGCGGGATGAACGCCGGGCGGGCGGTGAAGAAGCGCAGGTACTTTTCATCCTCGCTGAGTTCGTCGGCGAGTTCGACGACCCCGTCGAAGTCGGCGGGAGTGAGTCGGCGCAAGGTGACCGTTGCTCTTCCGTCGAACAGCGGGACGATTCGTGGGATGTCGGGCCGCTGGTCCGTCGGAACCGGCTGTACTTCGGCCATGTCACGCCCCGCGGGTGATGATCACCGGTACGGCAGCGCCTTCGGCCACTGCGGTGGCAACGGACCCGTTGATCTGGGTCGAGAAGGCGCCGCGCCCGTGACTGCCCACGACCACCAGACCGGCGTGCTCAGATTCCTCGATGAGCCAGTGGGCCGGTCGATCGCAGTACACCTTCTCGATCACCTCGACATCCGGATAACGTGCTCGCCAGTCCGCCACTGCCCGGCGCAGCGCCCCTTCGGCGTGGCCGCGGTAGTCTTCCCAGTCCGATCCCAGCAGTTGCAGGACATTTTCGTCGCTCCATGCGTGCACCGCCACCAGGCCGACGCGCCGCCGCGCGGCTTCGTCGAACGCCAGGGCCACCGCATGCGTGGACGCGGCTGAACCGTCGACTCCGACGAGGACCGGTCGTTGCGCCGGTATCTGCTCGTGCCGGTGAATCACCGCGATAGGGCACCGGGCCCGATAGCACAGGGCCGCGCTCGTCGAGCCGATCCGCCGACCGCCCAAGGACCCGCGAAAACGGCTGCCCAGTACGATCATCCATGCGCCATCGGATAGTCGGGTCAGCGCCTTCACCGGATTGTCCAAGTACGGTGCCGATGATATGACGTCGGCGTCCAGCCGGGTGTGCTCGACCAGGTCCGCTTTGGTTTTCGCGAGAAGCATTCGGGCGCAGTGCATCCGCCAATGGTCGAACCGAGCGCGAAGAACGGGTTCGTCGGTGTCGACGATATCCGGTGTGACCGCATGCACGAGTACCAGTGGGCGGTCGTGCAGGAGGGCCTCTTCTGCGGCCCAGCGCACTGCGGCCACGTTCTCTGGCGAGTCGTCGACGGCGACGACTATGGCGCCAGCGACCTCAGGCTCAGGCATGGAGGCGCCGAATCTGTAGGCTAGAAAGCGGATTCAGGACCGAAGGTGAATCGTCGACCGGTGATCCGCAGCGGCCGGATCCGGACGAAGTGAGGTTTCGGGGTGGCTGTCCACGGATGCAGGCCGGCATGCTCCGCATCGTGGATATCGTCGTCGGTGTGCGGGGTCCGAGCATCGCCCTTCATGATGACACTCCAACCCTCGCTGAGGGTATGTCCGTCGGCCTCGAACAGCACCTGCTTGTTGATCGCCGTGCCGGCCAGTTTCGTCCCCTCGGCGGTGCGGAACAGTATCGTCCGGTGTTGCACGACGAAATTCACCGGAAAGATGGCCGGTTCCCCGTCTGCGGTGGTGACGAGTCGGCCGAGCGACACGGTGCTGAGCAGCCGCCAGCACTCGCTCTCGGACAGGATGGTTACGGGTTTGGTGTCTGGCAACATGGTTGCGACGTTACGGACTCGGCCCACTCCGGTACCAGGGCCATAAGTCCCCCTTCCGCGGCCGCCCCGGGTGACCTGCGGTTGACGAAAGTCCGGGGTGCGTGTGACTTCGGGCCCTACCGGAGGGTGACGGCGTGGCGCTGGGATGAAGACAGTCCCGCATCTTGAGGAGGTCCCCATGAGCGTCGAAGAGCGTGCTGATCGGCTCGATCCGGTCGAGGACGGTTGGTTGGTCACGATCTCCATTGACGATCGTGAGGACCAGACCGTCGCGAAAGCAAAGCTGAATTTCCAAGGGAGAGAATGGGTGGGTGCCGGGCTCGCCCGGCTGGCGCCCAGCGAGCAGGGACCTGGTGGATCGGGCAGTCAGGTGGCGGTGACGCGTGCCCTGTCCGATCTCGCCCGCAGCCTCGAGGGCAGCGTGTCGGCCCTCTGAAGGGCTCGCGGGTGTGATCCTCGTCGAGGACCCACACACTCTGTCAGTGCTGGGCCGCTCTCAGTGCTGGGCCGAGCTGCGGAGCAGGGCCATCCGGTGCCCGTATTCCGCTTCGTCGATCTCGCCGCGGGCAAATCTGGCGGCGAGGATCTCCGTTGCGGTCGGGGGCGGCGGTGGGGCGATCGCGGAACGGTCCCGGACTGCGTATATCACCGCGACGATGATTCCGAACAGAATGGCAGCCGAGAAGACCACCATGCCGATGCCCATCCCGGCGTAACCCCACCAGCCCATATCGTGGTCGAAATACATGGTCATCTCCAATCATTCGGAGTTGCGGACTATCCGGCCAACAGGAGGAGGTTGCCCACCCGTCGCGAATGTCGCGCAGCTGCAGCGATGGTGGCCAGATGGGCCACTCCGGCTTCGATGCCGCGGGCCAGTTCCTCCGGGCTGAGCGGGCTGTCGGCATCGCCGATCACCCCGAATACCAATTCATCGCAGTAGCTCAGGATCGCGATCGCGGTGCGAAGGTGCATGGCGATCGGAGGCACCGGCAGCAGCGTGAGCACCTCGCACCCCGCGATGTGCAGCCGACGACGCGGGCCGGGCACGTTCGTGGCGACGGTGATCACTCCGCGTTGTGGCAGTCGGGTCAGCAACCGCACCACCGGTGCCGTGACGGCATAGGGTAGTAGCCCCGCCGCTGCGACGGCCAGTGCGCCCACACTCACCTGACCCCCGGATTTGGCCGACATCATGCGGTCGTGGACCGCTTGCAGTCGCCGCAGCGGGTCGGCGTGTTCGACGGGTAACTGCGGCAACGTCACCGCGATCCGGTTGTCGGGAATGTGCAGGGCGTCGGCCGATCTCAGCGACACCGGCACGGCGGTGCGCAGTGAATGAGCCCTCGGGGTGAGGCCACGCCGCAGCATCGCCGAGCGGAAGCTGTCTGTGATCGCCGCAAGCGCCACGTCGTTCACCGTGACACCGAGCCGCTCACCGATCATGCGCACGTCGTCGAGCTGCACTTTGGCTGCGCTATAGGTCCGCAGATCGCTCAACGGCCCGGTGAAGGATTTGGGCGACACCTCCAGAAGTGCTGTCGCCAGCTCGGTGGCGCCGCTCGCGACGCGGAGCGCGGCCCGCGGCGCGCGCGCCGACATCCGCCACGCTGACTGCATCCATCCGACCGGGTTCATGGTCCAGTTACCCGAAGGCTTGGTCGTCGGCTCGGAAGTGTCGGCGGCAGGCGCGGTGCGCGCCCAGTCGTCGCACAGCTCCTCCAACATCGCCGTTGCGGCGACACCGTCGGCAACGCAGTGGTGGATCTTGATCAGCATCGCCCATCGGTCACCGGCCAGCCCATCGATCACCCAGCATTCCCACAACGGTCGCGAGCGGTCCAGGCGCCGCTCCATCACCTGCGCGACGACGGCGAACAACGCGGCGTCGTCGCCCGGTGCCGTCACCGCGACGCGGCGGACGTGGTGGGCGATGTCGAACCCCTCGTCTTCGACCCAGCGCGGTGCCACGAGGTCCATCTGCGTTTCGCGCAGTACCTCATGACAGCGGGGGACTCGGGCGGCGCGCTCCGCCAGCACCGTCAACAGGTGATCGTGGCTGGGCGCCGGCCCGCTCAGGAGCGCGACCGCACCCAGGGCCAGACTGGTGTGGCCGTCGGCATCCTCGGCCTGCAGGAACCCGGCCTCCAGTGCATTGAGGTGGTGACTGGTCATGACTCTTCCCTCGGGGACACCCTCTCAGCTTCGGTGGTGATCCCCTTGGCGACTAGGGCCTTTGGTCATGTGTCGGGGGTGTTCACTCGGTGATCAGCGTCAGGGCCAGCCGTGGGCACCGGCTGACCGCGCGGCGTGCATCGGCCAGCGTCCGCGCGGGCACCGAGGGTTCGCGCGCGCCGTCGCGAGCCAGGGGATAACCCCAGTCGTCGCGGTCCAGCAGACGGGGGAGCAGTTCGGTGCAGAGTCCACGCCCGTCGCAGCGGGTCCAGTCGATGTGCAAGCGCGCCGACGATGCCGTCACGATATCGCTCGCACGTGGCGGTCCGCGTGGGCCGGCAGCGCTTCGCAGCGACCGCGGCGGTGCTGGGCGATGTCGCCAGCGAACACCGTGAGCGCGGTGCGCACCATGCGGGCAGTCCCGTCCGGGTGACGGCACGAACCGCGGCCGTCGACCAGACGCACGGTCCGTTGGAGTTCGTCGACCAAGGCGTCGTCGACCGCTCCGAACGCCAGTTGGTCGAGCAGCTGCGCCAGGCGCGGCAGGCCGTTGAGGCACGGACCGCACTGGCGCGCACTCTGGCCGGCCAGGTAGGACGCAATGGCGGCGGTGCGCTCAAGGCCGCACTCGTGACGCCCGAGCACGTGGACGACGCCTGCGCCTGGCGTCGCGCCGAGTGCGGCAAGGCCGGCGCGCGACAGCTGTGCGGTCAGCGCACCGACCGGAATCCAGCTGCCGTGATACCCGCCCACCAGGACGGCGCGCACTATGCGAAGGTCGGTGCGCCCGGACGTCGTCAGCACGTCGGTCAGCCGAGATCCGGTGGGTACCTCCACCACGCCCGGCTGCGCGAGTGAGCCCGACAGGGTGACGAGCATGGTGCCCGGCTCCAGGCTGTCACCGACAGCGCGAAACCAGGCCGGACCGTAGCGGGCGACGAGCCCGATATGGGCGAGGGTTTCGACATTGTTGACCAATGTGGGCCGCCGCCGAACCCCCGAGGTCGTGGTCAGCACCGTCCGGTCGCGGGGGGATGCGGGGCCGCCCTCGATGCGGCTGACGACCGCCGATTCCTCCCCCGCGACGAACCGGTCGGGAGCTTCGACCACGGTGATCCGTCGACGATCGAGGTGCGCCTCGGCCCGCTCCGCGACGGCGACCCGAACGGCCGCGATCGCGCGCCGGGGAACGTAGATCACCACCGAGTCCGCGGCGACCGCCGTCGCAGCGACACTCAACCCGTCGAGCACGAGGTGTGGCGCGCGGGTCAGCAGGGTGGCGTCCTTCGCGCTCAGTGGCTCACCTTCGGCGCCGTTGCCGATGACTACCGGTTTACGGCCGGTGACAGCGGCGATCTTGCGCCCGGTGGGAAAGCCCGCGCCGCCGCGGCCGGTCAGGCCTGCGTCGGTCAGGCAGTCGGCCAGCGACGCGGCGGTCGGCGCGGGAAGTTCGCCATGGCGTTGCCGGTGTACGGCCAGTCCGGGTCCGTGGCCGGTGAGCAGGCGCGTGGTCGTCATGGGCGACCTGGGAGGCGTGCGCCGGCGTATTCGGTGTAGTTGGAGTGCAGCCGCCAAGCCAGCGCGCCGGCCACCGCCAACACGCAGCATCCGGCGAACACCAAGAACCAGGGACGTCCCGCGTCGGTTCCGTTGCCGAGACCGTGGGCCAGGGCGACCGGCCACAGCGCATAGGCGACCCAGTGCACGATGCGAAAGACCTTGAGGCCCAGTCGATGCCGCAACAAACTCGTGACGATCACGACGAGGAGCAGGTCGAAGGCCAGCGTCCCCAGCCCCTGCCACAACGGGCGGTATGCGCCGAGGAACGGCACGATGAAGTCGACGAGGCGCAGCTGGGCGTAGGGGTCGGCGAAGAGCAGGGCGAGGTGCAGGGTCACCAGCAGGGTCCCCGCCAGTGCGGCGAAGCGGTGGACATCGGCGACGGCGAACCGCGGCAGCGTCAGCAACGGACGGCCGGAGCGGGTGGCGATGCCCAACGTCACCGAGATGGTGAGGAAACCGAGCGCGGTGATCCCGGTGCCGCGGCCCAGCGCCCACAGCGCTTCGCTGGTCATCGGGGCCTGCACATAGCGTCATCAGGCCACCCGCCGAGGGTGTGCACGATCCCGTCGCAGTCCACCAGCCGTGCGGCAATGCTCTGGTGGCGAATCCAGTCCGGTGCGCGTCGGCCGCGGATGATCGCGGCCGTGCTGACGGTATTGGCGGCCAGACAGCTGGCGGCGGTCACGGTGACCGTTCGCCACACCGGATCCGCGGACGCGCCGGTCCGCGGGTCCAGGATGTGATGCAGCCGCTGCCCACCGCGGCGCCATGTGCGGCGCACCGTACTCGAGGTGGCCATGGCTGCACCCGAACACAGGGCCACCAACGACGCCGGCTCGTCATCGCCGTCGTGAACCAGCACCGGCCAACCGCCTTCGGGTGCCGATCCTGCGGTGGCGATGTCGCCGCCGAGGTTGATCAGCACGCCGGAGCCGGTGGCAGCGTGGACCCGCGCGGCGCAGCGATCCGCGGCCAGGGCCTTGGCCGTGGCGCCGAGATCGAGCACGACGCCCGCGGGCACCGTGACCGTGCGATGGTCGATGTGGACCATCGACCATGTCGCCGGCCGCGTGACCGACGTTGCCAGCGGTACCGGCGAATCGAGCGCGATGTCATCGCGGTCATCGCCGAGCGCGATCACTGCGGCGCCGATGGTCGGGTCGACATCCCCGTCGGTGTGCCGTGCTGCCTGCAGGGCGGCTCCCAGCATCTCCGCGAGCAACTCGCTGACCTCCGTCGGCTGCCCCGATGAGGCTGCCAGCGCACTGATTTCGGAGTCGGCTCGAAACCTGGAGGCGGCAGCTTCGACGGCGTCGAGTTCGGTATCGACGGTCAGGCGTGCCTCGGCAAGGCAGCCTGGGTCCGTGACGATGACCTGCATGTCCACTGTCCACCGCCGCCAGTGCACTTCGGCGGTGGCACAGGCGGACTCGAGGTGTCGCTGCTGCGTGATGGTCATGAGCCGCGCGAGATCGTGACATGGGGTGAGTAGTTCGGGGAATTCACCGTCGTCGGCGGTTTCACGTGCCGCGTGGTCGGCGGGGCGGTCTTGGTGGGCGCGGGAACTCGTGTTTGTCGGGTGTCGTACGCGGGTGCCTGTTCGTAGGTCTGTTGCGGGGTGTACTGCGGGACCGGCGCGTCGGTGGTGACCGGCGTCGGTATCTGAGTCGGGGTGGGCTCCGTCGGGACTGCGACGGGCGCCGGTGTCGGGTCGACCGGTGTGGTCACGATGTCGGGCGCCGCAGGGAGATCCGGGCCAGTCGGGGGCCCGACGTCCTCGGGAGCGACGGGAACCGCGACCTCGATGGGGGCTTCCGCCGCAGGTGTGAAGGTATCCGCGTAAGCCAGGGACGAAGCCCCGGCGACCCCGGCGACACCGAGACCCACCAATGCCCACGACGCCGCGGTGGCGCGGTGGAAGCCCGATCGAGGTGAGTTCATGCGTCGAATGCTGGCACCGGATTCTTCGAACCTTCCAAGAACCGGCATGGGACGCTGTCTGGGTGAGCGACGGACAATCAGCACCGCTGCTGCTCGTTGTCGAGGATGACCCGGCCTTGAGCAGGTTGCTCACCGACCTCTTCGTCGATGAGGGCTATCAGGTCGACGTCGCCGCGGACGGGCAACAAGGTCTGCACAGCGGTCTCACCGGTAGCTACGACGCGATGATCATCGATCGTGGACTTCCGGTGATGGACGGATCGGACCTCGTCGCGCTGCTCCGGTCCCGCGGCATCGCCACTCCCGCTTTGCTTCTCACGGCACGGGGATCGGTCGCCGACCGCGTCGACGGGCTCGACGCCGGCGCGCAGGACTATCTGGTGAAGCCGTTCGAAATACCTGAGTTGCTCGCCAGGGTTCGTGCCCTCGTCAGGCGCCCGGACGGGGGTTCCACGCTGCGTGCCGGGGGGTTGTGCCTGGACCGGATCACTCGGACGGTCAGTGGCAGCGCCGTCGGCAATCGCGTGGTCGAACTCTCCGAACGAGAGATGACACTGTTGGCCACGTTGATGAGTGCGCCCAAGAGAGTCTTCACCCGCCGTCAACTGCTGGAGATCGCCTTCGAGGGTGCCGATTCCGCGGGCGTGGTCGACACCTATGTGCACTATCTGCGTCGCAAACTCGGCAGGGGAGTGGTGCAGACGGTGCACGGAATCGGCTATCGGCTCGGGCCGGGCTGATGTCGGACGGTGACCTGACAGTCGTCCGGCGCGCCGGGCGGGTCGCGGCGTTACAGGCCTCGCTCGCCCTGACCCTGGTCCTGCTGATCGTCGGAGCCGCGGTGTTCTTCGTCGACGCCCGGGTTCAGAGCCAGCAGATCACCTCGCAGCTGAGCAACGTCGCCGCGACCGCTGACGATGCCACCGATCCGCCGACCGGGATGATGCTGGTACTGCGTGATCGCACCGGCAAGGAAGAGGCCAGCTCCGATGGCCTGCCCGTGGCGGAGTTGCTGGCCAGACCCCCGGGGGCGTTCGACACGGAGATCGGTGGCACGCGCTACCGCGGGTTGGTGGCGGACAGACCAGAGGGCCGAGTGGTCGCATTGATCGATCTGCGTCCGTACGAGGCCAGTCGAAGTCGGTTGCTGCTGTCGCTGGCCATCGCCGAGCTCGCGGGAATCGCGGTGTCCGTGGCGGTCGTGGTCCTGCTCACCCGGCGGTCCATCCGGCCGCTGACCGAAGCCCTGGCCTTGCAACGCAGATTCGTCGCCGATGCCTCACACGAACTGCGTGCGCCGCTGACGGTGCTGCACACCCGGGTGCAGATGCTCGCTCGCCAGTTCGACGACGGGGACGCCCACGCCGCCAAAGATCAGATCGAGGCTCTTGCCTCTGACACCCGCGCTCTCGGTGCGGTGATAGAAGACCTGCTCGCCTCGGCGTCGATGACGGTGGGCGCCGCGCCCCGCGATCGAATCGACCTCGCGGGGCTGGCCGATGCCGTGCACGCCAGCATGGCGCAGCACGTCGAAGCGGCGGGGGTGCGGTTGGTTGTCGAAGACGGCACCGATGACGGGCAGAGCTGTGTCGTCCTGGGATCGACATCCGCACTGCGCCGGGCGATATCGGCACTTGTCGATAACGCACTGGCCCACCAGCACCCGGGTGGCACCATCACGCTACGGGTCGGTCGTCACGGCGATCGTGCCGTCATCGATGTGCAGGATGACGGAGTCGGAGTGGACCGTGCCGCGATGGACACCTTGTTCGACAGATTCTCCCACGGCCACGCGCACACCATGACCGGTGGCCCGCGCCGCTACGGTATCGGTTTGGCACTCGTGCGGGAGATCGCCCATGCGCACCGTGGTGAGATCAGCGTCGCGCAAACCCCTGGTGGCGGAGCCACTTTCACGCTGTCCATACCCGCTGCGGACATACGGTCAGAGCGCGGGCAGTGACCGGATCCTGGCCGCCGAAGCTCAGGCCGCCAGCCAGTACCGACGCGTCTCGTCGGCGATGGCGTCGTTCGCGGCCCCGGTGCCGTCCCACAGCCCGCGATTCAGTGCGATCGGCGTCGACCACCACAACGCGGCGGTGTCGCGAACCTGCCGAATCTGGATGCCGGCGGCAACGGTGGCGTAGTGCAGCCAGAAGTCGTCGGCCCGTGGGCACACTCGGAGAAATTCGTCGCCGCGATCCTGCAAGGTGTGAAGCACTGCCGGCGGGTACGCGACGCCGGAAGTGCCGGTTGCGAACACGGTGTCGGAGGCTTCGGTGGTGGTGCACAGTGGCCATGTGCGGTACGGGCCGTCGCTGCGGACCCGCGCCCGGAAAGCCGTAACTTCGCGCGGGTCATGCACGTTCAGAAGATCTTTCAGCCAATTCGCCGGGTACAGGACATCATCGTCGGCGGTGACCAGCGTCTGGTCCGGCTGCTCCGGCAGGATCTCGTTGACGTAGGGAAAGTACTTCTTGTGCGGGCCGTAATCGGGGCAGCTGCGAATCTCCAGCCCACGGGCCTGAAGCCGTCTCAGGGATGGCGGCAGATCCGCCATGGCGGCCGGGTCGTCAAGCCACAGGATGACACGACGAGGTTTGACCTCGCCGGCCCCGATGGACTCGATGGTCTTCCATACCGAGTCGATACGTTTTCCGTAGCTGGTCAGTGACACGTTGGCGTCTGCGTTCCCGAGGATGCCGGCCGTCGACGTGTGATTGGCGCGACGCAACCGGACGTGTTCTGCGGCCAGTTCGGTGAGCGTTGCGCAGAAGGTGAATGGACCCTGCGGGTTGGTGCCGGTGTTTCGGGTGGCCGCCTTGTGCGGTGTCGCATCGTGCGCGGGCTGCGTTGCCGAACGCCGCGGCTCGGTCGCCACGTCGATGTCACCGACTGGCGGTCGCCGCCAGACCCGTCCCCATGAAGCCATGCCCAACGGTACCAACTCAATCTGGCGTCGACCTTGGAAGTTACTGTGTTATCGACCATTTCATGTAGCTGCGCTAGACAGAGGTAGCCATGTGTCGTGATATGGACGCTGTATGCCGGTGGCATCGTATGCCTGACGCGCAAGCAAATTTGCCCAAATGGAGTTTTGCTGCGGGGCATGGTGTCGCCTCGTGCTGGATATCGACGGGTGCGTGTCGGAACTTCGCGGTCCGGATTGGCGGTGTCGAAGTTCCCGGACGCGAACTCGGGCGGCCAGTGCGTCGCAGGCCGCGCTGGCGCGAGTTTGTATGCCTTCGCGGGTCGCACGGTCATAGAGGCACGTTTGTCTGTGGCCCGGTGTCTTGAAACCCGCTACGGCACACGCAATCAGACGACCGATCGGGTGGACGGTTCGCCCCGGTTCAGACCAGTTCGGCCAGCGCCTTACGGGCGGCTTCCAGTTCGGCTTCGAGGGTGGCGACCCGGGCTGCCTGTTGGGAGCGCGCCGCCTCGATCACCTCATCGATCGGGGTGGCGAGATCCTCGTGCAGTTCCTTGGCCGCGCGGGAAACGGCGGCGGCCGCCACCGTGAGATCACGGGCCAGATAGGTGGCGCCCTGCTTGAGTTCGGCACGCCATTCCCCGTCGGCGGTGCCGGTGACCGTGAGGGTCAGCTCGAGGGTCTTCGTCCTTTTCCCGGCCGTCTTCTTGGCTGCGGCCTTTGGCCTTTCGGCGAGCGGAGCCGGGGGTGCGGCGGGTGCGCTCGCGGGGGCGCTGCTGTCGGCGGGGGCGGCCGGGGAGAAGTCGGCAGCCTGCAGCTCTGCGTCGGGGGCGGCTATGGTCGTCGTCACGGCGAACTCCTTCTGGGCATGGGCCCGTGAAACGAGGCGGGCGTGACAGCCATTAGAACACATGTTCGACGACCGATGTCAACTTCTAACGGCTGGTGTGGGGAATGTCCTTGTGCATCAATCTGTCTCGACTGAGCATCGCGCCGATCCCGAGGGCGACCTGGCCGAGGAGGTTCGGGTAGACCGCGATGCGCTCCACCACCCCGGCGTGATCGGGGAGGGTGGCGGTGAGCATGAGGACGGTTCCGGTCAATCCGAGCAACCCGAGCAACCCCAGCGCGATGGCGACCGTGGTGCGTCCCCGTCGGTGCAGCAACCAGGCCGCCGTGAGTAGGGCGAGGTTGCCGGCGAGAATGCACAAGCCGGCACCGATGCTGTGCACCTGCGGCGCGACGTCTCCCCGAAAGATCCCCGCCAGCACAATCCCGAAACCGTAGGTCAGCGCCAGGGCCAACAGCACGCCCCGCCCCGCTCCCGGCGGCTGACGCTGCCGCAACGCGACCGCCGCGGCCACCGTCAACACACCGTTCAGTACGAACGCGGCGCTCATGGCCGCGCCGTATGGGTACGGCGCCAGCTGGAGTTGGCTGATGTAGTTGCGGGCGTAGGAGTATCCGAGTGACATCGATGCGGTTGCCGCGAGAGCCTCGATGATCAGGAATCCAGCGCCCGCAAGGACCAAGGCCGGTCCCGGCCACCGAGCCGCGGCCACGCCCGCTACCCGGACGTCGCCTGGCGGGTCACCGCGTCGCTGCGCACCGATTCGACGCTGCGCACCGATTCAACGCTGCGCACCGATTCAACACTGTCGCCGACGTCGACGGTCACCACGGCAGTCGCCTGGAACAGGCCGTAGAAGTCGTCGGTGCGGGCGAAAGTGTGTGCGCGGCAGAACAACGGATGCACGTCGAACACACGCACCCGAAGCTTCTCGTGAGTGAGCCTGCCCAATTCCCGGCCGGATTCAGGATCGGTGATCATCTGGACCGACTCCGAGTGCACCGCGAAGATCATGCCCGCGGTCACGCCGGCTTGCGCACCGCGATTGATGACCAGGGTGTAGTCGTCCTCGACGAGCGCGACGTGGCCGGAGATGGTGTCGTCGTTCACGACGCCGCCAGCGAAGTGTTCTCCCGCAACAACGATTTCGCGGTCGCGCCCGCGCGAATCCGCGGTCGGGCGTTGTGGTCGTCCACCGCCAACAGCGCGTCGATATGGTTCGCGGTGTCCTGCTCGGTTCCGAGGGTGAGTTCCACCGCCGTCTTGGCCTGGAAGAGCGCGATCATCGCGTGCTGATGACGTTCTGCGCCGAAGGCGTTGAGTGCGACGGTGAGCTTGTGGTCGACGTACTCGACCGATCGCTGCAGATCCGCGGCCGAGGCTTTCGCTGCCGGGCTTTGCACGCCCTCTGCGCGCTGTTCGGCGTACCAGCGGTGGCCGAGCGCACCGAGGGTGATCGAGCACACTGGCACCACCACGACGATGCAGGCCAGGCCGAGCGAATCGTGCAGCGTGATCGCGCCGACCATGCCGAGGAGCGTGAGTACGCCGACCAGGCCCAGGACGCGCAGCGCCGGCGGGACTGTCTCGATGGCACGGGCCAGCCGGCGCGCGAGACGGCCGCCGTATCGAGCGATGTCGGCGATGAGCGTGATGACGGACTTTGCGCCACTGCGCGCAATCCGTCCCACCGCGTCCGCCTGTCCACGGGTCACCGGAGGCTTGGGCATCGACCAGGCCCGCTGCTGCGGCTGCGGACTGGAAGCCACCTCGGCCGTCTGGTCGTCAGACGACTGAGGCGTCGGCACGTCGTTCGTCACATTCGCATCAATAGCCACATCCGTATCATCTCGCCCAATGCCGTCCGACGCCGGTCCGGCGCGCCGAAGAGTCCGATGTTGGCGACGTGAATCGCTGCGTTGTGCGATGACGTGACAGCCGATTGTGACCACCGCGTGGGTAATTCGCGCAGTCCCGGCTGTACGGGCGGTGCTGCGCTAGACTGGCAGGAGAACCTCCGGTCAACGGGCATATCAGGCAAACAGTGCGTCATAGGTGCGTAGCGGTTCCCGCCGAACACCCCCTCCGCACCCCAAGAGGCCTGCTGTGCAATTCGAACTGATTACCTCACCGCCCATCGTCATCGGTCGCTGACCATGGTCGACCGTCGCCTGAAAGGCACGCGCCTCGGCGCCATCAGCTACGAGACCGACCGAAATCTCGATCTTCCGCCGCGCCAGGTGGCGCGCTACCGCACGGCGAACGGCAAGGAGTTCGACGTACCGTTCGCCAGCGATGCCGAGATTCCCGCGACCTGGGCGTGCCGAAACGGGATGGAGGGCCTCCTGCTCAACGGCGAGGCACCCGCGCCGAAAAAGGGCAGGCCGGTGCGCACCCACTGGGACATGGTGCTGGAGCGCCGCTCGATAGAGGAGCTCGAGATCCTGTTCAAGGAGCGGCTGAAGCTCATCGACTCACTCCGTCGCGGCCGCTGACTCGGTTGCGCGACCGGGAGACCCAGCTGATGACCCAGAAGATCTGCTTCGCCTGCTTCCACCGACTGTTTCCGGACCGGCGGATACGCAAGGTCACGTTGGGTCGCGAATGCGCGGCATGCCACGTGACCACAGCGGGAACCGAACAGATGGTCCCCGTCGAGGCTGAGGACCTCGCGCAGAGCCCGCTCCAGGTGGCGCGCTAGACAGCGGCCGACGTATCCACCCCCGCGCCGACGGTGGGCAGGGTGAGCGTCATCCCGGAGACGTGGATGACACCGAACTGGGTGAGATTCTCGTACTGGGTGGCCGACCCGACCAGTTGCAACGTCAGGATGCTGCCCGCCGCGGCCGCGGTGTAGGCGATGTCCTGCAGCGTGCCCAGCGCGATCGAGACGGTATGCGACCGCCCGTCCAGCGTGACCGGGATGGCCGTGTCGAGGTTGCCGAGCACCAGACCGGTGTCGTCGTCCACGATCTGGGCGTACACGGTGCGACTCGTGCCGAGGCCGGCGTAGCTGAACGACAGTTGCGGGGCCCCGACGATCTCGGCGCCACCGGGCACCGACACCTGCAGGTTGATCGCATTCTTGGCCGGCGCGGCCGTGGCGATCGACAACAGGGCGGCATCCAGGGCGTCCAATCCCAGGTTCAAGACCTTGGTCTGCGGTCCTGCGCCGCCGACGATGGGGATGATCGGTATGGTGCCACCGGATCCGGTGGCCGTCACGGGGGTGCCGTTGAAGGCCGGATCCGACGGAAAGACGTTGGAGGAGTGCAGGTCCCCATTCTGGTCGTACCATTGGAACGTCGGAATGATGTCGGCCGGCGAACCGTCCTGCTTGACGTACTGATCGAGCCACGCCAGGGTGTCCTGGGTGAGAAGGGTGGCCTGATCGGCGTTGCCGGGGTTCAGGCACACCCCGTGACCGCCGCAGAACCAGACCATCTTCACGGGAACGTCTTTGGCCAGCAACTGTTCGTTGGTGACGGCCTGCTGCAGGGTGAAAAGCCCGTCGGCGGTGCCTTGCAGCAACAGCGTCGGCACCTTGATGGCGCTGACGAGCGGGCCAGGGCCGCTTGAGGTGAGCAGCGACTGTGCGCTGTGGGTGAGGAAGCCGAACAGCGACCCGGTCAATACACCGCCGTAGATCGTCGGGTTGATCCGTGCGGCCCCTTCGAGCAGCGACAGCACCAGGATGGCGGCCCACGAGGTCTTGAATGCGGCGTTGGGGTACAGCGCGTTGTTCAGGCTGTTCCAGGCGATGCTCGGCACGATCGCATCGATACGGGGATCAATTGCCGCACTGACGAGTTGGATACCGCCGCCGTAGGAACCGCCCACCATCCCGATCCGCTGGTTGTCAGCCGTCTCCGGGAGCTTGAGGACGTAGTCGATGATGGACGACACGTCCTTGCCTTCGAAGGACGGATTGTCCAGTTGGAGGGTGCCCCCGGAGGCGAACTCCCCGCGGGGATCCCACGTGACCACGTTGTAGCCGGCGTCGCGCAGCGGAGCGACACCCGGGACGAGACCTGGGTTGGACGGGATTCCGTTGGCGGAGTACGGGTCGGTGAGCCCGGCGCTGCCCAGTCCGGGCCCTTCCAGAATGGTGGGCGCCGAGCCCGAGCCCAGATGAGACGCAGGGAAGAAGTTGGTGCTGATCAGCGTGCCGTCGAAGGACTTCACCTTCACCGTGTACGCGATCGGCGCACCGGTGGCGTTGAGCGCCGACGGGTCGGCGGTGTACGGCACGACCACCGCGTAGCCGATGAGCGGTGCGAGCGCGGTGTTGACACCCTTCGTCTGGTACAGCTTGTCCAGAATCGGTTCGAACACCAGAGAACCCAGAAGCGGGATGTTCTCCAGATTCTTGTCGAATGCCGTGGTTTCACTGACCAATTCACGGAACGTCTCGGTGCCGGACTTCACCACCGTGGCGTACGGCAGATAGGCGAAGCTGCCCGCGGTCCCTTCCGGGGTGAAGGCGATCTTTCCGCCCTGACTCGGGCCGGACACGACCGTGTAGGACAACGTGACCCCGCGGCTGTCGGTGGCGTTCGCGTTGCCGTCGATGATGCCGTCGTTGAACGTGAGGGTCGGATTGACGGTGATCGGGTTCGTCGTGACGGATGTGGCGGGGACGGCCGCGGGCTTCGCATGCGTCGCCGCGGTCTTCGACACGGTGGCGGTGGCAGAGGCGGTGCCGGTGGAGGTCGCGGCGGCGGCCACCTTTTCGGTCGGGGATGTGCTGCCCTCCGCCGGTGTCGTCGTGCCGGGGGTCGATTGCGTGGCAGGTGAATTGGACGTCGACTCGGCCGAGGGTGATGTCGAGGGATCGGTGCCCGGCTTCTTGGGGTGGCGGGAGCTTGCGGTGTGCGGTTTCGGCTTGGTGGGGGGCGTCGGCGCGGTCTGTGCGGTACTCGACGACGTGGCGGCCGCCGTGTCCGCCGGCCCGGTCTGCGCCGAGGCGACCGCGTCGGCGCCGACGAGCAGGACGGTGCCGATGCCGAGTGCGGCGGCCAGTCCGCCGATGCGACCGATATACCGCGATGAATTGCCGCGTGCGAGAGCTTCGTTGGTCATCTGCGCCTCTTCCTGGTGACCCGATCTTTCGACCACCAATTGACGCTCGCGTCGGCAATCAGCGGACGCTACTGAAACTCGCAGGAGACACTCAGACTCGGCTGGTCACCTCGGTCAACGTCCGATCCAGATTGTTCAGCGCCCGCACTGCCGCCCGGACAGGTCCGGGCGGGATACCCGAGGTCGCCATCACCTCTGCGATCACGTTTGTCGCCGCTTTGTCCTGGGCTCCGGCGTCGCCGGCCGCAATCATCCGGGTGACGCCGGCGACGGTGTCACACACGTGGTCGGCCGCCCTACGCAACGCGATGGCGGTGGACTCCGACGGTGCGGTGGCGGGATCAGCGCGTGCGGCATTGACGCCGGCGCGGGCCAGGGCATGCGCCGAGCGGTTCCCCGCGCGGAGGCCGCGCACCAGGCGCTGAGCTCCGCGCCGGCTTCGGACCGCCGGTCCGAATTGCAGTGGCTTGCCGGCCTTCACGACTTCCTGTAGGGCGTTGTCGAGGCTGCGGGTCTCGGCCACGAGATCGGTCTCCCCGCCCGGTGCGAGCACCGAGGCGATGCCGGCGTCGATCACTTCCGTCAGCCGGTCGAAGTAGTCACCCGCCTTCTCGACGAACGTCGCCCGGGTGCCGGTGGTGAAGACGAAATACGCCGAGGCGATCCCGACCGCACCGCCGGCGGCGGTCTCGGCGATGCGCAACTCCAGGACCTGGATGCTGAAATTGCCGAGCAACCCGTACAGCATCGCCAGCACCACGGTGACGAAGAACGTCAACCAGGCATAGGCGACGGTGACCAGATAGAACGCGCAGAACACACAGACCACCAACACCAGGATCTGTACGGGCTGGTTGTGCCCGATCAGAGTGGCCAGCACGACCCCCGCCACCACACCGGCGATGGTGCCGACGATGCGATGCCCTGCCCGGGTGAGGATCTCCCCGCGGGTGGAGACCCCGGTGAACACCAGGAAGGCCGTCAGCACGGCCCAATACCAGCGATCGGGGGAGATCAGCTCACCGAGCACGGTGGCCGCACTGGTGGCGACGGCCACCTGGATGGCGGCTTTGGTGCTGGGGTCCAGGCCCGTGTCCTCGTCCTCGTCCACGGCTTCTGGTTCGGGCGTGGACTGGGGCCCGGGGGAGACACCCAAGGCGTTGGTGGTGATGTGGTGAATGGCAAGGTGTGCCTGCACCGCCCGATAGGCGACGACGGTGGCGATACCCGAGGCCGCGGACACGTCGGCTCGGTCGGCAGCCGCGGCCGCGCTCTTGCGGGCCGCACGAAGCTCCTCCTGGGTCGGATGGTCCTGGAGGCACATGCGAAGCGCGATGACGGCGTCGACGAGTCCGCCGGTCCATTCGCCGGCAGCATCCAGGCCCCACAGCAGACCGGCCAACTGCTCGACGGAGATCTGTGCATCGAAAACGCGAAGCGCCAGCTCGTCGCTGGTGACGCTGAGGGTGGCCGCGGCATCGTGCCGATCCAGCCAGTCATCGATCATCAACCCGGTCTCGCCGAGGCGGTCCAGCCGGCGGCGCACCGCCGACAGATCGTGTTTCTTGCGGTCTTTGGTGACGGCGTCGAGCACCGTGATCGAGACCCCGCGTAACGCCCGCACCAGGTGGATCACTTCGGCGCGCGGCCGGTCGGGAAGGATCACTACCCGCACGAACAGGGTGGCGCAGACCCCGACACCGACGGCGGCGGCGAGGATCGGAATCTGCGTGGGGGTGGCGTGGATGAACAGAGCGAAGAAGTACGACATGAACGAGACCATGCCCAGCGCGTTGCCCCGGGGGCCGAACCGGCGCACCCACACGGCGATGAACAGCACGATGATGAACCCGACATCGGCCACCCAGTCGAAAGGGGCAAGGCCCGCCGCCAGCGCCACCGCGCCCACCGCCGGCACAGGCAGTAACAGCGTCGTGATGACGCGGTCGTGTTGCTGCTTGTCCTTCACCGCCGCCGACGACTGCATGGCGACGATGGCGCCCAGCATGGCCACGGTGACCGGCTGATGGGTGTACCGGGTGAACGTCAGCAGCGCAACGATGGCCAGCACCAGCGACAGCGTGGTGGCCGCTGCGCTGCGCAGCCGCAATCGTCCTGGGTCGGAGTCGACGATGAAGCGCACAGCGCTGTCTCGAAGCGCCGACGGGTGCATCGCTCGATTGTGCGTCACCAGATCACCCACGCCGCGCACATCGACGGCTCGAACCCTTCGCGTCCGGCCGACGGCCACTGCTGAACATCGGGAGAGGTGCGTAACCTGCAGACCCTGGTCGAATTGGGTGTGGACAAGAACACCACCGTGGTGTTCCCGGCGCCGCTGATGAGCGCGATCGGAGATGTCGGCGCCTTCTTCGCTCGCGAAGTCGGTGCGGCCGCGGAATTCGCCGAACCACCGATATCTCTTCCGCGGGTTGCGCATACGTCCGACCTGACGGCTTCGGCGGGCAGCGCCGACCGCTGAGCGCCGCTCAGCCGGTCACCGTCGTGACCGCCAACGCAGCGACACAGATGAGAACCACCGCCGTCGTGACGACGTACGCCGCGGTGGCGGCCCGGCTGATGGTGAAACGACCCATGAGGTCACGGTCCCTGGCGATACCGATCATCACGATGAGTATCGGTATGAGCAGCACCGCGTTCAGTACTTGGGTGGCGACCAGGATGGTGACGAGCGGCGCGGTCGGCACGAGCACCGCGGTGGCACCGATGAGCGTCACGCCCCCGAAGGTGATATAGAAGGTCTTCGCCTCGCCGAACGAATCATCCACCGCCGCCTCGACTCCGGCGTATTCGCACACCGAGTAGGCGGTCGACAACGGCAGCACGGAGGCGGCGAGAAGGGCCGCGCCGATCAGTCCGACGGCGAACAGGGTCGACGCCGCGCCTCCGGCGAGCGGCTGCAGCGCCACGGCCGCATCGGCGGCATCCCGGATCGACCGGCCGCTTCGGTACAGTGTCGCCGCGCAGGCCACGACGACGAAGAAGCCGATGATTCCGGTGAGCAGCGCTCCGGTGATCACGTCGACGCGTTCGAGCGCCAGGTCGGCGGTCCGCAGTTTCTTGTCGACGGCGTAGGACTGGATGAAAGACAGCCCCCACGGAGCAAGAGTGGTTCCCACGGTGGCGGTGACGATCGCGACGGCCGCGCCGCCGCTGGGCATGCTCGGCACGATCAGCCCGTGAACGGCGGCGTGCCAGTCTGGATGGGCGAGGACACCCGAGGCGATATAGGCCAGAAACACCGTGGACAGCACCAGCAGGAAGCGCTCGACGCGGTGAAAGCTGCCCCGCAACACCAGCACGGATACCAGCAGTGCCGCGGCCGGGACGCTCAGATATCGACTGATCCCGAAGAGTTCGGTTCCGGCGGCAATCCCGGCGAACTCGGCGCAGGTGGTGCCGACATTGGCGATGACCAGTGCCGCGAGGGTGGCGCCACCCAGTCGCACGCCGTAGCGCTGACGAACCAGGCCGATGAGACCCTGGCCCGTGACCACGCCCATGCGCGCCGCCAGCCCGTGGAACAACACCAGCGCGACGGTGGAGAGCAACAGGACCCACAGCAGCTGGTAGCCGTGGTCCGCGCCGAGGACCGAGTACGTGGTGATGCCGGCCGGGTCGTCGTCCGAAAGTCCCGCGAGCAGACCCGGTCCCACCACCGCCATCAGCGACCCGAGTGTCCACCTTCGTCGCGTCGAGCCTTTCATCGCGACCTGCTGCCGGTTGCCCGCCGGCGCCGCGGCCAGACCTGGAAGCGGAGCGAACGACGGCCGGGATGGACGTGTGCTCGTGCGAGGCGGGCGAGCCACCGCTTCGCATATGCGGACGGCATCGCCGCCACGATGTGCGCGGCGTGGTCACCGGGCATCGCTCGCAGTACCTTCTCCCCGATGACCGGGTCCGAGCCATGGATCACCCGGGCTGCGACAAGCGGTTTCGTCGTCGCCAGAACCTCGGCAGCCGACTCGACGTCGAGCCGGTCGACGAGCGCTACGAGTCCGGACTCGTCGAGATGGTGGACGGCCGAACGGGGCGTGTTGAGTTGCACGGTGTGGCCGCGTTCCGAGGTGAGATGCAGATCGGTCCAGTCCACCACGTCGTCGCCGGCGCGCACTGCCAGTCGGTGCAGACCGAGTCGTCGCAGCACCCCGCCGAATCCGACTTCGGCGCCGACCAATTCGAGTCGGCCGTCCGCCGTTCGATTGAGCACCACATCCGAAACACGGGCCAGGCGCTGCCCGACGATGTCGACGACCTGGGTGTCGAGTACGTCGCGGAGAAGCAGGATCTCGTGGTCACGAAGCCCGGCGCCGTCCGGGCCGAACGGGACGGCCGTGCCGATCCCGTCGTTCAGGAGTACGCCGTGACGTCCGAACTCGACCACCGCTGTCCACGGGACCAGAAGGCCCGGTGCTCGCCGGCGCCGGACGAGAAGGCGCTGCACCATCTGCGGTCCGCTGGATTGATCGAGTTCGACGGAGACGTCGGCGACCAGCCCGACGAGCGTGCCGTCGGCCCGCAGCACCTGCTGGCCCGTTTCGCGGCTCAGCCACAAGAGGCCGGAACGTTCCCAGCGAGTCCCGGGGTCATGACTGGCCAGGGTGCATCTCCATCGGGGCGTCGAACCTGCGGCGGTCGGCGGTGCGGCCCCAGCGTAGAACGTGATCGCCGGGCACACCATGATTCCGGCTGAGGCGCGTCATGACGTGCCCGCAATCCACTGTCGGGCCGACTCGACGTGGCCGCGGGGGAAATGTCTGATCTGCGCCGATATGAAGTGTGACGCCAGGTGTTCGGCGAGATCCCCGATCGGGGAGTCGGTCACCACTGCGATCTTCTTGACATGCTTCTGGTGGTCCCGGACGAAACGGAAGTGGCGGATCAGCGCGGCGAAATCATCCCAACCGGGAAAAGTGGGAGCGTCGATGATGATGCCGGCCAAGGAACCCGCTGCCTCGATCTGTGGGTCGACGGCATTGGCGAGCGTATCGAAATCTCTTGCCTGGAGCCGAGATTGCGGACGGATGATGATCACGGACTGTGTGGCGTCGAACTCGAAATCGATCATTCCTACCCCTGTCGGTGCGCCGAGACGTGGTGAGCATGAAGCGATCAGTCTTCGGGACAGCCCGCCGGGACAATAGGGCACTAGGTCACCGAACCGTCCGTGCCGGCTAGGACTGCATCGACCCCAGATAGTAGGTCTCGTGTCCGGTGGGATAACCGCCGCCGTCGGTGGCGATGTGCACATGGTCGAAGTGGTTGGCGGTCTCGTTGCCGTAGTCCGCGGTCCAACTCGGCGCACCGATCCCGGGGTAGAAGCCTTGCCGCCAGATCACGTGCAGCACACCCCAGCGTTGCGCGTTGGCCAGGGCATACCCGGCGATCTGATTGCCGAGTTCGATCCCGGCGTCAGAATGGTAGTTCGGGATCATCACATCGATGGCCAGTCCGTGCGGATGCCACTTCAGCGGATCCTGCCGGTAACCGCCGATGGTCTTGATCTCCGGGAACATCATGCTGATGGCGCGTGCCACCCAGATCGTCTTGAGCTGCAGCCCGCTCTCCGGGGCGACGCCCGCTGCCAGTGGATAGTCGAATACCCGGGCTTCTTCGGATGGGGCACTGGCCGCCAGCAACGCCGCTCCGGTGGTCGTCACGGTCGGGGCAGCGGCCGGCGTGGCAGAGGTCCGACCCGGCTCACGCGCCGCGGCATCCGGTGTGGGCGAGGTGTTCTGGGCGTGGACCATGGCCGCGGACAGCATCAACGAGGCCGCGAGCGCCAGCCAACGGCCGGCCGACTTGCGCCGGTCGCCGGCCAGTAGCTTCGCGCCCACGAACAGCACTGTAATCAGTGCGCCCGGCAAACATCGGGTGTTCGGCATCTCGGCTCGGCCGTGGTCGCGGATCCCCGAAAACTGTGTGATGCCTGTCAGTGGCCGCGTAGCCTCCAGTGTCGAATATCGGATCGGAGATGTCTGGTGAAGACCGTCAAACAGGTATGCCTGGGTGTCGCCATGGCCGGGGTGATCGCGGGGGCCGGATCGGCGGCCGCGACCGCGGTGGCTTATGCCGACCCCGCCGACACCGGTGCCAGCAGTACGAGCGGAGACTCACCGGGCAGCGACACCGGCCACGGTGACAGCCACAGTGACAAGGGGGGCGCGGCCTCCTCGGCGCCCAAAGCCGATACGGACGCCACCACCGGTGCGACACCGGGCGAGGATGCCGACCGCCCGGCGGAGTCCACACCGAAGGCGGGTACACCCACACGCGGCGTCGGCACACCGAAGAAGAGCCGCACACCGGGTGAAAAGGTCCGCAAGGCAACCGAATCGGTCTCCGGGACAGCGGTTGGCTCCACCACGTCCACGCGGAAGAAGGTGATGCTGTCCGTGCCGGCGACCGTTGCCGCGGACCCCGATCCGGCGCCCGCCGTCGCCCCGCAGAGCAGCGCCGAGCCGATCGCCGCCAAGGCCGTGGAACCCGCGGTGAAGACGGCACCCACCCTGGCGGTGAGCACACCCGCCGCGCCCGCGCCCGATCCCGACCCGTTACCGCTGCCGCTGCCGCTGCCCGCCACGCCGGCTGGCCTGTCCAGTGCCACCGCGGCCACCACCACCTCGCGCAGCCGCGCCATGAGCACCAGCACCGGTGACGCGGTCGGCCAGATCACCGCCGCCCCGACCCAGCATGTCCTCGTCATCGGTATCGACGGCACCAGCCTGGGCCGGCTGCTCGGCAACGACGACAACGGCAACAACGACAGCTTCCTGGATCTGTTGGACACCAGCACCGCTGGTGCGTCGAGCATCCAGGGGCACACCACCATCTCCAACCCGTCCTGGACGACCATGCTGACCGGCGTATGGGATACCAAGAGCGGCGTGATCAACAACATCTTCAACCCGCAGGTGTACAACGTCTGGCACACGGTGTTCGACCGGCTGGAAGCGTGGAACCGGGGCACCGTCACCAAGACCATCGCCGATTGGGACGTGATCACCGACATTTCCAGCGCGGGCACCTATGGCGCGGATCAGTCCGTCCTCATCCCACGTGTCGCCGGAGACACCGATTGGTCGCAGACCGATACCGCGGTGGCCAACGAGACGGTCAAGACGATCCTGGGCGTCGACCTGGGTTACGAGGACGTCCCGAACTTCCTGTTCAGCTACCTGGTCCAGGTCGATGAGGCCGGCCACGCACACGGCGGCGCGTCGACTCAATACACGGACGCGCTGACCCGTACCGATGAGAACCTCCAGTTGATTCTGAAGGCCGTCGCCGATCGCGAGGCCGCGACCGGGGAGGACTGGACGGTGCTGGTGGTCACCGACCACGGCCACCAGCCGCAGCTCGGTTTTGGGCATGGATTCCAGACGCCCACCGAGACAACGACATTCGTGGTCGCTGATGGACCAGACTTCGGCGACGGGAAAGTCAACCTGCAGTACTCGATCGCCGACATCACGCCGACGATCCTGAGTCTCTTCGGCGCGCCGTTGTCGAGCGATTTCGACGGTGTGCCACTGACCGCGCACGGCCCCGGCGCGACCCCGGACAACGGTGTCGAAGCCGCACTCAAGGAGGCGATCGCCGATATCGGCTACCCCGATCTGGGCACGCAGGTGCGCCTGAGCGTGCGCACCATCTTCGCTTCGATCCCGTACTTCCTGAACCAGTTCACCGACCAGGTTGTCGCACAGCTGCAAGCCGTGGCCAACCAGGGCATCTTCCTGATCAGCACCATCGCGTCGATCGCGGTGCTGCCGGTCCAGTTCGTCGCCGACGTGCTCTTCCAGACGACGAACGTGCTGGGGAACCTGATCGGCCTGCTCACCGGCGCCGGCGTGATCGGGCCCACCGATTCGATGCCGGAGCCGTTCCTGGTCCCCGACAACGCGATCCTGGTGTGAGGTCGGCCATGTCCGGTACCGATCGCGCGGCGCTCGTCGCAGGCGGCATTCGACTCGCATCGGGATTGTCCTTCCTGGTGGATCCGATGCGCGCCAACACGTGGTGGGGTGAACCCAACGATCCTGGCCCCTCGGCGCGGCTGCTGCTGCGGTCCATGGGCTACCGCGACGCGCTGATCGGCGGACTGCTGCTCGCTGCCGGATTGCGCGGCGGTGACACCCGCGGATGGTTCCTGGCATCCGGTGGCGCCGACGCGGCCGACCTGCTGGGTGGTCTTCCGGTGCACAAGGAACTGACGCGAGGCCAGCAGGTGATCGGTCTGGGCGGTGCGGTCGTCGGCATCGGCGTCGGGTTGTGGGGCGCCACCCGCCGCCGTCCGCCGTCGAGTCGGCCCTGAGCGGCCGCTCGATACCCACCGTGGTCAATAGGGACTTTGGTCCCTACCGGAAAGTGCCTTCGGCAGGCGAATCCGGGCTGATCCGGCCGTAGCGTTGCGGGCATGACCTACGTGATCGGAAGCGCCTGTGTGGACGTCAAGCACAAGTCGTGCGTCGCCGAATGCCCCGTGGACTGCATCTACGAGGGCGCCCGCACCATGTACATCAACCCCGATGAATGTGTCGACTGCGGTGCCTGCCGGATCGCCTGTGAGGCCGACGCCATCTATTACGAGACCGATCTGCCCGAGGACCAGCTGCCGTACATGGCCGATAACGCCGCGTTCTTCAGCGATGTGCTGCCAGGCCGGGACCGGCCGCTGGGGAACCCCGGTGGCGCCGCCGAATTGGGGCCCGCCGGTGTCGACACCCCGCTGATCGCCTCGCTGCCGTAAATCCCCCCGTCGCTTCGCTCGCCCTCGGTGCGAAACCACGTAGTCCTACTCATCCCAGTCGGCGCGAATTCGGGCAGGCTGACGGTATGTCGCTCACCGAACCCGTGAACACGAACACCGCCCCGGCCACCCCGGGCCGCGACCGTGCCGTCGACGTCGCCCGGCTCACCGCCCTGGTGGTGGTGATCTTCGGGCACTCTGCGCTGCTGCTGGCGACCATCGACGGCAGTGGTCTTCGCATCGGCAACATCCTGGGCGAACTGCCGGCGCTGGCGCCGATCACCTGGGTGGTGCAGGTCATGCCGCTGTTCTTCCTGGCGGGCGGAGCCGCGGGGGCCTACTCCTGGCATCCGGACCGGAGCACCTGGGGCACATGGCTGTTCACCAGGGCGCAGCGACTGTGCCGCCCGGTGTTCTGGTATCTGGCGTTCTGGGCGGTCGCGCTGCTGGCCGCGCGAGCGATTCTCGGGGCGGAATCCGCGGCAGGCCTGGGCCGCGAATGCGTCGCCCTGCTGTGGTTCCTCGGGGTGTACCTGGTGGTGCTCGCCTTCGTGCCGGCGCTGACCCGGCTACGCAGTCTGGGCGCTTTCACCGCCGTGGTGGCTGCCCTGATCGCCGCCGCGGCGGCCTTCGATGCCCTGCGCCTGGCTCTCGGCACTCCCGACGCCGGGTTGCCCAACTTCGTCCTCGTCTGGCTCATCCCGATCGTCATCGGCGTGGCCTACGCCCGTGGGCTGATCCGGCCGATCGGGGCGCTGCTGGCAGCCGCCGTCGCCTGCACCGGTCAGGTGCTGCTGGTGGTGGCCGGCCCCTACGAGGTCTCCCTGGTGGTCACCGGCACAGAACGCATCTCCAACGTCTCGCCGCCCACCACGGTGCTGGCCCTGCACTGCACCTGGATGTCGTTACTGTTCGTTGCCGCCGCCGGGCCGGTCGGGCGGTGGGCCCAGCGCCCGCGGGTCTGGGCCGTCGTCGCGACGGGTAACGGGGGAGCGATGACGCTCTACCTCTGGCATATCCCCGCCATCGCGGTGGCGACGTTCGGTCTGCACGCCGTCGGTCTGGATGCCTATGACGTGCACGCGCCGGGATTCTGGGGGCTGCTCGCCTTGCGTGCCGTGGTCTTCGCCGTGGTCATGGCCGTCTTCTTCACCCTTCTGTCTCCGCTGGAGCACCGACCGCTGCCGTGGTGGGACGCCCCAGCCGGCGCCACCGGCCTTCGTTCGACGGCCGCCGGCGTGCTGGTCTGCGTGGCCGGCGTGGCGTTGCTGCTGATGGCGAAGTTCGGCCTGAGCGGGGCCGCGGGCTTCACCGCGCTGGCGGCGTTCCTGGTGGCGTTGATCGCCGGCCGCCTCACGATCGGCGTTCGGCCCGGGCTGCCGGGTCCTGTCGCCGCCATTCGGTAGGGTCCACCGGGTGAGTCAGAGCGCCGTACACATCGTCAAATCTGTAAACACCCGTCTCGCTGAGGAACTGGCCGTCGCAGAAGGCCAGGTGGCGGCCGCCGTGGCGCTGCTCGACGAGGGGGCGACGGTGCCGTTCATCGCCCGCTACCGCAAGGAGGCCACCGGCAGCCTGGACGACGGCCAGCTGCGCACCCTGGAAGAGCGCCTGCAGTACCTGCGTGAGCTGGATCAGCGGCGTGCGGCCGTGCTGGCCTCCATCGAGGAACAGGGCAAGCTCACCGACGCGCTCAAGGCCGCGCTGCTCGCCGCCGACACCAAGGCCCGGGTCGAGGACATCTACCTGCCGTACAAGCAGAAGCGGCGCACCAAGGCGCAGATCGCCCGCGAAGCCGGGCTGGAGCCGCTGGCCGACCGGTTGCTGACCGACCCCACCGTGGTGCCGGACGAGGCCGCGGCCGAATTCCTGGGCGAGAGCGTCGCCGACGTCGCCGCCGCGCTCGACGGGGCCCGGCACATCTTGATCGAGCGGGCCGCCGAGGACGCCGAACTGGTGGGCGAGGTCCGCGCGAAGTTCTGGGCCGATGGCACCCTGCGGACCCGGCCGTGGTCCGATGATGCCGCGAAGAGCGCTGCCGCACAGAAGTTTCGCGATTACTTCGATTTCGCCGAGCCGCTGGAGAAGATGCCGTCGCACCGGGTGCTGGCGGTCTTGCGTGGTGAGAAGGAAGAGGCACTCGCACTGACCTTCGATCCCGGCGAGGACGAGGTCTACCAAGCCCGGGTCGCACAGTCCCTCGGCATCGATATGACCGCGCCGGGTCCGGCGACGCCGTGGCTGGCCGCGACGGTGCGCCTGGCCTGGCGTACCAAGCTGATGATCTCGGCTTCTGTCGACGCCCGGATCAAGCTGCGGCAGCGTGCCGAAGAGGAAGCCACGGCGGTGTTCGCCCGTAACCTCAAGGATCTGCTGCTGGCCGCACCCGCGGGCACCCGCACCACCCTGGGTCTGGACCCGGGCTTCCGGACCGGCGTGAAGGTCGCCGTGGTGGACAGCACCGGCAAGGTGGTCGACAGCTGCGCCATCTTCCCGCATCAGCCGCAGAAGCAGTGGGACCACGCCAAGGCCACCCTGGCCGCGTTGGTCGCCCGCCACGGTGTGCAGCTCGTCGCGATCGGCAACGGCACCGCCTCGCGTGAAACCGATGCTCTGGCAACCGAACTCATCGCCGATATCCGGGCCGCGGGCGCACCGGCGCCCACCAAGGCCATGGTCAGCGAGGCCGGCGCCTCGGTGTACTCGGCGTCGGCGTACGCCGCCCACGAACTGCCCGACCTCGACGTCACCATCCGCGGCGCGGTCTCCATCGCGCGCCGGCTGCAGGACCCGCTGGCCGAACTGGTGAAGATCGACCCCAAGTCGATCGGTGTCGGGCAGTACCAGCACGACATCACCCCCGGCACGCTGGCCCGCAGCCTGGATGCCGTCGTGGAGGACGCCGTGAACGCCGTCGGGGTGGATCTGAACACCGCGTCGGTGCCGCTGCTGTCGCGGGTGTCCGGGGTGACCGAATCGCTGGCCGAGTCTATCGTCGCGCATCGGGAGAAGGTCGGCGCCTTCGCCAACCGCAAGGCACTCCTTGAGGTTCCCCGCCTGGGGCCCAAGGCTTTCGAGCAGTGCGCGGGCTTCCTGCGGATCACCGGTGGCGAGGATCCGCTGGACGCCTCCGGCGTACACCCCGAGTCTTACCCGGTGGTGCACCGCATCCTGGACCGCGCCGGGGTCACCCTCGGCGAGCTGATCGGTGATGAGCGGTCGTTGCGGGCACTCAAGCCGGCCGAGTTCGCCGATGACCGCTTCGGGATCCCGACGGTCACCGACATCCTGGCCGAGTTGGAGAAACCCGGGCGCGATCCCCGGCCGGCCTTCTCGACCGCCACCTTCGCCGCCGGCGTGGAGAAGGTGGCCGACCTGAAGGTCGGCATGGTGCTCGAAGGTGTCGTGACCAATGTCGCGGCGTTCGGTGCGTTCGTGGACATCGGTGTGCACCAGGACGGGCTGGTGCATGTGTCCGCGATGTCGGACCGTTTCGTCTCGGATCCACATGAGGTGGTCAAGTCGGGTCAGGTGGTGCGCGTCAAGGTGGTCGATGTGGACGTCGAACGCCAGCGCATCGGCTTGACCCTACGGCTCAACGACAATCCGCAGGCCGGGCAGGGCGGCCAGGGTAAGCGGCCCGAACGCGGTAACAATGCTCCCCGCCGCGATGGTGGCGAACGCCGCAACCAGAACCGTGGCAACCAAGCCCGCCCGGAGCCCCGTCAGTCGTCGGGTTCGATGGCTGACGCGCTACGAAAGGCCGGCTTCGGGCGCTGACCGCAACCGGTCGGTGACCGCTCGGTGAACATTCGGTGCCGCTGCGGGCCGGCCCACGGTGTGTGCAGCGTGGCTTTCGGGGTACCCAGCCCCAGGTAACGAGGTGGAGCGCAGCGCCGAAGGTCCCAGTACGACATCAATTCGCGCTTTCCTCAGAAGATGCCGCGCGGAAGCGAGCAAACTATGCTCGGCGCGATTGACGGTTGGCCGGTGTGAACAACGTGACAGGAGTGGGCCAGGGGTGAAGACGGTACTGGGTCTGTCGGTGACATCGGCCGGTGTGGGCTGGGTCTTGGTCGACGGCGCGGAACCCGAAGCACTGACCGTCGACGATGACTCATTCAGCGTCGCCACCATCGATGACCTGCAGTCACGGGCGCTGGCCGCGGTTCGGGGAGCGCAGGCCATCGCGTCGGCCAGCGGGCACGAGATCGAATCCATCGGTGTTACCTGGGGCGATGACGTGGCTGCGCATGCGGCGCAGCTGATCGCGACGCTCAAGGAGTGCGGCTACGCCGATGTCCGTTCGGTGCGGCTGCAGAATGCCGCCCCGGCGGCGGCGGACCACGCCGCTCACACCGCCGCGGCACGTGCGGTGACGCTCACCGACGCCGATCTGTCGGTTCTGCTCGATGTGGACATCGAGCCGGAGCCGGCCGATCCGGACGACTCCCTCACGGTGGCGGTGGCTCTACCACCAGAGGCCGCCGAAGCACCTACGACCCGCTTCACCCCGGCCTACGACGCGGCCCGCGCGGTGGCGACCAATGCCGTGCCGGCCGGGTCGACCGACGGCAGAGTTCATCGTCTACGCGGCTGGGTTCGGGATGCGTCACCGGCACGGTTGGCGACCATGGCCGGTGCTGCGGCGGTCACCGCTGTGATCGCACTGCTGGCAGTCGGCTCGCAGTTCAGCGGCCCTGATGTGCCGGCGCCGCTGGCCACGGCCACCCAGCCGGTGAGCCCGGCAGCGGGGACGTCGCAGATCGTCAGCTCGATCCCGGCTCCCGTACCGCAGGCTCAGGAGCTCGTCGTGCCCGAGCAGTCGAACCCGGAGCCGCCCGCCGCGCCGCCGCCCGTCTATTCCGAAGCCATCGTGCCCTTGCAAGCCGGCGAGCCGGCGGCTATCCCGGTCATTCCCGTCGAGGTCCCGCCGCATGTTGCCGTGGCGCCCGAGCAGGTGCCGGCCACGGCGCCCCTCGTCGAACAGGCCCCTGGTCCGCTGCCCGGCCCGCCACCGGCCGCGGTGCCGGCCGTTCCCGAGCAGCAGGTCCCGGAACCCCAGCAGGTCCCGGCGCCGCAGCAGGAGGTCCCGGTGCCGGCGGAGTCCGTGCCGGCACCGCCGCCGGTGGATCCGATTCAGGCGGCGATCAACTCGCTCTTCCCGCCGCCGGCACCTGCCCCGGCACCCGTTCCCTAGTTCAGATGTGGGCGGGCATGCTGTCCCAGCCGCGCACCACCGACGATGACGAGAACACCGCGTTGTCGAGATCGATTGTCCAGTCCGGGAAGCGATTCATGATCTCTTCCAAGGCGATCCGGCCCTCGATGCGTGCCAGCGCGTTGCCGAGACAGTAGTGTGCGCCGACCCCGAACGTCAGGTGCTGGCGCGGCGCCCGGGTCACATCGAACTGGTCGGCGTTCACTCCGAACCGGCGTTCATCGCGGTTCGCTGCACCGATCAACAGGATGATCGCACTGCCCGCGGGCACCGCGGAGTCGTGAAACTCGACATCGCGCGTCACGTAGCGGGCGGCCTGTAGCGCCGGCGGCTCGAAGCGCAGGATCTCCTCGACCGCGCCCGGTACCAGGGACCTGTCGTCGACCAACCGGCGGCGTTGATCGGGATGCTCGGAGAGCAGCTTGCCGGCCCACCCGATCAGCCGGGTGGTGGTCTCCGACCCGGCCACCGCGACGACGTTCATGAACATCAGCAGTTCTTCGCGGCGCAGCTTGCGGGTGGCACCCGTCTCGTCGATGAACTCCGCATTGAGCAGTTCGGTGGTCAGGTCATCGGCCGGATGACCGATCCGCCAGTCGATGAACTCGGCGAACAGTTGACCGTCGGTGATGGGCCCGTCGGGGTTGTCGGTCATCTGAGCTCCGCGTTCGGTGCGCACGTATTTGTCACCGTCTTGCGTGACCCGGCTCTGATAGTCCTCGGGAATGCCGAACAGCTCGCTGACCACGCGCAGCGGCATCACCGCGCCGAGATCCTTGACGAAGTCCAGCCGGTCGCCACCGACGAGGGGGTCCAGACACCGGGCGGTGAACTCGCGGACCTTCGGTTCCAGCGCATTGATCTTGCGGGGTGTGAAGGCGCGGGACAGCAGGTTGCGGTGGATGTCGTGGATGGGCGGGTCCTCGAAGATCAGTGAGCCCGGTGGGATCTGCACACCGGCCTTGATGATCTCCAGCACCGCACCACGGGCCGAGCTGAACGATGCGTGATCGACCAGCGCACGGTTGACGTCGTCGAACCGGCTCACCGCATAGAAGTCATGAATCTCGTTGTGATACAGCGGCGCTTCGTCGCGGAGCCGCTTGAACATCGGGTACGGGTTCGCATTGAGGGCCGCGTCCCACGGGTCGTAGTACACCCTGTCGGTGGCGCTGGCGGTCATGCGAACGTCAGCCCGTGCTTGGCGAAGTGCTTGCCCAGGGCCTGCATGTACTCGTCGTGGCGGAACGGTCCGCGCGCGTCGATGGCCAGTTCCAGGAACGGGCCGTACTCTTCGTCGTTGACGTAGGTGGACCAGTGGGTGATCTCGGCATCGTCGTTCGTGTCGACGAAGCTGATCGAGTAGAAGCCCATCACCGCGCCGGTGGTCTGCGAGGTGCCCTGCCAGCGGTAGCGCATCACGAAGCCGTTCTCTGCCGGCCAGACCTTGAAGTCGACGGGCTTCCAATCGGGGAACTCCACCCCGTAGGCCTTGGCTTCGATGGTGGCCGCGGTATCCCAGTGCGTCGCCACATCTTTGAGGACGAGCTCCTGATCGGCGACGAAGTAGGGGGAGGTGTAGACCGCGTCGTCGGTGAACACCCATTCGTCGTAGCTTTCGCCCTCCTGCACCTTCTGCAGGACGTACTTGTCGCGGTAGCTCTCGGCCATCCGGCGATGTTTGGCGATCCGGTCTTCCAGCTTCACGCGGTGTCTCCTCGTTTCGGAAGGGCAGCAGTGCCCGGTTGCGGTTGTAGCCCCCAGGTGCCGAACGCCATCGCGGTCAGCGTGTAGGTGCCGACGATGAAGATCAGCTCCATGGCGGCGTGTTCGCCGAGCGCGTCGACCAGGGCCTCCCAGGTGGACCAGTCCGCACGACCGGTGGCGAGCAGTTCGTCGGTGGCATCCAGGACCAGCCGGTCGGTGCCGTCGAAACCGTCATTGCCCTCGGTGAGCGCGGCGACATCGTCAGCGGTGACGCCCACCGCGGCGCCCAGCCGGACGTGCTGGCCCCATTCGAACGCCGATCGATGCCGGTGCGCCACCCGCAGGATGACGAGCTCGCGCAGCCGGCCGGACAACTCGCCGCGTTGTAACAGGAACCCGTTGAATCCCAGGAAAACCCGGGCCATTTCGGGGTGGCGGGCCAGCATCCCGATGATGTCGAAGTTCAGCGGGTCCAGCGCCCCACCGGATCCGGCGCGAGGCACCTTGTCGGCAGGCAGGTTCAGCAGCGCCGCGAATGCGGCGTACTCCGGCTGGCCCCACTGGTCGGCACGAAGTGGCGGCATCACTGTGGCAGCGCCATCTGCAGGTACAGGTCAAGCCGCCGGATCCGGTCATCGGCACCGAATTCATAGACCGAGAGTGAGTTCACCACACTGCGGAAATCGCCCACCACGCTGCGTTCCTCGAGCTCCAGGAACACCAGGCCGTCGTGCTCGGTGATCCGTGTGAACGAGCACTCCCATTCCGAGGTGGTGGCCCAGCCGGTCAGGAACGCCACGTACGCATCCCAGTCCATCTCCTCCTTGAAAGCTCCGACCCGGTGGAAGTTCTCGGTGTCGACGAGCTGAGCCAGGGGCGCCCAGTCCGCGGCCGTGAAGCCGGGTTGTTTGGCCTTGGTGACAAGGTCCCCGGTGGTCTTGGCATACCGGAGCACGGTATCGGCCCGCCGGGACATCAGGTCGCCGCCAGATAGCGGTCGATGACGGAGTGGTAATGGGCGATGACGACCTCCTCGTCGACCAATGCCATGTGATCCAGGCGTGCGTTGCGCAGACCGAGCTGCTGACGTGGCATCTGCTCGTAATCCTGCTGCAGCGCTTCGAAATACTTGTAGCTGCCCGGTTCGGTGACGTCCACCAGGTCGGCGGCGAATGCCGCGCGGTGTTCCTGCGGGAGCCACATGAAACTGGTGATGTGCCAGATGCAGCGGTTCGGATCACCGTCCGGATGCGGGGTGGACATGATGATCGTCGCCTCGCCGGCGCGAATGGTCATGAAGAAATTGGGGAACAGCACCCAGCCGTGGTTATCGCTCATCTGCTCATCGGTGAGACCGGATACATCCAGACCGTCGTTGGTCAGTGAGTCGCGCGTGGCTCGCTGCAACAGGGTGCGGCCGGTCACTCCGTCGGGGAAGACCAGGGTGCCGTCCGGTCCGCGGTACGTGTCGACGAGTTCGGTGAAGCGGGGGAGTACCCGCACCACACCGGGGAAGGTCTCGGGCAGTTCCATGATGCCCTCCACCTGCTTCTCCGGACCCATGCCCGCGACGTGGGCGACCTCGAACGGGGCCACGGCGACGCTGTGTCGGTCCAGGAATCGGTACTTGGTCTTGGTGGGATCGATGACGATGACGCGCAGCAGTTGCGGATGGATGCCGGAGATGTGGTAGCCCTCCTCGAAGGCATCCATCACCACTTTCCAGTTGCATTCCAAGGGTTCTCGCACATCGAGCACCGTCGTCATCTCGTCGAGGTGATAGGGCTCCAGCATCCCGATGACGTCTTCGCCGAGGAAGTCGCGCAGCGGAGCCGCATCCGGATCCGGGTTGAGGAAGATGAATCCGGCGAAGCTGTCGACCGCCACCTGGAGCAAACCGTGGGCGTCCTTGTCGATTTCGGGTTTCGAGCAGCCGCGCAGATGTCCGTCCAGGTCATAGGACCACAGGTGGTACTGACAGACGATGCGCTGCCGGGCCTGGCCGGCGCCCGAGAGCAACACGTTGCCGCGGTGCCGACAGGCGTTCACGAACCCGCGAAGGTCGCCGTCCTTGCCGAGCATCACGACATAGGACTGGTCGAAGATCCGGTACTCCTTGAAATCGCCGGGCCTGCGCAGTTCGTCGACGCGTCCCACGATCTGCCAGACCCGGGTCCAGATGGCTTTTCGTTCACGGTCGACGAACTCCGGCGAGGTGTACCGCTCGGTGGGGATCTGCATGGGGAAGAGCGCGCTGGCGGCGTCGGGGGTGAGGCCTTCGGCGTCGACCCAGTCACCGGGCCGGGCGGATCGTGCGGAATCGATGGACATGAAATCCCTTCCGGGAAGAACGTCAGGGTTGTGACGGCAGTCACGATGATACAGAGTCGTATCTGAGATACAAGAATGTATTTGTGGTGATTTCTTGCAAGAATGACGGGGTGACCGAGCGCTGGACCAGGGAACGGCGGATGGAGCAGACCCGTACCGTGCTGCTCGATGCCGCGGAGAAGATCTTCGCCGGACGCGGGTACGCCGGGTCGTTGGAGGACATCGCCGACGCTGCCGGCTACACGCGCGGCGCGATCTACGCCCAGTTCGGCGGCAAGGACGAGTTGTTCCTGGCGGTCATCGAGCGGCACCGCCAGCGTTTCCTGGATGGATTCGCCGATGTGATGCAGTCCTATGCTCGGCTGGCCGATATCGACGTGACGGGCTTCGCCGAACGGTGGCGACTGCTCAGCGGGGCCGATGCCTTACATGCGGCGGCCCTGAACTACGAGTTCACCCTGTTTCTGCTGCGCAACCCGGCGGCGCGGGAGCGGGTGGCGGCACAGCGGCTGGAAACCATCCGATCGCTGGCGGACTACATCACCAAAGGTGTTGCCCGGCTTGGCGGTACGCTACGCATCCCGGCCGAGCCGTTGGCCCGCGTGTTGCTGGCCACCAACGACGGGATCACCCTGGCCAGCCATCTGGACGGCGAGGATCTCTACGGCACCTTCCTGCAGCTGGTGCTCTCCAGTGTCGGTCCGCCTCAAGAATGAGGCCTCGACATTAAGCGTAGTGTGTCTAACTATGGCACGTACAGACAACGACACGTGGGATCTGGCCTCGAGCGTGGGCGTGACGGCGACCGTGGTGGCCATGCAGCGGGCGATGGCGACTCGTGGTCCTCGACCGCTGATCTATGACCCCTACGCCGAACCGCTGGTCTCCGCGGTCGGCCTGGACGCGTTCACCCGGTATGCCCGCGGTGAGATCGACACCGACGGGGCACCGTTCGATGTGCACCGGATGTCGGACGGGATCGCCGCGCGGACCAAGTACTTCGACGATTTCTTCGCCGACGCGACGGCCGCCGGCATTCGGCAGGCGGTCATCTTCGCCTCCGGGCTGGACGCTCGCGCCTACCGGCTGAGGTGGCCGGCGGACACCACGGTGTATGAACTGGACCAGCCGCAGGTCATCGAATTCAAGACCGGTGTGCTTGCCGATCAGGGCGCCGCGCCCGCCATCGAGCACCGGCCCATCGGTATCGATCTGCGCGACGACTGGCCGGCGGCGTTGCGGGCCAATGGGTTCGATCCATCCCAGCCGACGGCGTGGATCGCCGAGGGCCTGCTCGTCTACCTGCCGCCGGATGCCCAGGACCGCCTGCTGGACAACGTCACCGCGCTCAGTGCCCCGGGCAGCCGGATCGCCGCCGAGAACACCGGCACGCTCACCCCGGACGAGCTGGCGCGGATCGGCGATCAGATGCGGTCTGCGCAGGAGCAGTGGCAGGGCAAGGGAATCGACGGTTTCGGCAGCGCGACCGACATCGACATCACCGAGCTGTTCTACGCCGGTGAGCGCACCGAGTCGGCGGTGTTCCTTGCCGACCGGGGCTGGGCGGTGACCCTGCACAAGAGTTCGGAGCTGTATGCCGCGTACGGACTGGAGCCGCCGATCGAGGGCTTGTCCGCCTTCGGTGACATCACCTACCTGACCGCCATCCTCGGTTAGCGTGCGATGGGTTGGACCGTCGGCAGTGAGCACATCGTGTCCGACCTGATCCCCGCCGAGCCCGCTGCGGTGCGGGCTTTCTATGTCGACCTGGCCAACATCACGCGGGTGCATCCGCTCGTGGTGTCGGTGCGGCCGATCCGCCACCGGCGGACACCCGGTGGCGGTCAGCTGCGGACCTACCGGGTCCGGGATCGGATCCCGTTGGGTCGCCTTGTGTTACGCGCGAGCTATGCGGCCGAACTGTATATCCCCGCTCGAGGTGAGGTGCTGACCGAGGCGCGGCAGTTCCCCGGTGTGCGCCTGTTCGGCCGGGTGTCGTTCGACGGTACGGCCCAGGGCACCACGCTCACCGAACATCTCCACATCACGGCGCCGGCGGTACTGGCGGCGCTCACGGTACGTCAGGCCGTCGCCGCTCATGTATCGATGCTCGCCGGGATCCGGCGGCATTTCCAGGCACTGGGATAGCCCCGGGGAATGCCCTACCGGGAAGACGGGTCGCTGCTGGTGGTCCCGTCGGACCTGACGGCGATCTAGGGGCTCGACGCGACCGCACCGGCGGCTATCGTCTCGGCCCAGCGGTAGTCCGCCTTGCCGGCCGGCGAGCGCACGATCTTCGGTTCGCGGATGAACGCCTTGGGGATCTTGTACCGGGCCACCGATCGCCCGCAGATCTCGGCGAGCTCCTCGTCGGAGGCCGAGGCGCCGTCGGCCAGTTGGACCACGGCGACCACCTCCTGGCCCCATCGCTCCGACGGGCGGCCCACCACCACGACGTCGTAGACGTTCGGATGCGCGGCGATGGCCCGCTCGACTTCCTCGACGAAGATCTTCTCGCCGCCGGAGTTGACGGTCACCGAATCGCGGCCGAGCAGTTCGATCCGGCCGTCCGCCAACACATTTGCCCGGTCGCCGGGAACCGACCAGCGCACGCCGTCGATCGTCGGGAACGTCCGTGCGGACTTCTCTGCGTCGCCCAAGTAGCCCAGGGGGATCAGATCGCGACGGGCCAGCCATCCGCCGCCCTCACCGGGCAGCAGCACTCGGCTGAAGTCCTCGGCGACGACGGCGGTGTCGGACTGCGCGCTGAACACCGCAGCAGGTGCCGGCTCAGCTGTGCCGGATTCGCGGCTCGCCGCGGCAGTGGAGTAGGTGCTCATCTGCGCTCCGGACTCCGAGGCGCCGACCGCGTCGAGCAGCATGACGTGGGGAAGAGCGGTGAGGATGCGTTCCCGCACCGTGGGCGACAGGGCTGCACCGCCGTTGGTGATGGTGAACAGGCCGGACAGGTCGTAATCGCCGTTCTCGATCTCCTCGATCAGTGGCCGGGCGACCGCGTCGCCGACCACCGGGATGGTCAGCACCCGTTCGCGTTCGGCCAGCCGCAGGACGTCGGCCGGGCGCAGCCGCTCGACATCGTCGGGGATCACGATGCGGCCGCCCATCGTGATGGCGTTGTAGGCGGCCCATTGTGCGGCGCCGTGCATGAACGGCGGGATCATCAGCATGCCGAGCGCGCCTCCGGCGGTGCGGGCCTTCTCGGCGAGTTCCTCATAGGAACTCAGGGCATGATCGCTGCCGAACGGGCGTCCGCCCATCGAGGACAGGAAGATGTCGTGCTGGCGCCAGAGCACACCCTTGGGCATGCCGGTGGTGCCGCCGGTATAGAGGATGTACAGATCGTCACCGCGGGCCTGGGGCAGGCCCCCCGCCGGGACGGGCGTGGCGATGGCGGATTCGTAGTCGACCGCACCCGGGAGCAGTTCGTGGCCGGAGGCGTCGGCCACCTGCAGGAGCACCTCCAGGTGCGGTACCCGGTCCCGGATGGCCGCCACCCGTGGGGCGAACTCGGCGTTGTAGACCAAGGCTCGGGCCTTCGAGTCGTTGAGCAGGTAGACGAGCTCTTCCTCGACGTAGCGGAAGCTCACGTTGTACGGGGCGACGCGGGCGCGGTAACTGCCGATCATCGACTCGAGGTACTCGTTGCCGTTGCGCAGATAGATGCCCAGGTGGTCCTGACCGGACTCGTGCCCGGCCAGGGCGTCGCGTTCGGTGTGCACGCCCAAACCCGCCGACACCAGGAAATTGGCGAACCCGTCGATCCGCCGATCGAACTCGGCGTAGGTGTAGCGCCGGTCGCGCCACACCAGGAAGGTCTGCTCGGGGACGGCCTTGGCCACGGTGCCGAACACAGAGGACAGGTCGAAGCTCACGCCGCTCATGACAGCAGACCATACATGGTGCCGCCGTCTGTATGGTCGATGTGGTCGAACAACATTCCTTGAATTATGGGCACGTTCGGCACACCTCGGCGCGGACGACCAGTCCCGCCAAAGGTCTAGGGTCGTGTGGCCGCGCGGCAGGCCCGCCCGTCCGTAACGTGAGCGGGATGAGCTGGACCGCATTGGAAACGTTGATCCGAACCTGCGTCGACACCGCGCTGGAGCGCCGCGCCGAATGGGACCGCCTTGATGCCGCCGTCGGTGACGGGGATTTCGGGAGCAGCCTGGCCCGCGGCGCGCGCGGCGTCGCGGCGCAGTGGGAGGACCTCGACCGCTCGTCTCCGGAAACGTTCCTGCGGGCAGTGGGTGCCGTGCTGAATCGCGAAATGGGCGGTAGCTCAGGGCCGCTGCTGTCGGTGGCCTGTGAACGAGCGGGAGCGACGGCGGGTGAGGTCGAGGCGATCGACGTGGCCACTGCCGGCGCCATGGTGCACGCCGCGGCGGCGGGGATCGCCGAGTTGGGGCAGAGCGGTCCCGGGGACAAGACCCTGCTCGACGCCCTGCTGCCGGCCGGAGCCGCCCTCGCCCGGGTCGCGGCGCAGGGTGGCGACGCGACCGCGGCCTACGCCGATGCCGCGGTCGCCGCGGCCGAGGGCGCACGATCCACCCGGGAATTCGTGGCCAAGCGTGGCCGAGCCGCCTATTCGGCGCAACGCAATATCGGCGCGCCCGATCCCGGTGCGGTGGCGGTGGCCGAGATCGCTGCCGCCGCCGGACGCGGGGTCGGTGTCGAGGTACCCGATGTCAGCGATCTGACGGCCGGCGCCACCGCACCGATCGAGGACACCCGCAGCGGTAAGACGAAGCAATTTCTCAACGACCCCGCCGATGCGGCACTGGAGAGTCTGGCCGGGTTGGCCCGGTCGGTGCCGGATCTGGTGGTGTGGGATGCCGACGCGCAGATCGTCCGCCGGGCGACGGCACAGGGTGCGGGCCGTGTCGGTCTGGTGTCCGGTGGCGGTTCGGGTCACGAACCGTTGCATGCCGGATTCGTCGGCGTGGGAATGTTGGCCGCGGCGGCGCCCGGTGCGGTGTTCGCCTCGCCGAGTACAGACCAGATCCTGGCCGCCACCCGAGCGGCATCGGCCGGCGGCGGTGTGTTGCACGTCGTGAAGAACTACACCGGCGACGTGCTGAACTTCCGCCACGCGGCCGAGGCTGCCCGGGCCGAGGGGATCGACGTGGCCAGCGTGCTCGTCGACGACGACGTCTCGGTCGACGGCTCCGATCACACGGTCGGCCGCCGCGGGACCGGAGCCACCCTGTTCGTGCACAAGATCGCCGGAGCGGTCGCCGAAGCCGGAGGGTCGCTGGAAGACGTGCACGCCGCGGCGGTGGACGTCGTCAACCGCAGTGCGAGTTTCGGAATCGCGCTGACGTCCTCCTCGCCTCCGGGAGCCGGGCCGATCCTGGCGCTTGGTCCCGACGAGATCGAGATCGGTGTCGGTATCCACGGTGAACGAGGCCGCCGCAGTGACCGCCTTCGCCCGGCCGCCGATCTGGTGGCCGAGGCGGCGGAGATCCTGGTGACCCACCTCGGTCTCGATGCGGGAAGCCAGGTGGTGGCCTTGGTCAACGGCCTCGGTGCGACACCGCTGATGGAGCTTTACCTGTTGTTCAACGATCTGGCCGATGAACTGTCCCGCCGGCGGATCGGTATCTCGCGAAACCTGGTCGGGAACTATGTGACCAGCCTGGACATGGCCGGTGCCTCTTTCACGCTGATGACCTTCGATGACGAGCTGGCCCAGTGGTGGGACGCCCCGGTGCACACCGCGGCGCTGCGATGGGGACGGTAGTCGCCGTGCCGAACGGCGCGGAGCTTCGGCAGGCTATTGTTCGAATCCCATCGCGAACAGAGGAGAGCCAGTGACGCAACCAGAGCAGCAGCTGACGTTCGGGCAGAAGGCCAAGCTTGGCCTGCAGGCCGCAGGTGCCTTGGCCCGCAACCCGAAAGCGTTGGTCGCCCTGGTGAAGTACAAGCTCGCCGAGCGGAAGTCAGCCAAGAACGCGGACTGACCCCCGGAGGCTAGTCCTCGCCCGGTGTGACGACGATCGGTACCCGCAGCACCCGCAGGATCTTGGCCGCGGTCGAGCCGATGAGCAGGCGCCGGGGCGGAGCCAGCCTGCTGGAGCCGAGCATCAGCAGGTCACCGTCCGCCCAGTCGAGCTCGTCCACGGCGGCTTCGATGGTCGCACCGTCCGCGACGACGGCCGTCACGGCGAAACCCTCCGGAAGCGCAGCCTGCGCGGACTTCAGTGTGCGGTAAGCATGTTCGCGGGCAGCCTCGATTCCGGCCGCGCCGTGCTGGTCGAGTGCCACCAGCGACACGAGCCGCAGTGGTGCGCCCGTAGCTCTGCTCGTCCGCACGGCGGCGTCGAGCAACCGGTGTGCGCCGGCACGGTCGCCGATCGCACACGTGACGGATCGGACGCGTTCGACTTCGGAGTGGCGGGTGCCCCGCGGCGCCACCGCGACCGGGACCGGCGCGGTATGCAGCAGCTCATCGACCAGCGCGCCCAAGGACAGGCTGCCGGCCAGCCCGCCGCCCGAGCCGCCCACCACGATGGCCTCGGCGTCCAGCCGAAGGGCTTCTGCGCCAAGGGCTTCGGCCACCGATTCTGCGACGATGACCTTTCCGTCGGCCGTGACGTCATCCGGCACCTGGCGCAGCGCCTCGGCCAGCCACGCCGAACCCTGTTCGGCCAGTACTTCGTGGTACCGATCCGAGGTCAGACGGGGCGTGGTCACGTCGTCGGGGGCTAGGACCAAGCACACCTGCAGATCCGTGCCGAGCGTACGGGCCAACCGCACGCCCAGCGACAAGGCGTCGGCCCCACCGGCTGTCGCGAGATAACCCACGACGAGCGTCATCGGGAACCGCCCTTCTTGCCGTGCTGGATATGGGGGATCGGGGTGCCCTCTTCGGCGAGGGTCTCCTCTTCGATTCGCATGGTCATCGGGTTGCGCAAGCCCCGGGTGACGTAGATCAGCAGGGTCAGTCCGATGACGAACCAGATGGCGCCATAGAGCAGCGCGTCGAAGTGCAGGTTGAGCCACAGCACAGCGGTCAGCAGCATGCCGATGACCGGCAGCACGATGTTGGTGAAGATCTCCGCCGGCGTGTGCCGCTTGTTCTGATGGACGGCGAAGTACAGGAGCACGGTCAGATTGACCATGGTGAAGGCGATGAGGGCACCGAAGTTGATCATCGATGACACGAACTCGAGGGTGAACCGGAATGCCAGCAGCGACACCGCACCGACGATGAGCACGGCGTGCAGCGGCGTCAAGAACCTCGGGTGAATGTAGGACAGGAACCGCGGGATCCGGCCCGTGCCGTTGCGGGCCATCACGTAGATCATCCGGGACACGCTGGCGTGCGAGGACAGGCTGGAGGCGAACATGGCCGACAGCGCGGCCGACACGAAGAGGATCTTGAAGAACTCGCCGCCCACCTTGAGCGCGAGCTCGGGAAGCGTGTCGTCGGTGACCTCGAAGCCGTCGAGGGTGGGGAAGGCGGCCTGGCTGAACCAGGCTCCGAGCAGGAAGATCGCGCCGCCGATGAGCAGCGCGAGGACGATCGCCTTCGGGACGGTGGTCGCCGACTTCGCCTCCTCGCTGTACATCGTGATGGCGTCGAATCCGATGAACGAGAAGCACACCACGGTGGCGCCCGCGATGACCGCCTGCATGTCGACCCCGGCGTGATAGAGCGGTGCGAGCGTCAGGGCGGTGCCCTGACCCATGCCTCGGGTGAGGGAGATGTAGGTCAAGACGACGAAGATGCCGATGAGAAGGACCTGGAAGACCACCAGCACGCCGTTGATGCTCGAGGTGCCCTTGATGCTCCAACAGTTGAGTGCGGTGACGACCCCGACGTAGACGACGACGAATATCCAGGACGGGGTGTCGGGGAAGAAGGACTCGAAGTAGATCCGGCCGATGACCGCGTTGACCATCGGCAGGAGCAGATAGTCCAGCAGGGAGGACCAGCCGACCAGGAACCCGACATTGGGGTGGATCACCTCGGAGGCGTAGGTGTACGCCGACCCGGCCGAGGGGAAGACACGGGTCATCCGTCCGTAACTGAGCGCGGTGAAGATCATGGCGATCAGCGCGACGATGTAGGCAAGCGGAACCACCCCGTTGGTCTCTTCCGACACGATGCCGAAGGTGTCGAAGACGGTCATCGGCGTCATGTAGCCGAGGCCGAGGCCGACAATCGCCCACAAGCCGAGCGACCTGGACAGGCGCGGGGAGGTGGAGGCGCTACCGAAGGGAGCCTGCGGGGAAGTCTGCTGCACCTAAGAAGTGTGCGCTGTGCCACACCGATGAGGCCTGCTCCGTTCTGTACATTCCTGAGGTAATTTTCCACCACTCCGTACAATCGCCGGGTGCGGGTTTCGGTGGCGTGGGTGCTCACTCAGACGGGTTTGGCGCTTCGGCTGCGGGGTGGCGCGACCGGCGTGGGCCGTCCGATCGACGTGGTGCTCACCACCGAGCTGGCCGATCCGTCGCGCTGGTTGTCGGGCAATGAACTCGTGCTCACGACCGGGATCAGGCTTCCGGACACAGCCCCGCAGCGGGCCGCCTACCTGCGCGAGCTCGACGACTGCGGGGTGGCGGGTCTCGGTTTCGCGACTGGCTTGACCCACCCGGCGGTGCCGCAGGATCTCATCGCCGTGGCCGACGAGATCGGCTTGCCGTTGATCGAGGTGCCGCTGGAGACACCCTTCGCCGCGATCGTCAAAGCCGTCACGGCCCGGATCGCCGAGCTGCAGTACGACGACGTCGTCCGCGTGTCGAGGGCGCAGCCGCATCTCACCCGGGCGGTGATCACCGGGGGAGCGCACGCGGTGGCACGCGAACTCGGCCGCGCGCTGGCCGCCACGGTGGTGATCGTGGATGCCGTCGGTGAGGTGGTGGCATGTCATCCGCCGCCGGCCGATGTCACGGTATTGGACGAACTCCGAAGCGCGGTGCCGCCGGGTGCCGACGCGGGCACGACGACCGTCGTACTGAACGGGGCGCCGACCACCGTTGCGCACCAACGCATCCGAGTGGGATCGAGATCGTACGGCGAATTGGTGGTCATCGGGGCGAGCCCACTCAGCCACATCGATCAGGTGCTGCTCGGACATGCGAATGCCCTTCTGGCCCTTGACTTCGACAAGCCGGCGCGGCTGAATGACGCGCAGCGCCGGCTCAATTCTTCGGCGCTGGGTTTGGTGTTGACCGCCACCGCCGACGTGCAACCTGCCTGGACGTTGCTGACTCCCGTTGCGGATTCGTATCGGCGGATTCGCGCGTTGTCGATCGACACTGATGTGCGAGATGCGCTGCCGGCTATCGGTGTCGCGTGTGCGGACCTCCTCGAACGCGACGGGTATCAGTGTTTTGTGCACGCCGGCGAGGTCGACGTGGTGGTCATCGTCCCGGGCGGGCTGGGCCTCGAGTTCGCGGGCCGGCTCATCGACGGGTTGGACGCGTCTGCCCGCCGGGCCGTGCGGGTGGGGATGAGCGGGACGCACCTGCTCGACGATCTGCCCACCGCCGTGCAGCATGCCGCCCGCGCCGCCACGATGGCCAAACGGGGCGGCGCACCGGTCGAATTCGGGGCCGTCGCCGGTCAAATCCTGCTGTCCGACAACGAGAGCCGGAAGGTGCTCGCCACTGTGGCGGACGCGGTGCTGGCGCCCCTTGTCGACCACGACCGCGAGCAGCGCGGCGGCCTGATCGAGGCGCTTCATGCGTTTCTGGAGGCGAACGGACAGTGGGAGACGGCCGCGGCGGAACTCGGAATCCACCGGCACACCCTGCGAAGCCGGATCAGGACTGCGGAAAGGTTGCTGGACTGCGATCTCGGGGTGGCCAGGGTACGCGCGGAGTTGCTGCTGGCATTGCTGGCCGTTGGTGATCGGCGGCCACCGGTACCGAACTGAGGCATGACGTCATCGGTCGATGGTGGCGGCCCGGGTGGCATCAATATTCAAATCATTCTATGATTATCGAATCATAGAATTGCACGACAGGAGGCGAACCCATGACGCTCGGTGAAAGGCGCCGTCGAGGCAAGCGCGTGGCACTCGGTGCGGGTGTCCTTGCGGTCTGTGCGTGGTCCTGGCTGGGGGTGGAACATCAGCTGACGCTGTCGGACACGACGACGCTGGGCCACAACAGCATCAACAACGCGGGGGTGTCGACGACCTACACCACCCCGGCTCCCGTGACCATGACCGTGGGCGTCACGACGTCGGTGACCACTCCGGAAGACGCGCCGGCGACGCCGATCGCGCGGCCCGCACTCTAGGCCGCCGGCGCGCCAGGACGCGTTTGACCACGTGCGCGGCTGCGGCGTACACCAGCACGGTGGCGCCGATGAAGGAGCAGCAGGCCGGCGAGAGCGGGCTCATGTGCAGCGCCGCAGCCAGCGGGCTGAACGGCAACCAGCATCCGACGGCGGCCGCGGCGACGGTTGCCGATATCACCGCCAGGCTCGGGCGGCGCCGGCCCCACGGCGCGCCGCCGGTGCGCAGCACCAACACCACAGACAGCTGTGAGAGCAGGCCTTCGAGGAACCAGCCCGACTGGAAGATCGCATGGTCCTGGTCGCCGCCGAAGCCGAACCACAAGGCCCCGAAGGTGAACACGTCGAACACGGAGCTCAACAGTCCGAAGATGACGATGAAGCCCACCAGTCCGTCGGAGCGCCATTTCCGCGGTCGGCTCAGGTAGTCGGGATCGACGTGATCCCATGGCAGGGCCAACTGGGCCAGATCGTAGAGCAGGTTCTGTACCAGCAGCTGCACGGGCAGGATCGGCACAATCGGCACCAGCGCGCTGGCCCCAACCAGGGACAAGGCGTTGCCGAAGTTCGAACTCGCGGTCACGCGCACGTATTTCAAGGTGTTGGCCACGGTGCGCCGGCCCTCCAGGACGCCGTCGGCGATGACGCCGAGATCGCGATCGAGAAGGATGAAGTCCGCCGCCGACTTGGCGGCCGCTGTCGAGGTGTCGGCGGCGATCCCCGCGTCCGCGGCGCGCAGGGCCGCGATGTCATTGAGCCCGTCCCCGACAAAACCCACCACCGCGCCGGCCCGCTGGAAAGCGGTGACCACCCGCGCCTTCTGGTCGGGGGTGAGTTCGGCGAACACGGTGGTGCCGTGCGTGCGCCGCAACAGTTGATCCTCGTCGAGATCCTCCAGATCGTCACCGACCACGACCGAAGCGACGTCGAGTCCGGCGCGGACGGCGGCGTCGACCGCGACGGCGCGGGCATCGCCGGTCAGGATCCGCACGCCGACCCCGTGTGTCTCAAGTGTGACGATGGTGTCGGACACGTTCGCACGCAACGGGTCCAGGAAGCAGAGAAAGCCCAGCAGGACGAGATCGCACTCATCGCGGGCGCCGTACTTCTGGAATCGCGCGGGCCCGCGGCGAACGGCCATGGCCTGCACTTGGAATCCTCGTGCGTGGCAGTCGCCGAGCACGAGGCGCCAGGACTCGTCCTGGCGAGCCATCTCGATATCGCCGTGATCGGTGCGAATTCTGCTGCAACACTCCAACACCCGATCGGGGTCGCCACGGCAGATGAGGACGTGCTCTGCGCCGTCGGCCACCACGACGGTCGACCTGCGCCGGGTGTAGTCGAAGCCGATCTCGGCGATCTTGGTGTGTTCACCCGTGCCGGCATGGTCGGGCGGCGCCTCGGTCAGCAGTGCGGTGATGGCATCGCCGTAGCGGATGTCCACATCGCAGCGGTGGCGTTCGGCGATGGCGGCATACCGCGCGGGGGCCCCGTCGAGACGACCTGCGGTGTTCAGGCTGTGGGCATAGACGATCCGGTCCTCGGTGAGAGTGCCGGTCTTGTCGACACACAGCACGTCCATCGCTCCCAGGTCGGCAATGGCGTTGAGCCGGTTGACGATCACCTTCTGCTGCGCCAGTCGCGTCGCGCCACGTGCGAGGTTCGATGTCACCACGACCGGCAACATCTCCGGTGTCAGGCCCACGGCGACGGCGACGGCGAGAACCGCGGCCTGCGCCCACGAGCCGTCGACGAGACCGCGGATCACCATCACCGACGGGATCATCACCAGCATGAACCGGATCAGCGTCCAGCCGACTGACTGCACGCCGCGATCGAAGCTGGACCGGCGCGGCAGTTGCCGCGCCGTCGCCACCAGGCCGCGGGAGTAGGTCGCGGTTCCGGTGGCCAGCACCACCGCGGTCGCCGATCCCGCCAGCACCGTCGTGCCGGCCAGACACAGCCGGGAACTGGCGGGGACCGGCCGAGTCGAGAAACCGTGCTCCTCCTCGCCGGACTTGCCGACGGGCAGGGACTCCCCGCTGAGGGTGGACTGGTCCACCAACAAGTCCATGGAGGTCACGATGCGCACGTCGACGGGCAGCGCATCACCGGGGCGCAACACGACGATGTCACCGGCCACGACATCGTCGACGGGCACCTCCCGCTCCACGGCGGGGTCCCCGTCCGCGGCGCGCCGGCGAACCGTCATGGTGTTCGGGATGCTGTGGCGCAGGGCGGCCACCGCGCGACTCGACCGGCCCTGCTGCCACAGTCGAAGAGCCACGGCGAGCAGGATCATCGTTGCGACGGTGGTCGCCGCCCCGGCATCGCCGAGAACGGCGAAGACGATATCGAGGCCGGCCAGCAGCGCGACGAACGGTGAGCCCAGCGCAAGACCGACCCGGCGAAGCGACCGAACGGCCGCCGTACGGTGTCGATCCTCGGACACCGTGTCCGCGGCGCGCCGTGCGGCCTCGGCTTCGGTGAGGCCGGCGGGGCCGCTGTCCATCGACCTGTAGAGCAGAAACGACGACATCGCCGCGGACGCCCGCAACGTCGGTTCGGTCTCGGGCCGGTCGTTCATCGGGTCACCGTCCGCACGACGCGGCAGTCAAATGGTTGCACAACCATGCAAGAGCCGGGATGCTGACATCTGTCGAGAGAGGACGCCGCCACGTGCCGAAGAATTCCGAACCGCAGCCGCTCCCCGATGAGCTGTTGCAGGAGGCCGCCTCCACGATGGCGCTGCTGGCCACACCGGTACGCCTGCACCTGCTGTGGCTGCTCTCGCACGGCGAGAAGGATGTCGGAACCCTGGCCGAAGCCATCGGCCAGACCCTGCCCACCGTCAGCCACCACTTGAACAAGCTGAAGCTCGCCGGATTGGTCGGTGACCGGGTTGCCGGCCGGCATCGGGTCTACATGGCCATCGACCAGGACGCCGTCGATCTGGCGACCTTGGTGATATCGCGGCGGCTGGAACGGAAAAGCGGCCGGGCGCGCAAGCGGCGTGCCTGAGCCGGCTTCGAGGACCATGTGCGCGAGTGTCCGGGCGCATCCTGTGAACTGGCTGTCGGGAAGCCGGTGCGCGCGCTGTCAAAACTGATCGAGTTCGATCAGTAGTCAAACGATAACGCATTCAAATAATAGTTTGAATGACCTGGTGGTGGGTGGTTTGCCTGGCGGCGGGTACCCACGCCGTGACGCTCGACAGTTGGATAAGCGTTTGACTGTCGGGCCGCGGTGAGGTCTACTGATCCCAGTGCAGCGCCCCGAATGGGCGCAATCGATGACTGATCGGAGGTGCCCTCATGAGTGAGGGAAGTAGTACACCGCCTCCATGCGTGTTCTCTGCCTGATCCGGTTGCATCCGGTACTTCCGGAAGCCCGCATGGGGTCGGCGAGTGAGTACCTCCGCGTGACCGGGGACCCCGTGCGCTCCGCGGTGACGTCCTGGGTGCCCAACAGCTGACTTGCGCACGAGTGCAACCGATCTGGATCTCAGCCGAGTCTCGGCGCCCCTACGCGGACCATCGAACCGAGGAGTGACACCACCATGGTCATGCTGCGCAGCTATCCCTCGCGAGGCGCCTTCACCCGGCGCACCGTCCACGTCGGCGCTGACGCGATGGTCTTCGTCGGCGCCGCGGCACTGGTGTGGCTCGTGGTGCGACTGGTCCACAGTGCCGACGTACCGTGGACCGTGCAGACGGCTCCGGCGTCGGTATCCACCGACCCCACTGAATTGCCTTATTACGCAGGACGTTCGCTACTGCGGATGTTCATCGCGCTCGGCGCCTCACTGGTGTTCACCTTCGTCTACGCGACGGTGGCGGCCAGATCCCGGCGTGCCGAGAAGGTGTTGATCCCGCTGCTGGACATTCTGCAGTCCGTGCCGATCCTCGGTTTTCTGTCGGTGACCGTCACCGGGTTCATCGCCTTGTTTCCGGGATCGGAACTCGGGTTGGAATGCGCGTCCATCTTCGCGATATTCACCTCGCAGGCGTGGAACATGACCTTCGCGCTCTACCACAGCCTGGTGTCCCAGCCGCGGGAGCTCGACGAGGCCGCCCGATTGCTCAGACTCTCACGCTGGCAACGCTTCTGGCGGGTCGACGTGCCCAGCGGCATGATCCCGCTGGTGTGGAACGGCATGATGAGTTTCGGCGGCGGGTGGTTCTTCCTCACCGCATCGGAGGCGCTGAGTGTCGACAATCACGACTTCGCGCTCCCGGGCATCGGTGCTTATGTGGCCGCGGCCGGCGACAACGGTGAACTGAACAGAGTCCTGCTCGCCATCGTCGTCATGGTGGTGCTGGTGGTCGGTGTCAACGTGCTGTTCTGGCGCCCGTTGACCGCGTGGGCAGAGCGGTTCCGGATGGAGGATTCCGAATCCGCCGAGGCGCCGCGGAGCCTGACGCTGAACATCCTTCGACGCTCCCGTGTCGGCCGCAGTGTCGGCCGCCCCCTGGGTCTGCTGGTCAACCCGCTCGACCGACTGATGGCGGTGTTCGGTATCGCAGAGCATCCGTTGCGCACGCCCCCGGCACGCCGGCGGGCGGGGGACTGGGCGTTCGCCGCGACGGTGGGTCTGGTCGTCGGCTACGGAGCTTATCGTGCCGTCGATTTCATCTCGGCGACAGTCGGATTCGGTGAAGTCGAGCACGCCCTGCTGCTCGGCCTGGCGACGTTCGCCCGTGTCGTCGTGCTGGTGATCTTCGCGACGGTGGTCTGGGTGCCGGTCGGGGCATGGATCGGCATGAACCCGCGGGTGGCCAGGGCGGCGCAACCGGTGGTCCAGGTGCTGGCGTCCTTCCCCGCCAATTTCCTCTTCCCGCTCGTCGCTGCGGTGCTGCTGGCGACGGGGATCAGCCTCGATATCGGCGGCGTCCTGCTGATGGCCCTCGGGGCGCAGTGGTACATCCTGTTCAACGTCATCGCCGGCGCCAGTGCCATACCCAACGACCTGCGCGAGGCCGCGGCGAGCCTGCGTCTGCCGCGAACAGCGCGGTGGCGCAGCCTTATCCTGCCGGCGGTCTTCCCGAGCTATGTGACCGGCGGTATCACCGCGGCAGGTGGAGCGTGGAACGCGTCGATCGTGGCGGAGGTCGTCACGTACAACGGAACCACGCTGACCGCCACCGGACTCGGCGCCTATATCAAAGACGCCACCTCCAGTGGTGACACCGGCCGGATCCTGGTCGGCGTCATCGTGATGAGTTTCTATGTCGTGCTGATGAACCGGCTGCTGTGGCACCGGTTGTACGCGATATCCGAACGACGCTTCGCCCTGTCCTGACTACCCCCACTTCTCCGAGGAGGTCACCCATGACGATCAACGCGGAAATCCTGGTCAGCGTCGAGCAGGTGAGCAAGAGCTTCACCGGTGCCGGCGGCGACACGCTCCTGGTGCTCGACGACATCACGCTGAATCTGCGAGCCGGTGAAATCGTGGCGCTCCTGGGACGTTCCGGCTCCGGCAAGTCGACGTTGTTGCGCACCATCGCCGGTCTGATCGCCCCGTCGAGCGGGTCCGTTCGGTACCGCGGGCACGAGCTCAACGGTGCCAATCCCGGCACCGCAATGGTGTTCCAGACCTTTGCGCTGATGCCGTGGCTCACGGTGCAGGACAATGTCGAGCTCGGGCTGGCCGCGCGGGGAGTGCCGCCCGCGAGGCGGCGCGAGCAGGCGCTGCGGGCGATCGACACCATCGGCCTGGACGGATTCGAATCGGCTTATCCGAAGGAGCTTTCCGGCGGGATGCGGCAACGCGTCGGGTTCGCCCGCGCCTTGGTGCTCGAGCCGGATGTACTGCTCATGGATGAGCCGTTCTCGGCGCTCGACGTCCTCACCGCGGAGAACCTGCGCACCGAGCTGATGACGCTGTGGCGGGGACAGGATTTCCCCACCCGGTCGATTTGCCTGGTGACGCACAACATCGAGGAGGCCGTGCTGCTCGCCGACCGTGTCATCGTCCTCGGCGCGAATCCGGGTCGGATCCGTGCCGAGGTCGGCATCGACCTGCCACGTCCGCGGGACCGTCGTTCACCGGCCTTCGCCGCACACGTCGACCGTCTCTACCAACTGCTCACCGGAACGGAGGCCGGCGTCGTCACCGAGTCCACTGATGCGACACCGACCGGCACCCCGCTGCCCGACGCGACGGTCGGCGGCCTCGCCGGACTGGTGGAGATCGTCCACGCCCGAGGCGGGCATGTCGATCTGCCGGAGCTGGCCGCGGCGCTGAACTTCGAGATCGACGACCTGCTGCCCCTGGTGGATGCCGCCGAACTACTGGGGTTGTTGGATGTCGAACGTGGTGACCTCGAATTAACCTCGGTGGGAACCGGATTCACCACCGCCGGCATCCAGCGCAGCAAGCAGATCTTCGCCGAACTGGCCCGCACCCGCGCGCCGCTGGTCCGCACGATCTGCACGGCGCTGCAGTCCAGCGCGGACGGAAACCTGCGCGCCGGGTTCTTCCTCGACCTGTTGCGTCGCGGGTTCGGTCCCGACGATGCCAAGAGGCAACTGGACATCGCCATCGATTGGGGCCGTTACGCGGAGCTGTTCGACTACGACACCGATCACGACCAGATATCGGCGGATCCGACGGCCGATCTGTCCGCCGTGACGGCGGCTCCACCACGGGTACGGACGGGCCCGATCTGACGAGAGCCGGACCGCGCCCGTCCGACCGCGGTGCTAAGCGATCCGGCGGAGTGCGACCACGTCACGTTCGACGCAGCCGACGCGGTCGGCGGCTTCGGCCACCGACAGCGTCGGATCGAGCAGAATCTCCAATTCGGCAGGGGAGAACCAAGGTTCGTCATCCCAAGGGGCGTGGTCCCATCCGGCATCTTCAAAGCCGGAAAACAGTCGCTTGCTCAACTCGAACCTCTGCGGGCATTGTCGGCTGTCGCTGTCTTCGATGAAGCGAATTCACCGGTGCCGATGCGGGTAACACCGCGGTGGCGCCGTGTGCAGGAGTCTACCGGTCGGGACGGCTCTCCGGGCGGCGGCAGGTGACCGGCTGGGCCCCGGTGGAGGTCGTGAATTGCGAGGTCAGACCCATTTCGGCGGGTAAAGGTACCGCCGTCGGGCCGTGATCGTTTCGTTATGCACCTGATACGCCCCCATGACCGTCGCGCTCGGTTCGGCGACCGACCCGAAACCCGCTATGGCGCTTCGGTAATCCCGGTGGCCGGTCAGCCCAGCGGATCACCGTCGACGACATCGCTGATGGTCACGTCTATCGGACCGGACGGTGTACGCCCGTCGTCGTCGAGGTCATCGAGGATCAGGCGGACCGTGTCGATCACGGTGCGGCGGATATCGTCCCCGAGTTCGCGCAGTTGGGTGCCGTAGCTTCCGGTGACGTCGATATCGATCGCGCGCAGTACGTTGCCCTCGAGCGTGAAGGCGATGCGCGTGGGCTGGCAGACGAACTTGCGCCGCAACTCCCGCGCCAGCAGGCTGCGCAGCGCGTGATCGCTGATGTAGACCACGCCGTGCCCGAGGTCACGTGAGGCCCGGATGGGCCAGCCGGGGAGCGACGCCGCATGCACGGCCGCGCGCACCTTCGCGCTGATGGCATCCCACCCGGGCTCGGGCGCAGTTCTCAGGTACGAGGCCGCGCGGTGCAGGAAAGGATCTGACTCCGTCACTGCCACCTCCTCAACAGAACTCGCAAGGCCTTCGTAGCCCGGACGTGGTGACCGCGCACGGCGTCGGGACTGAGTTGCAGAACTTCGCCGATCTCAGGAAACGTCATCAGTTCGATTTCCCGCATCATCCAAACCGCACGCTGGCGCACGGGCAACTCGCCGAGCGCAACTTCGAGCGCATCCAGAAAAGCGGCGTTCGATGCGGCGGTGAACGGGTCCGCCGCGGTGTCCGGCCCTGCCAACGGCTCCAGCACCCAATCCTCGACCGGGTTGGCCCGTTTGAGCCGGTGCGTGTCGGCGATTTTGCGGTAGCAGATCGAGAACAGCCACGTCCGCAGCGAGGATGACCCGCGAAAGCCGGCGATCTGCCGCCACGCAGCAACGAAGGTGTCCTGCACCACGTCGGCGACATCGGCCTCCGAGGCCAACATCCGTCGCGCGTACCGGTACAGGACCGGACCGTACCGGGTCACGATGGCGTCGAAGGCCTCTCGGTCACCGACGGCGGCCGAGACCCGAAGAGCCTCGTCATCGGCGTCGCGCAGGTGGCCGTCGGTTGGCGCTCTCACCCCACCCCGTTCCCAGTTACGCTTGGCTGCTGCCCAGATATCGACTGTGGCGCCGCAGGCAAGCATGCTATGCCCGGTGCGCCGGTCTTAGCTGGGGGTCGGGTGTGTGTCATGTATCACCCCGGAAGGACGTTCGGTTCGGGGCGCCCGCTCCGACTAACCATGAGTTGCTCGTCAGATCGGATCAGAGGGGAGAGGCGATGACCAGCGCACAGCTCGGTGCAGATGCATCCGGTAAAGAGGTCAGCCCGTATCAAGGGTCACCGTTGGTGAGTTCGCAGGGCAAGACGACGATCGCCGGGGTGGTGGTGTCGAAGATCGCCGGGATCGCCACCCGTGAGGTCAGCGGCGTGCACGACCTGGGTGCCGGCACATCCAGGGTGGTCGGCGCGCTGCGTGAGCGGATCCCGGGTGCCAGCGTCAACCAGAGCCAGGGCGTCTCGGTCGAGATCGGGGAGAAGCAGGCGGCTGTCGACATCGACATCGTCGCCGAGTACGGGGTGGCGATCGCCGATCTGGCCGCGGGCATCCGGCGCAATGTCATCGCCGCGATCGAGCGGATGACCGGACTCGAGGTCACCGAGGTCAACATCACGGTGCACGACGTGTACCTCGACGGCGACGGTGCCGACGACGCCGATGCGGCGCCCGCGCGTGTCCAGTGAGGTACCGGCAGCGGCCGACCCGGCTGAGGAGCAAGCGGAGCGCATCGCCTCGGCGGTGATCGCCGTCGAGGGCGTCGCCGGGTTGCATGCCGGCATGTTCGGCGAGGTGGCCACCTATCTGCCGGGCCGCCGCGTGGCGGGGATCCGGGTGGGGCCGGACCGGGTCGACGTCCACGTGAGCCTGGCGCTCGATGCGCCGGTGCGGCCGACGGCCGCCGCCATCCAGCGTGCGGTCGCCGCGATCACCGATCTGCCCGTCGACGTCACCGTCGAGGATCTCGTGCCTGTGACACCGGCGTCCGGGCGAGAACTGCGATAGTGCGCGGTGTGGCGGCGCGACGAGGGGCGCGCCGCCACACCTCTTTACGAATTCATTTGTGCCAGTATGATTTTCCTTCCGGAAGGTGCGCGTCATGACCTCATCGACATTGGGGCTGGTTGCGGGATTGTTGCTCGGAGTGGCCGCGGCAGCCGGTGGACTGTGGGGTTTCCTCATCGCGCTCCTGCTCGGCGTGGCGGGCTACCTGATCGGTGCCCACCGCGATGGCGAGCTGGATCTCGGCTCATTACTGCGGGGCCGCGGCCGTGACTGAGGTGCAAGAGGACGACGACACGGCCACCCGGGGCACCCTGACGGTCCGGGAGAAGGTCGCCCAGCGGCTTGCGGTCCGCGCCGCGCTCGACACGCCGGGTGTGGTGCCGTTTTCGGCCGGCCTGGCCAAGGTCGCGGGCCGGTCGTTGCCCCAGGCGCAGCTGACCGTCGCCGGAAACCGGGTCGCGGCGCACCTGCGGGTCACCGTCGGCTGGCCGGCATCCGCGGTCGACGTGGCCCGTGCCGTTCAGCGCAATGTCGCACAGACCCTCTCCACCATGGCCGGGCTGCACGTCGACCGTGTCGACGTCACGGTCGAACAGTTCAGCACCACCACCGCCGACGCGAAGAGGACCCGATGACGACCGCCGACACAGCGGGGCTGCCCGCACCTGGCCGGGTACCCGTCGCCGCCGCGACCGCTCGCCATATCGGAGTGGCGCTGGCCCTGGTCGTGCTGTGCGCCGGGGTGTTCGCCCTGCGCGAGGCCGGGGTCGCGCTCGGCTGGATGGCCGGAACGTCGTGGATCGGGGCCGCCCTCACGGCGGTGGACGGTCTGTCCGGGCAGTGGTGGATGGTCCCGGCCGGCGTGGTCGCGCTGATCGTCGGCGCATGGATGGTGTTCTCGGCGTTGCGGCCGCGGCCCAAGACCGCCGTCGCCGTCGATGCCCGAGCGGCAGTCTGGATGCGTCCGCGGGATGTGGCACGACTGGCGTCCCACGCGGCGACCTCGGTGTCCGGTGTCGAGGTGCTGCGCTCGGAGGCTACCCGCCGCAAGGTGACCCTCTACGTCGGTGTGTCCGGTACCGAATCCGAGGCCGGAGCCAAGGGCGCGATCACCGCCGCGGTCGGCAGCGCCACCGAAATCCTGCTGCCGCCACCGCAGGTCGCGGTGCGGATCGTGACGAGCGGGTCGGCATGAGCCTGCGCCCGGCCGATGTGCTCGACCGCGCCGCGACGCTGGTCGCAGGCCTCGTGCTGGCCGCGATCGGTGCGGCCGCGGTCCTGTGGCCCCTCCACGTGGTGCGCGGTGTCCCGGAGCGCATCACCGCGGAACCGGTCGCGCACGCCACCGCGTCGAGCTGGTGGCCGTGGGCACTGGCCGGGGCGGGGGCATTGCTGGTGGTGATCGGGCTGCTCTGGGTGGTGTCTCATGTACCGACCCGCAAAGCACCTGTGCTGCGCGTGGCCGGTGGGACTGACCCGGGACTCGTCACGGTGAATCTCAACGGTGTCGCCTCGGCGGCGGCCGCGGCCTTGGAACAGGACCCGAACGTGCAGTCCGCCAAGGGAAAGGCGGTCACCGATCGCGGTACCGCGACCGTCGAACTGACCGTCACCGTCGCCCATCCGGCCGCTGTGCGTGAGGTGATCGGCGCGGTCGACGCCACATGCGGTCATATCGCCCAGGCCACCGGCGATTCCGCAGTCGCGACGCGCACCCTCCTGCAGGTCGCCAAAGCCGGCGGCTCCTCCCGGAAGCCCCGGAACCTCGAATGATCCGCTTGACCAGCGACGCCGCCGTCGCCGCGCTGTTCGTGGGCGCCGTCGTCCTCGGCGGCGTCATCCGCGCGCTCACCAAACTGGTCGAACGCCCGAAATCCGCATCCCCAGACAAGGAGCCAGATGTCCAGCACCGACGATCACGGTGAGCGGTTGTTCACCTGGGCCGTACTCGCACCGGTGCTGACCCGGCACTACTCGATCGTGGCTCCCAGCGACCAGGAGGTGTCGGTGTGCGCATGCTCACCGGGGATTCGCCGCAGCATCGACGAGTGGGCGCGCCACGTCAGCGATGCGGTCGCCGCCAGCATCGCCTGAACGGTCAGGCCGGGAAGAACCCGTCACCGGTGAAGAAGCCGGGCTGCCAGCCCTGCGCGCCGAGGCACAGCATCGGCTTCCCGTCCGGCGATTGGGCCGCCGCCTGCGGCCCCGGGCACGGCGCACCGGTCTCCTGCACGCCGTACAGCGGATAGGACGGCATCCAGAATCCGGTGTACACCGGCGGCCACTGGTTGGGCACCCAGCGGCACATCATGGCCTGGCCGCCGGGGCCCCGCCCGAAGGTGAACAGCTGATAGTTGTCGCACGGTGCGCCCGAGGAGGCGTCATAGCTCATCCCGGGCACGTCGCTGGGGTAGCGGCCGGGCTCGTCATCGGCGAGCGCCGGTGCGGCCGTCCCGAACGCGGCGCACGCAATGGTCGCCGCCACGGTCAGTTCACGAATCATGTCCCCACCCTCGAAGTTGCTGTCCCGACCCCGCCGCGGCAAAGCTTAATCCCGAAGCGGGCCGGTCACGGCTTATTCGGGAGCGTCGAGGACGCTGACGGCGATGCCGTACGGCAGGAACCGCACGCGGCGGGCCGCGTCGGTGTTGTTCTTGTTGGCCCGCAGTGCCTCGAGTTCGCTGGGATAGACCTCTTCGATGTGGGCGCCGCCCGCCTCGTCGACGGTGTAGATGGCCCAGACGCCGTCCCCGGTGTCCCCGGTGGTCTCAGGTCGGGCCGGGCGGGACTGCGCGGTGAACTGATCGATCAGCGTGGACCAGCCGGCGCGTTTGCCGAATCGGTCGAGCGCGTCGCGCAGTCCCTCGCCGGCCTCGCGGGCCAGGCGATCGAATTCTTCGGGGTCGATTCCGAACGGCCCGTTCTGGCTCATTGCCGTCCTCCTTCACACCGGGGTGGTAAAGGAAAGGATATGTCGACAACACCAGCGGCGGTTCTGGCCACGGTCGAGCGCTCCCCGGCTGCCGTCGCCGGCCACGATCGCGAGGCCTGGGTGGGGTTGTTCACCGCGGACGGACGAGTGGAGGACCCGGTCGGCTCGCGGCCGCATGTCGGCCGGGAGCAGCTGGCACGGTTCTATGACACCTTCATCGGTCCGCGCACCATCACCTTCCACCGAGATGTGGACATCGTCACCGGAGGGCTGGGGACACCTGCCGCTCGCGGCGGAGAGCGAAGCGACCCGGGAAACGGCACGCGTTCCACGGTGCTGCGCGATCTGGTGCTGGAGGTCGTGATGGGCTCCCGGGACAGCGCCTCCGTCACCATGCACATCCCCGCGATCCTGCGCTATGACGTGCAGTCATACGGCGGTGAACTGCGGATCGCCGCGCTGCGGGCCTACTGGGAACTGCCCGCGATGGCGGTCCAGTTCGCCCGCTGCGGGGTGGCCGCGGTGCCGGCGGGCCTGCGGCTGACAGCCACGCTGCTGCGCAATCAGGGTCTGGTGGGTGCGGCCGGGTTCATGGCCGGCATACCCGGTGTGGGAACCCGCGGTAAACGGCTGGTCGCGGATTTCCTGGCCGACGCCGCAGCTGGTGACGAGGTGGCAGTGAAACGCCGGCTCGGCTCCACACTGCAGGTGACGGCCGGCGACGATGCGGTGCTGCCGCAGTCGGAGCTGGTCGGTCTGCTGGCCGGCGCCCGGGTCCGCACGCTGCTGGCGGCGGGCCGGGCCGTCGCGGCCCGGCTGAGCGGCGGAGGCCGGGAGCTGGTGCTCATCGCGGAGTTCGGCACTCACCCGACGGCACTGCGCCGGCTTCGGGTGTTCGCCGACGACCGATAACCGGGGTGGGTTGTGCGACGCAGCACCGCGGACGTGAGACGGTAGGTTCACCATGTCTGACATTGAGTACCCGATGGGGTACATGACCTACGAAGAGTTCGGCCGGAAGTTCTTCGATGTCGCCGTCAGTGAGCGGCGCGTCGGCGACGCCATCGGCGCGATCGCCGGTGACGAGTTCCAGATGGGTCCCATCGGACAGGGCCCGGGCGGGATCGCCAAGGTCACGGCGAAGGTCAGGGTCCAGACCCCCCGCGTCACCCGACATTTCGGCGAGAACTTCACGTTCGACATCAGGATCCCGCTGGAGATCAACATGGTCGTCGACCTGAAGATCGACAAGCCGCAATTCAGCGTCTTCGGCGAGATCGCGTTGCAGGCCGTCGCGCGGGCGGCCGAGCCGCTGGTCCTCATGCTCGATGTGCGCAAGCCGCACTCGCGGGACATCTCCATCCAAGTCACCTCGCGGACCCTGCGCGCCGAGGTGCTGCGCGTGATGGCCGGCATCGACGCCGAGATCAAGCGGTTCATCGCGGTCCACGTGGGCGGTGAGATCGACAACCCGGCGGCGCAGCAGGCCAAGGTGATCAACATCGCCGAGATGATCGACTCGACATGGACCGGTATCTGATCCGTACCCTCGCGGGCGCACTCAGCGCGAAAGCCGGATCACCGGGCGTCTGACCGGGCCACCACGGGGCTCAGCTGCGGATGCCGGGGGCCGCCGCCGATACTGGCCGACCGCCCGCGCAGATGCCGCCAGATCCATGGCATCAGCATGTTCTGAGTCCACATGGCCTGCGAGTACAGCCGCGAGCGCAGCGACTGCTCGGTGTCCGCCGCCGCCGCGTACGCCCAGTCGTGGTTGCTGCCCGGTAATCCCAGCGCCTCCGCCGCTGCGGCGGTGAACAGCTGGTGGCCCTTGGTGCTGCCGTGCACGCGGTCGGTGCTCCAGTTCTCGGGGTCGGTCATCGAATCGGCGTGGTACAGATCGATGAGCCGGAAGCCGTGCCGGTCGGCCGCGGCGCGGATGACATCGTTGATCCGCAGCACGCGCGCCACCAGGATCCGGCCGGCGGGCAGGACCCTGGCCAGATTCGGAAAGGTCGTCGTCACCACGGTCGCGCCGGTGAGGGCCAGCCGGTCGTGCAGGATGTCCAGATCGACCAGGGCCTGGTCGAACTTGCGGCCCGGGCGTGTCACGTCGTTCATGCCCACGCACATCGTGACGACGTCGGGTCGCATGGCCACGGCCTCGGGCAGCTGCCCGTCCAGCACGTCGCGGATCCGCTTGCCACGGACCGCGAGATTGGCGTACTCGATACCCGGGGAGTAGCTGTCGAGCAGCCAGGCCAGCCGATCGGCGAAGCCGATGAGGGCGCCGGTGTCATCGGTGTCCCAGAGTCCCTCGGTCTGGCTGTCACCCAAGGCGACATAACGTGAGTAGTGGACGTCGACCACGGTGGTGACTGTAGTGCTCCGCCACCCCGATTCGCCCGCGGCACACCACACATCGACCGGGATGTCTGCGCTTCCGGTGCAGGTCAACGCGGTGCTTCACACCCAATGCGGATGATGGACGCCGCCCGGTGGCGGCGCATTCATCCCGTGTTCACGGCCCGTGTGGGCGATGTCACGGTCGGTCCCTACAGTGGGGCGATGCCCCGTCGGAGTGCAGGCCTGCTGCTGTACCGCACGACCGATGGTGTCCTCGAGGTGCTGTTGGGCCATCCGGGCGGGCCGTTCTGGGTGCGAAAGGACGAGGGCGCGTGGTCGATCCCCAAAGGGGAGTACCTCGACGAGGAGGACCCGTGGGCGGCGGCCCGCCGGGAGTTCGCCGAGGAGGTCGGTATCGCGGCGCCGGACGGCCCGCCGATCGCGTTCGCGCCGTTGAAGCAGCCCGGCGGCAAGATCGTCACCGCCTTCGCGGTCGAGGGTGACCTCGATACCGGCTGCGCGGTGAGCAACACCTTCACCCTGGAATGGCCCCGGGGTTCAGGGAAGTTCAAGGAGTACCCGGAGTTGGACCGGGTCGGTTGGTTCGATATGCCCACGGCACGGTTGAAGATCCTGAAAGGTCAACAGCCGCTGCTGGATTGGTTGCTCCAAGAGCTGGCCGACGGCGCTGCGGGAACCAGCCCGCGCGCGTGACACCGACACCCGATGGCGCAGAACAGCGACGACGTCGCCGTCGTGGTGATCCGGTGGCATGCAGGCCGGCCGGGCTGATCGTGCCTGTACGGTAACCAGGTGGGTGCCGTCTCCCGTCACGCCTCCGACGCCGGTCCGGGCGGCGTCTCGGAACGCACGCGGACCTTGGGCGTCCTGGTGCTGGCCGCAGTCGGCTGGGCTGCCCTCTACGCCCTGAACGAGTACATCTGGGATGCGATCGTTGGCTGGCTGGGGTTGGATCTCCACACCCGTGCCGTCGGCGCCGTGCAGTTCTTCCTCTACGACACGGTGAAGATCTTCCTTCTGCTCACCGGATTGATGTTCGTCGTCGGCATGCTGCGCGCGAGCCTGGATCTGGACAAGGCCCGGGACTATCTGCAAGGCCGCGGACTGTTCGTGGGGCTGGCGCTTGCCGTCGTCCTCGGCGTCGTGACGCCGTTCTGCTCGTGCAGTTCGATTCCGCTGTTCATCGGATTCGTTGCGGCGGGCATCCCGCTGTCGATCACGCTGACCTTCCTCATCGCCTCTCCGCTTGTCAGCGAGATCGCTGCGATCATGATCGGTGACCAGTTCGGCTGGCCCATCGCTGCCGCCTACGTGGCCGCGGGCAGTGTGCTGTCCCTGGTGATCGGCTGGATCTTCTCGCGCTTCGACCTCAGCCGATGGGTCGAGGACATGGTGTTCGCCACGAAGGTGGCGACGCTGCGGACCGAAGGGCACGTGCCCTCGCTGGCCGAGCGGGTCAGTGCCGCGGTCGAGGAGACGAAGGACATCTTCCGCAGCGTGTGGCTGTGGGTCCTGTTCGGAGTCGGCATCGGAGCGGCCATCCACGGGTGGGTTCCGGCCGACTTCTTCGTGCGCTTCGCCGGACCGGACAATCCCTTCGCGGTCGTGGTCGCGACACTGGCAGGAGTACCCCTCTATGTCAACGGCGCGGGCGTCGTGCCGATCGCAGAAGCGCTGTGGGCCAAGGGAATGTCGCTGGGTACCGTGATGGCGTTCACGATGAGCACCATCGCTTTGTCGGTCCCGCAGGCGGTCATGTTGCGCCGAGTGATGAAGCCGCCGCTGCTGGCGGTCTTCTTCGGCACGGTGGCCGTGGGAATCATGATCATCGGATTCCTTTTCAACCTCGTTGGCTGACCCCAACCATCCCCACCGAACGGAGTGTTCTCGTGATCGTCAAGATCCTCGGACCCGGCTGCCGCAACTGCCACACCCTCGAGGAGCGCACTCGTGCGGCGCTCACCCAACTCGGTCTGGACGCCGAGATCCAGGCCGTCACCGACTACGCCCAGATCGCCGGCTATGGCGTGATGAAAACCCCCGGACTGGTGGTCGACGAGGAAGTCCTCGTGGCTGGAAAGGTGCCCAGCGTCAAGGACCTCACCCAGCTCATCGCCGAACGCTGACGGCGTACTTGCGAAATCAGGTGAACAGCGTCGACGTGGTGGTCATCGGCGGCGGCCAGGCCGGACTTGCCGCAGGCTACTACCTACGCCGGGCCGGGCACCGCTTCGTCATCCTCGACGATCAGTCGGTGCCAGGAGGCGCCTGGCCGCACACCTGGGCGTCGCTGACCCTGTTCTCCCCGGCGCAGTACTCGTCGCTGCCGGGATGGCCCATGCCCAACTGGCCCAGCGGATTTCCCCCCGCCCGGCACGTAGTGGACTACCTGAGTGCCTACGAGCTGCGCTATGAACTCCCGGTGCGTCGGCCCGTCCATGTCAGTGAGGTCATCCGCGACGGTGACCACCTCCAGGTGACGACTTCTGCGGGTCGGTGGCGTACCCGGCGGGTAATCAGCGCGACGGGCACTTGGCATCAACCTTTCTGGCCGATCTACCCCGGTGCACGCACCTTTCGCGGACAGCAGTTACACACTGTGCACTACCGCGACGCCGCCCCCTTCGCGGGCAAACATGTCGTGGTGGTCGGCGGTGGCAACTCCGCTGCACAACTGCTCGCCGAGATCTCCGAAACCACCACCACCACCTGGGTCACCCACACCCCGCCGCGGTTCCTGCCCGACGACGTCGACGGGCGCGCGCTGTTCGAGATCGCCACCAGGCGCGTCGCTGACCTGGCCGCCGGACGGCCCGACACCGGCGGCATCGCCGCGCTCGGCGACATCGTCATGATTCCCCCCGTCCTGGCAGCCCGGCAACGTGGCGTGCTACACGCAGTCTCGATGTTCGAGGGCTTGACTACCGACGGGGTCTACTGGGCCGACCGCGAACAACGCGCGGATGTCATCGTGTGGGCGACCGGCTTTCGCCCGGCCCTGGCCCACCTGCGGCCGATGCACCTGCGAGAGCCGGACGGCACCATTGCCGTCGAGGGCACCCGCGCAGTCAAGGAACCCGCCCTGCACCTGCTCGGCTATGGCGACTGGACAGGACCTGGATCCGCGACCCTCATCGGGGTCGGTGGCTCAGCCCGAGCCGCTGTTGGAGAGCTCTTCCCGGACGACTAAGCCCAGTCACGCAGCCCCCTGGCCACCGGCGTCACGGCTGCTCTCGCAGCCGCCGGGCGGCTCGCGTCTCGATCGCGTTGATGGTCAGCGCTCGGCCGTGAATGCGCCAGCCCGCTGGGGTGCGCAGATATTCGTCGTCATAGCGCAGATGCCACACCGTATCGCTGATCTCCTGGCCGCTGCGGGTCCAGTGGTGGGCGATGCACGTGATGCGGCCCAAGGCGTAGCCGGCTTCGGGGCCCGCGGTGTACACCTCGCCGACGACGGCGTGTTCGGTGCGGGCCACTCCCGCCAGCGTCGCCATCGCGGTGCGCACCCCGGCCCGGCCACAGTGCAACCGCACCGGGTTCAACTCCTGCGGCGGGGCGGGTAGCCGGAATTCCGCTGTGTCGGTGAACAACTCGACGACATCGGCGAACCGGCGATCATCCACGCCGGCAGCGTAGAGGTGCACCAGATCGGCCAGCGCCAGCCGGTCGGCGGGATCGAGGCTCATCGCGACAACCCGAGTCGTTGTGCGCATGCCGACAACGCGTCCTTGGCCTCGGTCAGGTCGGCGGTCGGCGGCATGGCCAGCACGATGCGGTCGGCGCCCAGTTCGGCCAGCCGGTCGGACCTTGCGGCGTCGATCTTCGTGACAAGGTGTCCCAACGACAGCTCGAGCGCGGCCGCGTCGCGCCCCGTCGCTGTGGCCGCCGCACGCATCGCGGTGACCAAGCGCGTCAGGTCAGCGCCGCTGACCCCGAGCGGTTGCAGCCCGGCGCCGAGCCGGCCGGCCCGCCGGGCCGCCGCCAGGGTGTGTCCACCGATGTGAATGGGTATCGGCCGCAGGGGCTTCGGATAGCACATGGCGTAGTCGACGTCGAAGAACTCGCCGTGGAAGGTCACCCCGTCCGGGTGGTCCTGCCAGAGCAGACGCATCAGTTCGATCTGTTCGTCGGCGCGCCGGCCCCGTGCCTCGAACGGTGCGCCGCACGCCCGCACTTCTTCGCGCAGCCAGCCCATGCCCACCGCGAGCCGCAGCCGACCGCCGGACAGGGCGTCCAGGCTGGCAATTCTCTTGGCCAGCACGACCGGATGATGATTGGGCAGCACCAGCACACCGGTGGCCAGGCCGAGCTCGCGCGTCTGGCCCGCCAGGAACGCCAGCAGTTCCAGCGGATCGGGTACCGGGCAGTCGGCGGCCAGCTCCACCCGTCCGGATGGGTCGTACGGGTACACGCTGGTGTAGTGCGCCATCAGCACGGTGTGCTCGACCGCGACGATCGACTCGAAACCGCAGTCCTCGAGGTGGCGGGCGAACCCGGCCATCCACGGCCCGTCGGCGGTGACACCCGCGGCGACCGGCGCGATGACGGCGTACTTCACGCGGGTATCAGGCCCCCGGGATCGACATTCCGGGCTGCGGGCCGACCGGGGTCGGCGTCACCGTGGTGACACCGTTGGCGCCGACGTTCGGTGCACCGGGCACGCCGGCGGATGCGCCGCCACCACTGGACGGGGTGGAGGCCTGCGCGTCTTCATACGCCTTCTGGGTGCAGTTCAGCTCCAGGATCATCTTCCCGGCGGAGGTGGCCTTCTGTCCGCTGACGATGCACTGTGCCTGGGGCACGTCGCTGCCGATGGATCCGCCGAAGCTGGAGCGCACACCCTGGCTCTTGAGAATGGCGACGGCCTTGCCGTACGGTTCGCCGATCACGCTGTAGGGGCTGGACCCGTTGGGGTCCGAACTCGCGACACCGGCGCTGACCAGGGTGGCCGAGGCGGCCGCCGTGAGCACGGCGAACCCGCCGATACCGAGAACAACTTGCTTCTTCACGTGACCTCCGGGTTATCGCGGTGCGTTGCGAAGATATCGCAGTTGAGCACCCGTAGAAACTTCAGTCACGGGTTGATCGTCCGTACCTGCGCTTTCATTACATCTGCCAGGGCGCCGGCCCGCGGATCGGTGAACACGTCCTCCAGCAGCAGCCGATTGCCCGCCGGCCCGGCCAGCGGCACCCGCCAGTTCGGGTACTCGTCGGTGGTCCCCGGCTGATTCTGGGTGCGGATATCGCCGACCGCATCGGGCAGCGCCAGGGCCAGCAGCCGCGACGGCGTGCGGCCCAGGTAGGCGTACAGCCCGCGGATGATCTCGGCGGTATCCGGGTCGGTTCCGACCAGCCCGAGCCGGTGCAGCGCCGACAGCCAGGCCGCCAGCTCGGCCTTGTCGTCCGCCAACTCCTCCTCGACGGGCCGCGTCAGCAGCCCGAGTTCGTCGCGCAGCCGGACATGTTCGCCGGCCAGATAGCCCGCCGTCGGTGGCAGGTCGTGCGTCGTCACCGACGCCAGGCAGTACTCGCGCCAGCGCTCCGCGGGCAGAGGTGTGTTCTCGCCGGAGTCGCGGTCCAGTTCGAACCACAGGATCGAGGTACCGAACAGTCCGCGCTCGCGCAGGTAGTCGCGCACCCACGGCTCCACCGTGCCCAGATCCTCGCCGACCACCACCGCGCCTGCCCGCTGCGCCTCCAGCGCCACGATGCCGATCATCGCCTCGTGGTCGTAGCGCACATAGGTGCCCTCGGTGGGGGCGGCACCCTTGGGGATCCACCACAGCCGGAACAGACCGATGATGTGGTCGATGCGCACCCCGCCCGAGTGCCGCAGCACCGCGTTGACCAATGCCCGGAACGGCGCATAGCCCACTCGCTCCAGCTGGTCGGGCCGCCACGGCGGCTGCGACCAGTCCTGGCCCAGCTGGTTGAACTCGTCGGGCGGTGCGCCCGCGGTGACGCCGAGGGCCAGCACATCCTGCAGTGCCCAGGCGTCTGCGCCGTCGGGATCGACCCCGACCGCCAGGTCGTGCATGATGCCCAGCGCCATCCCGGCCTGCTCGGCGGTGGCCTGGGCGGCGGTGAGCTGATCGTCGAGCAGCCACTGCAGCCAGCGATGGAAATCGACGGCCGCGGCGTGGCCGGCAGCGAACTCGGCGACGGCCGGGTTCGCGGGATGCCGTAGCGCTTCGGGCCACGTGTGCCAGTCGCCGCCGTACTCCTCGGCCAGGGCACACCAGGTGGCGAAGTCGTCGAGGCTGCGGCCCTCCCGGGCGATGTAGGCGGCGTACGCCAGTTCGCGGCCTGCCGAACGCTTGACCCGGTACACCTGAGCGAGCGCCGCCCGCTTGACCTTCCACACCGCGTCGCGGTCGATGCGCTTCTTGCGGCGCGACCGGGCGGCGAGTTCGGCGCGCGCCTTACCGAGGGGGGCGCGTTTGCGCAGGAACGCGAATTCCGGGATGGCCTCGATCCGCAGATACAGCGGGTTGACGAACCGCCGCGAGGTCGGCAGATACGGTGACGGCTCCATCGGTGCCACCGGAGCCGCGGCGTGCAGCGGGTTCACCAGGATGAACCCGGCATCGTGGCGTGTCGCGGACCACACCGCGAGGTCGGTCAGGTCGGTCAGATCGCCGATTCCCCAAGAGTTTTCCGATGTCACGCTGTAGAGCTGGGTGGCCAGGCCCCACTGCCGTCCCGGCGGCGGGGTGAGCGACGCGGGGGAGACGATGAGCAGGGTGCTGGTGTCGGTGCCGCCGGTCTGGGCGTGCAGGTGGTGGTAGCCCGGGGGCAGATCGGCAGGCAGCTCGAAGGTGGCCTCCCCGACCAGTCGGCCGTCCAGATCGTATGGTGGGCGGTTGTTTTCGAGCTGACGTAAACCGGTGCGCACCGATCCGTCCTCCAACCGCAGCCACAGTCCGACCGGGTCGCCATGGGTGACGTGCACCCAGAACGGCGTCGCGGTGCCTGCCTTGCTGACGACCGTCGGCGGCAGCGTGCGCTCCCAGTACTCGCGGTCGTGGGCCCGTAACGCGGCCCGGCGTTCGTCGTCGGTGCCGGCGGGCACGCCGAGGGCGTCAAGGACTGATACCAGCGTCGACTCCGGCACCGGATGCCATTGCCCGGTCCAGTCCACGAACTCCGTCGCCACCCGGTACCGCACGGCCAGGTCGGCTAGTTCAGTCATGCCGGCAATCTTGCCGGATTCACGGCTCCACGTCGCGGGCGAGCAGCCGACATGGGCCCAGTATCGTCGGCGTCCGTGAAGTCCGGACGGGAAGTGCGGCACGCCAGGATCGCGGTGGCCGCGCTGTTCCTCATCAACGGGGCCACGTTCGCCAACCTGCTCCCGCGATTTCCCGAGATCAAGGCCGACCTGGGGCTGAGCAATGCGGCCTACGGCGTGATGGTGGCGGCGTTCCCGGGCGGCGCGCTGGTGGCGGGCCTGGCCGCCGGTGTGGTGATTCGGAGATTCGGTTCGGCGCGCGTCGCGGTGCTCGCCTCGGCCGCGCTGGCGGCGCTGGTGGGCCTGGTCGGCTGGGCGCCCTCGCCGGTGCTGGTGTCGGTGGTGCTGTTCTCCGGCGGCTGCTGTGACGCCCTCGCCGATGTCGGACAGAACTCGCACGGGTTGTGGGTGCAGCGCCGCTACGGCCGCTCGATCATCAATTCGCTGCATGCGGTGTGGGCCGCCGGTGCGGTGCTCGGCGGCTTGCTCGGTGCGGGATCGCTGGTGCTCGGCATGAGCCGTGCCGCACACCTGGGGTTGTCGGCGGTGCTGTTCGCCGCGGTGGCCCTGCTCGTCTGGCCGTACCTGCTCAAGGGCGCCGAACACGACGAGCATGCCCGGGCCCGGCAGGGGAGCGGTGCACGCGCCGGACCCGTGGTGTACGTCGTGCTGGCCGCACTGGTGGCGCTGGCCATCGCCGGCGCCATCGTCGAGGATGCCGGAAGCTCTTGGGCGACGCTGTATCTGCGTTCCCTCGGCGCATCCGACGCGGTCGCGGTGTCCGGGTACATCGCGCTGGCCGGCGCGATGTTCGTCGGCAGGTTGCTCGGTGACCGACTGGTGGACCGGTTCGGTGAGCGCGCCGTGGTGCGCGGTGGCGGGGTGATTGTCGCGGTGGGGATGGGCGCGGCGCTGGCCTATCCGTCGGTGGTGTCCAGTGTCGCGGGGTTCGCCGCGGCGGGCCTCGGGATGGCCACCGCGGTACCCGCGGCCATGCACGCGGCCGACCGGCTGCCCGGGTTGCGGCCCGGCAGTGGGCTGACGATCGTGGCCTGGCTGATGCGGGTCGGGTTCGTGGCCGCGCCCCCGGTGGTCGGGCTGATCGCGGACGCCGCGGGACTTCGGGCGGGCCTGGCGCTGGTGCCGGTCGCCGGGGTGGTCGCGTTGCTGATGGCCGGTGCGCTCAGCGGGCGACAGCTCCCAGCTCGATCGTCAGCACCCCCGCCATGATGAGGGCGATACCCAGCCCCATCCGCCAGGTGAGCGGGTCCCGGAACAGCACCCGGGCCACGACGGCCACCAGTGCCACCCCGCACGCCGTCCACACGCCATAGGCGATACCGACCGGCATCCCGAGCGACAGCGTCAGCCACAGCAGATAGAACGACAGCACGTACCCCGTGGCGACCGGCAACAGCCACGCCTTGCGCCGGAATCCATCGGATGCGCGCAGCGCCAGGGTGGCCAGCACCTCACTGCCGATGGCCCCGGCCAGCGCCCACCACATCATGTCGAAGACTTTGTGTGCGAGCCGAATTCGACGAGCAGCACACCGGCGATGATGAGCGCGATGCCGATCACGATGGGCCAGGTGAACGGGTCACCGAAGAGCACGGCGCCGAGCGACGCCGTCACCGCGGTGCCCACCGCGCCCCAGATGCCGTATGCGACGCCCACCGGCATTCCGGCCCTCAGCACCGCCGCCATCAACGCGAAGGCGCCGGTATAGCCGATGACCACGACCACCAGCCACGCGGAGCCGTCCTGAGACGCTCGCAACGACAGCGTCGCCGCGACTTCGACGGCGATCGCCGCGCTGAGCAGTAGCCACTTACGCACGCCGACGACGCTATCGGGCGATCACGGGGGCGCGGCCTCCCGGGCGGCTGTGACAGCCCCGACAGGGTTGCGTCCAGGGCGAATGAATCTCCATCCGCACTGGGAATCGACGAACGCCGGTAGCGTGGAATGGTTCAGCACTCGATCGAGGGAGGCACGTGTGATCCCGGATACCGACACCATCACCGGGTACGGACCGGTCCGTGGCACCGATGACGGCATCGTGCGCCAGTGGCTGGGCATCCGCTATGCCGCGCCGCCGGTCGGCGAGCTGCGCTGGCGGGCTCCGCAGCCGCCCCAGCGCTGGACCGAACCGGCCGACGCGACCCGCTTCGGCCCGGTCTGCCCGCAGCAGACCGATCCGCATATCCCGCTCGATCTGGGCGCCCCGCAGGGTGGTGACTGCCTGACCCTCAATGTGTGGGCACCGTCGACCTCCGGGGGGCCGAAACCGGTGATGGTCTGGGTACACGGCGGGGCCTACGCGCTGGGCTCGTCGGCGCAGCCGCTGTACCGCGGTCGCGAGCTGGCTGCCGGCGGTGACGTCGTGGTGGTGACGATGAACTATCGGCTGGGTGCGCTGGGGTTCCTGGATCTGTCGTCGTTCGGGTCCGGATTCGAGTCCAATATCGGTGTGCGCGACGTGCTTTCGGCCCTGAACTGGGTGCAGGGCAATATCGCGGCATTCGGTGGTGACCCCGACAATGTCACGCTGTTCGGTGAATCCGCCGGCGCCGGCATCCTCACCACGCTGATGGCCAGTCCCGCCGCGGCGGGACTGTTCCACCGGGCCATCGCGCAGAGCGCCCCGGTCACGTCGGTCTACGACCGTGACCGCGCCCGCAGGATCGCCGAACAGTTCCTGGACCGGATCGGCGTGCATCCCGGTGAGACGCACCGCCTGCGCGAAGCCCCGATCGAGAGCATCATCGCCGCCTCCAAACACCTGTACAACGAGGTGCCGCGGCGTTTTCCGGGGACGCTGGCCTTCGTGCCGATCGTCGACGGCGACCTGGTGCCGGACTACCCCGTGCAGGCCGCCCGCGCCGGCCGCACCCATCCGGTACCGCTCATCATCGGGACGAACCGGCACGAAGCGGCGCTGTTCCGCTGGATGCGTTCCCCGCTGATGCCCATCGCCCCGCACACCCTGCGCGATATGTTCGCCGCGATCGCCAGCGAACAGCCGGGCCTTCAGATCCCGACGGAAGCCGAGATCACCGCCGTCTACCGTGGCCGGGGCCGCAAACCCGCGCTCGGCGTGGCCCGCGACGTCGGCTTCCGGATGCCGTCCATCTGGTTCGCCGAGGGGCACAGCGCCGTCGCGCCGGTGTACATGTACCGCTTCGACTGGGCTACCCCGGTGCTCAAACTGCTGCGCCTGGATGCTGCGCACGCCACCGAGTTGCCTTATGTCTGGGGCAATCTGGTGATGGGCCCGAAGGACCCGACGTTCAAACTCGGCGGGCTGGCCGCCGGCACCGCGGTATCGGAGCGGATGCGGGCACGCTGGACCCGCTTCGCCGCCGGCGCCGCCCCCAGCGCGGGACCGGGCGCGCCGGTCTGGCCGGCCTACCGGCCCGACGAGCGGGCCACCCTGATCATCGGCCGCGAGGACGAGGTGGTCGCCGACCCCGACCGTGAACAACGGCTGACCTGGGGTGCCGAGGTGTTGAGTTTCCGGTAGAGGGCCGGTTTAGGCTGAGCGGTATGGACGGTATCCGGGCGTTACTCGACGCGCTGCCACCGCAGATGCGTGATCCGGTGCTGTTCGCCGTCCCGTTCTTCCTGCTGCTGCTCGTGTTGGAGTGGAGCGCGGCCCGCAAACTGGAGTCGCTGACCGGGGCGAGCGAAGCGACGGGAGATGTCCGGGGGGCGAGCGAAGCGACGGGAGATGTCCGGGGGGCGAGCGAAGCGACGGAAGAGCGCACGCGGCCCGGGGCCTATCTGCGCCGCGACGCGTGGGCCAGCGTGTCGATGGGCCTGGTGTCCGTAGCCACCACCGCTGCTTGGAAAGGTGGTGCGTTGCTGGCATATGCCGCCATCTACGCCTACCTGGCGCCCTGGCATCTGCCGGCAACGAAGTGGTACACCTGGGTGATCGCGTTGGTCGGTGTCGACCTGCTGTTCTACACCTACCACCGCATCGCGCATCGGGTGCGGCTGATCTGGGCCACCCACCAGGCCCACCACTCCAGTCAGTATTTCAACTTCGCCACCGCGCTGCGCCAGAAATGGAACAACAGCGGTGAGATCCTGATGTGGATTCCGTTGCCGCTGTTGGGCGTTCCGCCGTGGACGGTGTTCGCGAGCTTTTCACTGAACCTCATCTACCAGTTCTGGGTGCACACCGAGCGCATCGACAAGCTTTGGCGGCCCTTCGAATTCGTGTTCAACACCCCGTCGCACCACCGGGTGCACCACGGTATGGACCAGCAGTACCTGGACCGCAACTACGGTGGCATCCTCATCCTGTGGGATCGATTGTTCGGTAGCTACGCCGACGAGGAGTTCCGCCCGCACTACGGACTGACCAAGCAGGTGGACACCTACAACATCTGGAAACTGCAGACCCATGAGTACGTGGCCATCGGACGAGATGTCCGCGCGGCGAAGCGGTGGCGGGACAAGCTCGGCTATGCGTTCGGGCCGCCCGGCTGGGCACCCCGCGACGCGCCCGTTTTACAGAAGTAGCGGCGCCGGCCCACAGCCTTCGTCCAGGATGGACGGATGGATGTCAAAGAGGTCCTGCTCCCCGGCGTCGGGCTGCGCTTCGAATTCGACACTCGCGACGGCAACCGGATCGGCGTGGTGGCCCGGCGCACCGGAGATTTCGAACTGGTGGTGTATCCGAAAGAAGATCCGGACCAGGCCAGGGAGGCGTTCCGGCTCAGCGACGAGGAAGCCGAGGCGCTGGCGCAGATCCTGGGCGCGCCCCGGATCGCCGAACGCTTCGCGGACCTCACCCGGGAAGTGCCGGGGCTGGCGGCCGGCCAGGTGCGTATCCGCGCCGAGAGCCCGTTCGTCGACCGGGCGCTCGGTGACACCAGGGCGCGCACCCGCACCGGTGCATCGATCGTGGCGATCGTGCGTGCGGAGGAGGTGCTGGCGTCACCGGGCCCGGCCGAGCCGCTGCGTGCCGGCGATGTGTTGGTGGTGATCGGTACCGAGGACGGGATCTCCGGCGTCGAGCGCATCGTCGACAAAGGCTGACGGCGTGCAAGTATCTGCCGCGCTGCTGCTCGAGCTCGGCATCGTCCTCGCCGTGCTCACCGTGTTGGGCGCGGCCGCCCGCCGGTTCGCGCTGTCGCCGATCCCGCTGTACCTGGCCGCCGGCCTGGCGCTCGGCGAAGGCGGGGTGGCCAATATCCCGGCAGCCGACGCGTTCGTCAAGACCGGTGCGTCGATCGGAGTGGTGCTGCTGCTGTTGACCCTTGGCCTGGAGTTCTCCATCGGTGAGTTCGCCGCGAGCCTCCGCCGCCATCTGCCGTCGGCCTGGGTCGATCTCGTGCTCAATTCCGTCCCCGGTGCGATCGCCGGCTGGCTGCTCGGGCTGGACGGCGTCGGCATCCTGGCGCTGGCCGGGGTCACCTATATCTCGTCGTCCGGGGTGATCGCGCGCCTGCTCGACGACCTGCGCCGGCTCGGTAACCGCGAGACGCCGTCGGTGTTGTCCATCCTGGTGCTGGAGGACTTCGCGATGGCGGCCTATCTGCCACTGTTGGCCGTCCTGGCGGCCGGGGGCAGCTGGGCCCACGCCCTGTTCGGGATGGGCGTCGCCGTCTCGGCGTTGGTGCTGGCGTTCGTGGCGTCCTACCGCTGGGGACATCTGGTGGGCCGGCTGGTCGCACATCCGGACAACGAGCAGTTGCTGCTGCGGATCATGGGGCTGACGTTGATCGTGGCCGCGCTCGCCGAGTTCATCCATGCGTCCGCGGCGGTCGGGGCGTTCCTGGTCGGGCTGACCCTCACCGGGGAGGCGGCCGATCGCGCCCGCACGGTGCTCAGCCCACTGCGGGATCTGTTCGCCGCCATCTTCTTCCTGGCGATCGGGCTGTCGGTCAACCCCGGTGATCTGGTCCCGATGCTGCCGGCCGCACTGGCCCTGGCCGTCGTCACCGCCGGCACCAAGGTCGCGACTGGGATGTTCGCCGCCCGTCGGGACCGGGTGGCCCGCCCCGGCCAGCTGCGCGCCGGGACGGCGCTGATCGTGCGCGGTGAGTTCTCCCTCGTCATCATCGGTCTGGTGGGCACCACGCTGCCCGCCCTCGAGGCGATCGCCACCCCCTACGTGTTCATCCTGGCCATCGCCGGACCCGTGCTGACGAGGTTCATCGGTGGGCGCGCCCCGCGTAGTGTGCAGGGGTGAAAACCGCTTTTGATGCGCATGTCGACTCCGGATTGGTGACGCGGTCGCTGGCCGCGAGCGCATTCGGCTCGATGTGGCTCGACCTGCCCCGCCCCGAACATCCCGCGCTGTCCGGCGCGGCGACGTGCGACCTGCTGATCGTCGGCGGTGGATACACCGGATTGTGGGCGGCGGTGCACGCCGCGCAGCGCAACCCCGGACAGCGCATCGTGCTGATCGAGGCCGAGCGGATCGGCTGGGCCGCCTCGGGCCGGAACGGGGGCTTCGTCGACGCCAGCCTGACCCACGGACACGACAACGGAAAGTCGCGGTGGCCGGGCGAGATCGATCTGCTCGACACCATGGGAACGGCAAACCTGGACGGGATGGCGGCCGATATCGAACGGCTGGGCCTCGATGTGGAGTGGGAGCGCACCGGGATGCTGACGGTGGCCACCGAACCGCATCAGGTGAGCGAGCTGGCGGCCGCGGACAAGGGCACGTTCCTGGACCGCGAGCAGGTTCGCGCGGAGGTGGCCTCGCCGACGTATCTGGCCGGCCTCTTCGAGGCCGACAGTGTGGCGATCGTGCACCCGGCCAAGCTGGCTCTCGAGTTGGCCCGGGCGGCGACCGAAGCCGGGGTGGTGATCTACGAGCACACCCGCGCCCTGTCCCTGGATTCGTCGGGGTCCGGGCTTCGGGTCGACACCGGCGCCGCGGTGCTCACCGCGCAACGGGTGGTGTTGGCCACCAACGTGTTTCGAAGCCTGCTGCGCAGGAACCGGCCGTATACGGTGCCGGTGTACGACTACGTACTGGCGACCGAACCACTGACCGACGCCCAGCTGGACCGGATCGGCTGGCGCAATCGGCAGGGAGTCGGCGATTGCGCCAACCAATTCCACTACTACCGGCTGTCCGCCGACAACCGCATCGTGTGGGGCGGCTACGACGCCGTCTACCATTTCGGGCGCCGGGTCGACCCGGCATACGAGGACCGGCCGCAGACCTATCGCCGGCTGGCCGAACACTTCTTCCTCACCTTTCCACAGCTCGACGATATCCGGTTCACGCACCGCTGGGCCGGCGCGATCGACACCAATACCCGGTTCTGTGCGCACTGGGGTACCGCCCGCGGCGGGCGGGTCGCCTACGTCAACGGGTTCACCGGCCTGGGCGTGGGCGCCGCCCGATTCGCCGCCGATGTGTGTCTGGACCTGCTGGACGGAAAGCCCACGCCGCGAACAGAATTGGATATGGTGCGACGCAAGCCGCTGCCGTTCCCGCCGGAGCCCCTGGCCAGCGTGGGCATCCAGGCCACGCGCTGGTCGTTGAACCGTGCGGACCATTCGGCGGGGCGTCGCAACCTCCTGCTGCGCACCTTGGACCGGCTGGGGCTCGGGTTCGATTCCTGAGCGCACGCAGTGTTCGCCAAGTGTTCTGATTTTCGCGAGCACAACCGCCCCGCCGGCAAACGTTCGTCACTAGGCTCGGTGAAGTCAACCGTCGATCAGGGGAGAACAGCATGGGAGACAGACTTCACAAGGGTGAAAAGCTGGAGCGAGGCCAGTCGCTGACATCCGACAACGGTGCCTACCGGGTGACGCTGCAAGACGACGGCAACTTCGTGCTCTACAGCGGGGACACCGCCGTGTGGTCCACCGAGACCAACGGGCAGGACGTGGTCCGTGCCGAGGTGCAGGAGGACGGCAACTTCGTGCTGTACACCCCGGACAAGCCGGTGTGGCACACCGACACCAAGGGTGCCAGGGACGTCCGGCTCATCCTGCAGGACGATCGCAATCTGGTGCTGTACGGCTTCGACGGTGTGGCGTGGGCGTCGGGCACCGATACCGACGAGGCACCGCCGGCCCCGCCGGCCGAGGAGGCTCCGGCCCCCGAACCCGAGGTGGAACTGGCCGCGGCGGCAGAGCCCGCCCCGGAGGCTCCGGCACCCGAGGCTCCCGCGCCGGAACCGCCGCCCGCTCCGCCGGCCCCGCGCACCTACACTGTGGTCTCCGGTGACACCCTGTGGGCGATCTCGGAGCGGTTCTACGGCGACGGCAACCAGTATCAGCGGATCGCCGACGCGAGCGGGGTGGCGAACCCCGATCTGATCCACCCGGGCCAGGTCCTGACCATCCCGTAATTCTCTTCGCGACACGCCGGCCCGGATTCTTGAAATCCGGGCCGGCGTTGTTGTAACGGGATCGGACCGTTACCCGATCTACACCTCAGCATCCCGGTAGCGTCAGACTTACCGAGGGTGGAGGGATCGGGAGGAAGTCATGCGCGCACGTCTGTTCAGCGTCCTTGTGGGTGTGCTGATGGCCGGGCCGGCCTTGCTGGCCGCCGGGTCGGCCGGCGCGAGCCCGGTGGCTCCGGCCCCCGGTCCCACGGTCTATCCGGGGATGGAGATCCGGCAGGGCTCGACAATGTGCACGTTGGGCTACGTCGACATGGCGTCCCGGTCCGCCCTGACCGCCGGTCACTGCCGCGCCGATGGCCCGGTGACCGACCGGGACGGCAACGTCATCGGCGTGGTGACCATGTCCAGGGACAACACCCCCGACGGCACGACCGTCACCACCGACTACCAGATCACCGACTGGGAGGCCATCGCGCTGGCCCCCGATGTCCAGATGCTCAACGTGCTGCCGGGCGGCCGCCCGTTGATCTCGGATCCGGCACTGGCCGTCCAGAAGGCCGGCCAGACGGTCTGCCACTTCGGCATCATCACCGGGGAGACCTGCGGCACCATCGATTCGGTGAACAACGGCTGGTTCACCATGACCAACGGTGTGATGAGTCAGAAGGGCGATTCCGGCGGGCCGGTGTATGTGCCGACCGCCGACGGCCGGGCCGCGATCATCGGCCTGTTCAACAGCACCTGGGGCCAGCTGCCCGCCGCCGTCTCGTTCCAGTCGACCGGTCAGCAGATCATCGAGGCGGTGGCGGTTCAGCCGACCAATTCGAACACCGGGATCGCGACGGTCTTCACCCGCAGTTCGGCATCGGTGGAGTCCGGCGTCAAACCGCCGATGTGATTCTTGACCTCCCAGAACCAGCGGTCGAGGTAGCGCCGCACCAGCTCGGGTTTGGCGCTGTCGGCGACCTCCACCGCCTGCACCTGCCGCCGGCGCCACCACGGTCCCATCTGCACCGAACCGGCGGCCCGGGCATTACGCGCCCACTGGGTGTTGCCCCGGGGTGAGATGAGGTAGTCGCGGCCGTCGACGGTCAGGACGTTGACCACCACGTCCTGCCAGCGACCGGTGCTTCTGCCGCGGACCCGCAGGGCGCGGGTGCCCGCAATGCTGATACCTGCTTCGGCCAAGCGCCGAATCACGGTGTTGGCCGCCTTGGCGATGCGGGTCGGTTCGTCGTAACGAGTCGTCATGGGATGTCCCTTCGAAGTTTCGAGAGCGGTGCTCTTGTTTTCACCATGCCATGGCGCGCCGGACAAATCAAGAGCAGTGATCTCGTTTCGTGTCAGACTGGCGGCATGGGCAAGCGACGGGACGCGCGGGACCGGATCGAGGCCGAGATCATCGAGATCGGCAGGGGTCACCTGATCACCGAGGGGGCGGCGGGACTGTCGCTGCGCGCCGTCGCTCGCGACCTGGGCATGGTGTCCTCGGCGATCTATCGCTACGTCGCCAGTCGGGATGATCTGCTGACCCTGCTGTTGGTGGACGCGTACGACGAACTCGCCGATGCCGTGGAGGCCGCGGCCGCCGCGGATCCCGGCGCCGACTGGCCGGACCGGATGGTCGCGATGGCGCATGCCGCCCGGGTCTGGGCCGTCGATCAGCCTGCGCGGTGGGCCTTGCTTTACGGCAGTCCGGTGCCGGGGTACAGCGCCCCGGCCGACATCACGGTCGGCCCCGGCACCCGGATGATCGTGTCGGTGCTCGCGGTGGTGGCCGAGGGGATTCTGGCCGGGGATGTTCCGGACCCGAAAGAGGCTCTGCCGCAACCGTTATCCGGGGATTTCGCGGCGCTGCGGACGGAGTACGGCTTTCCCGGCGGTGACCGCGTCCTGCTCAAGTGCTTCCTGCTGTGGGCGACCCTGGTGGGTGCGATCAGCATGGAGGTCTTCGGGCAGTACGGGCCCGGCACGCTGTCGGATGCCGCCCTCGTGTTCGACGGCCAGATCCGGCTGATGATCGACACGCTGCGGCAGAACTAGAACACGTTCTAGCCACGATGGCGCGGTGGGGATATCCTCACATCGATGCTCAATCAGACACCTGTCCAGATTGCGTGGGTGACGCGTGACCTCGACACCACCGAACGCACGCTCACCGCGCTGCTCGGTGCCCGCAGCTGGGTCCGGATGCCCGGCGTGCACTTCGGACCGGACAGCTGTGAGTACCGTGGCGCGCCGGCCGACTTCGTCGCCGACATCTCGCTGAGCTACGCCGGGGACACCCAGCTCGAACTGATCGCCCCGGTCCGCGGCGACAGCATCTACACCGAATTCCTCGACACCGTCGGCCCTGGCCTGCACCACATCTGTGTGGCAGCGCCCGATGCGGACGGCTACGAGGCGGCCCTGCGCGACGCCACCGCCGCGGGCGCGCCCGTCGTGCAGCAGGGGGTGATGCCCGGCGGTATGAAGTTCGCCTACGTCAGCGCGGAACCTCTCCCCGTCGCTTCGCTCGCCCCGGCCGCTTCGGGGGGCCCGTACATCGAGATCGCCCTCATCCCACCCGAGATCCAGGCATTCTTCGACCACGTGAAACGCCAGCAGCAGGAGAGCACACATGACTGACATCCCGAACACCGCCGACGCCGGCGACGTCACCGACTGGTCCGACGAATTCGACGTCGTGGTCGTCGGATTCGGTATCGCGGGCGGGAGCGCGGCCGTCAGCGCGGCCGCCGCCGGCGCCCGGGTCCTGGTGCTGGAACGCGCCGCCGCGGCCGGTGGCACCACCTCGATGGCCGGCGGCCACTTCTACCTCGGTGGGGGCACCGCGGTGCAGCAGGCCACCGGGCACGAGGACTCCGCCGAGGAGATGTACAAGTACCTCGTCGCGGTGTCGAAGGACCCCGAACTGGACAAGATCCGCGCCTACTGTGAGGGCAGTGTCGAGCACTTCAACTGGCTCGAGGCCCTCGGCTTCCAGTTCGAGCGCAGCTACTACCCGGGCAAGGTGGTGGTGCCCCCGGGCACCGAGGGTCTGTCCTACACCGGCAACGAGAAGGTCTGGCCGTTCAACGAACAGGCCAAGCCGGCTCCGCGCGGGCATTCGGTGCCCGTGCCCGGCGAACTCGGCGGCGCCGACATGGTGATCCAGCTGCTGCTCAAGCGGGCCGCCGAACTCGGCGTCGAGATCCGCTACGAGACCGGGGCGACCAACCTGATCGTCGACGACGGCGCGGTCGTCGGTGTGCGCTGGAAGAACTTCGGCAACACCGGCGCGGTCAAGACGAAGGCCGTCATCATCGCGGCCGGCGGTTTCGCGATGAACCCCGAGATGGTCGCCGAGTACACCCCGGCGCTGGGCAAGAAGCGCAAGACCAAGCACCACGGTGAGGTCGAGCCCTACATCCTGGGCAACCCGCACGACGACGGTCTCGGCATCCGGCTGGGTGTCTCCGCCGGTGGTGTCGCCAAGAACCTCGACGGCCTGTTCATCACCGCGGCCGCCTACCCGCCGGAGATCCTGCTGACCGGCGTCATCGTGAACAACCAGGGCCGGCGGTTCGTCGCCGAGGACTCCTACCATTCGCGCACCTCGGCCTTCGTGCTGAGGCAACCCGACCAGCAGGCCTACCTGATCGTGGACGAGGCGCATATGCAGATGCCCGAGATGCCACTGATCAAGTTCATCGACGGCTACGAGACCATCGCCGAAGTCGAAGCGGCCCTGGGCATCCCGGCCGGCAACCTGGCCGCGACGCTGGAGCGCTACAACGCCAACGCCGCGAACCACGAGGATCCCGACTTCCACAAGCAGCCCGACTACATCGCCGCACAGGACACCGGGCCGTTCGCCGCCTTCGACCTGTCCCTGGGCGTCGCCATGTACTCCGGTTTCACCATGGGCGGGTTGGTCGTGTCGCTGGACGGCGAGGTACTGCGCGAGGACGGTGGCGCCGTGCCCGGTCTGTACGCCGCCGGGGCGTGCGCGTCCAACATCGCCCAGGACGGTGAGGGCTACGCCAGCGGCACGCAGTTGGGCGAGGGTTCGTTCTTCGGGCGGCGGGCGGGCGGGCACGCGGCGCGCCGGGCCGCGGCGCACGCCGTGGCGCGCTGAGTCAGAGGGCGGCGGCCAGCGGTGTCAAACTCCAACGGCCCTCGCCGAGCAATTCCAGCCGTTGCTCGTGATGGCGGTCGACACTGTCTCGATGGCTGACGCTCACGACGATGGTGTCGGGCAGCCGGTCTCGCAAGGTGGTGTACATCGCGAACTCCTGCCCGGCGTCCAGTGCCGAGGTGGCCTCATCGAGGAACACCGCTCGGGGGCGCGCCAGCAGCACCCGGGCAAAGGCGATGCGTTGCTGTTCACCGGGGGAGAGTTCCTTACCCCAGTCGGAGTCCTCGTCGAGTCGCGTCGCCAGATGCCCCAGCGTGACGGCCGCCAGCGTGTCGCGGATCGCATCGTCGGGGAAGGCGCCCGCGGCGGCGGGGTAACTGAGCACGGCGCGCAGATCTCCGAGCGGGGCGTAGGGGAGCTGGGACAGGAACATCGTCTCCGCCGGGTGAGCGACAGCACCCGAGGCGTACGGCCAGAGTTGCGCCACGCTGCGGAGCAGCGTCGTCTTGCCGGTGCCCGACGGTCCGGTGATGACCAGCGAGTCGCCGGGGCGCAGTCGGACCTGCAGGTCGTCGACGAGCGGCACCCCGTGCGGCGAGCGCACCTCGACATCGCTGATCACGACGGCGCCATCGGCACTCACCGTCGCGGCCAACCGCGGTAGCTCCCTGGCCTGTTCGTTCGCCGTCACCAACCCGTCCAGCCGGATGATGGCGGCGCGATAGCCGGCGAACGAGTCGTACACGGCGCGGAAGAAACTGAGCGAGCTCTGCACCGAGCCGAAGGCACCCGCCGACTGTGTGACATCCCCGAGGTTGAGCTCGCCGGCGAACAGCCGCGGCGCCTGCACGATCAGCGGCAGCGGGGAGACGAGCTGGCTCACCGAGCGGTTCCAGCCCATGAACGCGACACCCCGCAGCACGAGTCTGCGGTAGTTCGCGATGATCCGGCCGAAGCGTTCCGACAGCGAGCGGCGCTCGGTGTCCTCGCCGCGGTAGAGGCTGACCGCCTCGGCGGCGTCGCGGATACGCACCAGCGCATACCGAAACGCCGCGTTGGTGAGCTCGTTGCGGAACGTCAGCCGGATGATCGGCTTGCCGATCCAGAACGCCACCACGGTGGTCATCGCGACCCACAGCAGGGCCAGCCAGAACAGGGCTTTGGGGATCGTCACCCCGAACAAGGACAACGGGCCGGCCAGATTCCACAGGATCGGGGTGAAGGCGACCACCGACAGAACCGAGTTCACCGTGCCGAAGAACAGCGTCTGCGCGGTGCCGACGGTGAAGGTGTTGGTCTCCGGTCCGGTCCCGGTGGTGAAGACGTCGATGTCCTGCTGGATGCGCTGGTCCGGATTGTCGATCGGGACGCCGCCGAACGCCGCCACGAACCGGTTGCGGTAATAGGCACGATCGCCGAGCCAATCACCGGTCAGGTGATCGGTCAGCCATACCCGCCAGCGAATGATGAAGTGCTGCATCAGATACAGGTCGGCCACGGTGCGCGAGATATCGGCGACGAGCAGCCCTACGAAGATCAGGATCGACTTCCAGAATCCGTCGACACCGGAGTTGCGGACGGCCTCGTTCCCGGCCCCGGCCCCCTCGAACGCGACTTGCAGCGCGGTGTACTGGTCGTTGGCGTAGTAGCTGAACAGCACGTCCATCCGTACCGACACCATGACCGACAACAGCAGCACACCCAGCAGGCCCCACACCGGAATGCTCTGACGCCCAACGAAATACCCGCGGGTGACATGCCAGAACTGCCGCCCCCAGGTGGTGAACCGGGCGAGAAACGCCAGTACCGCGACCGCGATCACCGCGCTGAGCACCCACGCCTTGGTGATCCACCACAGCGACGCCAGGATCTCGTTTCCCCAGTCCAGGGACTGGCTGAACATCTCCATGCCGGGAAGCTACCCGACCGCAGTCCTCAGACGGGGCTGACTTCGTCTTCGACCGCGTCGTCCACATCGCCGAGGGACCAGCGCCCGCCACCGTGCAGGTGCAGGTACTTCTCGTGGTGCTGGCCCACGGTGCTGCGGTGCGTGACGCTCACCAGAATGGTCTCCGGCAGCTCCGTGCGCACCAGGTCGTACATCGTGTACTCCAAGCCCTCGTCGAGCGCGGAGGTGGCCTCGTCGAGGAACACCGCGCGTGGCCGGGTCAGCAGCACCCGCGCGAACGCGATCCGCTGCTGCTCACCGGGGGAGAGCACCTTCACCCAGTCGGCGACCTCACCCAGTCGCTTGGAGCACTGCGGCAGCGACACCTTGTTCAAGGCCCAGTGCAGTCGCTCGTCGGGGATGCTGCCGGGCTCCTGCGGGTAGGACACCACCGCGCGCAGATCGCCCAGCGGCACATACGGCATCTGGGACAGGAACATGGTCTGGTGGTCGGCCTGTGGGTACCGGAACGTGCCCGTGGTGAACGGCCACAGCTGCGCCAGGCTGCGCAGCAGCGTCGTCTTACCGGACCCGGACCGACCGGTGACGATGAGCGTGTCACCGCTTTCCAGGCGCAGGTTCAGATCCTGGACCAGGGGATCACCCAGGGGGGTGCGCACCTCGACGTTGTCGAGTTCGACCAGGCAGTCCCGGCTCGGCTCGACCGTCAGTTCGGGCAGCGCCCGACCCTCCTCGTTGGCGATCACCAGTCCGTGCAGACGGATGATCGACGCCCGCCACCCGGCGAACTGGTCATAGGTGTTGCGGAAGTACGACAGCCCGCCCTGGATCTGACTGAAGGCTGAAGAGGTCTGCGAGATGTCACCCAGTCTGATCTGGCCGGCGAACATCCGCGGGGCCTGGACGATCCACGGCAGCGGCACGATGATCTGGCTGATGGAGACGTTCCAGCCGTAGAACTTCACCGAGCGGTTGATGAAGCGTTTGTAGTTCGCCACGATCGGGGCGAAGCGCTGCCGCAGCTGCACCCGTTCGGCGTTCTCACCGCGGTAGAAGGCCACCGATTCGGCGGCGTCGCGCAGTCGCACCAGGGCGTACCGGAAGGCGGCGTTGAACTTCTCGTTGTTGAAGGTCAACTGGATGAGGGGGCGACCGATCCAGAACGCGATGATCGTGGCGACCACGACGTAGACGATGGCGATCCAGAACATCGCCCTGGGCAGGGTGACGTCGAACAGTGTGAGCTCGCCGGACAGATTCCACAGGATGACTGCGAACGACGCGACGCTCACGATGGCCTCGATGGCACCGAACAGCAACATGTTCGCGCTCAGGGTGTTCGGATTGGCCGGCAGGGGACCCGCTCCGTTGGTGAAGACGTCGATATCGGACTGGATACGCTGATCCGGGTTGTCGATGGTGTCGTCGATGAACCTGCTGCGGTAGTACGCCTTGCCGTCGAGCCAGTCACCGGTGAGGTGATCGGTGAGCCAGGCGCGCCACCGAATCAGGAAACGCTGTGTCACGAACAGGTCGAGCATCATGCGCGCCACGTGCACCGTTGCCAGTACGGCGAAATGCGCCCAGGCCCACCAGAAACCGCTCACGCCCGAGTCCTTGACGGTCTGGTCGCCCCCGCCGATGCCTTCGAAGGCGGTCTGGGCGGCGCTCATCATGTCGTTGCCCTGATAGCTGAGCAGCACGTCCAGGCGCACGCCGATGATCACCGAGAGCAGAATTCCCGACAACCACACCCACACCACGACGCTCGCGCGGCCGGTGAAGTATCCGCCGGTGATCCGCCAGAACTGTTGGCCCCAGGTGGTGAACCGGCCGATCAGCGTGAGGACGATCAGCGTCGGTATCGCGGTGTACACCCAGACGGTGGCGATCCACCACAGTGACTTCGGTAGCTCGGCGCCCCAATCCAGCGATGGGGTGAACATCTCCATCCCGGCAAGGTACCCGCACAACCCTCGCTGGGCTGCTTATAGGTGGTCAGCTCGCCACGAGCCGACCGGTTCTCCACCGCCCGCCGCCGAGCAGCTCCAGCCGGTGGCCGTGGAATCGTTCGACGCTGCGGCGGTGACTCACGCTCACCACCGTGGCACCCGGCAGCTCGGTGCGCAGCAATTGATAGAGCGTGAGCTCCAGACCCTCGTCGAGCGCCGAGCTGGCCTCGTCGAGGAACACCACATCCGGGCGGGTCAGCAGTATCCGGGCGAAGGCGATGCGCTGCTGCTCGCCGGGTGAGAGCGTGCGCGCCCAGTCGGCCACCTCGCCGAGCCTGATGACCAGCTGCGGCAGCGCCACCTTGAGCAGCACCCGCTGGATCTCGTCGTCGGGGCTGGTGCCGGCAAGCCGGGGATAACACAGCACGGTGCGCAGCGATCCCAGCGGAAGGTAGGGCATCTGCGGGACGAACATCGTCTCGCCGGCCGGGAAATCCACCCGGCCCGACGTGTAGGGCCACAGCCCCGCCAGGCTCTGCAACAGGGCAGTCTTCCCGCAGCCGGACGGGCCGGTGATCACCAGCCAGTCGCCGGGGTCGAGGCTGAGATCGATCCCGCCGATCAGCGGTTCACCCGCCGGGGTGCGCACCTCGACCTGATGCAGCCGCAGCCCGGCGCATCGATTCCCCGTCGCTTCGCTCGCCCCGGTGGGTGCGCCCGTGCGGGGCAGCACCGGCAGCGCGCGCGCCCGGGCGTTGGCGTCGTGCAACCCGTCCAGCCGCATCAGCGCCGCCCGGAACCCGGCGAACTCGTCGTAGGCGTTGCGGAAGAACGACAGCGCGTCGTGCACGGCGTGAAACGCGGTCGCCGACTGCATGACATCGCCGAACGAGATCTCACCGGCGAACAGGCGTTGCGCCTGCACGATATAGGGCAGCGGGTTGATGGCCTGGCTCACCGACACGTTCCAGCCGAGGAACAGCATGCTGCGGTGCAGCCAGTGGCGGTAGTTGTCGATCACCGAGCCCAGCCGACCGACCAGGGCCTCGCGTTCGGCGTCCTCGCCGCGGTACAGGCTCACGGCCGCGCCGGCCTCGCGCATCCGGATCATCGTGTACCGGAAACCCGCGTTGCGGACCTCGTTGAGGAAGCTCAGCCGGATCAGTGGCCGGCCGATGACGAAGGCCACCAGTGTCGCCACCGCCACGTAGCCGATCACCACCCAGAACAACGCCCGCGGCACCGTCACGCCCAGCACGGTCAGCGGGCCGGACAGGCCCCACAGGATCACCCCGAACGACACCACCGTCAGCAGCGCCTCGACCGCACCGAAGATGAGCATGTGCCCGGATCCGAAGGTCGGGTTGTTCGGTTCCCGGGAGCCGGTCGTCACGATGTCGACATCGGCCTGGATGCGCTGATCCGGATTGTCGGCGCGTCCGTCGGGATCCCGGTTGAACCGGCACCGATAGTAGGCATGCCCGTCGAGCCAGTCGCCGAGGGTGCGCCGGGTGAGCCACACCCGCCAGCCGATGAGGAAACGCTGGGTGAGGTACAGGTCGAGGAAGAACCGCGCCACGTACAACGACGCCAGGATCGCGAAGATCAGCATCGCCGCCCAGAAACCGTGCACCCCGGTCTCGGCCGATCCGTCGGCCCGGAACGCCTGCTGTAGCGAGCTGAACAGGTCGTTGGTGTAGTAGCTCAGCAGGATGTTGATCCGCACCGCGGTGACCGTCGAGACCAGCAGGGCGGCCAGCACCAGCCACACCCGCAGGCGGCCGGGCCCGGTGAAGTAGGCGCCGGTGATGCGCCAGAACTGCCGGCCCCATTCACAGGTCCGGCCGATGAGCACCGCGACCACCAGCAGGCTCACCGCGGAGATCACCGCGGCGTTGCAGATCCACAGCGACGAACGGAGGAATTCGGTGCTCCAGTCGATCGCCGGGCCGAGCAATACCCCGTCCATCGGGTGAAATTACCGCGCGCGGCGGCCTTAGCGCCGCAGGTGGCGCCGTGTCCGCACCGACAGCAGGCCCGCGTACCGTATGACTGTGCGTGTGAGTGCTAAGACCCCGAAGACCGCCCTTCCGAAGTCGGGACGACTGAGTAACCGGTTCTGGAAGCTGTTGGGCGCCAGCACCGACAAGGACCAGGCCAAGTCGATGACGCTGGTCCGCGCGTCGGAGAGCTTCGAGGAGAAGGCCGCAGGCCTCGACGACGAACAGCTGCGCAAGGCTGCTGGCCTGCTGAACCTGGACGAGCTCGCGGAATCCTCCGACATCCCGCAGTTCCTGGCCATCGCCAGGGAGGCCAGCGAACGGGCGATCGCGCTGCGTCCGTTCGACGTGCAGCTGCTCGGGGCGTTGCGCATGCTGGCCGGCGATGTGGTGGAGATGGCCACCGGCGAGGGCAAGACGCTGGCCGGTGCCATCGCCGCGGCCGGCTACGCCATCGCAGGCCGCAAGGTGCACGTCATCTCCGTCAACGACTACCTGGCCCGTCGCGACGCCGAATGGATGGGCCCCCTGCTGGAGGCGATGGGCCTGACGGTCGGTTGGCTCACCGCCGACTCCACACCCGCGCAGCGCCGCGAGGCCTACGCCTGCGATGTCACCTACGGCTCGGTCAACGAGATCGGGTTCGACGTGCTGCGCGACCAGCTGGTCACCTCCGTCGACGATCTGGTGTCGCCCAGTCCGGACGTGGCACTGATCGACGAGGCCGACTCGGTGCTGGTCGACGAGGCGCTGGTGCCGCTGGTGCTGGCCGGCACCTCGCACCGCGAGACCCCGCGCCTGGAGATCATCCGGCTGGTCGGCGAGCTGACGTCCGGTGTCGACTACGAGACCGACGCCGAACGGCGCAACGTCCAGCTCACCGATACCGGCGCCCGCAAGCTGGAGGCCTCCCTCGGCGGTATCGACCTGTACTCCGAGCACCATGTCGGCAGCACGCTCACCGAAGTGAACGTCGCCCTGCACGCGCACGTGCTGCTCGAGCGCGATGTGCACTACATCGTGCGGGACAAGGCCGTGCACCTGATCAACGCGTCGCGCGGGCGGATCGCCTCGTTGCAGCGCTGGCCCGACGGCTTGCAGGCCGCGGTCGAGGCCAAGGAGGGCATCGAGATCACCGAGACGGGTGAGGTGCTGGACACCATCACGGTGCAGGCGCTGATCAACCGGTACCCGACAGTGTGCGGGATGACCGGTACCGCCCTGGCGGCCGGTGAGCAGCTGCGCCAGTTCTACAAGCTGGGTGTGTCACCGATTCCGCCGAACACCCCCAACATCCGTGAGGACGAGTCGGATCGGGTGTACATCACCGCCGCGGCCAAGAACGACGCCGTGGTGGAGCACATCACCGAGGTGCACGCGACGGGCCAGCCCATCCTGGTGGGTACCCGCGACGTCGCCGAATCCGAGGAGTTGCACGAGCGGCTGGTGAAGGCCGGGGTGCCCGCCGTCGTCCTGAACGCCAAGAACGACGCCGAGGAGGCGGCCGTCATCGCCGAGGCCGGCACCTTGAACACGGTGACCGTGTCGACTCAGATGGCCGGCCGCGGTACCGATATCCGCCTCGGTGGTTCCGACGAGTCCGAGCACGATCCGGTCGCCGAACTGGGCGGGCTGCACGTGATCGGCACCGGCAGGCACTACACCGAGCGGCTGGACAACCAACTGCGCGGCCGCGCCGGGCGCCAGGGCGACCCGGGGTCGTCGGTGTTCTTCGCCAGCTGGGAGGACGATGTGGTGGTCGCCCATCTGGAACCGAACAAGCTGCCGCTGCAGATCGATGAGAGCGGCCGGATCACCAGCCCCAAGGCCGCCGCGCTGCTCGACCACGCGCAGCGCATCGCCGAGGGCAAACTGCTTGACCTGCATGCCAATACGTGGCGCTACAACCAGCTGACCGCGCAGCAGCGGGCCATCCTGGTGGACCGGCGCGACACGCTGCTGCGTACCGCGGCCGCCCGCGAGGAGCTCGCCGAGCGCTCACCCAAGCGCTATCAGGAGATCGCCGAGCAAGTGTCGGAGGAGCGGTTGGAGGAGATCGCCCGGCTGATCATGCTGTACCACCTGGACCGCGGCTGGGCCGACCACCTGGCGTATCTGGCCGATATCCGGGAGAGCATCAGCCTGCGTGCGCTGGGCAACCAGAGTCCGCTCGACGAGTTCCACCGCATGGCGGTCGACGCGTTCGCGTCGCTGGCCGCCGACGCCATCGAGGCCGCCCAGCAGACGTTCGACACCGCCGACATCGTCGGCGGTGATGTCGGTCTCGACCTGTCCAAGCTGGCCCGGCCGACCTCGACGTGGACGTACATGATTCACGACGATCCGCTGGCGGATAACGCGATGTCGGCGCTCAGCCTGCCTGGCGTGTTCCGCTAGGTTTGGCGCATGGGGGCACCGGAGGGCAAGGGGCACCTCCCGCGTGCGGGGGAGAGCGAAGCGACCCGGGAAAGCACTCGGCCTGAGGGCTCGGACCGGGTGCTGACCATCCCGAACGCCCTGAGCGTGCTGCGGTTGGCTCTCGTGCCGGTGTTCCTGTACCTGCTGTTGGTGGTGCACGCCAACGGATTCGCGGTGGCGGTCCTGATGTTCAGCGGTTTCTCCGACTGGGCCGACGGCAAGATCGCCCGCCTGTTCGACAACCAGTCGTCGCGGCTGGGGGAGTTGCTCGACCCCGCGGTGGACCGCATCTACATGCTGGTGACCCCACTGGCGTTGGCCGCTGCCGGCGTGGTGCCCTGGTGGTTCGTCGTCACGCTCATCGGCCGCGACCTGATGCTGGCCGCGACCTTGCCGGTGCTGCGCCGGCACGGTCTCACCGCCCTGCCGGTCACCTATATCGGCAAGGCGGCCACCTTCGCCCTCATGTCGGGCTTCCCGCTGGTGCTGCTCGGCCAGTTCGACGCCTTGTGGAGCCGGGTGATCCTGGCCATCGGATGGGCCTTCCTGATCTGGGGAATGGCCCTGTACCTGTGGTCGGCCGTGCTCTACCTGTTCCAGGTCGTCCTGGTGGTCCGGCGTGGCTGAGGCGTCGCGCTCACTCGGCGGGTATGAGCCGCAGGTAGGGCTCAACACCCACGAAGCGGGTGCGCCGCAACGCATCCCGGTTCCCTCGCTGCTGCGGTCGCTGCTGTCGGATCATCTCGATCCCGGCTACGCGGCGGCCGCCCGCCGGCGCGCCGAGGGCGGCACCCGCCGAATGAGCTGGGCGTGGCAGGTGCTGGCCGGTCTGGGCGTGGCAACGGTGTTCGCCGTGGCGGTGGCGCAGGCGCAGACGGCGGCCCCGGCCAATCGGGCCGCCCAGCAGGTTCTCTCCGGCAGCGTCCGGGCCGCCGAATCCCGTACCGACGCACTGGCCGCCGGCCGTGACGCGCTCACCTCGCGGGTCGAGGGTGAGCGTCGCAGCCGGCTGGCCGGCGACGAGCGTGGCCGCGCGCTGCTTGCCGACCTGGACCGGGATTCGTTCGCGGCGGCGGCCACCCCGGTCATCGGTCCGGGTGTGACGGTGGTCGTCACCGATCCGGGTGTATCCCGTGACCTCACCGATGTGTCCAAGCAGCGGGTGGCGGGCAGCCGGCAGGTCATCCTGGACCGCGATCTGCAACTGGTGGTGAATTCGTTGTGGGTCAGCGGTGCCGAAGCGATCGCGGTGGGCGGTGTGCGGATCGGGCCGAACGTCACCATTCGGCAGGCCGGCGGCGGCATCCTGGTCGACAACCAGCCCATCGGCAGCCCGTACACCGTCATCGCGATCGGCCCACCGCATGCCATGCAAGAGGCGTTCGGTCACAGCGCGGGCCGGCAGCGGCTCGCGCTGCTGGAGAAGTCCTACGGTGTCGGCGTTACGGTCAGTACCGGAGAAGCGCTCACCGTCGCAGCCAGCTCGGTCCGAGAGCTCCGCTTCGCCAAGCAGATTGGGCCCTGAGCAGATTGGGCCCGAGCAGATGGGGCGTTGGACAGAATGGGCAGCAGCCAGCCGTGAGATCGAAACAGGGACAGCCATGATCGGAATCGCCGCACTCGCCGTCGGCATCGTGCTGGGCCTGGTGTTCCACCCCAGTGTTCCGGAAGCGATCCAGCCGTATCTGCCCATCGCGGTGGTGGCGGCGCTGGACGCGGTGTTCGGTGGTATGCGCGCCTATCTGGAGCGGATCTTCGACGCGAAGGTGTTCGTCGTGTCGTTCGTGTTCAACGTGTTGGTGGCCGCACTCATCGTCTTCGTCGGTGATCAACTCGGCGTCGGTACCCAGCTGTCCACCGCGATCATCGTGGTGCTCGGTATCCGCATCTTCGGCAATGCGGCCGCGCTGCGGCGCCGGCTGTTCGGGGCATGACCGTGCCGGCCGAGCAACCCGAACACGGACGCCACGAGCGGGCCCCCGGTGCCGAGCCGCCCAGACGCCGCACCCGCTCGCAACGGATGTTCGGCGCGCTGGCCGCGCTGCTGGTGCTGCTCCTCGGTGTGGCGATTGTCACCCAGGTGCGCCAGACCGAGTCGGGTGACTCGTTGGAAACGGCACGGCCCGCGGACCTGCTGGTGCTGCTCGATTCTCTGCAGCAGCGCGAGGCTGCCCTGAACACCGAGGTCGGCGATCTGCAGCGGACGCTGTCGTCGTTGCAGGCCTCCGGCAGCAGCGATCAGGCCGCCATCGAGAACGCGCAGGCGCGGCTGGCGGCGCTGTCCATCCTCATCGGCACGGTCGCCGCGACCGGGCCCGGTGTCAGCATCACCATCGACGACGCGGCGCGCGGCGTGTCACCGGAAACCATGCTCGACGTGATCAACGAACTACGGGCCGCGGGGGCCGAGGCCATGCAGGTCGGCGGCGGCCAGGCGGGAAACGGATCGGTGCGGGTGGGCGTGGACACCTGGGTGGTGGGGTCGCCCGGGGCGTTGATCATCGACAGCACCACCCTGAGCCCGCCGTATTCGATTCTGGCCATTGGTGATCCACCGACCCTGGCGGCCGCGCTGAACATTCCGGGTGGCGCGATCGACAGCGTGGAGCGGGTCGGTGGCACCATGACGGTCAGCCAATCCGACCGCGTCGACGTGACCGCCTTGCGACAACCGAAACCACGCCAATACGCTCAGCCAGTCAAATGAGCAGTACCCGCCACCAGCCCGCACCGAAGGAGCGCCGTGAGCGACATCCCAGCCGACCTGCAGTACACGACCGAGCACGAGTGGGTGCAGCGCACCGGTGACACCACCGTCCGGGTCGGGATCACCGACTACGCCCAGTCGGCGCTCGGTGACGTCGTCTTCGTGCAGCTGCCCGACGTCGGCGCCGACGTGACCGCGGGCGAGTCTTTCGGTGAGGTCGAGTCGACCAAATCGCTGTCGGATCTCTACGCCCCGCTGACCGCGAAAGTCGTTGCGGTGAACGGCGACCTGGAGGGCAGCCCCGAGCTGGTCAACTCCGATCCCTACGGCGCCGGCTGGCTGGTCGAACTCGAGGTCGACGCCGCCGCTCTGGCCAGCGGTTTGGCCGAGTTGCTCGACGCGGATGCCTACCGAAGCAACGTGTCCGAGTAGCGAGTTGTTAGGGTTTCGCCCGTCGGTCCAGACGACCGACGGGCATCAACAGGCACACATCGGCGTGGCCAGGTCCGGGTGACCGGATCCGGCCGTGGTGGACCCAACAGGTCGCACGGCGCGGTACGGTCGACAATGAAGTTTGACGCGACGCGATACGGCTGGGAAGCAATGCCCGGCCACCGTGCAACACGCCACAGCAGCCAGCAGAGGAGCAGCGGGTGACGGAGAACAGCAACACCGGGGCCGACCAGACGTCCGACGAAGTGACCGTGGAGACGACCTCGGTTTTCCGCGCTGATTTCCTCAACGAACTGGACGCCCCGGCGGCGACGAGCAGCGACAGCTCGGTGTCGGGGGTCGAGGGACTGCCCGCCGGGTCGGCGCTCCTGGTCGTCAAGCGCGGCCCCAACGCGGGCTCGCGCTTCCTGCTCGACCAGCCCACCACCTCGGCGGGCCGCCACCCCGACAGCGACATCTTCCTCGATGACGTGACGGTCAGCCGCCGCCATGCCGAGTTCCGCCTGGAAACCGGCGAGTTCCAGGTCGTTGACGTCGGCAGCCTCAACGGCACCTACGTCAATCGCGAGCCCGTCGACTCGGCGGTGCTGGCCAACGGTGACGAGGTGCAGATCGGCAAGTTCAGGCTGGTGTTCCTGACCGGACCCAAGTCCGACGACGCCTGAGACACTCACCCGACGAGCAGATGAGCCAGCCGGACCCGGGATTCACCGGGATGTCGATCGGAGCGGTCCTCGACCTGCTGCGTCCCGACTTCCCCGATGTGACCATCTCGAAGATCAGGTTCCTTGAGGCCGAGGGTCTGGTCACGCCGGACCGTTCGGCGGCCGGGTACCGGCGGTTCACCGCATACGACTGCGCCCGCCTGCGCTTCATCCTGACTGCGCAGCGGGATCAGTATCTGCCGCTGAAGGTGATCAAGGCGCAGCTCGACGCGCTTCCCGACGGTGAGCTGCCGTCCGGCGGAACCGCTTACGCGGTACCGCGTTTGGCGGTGGCAGTGCAGGCGGCGACCGCCGCCGATTCCGAACAGGTGGCCGCCGCGGTTGCCCCGGCACAGGTCCGGCTCAGCCGTGAGGATCTGCTGGCCCGCTCCGGAGTGGACGGCGCACTGCTGGCGGCGCTGGTGACGGCCGGCATCATCCGGCCCGGCCCGGCGGGGTTCTTCGACGAGCACTCCGTGCTGATCGCCCAGTGCGCGCGGGCGTTGGCCGACTACGGGGTGGAGCCCCGGCATCTGAGGGCCTTCCGGTCGGCCGCCGACCGGCAGTCCGATCTGATCGCGCAGATCGCGGGTCCGGTGGCGGCCGCGGGTAACGCGGGCGCCCGGGACCGGGCCGATGACCTGGCCCGCGAGGTGGCCGCACTCGCGATCACGTTGCACACGTCGCTGATCAAGTCGGCTGTACGCGACGTTCTCGACCGCTGAGGACTAGACTTTTCGGTGGCGACATCGTCATGGAGGGCAGACGCAGATGGGTGAGGTTCGGGTAGTCGGTATTCGCGTTGAGCAACCTCAGAATCAGCCTGTGCTGCTGCTGCGTGAGTCCAACGGCGACCGTTACCTGCCGATCTGGATCGGGCAGTCCGAGGCGGCCGCCATCGCCCTCGAACAGCAGGGTGTGGAGCCGACGCGGCCGCTCACCCATGATTTGATCCGGGATCTGATTGCTGCGCTTGGGCATTCGCTCAAAGAGGTGCGCATCGTCGATCTGCAGGAGGGCACCTTCTACGCCGACCTGATCTTCGATCGGGATATCAAGGTGTCGGCGCGTCCGTCGGACTCGGTGGCCATCGCGCTGCGGGTGGGCGTCCCGATCTACGTCGAGGAAGCCGTGCTGGCCGAGGCCGGACTGCTGATCCCGGACGAGAGTGACGAAGAGCCCACCGGCGCGGTGCGCGAGGACGAGGTCGAGAAGTTCAAGGAGTTCCTCGACAGCGTGTCGCCCGACGACTTCAAGGCCACCTAGGAGTCACCTGAGACCCGGTCGTGCTGCCCACGGCGTGGTCGTCTGTCTCCGGGGTGATGGACCAGTCTGCATTCCGGTAGACAAGTCGGGCGGTGATGACCATCGCCGCGAGCATCGAGGCGGTGAACAGCCAGGCGCTCACCGACAGTTGGATACCGCCGCTGAGGGTGTGTCCGCTCGTGCATCCCCCGGCCATCCTGGCGCCGAACAGCGTCAGGAACGAGCCGATGAACACCGCGACCGCTCGCTTGGTACGCCCCGGCCCGAAACGGTGTCGCCAGGACGGCGGAACGACCGGACGGAACGCGGTGAACCGGCCGCTGAGGAACCTGGCCGTGAGGAAGGCTCCGATCAGAACTCCGAGGTCGCTGAGCGGTTCCCAGCCGATACTGCGGATCACCTGGTGTGAGTACGCGAAGTGGGGCATGAACAGCTCGCCGACCACCCACGAGTAGGTGGTGGACTGGCCGAACGGCTGGCGCAGAAATATCGACAACACCACAAGTGCGGCCACGCCCGTGGCGACCACGGCGATCGTGCGGGTGAAGAACGCGGGGTGTGCGACCTGAGCGCGGTAGATCCGCTCGAACCACGGCCTACGACGGCCCGGCCGTTCTTTCGTGCCCTCGTAGAGATAGGCGATGGTGTCGCGCATCATGCGGCGTTCGAATTCGGAGGGCGTCGCCCCGCCGAGCTCACGAAGGCAACACCGCTCGCCCCCGCGAAACCGCGGCAAATACTTCAGCAGGATGAAGGCCAGCGCCGCGTAGCCGATCGCGATCGCCAGCATTCGCCCCGGAGTCTGCGCGTTCAGGTATCCGCCCGCGACCAGGCCGCCGTAGTTCGCGGTCGTCGTCAGCCACTGGCCGACCGGTGTTCCGAACAGCCCCGTCCACGCCGCCGCTCCGAGCAAGCCGCCGGGGATCGCGGCCAGCGCGTCTCGACGGCCTTCACCCAAGGCGATCAGCGCGGTGCCCGGGAAGTATCCGCTGATCGCCGCTCCGGTGCCGAACAGCACGCCACCTGCGATGACACCGAAGACGTAGAGCGGCTTCGGCGCGAAGTGCATGGGCACTCCCAATGCGTGCAGGCCGTAGAGCACTACCGCGCCCACCGCCGTGACGAACAAGAAGCAGCCCAGTAACAACCGGTCGACCAAGCGGGCAGCGCGAATGACGGTCTCAGGGTTACCGATTCCCCAGAGCCCGGCGACCATGCCGAAGGCGGCTCCGATCGGTAGAGCAACCCCGAGAGGCGCAGTGACCCCGCTCATGGCCGGACGCCGAACGCCGCCGACGGTGCGTGGTGCAGGAAAACGGCCATATCTCCGTGATACCCCGCCGGGTATCACGGTGTCACTGTGACGTAGCCCCGGGCCGTCGCCCGCTAAGTCGGTGAGGCACATGCGAGTCGCCCAGATCACGGATACGTCTCGTGACGTCGACACGCGGGGCGTGTGTGGGCCGACTGTGAAACGGGCAGCCATACTTTGACACGACGAGCAGTGACAGGAGCGTGTTGAGCGTATGCTCGACACATTCGAAACTGGGCAAACGTGACGCTGTGCAGGTCATGGGGCCGGAATCGATCGGCGGAGAGGATGGATTGTGGGCGACACGCCACGCACGCCACATCAGGGGGAGTTGGATCTGTCCACCAGTGGCGACCCCGTGCCGGCGGTGAGCGGCAGCGTCAGCGAGCCCGTGCAGGGTGGCTTGTTCCCGGACGATTCGGTACCGGATGAGCTGGTCGGCTACCGCGGTCCGAGCGCCTGCCAGATCGCGGGTATCACCTACCGCCAGCTCGACTACTGGGCCCGCACCTCGCTGGTGGTGCCCTCCATCCGCGGTGCGGCCGGTTCCGGCAGCCAGCGGCTGTACTCCTTCAAGGACATCTTGGTCCTGAAGATCGTCAAGCGCCTGCTCGACACCGGCATCTCCCTGCACAACATCCGCGTCGCGGTCGATCATCTGCGTCAGCGCGGTGTGCAGGACCTGGCCAACATCACGCTGTTCTCCGACGGCACCACCGTCTACGAGTGCACCTCCGCCGAAGAGGTCGTCGACCTCCTCCAAGGCGGTCAGGGTGTGTTCGGTATCGCGGTCTCGGGTGCCATGCGGGAACTGACCGGCGCCATCGCCGACTTCCCGGGCGAACGCGCCGACGGCGGCGAGTCGATCGCCGCCCCCGAGGACGAACTCGCTTCCCGGCGAAAGAGCCGCGACCGCAAGATCGGCTAAGCTGTCGGGGCATCGCCCTTGTGCGGGAGAGTTCCGTGACGGCCAGTCACGGACGCCGAAGGAGCAATACCTCTCCGTCAACCTCTCAGGCACCCCGGACCGCGCATGGCCCCGATGCCTCTGGAAAGTGGTGCGTCCTGCGCATCCGCCCATGGGGAAAGGCAGCGAGCCGCCGCCGAATCTCTCAGGCGCCCCGACAGAGGGAGAGGACGCGGTTTTACGCGCCCGCCCGCGCCCTCGACCCAGGGGAGATCTCGTGTCTATCGACCACTTCGGCTTCGCCGATCGCCATATCGGACCCGACGCCGCCGCCATCGCCACGATGCTGCAGGTCATCGGTGTCGACTCCCTGGACGAACTCGCCGCCTTGGCGCTGCCGGCGGGCATTCTCGACGCGGTGACCGCAGACGGGCTGGCGCCGGGGCTGGATCAGCTACCCGCACCCGCCAGCGAGGAGGAGTCGCTGGCCGAACTGCGCGCGCTGGCCGACTCCAATACCGTGGCCGTGTCGATGATCGGGCAGGGCTACTTCGACACCTTCACCCCACCGGTGTTGCGCCGCAACATTCTTGAGAACCCCGCCTGGTACACCGCGTACACGCCGTATCAGCCGGAGATCAGTCAGGGCCGCCTCGAAGCACTGCTCAACTTCCAGACCATGGTCAGCGATCTGACCGGGCTGGACGTGGCGAACGCGTCGATGCTCGACGAGGGCACCGCCGCCGCCGAGGCCATGACGCTGATGCACCGCGCGGTGAAAGGCTCGGCCACCCGACTTCTGGTCGATGCCGACGTCTACCCGCAGACCGCGGCGGTGCTGGCCACCCGCGCCCGGCCGCTCGGCATCGAGATCGTCACCGCCGACCTGCAGCACGGTCTGCCCGACGGCGATTTCTTCGGTGTCATCGTGCAGCAGCCGGGGGCCAGCGGCGTGCTCCGGGACTGGACCGCACTGGTGACCGAGGCCCACGACCGTGGCGCCCTGGTCGCGGTCGGAGCCGATCTGCTGGCGCTCACCCTGATCGCCCCGCCCGGCGAGATCGGCGCTGACGTCGCCTTCGGCACCACCCAGCGATTCGGGGTGCCGATGGGCTTCGGCGGCCCGCACGCCGGTTATCTCGCGGTGCACACCAAGCACGCCCGCCAGCTGCCCGGGCGCCTCGTCGGGGTCTCGCAGGACGCGGACGGGAACGCGGCATATCGGCTGTCCCTGCAGACCCGCGAGCAGCACATCCGCCGGGACAAGGCCACCAGCAACATCTGTACCGCTCAGGTGTTGCTGGCGGTGATGGCCGCCATGTATGCCAGCTACCACGGCGCCGACGGGCTCACCGCCATCGCGCGCCGCGTGCACAGCCGGGCCGCCGCGATCGCCGCCGGCCTGGGCGAGGCGCTGGTGCACCCGGACTTCTTCGACACCGTGCTGGCCCGGGTGCCGGGCCGCGCCGACGAGATCGTGGCCGCGGCCAAGGGCAGAGGGATCAATCTGTGGCGGGTGGACGCCGACCACGTGTCGGTCGCCTGCGACGAGGTCACCACCGAGGCGCACGTCGCCGCGGTGCTGGAATCATTCGGCGTGCCGGCCGCCGAGCCCGGCGCAGCCGATATCGCCACCCGCACGACGGAATTCCTGACCCACCCGGCCTTCACGACATACCGCACCGAGACGGCGATGATGCGCTACCTGCGCAGCCTCGCCGACAAGGACCTGGCCCTGGATCGCACCATGATCCCGCTCGGCTCGTGCACCATGAAGCTCAACGCGACCGCGGAGATGGAACCCATCACCTGGCCGGAATTCGCACGCCAGCATCCCTTTTCGCCGGCGTCGGACACCCCCGGTCTGCGTCGGCTGATCGCCGATCTGCAGGACTGGCTCACGGCGGTCACCGGCTACGACGAGATCTCGTTGCAGCCCAATGCCGGGTCGCAGGGGGAGTACGCCGGCCTGTTGGCCATCCAGGCCTATCACGCCGAGCGGGGCCAGGGCCAGCGCGACGTGTGCCTCATCCCGTCCAGTGCGCACGGTACGAACGCGGCCTCGGCGGCGCTCGCGGGTATGCGGGTGGTGGTGGTGGCCTGCCGCGGCAACGGTGACGTGGACCTCGACGATCTGCGCGCCAAGATCGCCCAACACGCGGAAAACCTTGCCGCCCTGATGATCACGTACCCCTCGACGCACGGCGTGTACGAGCACGATGTGGCCGAGATCTGCGCGGCCACCCATGACGCCGGCGGCCAGGTGTACATCGACGGCGCGAACCTCAACGCCCTGGTCGGGTTGGCCCGGCCGGGCAGGTTCGGCGGCGATGTCAGTCATCTCAACCTGCACAAGACGTTCTGCATCCCGCACGGCGGCGGGGGCCCCGGAGTGGGGCCGGTGGCGGTGCGCGCGCACCTGGCGCCGTACCTGCCCGGGCACCCCTTGGCTGCCGAGCTCGGTGACGAGCTGACGGTGTCGGCGGCACCGTACGGGTCGGCCTCGATCCTGCCGATCACCTGGGCCTACATCCGAATGATGGGTGGTGTGGGCCTGCGCAAGGCCTCGCTGACCGCGATCGCCTCGGCCAACTACATCGCCCGCCGGCTCGACGAGTACTACCCGGTGCTCTACACCGGGGAGAACGGCATGGTGGCCCACGAGTGCATCCTGGATCTCACCACGATCACCAAGACCACCGGCGTCACCGTCGACGATGTGGCGAAGCGGTTGGCGGACTTCGGTTTCCACGCGCCGACCATGAGCTTCCCGGTCGCCGGGACGCTGATGGTGGAGCCCACCGAGAGCGAGAACCTGGCCGAGGTGGACGCCTTCTGCGACGCCATGATCGCCATCCGCGCCGAGATCGACAAGGTCGGTTCGGGGGTGTGGCCCGCGGACGACAACCCGCTGCGCGGCGCCCCGCACACCGCGGAATGCCTGCTCACCGAGCAGTGGTCGCACCCGTACACCAGGGAACAGGCGGCCTACCCGCTCGGTAAGGGCTTCCGGCCCAAGGTGTGGCCGCCGGTGCGGCGCATCGATGCCGCCTACGGTGACCGCAACCTGGTGTGTTCCTGCCCGCCCGTCGAGGCGTTCGCCTAACCTGAGGCGGCGAGCGTAGCGACGGGAGGACGGATACCGCATGTTGTCGCCGACCGTCGCCGCGTGGCGCGATGGGGGCCGGTCGCTGGACACCCCGGCCGGCCGGATCTTCGTCCGATCGGCTCCCGGTGCCGGCCCGACCGTCCTGCTGCTGCACGGTTTTCCGTCCAGCTCGTTCGACTACCGGGAGGTCGTCGGGCACCTCGGCGACCGGGCTTGGGTGACGCTGGACTTTCTCGGGTTCGGTCTGTCGGACAAGCCGCACCCGCATCGCTACTCGTTGTTCGAGCAGGCCGACCTGGTCGAGCGGGTCGTCGCGGCGACCACGACCGGTCCGGTGGTGCTGATCGCCCACGATATGGGCACCTCGGTGGCCACCGAACTGCTGGCCCGCGACCTGGAGGGGGCGCTGCCGTTCGATCTGCAGCGCGCGGTGCTCACCAACGGCAGCGTCATCCTCGACCGCGCCAGCCTGCGTCCGGCCCAGAAACTGTTGCGTGGTCCATTGGGGCCGTTGGTGTCCCGGCTGACCAACCGGTCCGGTTTCACCCGTGGTTTCGCCCGGCTGTTCAGCGCGGCCCATCCGCTGAGCCCCGATGAGGCCCGGGCGCAATGGGAACTGTTGTCCTACAAGGACGGTCACCGCATCGCACATCTGCTCTGCGCCTACCTCGACGAGCGGGTGCGATACGCCCGGCGCTGGCACGGCGCAGTGGCCGACTGGCCGAAACCGCTGAGTTTCCTCTGGGGTCTGCAGGACCCGGTGGCCACCGTCAATGTGCTCGACGGCCTGCGCGAGCTGCGGCCCGCCGCGCGGGTCACCGAACTGCCCGGTGTGGGGCATTACCCACAGGTCGAGGTGCCGGAGTTGTTCGCCCGCAGCGCACTCGACCTGCTGGCTCCCTAGCCCAGGGCCGAGGCGACCGCGGCCGCCAGCTCGGGGCCGACGGAGTTGGGCACGTTCTGATACTGGCCACCGCTGGCCTGGGCGACGGCCTCCCAGGTGGCGCGATCGGAGTCGGAGCCGAAATCGATGACGTTTACCGCGACCGGCCGAGCCGGGTTGGCGGCGCCCTTGATGTAGTCCACCAAACCAGAGCCGTCCAGACTCTGGTCGGTGTGCGGTCCGGCGGTGATCACCAGGACCGAATTGGGCTGGCCGTCCCGGAACGCGGACAGCGCCTCCCCGTAGACCAGGCGCAGCGTGGTGAACGACACCGCGCCGCCACCGGATGCCGTCTGCCCGTCCAGGCTGGATTTGAGGACGGCCGAGCGGGGCTGGCCGCCGACGGGGTCAGCGAGAGGTCCGGTACTGACTTCCGACCGGCCCGCCACGCCGTCGAAGGTCCACAAGCCGACGGCCGAGCCGGCGGGCAGCGCCTGCAGTCGCGCATCGAGTGCGGTGGTCACATTGGCCAGCCTGCTCTTGCCGCCCTCGTCGGTGTTCATCGACTGGTCCAGCATGATCGTCACGGTCTGGCCCTGGGCAGGTGCGCTGATGCCGGCAGCCATGGTGGCCCGGGTTTCGTTGTCGCCGACCGACAGCGGCTGGGCCATCGGCGCGAAATCGGTCACCGGGCTCTGCGGGGCCGCTGCGCCCTCGGCGCGGAAACCGGCCTTGGCGAACTCGGCCAGTTGGTCCGGTTTGCGCATGAACCGGTCGAATTCGCTGGCCGCGCTGATCTGCTCCTGCGACAACCAGTCACCGCCGAGCAGCACCGCCGGATAATCCGCGACTGCCGCCGGTCCCGGGGGTGTCCAGGAGCCGAGCTTCTGGGCCGCGTCGGGCAGGTCGGCGCCGCGCTTGAACAACTGCTGTTCGGTGGTGACCACGGCGTGCACGGGGGCAGCGGCCGGGTCGGCGGCGTTCACGAGCGCATCCAACGCGGTGGTGGCATTCGTGTCGGCGAGCTTGGGCTGACCGGCGAGCAGGGTGTGCACCGCACCCACCCCCGCGGTGGCCGGCGCACCCTGCGGTGCCGAGGCGGCCGCGACGGCTTCCGCGGCCAGATAGGTCGCATCGGCGTCGCCCGTCAGCGGAAGCGCCAACTTGAGTGCCCCCCACCCGGGCAGGTTCAGATCGTCCAGCCCGGACGGGTTGTTCTGCAGTGCCGGAAGCGTCGACCAGTTCTGCTGGGACAGGGCCGCTTTGAGTTCCGGCCGGATCGCCAGCAGGACGGGGGAGCTGACCAGCGGGCGGCTGTTGCTCACCGTCTTGGCCCCGGCCGCACTCTCCAGCCGGGCCTCCGATACCGAGCTGGCCGGGATCCACAAGGCCGGGCGCTCGCCGAGGTCGCCGGGCCACTGCCCGACGAAGCCGTTGATCACGGCGTCGGAATCGGCCGGCTGCACCGCGACCTTCACGCATTTGTCGCCCACCGGGTCGGCGGTCTTGCTGTAGGTGTCGGCCAGCGTGCGCACCTGATCGGCGATCGTGGGATCGGCCAGTACCGCGACGGTGACCTCACCCTCCACGCACCGGGCCGCGGCCTGCTGGCTGCGGCTGGACAGCGCGTCGCCGAAGAAGCGCCACAGGATGAAGGCACCGACCACCACGACGACGGCGACCAGGGCGGCGATCACGGCCGGGCTCACCTTGCGCCGGCCGGGGGTGATGGCCCGGTGGCTACCGGTCCATTCGCCGGAGTCCCAGGTGCGCTGTGAGCCCGTCGTCGTCAGCGCCCGGGTGGGTGGCTCGTCGGGCTCGCCCTGGCTCCCGGCGAAGAAGCCGTCACCCGGGGCAGCACCGCCGGCCTCGTCCTGGTACCCGCGCAGTGGTGACGCGTCAGGCTCGACGGGTCCGGAGTCCCGCCGGCCGGGGTCCTGGTAGTCGTCGGCGGAATCGTCCGGTCCGGGAATGCTGTGCCTGCCCATCCCTCACCTTTGTACTCGTCGTGTCGATCGGCTACCCGTCGCTTCGCTCGCCCCGAAGATCTTCCGGGGCAGCCGCTTTCGAGTTACGAAGTGGCGGCGCGGGCTTTGAACTCCCGGCGGCGCCGGTGCAGGATCGGTTCGGTGTAGCCGTTGGGCTGCTGGCAGCCGGACAGCACGAGCTCCTGAGCGGCCTGGAAAGCAATACTGGCATCCGGGTCCGGAGCCATCGGCAGGTAGTCGGCGTCACCGGAGTTCTGCTCGTCGACGATGGCGGCCATCCGGCGCAGGCTGGCCTTGACATCCTCTTCGGTGATGACACCGTGGCGCAACCAGTTGGCCAGCAACTGGCTGGAGATGCGCAGCGTGGCGCGGTCCTCCATCAGCGCGACGTTGTGGATATCGGGCACCTTGGAGCAGCCGACGCCGGCGTCGATCCAGCGCACCACGTAGCCGAGGATGGACTGGCAGTTGTTGTCGACCTCCTCGCGGATCTCCTCCGGGGCCCAGGCCAGCTCGCCGGACAGCGGGATGGTCAGCAGCTCATCGATGGTGGCGCGGGTCTTGCCCTTGAGCTCGGCCTGTACCGCGTAGACGTCCACCTCGTGGTAGTGCATGGCGTGCAGGGTGGCCGCGGTCGGGGAGGGCACCCACGCCGTGGTCGCGCCCGCCTTGGGCTGGCCGATCTTCTGCTCGACCATATCGGCCATCAGGTCGGTCATCGCCCACATACCCTTGCCGATCTGGGCCCGGCCGGACAGCCCGGTGGCCAGGCCGGTGTCGACGTTGGCGTCCTCGTAGGCCTTGATCCACGGCTGGGACTTCATGGCGCCCTTGCGGATCATCGGGCCGGCCTCCATCGAGGTGTGGATCTCGTCGCCGGTGCGGTCCAGGAAACCGGTGTTGATGAACACCACCCGGTTGGCGGCCGCCTGGATACACGCCTTGAGGTTGAGCGTCGTGCGGCGTTCCTCGTCCATGATGCCCACTTTGAGGGTGGCCTGCGGCAGGCCCAGCACGTCCTCGACGCGGCTGAACAGCTCACAGGTGAACGCGACCTCGTCCGGCCCGTGCATCTTGGGCTTGACGATGTACACCGAGCCGGTGCGGCTGTTCTTGTGGGGACCGTTGGCGCCGTCGTTCTCCGAGCCGTCCTTCAGGCCGTGGATGGCGATCAGACCGGTGAACAACGCGTCCTGGATGCCTTCGGGGATCTCGTTGCCCTCGGCATCCACGATCGCGTCATTGGTCATCAGGTGGCCCACGTTGCGAACGAACAGCAGGCTGCGCCCGGGCAGCGACAACTCGCCGGCACCGTCGGGGCGGGTGAAGGTGCGGTCCGGGTTCAGCACGCGGGTGAAGGACTTGCCGCCCTTGCTCACCTCTTCGGCCAGGTCGCCGCGATTGAGCCCCAGCCAGTTGCGGTACCCGAGCACCTTGTCGTCGGCGTCGACGGCGGCCACCGAGTCCTCGAAGTCCATGATCGTGGTGATCGCCGACTCCAGCACGACATCCTTGATGCCGGCCGCATCGGTGGAGCCGACGGGCGATTCGGGGTCCACCAGGATCTCGATGTGCAGGCCGTGGTTGACCAGCAGCACCGACCAGGACGGCGAACCCAGGTCACCGGTGTAGCCGACGAACTGGTCGGCGTTGGCCAGGCCGACCGAGAGGCCGTCGCCGAGGGTCGCCTCGAGCTGGTGCTCGTCGTCGATCTTGAGTCCCGTGATCTCCGACCACGAGCCCGACGCCAGCGGCACGGCCTGATCGAGGAAGTTGCGGGCGTAGGCGATGACCTTGTCACCGCGAACGCGGTTGTAACCGGTGCCCTTCTCGGCGCCGTCGTCCTCACTGATCACATCGGTGCCGTACAGCGCGTCGTACAGCGAGCCCCAGCGGGCATTGGCGGCGTTCAGCGCGAACCGGGCGTTGAGGATCGGCACCACCAGCTGCGGGCCGGCGGTGCTGGTGATCTCGGTGTCCACCCCGGAGGTGGTGATGGTGAAGTCCGCGGGTTCGGGCTGCAGATAACCGATTTCGGCGAGGAAAGCCTTGTAGCCGGCGGCGTCGAACTCGCCGATCAGCCGGGCGCGGTGCCACTTGTCGATCTGCGCCTGCAGGTCGTCGCGACGGGCCAGCAGATCCTGGTTCTTGGGCGCCAGATCGGTGACGACCTTGTCGACACCGGCCCAGAAGCTGTCGGGATCTACTCCGGTGCCGGGCAGCGCCTCGTTGGTGATGAAATCGTGCAGCACCTTGGCAACCCGAAGATTCCCGACGGTCACGCGCTCGGTCATATTTCCTCCCTTAAACGTCGATCGAGTTTACCCGTGAGTAACCGCACCCAAAGAAGCAGGACCTGCGTTGAGTCCGCGGTCACACCGCCGGCGTCATCGCGGTGCACCGGGGAGGGCGACCGCAGGAACGTCCGGCGTTCCCAGCCGGCCGGCCAGCCAGGGCAGTGCGTCGGCGAACACCCGGGCCGCGGTCGTGAAGCTGTGACCGCCGTTTCCGGGCACCACGGCGCACTCGATGCCGTAGCCGCCGGCCATCGAGCACAGGTGCTGCGCCACGGCGTCGTGCTCGGTGTCGAGCGAGTCCGGGTCGACGGGAGCGGTCGGCGTGTCCGTCGCCGCAGCCGGGCGGTACGTCGGCTGCCCCGGCCCGGATACCGCGAACCAGGCCGCGACACCGTCGTACGGGCCGTGCCGGGCCATCACCGTCTGCGGATCGAAAGCCAGGTAGGCGTCGAGGTCACTGCCGAACAGCCGCGCGACGGTCTGCGTCTTGGAGCCGGCGTTGGGTCCCAGCTGGCCGTCGATGTCCAGGAACGTGGAGAACATGTCCGGGTGCATCAGCGTCGTGGTCAGCGCGCAGGTGCCCCCGGCGGACCAGCCGGCGAAGCCCCAGTGCGCCGCTTGTGGTCTGGCGCCGAAATGGGCGACGACGTAGGGCACGACACCCTTGATCAGGTGGTCGGCCGCGTTGCCGCGCGGTCCGTTGACGCATTCGGTGTCGTTGGTGAATTCGCCGCTGGTGTCGACGAACACGAGGATCGGCGCGTTGCCGCCGTGCTTGTCGGCAAAGGCGTCGGCGGTGGCCCTGGCCTCGCCGGTGGTCGGCCAGTCGCGTGGTGTCCCGAATTCGCCGCCGGCCATCATGATGGCCGGCAGCGCCGGGGGAGGATTGCTGGCGAACCAGGCGGGTGGCAGATAGACCAGTTCGTCGCGGTGCCGGAAACCGGAGGCGTCGTCGGGAATCTTGACCGAGACCATGGTTCCCGCCGTCGGCCGTTCCCCGCGGCGGAGCATGTCCTGCACCGTCGCCTCGTCGACCTCGTTGGGTAGGTGCGCTCCAGTCACCCGATCGGCCACGGCGCCGACCGTCGGAAGGTAGCCCGTCCATGCGTTGACGGTCATCGCGACGCACAGCGCGCACAGTGGGATGGCGGCCAGTGCGGCGCTACGACGGCCCCATCGGGTGGTGCGCCAGTTGGTGATCGCCAGCACCACCACCAGGCCGGTCGCGGCCACCCACACCCACAGCGCCGGAACGGCGGGCCCGTCGGCCAGGGCCTGTGAGTGGATGAACCAGTACGCCACGCCCGCCAGCGCGGCGCCGGAGGTGATTCCGAGCAGGATCCAGTGCAGCCAGAACCTGCTCGGCGTTCGCCAGATGACGACGACGATGACCAACACGGCGACGGCCTGGATCACGATCGGCAGCCATCCGTGGGTCAAAGGCAGGTCATTCACCTAGCCCAAGGTAGCCCGGCAAAGCGACAGGGTTTGCGCAGCAGCGGGTGCATCGGCATCGGGTCTGCTGTGATGTCGCTCGGTGGTTACTGTGGGCATTCATTTTGGGCGGCAACCGAATTGAATCGATCGGCCAGCCAGCCGAGTACCTGGGTGGGGTCGGCCTGGGCGCGTGTGCCGAACATCACGGTGTCGCCAATCCCACATGCGCGGGCCAGGGCGCGATCGGTCCACGCCTGCGGAATCAGCGCGTCGGGCCCGTCGGGTACCACCAGCATCGGTGCCGCGGTGGGTCCCTGCGGCAGCGAGGTCTTCTTCAGATAGGCGCGCAAGGCGTCTGCGGCGTCGGTGGTGGCCGGGCGCAGATCGTCCGGGGTCATCTCCGAGATGACCCTGGCGCGTTCCGCTGACGACCCGCCGGTGCAGCCGCTGAGCGCGTCCCAGTTGGCCTTGACCACGCCGTGGCGGTAGTCGTCGATGTGGAAATTGTTGTACTGGTTGGCCAGCGCGGACAGGTATTGGTGCAGGGTCAGCATCTGGTCTTTGCTGAGGCTGCCCGCCGCAGCGCTGTCGGCCAGGCCCTCGATGGCGGCGGTGGGCGCCACGGCCACCACACCCACCAGTTGCCCGCCGAGGCCGTAGTCGGCCGCGAGTTCGTCGGCCGCCCATACCGCCTGGCCGCCTTGCCCCGTCCCGTAGCCGGCCCAGCGTCCGGAGGTACCCGGCACGAGTTTCTCGGTGGCGCGCACCGCATCCATCACGTTGTAGCCGGCGGTGGTCGAATCCAGGAACGGATGCGGAGAGCCGGCCAGGCCTAGACCCTGGTAGTCCGGCACCGCGACGATGTATCCGGCATCGAGGAAGGTCTCGGCTGTCGGCGCCAGACCGCGCAGCGTCGGGGACCACGAAGGCGCGCATTCGGTCTCGCTGCCGGTGTTGGGGTGGCCCACCACCAGGATCGGCCAGCCACCCTGAGGCGCAGCGCCTTTGGGAACCAGGACGACGCCGGACACGTTCACCGCGGTGTCGCCGACACCGGATGTCGAGGTGTACACGATGCGGGCCGCGAGCGCGGTCTTCACGCGCAACACCGGATCGAGGTTCGGCAGCGCGTCGGCCGACACCAGGGTGCCCGGGCCGGAACCGCCGAAATCGCCCGGCAGTGCCGGGCCGAACGTCGGTGTCGGCTTGGATGCGGGCGCCGGATGCCCGCAGCCGGCGAGCAGCAAGGTCATCGATATCAGCACGGCCACGGCCGCGCGGGCACGCCTCACCCGGGCACCTTTTCCGCCCGGTCGCCGGCGATCATGCCGCGGCAGTGGTCGCGCAAGGCCGTCCGCAGTTCGGCGGCGCGGCGGGCCACCTCCTGCTGGCGCCGGACGTAATCGGTCCTGCCGGACGCGGTCTCGACGCGGATCGGCGTAATCCCGTACCCGGTCAGGTCATACGGACTGGCCCGCATGTCCAGCAGCCGGGCCGTACACGCGAGCTCGAAACAGTCCATCAGCGTCTCCGACGGGACCAGCGGGCCGAGCTTGTAACACCATTTGTACAAATCCATGTTGGCGTGCACACAACCCGGCTGCTCGTGCCGCAGCTGCGCGTCCCGGCTGAGCCGTTCGGCGTTGCGTCCCACGGCCGCGTCGGTGAAGAACCGGTAGGCGTCGAAATGGCTGCAGCGCAACGGCATCGACTCCAGCACCTGATCGGTGTGGTGGGGGTCCAAGCGAAGCGGGACGCCGTGGTGGCGGACCTCCCGGCTGCGATACACCATGGCCCACTCGTGCATCCCGAAACAGTTCAGCCGGGCCGGCCGGTCCGCGGTGGCGGTCAACAGATCGGCGATGAAGGTGACGGTGTCCAGCCGCGACGCGAGGACGTCTGCGCTCAGCGTGACCGCGGACCCGGCCTGCTGGTACCCGGTGCGCCGGAGGAATTTCCCGGCGGCCGAACCGTCGAGTGCCGTCCCGTATCCCGGATGCCAGCGGGCCAGCTGACGTGGCCGGAAGCTGTAGTAGGTGAACAGGAAATCCCACACCGGATGGCTCTGGCCGGTCTGTGCCCTGGTGCGGTGCGGGCCCAGCAGCCGGTCGACCCGGTCGATGTGCCGGCGTTCCCGCGCAGTCCACTCGGCCTCGTCGAGCACATCACACACGGTGGGTTCCGTCGCGCACGGTCCCGACCAGGTCCTCGACGAGGTCCTCCAGCGCCACCACCGCGGTGATCTTGTCCTCCACCGTTACCAGGGCCAGATGGCTCTTGTTGCGGCGCATCCGGGACAGCGCTTCGGGCACCGACAGCGAGGCCGGCATCTTGATCAGCGGGCGCACCATCGACGCGTTGAGCACCGCATCCGGATCGTCGATCAACGCCAGCACGTCCTTGATGTGCAGATAGCCCAGCACGGTCCCGCTGGGGTCGGTCACCGGGAAGCGTGAATAACCTGTCTCTGCGAGCGCGCTTTGCACCGCTCCCACGGTGGGTCCGGATTCCGGGGCGGCCACCGGTATCGCGCGGATCCGGCTGAGCGGGATGGCGATATCGGCGATAACGCGGTTGCTGATCTGCAGGGCGCGGGTGAGCCGCGTGTGCTCCTCGTGGTCGAGCAGGCCCTCGGAGCGGGATTCCGCGATCATCGCCGACAGTTCGACGGTCGACACCGCGACGTCGAGTTCGTCCTTGGGTTCCACCCCGAGCGTGCGCAGCGTGGTGTTGGCCGCCCAGTTGTAGAACGCGATGAACGGTTTGGCCAGCCGGATGTAGGCCAGGTACGGCGGCACGAGCAGCATCGCCGCCGTCTCCGGCCCGGCGATCGCGATGTTCTTCGGCACCATCTCACCGAGCAGCACGTGCAGGGTCACCACCACGGCCAGCGCCACCACGAACGAAACCGTGTGCAGCACCGCCTCATCGACGCCCAACAGCGCGAACGGTTTCTCCAGCAGGTGCGCGACGGCGGGCTCGCCCACCCGGCCCAGCAGGATCGAGCAGATGGTGATGCCCAGCTGCGCACCGGCCAGCATCAGCGACAGGTTCTCTGCGGCGTGCATCACGGTGACCGCACGTTTCTTGCCCTGTTCGGCGAGCGCCTCGAGGCGGTCACGGCGGGCTGAGATCAGTGCGAACTCGGCGCCCACGAAGAAGGCGTTGGCGCCCAGCAACAGCACGGTGAGGACGACGGCAAGCAGATCACCCATGGCGCGGCTCCCGGTTTCCGGCGTCGTCCTCGGGGCCCAGTTCGGTCAGTTCGAGCAGGTCGATCCGTCGACCGTCCATCCGCAGCACCGTGGCCTGCCAGAGCACCGGTTCGTCCACGCTGTCGGGATCGAAGGCGCGCAACTCGACGGTGTCGCCGACCTCGGGGATGCGGCCGAGTTCCTGCAGTACGAGTCCGCCGATGGTTTCGTAGTCGCCGTCGGCGGCCCGAAACGGTGTTTCCGAGTCGACCTCGTCGATGCGCAGCAGGCCGGACACCTGCCATCCGGTGCGCACGTGCACGACGTCCGGGGTGGCGTCATCGTGTTCGTCGCGGACGTCGCCGACGATCTCCTCGATGAGGTCTTCGACGGTGACCATGCCCGCGGTGCCACCGTATTCGTCGACCACCATCGCGGTCTGCAGGCCGTTGGCGCGGATCTGGGTCATCACCGCGTCACCGTCGAGGGTGGACGGGACGGTCGGCACCGGGAGCGCCAGGGTGGCGAGCCGGGTACCGGCTCGTTCGCCCGGCGGCACCTCGAAGATCTGCTTCACGTGCACCATGCCGATGGTCTGGTCGAGGTCACCCTCGACGATCGGGAATCTGGAGTGCCCGGTGCGCATCGCGGCCTCGACGAGATCGGCCACCGTGTCATCGGCTTCCAGGGTCTCGATCAGCTGACGCGGGGTCATCAACTCTTCGGCCGACCGCTCACCGAACTGCAGGGAACGGTCGACCAGCAAGGCGGTGTCCTGGTCCAGTGAGCCGCTGCGCGCCGAGTTGCGCACCAGCGACACGAGTTCCTGCGGCGAGCGCGCCGAGCGCAGTTCCTCGGCCGGTTCGATACCGAGCCGGCGCAGGATCCAGTTGGCGGTGCCGTTGGTCGCGTTGATCACCGGGGTCAGGGCTTTGGCGAAGTACCACTGCGGGGCGGCGGCGAAGCGTGCGGTCGGCAACGGCTTGGCGACGGCGAGGTTCTTGGGCACCAGCTCGCCGAAGATCATCGACACGGAGGTGGCGATCAGCAGCGCCAGCGCCAGCGCGATGCCGTCGATCATTCCGGCGGGAATCCGGATCGCCGCCAGCGGGGCGTGCAGCAGCCGGGCGACGACCGGTTCGGCCAGGTAGCCGGTGGCCAGCGTGGTGATCGAGATACCGAGCTGAGCGCCGGACAGCTGGAACGACAGGGTGCGATGGGCCTTGCGGATGAACTCGTCGCGCCGGCCCCCGGTGCGGGCGTTCTCCTCGACGGTGCTGCGCTCCAGCGCGGTGAGGGAGAACTCGGCCGCCACGAACAGCGCGGTACCGGCCGTCAACGCGACGAACGCCAGTAGGGACAACAACGTGATGGTGGGACTCATCGCGATCTCACCGCACTGAGGCCGGGCCACGCGCCCGGCCGACTAGTGGAGGGGTCGGCGTCACCGGATTCACCGGCGGGGTCTGGAGCCCCGGGAACCCCCGAGCCCATGTCGAAACCGTGGGCTTCCACGGGTGCCTGTGGCACGGGATCCCTTTCGCTAAATCGGCGCAGCACTGTGCATTGCGCCGGGAAGACTCAATGGTAGCGTGCCCTGCCCGCGGCCCGGGCTCACCAACCGCTGGGTAGCGGATGCCCCTCGGCGAACCCGGCCGCCGACTGCACCCCGAGGATCACCTTGTCGTGCAGCTCGGGCAGGGACGCGGCGCCGACGTACGTGCAGGTGCTGCGCACACCCGAGGTGATGTGGTCGAGCAGGTCCTCCACACCGCCGCGGGCCGGATCCAGCGCCATCCGCGAGGTCGAGATGCCCTCCTCGAACAACGCTTTACGGGCCCGGTCGAACGCGCCGTCACCGGCTGTACGTGCGGCGACGGCCCGCTTGGACGCCATGCCGTAGCTCTCCTTGTACGGCAGGCCGTCGCGGTCGCGCAGCAGATCGCCCGGGGATTCGTAGGTGCCGGCGAACCACGAACCGATCATCACGTTCGACGCGCCCGCGGCCAGCGCGAGCGCCACGTCGCGGGGATGGCGCACACCGCCGTCGGCCCACGCGTGTGCGCCGAGTTCCCTTGCTGCAGCGGCACATTCGACGACAGCGGAGAACTGGGGACGTCCGACGCCGGTCATCATCCGGGTGGTACACATGGCGCCGGGGCCGACCCCGACCTTGACGATGGTGGCGCCGGCGTTGATCAGGTCGCGGGTGCCGGAGGCGGACACCACATTGCCCGCCACGATGGGCAGGCCGAGGTCGAGGGCCGCGACCGTGGCGATCGCGTCCAGCATCTTGGCCTGGTGGCCGTGGGCGGTATCGATGACGAGAAGGTCGACACCGACCTCGGCCAGCCCGCGTGCCTTGGCACCGACGTCGCCGTTGATCCCGACCGCGGCGGCAATGCGCAACCGGCCGCGGCTGTCGACGGCGGGGGCGTAGATCCCGGCGCGGATGGCTCCGGTGCGGGTGAGCACGCCGGCGAGTTCGCCGTCGGGCCCGGTGAGCACCGCGACACCGACGGGCGCGTGCTCGAGCAGATCGAACACCTTGCGCGGGTCGGTGCCGACGGGTGCGGTGACGAAATCGGTCAGCGCGACATCCTGGACCCGGGCGAACCTGTCGACGCCGGCGCAGCCGGCCTCGGTGATCAGGCCGACCGGGCGATTGCGGTCGACCACGACCGCGGCGCCGTGGGCCCGCTTGTGAATCAGCGCCATGGCATCGGATACCGCGCTGTCGGGGGCCAGGGTGACCGGGGTGTCGGCCACCAGGTCCCGGCTCTTGACGAAGTCGACCGTCCCGGCGACCGCGGGCAGCGGCACATCCTGTGGCAGCACGACGATTCCGCCTCGGCGGGCCACCGTCTCGGCCATCCGGCGACCGGCGACCGCGGTCATGTTGGCGACCACCACCGGGATGGTGGTGCCGGAACCGTCGACGGTCGACAGATCGACGTCGAACCGGGACGCGACATCGGTACGTCCCGGCACGACGAAGACGTCGTTGTAGGTCAGGTCATAGGGCGGCGTGTGTCCAGGCAAGAACTTCATCGAAACCTCACGTGCCCAGTCTAGGTTTCCGCGCGCTCAGGCCTCGACCTCGCTGCGGTCCCCGCTCCACAGGGTGTGGAACTTCTGGCCCTCGGGCGCATCGGTGCGGCCGTAGGTGTGCGCGCCGAAGAAGTCCCGCAGCCCCTGGGTCAGGGCCGCGGGCAGCCGCTCGGTGCGCAGCGCGTCGTAGTAGGACAGGGCCGAGGCGAAGCCGGGAACCGGGATGCCCAGTTCGGTGGCCTTGACCACCACCCGCCGCCAGCTGTCGATCCCGGCTTCGACCGCGTCGCGGAAGTACGGCGCCGCGATCAGGGTGGCCAGGTCGGGATCGTCGTCGTAGGCCTCCTTGATCCGATTGAGGAACTTGGCCCGGATGATGCAGCCGCCGCGCCAGATGGTGGCCATATCGCCCAGGGTGATGCCCCAGTTGTATTCGGCGCTGCCGGCCTGAATCTGGTTGAACCCCTGGGCGTACGCGATGATCTTCGAGGCGTACAGCGCCTTGCGCACGTCCTCGATGAACTGCGGTGCATCGGTGGGTGCGGCCCCGAGTTCGCCGGACGCCAGGCCCTGCCCTTTCCCGTCGCTTCGCTCGCCCCGGAAGGCGGCCTTGCGCTGGGCGACCGAACCCGACAGCGCGCGGGCGAACACGGCCTCGGCGATACCGGTCACCGGCACACCGAGATCGAGCGCGGATTTGACCGTCCAGCGGCCGGTGCCCTTCTGCTCGGCCTCGTCCACGATGACGTCGACCAGCGGCTTGCCGGTCTTGGCGTCCACTTGGCGCAGGACCTCGGCGGTGATTTCCACCAGGTAGCTGTCCAGATCGCCCTTGTTCCACTCACTGAACACATCGGCGATCTGGCCGGCCTCCAGGCCCAGCCCGTCGCGCAGCAGTTGGTAGGCCTCGCCGATCAACTGCATATCGGAGTACTCGATACCGTTGTGCACCATCTTGACGAAGTGGCCGGCTCCGTCGGGACCGATGTGGGTGCAGCACGGCACGCCGTCGACGTGGGCGGAGATCTCCTCCAGCAGGGGGCCCAGCGACTTGTAGGACTCGGCCGGTCCGCCGGGCATGATCGACGGTCCGTTGAGGGCGCCTTCTTCGCCGCCGGAGATCCCGGCACCCACGAAGTGCAGGCCGCGTTCGCGGATCGCCTTCTCGCGGCGGATGGTGTCGGTGTAGAGCGCGTTGCCGCCGTCGATGATGATGTCGCCCGGCTCCATGGCGTCGGCCAGCTCGTTGATGACGGCATCGGTCGGGTCGCCGGCCTTGACCATGATGATCACCCGGCGTGGTTTCTCCAGGGCGTCAAGGAATTCGGCAATCGTCTCGCTGCGCACGAACGTGCCCTCGGAGCCGTGCTCGGCCAGCAGCGCGTCGGTCTTGGCGATCGACCGGTTGTGCAGCGCCACGGTGTAGCCGTGGTGGGCGAAGTTGCGGGCGAGATTGGAGCCCATCACGGCCAGGCCGGTGACTCCAATTTGGGCGGTGCCGGTTTGGGTCATGCAGACGCCTTTCGTTGTTTTGTTGTGCGACGCGCTCGATGGAACAGGGGCGGTGCTGCGCGGAAATTCCTGCCTAGTTGGCGAACAACCGGTGCAACTCGGTCAGCCACGGGATGGCCAGCGCGAGCGTGGGCAGTACCAGGATGGCCGCCGCGCTCAGGTAGGCCGCCACCGCCAGCACCAGACTATTGCCCTCGCCACCGAGCCGCCGGACGCGCAGTACCGTCGTCGGTCCGCCGGCGGCCAGCGCACCCGAGGGGGTCCGGCCGGCGGCGCAGGCGACCAGCGCGCGGGCCAGGGGAGTCGGCCCGGTGACTCGGACGGCGGCGTCGTCGGCGAGCAGTTCGATGAGCAGCCGGACGGCGTCGAGGGCGTTGGCGCTACGGACGAACCGCGGAAACGCCGCGTGCACCGCGGTGAACATCTCCAGCACCAGGTCGTGGCGGGCTCGCAGGTGGGCACTCTCGTGGCTGAGGATGGCGTCGATCTCGGCTTCGGACAGGGAGGTCAGGGCGCCCTCGCTGACGACGACCCGGCTGCGCACCCCGGGCAGGCAGTAGGCCATCGGTTGGGCCACACCGAGCACGCGCAGGCCACTGGGGCGCCGCGCCGGTGCCGGGATGGCGTCGCGGGTAAGGCCCACCAGGTCGACCAGCATGCGGTGGTGCGCGCGGCGCCGCCGGGTGGCGACGGCGACGGCGAGCACCGACACGATGAGCCGGGCGCCGATCATCAGGGTCACGGCGAACACGGCGACGTAGAGCAGCCACAGGGGCCAACCCAGGGCGACGATCTCGCTGGTCAGGGTGGCGGTCGGCTTACCGTCCGGTCCGGGCACCAACAGCCTGCTGGCGATCGCGATACCGGCGGAGAAGGCCGACAGGACGGCGGCCAGTGCGATGGCCTGCCAGAGCACGATGGCGGCGCGGGGAGCGCGTTGTGGCCAGGACGCACGCGCGAGCAGCGCCGGCACGGGACCGACGAGCAACAACGCGACGATGGAGAAGGCCAGCGCGGACACGCCGCTAGTGTCTCTCAGCCGGTGGTCGAATTACCAGCGGGCGGCGCAATATCGTGCTTGGCCTCCAACTCGGCCAGTGCACGGCGCAGCGCGGCGGCTTCACCGGCGCCCACTCGTTCGACGAAATGCACCAGGGCGGCCTCGCGGCTGCCGGAGTCGGCGGCCTGGTCCAGCGCATCGACCATGAGGCCCGCGACCAGCTCGTCGCGACCGTGGGTGGGGGCGTAGCGGTGCGCCCGGTCATCGCGATGCTGGATGACCAGATTCTTCTTCGCCAGCCGCTGTAGCACGGTCATGATCGTCGTATAGGCGAGATCGCGGCGTGCCGCGAGCGCCTCGTGCACCTGCCGGACCGTCTGCGGCTCGCGCGAGGTCCATAGGTGGTCCATCACCTCACGCTCGAGTTCACCGAGCCGCGTCAACTTGGCCATATTCCGTTCCACTCCTGAGCAATCAAACAAGCCTACTACGCGTTTACTACCGAGCGTCGTATCCGATTTCCGTGCCTGGTCCAACGTGTGGGACTGCGCCCTCCGTTCCCGGTCGCGCGGCGTTTCCGTGTGGTCTGTGAGTCGAGTCACAGGTCTTGGCCTCCCCGTTTGTGTGACTATAGTAAGGCTAACCTAACCGAACGAGGAGGTGCGGATGACGGTCGTGGTCGACGACCCGCTGATTGCCCGGATGTCGATTCGGCGGGCCCTGCCGCTGCATGAATCGAGCCGGCGGCTTCGCGAGTTGTATCCGGAGTGTCCGCGTGTCTACGGCGTCGCCGTGATGGGCGATCTGTCCCGGCGACGTTGGTGGCCGCTGGCGGAAGTGCTCACGACCGACCGTCTGCAGCACATGTTCGACGCGGCGGTGGCCGAGACCGACAGCCGTGCGGCGGTGGCCCAGCAGTTGGCCGCCACCCTGGCCCACGTCGTGGTCGGCCGGGTGGTCCCGCTGATCGTGCTGGAGGGCCGGGCCTGGGACACGGGACTGGAGAACCTGTGGGTGCACGTCGATTCCGAGGGCGCCATCGACTGGGTGGGTGTGGTCGATCCGACGCTGCGCGCGCTGCCCGATGACCCGCACCTGGCCACCCGCTCGAGTGTGGGCGCGGTGCGCACCACCCGGGACGGGATCGTGATGCTGCCCAGTGAGGGGGCGCTCACGACATGGGTGGCCCATCGCAGTCACCGCGCCTTGAGCCCGCTGTTCGCCAAGCTCGTCGAGGTGACCGAGGGGGCGATGCCCGTCGCCGCCATGTGGAACGTGGTCGGCACGGCCGTGGTCAGTGCCGCCACTCAGGTGCCGTTGCTGGCCGGCTCCAGTGAGCTGACGAGCATGCGCCGCAGTCAGGCCATCCTGGACGCGCTCGTCGGATTCGGTCTGCCGGTCCGCGGCACGAGCCGGATGCCGATGGGGAAGGCCTTGCAAAATTAGGCAAGCCTTGCCTACTATGTCTGTGCGAGGCTAACGGACCGAGCCGGAGTCCTGAGGGCTGCAGAGACCCCCGGTCCACTCGAAGGATGGGCCCCGCGCACACCGTGCGCGGGGCCCATCCGCATTTCGGTCTGCGGTCCGTGTAGACAAGAGTGCTGTGACGGCACCTGGACTCGACACCCTCGGCAAGGGCTTCGACAACGAACTCGGACTGAAGTATCTGGAGGTCACGCCCGACGGCGGACGCGCCCAGCTGACGATCACCGACAAGGTGCTCCAGCCATGGGGCATCGTGCACGGCGGTGTGTACTGCGCGATCGTGGAGAGCCTGGCCAGTGTCTCCGGCCACGTCTGGCTCGCCGAGCACGGCGGCGGCACCGTGGTCGGGGTCAACAACAACACCGACTTCCTGCGCGCCATCAGCTCCGGCACGGTCACCGCGGTCTCCACGCCGATCCACCGGGGGCGACGCCAGCAACTGTGGCTCATCACCATCACCGACGAGAACGACAAGCTGGTCGCCCGCGGGCAGGTCCGGCTGCAGAACGTCGAAGGGTAGACGCGGGCGACAAACCCGATCGATTGCCATGAGCGCTGCTGATTGCCGCGCGCCATGGCAATATCGCGCACTATGCGTTTAACGCCGCATGAACAAGAGCGGTTACTCATCTCCTACGCGGCCGACCTGGCACGGCGACGTCAGGCGCGCGGTCTGAAGCTCAACCACCCCGAGACGGTGGCGCTGATCACCGATCACATCCTCGAAGGTGCCCGCGACGGGCGCTCGGTGGCCGAACTCATGGTCAGCGGACGCGATGTGCTCACCCGCGAGCAGGTGATGGAGGGTGTGCCGGAGATGTTGCACGACGTGCAGGTCGAGGCGACCTTCCCCGACGGCACCAAGCTGGTCACCGTCCACCATCCGATTCCATGAGGCGGTCCCATGATTCCCGCAAGTGAGAAGCCGGAGGCGGATCACGCATGATTCCCGCAAGTGAGAAGCCGGAGGCGGATCACGCATGATTCCCGCAAGTGAGAAGCCGGAGGCGGATCACGCATGATTCCCGGCGAATTCCTCTACGGCGACGGCGAGATCGCGCTCAACGCCGACGCGCCGCGGTTGACCATCGACGTCGTCAACACCGGTGACCGTCCGGTCCAGGTGGGCAGCCACGTGCACCTGCCCCAGGCCAACGCCGCGCTCGACTTCGATCGTGCCGCCGCGCACGGGCACCGACTCGACATCCCGGCCGGTACTGCCGTCCGATTCGAACCCGGCATCGCCCAACGGGTTTCGTTGGTCCCGCTGAGCGGCACCCGCGAGGTGTACGGGCTGTCCCTGACCCCGCCCGGCAGATTGGACCCGCACCAGTGAGCTCACTGTCCCGCGAGCGCTACGCCGCACTGTTCGGTCCCACCACCGGCGACCGGATCCGGCTGGCCGATACCGACCTGCTCATCGAGATCACCGAGGATCGTAGCGGTGGGCCCGGCCTGGCCGGTGACGAGGCGGTGTTCGGGGGCGGCAAGGTGCTGCGCGAATCGATGGGGCAGTCCAGGGCGACCAGGGCCGAAGGGGCACCCGACACCGTCATCACCGGCGTGGTCATCCTGGACCACTGGGGAATCGTCAAGGCCGATGTCGGCATTCGCGACGGCCGGATCGTGGCGATCGGTAAGGCGGGTAACCCCGACATCATGTCCGGGGTGCACCCGGACCTCGTCGTCGGTCCGTCCACCGAGATCATCGCGGGCAACGGCCGCATCCTCACCGCCGGGGCCATCGACTGCCACGTCCACCTGATCTGCCCGCAGATCATGGAGGAAGCTCTCGGCGGGGGGATCACCACCATCATCGCCGGGGGTACCGGACCTGCCGAGGGCAGCAAGGCGACCACCGTCACCCCCGGGTCCTGGCACCTGGCCCGGATGCTGGAATCGCTGGATTCCTGGCCACTGAACGTGGCACTGCTGGGTAAGGGCAACACCGTCAGCGCCGAGGCCATGTGGGAGCAATTACGTGGTGGCGCAGCCGGATTCAAACTGCATGAGGATTGGGGCACCACGCCGGCCGCCATCGATGCGTGCCTGACGGTGTCCGAGGCCGCCGGCGTGCAGGCCAACATCCACACCGACACCCTCAACGAGGCCGGTTTCGTCGAGGACACCCTGGCCGCCATCAAGGGCCGCGGCATCCACGCGTATCACACCGAAGGCGCCGGCGGTGGCCACGCACCGGACATCGTCACCGTCGCCTCGCACCCGAATGTGCTGCCGAGTTCGACGAATCCCACCCGGCCGCACACGGTCAACACCCTCGACGAGCATCTGGACATGCTGATGGTGTGCCACCACCTGAACCCCAGCATCCCGGAGGATCTGGCCTTCGCGGAGAGCCGGATCCGGCCGTCGACGATCGCCGCCGAAGATCTGCTGCACGATATCGGCGCCATCTCGATGATCGGCAGTGACGCCCAGGCGATGGGCCGCATCGGCGAGGTGGTGCTGCGTACCTGGCAGACCGCCCATGTGATGAAGAAGCGCCGCGGCGCGCTCAGCGGAGACATCGCCGGCGCCAAGGGAAATGACAACCACCGTGCCCGGCGTTATGTCGCCAAGTACACGATCTGCCCGGCCGTCGCGCACGGCCTGGATGACGAGATCGGCTCCGTCGAGGTCGGCAAGCTCGCCGACCTGGTGCTGTGGGAACCCGCGTTCTTCGGTGTCCGCCCGCACGCGGTGCTCAAGGGCGGGATGATCGCCTGGGCGGCCATGGGGGATGCCAATGCGTCGATCCCGACGCCGCAGCCCGTGCTGCCCCGGCCGATGTTCGGCGCGACTCCGGTCGCGGCCGCCGCCACCTCGGTGCATTTCGTGGCCCCGCAGGCCATCGAGGACGGACTGGCCGACCGCCTGGACATCCGACGAAAACTGGTGGCGGTCAAGAATGTCCGCAAGATCGGCAAGGCGGATATGCCGCTCAACGATGCGCTGCCGCGCATCGAGGTCGATCCGGACACCTTCACGGTGCGTATCGACGGTGACGTGTGGGCCGAACAGCCCGCGGCCGAACTTCCCATGGCGCAGCGCTACTTCCTGTTCTGATGAGTTTCGATTTCCCGTCGCTTGGTTCGCCCGGGTTGGCAACCCTTCTGGCACTGGCGGATTCACGGTTGCCGACCGGCGGGCACGTGCATTCCGGTGGTATGGAAGAGGCGATCACCGCCGGGCTGGTGATCGACCTGGCGACGTTGCGCGCCTACCTGCGGCGCCGGATCCGCAGTCAGGGTCTGGTGACCGCGTCGCTGGCGGTGGCGGTGCAGACGGGCACACTGACCGTCGCGGTCGCCGATGCCGAAACCGACGCCCGCACCCCGGCACCCGCCGCGCGGGCGGCCTCCCGGGCGCAAGGACGCGGATTGACCAGGTTGGCCAAGCGCGTGTGGCCCGACCATGATTGGCGGCCGGTGGGCGCCAAACCACATCTTGCGGTGGCCGCCGGCGTCGTCGGCGTGGCAGCTTCGGTGGCCCCCGAGCACACGGCGCTGTCGCTGGTCTACACGACGATGACCGGCTCGGCGACTGCGGCGCAGCGACTGCTGGCCCTGGACCCGGCCGATGTCGCGGCACTGACCTTCGAACTGTCGCCATTGTGTGAGCAGACCGCTGCTGCGGCGGTCAAGGAGCTCGCCGACTTGTCCGACCCCCTGCTCGACGTGCTCGCCCAACAGCACGCCGCACGCGAGCGACCCCTGTTTGTTTCCTGAAGTTCGAGAGCTGATGAGGACCGATATGCCACCGCATTTCATCGACGGACAACCGCACAGTCACTCCGACCGGCCCAAGCGGGTACGGCACGCGGGGGAGCCGCTGCGCATCGGCATCGGGGGGCCGGTCGGCTCCGGTAAGACCGCGCTGACCGCCGCCCTGTGCCGGCAGCTGCGCGACGAGCTGTCGCTGGCGGTGCTGACCAACGACATCTACACCACCGAGGACGCCGACTTCCTGCGCCGCCACGCCGTGCTGCCCGACGAACGCATCGCGGCCGTGCAGACCGGCGGCTGCCCGCACACCGCCATCCGCGACGACATCACCGCCAATCTCGACGCGATCGACGATCTGATCGAGACGAATCCGGGTCTGGATCTCATCCTCGTCGAATCCGGTGGCGACAACCTCACGGCCACCTTCTCCTCAGGTCTGATCGACGTGCAGATCTTCGTCATCGACGTCGCCGGTGGGGACAAGGTGCCGCGTAAGGGCGGCCCAGGGGTGACGTTCTCAGATCTGTTGGTGATCAACAAGACCGATCTCGCTCCGATGGTCGGGGCGGATCTGGAGGTGATGCGCCGGGACTCCACCACGGTGCGGGGAGACCGGCCGTTCGTCCTCATCTCGCTCACCGAGGATCCCACCGCAGGCCCGGTGCTGCGCTGGGTGCACGAACAACTGCAGGTTCCGGTCTCGGGCTAGCCCGTGCATTCCGACATCCTGCTGGTGGCACGGCCCGACCGCGGTCCGCGCATCGAATGCAGTGGCGCACTGGCGGCTCGTCGAACCGCCGCCGACACCGTGCATCTGCTGTCCGCGGCGGCCACCCCGCTCGGGGGTGACACCATTTCCGTGCGGATCGTGGTGGAGGCCGGGGCCCGGCTTCGGGTGCGGTCGGCGGCGGCCACGATGGTGCTCCCCAGTGCGACCACCGTCGAGTCGCACAGTGCATGGGACTTGCAGGTGGACGGCGAACTCGATCTGGACCTGCAACCCACCGTCATCGCGGGCGGCTCCCGCCATGCGGCGGGGACCCGGCTCCGATTGGGAACGACGGGCCGGGTCAGGGTGCGCGAAAGCGTCCAGATCGGCAGATCGGGGGAGTCCGACGGGTATTGGACGGGAGCGCTGCACGCCGATGTGGACGGTGTGCCGCTGCTGCGGCACCGCGTCGAGTTGGGTGCGGCGACGGTGGCCGATGACGAACTCGGCAGTCCCCGCGCATGCGTCAGCGAATTGCGGTACCCGCAAACCAGTTTCGAGAGCCCGGGCACGGTCCTCGAACTGGCCGCGGGTGGCTGCCTGGCGACGTGGCAGGGCGCGCGGCTCTGACCGATTCCCCCCGCCGCCGGACCGGTTAGCTCGCCCGCTCCTGTTCGACCGCCGCGGCGATCTCCTCGAGCTGGTCGATTCTGGTGCGGGCGTAGGCCTGCTGCTCGGTGATGGTCAGCTGACCGCGCTGCCGGCTCAGGAATGTCACCGCCCACGACAACAGCGTGGCGACCTTGGTCTTGAAGCCGACCAGGTAGATCAGGTGCAGCCCCAGCCAGGCCAGCCAGGCGATGAAACCACTGAACTCCAGCTTGCCGACCTTGGCCACCGCATTCCACTTCGACACCGTGGCCATCGAGCCCTTGTCGAAGTACTTGAACGGCACGCGCGGCTTGGGGATGGTGCCGTGCTGTCGGGCCTTGGACTCGTTCTTCAGGATGGCCGCGACGTACTTGCCGCCCTGGATGGCGCCCTGCGCCATCCCCGGGACGCCCTCGACGAAGGCCATATCGCCGATGACGAAGACATTGGGGTGGCCCGGGATCGACAGGTCGGGGTTGACCTTGACGCGCCCGGCCCGGTCGATCTCGGTATCGGACTGCGCCGCCAGCTCCTTGCCCAGCGGGCTGGCCTGCACACCGGCCGACCACACCTTGCACGCCGATTCGATACGCCGGATCGACCCGTCCTTGTCCTTAACGGTGATGCCATTGCGGTCGACGTCGGTGACCATCGCGTTGAGCTGGATCTCGACGCCCATCTTCTCCAGGCGCTCCTTGGCCCGCAGGCCCAGCTTCTCGCCCATCGGCGGGAGCACGGCCGGTGCGGCGTCGAGCAGGATGACGTGCGCCTCGGTCGGGTCGATGTGCCGGAAGCTGCCCTTGAGTGTCTGGTCGGCCAGCTCCTGGATCTGGCCGGCCATCTCCACGCCGGTCGGGCCGGCGCCGACGACGACGAACGTCAGCAACTTCTTGCGGCGTTCGGGGTCGCTGGACCGCTCGGCCTGCTCGAAGGCGCCGAGGATGCGGCCGCGCAATTCCAGCGCATCGTCGATGGTCTTCATACCGGGCGCCCACTCCGCGAAGTGGTCGTTACCGAAGTAGGACTGTCCCGCGCCGGCCGCCAGGATCAGCGTGTCGTAGGGGGTGCTGTAGGTGTGGCCCAGCAGAACCGACTCGACCGTCTTGCGCTCGAGATCGACATGCGTGACATCACCGAGCAGCACCTGCGCATTGTCCTGCTTGCGCAGGATGAGGCGCGTCGGCGGCGCGATCTCACCTTCGGAGATGATGCCGGTGGCGACTTGGTAGAGCAGCGGCTGAAACAGGTGATGCGTGGTGCGCGCGATCAACTTGATGTCGACGTCGGCGCCCTTGAGCGCCTGCGCGGCGTTCAATCCACCGAACCCCGAGCCGACGATGACGACCTTATGCCGATCCGATGCCGTAGCTCCGGGGTGGCTCATTGCTGCTCCTAGCGGACGTACTTTGTCAATACAACCTCTAGGGTAGTCGGTACCGATTCAGTCAGTGCGGTGAGATGGCGCACTGCACTGACTGTTCACCCCCGGGTCGCTTCGCTCCTGCCCCTTGGGCCTGTTCACCCCGAGTCGCTTCGCTCCTGCCCCTTGGGCCTGTTCACCCCCGGGTCGCTTCGCTCCTGCCCCTTGGGCCTGTTCACCCCGCGATCAGTGGCCGCAGCGCCTCGCCCACCGCCGCCACGCCACCGGGGGTGTAACCACCGATGGTGAAGGCGCTCAGGATGACGCCGTCGACGCCCGCGTCGTACACCTTCTCCTTGAGCTGCTCGGCCACCTGCTCGGGTGCGCCGTACACCGCCTGCTGCTTGAACTCGTCCGGGATGATGTCCGCGGTGTACTGCTCGCCGATGAGGGCGATCGCCAGCACGCTGGTCTCCAGCGTCGCCGGGTCGCGGTCGATCTTCTCGCAGTTCTCCTTGACCACAGCCACCTTGCGGGGCAACTCGTCGAAGCCGGCGATGATGTTGAGGTGGTCGAAGTGCCGGGCCGCCAGCGGGATCGTCTTCTTCTCGCCGCTGCCGCCGATCATCAGCGGAATGTGGTCGCGGAAGCGGGGATTCGCGAAGGCTTCCTGAGTCTTGTAATAGGTGCCGTCGAATGTGACGCGGTCGCCTTTGAGCATCGGCAGGATGATCTCGAGCGCCTCGTCGAGCTTCTTGAACCGCTCGGTGAACGTACCGAACTCGTAGCCGAGGCTGTCGTGTTCCAACTCGAACCAGCCGGTCCCGATGCCCAGGATGGCGCGGCCCTGGCTGATCACGTCCAGGGTGGTGATGGCTTTGGCCAGCAGCGTGGGGTTGCGGTAGGTGTTACCGGTCACCAAGGTGCCCAGCTGCACCTTCTCGGTGGCAGTGGCCAGGGCGCCGAGGGTGGTGTACGCCTCGAGCATCGGCTCCTCGGGGGCACCGAGGCCGGGTAGTTGGTAGAGGTGGTCCATCACGAAGACGGAGTCGAACCCGGCCTGTTCGGCCTCACGCGCCTGCGCGATGACGGTGGGGAAAAGTTCGGAAACGCCTGTGCCGTAGGAGAAATTGGGGATCTGAAGTCCGAGTCGAATCGCCATGGGACTTACGTAACCACACCGAAGCGGAGAGGGCACCCCGTTTAGCTGCGGGCGAACGCGGGAATATCTCAGCCGAAATTGGCGAGCGCGCCCTGGCTCACGTGCAGTGTCTGTCCGGTGATGTGCCGGGCTGACTGGGTGGTGAGGAACAGCGCCAACCGCGTGATCTCGTCGGCGACCGACGGTGTCGTCTCGGCCGCACCGTCGTACCCGGGCTCGGCGCTCTTGCCCGTGGCCACCGCGTTCACGGTGATCCCACGGATTCCGTAATGGGCCGCCTGGCCGGCGGTCCAGTTCGACAGCGCGGCCTTGATCGCGGCGTCGGCGCTGCCCTCGCCCGGACTGCCGGGAACGACGTTGATGATCGATCCGCCCGAGCTCAGCTGATCGCCGAGCACCTGGACGGTCAACACCGCGGACAGCAGCGTCGCGTCGAGCGTCTGGCGCCAGGCCGCGGCGCGGTCGGCAAGGGTGAAGGTGCGCGGGTCTTTGGCCACCTGTGCCGGCGCGGGCACGTTGACGATGCAGTCCAGGTGCAGGGGAAACGCTTCGCGCGCTGCTTCGAGGCTGGCCGGATCGGTGTTGTCGACGACCACGAAACTCGCATCGAGCTCTTTGGCGAGGACTTCGAGATCGTCGCGGCGAACACCCGCGAGCACCACGTTGTGGCCCTCATCCCGGAAGCCGGTGGCGACCACGCGGCCGAGCTCGGTATCGCCGCCGGTGAGCAGCACCTCCATGTGGTTACCTCCTTGTTCAGCGCTGAACACAGCGAGTCGAAACGATGTTACTGGACAGTAGCTAGGCCGCGAAATCTGACGCGCCACATGAGCCCGCCGGCTGCTGGTCGGTCGCCTAGGGTTTGGCCCATGGGGCTGCCGCGCTGGATCTACCTGCCGGCCGCGGTGGGCACCCTGTTCGTGCTGCTGCCGCTGGTGGCGATGGCGGCGAAGGTCGATTGGCTGCACTTCTGGTCGCTGATCACCAGCCGCGCCTCGTTGACCGCGCTGGAACTGAGCCTGCGGACCTCCGCCGCGAGCACGGCGATATGTGTGGTGTTGGGCGTCCCCATGGCGCTCGTCCTGGCCCGGAGCCGGTCTCGACTGATCGGGGCGCTCCGGCCGGTGATCTTGCTTCCGCTGGTGTTGCCACCCGTCGTGGGCGGAATCGCGCTGCTGTACGCGTTCGGCCGGCTGGGTCTGCTCGGTCGCTATCTGGAGGCAGCCGGTGTCCAGATCGCGTTCACCACAGTGGCGGTGGTGCTGGCGCAGACCTTCGTCTCGCTGCCGTTCCTGGTGATCGCCCTGGAGGGGGCGGTGCGCACCACGGGCGCCGACTACGAGGCGGTCGCGGCGACGCTCGGAGCCCGCCCGACCACGGTGTGGCGGCGGGTCACGCTGCCCTTGCTCGCGCCCGGTCTGCTGTCCGGCTCGGTGCTGGCCTTCGCGCGGTCCCTGGGTGAATTCGGTGCGACGCTGACCTTCGCCGGATCGCGGGAGGGTGTCACCCGAACCCTGCCGCTGGAGATCTACCTGCAGCGGGAGAGTGACGCCGACGCAGCGGTGGCGCTGTCGGTGCTGCTGGTGCTGGTGGCGGCACTGGTGGTGGTCGGACTCGGCGCGCGGCGGTTGCGGCCCACCTCATGGCAGGCCACATGAGCGGGCTCGAGGTCAGCGTGCAGGTCACCGGCCGGGATGTTCGGCTCGACCTCACCGTCGCCGCGGGTCAGGTGCTCGCCGTTCTCGGCCCCAACGGGGCGGGTAAATCGACGCTGCTGCATGTGTTGGCCGGTGTGGTGCGGCCCGACCACGGGACGGTGCGCGTCGGTGGCCGGACGCTGACCGACTGCGTCGGCGGTGTCCACGTGGCGACCCATGACCGGCGGGTCGGGTTGCTGATGCAGGAGGCGTTGCTGTTCCCACACCTGAACGTACGAGACAACGTTGCGTTCGGCCCGCGCAGTGGAAAACGGTTGCCCCTCAGGGATTCTCGGGATGTAGCCGAATCGTGGCTGACCGAGGTGGGGGTCGGTGAGCTGGCCGGGCGGATGCCGCGTCAGCTGTCCGGGGGACAGGCGCAGCGGGTCGCGCTGGCGCGGGCACTGGCCGCCGAACCCGACCTGCTGTTGCTCGACGAGCCGATGGCCGGTCTGGACGTATCGGTGGCGACGGCGATACGTGCCGTCCTTCGCCGGGTGCTCACCCGAGACGGACGGACGGCGATCCTGGTCACCCACGACCTTCTGGATGTGGTGGCGCTCGCCGATCAGGTGGCGGTCGTGGAGGCGGGCCGGCTGGTGGAGTTCGGTCCCGTCGCGCAGATCCTCGCCGCTCCGCGCAGCGTGTTCGGTGCCCGGTTCGCCGGGGTGAATCTGGTCCGCGGGCGCTGGCAGGCGGACGGGGCGCTGCGTACCGACTGGGATACGCACTGGCACGGCTGCCCGGAGTCCGGGATGGCGGCCGGTGATCCGGCGGTGGCGGTGTTCGCGCCGGCGGCGGTGGCGGTCTACCGCGAGGTGCCGCACGGTAGCCCGCGCAATGCGGTGGAGGTGACGGTGGCCGAGCTGGACAGCCGTGGACCGTCGATCCGGGTGCGGGCCACGCCGCAGCCCGACGGCGCGCCGGGTCTGGCGGCCGATATCACCGCAGAGGCGGCCGCCGAATTGCGACTGGCGCCGGGGGAGCGGGTGTTCTTCACGGTGAAGGCACAGGAACTGAGAATCCAGCCGGCGTCGTAACAGCCCGCTCGATGGCGGCGAAATACCGGATGAAACCCACCCCGTCGGCACGGGGTGGCGTAGCCATGGCCGCATCCGGACAGCTACATGTGGTAATGCACTTTGTCACGAGTTTCCTTGCGGTCAGCTACTTCCCAGATGGGCACTATAAGAGCAACTCACACTTGCGTCACGGCTGTAACACGGTATTTTCGTCCCCATGGATCAGCCGGACGCGCGCTCGTCACACCGCAAGCGCTTATCGACCGCACTGGCGATTGCGGCTGCGGCCGCACTGACGCTCCCCATCGCGGTGTCCCATGCCGACCCGGTACCCCCGGCCCCGACGCCCGCGCCGGCACCTGCGGACCCGAATGCGACACCGGCGCCCCCGCCTGTGCCCGCCGACCCGAACGCCACACCGGCACCCGCGCCCGTGGATCCCAACGCACCCCCGGTCGATCCGAACGCGCCGGCCCCACCGCCGCCCCCTGCGCCGGAGCCGGGCCGGGTCGACAATGCGGCCGGTGGTTTCAGCTACATCGTGCCGCCCGGCTGGAAGGTGGCCGACGCCACCCAGCTGTCCTACGGCCAGGCGCTGCTGACCAAGATTCCGCCCGCCGGCACCGAGCCCGCGCCCGCCCAGGGCACCGCAGCGCAGCCGGCCAACGACACCAGCGTGCTGCTCGGCCGTCTGGACCTGAAGCTGTTCGCCGGCGCCGAATCCGACAACTCGAAGGCGGCCGCGCGGCTGGCTTCCGATATGGGCGAGTTCTTCATGCCGTTCCCCGGCACCCGGATCGGCCAGGAGACGACACCGCTGGCCGCGGGCGATATGACGGGCTCCGCGTCCTACTACGAGGTGAAGTTCACCGACACGACCAAGCCGACCGGTCAGATCTGGGCCGGCGTCGTCGGTGCGCCCAACCCGGCCGGCGTGCCGCGCGGCCAGCGTGCACCCTCGCGCTGGTTCGTCGTGTGGCTGGGCACCGCCAACCACCCCGTGGACAAAGCCGCCGCCACCGCGCTGGCACAGTCCATCCGCCCCTGGAGTCCGCCGCCGCCGCCGCCGGCGCCGGACCCGAATGCGCCGCCACCGCCGGTCGATCCCAACGCACCGCCGGCCAGGCCGGGTGTCGGCGTGCCGGTGCCCGTCACGGACGCACCGCCGGAGATGATGCCGCAGGGCTGATATTTGCCTAACGTGCCCGTTTCGCAGGTCTAATCGTTACCGGCGACTGGTACTCCAAGAAGACGGGCCGAACCGCAGGGGTGGCCAGCTTGGAGGAGTGACATGGTGACGATGGTTGCGGCGACTCAGTACCTTGCGTTCGCGCCGCCGACGGCGGTCGGCTGGATCAGTTACGTCATCATCGGCGGGATTGCCGGATGGCTGGCAGGCAAGATCGTCAAGGGCAGTGGGCAGGGAATCCTGCTCAACATCCTGGTCGGTGTCGTCGGTGGATTCCTCGGCGGCTTCTTGCTCGAGACGCTGGGCGTGGATGTGATCGCTGGCCGCCGGTGGTTCACGTTCTTTACTGCGCTGATCGGTGCAGTCATCCTGTTGTGGATAGTCGGGCTGGTCAGAAAGAAAAACTGACTGCTCACAGGGCGGCCAGCACGCCGCGCAGGGCGGCGTTGAGACTCGCCGGCCCGGGTCGGTAGAACGGCCCGCGGCCGTCGGCCAGCAGGATGCGCAAGCGGGCCATGCCGCGAACGCGTACCGGTTGCGGCCCACGCAGCCGGCATGTCAGCTCGTCGATCAGGTCCGCAGCGGCGTACAACGCTGCCGCGTGCACCGGGACCCGGAAACTGACGCCTCCTGCACTGGATCGCCGGGTCGGGGTCAGTGCGTCGGCCAACTGCTCGCGCTCGCTGCGCGACGTGATCCGCCGCATGTGCGCCGCCAGCGGGCTGTCGGCGATCACCACGGCGCCGGGGGTGGCGCGTTCGATCTGCTGATCCCACCGGGCGGCGAACATCCGGGCGCGGATACGCGTCCCGACTCCGATGTGGACGCGCCTGCTTGTCCGCGGCTCAACCGAGGTCGTCATCATCGGTATCCCTTCCCGCGAACGTGACCTACAAAGACGCTATACCGGTCATGGATGACCAGTCAACATGTTTTGCCGGTCACTTTGGGAGTAGGCTGCCGAGCGTGCAGTGGTATGGCGATGTCGAGGCGAAGCCCGCCCCGGGTCCGTTGCGCCGGGTGCAGGCGTTCATCAACACACTGGACCGGGAGAGCGGGCAGGACCGCCTGGCGGATCCGGCCGATGCGGCGGAGTGGCTGATCGCTGCGGGTCTACTCGACGACGGTGCCGTACCGGGCAGGGCTGATCTCGCGGTCCTGGCGGAGGTACGGGAAAGCTTGCGGGCGTTGGTGATTCACAACACCGGTGGACCGGCGCCGACCGCAGCGCAGCTGGATCCGCTGCGCCGGTTGGCGGCGGGTGCGCCTGCCCGGCTCGTCGTCGGGGATGCCGGCGCGGTGGAGGTGGCGCCGGTGGGCAGCTCGGTACCGGACCGGCTACTGGGCCTGCTACTGATCGTGGCGGACGCGCAGCGGGACGGCAGCTGGGTGCATCTGAAGAGCTGCGCCAACGAAGACTGCCGGTGGGCGTTCTACGACCGCTCGCGCAACCACGGCGGCACGTGGTGCGATATGGCCAGCTGCGGTAACAAGCTCAAGAACCGCGAGTTCCGGGCGCGCCGGCGGAGCCGCTAGAACGACGCGTGCCAGACCAGCGCCGCGGCCAGCGCTCCCATCCCGTTCAGGGACCAGTGCAAGGCGATCGGCGCGAGCAGGCTACCGCTTCGCCGGCGCAGCCAGGTGAACACGAATCCGGCGGCAGTGGTGGCCACCACGGCGCCGACCACACCCGCGACCATACCGAACACGCCGCCGCCGAGGAGGTGGCTGAATCCGGCATTACCGCTGGTCAGGCCGAGCGAACTGGCGATATGCCACAGGCCGAAGAGCAGCGATCCGGCGGCGGCGACCCCGCGAAAACCCCAGGCCCGGTCCAGCGCACCGTGCAGCACACCGCGGAAGGCCAGTTCCTCGGGGATGACGGTCTGCAGCGGGATGATGATCATCGAGGCGATCAGGGCGCCGGAGACGGTCGCGTAGTGGTTGTTCATGAACATCGGCCGGGTCCACGGCAGCGCGACACCGATGGCGATGACCGCCAGCACGATGCCGATCGCGGCCGCGGCGTAGCGGGCGCCGGAGCGCCAGTGTTCGCGCCCCAGGCCCAGTTCGGCCCAGCCCAGCCCGCGGGCGCGCACCAGCGCCACCAGGGCGATCGCCGCGGCGGGCACCGTCGCGATATTGGCCCAGGGGGTCGTGAAGTGGGCGATGAGATTGGTGGCGACCAGGACGATCACCACGACCGCCAGGTCGATGTAGACGCGGGCGTGGTGCAGCGCCGACAGAGTTCCCACCAGTGGATGGGCTGGAGGGGAGATCGGTGAGGCCACCACGCCGAGGTCAGACATCGTTCTCCAGTGTACCGGCATGGGTTGTCTACCTAAGTTATAGAAGTGGGCACTAAGGTGTCCGTCGTGCCGGGGTATGACGCAGTGAGCCATCCACTCGCCGGGGTGCGGGTCCTCGAACTCACCGACGGGCCGGCCGACGGTATCGCCCGGCTGTTCGCCGACCTCGGTGCCGACGTCCTCAAGATCGAACACCCGGGCGGCGGGGCGGCCCGCGTGGGCGCCCCCACACTCGCCGGCGCATCGGTGTCCTTCGCCCTCGACAATGCCAACAAACGCAGCGCGATCCTGGATCCGCTGGACCCCGACGACCGGCGCCGGGTCGACGAACTCGCCTCCGGTGCCGACATCCTCATCGGGGATCAGTTCGTCGCGGCGTTCGGCACCACCGTCGCCGAACTGGCGTCAGGACACCCCGAGCTGGTGGCCGCCATGATGACCGACTTCGGCACCGACGGACCGCACGCATGGTGGACGGCCACCGATCCCGTCCTCTACGCGATGTCGACGGCGCTGTCTCGCAGTGGCCCGCCGACCGGAACCCCGGTGCTGCCGCCGGTGGGTATCGCGTCGGCCACGGCGGCAGTCCAGGCGGCCTGGGCGATCCTGGTGGCGTATTACCACCGGCTGCGTACCGGCCGCGGTGGGTTGATCGACTTCTCCCGGTTCGAAGCGGTCCTGCAGGCGCTCGACCCGCCTTTCGGCTCCGAGGGCCAGGCCGCGTCCGGGCAGAAGCGCTCCACCTGGCGTGGTCGACCACGCAATCAACAGATCTATCCGACATTCCGTTGCCGCGACGGTTTCGTCCGGATCTGCCTGCTGTCCCCCCGGCAATGGCGGGGGATGCGGGCTTGGCTGGGCGAACCCGAGGAGTTCTCCGACCCGAAATTCGACTCCATCGGCGCACGCTATGCGGCGACGAGGGAGCTCAATGCTGTCATCGCGGACCTGTTCTCCCGCGGCACGATGGCCGACCTCGTTGCCGAAGGGCAGGCCCGCGGGGTACCGATCGCAGCGGTGCAGGGCCCCGCCGAAGCGCTGGCCTCCGATCACTTCCGTGCTGTCGGCGCCCTGGTCGATGTGCAGCTCGCGCCGGGCACCGACACTGTCGTCCCGGTGGGCGCGTTCGTGATCGGCGACGTGCACCACGGATTCGCGCGGACCGCGCCGTCGCCGGGCGCCGACCGGGCCGACTGGGTGTCCGCCCGCTCTGCGGTGAATCTCCCGGCCGCCGACCGGCCCTTCGAGGGCCTGCGCATCCTCGATCTCGGTGTCATCGTCGCCGGCGGCGAACTCGGCCGGCTCTTCGCCGACTTGGGCGCCGAGGTGATCAAGGTGGAGAGCGCCGCCTATCCCGACGGCTTGCGCCAGGCCCCGCCGGGACGGCCGATGAGCCGGTCCTGGGCGCTGACCCACCGCAACGAGTCCAGTCTCGGCTTGGACCTGCGCCACCCGCGCGGCGCGGAGATCTTCGCCGCGCTGGTGGCCCGATCCGATGCCGTGTTCGCCAATTTCAAGCCGGGAACGCTGGCGGCCCTGGGTTTTTCGTATCGGCAGTTGACGGACATCAACGCACGGATCGTCCTGGCCGAGAGCAGTGCGTTCGGTGACCGCGGACCGTGGAGTCAGCGGATGGGATACGGGCCGCTGGTGCGTGCCACCACCGGGGTGACGCGACTGTGGCGGACACCCGACAGTGCCGACGACGAATTCCCGCAGTTTTTCGATGCCACCACCATTTTCCCCGACCACGTCGTCGCCCGTATCACCGCGCTCGCGACGCTGGCCGCCCTGATCCGCCGGGAGCGCACCGGACAGGGCGCCCACGTGCACATCTCGCAGGCCGAGGTGGCGGTGAACCAACTGGCCGCCGCCTACGTCATCGAGGCCGCCCGGGTGGCCGGCCTGCCCGTCGTACCCGACGCTTCCGTGCACGCGGTATGTCCGTGCTCCGGTGCGGACGAATGGTGCGTCATCTCGGTACGCCATGATGCCGACCGGGCAGCCCTGACCGGCGTCATCGGCGTCGAAATGCCGACGGCTGCACCAGAACTGATCGCCGCGCTCAGCGCGTACACCTCGCAACGAGACAAGCAGGACGTCGCCGAGGCGCTCCAGCGCGCCGGTATCCCGGCGGGCCCGATGAACCGGGCCGCCGACATCCTCATCGATCCGCAGGTCCGTCATCGCGGGCTCTACACCGACCTGGCGCATCCTCTGTTCGAGGAACCGATGCCCACCGAAACCGGACCTGCTCGCTACCACCACATCCCGCCCGCCCCGTTACGCCCGGCCCCGTTGCCCGGCGAGCACACCCGCGATATCTGCCAGCGGGTGCTCGCGCTGGACGACACCGCCATCGACCGCTTGATCACCGACGGCGTGCTGTTCGCCGCAACCGACCCGAACGACCCGAGGAGTTCGCTGTGAGCACCGCTTCTGTCTTCATCGCCGGCCAGTTCCGCACCGCCGAACGCACCGAACCGGTGATCGAGGCCGCCACCGGTGAGCTGCTGGGGCACGGCTCTTCGGCGACCGAATCCGAGGTCGACGATGCGGTGGCAGCGGCCCGTGCCGCGCTGCCGGCCTGGAGTGCCACGGCCGCCGGCGAGCGGGCGGCGCTGCTGCTGCGCTTCGCCGATGCCCTGCTGGCCCGCTCGGCGACCACCAACGAACTGTGTACCCGCGAGAACGGCATGCCGATCCGGCTGTCCAAGGGCGCCAACGGCATGTTCCCGGCGGTCCTGCTGCGCTACTACGCCGACCTGATCACCGCCGGCGGTGACGAGGAGATCCGGCCCGCGCTGATCGGGCACACCATCGTGCGCCGGGAAGCCGTCGGGGTGGTGGCGGCGATCACGCCGTGGAACTATCCCCAAGCCCTGGCGGCGATGAAGCTGGCCCCCGGGCTCGCCGCAGGCTGCACCATGGTGCTCAAAGCCGCGCCCGAAACCGCTTTGGATGCACTCGTTTTCGCCGAAGCCGCCGCCGAGGCCGGGTTTCCCGCCGGTGTGCTCAACGTGGTGGCGGGCGGCCCGGCCGCCGGTGCACACCTGGTGACGCACCCGGGCGTGGACAAGGTCGCGTTCACCGGATCCACCGGGGCGGGCCGTTCCATCGCCGAGATGTGCGGCCGGTTGCTGCGGCCGGTCACACTCGAGCTGGGCGGAAAGTCCGCCGCGATCATCCTCGACGATGCGGACCTGGCCGCCACGGTCAAAGGACTGAAGAACGCATCCTTCGTCAACAACGGCCAGACCTGCCACCTCAGTTCGCGGATCCTGGCGCCGCGCTCACGGTATGCCGAGGTGGTCGACGCGGTGGCGGCCCTGGCCGACGGGCTCACGGTGGGTGATCCGCTGGACAAGGCCACCGACGTCGGTCCGCTGGTCAGTGATCGTCAGCGCCGGCGGGTCCTCGACTATATCGACATCGGTAAAGCGGAGGCGAAACTCGTTGCCGGCGGCGCTGTTCCGGCCGATCAGCCGCACGGCTGGTTCGTCTCGCCGACGGTCTTCGCCGATGTCGACAACTCGTCGCGGATCGCGCAGGAAGAGGTCTTCGGCCCGGTGCTGGCGGTGATTCCCTACGACACCGAGGAGCAGGCCGTCGCGATCGCCAACGACAGCGAGTTCGGCCTCGGCGGCACCGTATGGACCACCGACGCCGATCGCGGGACCGAGATCGCCCGCCGGGTGCACACCGGCTCCATCGGCGTCAACGACTACCAACTGGACGTCGCGGCGCCGTTCGGCGGGGTCAAGTCCAGCGGCCTCGGTCGTGAGCTCGGCCCGGAAGGGCTGGCCGCCTACCAACAGCTCAAGTCCATCTACCGCGTCGGCCCGGCCTGAACGCCTCTACAAGACAGGAAGATTCACCAGATGTCTCTCGACCCACGCACCCCGGTCCTCGTCGGCTACGGCCAGGTCAACCAGCGCGAGGAGAGCGCCACCACCGAACCCGTCGACCTGATGGAGCGTGCGGCGCGCGCCGCCGCCGACCCACGCGTGCTCGAAGCGGTGGACGCCGTGCGCATCGTCAACCTGCTGTCCTGGCGCTACCGGGATCCGGGTCTGCTTCTGGCCCAACGGATCGGCGCGTCCACCGCGGCCACCCGGTATACCAGCATCGGTGGCAACATCCCGCAGTCGCTGGTGAACCAGGCCTGCCTGGACATCCAGCAGGGCCGCAATGACGTGGTCCTCATCGCCGGCGGTGAAACCTGGCGCAGCCGAACCCGGATACGGGCGCAGGGGCACAAGCTCACCGGCACCGTCCAGGATGATTCGGTGCCGCTACCCGCCGGCGCCGACGACGAGTTCCAGATGTCCGGCCCCGCCGAGATCCGGATCGGACTGGACCGGCCGGCCTACGTGTACCCGATGTTCGAGCAGGCGCTGCGTATCGCCTCGGGGGAGTCGCCCGAGGAGCACCGGCGCCGGATCGGTGCGCTGTGGTCGCGGTTCAGCCAAGTGGCACAGGACAATCCGCATGCCTGGAACCAGAAGGCGGTGCCGGCCGAGGAGATCTGGCAGCCGGGTCCGACCAACCGCATGATCAGCTGGCCCTACACGAAGCTGATGAACTCGAACAATATGGTCGACCAGGGCGCGGCACTGATCCTCACCTCGGTGGAGAAGGCGCAGTCCCTGCAGATTCCGCGGGACCGCTGGGTCTTCCCCTACGCGGGCACCGATGCCCACGACACCTACCTGATCGGGGAGCGGGCCCGCTTTGACGGGTCACCGGCGATCCGCATCGGCGGTCACCGCGCGCTGGAACTCGCCGGTCGTGGCATCGACGAGATCGACCTCGTCGACATCTACTCGTGCTTCCCGTGCGCGGTCCAGGTCGCGGCCAACGAACTCGGTCTGCCCACCGACGACCCGCAGCGGCCGCTGACCGTCACCGGCGGTCTGACCTTCGCGGGCGGACCGTGGAACAACTACGTCTCACACTCCATCGCGACCATGGCCGAACGCCTCACCGCGCAACCCGGCACCGTCGGGCTCATCACCGCCAACGGCGGCTACCTCACCAAGCACAGCTTCGGCATCTACGGCACCGAGCCGCCCACCGGCGAATTCCGCTGGGAGGACGTGCAATCGGCCGTGGATGCGGAGCCCACCGTGGTGGCCGAGGACGTGTGGGCCGGGGTCGGCACCGTGGAGACCTGGACCACGCCCCACACCCGCGAGGACACCGCGGAGAAGGCGTTCCTGGCGGTGCGGACCCCGACGGGCAGTCGAGCCCTGGCCGTGATCACCGACCCTTCGCAGGCTGCGGCCACCGTCACCGAGGACATCGCCGGGGTGAAGGTCACCGTCACCGCCGAAGGCATCGCCACCCTGGAGTGACGATGTCGACGACCTAGTTACCGACCTCACCGAGCGGTGTGTCGACGTCGGCCAACCGCGCGGCGTCCACCGGTTGCCCGCCGCGGACCAGGGCCTTGATATCGTCCAGGCCCTCCCAGATGTTGACGTTCATCCCCGCCAGCACCCGGGCGTCGTCGTCCAGCCAGAACGCGGTGAACTCGCGGCCGGGCACATCGCCACGGAATACCACCCGCGCGTCCGGCGGGGCGTGTCCGACATACTCCATGCCGAGGTCGTACTGATCGGTGAAGAAGTACGGCAACTCGTCGTAGCTGCCGGGTGCGCCGAGCATCCCGGCCGCGGCCACGGCGGGTTGTTTGAGTGCGTTGGCCCAGTGCTCGGTACGAATCCTGGTGTCCAGCAGGGGATGCTGGGCCGCGGCGATATCGCCGACGGCGAAGATGTCGGGATCACTGGTGCGCAGTGCCGCATCGACGGCGACGCCGCCGTCGGCCAGCGTCAGCCCCGCCTTCTCGGCGAGTTCGATACGAGGTCGGGCGCCCGCCGCGACCAGCACCACGTCCGCGGACACGGTGGAACCGTCACCGAGGCGCAGGCCGGTCGCGTGGCCCCCGGCCGTGGTGATCTCTTCGACCGAGGTGCTTAATCGGAGGTCGACACCGTGGTTGCGGTGCAGGTCGGTGAACACCCGCGCGACGTCACGGCCGAGTGCGGCCAACGGCAGATCCGCCGATTCGACGACGGTGACCTCGGCGCCCAACTCGCGGGCGGCGGCGGCAACCTCAAGACCGATCCAGCCCGCGCCGACCACTGCCAGCCGTGCACCCCCTCGCAGGAGCGCGCGCAGGGCCGCCGCGTCCTCGACGGTCCGCAGGTAGTGCACCCCGTCGGAGTCGGATCCGGGAAGGGGTGGGCGCCGCGATGCCGACCCGGTGGCCAGCAGCAGTTTGTCGTAGTGCTCGTGTTTGCCGTCCTGGTAGCCGACGGCGTGGGCCGCGCGATCGATGGTCTTGACGGTGGTGTTCAGCCGCAGGTCGATATCGTGCTCGCGGTACCAACTCGCGGGCTGCACGGTGAACTCGTCGGGTTCCTTCTTGCCTGCCAGGTAGTCCTTCGACAGGGGCGGACGTTCGTAGGGCAGATGGTCCTCGGTGCCGAACAGGATGATCTGACCGCCGAAGTTCCGGTCCCGCAGGGCTTCTGCGGCCTTGGCTCCGGCAAGGCCGGCGCCGATGATGACATAGGTCGGTGTGGTCATGGCAGTTCTCCTTCGATGAGCGGCTACGCCGTGACGTGTTCGCGCAGGTGGTGGTCGAGTGAGGCGCGGACCAGCGCGGCAGCCAGCTGGGCGGGGTGGCCGCCGGACAGGTCGAGCAGTGTTTCGGGGTCTTCGGGCAGGCCCAGTTCGTGTGCGCCGGCCAGGGCGCGATCATCGAAATAGGGCCGCACCCAAGGCCAGACGTTCTGAACCTCGCGCAGGAAGATGTCGGCGCCCACCGGGCCGATGCCGTCGAATTCCTGTAGGGCATGCGCGGCAGCCCGGACATCGCCGGCGGCTTCGTCGGCCAGTCTGCGCAGATCACCGCGATACCGCTGCTGCACCCGGGTGGCGAGCCCGGTCAGCCGAGTTGCCGAGCTTTCGTCGTAGCGCGCGTAACCCGCCCGGCCGAACGCCTCGATCAGCGTCGCGCGATCGGCGTGCAGTACCGAGGCAGGGGTCCGGATGCCGCTGCAAAACACCTCGCTTGCGGCCGCCACGGCGACCTCCGCGCTGATCGGTTTGCTAGCCAGCATGGCCAGCGCCAGGAGCTGGAACAACGGCTTGGGTTCGTCGCGCAACGTGATGCCGGCTTCGTCGGCGAACGTGGTTCCGGCTTGCCGGAGCAGCCGCGCAGCCAGGGTGTGTGCACCAGGCATGAGATCAGGCATACCCGCTCCTTGTTGCCGCCTAACGGCGCTGTTTGGCGGGGAGTCCCGACGCGTAGTCCACCCCGCGACTCACCCACGGCTGGAGCTGGCGGGTGGTGCGGATACCGTCGGTGCGCACGCGTAGCCAGCCGCGGGTTTCGCGGCCGGCCATCACCATGGGCTCGACATGGTCGCGGTCGAGCAGTGCGGCCGTCTCCTCCGGCGGCACGCGCACCATCAACCCGCCCCCGCCGCTGGCGGCCACCGCCATGTTGCCGTTCACCAGGAAGGCCAGTCCGCCGAACATCCGTTTCTCGTCGACATTCGCGGTGGTGGCCAGGATCTCGCGGATCCGGTTGGCCAGGTCCTCGTCGTAGGACATCTCAGTCCAGGTCGACTCGGATGGTGAGCAGATCACTGCCCATCACGCGGACCACCGCACTGTTGAGCTGAGGCAACTGGGCCAGCCGGGCGGCGGCGTCGTCGTCGGGCAGCAGATGCGCGGTGCCGGTGCGCCAATGGCCATGGATCCGGACCCGCACCGACGGATCGGCCTTGATGTTCTTCACGTAGTCGGACTGAGCGCCGTGTTCGGAGACCAGCCAGAAGGCATTGCCGACGAGGCGCCCACCCACGGCGGTATGTCGAGGCTGGCCGGACTTGCGGCCCGTGGTCTCCAGCATGGTGACCGGGAGTTTTCGCCCGACCGGGTTCACGAGGTAGCGCTGGGCGGTGTGCACGATGCGGCGTTTGAGCGTGTTGGCCACCATGGAAGCCGAGTGTAAGGCCGCGGGGCGTCGTCGTCGACGAGACGTTTGTGCGGTGAACTGCACTCACGATCGCTTGGTCAGCTGCCGATCCAGCCACTGCTGCACCTTGGCGGCGGCCATGGGGCCACCATGTCCGATGTGCAGGGTGTGGGGTCCCAGGCTCAGCGCGGCCTGCAGACTGCGGAGGGCCTGTTGAGGGTCGTCGTGGAACGGCGGGTTCGACGGGCGGTACTGCATCAGACCCAGGAAACCGCCGGTGAGCATGTCTCCAGCGATCAAGTCGCCCTGATCGAGCAGGATCGATACCGAACCAGCGGTGTGGCCGGGGGTATGGATGATGCGGCCGTCGATGCCATGTTCGTGGAGACGGTACTCCCCGGTGAGGACACGGTCGGGGTGCAGCGGCCGGGTGACTTCGTTCGGCGGTGGGGTTCGGGTAAAGAGGTGCCCGAAAACGCCGATGGGTTGGCGCCGGGCACGATCGGAATGTCCTGCCAGGTAAGTCGGAAGGTCGCCCTCATGTGCCGCGACGGGAGCACCGGTGCGGGCTTGGAGTTCGGTGGCGGCACCGAAGTGGTCGACATGCCCGTGCGTGACGATGATCATCTCCAGATCGGTGGGATCGATGCCCGCGGCAGTGATTCCGTTCCAGATGCGATCGCCGCTGGAGGGCATGCCGCAATCGACTAGAACGGGTCGCCGTCCGATCAACAGGTACGTGTTCACCAGGTGGTCACCGAGAACCGGAATCTTGACGATCTTGGTCTTCATGGGTTCCCTCGGTTTTCGTTGCGGGTGAGCTGTTGGGCGAGTGCCATCGGTGCCTCGAGCGGGATCAGGTGGCCGACGGCGTCGAGTACGCGCAGATGCGCATGAGGGATGAACGGCAACAGATGCCGGCGCAAGACCTCGACCGGTTCGACCAGGTCACGACCGCCGGCGATGACCGTGGTCGCGGCCGAAATGCGTTCTGCCGCCTGTGTGATGTTCTCGGCGATGCCGCGAAGTGGCCACTCCGTGCGGGCCGCCGCAGCGGCCGAAAGACTGTCCTCGATGACCGCCGAGCGCACGGAGGTCGGCAGTGCAGTGGCCGTAAGGACGTGATCGAGCGCGGCGGCCACGGTCTCTCGGCTGTCGTAGGCGTGCGCGAGTTCGTGTTGGAACTCCCGCGTGACTGTGGTCGGCGGGTCCGGGGGTGCAGGTGCAATGAGGATCAAACCTGTAAGCGCAGAGGGACTTCCGGCCGCTACGAGTTGCGCGACCTTGCCGCCCATCGAATGCCCGACAAGAATGACGTCGGTCTGCAGCGCCGTGATGACCGCCGTGGCGTCGGCGGCGAGTTGCTCCAGGTCGAAGGGTCCGGTCAGGGTGTTGGATCGGCCCCAGCCCCGGTGATCGTAGGAGGCCACTGGGGTCTGAGGGTCGAGATGGGCGAGCATCGGATCCCAGGTGCGTCTGCTGCCGCCCCAGTAGTGCAGAAGAAGCAGTGTCGGTCCCCGCCCGGACCGCCGTTGCACGGTCAGCGAGCCGCCTGCCACCGGGACGTGTAGTTCGCGGAACGCGGATGTCATGACAGACTGTCGCGCACTGCGACGGGGCGGTCGTTCCAGCCGGCGGCGTCGACCAGGTCGAACCAGGTCGCGGCCGGTTGGGTGGCATGCGCCAGCTGGTGGAGGTGTGCAGGAAAGCTCAGCGGTGGCGCTTTGACGGGATTGCGCTGCGCCTGTTCGGCGACGACTGCGGCGAGCGCATAGCCGAGGTCGTGGCGCGGCCAAACGGCGTGTACGCGATCGGCGAATTGTTCTGGCAGTTGCCAGATGTGGGTCCCGATGATGTCCGTACCGATACCCATCTGGGCGACCGCGGCGAGGGGACCGAACCGGTGGGCCAGGCCCGCGCTGGTATGCAATGCGATTGCTGTCCAGACGGTTTCGACCCGTGCGGGGGCGACGCCGTGCTCCTCAAGGAAACGTACCGCCGCATCTGCGCCGTCCACCTCGAAACGTTGGTCGGTGTTCGCATACTCGGTGGCGCCCAGGTCGTGCAGGATGCACGTGAGGAACAGCAACTCGTCGTCGAGCTCACCGATGGTTGCTTCGGCCACGGACAATTCCCGCGCGAACACGTAGCTGCGGACGGCGTGGTTGTAGACGAATTCGGGTGAAACGTCGTGGACGAGTCGGCGAGCCGCGACGGCCACCGGGGAGTCGGGTAGTCCGAACTGTGCGGCCTCGGCGTGGTCGTTGACGGTCATCTGCAAGCCCTTCGACGTTCAGCGGTGTTCCTCAACTCTGGGCTGCGGGGCTCCGTGGCGCCAGTGGCCAAGCAGCCACATATTGCTAAGATCTGGCCATGATCATCGGTGTGCTGGGATGTGAGCAAGTACTCGGCTTCGAACTGATGATCCCCGGTCAGGTCTTCGGGATGGCCAACCTCGCGGTGGCGGAGACCACCTTCGGTGAAATGCCCTACGACGTCCGAATGTGTGCCCCGCAGCACGCCGTGACCACGACCCTTGAGTGGGGCGCTGTCGAGATCCGGACACCCTTCGGTCTCGACGAGGTGATCGCCGCGGACGTCGTGATCGTGCCCGGCAAGCAGGACTTTCTGGCGCCGCCCTCCCACGATGTGGTCGAGGTCTTGCGGGCCGCATACCGAGCCGGCGCACGCATCGGTGCCATCTGTGTCGGGGCGTTCACGCTCGCCGCAAGCGGCCTGCTGGATGGGCGAACGGTCACCACACACTGGCAGTGGGCGGACGCCCTGGCCCGCCGCCACCCCGATGTCGACGTCAATGCCGCCGCCATGTTCATCGACGACGGTCAGATCCTGACATCGGCGGGCGTGGCAGCAGGCCTTGACCTGTGTCTACACCTGATCCGTCAGGACGCCGGGCCCGACCTCGCCGACCGCACCGCCCGGCGTCTCGTCCTGCCGAGTTGGCGCGAAGGTGGCCAGGCCCCGTACATCGAATCATCACGGCCAGAAGATGATTCGCTGCAGGAGATCGTCGGGTGGATGGAAGAGCACGCGCTCGAACCGCTGGACCTCCGCAGCATCGCCCAGCATGCGTCAACCAGCGTACGCAGTCTCAATCGGCACTTTCGCGCACGGCTGGGCACCACACCGCTGCAACTGTTGCTCCAGATTCGCATCGACCGGGCACGCCGGCTGCTGGAGTCCACCCGACTGCCGATGGACAGGATTGCCGAGCGGTCCGGTTTCACCTCGCACGCCTCGTTTCGCTACCACTTCGTCCGCAGCGTCGGCGTTCCGCCGCAGACGTACCGCGCGAGTTACGAGGCGCGTCCTTGATGTGTGGTTGACGGTTGCCAGCCGAGGCGTGGTCCCAGTTCCTGCGCCATGTCCGTGATGATCTGGTTGTAATCCGCGGGTGCGAAGGTGAACGGCAAGGCGAAGGTCACCTCGTCGGCCCGGGTGAATCCGGCGTGTGCGAACAGCTGGTCGGCGAGTTCGTCGGAGGTGCCGACGTAGTCGGGGGAGAACAGCATGCCGCGCGCGCCTTGCGGGCTCTTGGTCCGCTCGAACCGGCTCGCCGCGTACTCGCGGTAGCGGCGGATCTGGTCGTCGCTGGCCGAGTCGGTCGGGATGACCACCAATCCCTGTGACACCCGGGATTTCCCGGGCTCGGGATGGTGTGCCCGGTAGGCGTCGATGTGTTCAGCCTGGATGGTCGCGAAGTCGCGGGATTCGGTGCCCTCTGAGATGTTCTCCGTGCTGACCACCGAACTCGTCATGTAATTGATCCCCTGTTGGCCGGCCCAGATCGCCGACTCCCGGCCGCCGCCGTACCAGACCCGCCCGGCCAGCCCGGGGGAGTGCGGTTGCACCTGGCGCACGAATTGTTCGATCCCGATGACACCCTCGAAATCGCTGACCGGTTCCCCGCGCAGACTGCGCAGCAGCCGCAGCACCCGCTCCTTCGAAAAGTCCTGCACATCATGGGATTCCGGGTACAGCGCGGTTTTGTAGTGGTCGTAGAGCATCGGTGTACCCACCGACACCCCCGGGTTGACCCGGCCGCCGGACAGGATGTCGACGGTGGCCAGATCCTCGGCGAGGCGCACCGGGTTCTCCAGACCCAGCGGGATGACGGCGGTACCCAGCTCGATGCGGGACGTGCGCTGGGTGGCCGCCGCCATGATCGCCACGGGGGAGGAGATGCCGGGCTGGAAATGCCGGCAGCGCAACCAGACACTGTCGAAACCGAGCGCCTCGGCCCGTTCGATGACCTGCAGCGTTTCCTCGATACCCGGACCCGGATGGTCCACGTCGAAGCGGCCGATGGTCAGGAAGCCGAGCTTGCGCATGTTCTCCTCCTCACACGAGCGTGCGCATTTGCACGCGACACACCGTGTCAGGCCGTACAAACACGCACGCTCGCGTGGTTATGCCGCGAGCGTCGCCGCCTCGGCCACCGGTTCCAGCGCCTGGGCGACGATCTCGGCCACATCGGTCATCGGCTTGACCTCCAGTGCGGCCAGCACCTCGGCAGGCACGTCGTCCAGGTCCGGCTCGTTGCGCTGGGGGATGAAGACGGTCTTCAGCCCGGCCCGTTGCGCCGCAAGCAGTTTCTGCTTGACGCCGCCGATCGGCAGCACCCGGCCGTTCAGCGTGACCTCACCGGTCATGCCGACATCGCCGCGGACCTGCCTGCCGGTCGCCATCGAAACCAGCGCCGTGACCATCGTGACGCCGGCCGACGGACCGTCCTTGGGCACCGCGCCCGCGGGCACGTGCACGTGGATCTGGCGGTCCAGCGCCTTCGGGTCGACGCCCAGCTGCTCGGCGTGCGCTCGGACGTAGGACAGCGCGATCTGCGCCGACTCCTTCATCACGTCACCCAGTTGACCTGTCAGCTTCAACCCGGCATCGCCATCGGTGGCGCCCGCCTCGATGTAGAGCACATCGCCGCCCAGTCCGGTGACCGCCAGACCGGTGGCCACACCGGGCACCGCCGTGCGCTCGTTCGACTCCGGGGTGAACCGCGGACGGCCCAGGTATTCGACGAGATCGGGTTCATCGATGGTCAGCGGCGCTTCGCTGGAGCTCAACTTGGTGGTCACCTTCCGCAGCGCCTTGGCCAGGAGTCGTTCGAACTGCCGCACACCCGGTTCGCGGGTGTAGTCGGCGGCGATCTTGCGCAGCGCCGCGTCGGTTACGGTCACCTCATCTGAGGTGAGCGCCGCACGCTCGGCCTGCCGGGGCAGCAGGTAGTCGCGTGCGATCGCGACCTTGTCGTCCTCGGTGTACCCGTCTATCTGGATCAGCTCCATGCGGTCCAGCAGGGCCGACGGGATGTTCTCGATGACGTTGGCCGTCGCCAGGAACACCACATCGGACAGGTCCAGATCCAGCTCCAGGTAGTGGTCGCGGAACGTGTGGTTCTGCGCCGGGTCCAGCACCTCCAACAGCGCGGCCGACGGGTCGCCACGGTAGTCCGAGCCGACCTTGTCGATCTCGTCCAGCAGCACGACGGGGTTCATCGAGCCCGCTTCGCCGATGGCCCGCACGATGCGGCCCGGCAGGGCGCCGACGTACGTGCGCCGGTGGCCGCGGATCTCGGCCTCGTCGCGCACACCACCGAGGGCGACGCGGACGAACTTGCGGCCCAGGGCGCGGGCCACCGACTCACCCAGCGATGTCTTGCCGACGCCGGGCGGACCGGCCAGCACCATGACGGCACCGGATCCGCGTCCTCCGACGACGGCCATGCCGCGCTGCGCGCGCCGGGCCCGCACCGCCAGGTACTCCACGATGCGGTCCTTCACATCGTCGAGCCCGTGATGGTCGGCATCCAGGATCTCCCTGGCCGACTTGAGATCGGTGGAGTCCTCGGTGGTGATGTTCCACGGCAGGTCCAGCACGGTGTCCAGCCAGGTTCGGATCCAGCCGCCCTCGGGGCTCTGCTCGCTGGACCGCTCCAGCTTGCCGACCTCGCGCAGCGCGGCGTCGCGCACCTTCTCGGGCAGATCGGCGGCCTCGACCCGGGCCCGGTAGTCAGCTTCTTCTCCTTGGCCTTCGGGACCCAACTCGCCGAGCTCCTTGCGGATGGCGTTCAGCTGCTGACGCAGCAGGAACTCCTTCTGCTGCTTGTCCATCCCTTCCCGGACGTCCTCGGCGATCTTGTCGTTGACCTCGACCTCGGCCAGGTGTTCCCCGGTCAGCTCGATCAGCAGCCGCAGCCGCGCGGCCACGTCCTCGGTCTCCAGTAGTTCACGCTTGCGCACATCGCTGAGATACGACGCGTAACCGGCCGTGTCGGCCAGCTGCGACGGATCGGTGATCTTGTTGACCACATCGACGATCTGCCACGCCTCGCGCCGCTGCAGCATCGCCAGCAGCAGCTTCTTGTATTCGGCGGCAAGGGTTTTCGTCTCGTCGGTGGACTCGGAGTCCGCCACTTCTTCGACCTCGACCCACAACGCGGCACCGGGTCCGGTGGCCCCGGAACCGATGTGGGCGCGGCGTTCACCGCGCACGACGGCGGCGGCACCGCCGCCCGGGACGCGGCCGACCTGCACGATGGACGCGATCACACCGTAGGTGGGGTAGCGGTCGTCCAGGCGGGGCGCGATCAGCAGCTTGCCGTATTCGCTTGCCTGCGCCGCGTCGACGGCTGCACGGGCGGCATCGTCGAGCTCGATCGGCACGACCATGCCGGGCAGCACGATCGGCTCGCTGACAAACAACACCGGGACTGCGATGGCTTCAGTCATCAATCCTCCAAAGTTGAACCTGATGGGCTCAACTCTGTGAAGCGATCCTTTGTTCCCACCGCGATCTGGCGGCCTTGGCCACCACCACGGTCGCCAGGATCAGCAGGCCGGTCAGTGCGAGGGATACCGCCGTGTTCACACCCTTCCCGACGTCGACGGACAGCGAGAAGATGATGCCCAGACTGAGGAACATGCCCAGTAGCAGGCCGACTCCCCATATCGCTGACAGCAGAACGTGCACGCGGTGTCTGTAGGCCCGCGCGCCCGGCTCGCTCGAGCGCTCGTCGGGGGGCTGGACGCGCTCGGCAACCACCTGGGTCAGGGGCTTACCGATAATGCAGCTGCCCAGGAAGATCAACGCGCCGATCCCACCGACCAGGGTGTCGCCCACCATCAGCATCCGGGCATTCGAGGTCGCCAGTCCCACGGCGAGGCTCAGACCGAAGTTGAGCATCAGGTAGCCGGCGAAGGGATCGAGCCGGCGCGCCTTGATCGCGTCATAGGCCACCTTGATCCCGGCCAGCACGGTCGCGGACAGGAGCGCGATATATTCGGACACCCCGGCGGCACGCAGTCCGTAGTAGGCACCCAACGGCGGCCCGAAGTCGAGCAGCATGCCGCGCAGGACCGGACGGAGGGACTGTGGTCGCGCGGGCGGCTCGGTCACCGAGCCGACGGTAGGTCGCGAAGCTGTGAGGTCACTGAAGGGGCGTATCCGCGTGTCGGCCGCGGAATCGCGGTGCGGCGGAATACTCACCGGCCACGGGTCGTCGTAGCCCTCATGACCAGAGCTGTGCAGTTCGATCGGTACGGAGACGTCGACGTCCTGGAGGTTCGCGAGGTGCCCCGGCCCGAGCCCGGCCCGGGCGAAGTGCTTGTCGAGGTCAAGGCGGCGGGTATCAATCCGGGCGAGGCGATGATCCGCAGGGGCTTCCTGCACGACATCTGGCCGGCGACGTTCCCCTCGGGTGAGGGGAGCGATCTGGCCGGAGTGATCGTCGAATTGGGTCACCGAGGCGAGCGAAGCGACGGGACACGCAGCGGTGTCACCGAGTTCGCCGTGGGTGACGAAGTCCTCGGGTTCTCGATGCGACGGTCCAGCCACGCTGAGTACGTGACGGTGCCCGCCGATCAGCTCACGGCCAAGCCGGCCGGCGTGTCCTGGGAGGTGGCCGGATCACTGTATGTCGCCGGATCCACCGCCTACGCCGCCGTCGGGTCGGTCGCTCTGAAAGCCGGGGAGACCGTGGCCATCGCGGGCGCGGCCGGTGGTGTCGGCAGTATCGCCGTGCAGTTGGCGGCCCGGACCGGGGCGAGGGTGCTCGGTATCGCGGGACCGGCCAACGACGACTGGCTGCGTAAGCATGGTGCGACTCCGGTGAACTACGGCGACGGTCTGGCGGACCGGCTGCGGGCCGCAGCAGAGCCGGGCCGGGTGGACGCGTTCCTCGACTTCTTCGGCGGCGGCTACGTCGCGCTCGCCGTGGACGAGCTGGGCGTCCCGCGCGAACGGGTGGACACCGTCATCGATTTCGCGGCGATCGAGCAGTTCGGTGTCCTCGGCGTCGGCAGTGCCGAGGCCAGCACCGCCGCGGTGATGGCCGAACTCGCCGCGGCGGTGGCATCCGGCGAGCTCGAGGTCCCGATCGCGAAGGTGTACCCGCTGGCCGAGGTCCGCGCGGCATATCGCGATCTGGAGGAGCGGCACACCCGCGGCAAGCTGGTGCTGCGCCCGTGAACCCCCTCGATGGCAAGGTCGTGGCGATCACCGGGGCCAGTAGTGGGATCGGGGCAGCCACGGCCCGGCTGCTGGCGCGACGCGGGGCCCGGGTGGTGCTGGGTGCGCGCCGCGTCGATCTGCTGACGGCCCTGCAGGATTCGCTGCGGGCCGACGGCGCCGACGTGGTGTACGTGGCCGTCGACGTGACGCGGCCCGAGGACGTCGAGCGGCTGGTCGCGGCGGCGGTGCAGCATTTCGGCCGACTCGATGTGTTCGTGAGCAACGCCGGGATCGCGTCGCTCGGCCCGCTGGCCGACGGCGACCTCAGCGCGTGGTCGGCCATGATCGATGTGAATCTGCGGGGGGTGCTCAACGGGATCGCGGCGGCGATGCCGGTGTTCCTGCGCCAGGGTCACGGCGACTTCGTCACGACGGTCTCGACGGCGGGGTTGAAGATCGTGCCGAACATGGGTGTCTACGCCGCGACCAAGAATGCGGTGCGCACGGTGCTGGAGGCGTTGCGCCAGGAGTCCACCGACGGGGTGGTCCGGACGACCGGCATCTCGCCGGGCTACGTCCGCACCGAACTCGGTGGGCCGGACCGTGATCCCGAAATCGGTTCCCGGATGGCGGCGATGGCGATCGCCCCGGAGGCGGTGGCTCGGGCGGTCGCGTTCGCGATCGAGCAGCCCCGGGATGTCGAGATCGGCGAGATCACCATCCGTCCGACCGTCCAGAACTGATCAGACAAAAGCAGGGAGCCTGCCGCTCGGGGGGTTGCGGCAGGCTCCCTGTGGTTCTGGTGTGTTACGTGGCGGCTTGCGCCCCGAGCACACGCTGGATGTCCGGCTTCATCATCTGAAGCTGCTGACCCCAGTACGCCCAGGTGTGCGTCCCGTTGGGCGGGAAGTTGAACACGCCGTTGGTGCCGCCTGCGGCGATGTAGCGATCGCGGAAGGTGACGTTGGTGCGCAGCGTGAAGCCTTCGAGGAACTGCGCCGCCATCAGGTTCGCGCCGTTGGCTCCGGCGTCGAGATCCGACGGGGTTCCGGTACCGCAGTAGATCCAGATACGGGTGTTGTTGGCGACCAGCTGGTTGATGTTGACCATCGGGTCGTTGCGACGCCAGGCCGGATCAGAGGCCGGGCCCCACATGCTCTCGGCGTTGAATCCACCGGCGTCGTTCATGGCCAGCCCGATCAGCATCGGCCACCAACCCTCGGATGGGTTGAGGAAGCCCGACAACGTGCCCGCGTAGATGAACTGCTGCGGATGGTAGATCGCGTAGGTCAGGGCAGCGCTGCCCGCCATCGACAGGCCGACCACGGCGTTGCCGGTGCGCGACACACCCTTGTTGGCCTCCAGGTAAGCCGGCAGTTCCTGAGTCAGGAACGTCTCCCACTTGTAGGTGTAGTTCTGCCCGTTGCCCTTGGACGGCTGGTACCAGTCGGTGTAGAAGCTGGACTGGCCGCCGACCGGCATGATCGTCGACAGGCCGGACTGGTAGTACCACTCGAAGGCCGGGGTGTTGATATCCCAGCCGTTGTAGTCGTCCTGGGCGCGCAGACCGTCGAGCAGGTATACCGCGTGCGGCCCGCCGCCCTGGAACTGGATACGGATATCGCGGCCCATGGATGCCGAGGGCACGTCGAGATACTCGACGGGAAGGCCCGGCCGCGAGAATGCTCCTGCCGTCGCCGAACCCCCCGCGAAGCCGATCAGCCCGGGCAGTGCGGCGACGGTCGCGGCGACCACCGCCGCTCGACGGAGCCACTCTCCACGAATCTTTCTGATGAACTTCATAACGGCAACCAACCCACCTTTCCTCTTGCGTGTCCCGTCCGGGACCCAAAGCAATTGCCGCTGCTTTTTCTTCGTCGGTAGTGAATCACGCGCCCCAAATGCCACACGTGTAACACGGCCGCGTCGTGATATCGCGGTTGGCTAACGATTGAGACTCAGCCCTGAGACCTCGCCGTGATCCGCCGTGATCTGGCCGGTGGTCCGCTCGAGTCGGTGGCCAGGATATCGGCGATACATGTTGCACACCAATGCATTTCGGCCATTCTTAGGCCGATACCGGTGGCCGAGCCGACCGCTACGGCACCGGGTGCAGCGTCACCCGGCGGCCAGTTCACTGCGGCTCGACGATGACCCATCCGTGCGGCGGAACCACCAGATCGGCAACGTGCTCCGGCGGTGGGGCGCCGGAGCCGGCGGTGATCCGGCCGGGCCGAGGCAAGGCGACCGGCAACGGATCGTCGCCGATATTGAGCGCCACCGTCAGCTCGTGGCCGTCTGCGACGGTCCGGTACACGTAACCGGTGTTGCTCACCTCGACCGCTTCGGTGTGCGCGGTGTGCAGCCAGGACTGGCGGCGCCGCAATCCGATCAGATATTGGTGCAGTTGCAGGATGTCGTTGTCACCGGTCGGCCGCTGGTCGAATTCGGGGCGGACCGCGTCATCGCCGCCCACCCGTTCCTCCTTGACCGCGCGCCATCCCCATTCGTCGCCGGCGTAGATGCTCGGCGTGCCCCCGGTGGTGAGCAGCAGCACGAGCGCGTGCTCCAGATGCCGGGAATCGTCGAGCCGGCTGGCGATCCGGGTCACGTCGTGGTTGCCGACGAAGGTGAGCGGCACGAAGGTGTCCAGGAAGTCGTTGTGGCGTTGCAGCGCCCAGTCCAGTTCGTGGAAGTTGCCGTCGTTCAGGCTGCTCCAGATCGCCTTCCACAGTTCGTATTGGGTGACGGAGTCGAACCCGGCGGACCGCACCTGTGCCGGATAGTCGCCGTGGATCACCTCGCCCACGAACCAGGCCTGTGGGTGGCGTTCGCGGACGGCTGGCAGCACCGAAGCCCAGAACCGTTCGGGCACGGCGTAGGCGGCGTCCAGTCGCCAGCCATCGGCGCCACGGTCCAGCCAGTGCGCCATCACCTCGACGGTGTAGTCGACGACGTCGGGGTTGCCGTGGTTGAGCGCGATCAGCTCGCCGTGCCCCTCGAAGGTGGCGAAACCGTCGCGCGCCCTGCGGAACCAGGCGGTGTCGCCACCGTCGAGTGCCGCCCGGTACCGCGGGAAGTCGGTGCCGACGTGATTGAAGACCCCGTCGAGCAGGATCCGGAGCCCGCGCCGATGGCATTCTTCGACGAGCCGGTCGAAATCGTCCTCCACGCCCAGACGCGGATCGATGCGGTAGTGGTCGGTGGTGTCGTAACCGTGGGTGCGGGAGGCGAACACCGGACCGAGCGCGATACCCGAGCAGCCGAGTTCGACAGCGTGGTCCAGCCATTCGACGATGCGCAGCAGACGATGCTCGTCCGGTGGTGGTGGCGGGTCGGCGGGAAAGGCGCCGACAAACCCCAGCGGGTAGATCTGCCACCAGATCGCGTGTGTCACCCAGTCCGGATCGGTCATGGCGTGAACTTCGCTTCGTAGAGCGCACGCATGCGGTCGGTGAGTTCACCGGCAGGACCGTCGGTGACGATGCCGGGGGCCACGGTGGTGATGGGCAGCGGTGCGACCGGCGAGGGCGGGGTGCCCCACTCGGTGCACCACCGGCTCAGTTGCGCGGCCGAGGCGGCGTACACGATCCGCCCGAGCCCGACCCAGGCGTGCGCGGCCGCGCACATCGGGCAGTGCTCGCCGGAGGTGTAGACGGTTGCGGCGCGGCGTTGCTCGGATGTCAGATGGTCGACGGCCCATCGGGCGATCGCGAACTCCGGGTGCTGGGTGGCGTCACCGTCCTTGACGCGGTTGCGATCCTCGAAGACGGTCTGCCCGGTGCCGTCAACCAGGATCGAACCGAAGGGTTCGTCGCCGTCATCGAGTGCCGCCGCGGCGAGTTCGACGCAGCGGCGCAGGCATTCGAGGTCTCGCGCGCTGATCGCCACGCCTCGGAGCCTACTCAACCCGGGTGCGGTGCCCGCGGTGCAGCAGCTTCGCCGGATCCCAGGGCGGCGGCCGGCGACGATTGCGGGTCAGCGGATAGCAGGCCAACCCGATCAGCAGGGCGCTGGCATGTCCGATCGGCGTGAACTGCGGGTTCAGGGCGACCGCGAGCCCGAACGTCGACACCGCCGCCACGAGGTAGAACCACCGCCACGGCCGCACGACGTGATAGGTGAGGACGCCGATCAGACCCACGAGGAAGTAGCTGACCCCGATATCCCTGGCGTCGATGTACCGGGGTGACACCATCGCCTCCTGGATGGTCCAGTACAGATAGCCCTCGCTGAGGTAGGTGGACCCGATGTGGGCGAGCATCCCGACGGTGAACCAGCGCAGGGGGCCGAGCCAACGCTCGGCGGGGGCGACGAAGGCGGCGAACAGCAGCAGATACGGCCACCAATGGTGGCCGTCAATCCACAGCAGGCTGGTGAACAGCACCCGCAACGGATCGCCGGCCAGATGGTGCAGGTTGGTCGAGCGCGCCTGCAGGAACCGGTGCAGCGCGTGCTGGCTGAGGCTGTGCTGAATCACCGTGGTGATCAGCAGCACCATCAACCAGGAGAAGGTGAAGGGTGCGCTCAATACGAAGCGGCGCAGGCGGTGACCGGCTAGGTCTGACGGCATACCTGCGGGACGGTCTCGAACGCCGCAGCGGAGCCCCAACACCAGGCTGCGTAGGCGGCGGCAACCGCGACGCGATCGATGTCTCGTTGGGATCCGCCGGCTGAGCGGACCGATTCCGCGACGGCGAATTTGATGATGTCGACCAGAGCGGACAACGGCTCGTCCGACACAGGTGTGGACCTCGTCGTGGCTATGGACACTGTTCCCCCAAACGGCGAAGGGCCGTCGCGCAGTCGCCCCGTTGCGAGGCGCGAAACCCCTGCCTGCCCAACACCTTAGTACCGTGACGTGCCCGCGCGCACGGGACGCGCCTCAGCGGCAGCAGTCTTCCTCACTTGTTACCGCACCGAGACGGCATGCACACGACGCGTTAACCGGGACATCGGTGCGCGCCCGCGCCAGGTCGAGCTGGCGTCCGATGATCGTGGCTTCGGCGTCACGGCCCAGTCGCTGCAGGCATTCGTGGTAGCCGTGCAGGCTCCACACGTTGCCGGGATGCTGGCAGGACCGGCGCAGGGTGTCGTCCAATCCCAGATCGGCCGCATACGCCGCGGCCGCTTCCTCGACACGGCCCTGCTCCAGCAGTAAGGCGCCGTAGGCGTGCCGGGTCGGCTGCATCCAGCCCCACGGTTCGTCGTAGGGCAGGGCGTCGTCGAGGGCGATCGCCGTCCTCAGGTGCGCGAAGGCCTCGTCGAAATGCCCTTCGCGGTAGGAGATTTCGCCGTCCAGCATGGCCACGGCGATGGCCAGGATGTCGCGGCTGGTGTTGTTGAACAGATAGCGCGTCTCCGGGATGCCGGCGTACGCGGCGGCCAGTGCCTCGCGTTCGGCATACGCCTGGGCGAGCTGCCCCTTGGCGGCGTGCGCGACACCGCGGCCGTAGTGGATGGTGGCCGTGGTGGTGCAGTAGAGCCGCGGGTCCTCGGGCAGTGCGGTGGCGATCAGTTCGTCCCAGCGTCCGAACCGGACCAGTACGTGGACGCGCAGCGGCACGAACGCCTCCAGCCAGTCGGCCATCGGCGGGGATTCGATGGCCAGCAGCTCCGGGGTCAGCTGACCCGACAGTTCGTCGGCCGCATCGAGAGCCACCCGGGACTGCCCCTCGAACATCGCCGAGTACACGACGAAATGCAGGTCGTGCGCCCGGTACAGGGAGTAGAAGTTCAGCGGGCCCTCGCGCTGCACGAAGCGCCGGTCGGCCCGCACCGCGGCCTGGTTGGCCACGATCGAGGCGCGGTAGTCACCGCACAGCACGTCGATGTGACTCGGCATGTGTTGCAGGTGGCCGGCGTCGGGCACCAGACCGCGCAGCAGATCGGCGGCGGGCAGCGCGTCCTCGGGGTGCGCCGACATCTCGCACGCGTGCAGGTAGAGGTGCAGCACGCCCGGATGGGCCCGTCCGGCCGGTGTGGTCAGGGCATCGCCCAGGATTCGGGTGGCCTCCAGTACCCGCGAGCCCGGTGCCGGATCTCCGGTTGCGCTGTCCCACAGCGCCCATGCGGTGACGTTGAGCAGTGCGTCGGCCGCCAGCGCCGCGACGTCGATATCGCCGGGGTGCTCCGCGGCGACGCGGGCCATCGCATCGGCGTAGGCGTCGTGGCCGGCCGCCAGCGCCTCGGTGTCCTGCGGATCGTCGGTGGGGAAGCGCACGGCCAGCGCGTCGATCAGGGCGCGTTCCACCGTGGAGGCGCGGGCGGTGCCGGCACGGGCGAGCTCGGCGCGGGCCCGGTCCAACGAGGTGGCCAGATCGACCGGGTCGAAAGCCTCCCAGGCCTTGTTGTAGTTGGGGCCGACCGCGTAGGCGATGCCCCAGCGGGCGATGGCCAGCTCGGGATCGAGTGCCAGCGCCCGCTCGAAACAGTGCACGGCTTCCTCGTGGTTGAACGCGTAGGCCCAGACCATGCCGCGGTCGAACCACACCTGGGCTTCCGGTTCGGGGGAGTCGACCTGCCGGTGGTAGGTCCCCAGGTCGTAGTACGGCTCGATGGCTGTGCTCATGGCACGCACGTTAATTGAGCGGGGGCCGCGGCGAGAAGCGTTGCGCGTAGGCGTGAGGCGAACCGGCCGGCCTGCGACTAGCGTGGCCCCGTGATCAGATGTGTCCGGTTGTGGACCGGTGACGACGGTGGCTCCCACGTGGAGGTGGGAACTCTGGACATGACGCCCGGCCGCAATGCCGACCTGGTGTCGGTGGCGATGTCGGCCGCACACGTCACCGTCGAGGAGACCGCGGGCGGCGGGTCACTTGCCTGGCACACCGCGCCCGTGCGCCAGCTGGTGGTGACGCTGGCGGGCACGCTGCGGTTCTGCACCCGTGACGGCGAGGAGTTCACGCTGGCTCCCGGCGACGTGTTGCTGGCCGAGGATACGACGGGCTCGGGCCACCAGTGGGAACTGATCGACGGTGACCCGTGGCGCCGGATGTACGTCGTGCTCGCGCCCGGCACCGAGGTCCCGTTCGTCGCCGCCCCTCGCTAGTGGCCGGCGACGATATCGGCCTCGTCGACCTCGACGGGATCTTTCGCGCCGGGCAGGAAGTGGTAGATCGCGCACACCACGCCGAAGAACAGATAGCCCAGGGCGACTTGTGGATTGGCGGCCCAGGCCACCTGCGGCGCGTGGATCAGCCCGATGAAGGACAGCGCCGCACCGACCACCGAGGCGATCGCCGCGTAGAGGAATTTCTTCTCCAGGATGAACGTCACCATCGTGCCCAGGATCAGGCCCACCAGCACCGCACCCTCGCCGAGGGTCAACAGGCCGTCGTAGACGACACCCGCACCGTTGAGTGCCTCCAACCCGACCTTCGATGCGGATGTGCCCGCCGCGTTGAGGGCGTTGTCGACCAGCCCGCTGGCCCATTGCGCGAGGTTGGGCAGGATGGCCGCGACGACGGCGACGGCGTGCAGTCGCGGCACCGCCTGGAACGCCTGCGCGCCGATCAGCAGACCGATGTACAGCAGGATCGGCACGATCGCCGGAACCGGTAACAGCGCATCCAGCACCCCGAAGAGCCCGAGGAAGCAGAAGATACCGATCACCACGCCGCTGGCCAGCGAGTACCCGGCGCGGCCGCCGGCGTCCTTCCAGCCGGGGTGGCCGATGTAGACCGCGGGCGGGAACGGCGAACCGAACGCCGACCCGATGACCGCACCGGCACCGTCGGCGAGCAGCACACTGCGCAGGTTGTAGTTGTCACCCGCGGCGGCGGCGCTCTCGACGTTGCTCATCGCCTCGGTGAAGTTGTAGACGCCCAGCGGTATCGCGGTGCCCAGCAGCGGGGCCAGATGCGACAGGCCGGAGAACAGCATGTCCACTCGCAGGTCGGGGACGCCGATGGCGATATCCGAAACCGCCTGTCCCACATCGGGTGCCGACATGAACCCGCCGATCCACCCGATCGCGGTGCCGACCAGCAGGGCGGCCAGGCCGACGGGGATGCCGAACGGCAGCTTCATATCGGTGAAGAAGCCGACGAGGATGATCGCCATGACCGGCAGGCCGATCCAGGCCGCCTCCCACATCTGTGCGGCGGGCCGCATGGAGATGAAGGTGATCGAGATACCGGCCAGCGTGCCGAGCATCGCGGCACGGGGGGTCAGTTTGCGGATGTAGGGGCCGACGAATGCGCCGATCATCACGATGACGCCGATCATGAACGCCCACGCCAGCCCGGCTTCCCAGGCCGCCATCGCGTTCTTGGTGTTCAGGTACACCGGGAGCATCACCACGAAGACGACGATGAACATATGCGGCACACTGGGGCCGTACGGCAAAGCCGTGACATCGGTTCGGTTTTCGCGCTTGGCCAGCCGGCGGGCCAGGAACGTGTAGTACAGATTGCCCAGAATCAAGGCCACGCCCAGCGCGGGCAGGATGGTGCCCAGCACGTCACCCGGCGGCACCTTGACGACACCGATCATCAAGCCGGTCAGCGTCAGGACGTTGACCAGGATGTTGAATCCGAGTCCGAAGAATGCGTTGGTGTCGCCTCGCGTCCACCAGGGGATGGACAACCTCGGCTGGGCCTTTTCGGCGGGGGGATCGGAGCTGGCGGGGGGATCGGTGACGTCGGTGGACATGGCTGGATCCTTTCGGCGGACGCTCAGGCGGCGTTCGTGGTGAGTTGTTGCAACGCGGGAATGACCGCAGCGGTGTCGGCGACCCACCCGAAAATGCCCCCCTGGGCCTTGATCATCTCCAGCCCCACCCGCTGGAACTCCGGGAAATACGAACCGACGCAGTCGGATACCACCAGGCACTCGTAACCGCGGTCGTTGGCTTCGCGGGTCGTGGTGTGCACGCACACCTCCGTCGTGACACCGGTGACGAGCAGCTGCGTGATACCGGCGGCGGTCAGTACGTCCTGGAGTTCGGTGGCGTAGAACGCCCCCTTGCCCGGCTTGTCGATCACCACTTCGCCCTCGATCGGGGCCAGTTCGTCGACGATGTCGTGGCCGTACTCGCCGCGGATGAGGATGCGTCCGTACTTGCCGGGATCGCCGATGCGCTTCGACGGGGCGCCGCGCGTCAGCTTGGCGGGTGGACAATCCGACAGATCGGGCCGGTGGCCTTCTCTGGTGTGGATCACCAGGATTCCCGCCTCGCGGGCCGCGGCGATCAGCGCGGCCAGTGGGGGGACCACCTTGAGCAGCTGATCCACGTCATTGCCCAGGCTCTCACCGAAGCCGCCGGGCAGCAGGAAATCCCGTTGCATGTCGATGACGACAAGGGCGGTCTGCCCTGGTACCAGTGAGAAGGCTGACGGTTCAGCGGGGACGGGGACGGTCATACCTGCTCCTTTACCGCGGAATCGGCCGCCGCGGCGGCGGCCCGGGGCTCATCGAGGATCTGGGCGGCCAGCGTCAAGGCCGTGTCATCGGAGAGTGCGTTGCCCAGCAACATCGCGCTGTAGGGCCGCCCGTCGCTGGTCACGCCGAGCGGCACGGCAACGCCCAGCAGATCGAGCAGATTGCCGAAATGCGTGTAGTGACCGAGCATCGTGTTGCAGTCGATGGGTCGGTCGAGCACCTGCTCGACGGTGAAGGTGGTGCCGATGGTGGGGACCACCAGGATGTCCATGTGCTGCCACAGCCGGGCCACCTCGGCCTTGAGATCCTGCAGCTTCTGCAACGCGGCGAACGCATCCACCGCGGTGTAGGTGAGCCCACTGCGGAAGATCTCGCGGACCACGGGGTGGATCGAATCCGGTTTCTCGGCAAGGAAATCGCCGAATTCGACCAGTCGCTCGGCCACCCACGGCCCCTGATACAGCAACGCCCCCGCCGCCAGGAACGGCGCGAGTGACACCTCGACGATGACGGCCTGACGTTCCAGCTGTTCCCGGAACCCCAGATGCGCCGCGCGCATCGCGTCGTCGCCGAAGAACTCCAACTCGGCCACCGGCGGCAGTCCGACCCGGATGGGGCCGCCCGCGTACCGCGGCCCGCGGTCCCGGTACCACGAGTCGGCGTCGTCGCGTGCCGCCATCACGTCGAAAACGCGGTCCACATCGTCGATGCAGCCGGCCATCACGCTCAGGCAGTCCAGGGACTTGCAGGCCGGCACCAGACCGACGGTGCTGATCAGTCCCCGCGAGGGTTTGAAGCCCACCACGCCGTTGAGGGCGGCGGGCACCCGGCCCGACCCCGCGGTGTCGGTGGCCACGGCGAACGGCACCTGCCCCAGCGCGACGGCCAGCGCGGATCCCGAGCTGGAGCCGCCCGAGATGAGTTCTCCGCCGAAGACGCTGCGGGGCACCGTATACGGGGTGCGGGTGCCGTTGAGGCCGGTGGCGAACTGGTCCAGATTGGTCTTCCCGACGTACAACGCCCCCGCGTCCAGCAGTCGCTGCACGGCCGGTGCGGTGGTCTCGGGGATATAGGCGTAGTCCGGGCAGGACAGTGTCGTGGGTACCCCGGCGACGTCGATACTGTCTTTGACCCCGAAGGGGACGCCGTACAGCGGCAAGGTCCGTGCCCCTGGCCGGCTCTCGATCGCGGCCGCGGCGGCCAGCAGTTCGTCACGGGGAACGGTGGACAACCAGGTTCCGTCATCCCCGCGTGCGGCGATGGCGTCGGCGACTCGTGTCGCGGTCTTGACCGGGGAACCGGTGCCGCCGGCATGCGAATCGAGAATCTCGGCGATCGATGGCCCGATCGACGGACCCCTGCTGATCCCCTGGTCGCCGCGTACATCTGAACCCATGAATGTCGATTGTCGACAGAATGATGGCGATCGCGGTACGCGCGTGTGTCGATCGTGTTAGCGATGTTCGGGGAGATCGGCGGGGAGATTCAGGTACCTCAGGTGTCCGTGGTCCTCCAGCGCGGCGATCACCGTGGCGGCGTCGTTGGACTCGAGTGCGGTGAGGATGGCCCGGTGCCGTTCGATCCCGTCGCCGGCGCGGTGGTGGCGGGCCTCCTCGCGCATGTTCATCGCCATCGGCAGCTGCAGCTTCAGCAGGATCGGCGCCAGGACGATGTCGAGTTGCCGGTTCGCCGCCAGCCCGACCACGGCGGCGTGGAAACGGCGATGAGCGTCGTCGCGGTCCAGTGCCGTCCGCGCACAGGTCATTTCGCGGAGGGCGTGGCGCACCGGCTCCAGTTCCGACACCGGGTCGGCGAGCGGCATGGCCATCTCGATGGCGTGCCGCTCCAGCACATGGCGCAACGCGAACAGCTGAAGGATATCGGCCGGTGACCAGTCGGTGACCCGTGATCCGCGCCGGGGGAGGTGCTCGACCAGACCTTGTTGTGCCAGCAGCCGCAGGGCCTCGCGCAGCGGGGCGCGGCTGATGCCGAGATCGGCGCACAGCTGCTCTTCGACGATCTTCTCGCCGGGGCCCAACGTCCCGCTGAGGATGGCGTCACGCAGCCGGTTGCCCGCGACATCGACGAGCGTCGCAGGCAACTTCTGCCTCGGTCCGTCCACCCGGGGTGCCGCCATGCCACGCCATCGTAGGAACTTTTGCCGGCGAGTGCGTCGTGCAAGCTCGACACCACACCTAGAACATGTTCTAGTTCTCCCATGCTGGACTTCACACTCGAGGACCTCAGTGCCGAGGACGTCGAGCGCTTGCGCACCGTCTACCGGCCACTGACCGAGGCCGTCCGCGACCTCATCGATGCCACGATCAGGTCCGAGGTGGACGCCGATGCGGTGGCCGAGGCGAAGACGCAGATCGACGCGGCGACCGCGACGCTGCGCAGCCGTCAACTCGACGGCCCGTTCGGTGTCCGATTCACCGCACACGGCGACCGGATGCCATGGGGTAACGCGGTGATCGGGCTGCGCAACCCGATCGCTCCGCCGTTGTCGGTACAACGGGACGAGACCGGCGGGGTGTTCGCCGACTTCGAACTCGGTGCGCCCTACGAGGGGCCGCCGGGGCACGTGCACGGCGGTGTGGCCGCGATGCTGCTCGACCACATCCTCGGCGAGGTGGCCAGCCCGGCCACCAGTCCGCGGCTCACCGGCACCATCACGGTCCGGTATCTGCGGCCCACCCCGCTAGGACGGCTGCACGCCGAGGCCGGGATCGTGCGGACCGAGGGGGTCAAGACGTTCGCAGCCGGAATCATCGCGGACGCGCAGGGCCCCACCGTCGAGGCCGAGGGTGTGTTCATTCGGCCGAAGTGGGCCAGGGATGAGCAGCTGACTGACCCACCGGTCTGACATGGGCGATATCCACCACCACCTGGGTGATGGTGGCCAATTCGCCGACCAGCACGCGGGCGGGGCCGTCATCGGAGCTGAGCAGCGGGGCGGTGTCGCGTACCGCGACGGCAGCGGCGGCGAGTTGCTCGGCATCCACCCGCCAGGGCGCCGCCGGCGTCGCCGGATTGCCCATCAGAGCTTTGACGTAACCGTCTATGGCACTGGTGAATTCACGGTTGAGGGTGGGTGACGGATGCGAGGGCAGAGTTGATTCCAGAGTGGCGCAACTGGTGGTGACGGCGTTGAGCGAGGCGCGGTAGGTGCGCAACCACCGTCGAATCTCGGGATCATCGGTGCGGGTCGCACCGGCGGCGGCCTCGAAAGCGGTGCGCGCGCTGGCCGCTCGCTGCCACGCGGCCGACAGCATTTCGGCGGGATGGTCGAGGTCGTGGACGAAAGCCTTGATCACCGTGGCTGCGTAATCGATTTCGGTCTTCAGCAATTCACCGGCCCGCTGGTGCAGTCGCACGAGGGCGCTGTCGGGCAGGCAGACATGCACGATCACCGCCAGCGCGCCGCCGATGATGGTCGCGAACCAGCGCTGTTCGACCGTACTGGTGTCGACCCCGCCGCTCACGTCCAGCAGGAAGATGATCGCGGCCGCCAGGGCGGCGCTGACCACGAGGTAACCGAAGTCCGCTGCCAGGTAGGCGATTCCCAGAAACACCACCGCCAGTGCCACCGAGGCCAGCCCGCCCGGGTGCAGTAGTGCGGTGAATGAGGAGGCGGCGACCACGCCGATTGCGGTGCCGGTGATCCGGCCGATGCACCGGGTATAGGTGTGCGCAGTCTCCGGGCGCAGCACCATGAGGACCGTGACCGCGATCCAGTAACCGTATTCGGCGCCGGCCGCGCGGCCCATCGTCACCCCGGCGGTCGCGGCGATCGTCAGCCGCATGGCGTGCCGAAGGATGGGGGACCGCCAGCTCAGTTGCGCACGGATCAGGCCGGCCGCCACGGCCCAGGAATGTGGAAGCCCGGGCCGACGCAGTGGGGCGATCTGTTCGGGCTCGAACAGGCCGAGATGCAGCTCGACGGCCTCCGACAGCTGGTGCGAAAGCCGTTGGGCGACAATTCGGGTCGCCCCGCTGAGCTGCTCGGCCGCCGCGTCCACCCGTGCCAGCGCCGGACCGATCTGACGTCGCGGCGCGCGCTGGGCGATGAGATCGAGGAGGTCGGCGCCGGCCTGCAGCACGTCGGCGGCGGCCCCGTCCCGGGGCCCCTCACGACCGAGTGCGGTGAGTGTCACCATGATCCGCTCCGGCAACCCGTACCAGCCGCGGTAGGCCGGTGGTCGGAGTCGGGCCTGGGACTCGCTGAGCGTGAACGCCTCCCGCAGCCGGATCAACGGCTGCCGGTCCACCTGTGCCCCCGGGTCCGATGCCAATCGGGTGGCGTCGGCGCCGAGCGAGCGGTACGCGAGGGCAAGCGCCTCCCGCTGGTCGCGCCATCGGCGTTGCGGCCAGAGCGCGATCAGCACCCCTTGAGCCAGTCCGCCGACCAGAGCCAGGCCACTCGCGGTCGACACCGTGGTGAGGCTGTCCGCCGTGGGTGAGGCGGTGACCAGCAGGATTGCCGCACCCGAGGCCACCATTCCGGCATTGGCGCTCAGCGCCCACTGCATGCCGGCCGTGAAGCACCACGCGGCGACCACCGCGAGGAACGCCGGTGTCCAGGCGGAGCTGAGTCCGCCGGCGGCCACCGCCAGGGCCATTTCCACCGACACGGCGACGACCAGTGGCAACCGGCTGCGCGGACTGTCCTGCAGGGCGGTCGCACCGGCCATGGCCGCGGCGCCCCCGGCGGCGATGGCGGCTCCCGGCGAGCCGAGGTAGAGCGCAACGGCGGTCACCCCCAGCACGCCGAGCAGGCTGCGCACCACGGCGCCGAACTCGTAGAGCGTCAGCCCCAGGGGCCTACCCTTCGCCACCTGTTCATTGTCGTCCTCCGGGTGGCCCACCGGGGGTAACTGAGGCGTTCCCGGAATCGCGTCCTGACCGCGACCTGATCCGGCCCTATCTCGTCTCGGCGGTTGTTACTTTCGGGGAGTGGAAAAGGTGATGGTCACGTTGCGGCGGGCCGAAGCGGATGAGCAATGGTGTCGGCGATTGCGGACCGGGGTGGCATCGGCGTTGTCCGAGCTGCACCTGCCCGGCCTGACCGTCAACGTCAGGGATGACGCCGTCCGGGCCTCGCTGATGACGCTCACCACGCTGGATCCACCGGTGGCCGCGGTCGTGAGCATCTGGACCCACCAGTACTACGGCGCGGCCGTCACTGCGGCCCTCGAGCTGCTGGCACCCGAATGTGATCATCTGGCAGCGTATTTGGTGACCGAGTCGGTGCCCCTGCCCGGACCGACGGGGCCGCCGAGTGCGCGCACCCCCGGCTTGGCCAACGTGGCGCTGCTGCGCAGACCCGCCGACCTGGACCAGGCCACGTGGCTCACTCGATGGCATATCGACCACACCCCGGTGGCCATCGCCACCCAGGCCACGTTCGGCTACACCCAGAACACGGTGGTGCGGCCCCTTACCGCTGGTGCACCTCGGATCGACGCCATCGTCGAGGAACTGTTCCCGATCGAGGCGGTGTCCGACCTGCACGCGTTCTTCGGTGCGGCCGACGATGCCGATCTCGGGGACCGGATGGGGAAGATGGCGGCCAGCGTGGCACGGTTCGGCGCAGACCGAGATATCGACACGGTGCCCACCAGCCGGTACCCGCTGTGGGGCCCGGTGGATACGCTACGGGCGTGACATTATTGATCTCCGATGACAACCGGGTGCGCACGCTCACCCTGAACCGGCCCGAAGCGCTCAACGCCTTCAGCGAGGCGCTGTACGACGCCACCACCGAGGCGCTGTTGGCAGCAGCAGACGACCCCGAGGTGTCGGTCGTGCTGCTGACCGGAGCGGGTCGCGCCTTCAGTGCGGGCAATGACCTGGTGGAGATGCAGAAGCTGGTCACCGACCCCGACTACAAGCCGGGCAAGTACGGTTTCCGCGGCATGATCGAGGCGCTCGCCGCGTTTCCGAAACCGTTCATCTGTGCGGTCAACGGCGTCGGGCTGGGTATCGGCACGACCATCCTCGGCTACGCGGATCTGGCGTTCATGTCGTCCACGGCGCGGCTGAAGTGCCCGTTCACCAGCCTCGGCGTGCCGCCCGAGGCCGCCTCGTCGTACCTGCTGCCGCGGCTGATCGGCAGGCAGAACGCGGCATGGCTGCTGTTGTCCTCGGAGTGGATCGATGCGGCCGAAGCGCAGCGAATGGGGTTGGTGTTCAAGGTCTGTGAGCCCGAGGACCTCCTGGCCGAGGCGCGCAGGCACGCCGAGGTGCTGGCCTCGCGCCCGCTGGGCAGCCTGCTGGCGGTGAAGAAGACCATGCTGGAGCCGATTCGGCCGGGTATCGCCGAGGCCAGCGAACGGGAGAACGCGTTGTTCGCCGAGCTTCTCGGCCAGGCCGCCAACGTCGACGCGCTGGCCTCGTTCGTCGACAAGCGCGGCTAACTGGCCGCATGCACCGGGCACTCGCGGGAGGCCGCGAGGATCGCGCGCAGTGTGCGGCGGCAGCGTCCGCAGTCCGATCCCGCCCCACACGCGTCGGCGATCTGTTTGGACGTGGTGGCACCCGCAGCCACGGCGTCGTGGACGGCCTGGGTGGTGGCGCCGGTACACAGACAGACGAACATCGGCTCAGCTCCCGACCGTCATCAGATGGGCGAACTTTCCGACGAACAGGGAGGGGTAGGCCCCGAATCCGGCCCGGGACAACCACTCCGCGGCGGCATCGGGATGGTCGATCCAGCGGCGTGCACTGGCCTCGTTCTCGATCTCTTGCAGGATCAGCACTTCGTGTCCGTCGTCGAACGCGCGGTACACCCAGATCTTGCGGACGCCGGACTGCCGGAACCGGTCCAGGGCGCCGTGCACCTTGACCATCAGGTCCTCCGCGCTGTCCACGGTGGCGACCACGCCCACGATCACGCCGGCGACGGTTTCCCCGGCGCTGCCCGCCGCAGTGTCGAACAGGTCGATCTTCTCCACGACCTCGCCCGCGAAGACCGCCGGAATATCGTCGACGCCCGAGATGTCAAAGAGATCGAATATCGCCTGCGAACGCAGAACATCGCGTACAGAATTGGGATGGGATACGCCGATGGTCACCAGAATGCGCCCTGGTTCCCAAATCGACGTGTAGAGAACGACATGATGGGCGTCGATATTCACCAGCGATTGCTGGCGGTCTTTCAACGAATTCCACATCGACTCGGGATCGGCGACGCGATAGTCGGCGGCCAGAATAAGTGAATGCAAATGGTATTCGCTCATTTGCACACCGCCTCCGCCTCCATGGCAGCCGGCTTCCCGGCGCCGCCGTCGATCATTAGGTGAGTGTAACCTTAGTTAGGCAAGCCAGTCCATCTCTGCATCGCTGACTAGGGTTAGCCTCACCTACCGGCGACGCAAACCCGTCCGATGTCGCGCGGAATCGCCGTCGAAGCCCTCGCCCGCGTGTCTGTGCTGCACTAGATTCAAAGCGCACGGCAAGAGCAACGCTTGACCAGCCCTCAAGGTGCTTAGGAGTGATATGCAAGGCGATCCGGAAGTTCTGAAACTGCTCAACGAGCAGTTGACAAGCGAACTCACGGCGATCAATCAGTATTTTCTGCATTCGAAGATGCAGGACAATTGGGGATTCAGCGAATTAGCGCAACACACGCGCGAAGAATCCATCGAGGAAATGCACCACGCGGAATGGATCACCGACCGCATTCTGCTCCTCGACGGTCTCCCGAACTATCAGCGATTGTTCTCGCTGCGAGTCGGCCAGACGCTGCGCGAGCAGTTCGAGGCCGACCTCGCGATCGAGTACGAGGTGGTGGCCCGACTGCGGCCGGGTGTCATCATGTGCCGTGAGAAGCAGGATGCGGTGTCGGCCAAGCTTTTCGAGGACATCCTCGCCGACGAGGAGAAGCACATCGACTACCTGGAAACGCAGCTGGAGCTGATGGACAAGCTCGGCGAGGCGCTGTACTCGGCGCAGTGCGTTTCGCGTCCACCCAAGTAATCCCGATACCGACACCCGCCGGCCGCCGACACTCCGTCGGCGGCCGGCGGCGTCGAAAAACTAGAACATGTTCCAATTCTCTCTCGGCGCGCGTACGCTTCGCAGCATGAGTCGAATCGGAGATTTTGCCGACGATGACGCCGCCGCATGGGTGCGCAAATCTCCCGATATCGGGGTCGCGATGGCCGGTTTCACGAACGCGGTCTACACCAAGAACCGTCTCCCGATGCGGGTCCGCGAGCTGGCCCGGATGGTGATCGCCCTGGACAACGAATGCGTGGTGTGCCAGAACACGCGCGATTCGGATGGCATCGCCGCAGGGGTCGACGAAGATCTCTACGACCACGCCCACGAGTGGCGAAGCTGGTCCGGCTACAGCGCGCAGGAGCGGGTTGCCGCGGAGTTCGCGGAACGATTCGCGCGCGATCACACCGCCTTACGTGACGATGAGGAGTTTTGGCAGCGCTGTTCGGCCGAATTCGACGACGAACTGCTGACCGATCTGGCGCTGTCCTGTGCCATGTGGCTCGGGATGGGCCGGATGCTGCGCACCCTCGATATCGGCCAGGCTTGCAAGATCACCCTCTGATCCAGATGAGCGGTGGTGTCGCGACAGCGGTCGCCGGCGTGTTCGTCTGGCTGGGCATGGTGCTGGCGATCTCGTTTGTGGAAGCGCCACTGAAATTCCGGGCACCCGGTGTCACGCTGCCGATCGGGCTGGGAATCGGGCGGTTGGTGTTCCGTGCCCTCAACGCGGCCGAGTCGGTGCTCGGCCTGGTCGCCATTGCCGCACTCGCGCTGTCACACCCGCCGGTTGCCGCCGTCGTGGCGACCGCAACGGCGGCGGGTGCGCTGGTGGTGCAACTGATCGCCGTGCGCCCACGCCTGACCCGCCGTTCCGACGCGGTGCTGGCCGGTGCCGAGGTGCCCCGGTCGCGCGCCCATCACGCATACGTCGGGCTCGAGGTGATCAAGGTGCTCAGTCTGGTCGTCGCCGGTATCGCACTGTTGTCGCGGTGAGTACCGCGCCCACCAGGAGCAGAAGTAGCCATGGCCAACTCCCATGCTGATGTACCCAGCCGGCCACGGCGGACTGGACCCGGCCGGCCGCGGTGATCACCGGATCCGCGGGGCCCGCGCCGGAAGTGAACAACCGGATCTCGTAGACGCCGTAATACGCCACGTAGGCACCCACGACGACGAGTATCACGCCGCCGATCCTGTTGACATAGAGCACAATTCGGCGCATTCGGTCGAGTAGTGCAGAGCTGGCCAGCGCCACCGACACCGCCAGCGCCCCGACGATGAGGGCGAAACCGGCCGCGTACGCCAGGTACACCAGGGACGCGTCACGCGCGGACCCCGCCCGCGCCGCACCTGCCGTCACCGCCAGGAACGGTCCCACCGTGCACGACAGTGAGGCGAGGGCGAAACCTGCGCCGTAGCCGACCATGGACCCGATCCGGGCGGTGGGTGCCCAGCGTGCACCGGCGCCGATCGGTAAGCCCACTCGCCGGCCCAACAGCATCCAGAGGCCCAGCAACAGCAGCACCACCCCGATCGCCACCGTGGCGTAGGGGAGATAACGCTGGATGGTGGAGGCCACCGACACGGCGAGCGTGCCGAACCCCGCGAACACCACCACCACACCCAGCGTCATCGCCGCCGTGGCCCCCAGCGCCCTCCCGACGGCCCGGCCGGGGCCGCCGTCCGGCTGCACCACCAGCGCCAGGTACGCCGGCAGCATGGCGAATCCGCACGGGTTCAGGGCGGCCACCAGCCCGGCACTGAACGCCAGGCCCACGAGGTCTGGGTTCATTCGATCAGGACTTGAGCGCGGCGACCCGGTCGGAGAGTTCCTGTTCGGACATCGCCGAGGTCGGGTTGTTGACGAAAGACGAGGTGCCATCCGGCTTCACGAACAGGTAGGCGGGCTGCCACGGCACATTGAACCGGGCCCACAGGGATCCGTCGGCGTCGTTGAGGTTGGTGAAGTTGAGGTTGTACTTGGACACGAAGCCCTGCATGGCGGCCACATCTGAGCGGGCGGCCACACCGACGAACGTCACCCCGGGATTGGCCGCGGCGACGTGGCTGACATTGGGTGCTTCCTGATTGCAGAACGGGCACCACGGTGTCCAGAACCAGAGCACGGCCGGGCGGCCCTGCAAGCTGGCGCCGTTGAAGGGGCTACCCGAGAGCGTGGTCCCGGTGAACTGAAGACGGTCGTCGGCCAGGGCCGGGGGTGCGGTAACACCGAGCAGCAGCGCGGCTGCCGCGACGATGAGCGCGAGGTGGCGGATTCGAGAGGTCATACTGCATGCACGTACCCAGATACCGCCCGGTTCAGTCTCGGCAGTGTCAGATCTGGCCGGTGGCGTCGTAGATCCAGGACATATCGGCGCGGGCGAGGTCGTCCAACCACGTCGACGGCGCGAAGTTCACCAGCGCACTCATGTCCCAGTAGTCCTTCCATAGGGTGATCCGGTCGTTCTGGACGTGGTGCACGGTGACGAACCGCAGAACGGCGGTCTCGCCGGTGCGCCATTCCCAGGTCTCGGAATGCTCGTACATCACGGTGGCGCCGTCGGCGACCAGCAGCCCGTCGTGATTGACATAGGAGGCCAGTGGTTCAAGGCCGATCTTGAGCCGCTTGACGATGTCTTCGGGACCGCGCGCCGAGGCCGCGGGGCCGACCGGCATGTCGGCGTAGATGCAGTCGTCGGCCAGGTGTGACTTGACGGCGTCCCAGTCACGCTCGGACAACGCCTTCCACATCTGGCGGACGGTATCTTCAGCTGACACTGGACAATTCGCCCTTCTGCACCGGCAGCGCGGGGGCGCGGTGGGCAGCCCGCAGGAATCGCCCGGTGCGCCGGCGCCCGACCAGCTCGGTGGCCGCGCCGGCGGCGAACACCAACCGGCCACCGACGAGCACGGCGCATACGGTGTCGTCATTGCGGTTCACCATGCGGGACAGCCCGCCGTACTGTTCGACGGGTTCCTCGGCATAGGTCTCCAGCTCGGCATCCAGCCGGGCCGGATCGATGATCACGGCGTCCGCGCGGTCCCCGACGCGCAGGTGGCCGGCGTCGAGGCGGTACCAATCGGCCAGCTCACCGGTGAGTCGGTGCACCGCCGCCTCGATCGTCATGAACGGCCGGCCGGCCTTCTCGGCGTCGTACACATGCCGCAGCAGCCGCAGACCCATGTTGTAGAAGGCCATGTTGCGTAGGTGGGCCCCGGCATCGGAGAAGCCCATCTGGATCCCCGGCTCGCGGGCAAGCTTCTTGAGCACCTCGGGGCGATGGTTGGAGATGGTCGTGCGCCAGCGCAGCGCGCGGCCGTGCTCGAGCACCAGGTCGAGGAACGCGTCGACGGGGTGCACCCCGCGGTTGGTGGCCACCTGTCCGAAGGATCTGCCGATCACCGACGTATCCGGGCAGGCGACGATATCGGCGTCGAAGAAGTCACGCTGCCAAACCCGCACACCGAACTTGTTCTCGTAGTCCTTGCGGAACTGCCTGCGGTACTCGGGGTCACGCAGTAGCTCGTTGCGTTCCACCTCGTCGCGCAGATGCAAGGCGGCGGCGCCGGTACCGAACTCCTCGAAGACCACCAGGTCGATGCCGTCGGCGTACACCTCGAACGGGACCGGCAGGTGCTGCCAGCGGAAGTTGCCGCCGAGCGCGTTCACCGCCCGGGCGAGCGGGCCCAGGATCTTCACGGCGTAGGGATTGGACTTCACGTCGGCGGCCGAGAGCAGGCTGGTCTTGAGCGGGTTGCGGAACAGGCCCAGCGACTGGGCCAGCTGCGAGGCCAGATTGACCGGGTTGGCGATATCGGGGCCTGACTGCAGCACGCGTCCGCTGCGTCGTAGCAGTGACTTGAGTCGGCGTAGTTCGCGCGGTCTGGCGTAGGTGGACGGCAACGTGCGAGACCGGCACACCTCGCCGTCGATCTTGTCGAAAAGCAGTTGTTGCGAGGACATTCCGACGAATCCGGCATTGAGTGCCTCGGTCAGCATCCGCTCCATCCGGGCCTGCTCGCGCCGCGTCGGGCGCTCGGAGTGGCGGGTGGCCCGGTCCAGACCCATGATCGCGGTGCGCATATCGGAATGCCCGAGGAAGGCGGCGACATTGGGGCCCAGGGGCAGCTTCTCCAGCGCTTCGACATACCCCTCGGCGCTGTCCCAGGTCTTGTTGCCGGCGACCGCGGAGATGACGTGTTCCCGGGGGATGGCCTCCACCCGGCCGAACAGGTCACCGGCCTCCTGCCCGTCGACGTGGATGGTCGACAGCGAGCAGGAGCCCAGCATGACCGTCGTCACGCCGTGGCGCAGGGATTCGGTGAGCGCGGGGCCGCCGAGGATCTCGACGTCGTAGTGGGTGTGGATGTCGAGCATGCCGGGCAGCACCCACTTGCCGTCCGCGTCGATGACCTCGGCGCACCCGGTGGCGTCGAGCTCATCTGCGCTGACGGCCACGACGTGGCCGGCACGGATGCCGATATTGCGCACCGCCGAGGGGGCACCGGTTCCGTCGAACCAGCGGCCGCCGCGAATGATGGTGTCGAAAGTGTTGTGGGTCACGTTCACGCTCACCCCGTCATCACAACAGCGCGACCGGACGGGTGTCAACGAAAATCGTGAACAGATTTGAGAACCTGTCTACTCGATGGGCGGGGCATCCGGGTGGCCGGGGCCCGCGCTGATCGTCGGCGTCAGCAGCGCCAGTTCCTCCGAGATCGCTGCTCCGGTCCGCGCTTTCCGGGAGAGTTCTCCCAGCGCGGCGACATACTTGTCAGCGTCGACCTCGGCCAACGGTGTGGTGGCGCCGTCCTCGGCGGCCCAGCAGCTGGTCACCATGAGATAGCCCAGGCTCTCGGCGGCGCTGACCGTCGCGGTGAGTTGCTGCGCCAGCGCGCGCTGGCCGGCGGTTCCGCCGAGTGCGGCGCCGTATGCGGCACCCAGGTCGAGGATGGCCCGTTGCAGGTCTCGTCGGGCCGCGCGCGCCGCCAGGGCGGCCGGGGTGTCGTCACACAGGTACCGCGCCACGGTCGCCACCTCAGCCAGGGTGTCGGCCACCGCCGCGCTGAGGCGGCCCGCTTCCTGGCGCGGCGCGGTGAACAGGTATACCGCGATGCCGATCGCGCAGCCGATCAGGGTGTCCAGGCCGCGGTCGACGATGACCGGGCCGACATCGACGGGGTGCGCCGCGGTGGAGGCGGTCAGTGCGGCGGCGGTGATGAACACACTGGCCAGCGTGTAGTTGCGGGTCACCAGGATCTCGATGACGAACTGCAGCGCGGCGACCACCAAGGCCAGCCACGGACCTTGCGGGTGTACCACCAGGACCGCGGCGGCCAGCGCCAACCCGATCCACGTGCCAACCAGCCGTTCGGTGCCGCGTCGCAGTGTCGCGGTGCGGTCGATACCGGTGTGCAGGACGAGCACCGCCGCCGCAATCGCCCAGTACACGTGCCCGACACCGGTGATCGCCGCCGTGGCGCCGGCCAGGGGAGCGGCCACCGCCACGCGCAACATCACCCGCCGGGTGTGCGCGCCGGGGGCGAGGGCCTGGCGCAGCAACTCCGGAATGGGGGGCGGACGCAGAGCGCGGCGGTCCCGGTCGCGGACCGCGATACCGGCAGGGTCCAGGTCCAGGCGTGCCACGGCCCGCACAGTGGCCGCGCATCCCGGTGGTACCGGCCGCGCCGTGTCTGCGGCACGCAGCGTGGTCGAGAAGAGTACGTGCAGAGCATGATTGGCGTCCCGCAGCCGGTCCAGCGTGCCACCGGGGCGCGCCGCCAGCGGCTGGTAGCTGACCAGCACGTTCCACGCCCGATACAAGGCGCTTGCCGCGCGGTCCCGCACAGCGGGGTCCTCGGGATGCTCGGCACAGGCCGCCACAGCATCTCCTGCCGCAGCCACCGCGGCCTTCTCCGGTCCGCGGAAATCGAGGAACGCCCCGGCCATCTGTGTGGTCCAGGCGAGCGCGCCGCCGGCGAGCACCAGTAATCCGATCTGCCACGGCGGAAGCTGCGATGCCGAAACCCCCACTCCCGCGGCGCAGACGATCACGAAGATGTAGGCACCGGGAGGGCCGACGGACAGGGCTGCGCACAACCACACCGCCGTCGCGGCGATGACCGATACGACGGTGACCGCCAACCATGGGATCGGGGCCACCCATGCGCCCAGCGTCACCGCGGCCGCGAGCGTCACCGCGATGACGGCCAGCTGTGTGCCGCGGTTGAGATACGGCCGGTCGCCACCGAAGCGGCAGGTGAACGCGCCGAGGGCGGCGATCAGGCCGGCACCGAGATCGCCGGTGGCCCAACCGATCAGGATGGGGACGGCGGCGCTGACAGCGGCCCGCACACCCATCGGCCAACGGGGCGGGGACGGCCGCATCCGGAACAGGGCGCCGAACCCCGGTCCGGCCGCGGATGAGGCGTCGGCGGGCACGGCTCACCCTAACTGCCGGTCAACGCGCAGACCGGACAACGCGGCGCGTCAGGACACCGCCCAGGCATCGGGCCGGCGGCCGTCGATATCGGTGAAACCGTATTCGGCGGCCAGGGCCGCCGAGGTGACCGACTGCTGATTCCACCGCTGCCGGGCCGGGTCGGCAGCGATCGCTGCAACGCCGCGGCCCACGAAACGGGGGGATTCGGACTGCGCGAAGCCGGGCGGTGCGGCCGGGTACCCGTCCCCGCGTTCGATGTCGAGGGCGTGCAGCCAATCGGCCTCGGAGACGCCGTAGGCATCCAGCATCATCTCCGAACGCAACCATCCCGGGGTGACCGCCACTGCGGTGGCGCCGAATTCCCGCAATTCGTGGCCCTGGCTGTAGGCGAGCCGATTCACCGCGACTTTGGCCAGGTCGTAGAACACCGACAGCCGGTAGTTCTCGGCATTGTATTCAACTGTGCCGTCGGTGATTTCGACGACGAGCCCACCGGGTCGGGCGACCAGCAGCGGCATCAGGCAGTGTGAGGTGATCAGGTGGGTGTCGATTCCCAGGCGCAGGATGCGCAGGCCGTCATCGAGGTCGTGCTCCCACATCGGTCTGCCCCATGTCGAGGGCGGGCCCTTGAGCACCTCGGCGCCCCAGATGTCATTGACCAGAATGTCGATGGCGCCGAATTCCGCATCGAGCCGCCGGGCCAGGCCCCGTACCTGCGCGGCATCGAGGTGGTCGACCTGGATGGCCAGCCCCGTCCCGCCCAGCTCGGTCACCAGTGCGGCGGTCTGTTCGATGGTCTCGGGACGCCGGTAATCGGAGCTTTCATTGCCGGTCGCACTGCTGCGTCCGGTGCAGATGACGGTGGCACCGGCCTCGCCGAGTCCGGCGGCGATACCGCGGCCGGCACCCCGGGTTGCGCCCGCGACGACCGCGACCCGGCCGCGCAACGAGCGAGGCGTCATCGCCTGAGTATCGCGCGTCGGTGCACGTGCTCGTGGCCTTTAAGGAACTGCGGGCATACTCGCGGAGGTGACTCCGATGCAGCGATACATCGCCGAAGAGATCGCCACCGACCACGTCGACGGGCTCATGTCGAGGCGCGAGGCACTGCGCAGGCTGGCGCTGCTCGGTATCGGTGTGGGCGCGGCGAGTGCGCTCATCGCCGCGTGCAGTGACAAGAAAGCGGCGACTCCGGCGACTCCGGCGGCCACGGCGGGCACCGGTACCTCGGCCGCCATCGCCCCGCCGCCGGGATCCGAGCACACCCTGCCCACCGCGCCGGTCAATTGGGCGGGCCCGCAGGGCGAACTCGAAGCGGCGTGGAGCGAGGCACCAGAGCCCAAGGGCGGTGTGCTGATCGTGCACGAGAACAAGGGCCTCAACGACTGGACACGATCGGTGGCCGGCCGGTTCGCGGGCAGTGGGTACTCGGCGCTGGCGATCGATCTGCTCTCGCCGCAGGGCGGTACCGGCAGCTTCGCCGATCCGGCCGCGGCCACCGCCGCCCTGGGCAAGATCCCGGCCGCAGACCTGGTGGCCAACCTCAAGTCGGGCGTCGACGAACTGGCCCGGCGGATGCCGGAGCGCAAACTGGCCGCGGTCGGGTTCTGCATGGGTGGCGGGCTGGTCTGGCAGTTGCTGGCCGGCGGCGAGCCGCGCTTGGCGGCCGCCGTACCGTTTTACGGCCCGGCCCCCGAGGGTGCTGATTTCGACGGCTCCAAAGGTGCTGCGGTACTTGGCTTCTACGGGGCCCTCGATGACCGGGTGAACGCGACCGAACCCATCGCCAGGGCGGCGCTGGAGAAGGCCGGTATGGTCCACGAACTGGTCACCGAACCCGATGCGAACCACGCGTTCTTCAACGACACCGGTGAGCGCTACAACGCGGTGGCCGCCGCCGACGCCTGGCAGCGGGTACAGGACTGGTTCTCCAAGTACCTCACCTGAACAGGTGCGTTCACACTCCGTTAACGGACGCGTCGAGTGGGCGTGTTCGTCCGCACATGGGCTGCCGATCTGATGGTGACATGCGGGTTGTCCAGGTCGCGAACTTCTATGGTCCACGGTCGGGGGGCCTGCGCACCGCGGTGGACAGGCTCGGCGCCGAATACTGCGCGGCCGGCCACGAGGTCTTCCTCGTCGTCCCGGGTTCGCGCCGCGACCGGCAGGTGCTGGCGTCGGGAGTGGTGCGGCTCTCGCTACCGGCCGCGCTCATTCCCTTCACCGGCGGCTACCGCGCGGTGCTGCCCGGTCCGGTGACCGCACTGTTGGAGGAACTGGCCCCGGATGCGCTGGAGGTGTCCGACCGGCTCACCCTGCGCTCGCTCGGACCGTGGGGTAGGCGGCACGGTGTCGCCACAGTGATGATCTCCCACGAACGGCTCGATCGCCTTGTCGGGCAAGTTCTTCCGAGCGGCGCGGCCCGGGGGGTGGCCGACTTCGCCAACCGTCGCACCGCGTCGAACTACGACGCCGTGGTGTGCACCACCGGATTCGCCCGCGCGGAGTTCGACCGGATCGGCGCCCGCAACGTCCTCACCGTCCCGCTCGGCGTCGACCTCGAGCAGTTCCATCCGTGCCGGCGCAGTGCGCAGGTGCGCAGTCAGTGGGCGGCGCCGCAGCAGACCCTGTTGGTGCACTGCGGCAGGCTGTCGGTGGAGAAGCATGCCCATCGAAGTATCGATACGCTTGCGGCACTGTGTGATTCAGGGCTGGACGCCAGACTGGTGGTGGTGGGCGAGGGTCCGCTGCGAGCCCGGCTGCAACGCCAGGCGGCGGGATTGCCGGTCGATTTCACCGGGTATATCGGTTGTCGGGACACGGTGGCGGGCATCTTGGCGTCCGCCGACGTCGCACTGGCGCCTGGCCCGCACGAGACCTTCGGGCTCGCGGCGCTGGAGGCGTTGGCGTGTGGGACCCCGGCGGTCGTGTCGCGGACGTCGGCACTGGCCGAGATCCTCACCGACGAAAGCGGTGCCACCGCGGACAACGATCCGCATGCCCTCGCCGACGCGGTGGCCACCGTCATCAGCCGCCCGGAACTGCTGCGCCGGCACAGCGCGCGGCGCCGCGCCGAACAGTTCACCTGGCCGCGTTCGGCCGCGGGGATGCTCGACGCGCTGGGCGCGGCCGGCGGGTAGCTTTACCGCCATGTCAGCCGGCGGGCAGGAGCGTAGCGACCCGGGGAGTAGGACCGGCGGGCAGGAGCGTAGCGACCCGGGGATTAGGACCGGCGGGCGGGAGCGTAGCGACCCGGGGATCGACACCGGCGTCCCCGGTGTCGATGACACCGCACGTACCCGCACTCTGTGGTTCGCCCTGCTGCTCACCGTGACCAACGGGTTTCTGGACGCGCACACCTATTCCGTCCGCGGACACGTGTTCGCCAACGTGCAGACCGGCAATGTGATCTTCTTTGCACTCGACATCTCGCAACGGCACCTCGCCGCGGCGATGGCCCACGTGTGGCCGATCCTGGCGTTCATCACCGGAGTGTCGGTGGCGGCACATATCAAGTCCGGCCGCGCTGAACGTCACCTTCCGCATCCGCTGCGTTGGACGATGGGCGTCCAGGTGCTGGCGCTGGTGATCATCGGCTTCGTGCCGTCGTCGGTGCCGCACAGCTATGTCACCGTGCCGATCTCCTTCCTGGCCGCCGTGCAGATCGGGTTGTTCCGCAACATCGGCGACCTGGCCTACCTCCCGGTGGCCACCACCGGCAATCTGATGCGGTTCGTCGAGGCCGGCTATGACGGACTGGTCGACCACAAGCCCGGCGCCCTGAAGGCCTGGGGCATTTACGCGGCGCTGATCGGCGCGTTCGCCGCGGGTGCGGTCCTGGGCGCGGTGCTCAGCCGGGCCTGGGAGGTGCACGCCATCTGGGTGGCCGCCGGGATTCTCGCCGTCACCCTGGTGCTGTTCATTGTCGATCGCGATGCCTTGCAGTGACATACGATCCAGCTGTGAGACGTCGCGCTGCGTGTGTTCTGCCGCTCCTGGTCGGCGCGGGCTTGTGCGGTGTGGGCACTGCCACCGCTGCGCCCGCCCAACCGGGTTGCGCCTATACGCTCGCGCAGCCGGTGGTGACCCAGGTGTCGGGCACTCCCATGGTGACCACCACGGTCGCCGTCGCGGCCTGCCGCCAGAGCAACGCCATGTTGCAGGTGGCGTGCCTGGAACTCAAGGGTGCCGGCGCGGCGCCGCTGTGTGTGTCCAGCGAGGGCCCCGCCGCGGCCCAGGTCTTCTTCGCGCCGTATCGGCCCGGCGCGACCTACGTGGCCAGCGGCCGCGGATGCGCGGTGGCGGGCAGTCCCACGGTTTCGGTGTGCAATGCCGTCGGGCCGGTGACCGTCACGTTGTGATGCGTGAGATCCGGCAGGTCGACCGGCTCCCACCGGTATCCGGATCCGCGGACGGTCCGCAGCGCCCGGGCGTAGCCGCCGAGTTTGGTGCGCAGCCGGCGGACATGGATGTCCACCGTGCGGGCCGACATCTGCGGGTCCCGCCACACCTGCGCCATTAGCTCGCTGCGCGAAACGGGCTGTCCGTGCCGCTCGGCCAGATGCTGCAGCAGCTCGAACTCCCTGCGGGTCAGCCGTAGCCGGACGCCGCCCACCCAGGGGTCATTGCGCCCGATGACCAGACCGGCCGGGGGTGTGACCGTGACGGGCGGACCGGACCGGACGGTGCTGATCTGGGCGGGCCGCACCCGCACTCCCGGTACCGATCGCGCGATGATCCGGCCGTACTCGTCGGCCAGTTGCGCCGTGCGCCTCGGAAGTTCGACGAAGCCGGCGGGCACCTCGAAGGTCAGTACCACCGGCACCGTGCCCACACCCTCGGGCGACGGGGAGTCGACTTGGTACATCGTGCCAATGTGTCCGCCGGCGCGGCGATCGCGACAGGGTTTGGCTCGCCGTGTTCCCAACTCAGAACGCGGCGATCACCTGGCCGGCGTAGGCCGTGGTGATGAAGTCCCGGGTCGCGGCGCTGTTCAGCGCGGCCGCGAGCACTTGGATATCGGGGTGCCGAACCCCGTCGGCCGCCGCCACCAGGTACTCGGCGTAGGCCGGGTTGGCGTGCACATCGGCGACCGAGGCCAGCGCACCCGGGCGGCCCGTGCACTCGATCAGACCCAGGCCGTCCAGCATCCGCAGGGACCGGTCGGCGTTGACGGGGTCGGACGGCACCGGGACCACCGGCACCAGCGCGCTGCCGGTGCGCTGGTTGAACTCCTCGAGGAACGGGAGATACTGAAAGTAGTTGGCGTGCAACCGGCCTGCTGCCAACCTGTCGTTGGGCTCATCGGTGGGCGCGCTGGTGTTGATCCTGACGAACCTGGAGGGGCTGGCCACCTCGAACGCGCTGGGCTGGGGCATCGTCGGGCTGCTGGCGGTGTCGTTCCTCGTCGGCGCGGTGGTGGGCCGTCGGGTCGGCTGCCAGCGGATACATCTGAGCGGGTAACACCGCCGCGGCGACCGCCGATACTGTTGGTAGGAATGGCGGCCGATCGGCAGTGACCTGCTCCGCCTTCGATCTGCCTGTCGCCGGTGTGCCGTCTTCCTGGCCAGGTGCACACAACACGGTGGGGAGAGCACGGTGAAGGTAGCAAAGATCGTGGCAAGCGCCATGATCGTCAGCAGCCTGGGATTGGGAGGTGCCACCCTCGGGGGTGCGGTGGCGTCGGCGCAACCCGGCAACGGAAATGGCAACGGGCACGGGAACGGGCACGGCAATGACTGTCGTCCATGGTGCAACGGACCGGGGTTCGACAATCACTGGGACAAGGGCGTGTGGTGGGCCGACAACCGACACGACTGGTGGGACGACCGCCAGGGCCCGCCGCCCTGGGGTTGGGGCCCGCCGCCCGCGTTCCAGTGGAACGGCGGCCCGCTCCCGCAGACGGTGAACTACTGGGGCTACCAGGCGAACCCGGTATGGGACAACGGGTTCCATCAATGGGGGATCTGGCTGTTCGGGTTGTGGATCCCGATCTTCGGGGTGGGTTTCAACTGAGCCGGAAGCGGGATGGGGGACAACACCTCATCCCGGCCCGGGCGCAGCGGTCTCCGATTCGGGGAGGTCGTGGCGGACCACCCGAACGCGTCCGTGCGGTAGGCATGCGGCATAGCCGTGGTACTTCCCGTACAACTCCCATGAGGTGTGCTGGTCGTCGCTGCGGACATCGATACCCTGCCCACCGGAGAACCGCAGGTGCAGGCTGCCGTCGTCGTCCCATTCGGCGTGCGTACAGGTGGTGCCGGCGAAGTCGAAGAGCGGCTTCTGCTCCCGCCGCACCGCCATCGGGTCGATCGAGAACACTTCACGCGTTTCCCCCGCGATCGGGGGCACCGTCAGCTCCATCGGCGCGGAGATGACGAGTTCGTTGTAATGATCCAGGTTGAGCACCAGACCGTCGCGGAACATGATCCGTTGCAGGACGTGCCCCTGGATCCACTGTTCGGTCATCTTCTCACTGTGAGCGCGTGGCCGGCCCTGCACAAGAGGCCAGGGATGCACGGAACCCGTCGGGGATGGGGCGCTTGGTCCAGTCGTCGGTCGATACCACCACGTAGGTGTTGCGGCCGTGCACCGCGGCATGTTCGGCCTCGCCGGCCCCGTGGCGCAACACGGTGAATGCGAGGGTGAAACTGGTGGTGCCGATCTGCTCGCACTCCACGGTGATCCGCACCGAGTCGCGCCAGCGCACCGAGGCCAGGTAGTCGATCTCGCTGTGCACCACTTTGAAATCGAAGCCTGCGGCCATCAGTTCCTCGTAGTGCACCGGGAGAAGGTCCAGGTACGCCGTGCACGCCTCGTCGAACCAGGTCAGATAGTGGCCGTTGAACACCACACCCTGCTGGTCGACCTCCGCGTAGCGGGGCACGATCGGAAACGAGAACGGCCGGTCGGTCGGTGCACTCACCCGCTCACCTTGCCTGAGACGATGACGCCATGGAAGCGTGGTCGCCGATGACCACTCCCACCCTTGTGACACTCGAGGACATCCGCGCCGCGGCACGGCGGTTACACGGCGGCATCGTGCGCACACCGCTGGTCCCTGCGCAGTGGGGCGACCCCGCCCGTCCGTTGTGGATCAAGCCGGAGAGTCTGCAGGTGATCGGCGCCTTCAAGGTGCGGGGTGCCCTCAACGCCGTCGGTCGTATCGACGAGTCAGTCAGGTCGCGCGGCGTGGTGGCCTATTCGAGCGGTAACCATGCGCAGGCCGTGGCCTATGCTGCAGCGACCTTCGGGATCACCGCGCAGATCGTGATGCCTCGGGAGACGCCGGATATCAAGGTACGCAAGACCCGTGCGTACGGCGCCGAGGTGGTGTTGTGCGATGCGGGACAACGGGAGACGGTGGCCGCCGAACTCGTCGAGCGCACCGGGGCGACGCTCGTCCCGCCGTTCGACCACCCCGATGTCATCGCCGGGCAGGGCACCATCGGTCTGGAGATCGCCGAGGATCTGCCCGATGTCGCCAATGTGCTCGTCCCGGTCAGTGGGGGCGGCCTCGCCTCGGGGATCGGCACGGCGGTCAAAGCGCTGTGCCCGCGCGCGCAGATCTTCGGAGTCGAGCCCGAACTCGCCGCGGACACCGCGGCCGGGCTGCAGGCCGGGCACCGCGTGTCGATGCCGGTGGCCGACCGGAACCGGACCATCGCCGACGGATTGCGGTCGGAACCCTCGGCGCTGACCTTCGCGCATCTGCAACAGGTGCTGTCTGGGGTGCTCACCGTGACCGAGGACGAAATCCGTTCGGCGGTCCGGGAGTTGACGTTCAAGGCGCAGCTGGTCAGCGAGCCGAGCGGCGCGGTCGCACTCGCTGCCTACCGTCGGCACCCCTTACCGCCGGGACCCACGGTGATCATCCTGTCCGGCGGCAATGTCGAGCCGGCGCTGCTGCGGGATATCCTGTTCGATCAGTCAGCCGCCGAAGACCAACGGCACTGACACGTCGCAGCCCCGCTGCAGGCAGTGGGTCCACGCATCTTGTGCGGCAACCGCTTTCAGTCGGCGTCGGGTACCGTTCCAGCCGCACGAACAGCGCGCCGTGGAGTGTCCGATCCCGCGGCGGCACACCGTGGTCAACCCGTGCGCGTGCACGTCGACGGTCGGGTCGTGAAGCAGGGATATGCTCATCGGCACCTCCTTGGGCCGGACGGGATCCGTGACTCGATTCTCCCGCAGCGCAGCGCCGAAACCGTTCTGTGCAAGGTCACGAGTTCGCAGAGATCAGGTGGAGTGGCCGTAACCCTCTTTGCGGAGCGACGGGGAATACGTCTCAGTGCACGCCGTCCATCTGCCGGCTGATCCACGGCGACACGGTGAACACGACGACCCCGACGACGATCGCCACGATGCCGAGGATCCCGAAGTAGGCCACTTCGCGAGACGGGTCGTAGTACTTGGCCAGCACTCCCGACATCGAGGTGCCCAGTCCCACGGAGAAGAAGTACAGCGCCATCATCTGTGCGCGGAACGCATCCGGTGCCAGCTTGGTGGTGACCGACAACCCGATCGGGGACAGCAGCAGCTCGGACACCGCGAACACCCCCAGGATCACGGCGATCAGCAGGGCGGGTACCGCCTCGATCCCGGCCAGCGGCACGAAACACAGGAACGCCACACCCATGCCGATGACGCCGTAGCTGAACTTGCGCGGCGTGGTCGGTGCACGGTTGCCCAGTTTGGTCCACAGCACCGCGAACACCGGCGACAGCAGGATGATCCACACGGGTTCGATCGAGCCGATCCAGTTCGACGGCGCCGTCCACCCGAAGATCGACCAATTCATCCGCTCGTCGGAGTACACCGCGAGCACTGTGAAGATCTGCTGGAACAGCGACCAGAACACCGCGTTGGCGATGAAGAGCGGGATGAACGACCGCACCCGCACCCTTTCCGGTCCGGTTACCTTGGAGCTGGTGAGCATGATGGCGAAATAGGCGCCCGAGGCCACGACGATCACACCGGTGGTGACCTGAGACAGGTTGGCAAGCGTCACCAGTTTCAGCGCGATCGCCGCGGCGACGACGACGATGACGGCCACGAAGACCCCGGCGGTCTTGGCGATCGCTTTGCGGGGCAACGGGTTCGGGACATTCCGGCCGTGTCCGTCGAGATTGCGGCGGAACACCACGTACTGCGTCAGACCCAGCGCCATCCCGATGGCGGCGGCGCCGAAGCCGTAGTGGAAGCCGATCCTGGTCTGCAGCAGTCCGGTGATCAGCGGACCGGCGAACGCGCCGAGGTTAATGCCGAGGTAGAACAGTGTGAACCCGCCGTCGGCCCGGGCATCGCCCTTCTCGTAGAGCGTGCCGAGCAGTGACGACGCATTGGCTTTCAACGCCCCGGAACCCAGCGCGACCAGAACCAGGCCCGCGCCGACACCGCTCAGTCCCGGCAGCACCGCCAGTGCGATGTGGCCGAGCATCACGACGACCCCGCCGTAGAAGACGGTGCGTTCCATCCCCAGCAGGCGGTCGGCGATCCAGCCGCCCAGCACCGTCGACAGATAGACCAGCCCGCCGTATGCGCCGACCATGCCGGTGGCGGTGGCCTTTGACAGGCCCAAGCCGCCTTCTGCGGCGGTGTAGTAGAGGTAGTAGCCGAGGATGGTGAGCATCCCGTAGAACGAGAACCGTTCCCACAACTCGACGCCGAACAGATTCGTCAGCCCGATCGGGTGTCCGAAGATGGTTCGGGTGCCCGGCGCCGGCAGTTCTCGCTGTCCCGTCATGTCGTCACCCTGCCACGCGCGGTGTCGCCGGCACTGCCGTTCGGTCACGTGTGTCGCCCGGCGGTATTCGCTGGGCAAAGGACCAACCGGGTGCTGATAACCGCAGAGGTGGCTACGGGCAAATGCACACTCGGGAGCGATCGGGTTTGGGCTGGGCCGAAGGTGGGCCACGGAGGTAGTCTCAGCCCGATAACGAGACGATGACAGCATCGACTCGGCGCGGTCGCCTTGCTCTGTGGCCGTCTCGGTCCGAAGGGGTACATGTGGACGCGGTGCTCGGCTTGTCGATGACACCTACGGCACTGGGTCTGGTGGTCGTGGGTGGGGATGAGGCACTCGAGGACGGTGCCGCCCGGGATGCGTTCTCGCTGAGTGTCGACGGCTCGACGGACGTGCGGGAAGCCACCGAACAGGTGACGGCGGCCGTCGAGGCGATCTCGGCGGCGCGCGGACACCGGCTCAAGTCCATCGGTGTGACCTGGAGCGACGAGGCCGGGGCCGACGCATCCATGCTGATGGACTCGCTGAGTGAGAGCGGATTCGGCAATGTCGTGCCCATCCGCCTGCCTGAAGCCACCGAGGCGCTGGCCCGCGGCACGGCCGAGGTGATCGGCTACCGGACCACCGCGGTGTGCGTCGTCGAGCCCGACACCGTGATCGCGCTGATCGTGCACACCGATGACGGTGCTGTGCAGACGGCGATCAATCACGGGATCGACAGTGACGAGTCCCTCATCCGCTGGTTGAGCACCGTCTTCACGCGCGCCGACTGGCAGCCCGAAGCCCTGGTGCTGGTGGGGTCGTCCGGTGGTTTCGAGTCGGTGCTGCCGCGCCTGGAGGAGGCATTGTCGGTCCCGGTTTTCGCCCCCGCCGAGGCGCAACTCGCGCTGGCTCGCGGTGCCGCGCTGGCCTCGTCATACAGCCTCTCCCAACCGTTCGACGAACTGGCGCTGCTGCCGGCGGGCGCCCGTCGGCACGCCGCACCCGCGCGCCGGGTATCGCCGGCCGGTGCGCTGACCGGTGTGCTGGCGGCCGGGGTGCTCACTTTCGTGGTGTCGGCGTCGGTCGCGCTCGCGGTCGCGCTTTCGCCGGAACAGACGGTGGCCGCACCGCGGCCGGTGGCCGCGTCTGCGGCGCTGCCCCCAGCGGTGGTGCCCGCGGCCGCACCGATGGCCGTGGTGGCCCCGGCCCCGCAGGCACCGCCCCCGGCGCCGGAACCGCAGGCGCCGGTCGACGTGAGCGCCGATGTGCCCGCGGCCGCTCCCGCCGATATCGCGGACACGGCGCCGCCGGTGGATGTGAACACCGCCGCCCCGCTCGAGGCCGCACCGTCGCAGCTGACCCCGGATGCCGCGGTTGCTGCCGCCGTGCCGCCGCAGGCGATCATTCCCGCGGCGCCGCCGCAGGTGATCGCCCCGCCCACCAAGAAGCCGCTGCTGGAGCGGATCCGTGACCGGCTTCGGATCGGCGGGGATAACGAAGCCCCGGCCCCGGTGATCCTCGCGCCGCAGGGCTGACCCGCGCGCCGCGCACCTGGCTAACATTCGTCCCGCCAGAAACGAACTACGATGTAGTCCACTATCGCCGTTCTGGTTCGCCGGGGAGGATTGGGAGCTTGCGCAGAGTATTTCGGTATGTGCTCGTCATCGCCGGGATCGCCTTGATGGCGACAACCTCGGCCGGCGTGTCCGGTGCGGCGGTGGCTGGTACGTCCACCCACCTGGTGTCCGTTTCGCCCAAAGTTGGCGAAGTCGTCGGGGTGGCCTATCCGGTGACCCTGAGCTTCGACGGGCCCATGTCCGACCGCGACGCGATCGAACGCGGCATCAGGTTCTCGGTGGACACTGCGGCCGACCCTTCGCTCGCGCCGGCCAAGGTGCCCGCGGGATCCTTTGCCTGGCTGGATGATTCGACGGTGCGCTTCACGCCCAGTGACTACTGGCCGGCCCATTCGACCATCGCGATGTCGGTGGGCGGGTTCAAGACGACCTTCGAGACCGGCTCCCAGGTGGTCGGTGTCGCGGACATCAGTGCGCACACGTTCACCGTCAGCATCGACGGTCAGGTGGTCCGGGAGATGCCGGCCTCGATGGGTAAGCCCAAGCACCCCACACCCGTCGGTACGTTCACGGCGCTGGAAAAGCAGAACCCCGTCATCATGGACTCACGCACGATCGGCATTCCGCTGAGCGATCCCGAGGGCTACAAACTCACGGTCAACTACGCCGTGCGGGTCACCTGGGGTGGCGTGTACGTGCACTCCGCGCCCTGGTCGGTGGGCTCCCAGGGCAATTCCAATGTCAGCCATGGCTGCATCAACCTGAGTCCGGACAACGCGGCCTGGTACTACAACAACGTCAGCATCGGCGACCCGATCATCATTCAGGCCTGATCCGCCACACCGTGCAGGTTCTTGGCCGTCGGTGAGGTGGCGACGGTGGCCGGGTCGGGGTAGGTGCCCAACAACCGGTCGGCGGTGCCGCTGGTGGTGACGGTGAACCAGTAGTGCTCGTTCTTGAAGTGGTGTAGCCGGTGGTTGCGCCAGATGGCTCGGTACAGAGCGGTTTTCGGCTTGTAGTCGGTGTGGACGAGATAGTGGCACCACTCGTAGCCGAGGCCCAGGAGCGACAGCCAGACCAGGAAGGTCAGGCCGCGGCCGAGTCCGGCGCCGGTGGCGGGGATGAGCACGACGGCGAGGATCACCACCAGCGGAAGCACCCACAGCAGTGATTGCCACGGGATGAAAACCAGTGGGATGTCCCGTGGTTCGACGTGGTGCTCGCGGTGCTTGCGCGCCAGCAGGGGATCGACGGTGATACCGGCGAGGCGACGTGGCCGCCAGTGCAGGATGACCACATGGATGGCCCACTCTAGTAACGGGAACAGCGCCAGCATCACCAATGGAACGACGGCATCGTCGACTCCCCAGTGGCCGTACAGGATTCGTGTGGTCAGCGCGGCCAGCAGGGTCGCGCTGAGGACCCACGGGGAAGGGTGTCGGACGAACTCGCGTGCGGCGCCGGTGAGGGTGGGCCCGCGCCGGGTCGGGGTGGTGGTCATGACTGAGCCCCCGCTGCCTCCAGGGCTGCCAGCGCGTCGAGCAGTGCGGTGGTGGCCGGCTCAAGGAGTTCGTGGGCGGTCCGCGCTGCCGCCTCGGCATCGCCTGCGGTGACCGCCGACGCGACGGCCCGATAGGCGTCGGGTCGGCCGACCTCGGCGGCCATCAAGGTGGCCAGTGCCGGTAGCGCGGGCTCGTAGCTGGCGCGCAGGGTGTTGTACATCAACCGCAGTGCGATCGAGTCGGCACCGTCGACGAGGTGGTCCCAGAAGGTCAGCGCGTGGCGCTGTTGTTCGACGGGATCGGATTCGGCGGTCAGGGCCGCGATCGCGTCATCGAGCAGCCCCCGCAGTTCGGGCCGGTGCCGGGTGGCGGCCAGTTCGGCCACTTTCGGACCGTTGTGCAGGCGGGTCTCCAGGATGGACCGCACGACCGCCGGATCGAGTTCCCCGTCGCGCAGCAGCAGGCGGGGGAGCAGGTCCAGACCGGCATGCTTGCGGAAGTCGCGCACCGTGGTGGCGTCGCCCTGGCGGATCTCCACCAAGCCCGCGGCGGTCAGCTGTTTGAGTGCCTCCCGCACGGCCGGCCGGGACACACCGAGCACTTCGGCCAGGCGACGTTCACTGGGCAGCGTGTCACCTGGCTGCATCTCGCCGCTGAGGACATCGGCGATGATCTGGTCGAACACGTCCTCGGAGACCGACCGGCGGTTGATGGGTTGTAATGCCATGGCCTGAGCATCACAGGTAAGCGGTCAGAGGTCAAGTGGTAATACCAGTTGTCGTCAGCGCAGGGCTTCAGCCGTGGACTCGTCGGCGGGCAGGAATGCCTCGATGCTGAGCTCGGCGGCGGTCAGGTCGAGCGCGGTGCCGAAGGTGGTCACCGTACTCAGGAATGTCAGCACCGCACCGTCGTCACCGTCGAGTTCCAGTGGGACGACCACCCCGCCGAGATCGGGTGCGCCGGAATCCCCGCCCGGATACGACTCGATCTCGGCCAGCAGGGTCGCCGACTCCGCCGATCCGCTGACCGCCGCCTCGCGCCGCAACCGGCCGATGACGTGGTGGCGCCACTGGGCCAGGTTGCGGATACGCGGTGCCAGTCCGTCGGGGTGCAGCGAGATCCGTAGCGCATTGGGGCGTTCCATCAGGTGCGCTGCCACGCCTTCGAGTAGCAGTGCGGTTCCGGCGTTGACTTGTAGCACATTCCAGCCGCGATCCACCGCGAGGCAGGGAAACGGGTTGTAGGCGGCCAGAACTCGTTTGACACCGGAACGCACCGCTGACATCCCGGGATCGTCGAGGGTGCGTTCGGTGTAGACCGGCGCCAGCCCGGCCGCCAGCAGCAGTTGGTTCTGCTCACGCGCGGGCACGTCGAGTGCCGCGGCGAGTTTGAGCACCATGGACCTGCTCGGTGCCGCCCGGCCCGTCTCGATGAAGCTCACGTGCCGGGCCGATACGTCGGCCTCCAGGGCGAGGTCGAGCTGGCTGAGTCGGCGACGCTGCCGCCAGGTCCGCATCAGCGTGCCGAACGGCGGATTCTGCGCGTGGGCGGTGGTCACGACTGTCAGTGTCGGCCAACCAGCCGCGCCGCACCATTACCTGCGCGGTAATTGCCGCACTTACCTCCGGCGGTCACGCTGAGGGCATGACCGAGAAGACCGTCCCACGCTGGCTGCGGTTCGTCCTGCGGTGCGATCGTGCCGGGTCGTCCTGGTACATCGGTACCGGTTTCTTCTTCGCGCCCGCGCTGGCCGTGGTGTCGCCGTGGCCGGCGCTCACGTCGGTGCTGTGGGTCGTCATCGCCCTGGCCGGCCTGTGGCTCGGGTTGCTCGGCATCGCGATGGCGGCCGGGCTCTCGATCGTGCTGCGCTCGGATATCGAACTCGGAGAGGACTATTGGCGCTCGATCATCGACTATCCCGACGTCGCGACCACTCTCATCCGCCGCCACGCTGGACCGGGGCTGTCAGATCAAGTTACTGATCAGTAGGATTGGTGGGCAACAGGCGGGAGCTGGAGTGATCGAACCGAAGTTCGTCGAGATCCATGGCATGCGGCAGGCCGTGCTGGACGTGGGCGAGGGCGAGGAAGTCCTGCTGCTGATCCACGGGATGGCGGGCAGTGCCCAGACCTGGCGCGCAGTGCTGCCTCAACTGGCCAAGAAGTACCGGGTGATCGCGCCCGATCTCATCGGTCACGGTCAGTCGTCCAAGCCGCGCACCGACTATTCACTCGGCGCCTTCGCGGTGGGGTTGCGCGATCTGCTCGACGAACTCGGGGTGGCTTCGGCGACGGTGGTCGGACATTCCCTGGGTGGCGGTGTCGCGATGCAGTTTCTCTACCAGCATCCCGAATACTGTCGCCGGCTGGTGCTGATCAGCAGTGGGGGACTGGGCCCGGATGTGGGCTGGATCCTGCGGTTGCTGGCGGCGCCGGGGGCCGAGTTCGTGATGCCGGTGATCGCGCCCGCCCCGGTGCTGCGCGCGGGGAATGCGGCCAGGTCGTGGTTCAGTTCGATGGGACTGCGCTCGCCGCGCGGCGCCGAGATCTGGAACGCGTATTCGTCGTTCGCCGACCGCGGCACCCGGGAGGCGTTCATCCGCACCCTGCGATCGGTCGTCGACTACCGCGGCCAGTCCGTCAGTGCCTTGAATCGATTGAACCTGCGCGAGGGGCTACCCGTCCTCGCCATCTGGGGCGAGAAGGACGACATCATCCCGGTCGATCACGCCTACTCGGCGTTGCAGGCCAGGCCCGACTGCCGGCTCGAAATCCTGCCCGATGTCGGGCATTTCGCGCAGGTGGAGGCGCCCGAGGTGGTGGTGGACCTCATCGATGAACTCATCTCCACGACGGACCCGGCCGTATTCGAACGCTGACGCTCAGGTACGCACCGCCTGCTTGGCTGACCCCGAGTAGTCGACCTGCCAGTGTTTGATGCCGTTGAGCCAGCCCGAACGTAACCGTTCCGGCTTCGCCAGCGAGGTCAGGTCGGGCATTGCGTCGGCGATGGCGTTGAACATCAGATCGATCGTCATCCGGGCCAGATTGGCCCCGATACAGAAGTGGGCGCCGGTCCCGCCGAAGCCGACATGGGGGTTCGGGTCGCGCAGGATGTTGAACCGCAGCGGTTCCTCGAAAACCTCTTCGTCGAAATTGGCCGAGCGGTAGAACATCACCACCCGCTGGCCTTTTTTGATCGGCACGCCGGCCAACTCGGTGTCGACGAGTGCGGTGCGCTGGAACGAGGTGACAGGTGTCGCCCAGCGGACGATCTCGTCTGCCGCGGTACCCGGCCGGTCCCGTTTGAACAGCTCCCACTGGTCCGGGAAATCGGTGAACGCCATCATGCCCTGGGTGATCGAGTTGCGCGTCGTCTCGTTCCCGGCGACCGCGAGCAGGATGACGAAGAACCCGAACTCGTCATCGGAGAGCTTGTGCCCGTCGACATCGGCCTGGACGAGTTTGGTGACGAGGTCCTCGCCCGGATTCGCCGACCGCTCGGCGGCCATCTGCATGCCGTAGGTGATGAGCTCCACCGACGCGCTGATCGCGTCGTTGTTCGCGAACTCCGGATCCATGTCGCCCACCATCTGGTTGGACCAGTGGAACAGCTTCATCCGGTCCTCCTGCGGCACACCCATCAGCCCGGCGATGGCGTGCAGCGGTAGCTCACAGGACACCTGCTCGACGAAGTCGCCCTTGCCCTCGGCGGCGGCCGCGGCCACGATCTGGCGGGCCCGTTCGGCCAGATCGGCACGCAGTTGCTCCACCGCGCGCGGTGTGAAGGCACGCGACACGATCTTGCGCAGATGGGTGTGGTGCGGGGCATCCATGTTCAGCAGGACGAACTTGCCGGTGTCGATCTGGGCCTGCACGGTGCCGTCCTTGTACCGCGGCAGTGCCGTCTTCTCCAGACTGGAGAAGACATCGCTGCGCCGGGAGACCTCCTTGACGTCCTTGTGTTTGGTCACCACCCAGTAGCCGCCGTCGCCGAACCCGCCGACACCGTCGGGCTGCTCGTTCCACCAGACCGGCGCCACCCGGCGCATCTCGGCGAGCTCATCGACCGGCAGCCGGTCGGCGTAGATATCGGGATCGGTGAAATCAAACCCAGGCGGCAGATTCGGGCTCGGCATCGATGCACTCCCATGGCGACGGTAGGTAGCGGGTCCCCCTATGCGCATTGCACACCACAGGACGCCCCGGTGTCTCGGAGTCGGACAAGGTGGCACCCCCTGACACAACCGCAATTCTCAGCCGAATCCCCAAAGTCACAGGGGGCACAGGTGTAACAATTTCGGTACCCGGGGAGAACTACCCATAGACCAGTCCGGTCCGGCAGTGGGGAAGGGGGCATCGGTGGCGATCGATGTCGAGATGAAAATACTGACCGCGCTCGTCGGTGGCGTGGCGGCACTGTTGCTGGCCGCGCCGGCCGCGGCCGATCCCACAGACGCACCGCCGCAGCCGCCGGTGCCCGTCGCGGATGCGCAGGGCGCGTCGGGCGTGTCCGTCGATGGGGTGCCGCACCTGGCCAGCCCCGATGCCCTTCCGCCGGGTTCGACGATGGACCCGAGCGTGATGGCCGGCGCCGAGTCACCGCGCGTGAGCTACCTGCGGGATCTGTGGAACGCGGTGCAGAGCCGCGAGATCAGCGGTAAGGAGGCGCTGGTGCTGGGGCTCGCGCAGCGCGGTATGGACACTCCGAACCCGGCGACGGTACCCGGCCCGACTACGCCCGTCACCCCGGGCGACCCGGCCGCCGCGCCGGCTCCTGTCACGCCCTGACCGGTACCACGGCGTCGATCCGGGCCGGCACATGTTTGTGCCAGGGTGTCCCCGCATAGGCGTCGCGCCAGTCCGCCGAGGTCAGCGCGTTGGGTGCCACACCCGGCGCCACCGCTGAACCGTCGGCGGCGACGAAATCCAGACCGAACCCGTTGGGCAGCGCCGCATGCCCGGGCAGCATTGCGGCACTGACCTCCACCGATGCCTCCGCACTGCCGGCCGAGGTGGTGATCCTGGCCCGGTCGCCGTCGGCCAGTCCGAGCGCCTCGGCGTCCTGCACGCTGATGCGCAACGCTCCGTCGGCATCGCGCTTGCGCCAGCCCGGGTCGCGGAAGATGTCGTTGGCGGTGAACGCACGGCGCTCGCCGGCCGACAGGACGATGGGGAACTCGGCGCTGGTCAGCGGCGACGGGCCGGACGCGAGCGCTCTCAAATCCTCGAGCAGTTCGGGGATGGTCAGCGCGATCCTGCGATCGGCGTGGCTGATCAGGTCCCAGTCATCGGCGTACTGGTGCTTGGTGAAGGTCAGCCCGGAGGGGCTGGCCAGGATCGCGGTGAACAGCGCGTTGCCGTCGGCATGGCCGGCCCGGCGCACCGCCTCGGGATAGGTGAGCGCCGCTTTCTGCGCCAGCCCCCACAGGGCGGCGGCGCCGGCGAGACCGTCGGGCAGGGTGGGCCCGAGCGTTTCGTAGAGGACGTAGGGCAGCACCCGGCCCAACGCCGGATTCGCCCCGACGGCGGTGAAGAACGCCTGCGTGTAGGCATCCAGTCCCTCGGTGGCCGCCCGGCGTAACGGCTGCAGCTCGGCGTCGTCGACGACGCCCAGGGCGCGCACCAGCCGGGCCCAGATCTCCGGTTCGGGCAGCGTGCCGGGCGCCGGTTGCAGTAGCGGGTGACGAAGGTGAAAGGTGTTGTGCGGGAACTCCAGATTGAAGAACGTCGCCTCGGCCTTCTCGAACTGGCTGGCGGCAGGCAGCACGTAGTGCGCCAGCCGGGCGGTCTCGGTCATCGCGACATCGACGACGACGAGCAGCTCCAGCGCGGACAGCGCGTCGCGTACCGCGGCCGAGTCGGCGACGGAATGCGCCGGGTTGCTGCTCTCGACGATCATGGCCCGGAACCGGTCGGGGTGATCGGTCAGGATCTCCTGGGCCACCACATTCGAGGGCACCAACCCGGCGATGATCGGTGCGCCGGTGACCGGGGTGCGCCCGACGCCGCCGGTGCCGAACAGCGGCGCGAACGTCGAATGCAGGTGTTGTCCACCGCGTTTGCCGAAGTTGCCGGTCAGGATCCACAACATCTTGTTGAGGTAGGAGCACAAGGTGCTGTTGGGTGCCTGCTGGATACCGAGATCCTCGAACACCGACACGCTCGACGCGGCGGCGATCCGGCGCGCCGCGGCCCGCAGCAGGTCCGCGTCGACGCCACAGCGCGCCGCGAAGTCGTCCACATCGACTGCGCCCAGTGCCTCGCGCACCGGCTCAGTACCGGTGACGTGCTCCGCCAGAAAGGTTTCGTCGCACAGGTTTTCCTGCACCAGGACGGCGGCCAGCGCGGCCAGGCACCATGCGTCGGTGCCCGGGCGCACGCGAAGGTGGAAGTCGGCGAGCTTGGCGGTATCGGTGATCACTGGGTCGATGACGATCATCGCGCGGTCCGGATCCTTGGCGATGTCCTGCAGGACGGTGCGGGCCCGCGGGAAGCTCTGTGACATCCACGGGTTCTTCCCGACGAACACCGACACTTCGGCGTGCTCGAATTCGCCTCTGGTGTGCCCGCCGTAGAGCTGGCTGTCCACCCAGAACTCGCCGGTCTTCTCCTGCGCCAGCGCATTCGACCGATACCGCGCGCCAAGCGCTTTGAGGAATGCCCCGCTGTAGGCGCCGCCCAGGTGGTTACCCTGTCCGCCGCCGCCGTAGTAGAAGATCTTGTCCCCGCCCACGGTGTCGCGGATTCGGGCGAACCCTTCGGCGATCTCGGATATCGCCGTGTCCCAGTCGATCTCCTCGTAGCTGCCGTCAGGCCGGCGGCGCATCGGTGTGGTCAGCCTGGTCCGGTTGTTCTGATAGTGGTCCAGCCGCAGGGCTTTGTTGCATGTGTACCCCTGCGAGGCGGGATGGGATCTGTCGCCCCGGATCTTGGACAGGGTGCGGCCGTCCAGTTGCACCACGATGCCGCAGTTGCACTCACAGAGAATGCACGCGCTGGGGTGCCACTCGGCTGTGTCGGTCATGTCAGGCCTTTCGGTCGCCGGATGCGGCAGTCACGAGGGCGCGTAACTGCCGGTGGACGAGGTCGAGCGCGGTGCTGTCGCCGGTCGTGCGGGCCACCAGTACCGCACCCTCGATCGAGGTGGTGACCAGCATGGCGAGCTCGGCGGCATGGTCCGGCGACGCGCCGTCGGCTTGCAGAAGCTCATCGATGAGGCCGATCCACCTGGTGAACGCGGCGCCGGCGCGGGCGACGACATCGGTGCTGTCGGCTTCCACGGCCACCGCCACGACGGGGCAGCCGGCTCGGAACCCGCTGTCTGTCAGCTGGTTCCGGAAGTCCTCGACGAGGAGGTCGAGTGCCTCGAGAGCAGTGGTGGCTGACGATATCCGGCGCGCAATGTGCTCGGCCGCGAAGTCGACGGCCTCGCAGAGCAGTTGGGTACGTCCGCCGGGGAAGTGGTGATACGCCGAGCCGCGGGGCGCGCCGCTGTGTTCGAGCACATCGGAGATGGCGGTGGCATGCGCGCCGCGTTCGCGGATCAGCAGCGCCGCCGAGACGATCATGCGGTCACGTGGGCTGGCCATATCGCCGGGGTCCTTTCGGACGGTCGATTATGTAGAGCATCATACATAGAACGGCGGCAGGCAAGGGTCGGCGTCCGCCGATTTCTGCACGAGGGTCGTGGCGGCGCGGAAATCGCGACCGTGGCGCAGAAAACGGCGCACGACCCGTCCCGGAAATGCACGAATCCCGCCGGTCCGGGAGAACGGAGGCCGGCGGGATTCGCGGGTTTTCGGCGGGCTGGAGCGCAGCGACCCGGGGAGTTGGCTCGGCGGGCGGGAGCGCAGCGACCCGGGGAGTTGGCTCGGCGGGTTAGACCGAGGCCGCCTCGTTGATCTGATTCAGCGTGCTGGTGGCCTCGAGGTATTCCTGCACCCAGCGTTCGATCACGGCGGAGGTCTTCTCCACTTTGGTGAACTGACCCACCACCTGGCCGATCGGGTTGAACGCCACATCGACGGTCTCATTGGGGTACTTGTGGGTGGCGGCCACGGCCATCCCGGACACCATGTACTGCAGCGGCATGCCCAGCGGTTTCGGGTTGTCCGGGTTCTCCCAGGCCTCGGTCCAGTCGTTGCGCAGCATGCGGGCCGGCTTGCCGGTGAACGACCGGCTGCGCACGGTGTCGCGGCTGCTGGCCTTGGCGTACGCGGCGTGCTGAACCGGGGTGTTCTCGGACTCCTCGACCATCACCCACTGCGAACCGGTCCACGCGCCCTGGGCGCCGAGCGCCAGCGCCGCGGCGATCTGCTGGCCACTGCCGATACCGCCGGCGGCCAGCACCGGTACCGGCGCCACCTCCTTGACCACCTGCGGCCACAGCACGATCGAGCCCACTTCACCGCTGTGTCCGCCGGCCTCGCCGCCCTGGGCGATGATGATGTCGACCCCGGCGTCGGCGTGCTTGCGGGCCTGCGACGGGGATCCGCACAGCGCGGCGACCTTACGGCCCTCGGCGTGGATGTGTTCGATCATGTCCTTGGGCGGGGTGCCCAGCGCGTTGGCGATCAGCGTCATCTTGGGGTGCCGCAACGCCACCTCGACCTGCGGGGTCGCGGTCGCCTCGGTCCAGCCCAGCAGCTGCAGCGCATCGTCGTCGCTGTGATCGACCGGCACTCCGTGATCGGCCAGGATCTTCTTGGCGAAGTCCAGATGATCCTGCGGGACGAGTGAATTGAGGGTGGTCTTGAGCTCGTCGGCGGTCATGTTCGAGTCCATGCCCTCGTACTTGTTCGGGATGACGATGTCCACACCATAGGGGTGGTCGCCGATGTGCTCGTCGATCCAGTTGAGCTCAATCTCGAGCTGTTCGGGGGTGAAGCCGACGGCGCCGAGCACACCGAAGCCGCCGGCCTTGCTCACGGCGACGACAACATCGCGGCAATGGGTGAAGGCAAAGATCGGCAGATCGATGCCGAGTTGGTCACAGAGGGCGGTATGCATGCCTTCTCCTTGGGGACGATCGCGAAACGGACGACTGAAACGTGTTCTAGTTTAGGCGACGCCGGGGTGTCCAGGGCAAGGCCCCGGCAACCGCTAGCGGAGCTCCGCACCTCGACAGTGGTGGAGAATCTCATTACCGTTTTCCGTAAGTCGTATTAACAGTGCATGTTCTGTCGGGAACTGGGGGTGACTGCCGGCCATGACGGACTGGCTCAGGGGTTCGCTGGTCCTGGTCTCGGACTACTCGGTACCGGATCCGGCACAGGTGTGGCCGCTGTTACAACGCCGGGTGGACGCGTTGGCCGACCTCGGCGCCCACCACGTTCTGGTGTACGCCTCGACCACCGATCCCGAGCGTGTTCTGGTCATCCTGGTCCTGCACGCCCATGAACCGTTGCGCGACCTGATTCGGTCCCGGACGTTCTTCGACTGGTTCGACGCGGTCGGGGTGACCGATCTGCCCGCGGTCTTCGCCGGCGAACTCTTCGATCGTGTCGACCTGGACGGCGATCTGCGCTCCGGTGCACCACCCACCATCGTGTCGATGGTGACGCCGGTCGACGATGTGTCGGCGCTGAGCGCCCGGGTCCGTGAATCGGCGGCGGCGTTCCGGGCGACCGGAGTGCGTAGATTCTGGAGCTTCAAGGCCTTCGACGACCCGCACGAGATGCTGATCCTGCAGCAGGTCGACGACGAGTCCAGCGCGCGGCGCTGGCTGCACGACTCCGACGACGCGGCCGAATGGCTTTCCGAGGCCGGCGTCGGTGCCTACCCGCCGGTGTTCATCGGCAGGTTCTGCCACATGATGGCGATCGACATCCCCGCCGACCCGGGCGCCGGGCACTGATGTTCGTCTGCCTGTGCAACGGGATCACCAGCCATACGGTGGCCGCTGCGGTGGATGCCGGGGCGTGCACCACCAAGGAGGTGGCATCGGTCTGTGGCGCCGGTGCCGACTGCGGTCGTTGCCGGCGCACGGTGCGGGCCATCATCGACGCGCGTCGCGCCGCATCCGCGCGGTCCAGCGCCGACCCTCGCCGGAACTGACGCGCAACACCGGCCACGCCCGTTGCGCAGCCGCCGCCGCGAGACCCGGGCGTGGGTTGACCGCGCGAGGGTGTCCGACGGCTTCCAATACCGGCAGGTCCTCGGTGCCGTCGGAGTAGCCGAAGCTCTGCGGCAGATCGATACCGTGGGCGGCGCTGAATTGCAGGACCGCACGGGCTTTGTTCCTGCCCCAGATGATCGGCTTCACGATCCGTCCGGTCAGCCTGCCGTCGTCGTCGGTCTCGAAGTGGTTGCACAGGACGTGGGTGATCCCGAGGTGACGGGCCACCGGCTCGGCGTGCAGCGTCATGGCCGAGGAACTCATCACGACGGTGTGGCCGCACTCCTGGTGTGCTGCCACCACCTCGCGCATCACCGGGAACAACCGTCCGATGGTCCGCCGCCGGAACAGGTCCTCGCCGAGGTCGTCGAGGTCGGAGAGGGCGTCGCCGGCCAGATAGCCCCCGGCGCGTTGCAACAGGCGCTCGAATTCCATCCGGCCCAGCTTGTAGCGCACCGAGGCCTCGATGATGCCGGTCAGCTCACCGAACCTGGCCTGGCCGTGCCGGAACCGGTGCCCGGCGTGCACGGTCGCGGTGAATCCGCGGACCAGGGTGCCGTCCAGGTCGAAGAACGCGCCCACCGACGGACCGCTGGGAGCGCTGCGGATTTCCTCGATCGGATCGGGCACCACTCCATTGTGGCCATGTGTGCGGACCTAACGCGGCACGAGTCCCTTGCCGGTCCCCAGCGGCAGGTCGAGAGTGGTCCGGATGCCCGGCGCCGCGGCCACCACGTCGGGGATGGCGTTGACGATCCGGCCCGCGGCGGCGAGGATCGCCGCGTAATTGTGGTCGCCACGACTGCTGGTCGGGCAGATGTCGACGACGTAGGACGGTTCGCCGGTGATCTCGACCCGGTAGGAGCCGCCCGGCTGGGCCGGCTGGGCCCAGTCGGGGCGCAGGTCCTCGCGCACCCGGGTGATGTGCTCCACGACGATCACCGGTTTGCCGTTGACCATGCCGTTGATCTCGAAGCGCATGGCGGCCACCGTGCCCTTGGCGATCACCCCGGTGGCGACCTCGATGTCCTCCGGGGCCGGTTCCAGCTCGTAGCTCTCAGTGATCTCGTCCACCTCCACGCCCAGGCCGGCGGCCAGCATCTTGATCGCCGTACCCCAGGCGGCGCTGAGGATCCCGGGATAGAACAACATGCCGGGCTGGTCCATCGGGTTGCCGAAGCCCATCACGATCGACATCACCTCCGCCCCGTCGTAGGTGGCGTAGTCGGCGATCTCCATGGTCTTGATCTGTTCGATGCGCTGGCAGGTGCTGGCGATGGCGAACGGTAGGAGGTCGGTCGCGAAGCCGGGATCCACCCCGGTGATGTAGACACTCGAATTGCCGCTGCGCGCAGCCTCTTCCACCCGGTCGATGGCCTTCTGTGGCATGGCGCCCCATGGGTACTGCAGGCCACCGGGTGCGGAGCCCACCACGTTGATGCCCGCCGACAGCGCGGCCATCACGTCACGGGTGGCCTCCACCGGGCGGGTGTCGCCCATCGCGCAGTACACCAGGGCGTCCGGTTGGGTGGCCAGGGCGGCGTCGATGCCCTTCGTCGCGGTGACACCGGTGACGACGTCGAGTCCGGCCAGTGCACCGGCGTCGGTGCCGACCTTCTCGTCGGTGGAGACGCCGACCGCGACCAGCTCGAACCGGGGATCCTCGATGAGCTGGATCAGGGCCAACCGGCCGCAGTTTCCGGTGCCGACGAGTGCCACGCGAATGGCCATACGATTCTCCTCCAGGTGTTTGGTCTATCGCAGTATGGGCGGTCCGGACGGGAATTGGAACAGGTTCTAGTTTTGCGTTCCTGATGGGGTAGCCTCACGCGTCATGGGACGCGTGGACGGCAAAGTTGTACTGATCAGCGGCGGCGCACAGGGCATGGGTGCGGCCCACGCCAGAGCGCTGGTGGCCGAAGGCGGCAAGGTCGTCATCGGTGACATCCTCGACGAGCCGGGGCAGGTGCTGGCCGACGAACTCGGTGACGCCGCCCGCTACGTGCACCTCGACGTCACCCAGGCCGACCAGTGGGATGCCGCCGTCGCCACGGCCAACGAGGCCTTCGGGGGGCTCACCGGATTGGTCAACAACGCGGGCATCGTCGCACTGGGCAAGATCGGAAAGTTCGACATGTCCCAATGGCAGAAGGTCATCGACGTCAACCTGACGGGGACCTTTCTGGGCATGCAGGCCAGCGTCGCATCGATGAAAGCTGCCGGCAGCGGCTCCATCATCAACGTGTCGTCCGTCGAGGGCCTGCGGGGTGCACCGATGGTGCACCCGTACGTGGCGTCCAAGTGGGCGGTGCGCGGTCTGGCCAAGTCCGCGGCCCTGGAACTGGGCAGGCACAAGATCCGGGTCAACTCGCTGCATCCCGGTTTCATCCGCACCCCGATGACCGAGCATTTCCCCGAGGACATGGTCACCGCGCCGCTGGGCCGGCCCGGTCAGTCCGAGGAGGTGGCCGCGTTCGTGGTCTTCCTGATCAGCGACGAGTCGTCGTTCGCCACCGGTTCGGAGTTCGTCGTCGACGGCGGACTGGTCACCGACGTCAACCACAAGGACAACGTCTTCTGACGCTGAGGGTGTAAATCCCCCCGGTCGCTTCGCTCCCGCCCGCCGGTGTGAATCCCCCGGTCGCTTCGCTCCCGCCCGCCGGTGGCACTCCCTGGGCCGACCGGCGACCCGGCGGGCAGGCACAATATGGTGTCGGCCGGCTGGGCTGGCCGACACTTTGAGCACACAGCCACCGGAGGGAGCGGCACCATCGGGGCACCGAAGCGTCGTACTGCCCTGTTCAGTGTCGCCCTCTTGTTGATCGTGCTGATGCTCGGCGCCGGTGATTTCGCATCCTTCGCGCGGCCGGAACCCGCCGCCACCACCACCGAACTCGCGCAGGGCTGGAAGCTGGTCTCGGCGACCGGCCTGCCCGCAGACGGCCGGACGATCTCCACCCCCGGCTACCAGGACAGTGCGTGGCACCCGGTGCAGCACATGCCGGCCACCGTGCTCGACGTGCTGGAGAAAGACGGCACATACCCGGACCTGTACTACGGGACGAACCTGCTCGACAAGGTTCCGCAGGACCTCTACAAACAGGACTGGTGGTACCGCACCACCTTCGATGCACCGGGCGGACACAGCAACTATCAGCTGGAGTTCCCCGGGATCAACTACCGGGCCGAGATCTGGCTCAACGGGCAGCTGGTCGCCGACAGCAGCCAGATCGTCGGCATGTACACCGCCCATGAGCTCGATGTCACCCGCTGGATCCGTGCCGGGCCCAACGTGCTTGCGGTCAAGGTGATCCCGGAGCGCGCTCTGCAGGATGTCGACGGTGTCGAGCTGGCCGACAGCTGGTGGGACTGGATCAACTGGCGTTACCTCGGCTACCAGGGGCCGGGCCAGAACCCGGTGGCCGGCAACTCGTTCATCCCGGACCGCAATGCCGGCATCTTCAAGCCGGTCTACCTGCGCACCGCCGGTGCGGCCGAGATCGGCTACGCCACCGTCAACACCGAACTACCGCTGCCCAGAACGGATTCCGCACGACTGACGGTGTACGCCAACGTACACAACTCCTCGGACCGGCGGATCAACGGCGTGGTGCGGGCCACCATCAGCCGGCCGGGCAAACCTCAGATCGAGGTCGAGCAGCCGGTCACGCTGTCCCCGGGTGAACGACGCGAAGTCACCTTCAGTCCCGCGCGGTTCACCCAGCTGACCGTCGAGCACCCCGATCTGTGGTGGCCCTACACCATGGGCGATCCCAGCCTGTACGACCTGAAACTGGAGTTCCGCCAATACAACCGGGTGATCGACACCAGTACCCAGCGCTTCGGTATCCGCACCATCGTCCAGCATCGGGACACCGACGAGCAGTTCCCGGAACTGGGTTCGGGCGGCAGCTTCTATCTCACCGTGAACGGTCGGGACTTCCTGGTGCGCGGTGCGGTGTACACGCCGGATCTGCTGTTCGACAACGACCCCGACCGCGAGGACGCCATCCTCGGCTACGCCAAGGATCTGGGCCTCAATCTGCTGCGGCTGGAAGCGAAGATCCCGGGGGAGCGGCTGATCGAGCGGGCCGATGAACTGGGCATCCCACTGATGGTCGGCTGGATGTGCTGCAACCAGTGGGAGAAATGGGCCCAGTGGAACGACGAGGACCGCAGCGTGGCCCTGGCCAGTCTGCGGTCCCAGATTCTGATGCTGCGCTCCCACCCCTCCGTCGCGATCTGGGCCAACGGCAGCGACGGTCTACCACCGGAACCGCTGCGCGGCCAGTACCACGCGGTACTGCGGGATCTGCACTGGCAGAACGCGGTGGTGGACACGGTCTCGTCGTTCGGGCACGACGACGAGCAGGGTCGGCCGCAGTGGGACGGCATCCACATGGCCGGCCCGTACACCTGGCGGCCGCCGAGCTACTGGTTCAGCGGCCGGTACGGCGCCACCCGCGGTTCCAATGCCGAACAGGGCGACAACGAGCACATCCCGCCGCTGGCGAGCATCAAGCAGTTCATTCCACCCGACAAGCTGTGGCCGATCAACGACACGTGGTCCTTTCACGCCGGCTCCAACCCGGGCAACGCGAAACTGACCAGCATCCAGCGGGCCATCAACCGCCGCTACGGGCCGTCCGCCGGTGTCGAGGAGTTCACCCGCAAAGCCCAACTCGCCCACTACGAATCGACGCGTGCGCAGTTCGAGGCGTTCGCGGCCAACGGCTGGGCCAACCACAAGATGACCATCTACTGGATGCTCAACAGCCACTGGCCGTCGTTCTTCGGCAACATCTTCGACTTCTACCTTCGCCCCGGTGGCGCGTACTACGGGGCGAAGGCGGGTCTGCGCCCGCTGTCGCTGGTGTTCGATTCCTACGCGCTGGGCAATCACAGCACCGCTGAGATCAAAGTGGTCAACCAGACCCCGAACGACGTGTCCGATCTGCGCGCCCGCGTGCGGGTCTACGATCTGGCCGGCCGGCTCCGCGATGACCGCACGGTCGACGGTGTGGCCGTCGGGTCCGGAGGCGCCCACACCGTGCTGACGCTGCCGCGGGAAGCGCGCGATTCCAGGGTGTTCTTCGTTCGCGCCGAACTGCTCGACGCCGCCGGCGCGGTCGTGTCGCAGAACGTGTACTGGCAGTCTCAACAGCCCGATGACCTCGGCGACCCGGCCAACGACACCGCCTTCGACCTCAAACAGGTCGGCTGGGCCGATATGACCGCGCTGAACTATCTGGCCAAGGCGCCGCTGGAGGTCAGCGCCACGCGCGCCGGCGATCGGGATATCGCGATCAGGCTGCACAACCCCGGCAAGCAGATCGCCTTCTTCGAACGGGCCGAGATCACCGACACCGCAGACGGCGACGAGGTCCTGCCCATCGAGTACACCGACAACTATGTCACCGTGTTCCCCGGTGAGACCGTCGACCTGCGGGGCACCGTGATCGCCCACGGTGACCGGGGCAACTTCGTGCGGGTCAGCGGGTACAACACCGCGCCCGTGGTGGTGCCGGTCGAGTGATCGCGCGCGTGGGGCAGGATTGATCCCAGATGCCGGGCACAGACCCAGGCGAGCGAAGCGACGGGATACATAGGAGGACGACAGATGTCAGAGGCCAGTGCGCGAGAGCAACTCGCCGAACTCACCGAACAGCAGGGCTGGTCACGCCGCATCGTGGACCGGGCCGACGTCTACCTGCGCGGTGCGACCAGGGTGCGGGTGATCTGGGCGGGAGATGACCTCAGCGGCAGCTCTCGGTATCAGGACGACGTGATGGAGCAGTACTCGCGCGACCTCGCGACCGTGCAGGGCTGGTTGACCCGGTGACGGTGCGTGCCGGAATCGTCGTTACCGGCACCGAGGTGCTGACCGGCCGGATCCAGGATCTCAACGGCCCGTGGATCGCCGACCGGCTGCTCGAGCTCGGCGTCGAACTGGCGCACATCACCATCTGCGGTGACCGCGCCGACGATGTCGAGGCCCAGCTTTGCTTCCTCGCCTCCGAGGGGGTCGACCTCATCATCACGAGCGGCGGTCTCGGGCCCACCGCCGACGATCTGACGGTCGCGACGGTGGCCCGGTTCTGCGGGCGCGAGTTGGTGCTCGATACCGAACTGGAGGCGCGGATCGCGGACATCCTGCGCGGACTGATGTCACGGTTGCCCGCCGGCGTCGATTTCGAAGCGGTCCTGGCAGCCAACCGGAAACAGGCGCTGGTGCCCGTGGGTGCGGAGATCCTCGAGCCGGAGGGCACCGCACCCGGTGTGGTGGTCGACGGCAACGCCGAGGGCAAACCCGTCGTGATCGTGCTGCCCGGCCCGCCTCGTGAACTGCAGCCGATGTGGTCGCGGGCCATCGCCTCGGCCGCCGCGCAACGCGCGATCGCGGGCCGCACCGAGTACCGGCAGGCAACCGTCCGGATGTTCGGGCTGGCCGAGTCCGGTCTCGCGGAAGCCTTGCGGGAAGCCGAAAGCCACATCCCCGGGTTCGCCGGACTGGAGATCACCACCTGTCTGCGCCGGGGTGAGCTGGAGATCGTCACCCGGTACGAGCCCCGGGACGACGCCGCCTACCGGGCGTTGGTCGACTTTCTGCGGGAGCGCTACCCACGCGAGTTGTTCTCCGAGGACGGCGCGTTGATCGACGAACAGATCGCGGCGCTGCTCGCCGGGCGCACCATCGCCACCGCGGAATCCTGCACGGCGGGCATGCTGGCCGCGCGGCTGGCCGACCGCGCCGGCTCCTCGGCATACCTGGCCGGGGGTGTGGTGTCGTATTCCAACGAGGCCAAGGTGGACCTGCTCGGGGTGGATGCCGAGCTGATCGCCGCCCACGGAGCGGTATCCGAACCGGTGGCGATCGCCATGGCGCAGGGTGCGCTCAGCCGGTTCGGCGCGGATACCGCTGTCGGCATCACCGGTATCGCGGGGCCGGGCGGCGGTTCGGACGACAAGCCGGTCGGCACCGTGTGTTTCAGCGTGGCACTGACCGGCCGTGAGCCGCTGACCAGGACGCTGCGACTGCCCGGTAACCGAAGCGATGTCCGCGAGCGCGCCACCACGGTGGCCATGCACCTGTTGCGCCGGGAACTGCTCGGACTCGATTAAGGGCGCGCGCCGTCGCGGAAGTCGTTATGTTCGAGCGATGGCGTACCGGCTCGGTGATGCTGCGCTCGATGCGCTACTCGACGCGCTACCGCTGTTGTCCGGTCGACCCCGGCGCGTCGAGGACCTCCCGGGCGGGCTGACCAATCGCAACGTCAAGATCACCACAGCCGACGGGGTGTACGTCGCGCGGTGTTCGGGTCCCTCCAGTGACCTGCTCGGCATCGACCGGGACGCCGAATTCCACAACAGCGTCGCGGCGCACCGGGCGGGTGTCGGGGCCCCGGTGTGGGACTATCGCCCGGATCTGGGTGTCCTGCTGATCGGCTATCTCGAGGGCGACGCCCTGCGCGACACGGATTTCGCACGACCGGGGCTGGTGGCGAAGGTCGCGCAGAGCTGCAGGAAACTGCACGCCGGGCCGCGGTTCTGCAATGACTTCGACATGTTCGCGCTGCAGACCGGCTATCTGAAGGTGGTGACGGACAACGGATTCCGCATCCCGGCAGATTACCTGGACCACGCCGGCCGGTTCGACGACATCCGCCGGGCGCTCCGGGCCGCGGACACCGCGACGGTACCGTGCAACAACGACCTGCTGGCCGCCAACTTCGTCCAGGGTCCAGAGCAGATCTGGATCATCGACTACGAGTACTCCGGTAACAACGACCCGTGTTTCGAACTGGGCAACATCTGGCGCGAATGCCGGCTCTCGCTGGATCAGCTCGAAGAGCTCGTCACCGCGTATTACGGGCGGTCCCTTCGGCACAAGCTGGCCCGGGCCCGCTTGCAGGGCACGGTTTCCCAGTACGGCTGGACATTGTGGGGATGTATCCAGAACGGTTCCAGTGAGCTGGAATTCGACTTCTGGGAATGGGCCATGCAGCGCTATGAGGCGGCCGTGGCGGAGTTCACCGGGCCCGACTTCAGCCAGCTTCTCGACGATGTCGCGGCCGCCGATTGACCATGAGGGGACAACGATGACGAACAAGCCGCTACCGGACCGGGCTCGGGTGGTGATCATCGGCGGCGGGGTGATCGGCACCAGCGTGGCCTATCACCTCACCAAACTCGGGCACACCGACGTGGTGTTGGTGGAACAGGGGCAGCTGTCGTGCGGCACCACCTGGCACGCCGCGGGTCTGGTCGGGCAGCTGCGTGCCTCGGAGAGCGGAACCCGGTTGGTGCAGTACTCGACCCAGTTGTACGCCGAACTGGAACGCGAGACCGGACTGTCGGCGGGCTACAAACGGTGTGGCGGTGTCACGGTGGCGCGCACCGAGGATCGGTTGATCCAGCTGCGCCGTACCGCGGCGAACGCGGCGGCGTTCGACATGGAATGCGAGATACTCACCCCCGAAGAGGCTTTGGCGCACTATCCGGTGATGCGGGTGGACGATCTGGCCGGGGCGATCTGGCTGCCCGGCGACGGTAAGGCCAACCCGACCGATCTGACCCTCGCGCTGGCAAAGGGGGCTCGGCTGCGCGGTGCGCGCGTGTTCGAGCATGTCCGGGTGACCGGCGTCGATTTGCGCGACGGTGTGGTCACCGGCGTCCGCACCGACCACGGCGATATCGAGACCGAGATCGTCGTGAACTGCGCCGGCCAATGGGCCAAACAGGTGGGCGCACTGGCCGGGGTCAACGTGCCCCTGCATTCGGCCGAACACTTCTACGTCGTGAGCGAGACCATTGCCGGTGTACACACCGATATGCCGATTCTGCGCGACCCGGACGGCTACACGTATTTCAAGGAAGAGGTCGGCGGTCTGGTGATCGGCGGGTTCGAGCCGGAAGCCAAGCCGTGGGTCAGTCCCGACGCGTTGCCCTACCCCTTCGAATTCCAGCTGCTGGAGGAGGATTGGGATCATTTTCAGATCCTGATGGACAACGCCATGTTACGGATCCCCGCCCTCGAGGAGACCGGGATCAAGAAGTTCTACAACGGACCGGAGAGCTTCACGCCGGACAATCAGTTCATCCTCGGCGAGGCCCCGGAGTGTCGGAACTTCTTCGTCGCCGCCGGGTTCAACTCGGTGGGGATCGCCTCGGCCGGTGGGGCGGGTCGTGCCCTGGCCGAATGGATCGTCAACAGATCGCCGACCTCGGATCTCACCAGTGTCGATATCCGGCGTTTCGCGCCCTTCAACGGGAACACCCGATGGCTGCATGACAGGGTGGGGGAGATCCTCGGCCTGCACTATGAGATCCCGTGGCCGAACCGGGAGTTGGCCAGTGCCCGACCGTTCCGGCGCTCACCGGTACATCACCTGCTGGCCGCGGCCGGGGCTAACTTCGGCAGTCGGATGGGCTGGGAGCGCGCCAATTTCTTCGCCCCACCCGGGGTGGCCCCCGACATCGAATACTCATGGGGCAAACAGAATTGGCTGCCGTTCTCGGCTGCCGAACAGATCGCCACCCGCACAGCTGTCACCGTCTTCGATCAGACCTCCTTCTCGAAGTACCTGATGGTGGGTGCGGGTGCGGAGTCGGCCTTGCAGTGGTTGTGTACCGCCGACGTCGGGGTGGATGTGGGGCGCACCGTGTACACGGGCATGCTCAACGACCGCGGTACCTACGAATCCGACGTGACGGTGACCCGGACGGCTGCCGACGAGTTCCTGATCGTGAGCAGTGCGGCGACCACCGAGCGCGATCAGGACCACATCCGCCGCAACCTGCCGGCCGGGGTCAATGCTCATCTGGTCGACATCACGTCGGCGCTGGCCGTTTTCGGGGTGATGGGCCCGCGCTCGCGCGACCTGCTCGCCGTGCTCACCGACGCCGACCTCGCCGATGCCGCCTTCCCGTTCGGCACCAGCCGGCGGATCTCGCTGGGATACGCGACGGTCCGCGCCACTCGCCTCACCTATGTCGGCGAGCTGGGCTGGGAGCTCTACGTACCATCCGAGTTCGCGGTCGGTGTGTACGAGGATCTACTGGCGGCGGGGCAGGCGCTGGGAGTGGTGCGCGGAGGCTACTACGCCATCGAGTCGCTGCGGCTGGAGAAGAGCTACCGGGCGTTCGGTCGTGAGCTCACACCCGGCGACGGTCCGGTGGAAGCCGGTCAGCTGTTCACCTGCAAGCTGGGCACCGACATCGATTTCCTGGGCCGTACCGCGGTGGAACAGGCGCGGGCGCAAGGTCCTCGGCGCCGGCTGGTCGGATTCGCGGTGTCCTCGCCGGAGCCGATGTTGTGGGGTGGCGAGCTGATCCTGCGCGACGGTGTGGTGGCGGGTCAGGTCACTTCGGCAGCGTGGGGTGCGACGACCGGAGCCTGTGTCGGTCTGGCCTATCTGCGCGCCGAGGACGGTCGGGTGATCGACGCCGAGTGGATCGACGGGGGCACCTACGAGGTGAACGTGGGCGGCACCCGATATCCGGTCACGGTGTCGCGCAGGGCACTGTACGACCCCGCTAACGCGCGAATTCGCTGATCACGCCCGACGCGAGCAGCTCGAGGGTGCGGTCGCTGCCGCGGTCGTGCGTGAACAGCACCACCTGCCCGAAGCCGAGCTCACGCCAGTGCTGCAGGCGCTCGACGATCATCGGTGCGGTGCCGATCAGCCCGCCCTCCTGCAACCCGAAACCCGGCCCGCCGAACCGCTTTTCGGCAACTGCGCGCACCTCCGGCAGGGTGGCCTCATCGGGCGACAATGCCATCACGGCCTCGACCGACATCACGATCGTCGCCGGGTCCCGGCCGATATCGGCGCACAGCGCCCGCAGCACCGACAGCTTGCGTTCGAGTTCGCCGAGCGCATAGGTCGGCACGTTCCACACGTCGGCGTACCGGGCCACCAGGGGCAGCGTGTGTTTCTCCCCGACCCCGCCGACCACGATGGGCGGACGCGGCTGCTGCACCGGCCCGGGCCTGATCGGCATCTCACGGACCTGGTAGTGCTCGCCGGCGAAGTCGACCCGTCCGCTTGCGAACGCCTGGGTGAGGATCTCCAGGGCTTCGCCGAGCCGCCGGGAGCGCTCGGCGAACGTTCCCCAGTCCAGCCCGGTACGCAGGTGCTCGTCCTCGATGGATCCGCTGCCCAGCCCCAGCTGCAGCCGGCCCGCCGAGATCTGGTCCAGGGTGGTCGCCATCTTGGCCAGCACCGCGGGATGGCGAAATTGGTTGCACAACACCATATGTCCGACCCGCAGTCGTTCTGTCCGGCTGAGCAGGGCTGTTGCCAGGGTCCAGGCTTCCAGTGAGTCGATCTCGGGCGCGCCGGGCCCACACAGGTGGTCGTAGAGCCACAGCGACTCGATGCCGAGCTCCTCGCAGCGGTGCGCACGGTGCAGGACATCCGGATACGTCATGCCCATCTGGGGAACGTAGACCCCGATATCCAGGCTGTGCCGAAGTACCCGGTCGCTACGCTCTTCCCCGCACGCGGGAGGTGCCCCCAGCCCGCCGCTCATCCGTGCAGTGCGGCGGCCAGCCTGCGCCACTGTTCGCGCGGAAGCGCGCGCGGATCGCTGTCGAGGACCTGAATGCACACGTGGTCGGCCCCCGCCGCGCGGTGTTCGTCGATCCGCGCCAGGATGGCGTCCTCGTCACCCCACACCACGATCGCATCGACGAGTCGGTCGCTGACGGAATCGAGTTCGTCGGCGGTGAAGCCGGACCGCAGCAAGTTGTTGTAGTAGTTGGGCATCGCCAGGTAGCTGCGCAGCCAGTCCCGCCCGATGGCGCGGGCATGTTCGGCATCCGTGCTGAGGACCGCGGTCTGCTCCGGCAGAAGCAGAGGTCCGGGACCGAGCGTGGCCCGCGCGGTGGCGGTGTGCTCGGGAGTGACCAGATAGGGATGCGCACCGCGGGAGCGGTGCGCGGCCAGCGCCAGCATCTTGGGCCCAAGCGCGGCGAGCACCCGTTCGTCGGCGGGCACCGGCACGTCGGCCTTATCGAGGCCATCCAGGAAGGCGGCCGTCGCCGCGAGCGGTTTGCGGTATGTGCCAGGAGTTTTCGAGTCGATCAGCGGAGCGTGGCTGACACCGATGCCGAGCAGGAAGCGCCTGCCGTGATCGGCGGACAGGCGAGCGTGCGCAGCCGCGACGTCGGCGGGGGAGTGCATCCACAGGTTGAGGATGCCGGTGGCGATCACCACGCGGGTGGTGGCGGCGAGCAGGTTCTGCACCGAGTCGATCACCGGGCCGCCGACGTCAGGGATCCACAACGCCGTGTAGCCGAGTTCCTCGAGCTCCGCCGCCGCGTCGGCGGCCGCTGCCGCGTCGCCGTACCGTAGCTGGGCGCTCCAGATTCCGATGCCCGAAAGATCCACTGGCTGAGTTCCTTTCAAGTCAGGTGCGGCCGTCGCGATCCCAGATCTCCAGCATCGTACGCAGTATCTCTTCGGCCCGGCCCAGCCCGCCCAGGTGACTCTCGCCGGGCAGGACCGTCATCTCTGCTTCCGGCAGCCGGGTCACCACGTGCGCGCCGTGCGCGAACGGGACGATGTGGTCCTTGTCGCCGTGCCACCAATGCACCGGAATCTTGACTTCGTCGAGGCGAAAACCCCAGTCCCGCACGAACACGATGACATCGGCGAACGGGGCGGCGAGCTGCTTGCGGGTGCCGTTGAGTAGGTCGTCGAGGAACATGGCCTTGAACTCCGGCCGGCCGAGCAGGCGGCGATCGCCCTCCGGTGAGATCCTGGCGTAGATCTCCAGCGCCGGGGAGGCGACCGGACCGAGCAGTTTGATCAACGTGCCGGCCACCAGACGGATGGGTAGTCCGGCCACCTCGAGCACCGGGGCGACCGTCGATCCCAGGTTCATCAGTCCGCTGCTGATGGCGTCCGGACCCACATATGGCGCGACCCCACCCAGCACGCCCGCTGCGATCACGCGTTCGGGCATGGCTGCTGCCGTCGCCAGGGTGTACGGCCCGCCGCCGGACAGGCCGATGACCGCGAAATTGTCGATGCCCAGCGTGTCGGCGATGACGCGCAGGTCCTCGGCGAAGGCCAGCACGTTCGGGTACTGGTGGGGCGTGGACGAGCCGATGCCGGGGCGGTCCACGCCGATCAGCCGGATGCGCCCCAGTTCGGCGAACGCACGGGCCTCGGCGGGAATCTGCCTGCGGGCCCCGGGAGTGCCGTGCAACCAGAAGATGGCCCGACCCTGCGGGTCGCCGAATTCGGCAAACCCGATCTGGCGGCCTGCACCGACCGCGATGTTGCCCTCGAGTTTCGGGCGTGCAATAGCAGGAACCATGAGCTGAGTGTGTCATGTGCCACCGCGGAACCCAATCGTCGTTCACATCACGGCTGGCGAGCGGCCCTTACGCGCTCAAGCCGTCCGGGTGTCGGATGTCAATCGGACACGCCGACTCGATGTCACACCGTGACCGGTTCTGCTGCACAAACGTTTTATATGTGGGGCACACGGGCGGTACAGCAAAAAACAAGCTGGGGCTTTGACACTCGTTTGGCGGGCGGCTTCCACGGCATGCCCGTCGAACAGGAGTTGACGATGAATCTCAAGCACATTGCCGCCGCTTCGGCACTGACGGTCGGAGTCGGCCTGAGCGGGCTGCTCGGCCTCGGCACCGCTGCCGCGGATCCCGGACCTGGTCCGTGCGGACCCCAGCCGGGGGCCTGCGGGCAGCATCCGGACCAGGGACCGAATCGCGGGCCCGGCGGGGGACCGGATCAAGGCCCGGCGCCGGACTGGAACGGCCGTGGCATCGACCAGGGCCGGCAGGACCACCAGCCGTTCAACTACAACGGCCAGCGCGTGAACCCGGTGTGGGACGACAACCACCACGGCTGGGGCTTCTGGTTCCTGGGTCTGTGGATCCCGCTGTGAGGTGCAGCAGATCGAGGCTCCCGGCCACGGTGACCGAGACGGTCACTGACCGAACCAGGCCGGCGGATACCGGCCGGCCCACGGGGCCGCCGCTTCGAGCTGGGCAGCCAGTTGCAGCAGCACCGTCTCGTCGGGGGCCATCAACTGCACCCCGATCGGCAGGCCGGCCGATGTCGTGCCCAGGGGCAACGAGATCGCCGCCCAGCCGGTCACATTCGCCAGTGTGGTCCAACCGGTGGTGGCGAACTCGACGTCGAAGAACGCGCGGGTGGTGCCCCGCGGCTGGTCCAGCAGACCGTAGGGCGGTGGACCGGTGAGCAGTGTCGGCACCAACAGCACATCGTGGGCGCCCAGGCCCGCCACGAATCGGCGGGTCTGGGCGTGCACGGCCGAGATCGCCGATGCGTACTCCACACCGGTGGTCCGGAAACCCTCGCGCACCATCACCCAGGTACTGGGCTCGAATTCGTCCTCGAGTGGTTCGCGGCCCAGATGGGCCGTGGCCAGCGCGTGCAGTTCGGCGTTGCTGACGGTGTGCAGCACCGCGATGGCGTCGGCGACGGCGTCGGAGTCAATTGAGGGCAACCCGGATTCGACGAGATGTCCGAGATCCGCCAGAAGCGCTCCGGCGGCCTGCACCGCCGCGACGACCTCGGGATCGGTCCGTGGTCCGGGGAACGGTGACTCCGTCGCGAGCAGGATGCGCACCGGATCCGGTGCGTGGCCGATCGCCGTCAGATACGGCTGCGCCGGAGCTGGAGCGCCGTAGGGGTCGCCGGGCGCGCCGCCGGCCACCACATCCAGCAGTGCGGCGCTGTCGCGCACGGTCCGGGTCAGCGCGTGCTCGTTGACCAGACCTTCAAGCCCGTGCCCGGCACCGGGGGCGAAGGACGTCCGGCCGCGCCGCGGTTTGAGCCCGACCAGTCCACAACATGCGGCGGGCACCCTGATGGAACCGGTGCCGTCGCCACCGGAGGCCGCCGGGACCACACCGGCGGCCACCGCCGCCGCCGATCCGCCGCTCGATCCACCCGGAGTGATATCCGGTGACCACGGGTTGACGGTGGGGCCGAACAGCGACGGCTCGGTGGTGCAGTGGTTACCCCATTCCGGGGTGTTGGTCTTGCCGAACACCACCAGTCCCGCCGCGAGGTAACGCTGCACGATCCACGCCGATTCCGCGGCCACGTGGGTGCGCAGCGCACGCGATCCCATGGCTTCCGGGGCGCCGGCCAGCGACGCACCAAGGTCCTTGAGCAGAAACGGAACTCCGGCGACCGGACCCGCGCTGCCGTCACGCAGGGTCCCGCCGGCATCCAGCGCGGCGGCCTGGTCGCGGCCGCGCTCGAACAGATCGGTGATCACCGCGTTGAGATGCCGGGCCGACTCCAGGCGCAGGATCGCCGCGTCCAGCAATTCGGTCGCCGAGAGCTCGCCGGCCGCCACGAGCGCCGCCTGCCCGATCGCGTCGATCCCGGCCAGCTCACTCGCGGTGCGTGCATCCATGGCCGTCCATCCTGCGGTGCCGGGGTGTGGGTGGCAACCCGAACAGGCGGCGGACTGACGGGTACTCCGGCGCAACGGATTTGCGGCAGCACCTGCGGTTCACCACTCGACGCTGCACCCACCGGATAAGGTTCGCGGGCATTGGTCGAATCGATCGATCACGTTCAAGGAGGAGCTCATGGCCGAGCCAAGCGATCAGCCGATCGACCCGGGCGCTGTCGCGCTGGCGTTCTCCACGCATCGGTTCGAGGACGCGCTCGGCCATCTGGCCAAAGACGTGCGCTGGACGATCGTCGGATTCATGGTGCTCGAAGGTGCCGACGCCGTCATCCGGACATGCCGGGAAACCCGGGAGGGCCTGGCCGACACGGTCACGAGTGTGGACCGATGTGTGGTGGCGGCCCAGGGTGACGTGGTCGCGGTGGACATGTTCTCCCGCTACAGCGGGCCCAATGGGGTGACGGCGGTGGCAGGCTGCGACATCTTCGAGTTCGCCGACAACCGGATCGCCGCCATCACCTCGTATGCCGTGCAGGTCGATCCGGACAGTGCGGGTGCACCGCCGTCCTGAATCCCGGGGTTGAACCGGTCAGAGCGGGATGACGCTCTCGCTGTTGAGTGCCCGCCACGATCGCCGGCATACCGCGATGGCCCGCTGCCGCAGCCGCCATTGCACCGACCTGAGGTGATGCCCGGCCGCGCGCTGGGTCATATGGGCGATGAACTCGGAGTCCATGATCGCGTAGCCGCCGTCGATGCGTTCCCACAGCCCGCTCACCCACAGCTCGAAGGCGGGCACGGTCGCGTCCGGCACGATGCGCTCGAGGGCGATATCGGCGATGAATTCGGGGTGCACGGTGTGGACGCTGTGTGCGACGGCCAGCACGTGCAGACGCAGGGCCTCGCGGGTGATGTCACGCGTGATGTGGCGCGCGTATAAGGTCTCGGTTTCGGCGGAGACCGCTCTGTCTCGCATGGCCTGACTATAGCGTTTACCTGACCGAAACATGAAAAACGCGGCCGCTGAACCCTCAGCCGGGAGTGCCCGCAACGCGGCGCCGGTAGGCCGACGGAGTTTCGCCGCAGAACTGGGTGAAGCTGCGGGTGAACGAGCTCAGGTTGTCGAACCCGACCGCCGAGGAAGTCGCCTGGACCGACTGGCCCGGCGCGGCGAGCAGCGCCATGGCCCGCAGCATCCGGGCGTGCAGCAGGTAGGTCCGCCAGGACAGTCCCAAGGTGTCGGAGAACAGTCGGCGCAGGGTGCGTTCCGACACCGCGACTGCCCGGCTGACATCCGCGACGGTCACCGAGTCCAGATGCTCCTTCGTATACGCCAGCGCGGTCGCCACGATCGGATGGTCCGATGTCGGCAGGCTCAGCGGCGCCTCGTGATCGAGCGCGTCGGTGACGATATGGGCCAGCGTGGCGAAGAAGCCCTCCGAGACACGCTCGGCGTGGACGGAGCCGGGGCGCCGATCGATCGGCCAGCGCAGGGCGTAGATCATCATCTCCCGGATCAACGGCGACACCGCGATGATCCGGGCGCGATCACCGGGCTCGGCAATCATCGACGGATCGAACATCACCGCAACGGTTTTCACGTCCGGATTCATCACCGCCTGATGTTCCAGGCCGGCCGGTATCCATGCGGCCTGCTGAGGTGGCAGCAGATAGTGCGCGCAGTCCGTCTCCACCTCGACCACGCCGGCCACGGCGTATTCGATCTGGTGCACCTCATGGGAGTGCCACCCGGTGATCAGGCCGTCACCCTCGTAGAGGTAGCTGCCGGCCAGCGCCTGTCCGCCTCGGCGCAATTCGATCACCGGCCGGCGCGGGGCGTCGATATTGGCCGAAACAGGTAAACGTCTGTCCGATAGCGCAGAGACGGTCACGAGTTCCGAGGGTACTAGTTAGGTATGAAGACCGACGACCTCATCCTGGTGAGCATCGACGACCACGTCGTGGAACCACCCGACATGTTCCTCAACCATGTGCCGGCCAAGTACAAGCCGGAGGCGCCGATCGTGGTGACCGATGACAAGGGCGTCGACCAGTGGATGTACCAGGGCCGGCCGCAGGGTGTCAGCGGACTCAACGCCGTGGTGTCCTGGCCGCCCGAGGAATGGGGTCGCGATCCCGCCGGCTTCGCCGAGATGCGTCCCGGGGTCTACGACGTCCACGAGCGGGTCCGCGATATGAATCGCAATGGCATCCTGGCCTCGATGTGTTTCCCGACGTTCACCGGTTTCTCGGCGCGGCATCTCAACATGCACAGGGAAGAAGCGACACTGGTGATGGTGTCGGCCTACAACGATTGGCACATCGACGAGTGGGCCGGATCGTATCCGGACCGGTTCATCCCGATCTCCATCCTGCCCACCTGGAATCCCGAGGCGATGACCACGGAGATCCGGCGGGTGGCGGCCAAGGGTTGCCGCGCGGTGACCATGCCGGAACTGCCCCACCTGGAAGGGCTGCCCAGCTATTTCGACGAGGACTACTGGGGCCCGGTCTTCCGCACGCTCTCGGAGGAGAACGTGGTGATGTGCCTGCACATCGGCACCGGCTTCGGCGCGATCTCGATGGCCAAAGATGCCCCGATCGACAATCTGATCATCCTGGCCACCCAGGTATCGGCGATGTGCGCCCAGGACCTGCTGTGGGGCCCGGCGATGCGCAACTACCCGGACCTGAAGTTCGCCTTCTCCGAAGGGGGCATCGGCTGGATCCCGTTCTATCTGGACCGCAGCGACCGGCACTACACCAACCAGAAATGGCTGCGCCGGGACTTCGGCGACAAGATGCCCAGCGATGTCTTCCGCGAGCACTCGCTGGCCTGCTACGTCACCGACAAGACCTCGCTGAGACTGCGGCACGAGATCGGTATCGACAACATCGCCTGGGAATGCGACTACCCGCACTCGGACTGCTTCTGGCCGGACGCACCTGAGCAGGTGCTCGCCGAACTGAACGCGGCGGGCGCGTCCGACTCCGATATCAACAAGATCACCTGGGAAAATTCCTGCCGCTTCTTCAGCTGGGATCCGTTCAAGCTGACCCCGAAAGATCAAGCCACGTCGGGGGCGCTGCGCGCGAAAGCCACCGATGTGGACGTCTCCATCCGGCCACGTGCGGAATGGGCGCGCCTCTACGACGCGAAGCAGTTCGCCACGACGTGAGGCTGGACTAGGCTGGTGGCATGACCGATCTGGATCGTGCCGCAGCCCGTCGTGACATCGCCGATGCCCTGGTGAAGGCGCTCGATCGCCGGCACGAGGTGCTCGACATCATCGTGGACGCCGAAGACCGCGACGCGGCCGTCGAAGCCATCGCCACCCTGCTGGGCACCACCCATGCCGGCGGCGAGGCGGTCATCGGGCTGTCCTTCGACCGGCTCACCAAGGAATCGCGCCGCATCATCGCCGAGGAACTCGACGATCTGAACAGCCAGCTGACGTTCACCCTGAACGAGCGCCCCGCGTCCTCGGCCGAAACCCTGGCGCTGCGCGCGTTTTCGGGTGCCGAGGACCGTGACATCTTCGAGGTGCGTATCCAGGACCAGGGTGCCGCCGGCGACGGTTCCGGTGCGCCGGCCGGTGCACTCGACGACGAGATCGCTTCGGCACTGGCCAGGGTCGAAGCCGAGGAAGCCGCGTGGTTCGTCGCGCTTGAGGGTGACCAGAAGGTCGGGTTGGTGTTCGGTGAACTCAACGGCCACGAGGTCGAGGTGCGGATCTGGATTCACCCCGAGCATCGCAAGAAGGGTTACGGCACTGCGGCCCTTCGCAAGTCGCGCTCCGAGATGGCGATCTACTTTCCGGCGGCGCCCGTCGTCGTCCGCGCTCCGAGCGCCTGACGCTCAGCCGTCCTCGTGGCGCCCGTCGTCCCAGCGTGCACGGTCTGAACTGACACTCGAATCGGTATCATGATGGGCGCCATCGGCATTCGCCGACCAGGCCGTGCCCGCACAGACCAGATCGTGTGGCAGCGTCAGTTCGGTCGGGAAATCCGGTAAGCCGGGCACCGCCGGCAGTGCCAGCGGGGGTGGAGGGGTGGCCGCGACCACCGCCGGCGCCGAAGCCAGCATCGGAAGCACGCTTCCCATCGCATCAATCGGTAGCGCGGCGGCTACCGGCGGCGCGGCCACGGCCGGCGGGATGGCGATCGCCGCCGCATCGACCGGGGCCGCGGCGGCGTCCAACGGTGCCGCGTCGGCAGGTGGTGCCGGGATCGCGGCGATATCGGCGGGCGGAGGCGGCGCGGCCACCGCCGCGGGCGCCGGGGGAACCTCTTCGACAGGCGGGGGTGCCACCATCGGTGCGGCTGCCGCGGGCAGGGCCGGCGGAGCGGCATCGACGACGGGGGGCGTGGGAGCCACCGCGACCACATTGGCCGCCGGTGTGGCGTCGACCACCGCGGGCGCGGCCACCGGCGCCGCATCGGGTACCGGTGCGGCGGCTTCGATCAAGGGTGCCATGGCCGGAACCGGTTCAGCACCAAGGGGAATCGGGACGCCCAGCGGCACAGGCGGGACCGCGAGCGGCACGGCCGGTGCCGCGACCGGAGCGGCAAGAGCGGCGGGGGCCGCCGCGGCAGCCGCCGCAGGTGCCGCATCGACGGCGACGACGTCCGCGGCCGGAAGGGCCGCGGGGACGGCCGCAGGAGCCATCGCGTCAGCAGCCGTTGCCTCGGGAGCCGGGATTGCGACGACCGGCACCGCCGGCACCGCATCGGATGCGGCAGCCACGACGGGTGCGGCGCTCTCGGGTACCACCGCCGAGGCCTCGACCAGCGGCTCCGCCGGCGCCGGGGCAGCCGGAAGCGGCGGCGGCATGACAACATCAGGCGGCGCCATGAGTGCCTCCGGAACGATCTCGGGGGAGGCCGCCAACTGCTGCACCATGTCCAGGCACGGCACCCCGGGACTCGCCGCGGATTCCGCATCGGCGATCGCCGCGGGGTTTATGATCAGCACTGAGCAGTAGAGCCCGACTGCCGCCACCGCCGTGAGCGCAGAACGATTCGAGACGTGCGACATGGAATCCGATTCTCCTTGCGGCGGCGACAAATAGAACCTATCGCGAATCGGAATTCGCACAAGGTGTCGATTCGGTGGATGTCGATCCGTTGTCAAGCAGAGTCAATTCTGTGACACGGCAGGTGTTTACGGGGTCAACGCTGGCCGGCGGCATGTTCCATCAGGGCCAGCGAATCCTCCAGATGGGTCAGTAGCCGCTGCAGATGCGGCACGCTGCGCCGGCAGCCCACCAACCCGAAATCCAGGTTGTCGGCGTTGTTGGTGAGCGTGATGTTCAGTGCCTGGCCGTCCAGCGCGATGGACAGCGGATAGTTGCCGTCCAGGCGCGCTCCCTGCCAGTACATCGGCTGCCTGGCACCGGGCACATTCGAGATGACGATATTGAACGGGGGCGGCGCCGAGGACACGAAGCCCGGGAGCAGGCCCAGCGCGATGCCCGACATCAGGAAGCCGGACAGAGCCAGCGCCTCCAGCCGCGGCAGCTCGGCGAACACCTGCTTGTTGTCGCGCATGGATGCGCTGATCTTCTCCAGTCGCTCGAGCGGATCGGCGATATCGGTTGCCAGATTGCACAGGATGGTGCCGACCATGTTCCCCCCGGCGTCCTGTTCGTGCTCACCACGCAGACTCACCGGAACCATTGCCACCAAGGGAGTTTCGGGCAGCGCCTGCTGCTCCAACAGATAGGCACGCAACGCGCCCGCAGCCATCGCGAGCACGGCGTCGTTGACGGTCGCGCCGCTGACGGCGTCCTTGACCGCCTTGATCCTGGCCAACGGCCAGGACTGGGCCGCGCACCGGCGTGCGCCGCCGATCGGCACGTTGAAGATGGTCTTGGGCGCGCGGAACGGCAACGTCAGCTGCTGTTCCACCAGAGCGGCACGGGCCAGCGTGAGCGCCGAGGGCGCCAGTCCGGCCATCGCGCCGACCGCACCCGTGGCGGCTCCCAGCAATGAGGACCCGCGGCGCGCCGGCGTGGCCGGCCGCGTGCGCGGAGGCAGTGCCCAGGGCACTCGTACCTGCCTGTCGTCGGGATCGGCGGACAGGGTGCGGATCATCAGCCGTTGCGCGGAAACCCCGTCCAACAACGAGTGGTGGATCTTGGTGTAGACGCCGAATCGTCCGTCGTGCAGACCCTCGACGAGATACGCCTCCCACAGCGGACGGTGCCGGTCCAGCAGCGTCCCGTGCAGTCGTGAGGTCAGCTCCAGCAGCTCACGCACGCGACCCGGGCGGGGCAGCGCCGACCTGCGCAGGTGATAGTCGATGTCGACGTCGGAGTCGAAAGCCCAAGTCAGATTACTGATTCCGCCGAACATGCTGGCGGGGTGCTTACGGAAGGCGGGCTGAAATTCGTCGCATTTGGCGATCGACTCGTAGATGTCGGTGACGAACTCGGGGCCCGCCCCCTCGGGTGGCCGGTACAGCTGCAGTCCGGCCACGTGCATCGGATGCTCGCGGGACTCACCGAGCAGGAACATCGCGTCGGTCGGCGAGATCAACTTCATGCGGATGACGCTACCGATCCAGCCCCGAGGCCGATGCGCTTTGCTCAGGCAGCCGGAGTGGCACCCAACACACGTTGCAGATCGGGCTTCATCGCCTGCAGCTGCGATCCCCAGTAGCCCCAGCTGTGTGTCCCGTCGGGGGGAAAGTTGAACACCCCGTTGCGGCCGCCGGCGGCGACGTAACGCTTCTGGAACTCCTTGTTGGTGTTCAGCGTGATGTTCTCCAGGAACTGGGCGCTGTACAGACCGCCGAAGTCGGATCCGGAGTCCAGTTCGGACGGGGCGCCGTTACCGCAATACACCCAGACCGCGGTGCCGTTGGCGGCCAGCGTGGCGACGTTCACCATCGGGTCGTTGCGCCGCCACGCCGGGTCGGTGCTCTGGCCCCACATGTCGGTGGCCCGGTATCCGCCGGCATCTCTCATCGCCACACCGATCAGCGTGGGCCACAGTCCCAGTGAGGGATTGACGAAACCGGACAGGGAGCCGGCGAAGATGAACTGGGTGGGATGCCAGATCGCCAGGGTCAGGGCCGACCCGCCCGACATCGACAATCCCACCACCGCATTGCCGGTCGGACTGATCCCGCGGTTGGCCGCCAGCCATGCGGGCAGTTCTTGGGTCAGGAACGTCTCCCACTTGTAGGTGGTCGTGCCCGCATTGCCCTTCGCCGGTGCATACCAGTCGGTATAGAAGCTCGATTGCCCGCCGACCGGTACCACCAGTGACAGCCCGGAACGGTAGAACCAGTCGAAGACAGGGGTGTTGATATCCCAGCCGCTGAAGTCGTCCTGGGCCCGCAGGCCGTCGAGCAGGTACACCGCATGCGGTCCACCGCCCTGGAACCCCACGGGGATGTTGCGGCCCATCGACGGTGAGGGCACCTGCAGCAGTTCGATCGGCCCGCCGGCACTGGAGAACGCCGCAGCGTTCGGTGCGCCGACGGACACCGATCCGGCCAGTAGCACGGCGGTGACCACTAGTCCCAGGATGCGGCGGAGCAGGGGCATGTACCGCAAGCTAGCAGCCGGCCGGGGACCCGCACCGCATCGACGCGGGCCGTGATCACGTTGTGATGTCACGGTTTATCTACGGGTCGACGGCTCAGGCCGCAATCACGATGGTCAGCTCGTCGCCGGTGCGCTCGACCCGCATGCCGGCCCGGCGGGCGAGCGCTGCGACCTTGCCGGCATCGTCGGGTTCGGACCGGCTGGACACCAGGGCCCGGGCCAGCCTGCCCTTGTGGGCCTTGTTGAAATGGCTCACCACCGTCCGCTTGCCAGAACTGTTCTCCGACAACACATCAACCGTGACCGCACCGGGCAGCCGGCCCAGTGCCGCGTACGATCCGGAACGCAGATCCACCACCAATTCGCCGGCGGCGATATCGGCCAGTACGGGTTCGAGCACAGGTCGCCACCGGGCGGCCAGCGTCGGTTGCCCGGGCAGTTTGGACCCCGCCGAGAGGCGATATGCGGGTATCGGGTCGTCGGCACGCAGCAGCCCGAACAGTGCCGAACCGACCGCCAGGCGCGCCCGGGCGCGGGCCGCGGTGGCGCCACGTAGGGAGTCGACATCCAGTGCGTCGTAAAGGACTCCGGTGTAGCGGTGGATCGCCGGAAGAGTCCCTGATGTCAAAAGTGCTGCATTGCGGTCGATCTCGCCGTCTTGTGCCGCGGTGATGCCCAGCGCGCGGCGGCAGGTCTCGCGATCGGCGGACAGCGCGACGAGTTCGTCGACCAGCGCGGCACGCAGTGGATGTAGCGCGGGGGAGCTGAGTGCGTCGATGGTCAGCGATGGGCCGTCGCCCCCCGCACGTTTGGTCTCCGACGGAGGTAACAGCACGATCACCGCAGAGAGGGTAGCCGAGTCGACTTCGGTGCCGAGGGGCACCGGGTGGACGTTTCGGGAGCGCCACGGTCCAGGGCGGGCGTATTTGTGCGTCGAATTGTGACGGGCCCGCAGGCGTGTCGGTGAGCGCGGGAATGGTTGAGCATGCGTTGCTGCGGGATGATTTTCCGAATGTGCGCGGCGTGTGACCGATTTCCGAATCGGCCGCCGCGCGGTTTTGCTGAGAATGCACACATCGGTGTGCAATCGACCGTTCGGCCGATTTCCCGTTTCCCGCCGCGCCTAATGAAACTGCCCGGACCTGCGATTTCCTGGACGCGGTCGAACGGCTCCCGGCACCGAACGGGGTGGCGGGTCGAATCGCACGAAAATCGGCGTGGTGCGTTGTCTGTCGACCAGCGCACGGGTATCTCGATCGTTAGCCGCTTCACATACCTGATCGTTTAGCATTACAAGTGCCGCAATCTTCGATTCCGGAAAAGGCTATAGAACGCGGCTGGCTCTGGTCAGCCCCAGGAACGACAGGGGAACTCCGGTGACCGCTCAGGAACTCGTGGATGCCGATACCGAGGACGATGGTCGCGAAGGAGGTCTCGGCGTCAATGTGCGGGTGGTGGTCCACCCGGATACCGACGAAGAGTCCCGCGGGATCATCGTCGACGACTTCGGTGATGCAGCTGGTTATGCGGTCTCCGTCGGCGATGACGTGATTGCCGACCCGGCCCGCCGCTGGGCGGTCCAGCTCGACAGTGGCTCGCTGACCTTCGTCAACAGCGACGCGCTGCGTCCCGAGTAGAGGTCAGGCCTGGTCGGGTAACTCGCCGAGCAATTCGTCGAGGAAACCGCCTGCTTCCCGCGCCGCGCGGTCGACGTCCCCTGCGTCGATCGCCTCGACCAGCCCGCGGTGCCTGATGTGCGCGGCGGCCGCGGTGTCGTGGGTAGTGGTGGCGACGCTGGCGAGTACCACCTCGGTGAGGCCGCGGTAGAGCTCGGTGAGCACGGTGTTGTGGGCGCTGCGCACCACGGCGAAGTGCAGTTCGGCGTCGGCGCGGACGAAGTCTTCGACGGCGTTCTCCCGCTGTAGTTCATCGCGGCGGTGCAACAACTGCCAGAGTTCGGCGAGATCGTCCTCGGTCCGGGCCGACGCCGCCAGTCGGGCGCCCTCGACTTCCAGGCATCGGCGGACCTGCAGTACTTCTCGCAGCTCGGATCCGCACAGTCGGCGTAGTGCCCCCGATACCTCGCTGGTGGCCCGCACATAGGTGCCGTCGCCTTGCCGGACCTCCAGGATGCCGCCGTGCGCCAACGCCCGGACGGCTTCCCGCACGGTATTACGTCCCACCCCGAGCGTTTCGGAAAGCGCCGGTTCGGTGGGGATCTTGGTGCCGATGGGGTATTCGCCGGCGGTCACCGAAGCGCGTAGTTGGTCGATGACCTGGTCGACCAACCCGGTTCGACGTGTGGTGGCTAGTGGCACTCAAAGCCCCTTTCATCCAATCATGGGATGTATGGCATGCTAATTCCGGTGATCGAGTCTCGCCACCGCAACACGATCGACCGGCCACCGGCGGCCGGCGTCTTGGAGATGAGACCGGCAGCCGGTGGGCTGCTGTTGACGGTGGCTGTCGTACTCACTGCCCTCAATCTTCGCCCCGCGATCACCAGTGTGGGGCCGTTGTTGGGCGATATGCGTGATGCGCTGGGCGCTTCCGGGACGTGGGCCGGATTACTCACCACCCTGCCCGGTCTGTGCTTCGCCGCCGCGGGCCTGGCAGCGCCGCGATTGGCGGCCAGGATCGGCGTCGACCGCGCGATCACGGTGGCGCTGGTGGTTCTCAGCATGGGTCTGCTGGCGCGGGTCGTCGACGGGCCGGCGGTGGTCATCGGCGGCACGCTCGTCGCGACCGCTGGTATCGCGTTGATCAATGTGCTCATCCCCGTCGTCATCAAACGGTCCTTCGCGGCGCGGATCGGTGCGATGACGGGTATCTACACCGCGGCCCTGCAGGGCGGCGGCGCCCTCGGTTCGGCGGTCACGCCGGCGCTCGATGCGGTCTCGGGCTGGCGTACCGCCCTCGGCGCCTGGGCGGCGCTGGCGGCGCTCGCGCTGGCACTGTGGCTCGCCGCAACCCGACGACGCGGGGTCCCGGTCGCGGTGGCGCCGCGGGTGGCCGGCCACGAGGATCCGCTGCCGCGCCGATCGATGCTGCGTAGTCCGCTGGCGTGGATCATCACGCTGTTCTTCGGCTGCCAGGCCTTCTTGGCCTATGTGGTCATGGGCTGGCTGCCCGCGGTGTTCATCGACGGCGGGATGAGTAAGACGACCGCCGGGCTACTGCTCGGGCTGATCTCGGTGCTCGCGGTCCCGGTGAGCATCGTGATCGCACCCGCTGCGGCACGCAGACCCAGCCAGAGCGGCTGGATCGTCGGTCTGGGTGCGCTCGGCTTCGTCGGCGTCACCGGGCTGGCCGTGGCGCCGGACGTGGCGCCGTTGTTGTGGAGCGTGCTGCTCGGTCTCGGGATGAGCGTGTTCTCGCTGGCCCTCACGGTCATCGCACTGCGCTCCCGCGATGCCGCGGACACCGCCATGCTGTCCGGCATGGTGCAGGGGATCGGTTATCTGCTGGCTGGGGTTGGACCGTTCCTGTTCGGCCTGCTGCACGATCTGACGGGCGGCTGGACGGTGTCCTGGGCCGTGGTGCTGGTGATTTATGCCATTCAGATGGTGACGGGCGCGCTGGCCGGGCGGAACCGGTACGTGTAGCCCGCGCCGGTCAGACCGGGATGGTGTCCGGAGCCGGCGGGGCCACCGGTGCCGGCGGCATATCGGCCGGAGCCGGTGGTACGGCATCCTGCGGCGCCGGTGGGGTGAAGTCGACGGGCACCGCCGGGACGTCCGCCGGAGCGGGCGGCAGGAATTCGACCGGGATCGGCGGCGCGTCGACCGGAGCGCTCGGGTCGGTCGGCGCCGCATCGGCGGGCATGGGCAGGTACATGTGGTGGGTGAACTGCGGCTGGTACGCGCCACCGCCACCGATCCGCACTCCACCGCCGCCTTCACCGGAGGAGACCGGCGTGCCGTCGGGCAGCGTCACCGCGGTGTGACCGCCGTTCCAGCCGATCACCAGGGTGCCGGGCGCGGTGCCGTACTTGAAGCCGCGGGCCAGCAGTGCACGTTCTTCGTTCCCGGTGTGGAAGCGGTCCCCGAAGACCGGGCGGTTGGTCGCGGCGTTGCTGACCCAGGATGCCAGGCCCGAGCAATCCGTTCCTGCTGGGCTGTCCCCGCCCGGAATATACGGCGTTCCCGAAACCTGGTTGACGAGCGCCAGTAGCGACGCAAGAGCAAACATGCGGACGGACAGTAACAGAGCATTTTGTAAGGGAGCAAAATTCTGTGACTCCCTTCACAATTCAACACACCTATCGGAAAACTCACAAAACAGCTGGTGAACGGTGTTGGTGGAGGCCGCAATTCACCTCGTTAGCAGAGGAGGCACGGAGTTTTCGCAAAGATGTTGTCGGCCAGGGCTGCTGCCTGCTCTGCGGTGCGAGGCATGGGCCGATGTCGTGAATCATGTTGGCCTGGAGCGTGGTCCGTGATGACGGCCAAATAGCTTGCCGAACAATAAGATTCACAGATCTGCGCCGTCGTTGTCGATTCTGGCAACCGGTGTTCTGGTGGATCCGCCGGACTTGGCCAGCGCGGCCGCCAGGGTGTGCATGGCGGGTGCGGCGGACAGCAGCGCCGCGACGACTTCGGTCGGTAATTCCGCCAGGACTTCAGCGATGCCATCGGAGAGCGCATCGTCGATCGCACGTTTATCGATGCGGGCCTTGGGTGTTGGGTGCAATACCGATACGCGCCGGTCATCTTCGTGTGGCGATTTCGAGACCAATCCGCGGTTGATCAGGGCCCGGACGGCGGCGCTGACATTGCTCGACTGCATGGCCACGATGCTCGCGACATCGGAGATGCTCAGGCCGGGTTCGTCCACGACGGCGCGCAGCACCGCGAGCTCGGATGCCGGCAGGGGATCGAGGCCGGCGCGGTGCGGGCCGAAACGCGTCAACCGCCAGGACAGCTCGTGCAGTGCGAGAGCGAGTTCTCGGGTGTGGGTGTCGCTCACCGGAGTGGTCTCCATCACGTCAGATTACATATTGCTCAATACGTATGTTCCTATATATATAGATATATATCCAAAATGGAACTGAGGTGCCTCCTTGACCACATCGACTCGTGGTTCCACACCGGCGATGTTGATCGCTGTCCTGGCACTGCTGTCCGCCGTCACGCCGCTGTCCATCGACATGTACCTGTCGGCGTTTCCGGAGATGGCGGCCGAATTCGGCACGTCGGCATCGATGATTCAGCTCACGCTGACCGCGTTGCTGATCGGCCTGGCGGTCGGTCAGCTGGTGATCGGCCCGCTGTCCGACCGCTACGGCAGGCGCACGCCGCTGCTGGTCGGCAGCCTGGTCTGCCTTGTCGCCAGCCTGCTCTGCATCGTTAGTCCGACGGCGCCGGTCCTCATCGCGTTGCGGTTTGCGCAGGGCTTCGGCGGCGCCGCCGGGGTGGTGATCTCGCGCGCCATCGTGGCGGACCGAGCCACCGGGGCGGCGGCCGCCCGGCTGTTCGGCGTGCTGATGGTCATCGGCGCGCTGGCACCGGTCATCGCGCCGGTTCTCGGTGGATTCATCGTCGCCGACCTGGGCTGGCGCGCGGTGTTCGCCGCGCTGGCAGTCTTGAACGCGTTGATGTTGCTCGGGGTTGTCTTCTTCACCCCGGAATCACTCCCGCGTGACCGGCGGCGGCCCGGAGGACTGGCGGCGCTGCGGGCGAGCACCCGAACCGTGCTGTCCAACCGCCGATACCTCGGCTACACGCTGGCATTGGCCTTCGTGTTCACCGCGCTGTTCTCCTATATATCTGCTTCACCGTTCGTACTGCAGAACATCGTCGGGCTGTCCCCTCGGGTGTACTCGCTGACCTTTGGTGGGTGCGCGGTGGTGATGGCCGTGATGAGCGCACTGTCGGCCAGGTTGGTGACGCGTGTCGAGCCTCGTACGCTCCTTGCGGCCGGCGTGGCGGCAATGGTGGTCGTCACCGGACTGCTGTTGATCACCGTCACTGCCGGCGGCGTGGCGCCGGTGCCGACGATCGCGCTGATGGCCTGCTTCATGGCCAGTATGGGTTTCATCGTGGCCAACGCCATGGCGCTGGCCACCGCCGAGGTCCGTTACGCGGCCGGGACCGGTTCAGCCGTGCTGGGTTTTCTGCAGTACGCCCTCGGCGCCGGTGCGTCACCTCTGGTCGGCCTGGCCGGTGAGCACAGTGCGGTACCCATGGGCATCGCCATGTTCGGTGCGGCCGTGCTGGCCGCGGTCGCACTGATGGTCTTCACCCGCGGGCCTCGGCCGGAACCGGTCGACACGCCTGAGCACGAGGTGGCGCCGGCGGTGCGCTGAGTGCGCCTGACACGCGAAAGCCCGTGAATTCCTTGGGAATTCACGGGCCTTCGGGTCGTGGCTAGTGCCAGTCCCAGACGGACATGTCGCCTGCCGGGTAGTTCTGGCAGATGTCGGTGGTATGGGCGGCGACGCCTTTGTTGTTGAAGAACAGTTTGGCCCAGTTGGGCCAGCGCCAGGACATTTGTTCGTAGAAGGCGTTGGTGGCGGTGTCTTCGGAGTATTGCCGGCGGCCGGCGTAGTCCATGGAGAAGAACCAGTGGATGCGGTCTTGGGCGCCTTGTTGGTCGGCGGCGGGTTTGTTGTTGTAGTCGATCATGTAGCGCTCGTAGTAGACGGGTTCGACGTCGCGTGCGGCGGCCATGATTTGTTCGGCGGTGCACGGGGTGCGCAGGATGCGGTTGGGGATGGGGTAGTCGTCGGTGGCATCGGCGGAGGCGATGCCAGAGGTGGCGATGGCGCCGGCCAGGGCGGTCAGGGCCATGGCGGTGGCGGCCAGTCGGCGGGGGGATCGGCGCCGGGCTTTGGTGGTGGTCATGGTGTTCCTTCCTAGTGCTGGGCGGCCGCGACCTGGTCGAGGATGACGCGTTGGTCGGGGCAGTAGTAGTTCAGTGCCGAGCCCAGGAACTGCCAGTTCTGCTCGGTGGTGTTGTGGCGGTCGAGGTTGGCGCCGATGAACTTGGCCGAGTCGAACGCGGTGTGGTCGACGTTGTTGTAGAGGCGTTTGCAGACCAGTTTACCGATCCAGGCGTTGTAGTCCTTCTGCCCGTAGATGCCGTAGGTGTGCAACTCGTGGGCGAAGTTGGTGTCGGGATCGCGGTCATACGCCGGGTCCGCGGCCGCCGGGGCGGCAGCGGTGAGGCCCGTGGCGATCGCGATGGCCGCCAGTGCCGTCAGTTTGGTCTTCTTCACTACCTGACCCCTCACCTTCACTTGACTGACTCCGAAGCGCCGGCGCCGACCGGTGCCGATGCGGGCTGGGGCCACGGCGCGGGCAGTGGACGCTGACGCACCCGCTGCGGCCACCAGAACCACTTGCCCAGCAACGCCGCGATCGACGGCGTCATGAACGACCGGATGATCAAGGTGTCGAACAGCAGACCCAGACCGATGGTCGTGCCGACCTGCCCGATCACGATCAGGTCGCTGACCGCCATCGACATCATGGTGAAGGCGAACACCAGACCGGCCGAGGTGACCACCGATCCGGTACCGCCCATCGACCGGATGATGCCGGTGTTCAGGCCGGCGTGGATCTCCTCCTTGAACCGGGAGACCAAGAGCAGGTTGTAGTCGGAACCGACGGCCAACAGGATGATCACCGACATCGCCAGGACCATCCAGTGCAACGGCTGACCGATGATGTGTTGCCAGATCAGCACGGACAAGCCGAACGAGGTGCCCAACGAGAGCAGCACGGTGCCGACGATGACGGCGGCGGCGACGACGGCGCGGGTGATGATCAGCATGATGATGAAGATCAGGCACAACGAGGCGATCCCGGCGATCATCAGGTCGAATTTGGAGCCGTCGGCCATGTCTTTGAACACCGAGGCGGTGCCGCCGAGGTAGATCTTGGAGCCCTCCAGCGGGGTGCCCTTGATGGCTTCCTTGGCGGCCTGCTTGATGGGCTCGATATGCGAGATGCCTTCGGGGCTCATCGGATCGCCGTCGTGGCTGATGATGAAGCGCACCGACTTGCCATCGGGGGAGATGAAGTTCTTCATACCGCGTTTGAACTCGGCGTTGTTGAATGTCTCGGGCGGCAGATAGAAGGAGTCGTCGTTGCGGGCCGCGTCGAACGCTTCGCCCATCGCCGACGAGTTGTCCTGCATCGCCGACATCTGATCCTGTATGCCCTTCTGGGTCTGATACATGGTCAGCATGTAGGTCTTCATGTTCTTCATCGTGGCGATCATCGACGGCATGAGCGCCACCATCTGCGGCATCAGCGTGTCCAGCCGCTCCATATCGGGCATCAGCTTCTGGATGTCGTCGGTCATGGTGTCGATACCGTCGAGGGTGTCGAAGATCGACCTGATGGCCCAGCACGACGGGATGTCGTAGCAGTGCGGTTCCCAGTACAGGTAATTGCGGATGGGCCGGAAGAAATCGTCGAAATCGGCGATATGGTCCCGCAATTCGGCCACATCGAGGGTCATGGTCTTCATCTTGGTGACCATCGAATGCGTGGTGGCTGCCATCTGGGCCGTGATGTTGGACATCTTGGTCATGTTGTCGATCGTGACCTGCATGTCATCGGCCTGCTTGAGCATGTTGGCCATCATGTCCTGCTGGTACTTCTCGTTCATTTTCTGTGTGGTGCCCTGCATGCTGATCTGGAACGGGATCGAGGTGTGCTCGATCGGGGTTCCCTGCGGCCGGGTGATGGCCTGCACGCGCCCGATGCCGGGCACCTTGAAGATGGCTTTGGCGATCTTGTCGATCACCAGGAAGTCCGCCGAGTTACGCAGATCGTGATCGCTCTCGATGAGCAGCAGTTCCGGGTTCATCCGGGCCTGGTTGAAATGCCGATCCGCCGCCGCGTAGCCGATGTTGGCCGGGATGTCGGCCGGCAGGTAGTCGCGGTCGTTGTAACTCGTGCGGTACCCCGGCAACGTCAGCAGACCGACCATCGACAGCGCGAGGGTGCCCACCAGCACAGGCCCCGGCCAGCGCACGATGATCGCGCCGATCTTGCGCCAGCCGCGGGTACGCATCGCCCGCTTGGGCTCCAGTGTCTTGCCGAACCGGGACGCCACCGTGACGACGGCGGGCCCCAGCGTGAGGGCGGCGAACACCGCGACCACCATGCCGATGGCCAACGGGATACCGAGGGACACGAAGTAGGGGAGTTTGGTGAAGTGCAGGCAGAACGTCGCGCCGGCGATGGTCAGGCCCGAGCCCAGGATCACGTGGGCGGTGCCGTGGTACATCGTGTAATACGCGGTTTCCCGGTCCTCGCCGACACTGCGCGCTTCCTGGTACCGGCCGATGAGGAAGATCGCGTAGTCCGTCGACGCGGCGATGGCCAGCGTCACCAACAGGTTCGTCGCGAACGTCGAGAGCCCGATGATGTTGTGATAGCCCAGGAAGGCGATGAACCCGCGGGTGATGCCCAACTCGACGGCGACCATCGTCAGCACCAGCAACACCGTCACGAACGAGCGGTAGATGATCAGCAGCATCACGATGATCACGCCGAACGTCAGCCCGGTGATGATCTTCATGCTGCGGTCACCGGCGATGTGCTGATCGGCCGCCAGGGCGGACGGTCCGGTGACGAACACCTTCAACCCCGGTGGTGGGGTCATGCTATCGATGATCTGCTGAGCGGCCTCGACCGATTCGTTGGCCAGTGACTCGCCCTGGTTGCCGGCGAGATACACCTGGACATAGGTGGCCTTGCCGTCGGCGCTTTGCGCCCCGGCCGCCGTCAGCGGATCACCCCAGAAATCCTGGATGTGCTCGACATGCTTGGTGTCGGCTTCCAGCTTCTTGATCATCTCGTCGTAGAACTTGTGCGCGGCGTCATCGAGCTGGTGATCGCTCTCCAGCACCACCATCGCCGAACTGTTCGACTTGAACTCGTCGAAGACCTTGCCGACCCGCTTCATGGCGATCATCGACGGTGCGTTGTCCGGGCTCATCGAGACCGATCGCAGTTTCCCCACTTCTTCGAGCTGGGGGACAACCGCGTTGAGCACCACCATGATGGCGATCCAGCCGAGGATGATCGGCAAGGCGAGGACGCGGATGGTCCGCGGGATCACCGATCGCCTCGGTGCCTCGACCGCAGGAATGGTGTCCGTGGGTGGATCGTCGTTGCGGGGGGCGCTACTCATTCCTCGGCTCCCGCTCGCTCCGGTCCTCGCTGCGCTGCGATCCTCGCTCGCGCTCGCCTTCGGGTCATGCCGATTTCACCAGGCAGTAGGTGTGGGCGCCCACGCCGTCCACGGTCCGCTCGTCCTTGACCTCGTCATCGACGGTGATACGGCAGGACAGGCTGTTGCCGTCGCCCTGCGCGGAGATGGTGGGGAACACCGACGGCGCGGTGGTGCTCAACGTGAGCGTCCACGGCAGCGGCGCGTTGTCGGCGCGCTGCGGTTTGGCGTCCAGGTCCATGTAGTTGATGTTGGCGGTGGCGCCGGTGCCCCAGATCTCGTACTTGACCACTTTGGGGTTGAACGGCTTGGTGTCGTCGCCGGCGCTGTTCTCGGTGGCGATATATCCGGGACCGGTGCCGAAGAACGTGCGGACCCGCATCACGGTGAACGTGGCCACGGCGACCACGACCACGATGACCAGCGGAATCCAGATGCGCTTGAGCACGTTCATCGAGTACCGATTTCCCCTGTCAGCTTGATTCGCCGCCGCTACCAGGCGTCTTATGATCGCCACAGGTTAGCTTATGTAACTGAGAGCTTAGCCCATATAACAGAGTGACGTGTCGTACATATTTTGCAACGCCGAGGGGCTGCTCCGCCAATGGCCGCTGGGCCCGTGCCGACGCCTTCTACCTGCATGTTAGTAGCTGAGATCGCAGTCTAGAGCGGAGTCGCCGGATGTGCGCACCGGCCGCGTTCCGCGGCATCGGGAGCCACTCAGGCAGCCTTAAGGGTTACTGAGCACCGCCGGCGCGGGCCTACCCTGATACCCATGAGGTCGAATCTGTGGGCAGTGCCTGCCGCCTTCGCCGCTTTCGCAGCCATGGCCTGGGCGGTACCGTCCCCGGCCGGCGCCGACCCCGCGCCGGCACCGGCCCCGGCGCCGCCGGCGGCGCCCAAGACCGTGATCGACCACGATGGTGCCTTCGTGGTGGGCACCGATATCGCACCGGGGGTGTACGCCTCGGCAGGTCCGGTCGGCAACGGCACCTGCTCCTGGCGTCGGATCGCCGCCGCGCCGGCCGGCCAGACCGGTGACACCATCGACCGCGCCTTCACCCACGAGGCGCAGGTGGTGCAGATCGACGCCTCTGACGGCACCTTCAAGACCACCGGTTGCCAGACCTGGCAGCTGACCGACCAGGCGCCGCCCGGGCCGGGACTGCCGCCGGTGCTGCAGGGCCTGAAACTCAAGGCCTACCTCGACACGCTCAACCGCAACGCGGCGCAGTACAACGCGGCGAATCCCGATGCACCTGCGGCGCCCGTTTCGCCGCCGCAAGGAACCGGACCTGCACCGGGACCGGCTCCCACGCCTACGCCCTGATCGCGTTCATCCGTCGTTGACAGGAATCGCTCAGCGTTCGCTTCGCGGCCACTGACCCGTTGCGCTGATATTCTCCCAACGGATACGGCCACGGAAAGAGTGTTGTGCGCAGCGGAGAGATCAAGGCCCTCACGGGTCTTCGCATCTTTGCCGCAGTCTGGGTGGTGCTCTTCCACTTCCGGCCGTTGCTGCATGAGGCCGCCCCGAATTTCAGCGAGGCACTGGCCCCGATCCTCAACGTCGGAGCACAGGGCGTCGACCTGTTCTTCATCCTCAGTGGATTCGTCCTGACCTGGACCTACATCGACAAGATGGGTAAGAACTGGTCCACCCGGGCCACGTTGCACTTCCTGTGGATGCGGCTGGCCAGGGTATGGCCGGTCTATTTGGTAACCCTGCATCTGGCCGCGCTCTGGATCATCTTCACGCTGTACGTCGGTCACATTCCCTCGGAGAACGTCGGCACCCTCAACGCCGTCAGCTACATCCGCCAGTTGTTCCTGGTGCAGCTGTGGTTCCAGCCGTTCTTCGACGGCACCAGCTGGGATGGACCGGCGTGGTCGATCAGCGCGGAATGGTTGGCTTATCTGCTCTTCGGCGGGCTGGTGCTGATCATCTTCCGGATGGCCAGGGCCACCCGGGCCCGCACCCTGCTGTGGCTGGCGTTCGCGGTGACGCTGCCGCCGGTCATGTTCCTGCTGGCCACCGGGCACTTCTACACGCCGTGGAGCTGGCTCCCGCGCATTCTGCTGCAGTTCACCGCGGGCGCCATCGCGTGCGCCGCGGTCCGCCGACTGAACCCGTCCGATCGGACCCGCACCCTGGCCGGCATCGCGGGCGTCGTACTGGTCGTGGCGATGGTCGGCGCTCTCTACTGGTTCGACGCACACCCGATTCCGGATGTGATCGACAGCGGCGGCGTGCTCGACCTGTTGTTCGTGCCGCTGGTCGTGACGCTGGCGATCGGCACCGGCACGTTGCCGAGTCTGTTGTCGCTACGGGTGCTCACCTACGGGGGGCAGATCTCGTTCAGCCTGTACATGGTGCACGAGATCGTGCACACCGCGTGGAACTGGGCGGTGCTGCAGTTCGAGCTCACCCTCGCCGGCCCGGCCGGCACGTGGATGCTGCTGGGCGTGTTCGCCGTCGCATTCGCCGCGGCGGCCGCGCTGTATCACTTCATCGAGGAACCCGCCCGTCGGTGGATGCGCAGAATGGTCGACGTCAAGGACGCGACCCCGTCTGTTCAGTCGCTGGGCCGCGATGACCGCAAGCTGTCCGCCTGAGTGTTCGCTGTGCATTCGGTGTGCCGAATCACCCTGCGCGGCAAACTATCTGAAGCCAACCAGTAGGCTGTCGGCGGTATCGATCCTGGACCACCGGAGGGGGAATCCGTTGCATCGCCTTGCCGTGCTCGTGATGTCGCTGGCTGTGACGGCCGGACTTGTCAGCACCCGTCCGGTCGAGGTGATGACCGTCAGCCGCGAGGCGCCGCTCAGTCATATCGCGGTGATCGGCGACTCGTACACCACCGGGACCAACTTCGGCGGTCTGGGCGGCAAGGGATGGCCGGCTCGAGCCTGGCAGGTGCTGGCCCGACAGGGAAAGCCGGTGACTGCGGACGTGGCGTCCGAGGGTCGAGCCGGATACGGGGTCCGCGGCGATCACGGCAGCGTCTTCGGAGACCTCACGGCGCGGGCGGTACGGCCCGATGACGTCCTGGTGGTGTTCTTCGGATCCCGCAACGACGAACCCGTCGATCCGCTGGCGCTGGCCGGGATGGCCTGGAGTGCCTTCGATTCCGCCCGCCGGACCGCGCCGGCGGCCAAGCTGCTCGTGATCGGGCCGCCGTGGCCCACCGCCGACGTACCCGACAAGGTGCTGCAGAACCGCGACGCGCTGGGCAACGCCGCCCGTGCCGCCGGAGCGGTCTTCATCGACCCGATCGCCGAGCGGTGGTTCGTCGGGCGTCCGGACCTGATCGCGCCGGATGGCGTGCACCCCAACGACGCCGGACACACCTACCTGGCCGACCGGATCGCCTCGCTGGTCGGCGACCAGCTGCCTCTCACCCCCTGAGCCGCTTACCCGGCGCGGCCCGCCCGCCGCCGTGCCTTCTGCTTGATGTCCTCGGGTAGCGCGTCGGCGGCGAGTACCGACGGCAGCATGCCGGCTTCGAGGGTGAGGGCGCGGAACACCACACCGACGGTGATGTCGTGGTCGGGGCGCTCGATGACCTCGATGCGGTCGCCGGCGCGCACCGCGCCGGGTGTCACCACGCGCAGATACGCACCCGGGACCGCCGTCGTGGTGAAAGACTTGACCCAGCCGTTGATCTCCAGCCAGAGCGCGAACGTGCGGCAGGGAATCCGCGGGCGCGACACTTCCAGTTCCAGGCCTTCGGAACCGACCCGCCACCGTTCACCGACCAAGGCATTCGTCACATCCACACCGCTGGTGGTGAGGTTCTCGCCGAACACGCCGTTGGCGATCGCGCGCTCCAGCCTGCCCTCCCAGGCATCGAGATCCTCGCGCGCGTAGGCGTACACCGCTTGATCATCACCACCGTGGAAGGCCTGATTGCCGATCAGATCGCCCACCAACCCGCTGCCCAGCCCACCCTGCATCGGGCCGGGAGAACGCACCTCGACCGGTCCCGCTGTCGGCCGCTTGTCGATGCCGGTCTGCAGCCGGTCGTCGTCGGGACTCGTCCGGGGTTCGGCGATGTTGACCGTGAGCACATGGGACATGGACCCAGATTAGTGGGCAGGGCGGTGTCGCACCGGATGCTCAGCCGTGACGCTTCGCCGGACCGGAATACCCGCGGGCCCAACGCATCCGAGAGCACCGCCGCGCAGATCGCCATGCGCACGGACCCGCCCCTCTCCTTCGTGGTCTTCGACCGGCTGAGCGCCGACCTGTTCGCCCGGCGCCCGCGCTGCCGTCCGGCCGCTATCCTGCGACCAGCGGTTTCCCGGCCGTTCCCACCGTCACCTAGCATTAGCCGATGATCGAGCGGACCGCTCGCCGTAATGCGGATTTCGGCAATCCGCCGGACCACGTAGACGACGGCTGGTTCGGTGCAGCTGATATCGCGCAGCCGGCCGTTGCGCCGGCGATCGCGCCGGAACGCGGCGGCAGGCACGCCCGCGCGGAGGGGGCGGCCCCGACATTCGATATCGCACCGGCATCCACCGGCCCCCGGCACGCCGCGCCCGAGACCCCGGTCGCCGCGGGGTGGCTCTTTCAGCCCCGCCGTCCGGATCCCTGGTATCGCACCCGCGCGGTCATCCCCGCAGTGGCGGCGCTCGCCGTCGCCATTCCGGTCACCGTGGTGGCGATGCGCGGGCCGGAACCCGCGCCGGATCGACCGGAGCCGGCGCCGGTTCCGGTCACCACCGCCGCGACGAGCTCGCCCCTGGCACCCAGCGCCGCACCGGCACCCCCGCCACCGGACCCGGCGCAGGAGCTCCCCACCCAGACCGAGCAACCGACCTATTCCGTGCCGCGGCGCACCGAGCCCACGCAGCGTCGCAAACCGGAGATCGGGGTCACCCGCACCCCGGTGACCCGCAAGCCGATCAGCGCCGTCCCACCGGCACCACCGACGACGGGTCGCAATTCGTCCACACCCGGCGATGAGCCCGGCGGCTGGGGATTCTGGTGAGGCGCTAGAAGACGCGCTGCGCGACGAAGTCGGCCGCTTCGGCCGGTGCCTGGGTGTGCGCGTAGTTGCCGTGCACGAGACTGATACCGCCGCCACCCGCGCAGATCACGTCGCCGGGCAGGCAGATATCGATGGTCTTGTCCGCCACCAGCGGGCCGATCACCACCGGCGGCGCGCCCAGCGTGGCGACCACGCCGTCCGACGGCGTGCCGAACAGGGCCACCGCGGCGATGTGCTCGGCCGTTTGTGCCGACATCGGCCCGTTGATACCCGCGGGCACGATGTAGCCGGGTGGGATCGCCGGCCCGGTCACATATCCGATGACGGCCGCACCCTGTGAGCTGCCGCCCAACACCAGCTTGGTCTTGGGGCAGTTAGCGGCCATGGTGTTGATGTGGTCGATGGCGTCGACGACGCCGTCGGAGGCGGTGGGGAAGTCATTGCTCGCCGGATAGTTGACCGCGTAGTCGCTGACCGTCCGGGTACCCGCGCGGGCCCGCACCTCATCGACGAAGGCTTGCCCGACGGCCCCGAGTCCGGGCGGTTCGGTTGTCCCGCGAGCGAAGGTGACATCCACGTCGGCGCAGGGTTCGGCCGTGGCGGTGGGTGCACCCGCACACAGCGTGAACACCGCAGCCGCGACGCCCAGCAAGGCCCCGATTCCCGTCGACAACCGCCGCGCTCTGGCGCTGGTGCTCATACCTTTGCTCCAAATCCTCGCTCAGCGGTCATGGTAATGGCGCGGATGTGTCTCCCGTGGGCAGGCTGCCCGCCGCCTACCCTGACCTCATGTTCATCACTCCCCGCTACGGCGACGGCGCGCTGGCCGATCTTCTGCCGTCCGTCCTGGGTGCGCTGGGCGTGGCGGGGGAGCGCGACCGGGTCGGGCTGGGTCTGGACCGTGTCCGCCGCGTCGCGGTCCTGCTGGTCGACGGGATGGGAGCCGAACTGGTGGCCGCCCGCCGCGATGCCGCACCGTTCCTGGCCGGGATGACCGGCAGGACACTGACCGCGGGCTTCCCCAGTACCACCGCCGCGAGCCTGGCGTCGCTGGGTACCGGGGTGCCCGCCGGTGAGCACGGCATCGTCGGCTACCTGCTGGCCGTGCCCGGTCACGAGCGCATGATGAACCCGCTGAAATGGCGACTGATGGGCCAGGGGCCCACGGTCGACCTGTTGAAAGAGATTGTGCCGGAACAATTTCAACCGGTGACGACGATGTTCGAGCGGGCCGTCGCCGACGGTGTCGTCGTCACTCAGGTGGCGCCGATGTACCAGGCCGGTTCTGGATTGACGCGCGCCGCGTTGCGAGGTGGCGAGTTCCGGCCGAACTTCTCCTCCGGTGATCTGGTCGACGGCGTGCTCACCGCTCTCGGCGGCAGCGACCGCGCGCTGGTCTATGCGTATCACGGCGACCTGGACATGACCGGGCACGTGCGGGGGCCGGATTCGGAGGCCTGGGCGCTCGAGCTGGCCCACGTCGATCTCACGATCCGGGCCATCGCCGAGCGCCTGCCCGCCGACGCCGCCCTGATCGTCACCGCGGACCACGGCATGGTGGCGGTCGATTCACCGGTGGACTTCGACCGGGAGCCGCTCTTGCAGGCCGGGGTGCGTGGACTCGGCGGTGAGCCCCGGGCACGCCATGTCTACACCGAGCCGGGGGCGGCCTCCGATGTCGCCGCGGCCTGGCGTGACCTGCTGAGCGACGACTTCACGGTGCTCACCCGGCAGGAGGTGATCGGCGAAGGCTGGTTCGGTCCGGAGATCGCCCCGCAGGTGGCGCCCCGCATCGGTGACGTCGTCGCGGTGCCGACCGGAGACCGGGCCGTCATCCGGTCGGGTGCCGAGCCGCTGCAGTCGACTCTGGTCGGCCATCACGGGTCGCTGACTGCGGCCGAGATGCTGGTCCCGCTATACGTGGTCCGCTAGCGTCGCTTGATTGTGCAGACTCTGATCGACTTCGACGACGCGCCCGTCTTCGCGCTCCCGGTCCTCGATCCGGTGGGTGCGGCGGTGGCCGAGGGCATGCTCATCGAAGGACCGCAGGGCTGGGGGGAGTTCAGCCCGCCACCGGATGCCGACGCCGCCGCACTGGGCCGCTGGCTGACCGCGGCCACGGAGCCGGGCACCATCGGCTGGCCCGATCCGGTGCGCGGGCGGGTGCCCGTCGCGGTCAGCGTGCCGGCCGTCGGGGCCGCGCGGGCCCGCGAGATCGTGCAGGCCGCCGGCTGTGGCACCGCGGACGTGACGGTCGGTGGTCCCGCGGGGATGCTCGCCGACGATATCGCGCGGGTGGCGGCGGTGCGGGAGGCGCTCGGCTCCTCCGGCGTCCTCCGCTGTGACGCCAGGGGCGGCTGGGATCCGGCGTCCGCGGTGACTTCGATCAACGCGCTCGAACAGGCGGCCGGCGCCCTCGAGTTCGTCGCGCGACCCTGCGCCGACCTGCAGCAGACGGCCTGGGTCCGGGCCCGGGTGGCCGCCCCGATTGCGGCCGACGCCGACGCCGCAGCCGACCTGGAGGCAGTGCGGGCGGCCGCCGATATCGCCGTCCTGCGCTGTGGCCGGCTGGGCGGGGCGCGCCGGGCGCTGCGCATCGCCGAGTTGTCCGGTCTGCCGTGTGTGGTGGTCTCCGACGCCGTCAGCAGTATCGGCGTCGCCGCGGGCGTCGCCCTGGCCGGAGCATTGCCGGAACTGCCGTTCGCCTGCGCGCTGGGCACCCGCCTGCTGTTCGGCGGGGACCTGGTCGCACCGGCCCGGTCGTTGATTCCCGTCGACGGCTTCCTGCCGGTGGCACCCATGCCGGCCGCGCCGGCGGCCGAGTTTCTGGCGCAGTACACGGTGACCGATCGGGACCGAACACAAAGGTGGCGCGAACGGCTGCGGGCGGCGATTGCAGAATGAGCAAATGACGGCATCGCAATCGGGGTCGGATCCGCACCTTCTGCTGGCGCAGGCGCTGGCACCGGCGAACCGCGTGGACCCGTATCCGGTGTACCAACAGCTGCGCGAGCATGGGCCCTTGCACCTGCCCGAAGTCAACCTCATGGTCCTCACGTCGTTCGCCCATTGCGACGCCGTGCTGCGACACCCGGCCTCGGCCAGCGACCGCGACAAATCGACCATCGCGCAGCGTCAGATCGCCGAGGGCAAGCAGCCCCGGCCGTTCGGTCTGGCCGGCCTGGTCGACCAGCGGCGCACCCCGGCGTTCCTGTTCCTGGACCCGCCCGATCACACCCGGCTGCGCAAACTGGTGGTCAAGGCCTTCGCGCCGCGGGTGATCAGCGCGATGCAGGACGAGATCACCGCGGTGGTGGACGGGCTGCTCGACACTGCGCAGCGCAACGGTGAATTCGACGCCGTCACCGGCCTGGCCTACCCGCTCGCGGTGGCGGTGATCTGCCGCCTGCTCGGGGTGCCCGTCGAGGACGAGCCGCAGTTCGGCCACGCCTCGACGCTGCTCGGGCAGACCGTGGACCCGTTTCTGGCCGCCACCGGAAAACCCGAGGGCTTCCACGAACGGATCGAGGCGGGCAAGTGGCTGCGCTCGTATTTCCGGGACTTGATCCAGCGCCGCCGCCGCGATCCGGGCGATGACCTGATCTCGGCGCTGATCGCGGTCGAGGAGTCCGGTGACCAGCTCACCGAGGACGAGATCATCTCCACCTGCAACCTGCTGCTGATCGCGGGACACGAGTCCACGGTCAGCCTCATCACGACGGCGATCCTGGTGATGCTTCGCGACCGGGCGCAATGGACCGCACTCGGTGCCGACCGGCACCGGGCCGGGCGGGTGGTGGAGGAGACGCTGCGCTTCGATCCGCCCGCCCAGTTGCTGGGCCGCATCGCCGCCGAGGACATCGTCTTACCGGACGTCACGGTGCCCAAGGGCGACACGATGATCGTGCTGCTGGCCGCCGGGCACCGCGACCCTGCCGCCAACGAGCGACCCGACGAGTTCGATCCGGACCGAAAAGTGATCCGGCACTTGGGTTTCGGTCACGGCACCCATTTCTGTCTGGGCGCCGCACTGGTGCGGTTGGAGGCATCGATCGCCTTATCGGCGGTCACCGCCCGGTTCCCGGATGCCCGCCTCGGCGGCGAGCCCGTCTACAAGCCCAATGTGACGCTGCGTGGTATCTCGTCGCTGCCGGTGCGAATCTGAGGCCCAGCGGATCAGTCCTGAACCGCCTTGGCGATCGCCACGCAGGTGGTCAGATGGTGCGCGTCGGGCACGTCGTTCTCGGTGAGCTCCCACATCGCGTCGTGCATCATCCGCACGATCACCCACGCCCGGGCCCGGTCGGCGTCGAACCCGGCGGCGTCGACCATCGTGTGGAACCGGCGGCGTACGCCTTCGCGGACGTACCCCTCCAGCTCGTCGAAGCGGTTGAACAGCATGGGCGCGATCTCGTAATGCGGGTCGCCGCTCATCGGTTTCGGATCGATCACCAGCCACGGTTCCCGGTCGGCGGCGAGCACGTTCTCGTAGTGCAGGTCGCCGTGGATGAGTGTGCCCCCGCAGGCGGGGTCCTCGGCGAGGTCGGTGCCCAGACTGATCGCCTGCTCCACCAACCGGCGTGGCACCGCGGCGCTGCGCGGGAGCTTGCGCAGTTCGGCCGTCCATTCCCGGATGAATCCGGCCAGCGGCCGCAGTTGCGGTAGCGCCGCGACGTGTATGCGGGCGTAGAGCCCGGCGACCACCTCGCATGCCTCGATATCCCAGAGCTCGTTGAGGTTTCGTTCATGCAGCCGTTCGAGCAACATGGCCCGCCGGTGCGGGTCCGCACGCAGCAGCCGGACGGCACCCGCGCCGCCCCACCGCCGCAGCGCCAGGTGTTCGTGTTCGGACTCGTCGTCGGGAAAGGCCACCTTCAGCACCGCGGCACTGCCGTCATCGGCGCGCACCGGCAGCACGACCGAGCAGAATCCGTGCGACGGGACGCCGTCGGGGGTCAGGCTCCAGTCCCTCAGCTGTCCGGCCACGATCGCGGGCAGCCGGTCCACCCAGGCTTGCCACTGCGGGCCCCGCGCCGCCATGGCGGCCACCGCGTCGGGAAGGACGAACACCGTGCCATCCTGCCAGCTTGTCCGGCCCGTGCCCGCAATCGCGCCCCTGGCCTGCACGCCGGACCCGGTCTTTGACAGACTGGTCGCCATGGCACAGATAACCTTGCGTGGGAACCCCATCAACACCATTGGCGAGCTTCCTGCTGTGGGCGCTCCGGCCCCCGGCTTCGCTCTGACCGGCACCGACCTCGGTGTGGTCAGCAACGAGCAGTTCAGCGGCAAGCCCGTCGTGCTGAACATCTTCCCGTCGGTGGACACGCCGGTGTGTGCGGTCAGCGTCCGGACGTTCAACGAGCGGGCCGCCGCGGGCGGTGCCACCGTGGTCAACGTATCCAAGGACCTGCCGTTCGCGCAGAAGCGCTTCTGTGGTGCGGAAGGTATCGAGAACGTCACCACCGCGTCGGCCTTCCGTGACAGCTTCGGCGAGGACTACGGCATCACCATCGTCGACGGTCCGATGGCCGGCCTGCTCGGACGCGCCATCGTGGTGATCGGTGCCGACGGTAACGTCGCCTACACCCAGCTGGTCCCGGAGATCGGCAGCGAGCCGGACTACGACGCCGCACTGTCCGCGGCTCAGTAGATCACCCAGTTCGACGGCACCGGCCGGTCGCGCGGATCAGCGCGGCGGGCCGGTGCTTTTTCGTGTCACGGTCACTTTTGTGTCACGGTATTGCATCTCATCAGCGTTGTGCCGCACTGAGTTTGGGCTGTTGCCCTAAAAGCCGGTAGAACTGTCTTCAGTGGCCGTCAATTTCGACGTCACACCGTGAATCCCGCGTGAGTTGCAGAGAGTTGAGGTTCGGATGAAGCGCATCTGTGCCTTGTTGATCGGCTTGGCAGTGCTGCTGGCCACCCCCGGTATCGCCGCGGCGGACCCGTTCGGCCGGCCCGCGCGCAACCAGCAGGCGATCGATTTCGTGATCCAGCGCGCGCTGTCCCAGCGCGGGGTTCCCTTCACCTACGGCGGCGGCAACGCCAACGGCCCGAGTATCGGTGTGCCGCAGGCGGTCACGCCACTGGCCGCCGACCCGGCGACCGGATTCGGCACCCCGCAGGTGGCCGCCGGCACCCCCGGTCTGGTGCCCGGGCTGAACTTCCCGGGACTGGCCGCGCCCGCGGCGGCATCGCCTGTCGCCGACCCGTCCGCCAACGTCGTCGGGTTCGACGCCTCCGGCCTCATGGTCTACGCGTTCGCCGGCGTCGGCCTCAAACTGCCCAGGTCCTCCGGTGAGCAGTACAAGGTGGCCCAGAAGGTGCTGCCTGCGCAGGCGCTGCCCGGCGACCTGATCTTCTACGGACCGGACGGCACTCAGAGCGTGGCGCTGTTCATCGGCAACGGCCAGATGGTGGAGACCACCAGCCAGGGCGTCGCGGTCTCGCCGGTGCGCACCGACACCATGACGCCGTATCTGGGACGCATCATCGCCTGACGCCCCCTCGCGATTTGTGCACGTTCTCCGGCGGTAAGCGCCGGTAGGCGTGCACAAATCGCTGATTGCGTAGGGTTGAGCTGCCGGCCGAGGGAGGCAGCTGTATGGAGCACACACCGGCGACGGCACGAACCGTCTTCCCCGATATCAGCTCGCGCGCGTGGGAGCACCCGGCCGACCGCACGGCGCTGACGGCGCTGCGCCACCTCAAGGGTTTCGACCAGGTACTCAAGGTACTGTCCGGCGCGCTGCGCGAGCGTCAGCACCGGCTGCTGTACCTGGCCTCCGCAGCGCGGGTGGGGCCGCGGCAGTTCGCCGATCTGGATGCCCTGCTCGACGAGTGCGTGCAGGTACTCGATGCGCCGGCCAAGCCGGAGCTGTTCGTCACGCAGTCACCGCTGGCCAACGCCTACACGATCGGTATGGACACCCCGTTCATCGTGATCACCTCGGGGCTCTACGACCTGATGTCGCACGACGAGATGCGTTTCGTGATCGGTCACGAGCTCGGCCATGCACTGTCCGGGCACGCGGTGTACCGCACGATGGTCATGCATCTGATGCGGCTGGCCTCGTCGTTCGGTTTCATCCCCATCGGTGGCTGGGCGCTGCGCGCCATTGTGGCTGCCTTGCTGGAATGGCAACGCAAATCCGAACTTTCGGGGGACCGCGCCGGCCTGCTGTGTGCCCAGGATGTCGACGTGGCCATCCGGGTGGAACTCAAACTCGCCGGCGGCGGCCACCTGGACAAGCTGGATTCGCAGGCTTTCCTGGCGCAGGCGCAGGAGTACGAACGCACCGGCGATATGCGCGACGGACTGCTCAAGTTGCTCAATCTCGAGTTGCAGACCCACCCGTTCTCGGTGCTGCGGGCCGCGGCGCTGACGGCGTGGGTGGACACCGGCGGCTACGGCGCGGTGCTGGCGGGCGACTATCCGCGGCGGTCCGACGACACCTCCGGCTGGGTCGATGACGTGACCGAGACCGCCCGGCATTACAAGGACGGTTTCGACCAGTCGGACGATCCGCTGATCCGCGGTATTCGCGACGGTCTCGGCGGCATCGCCGACGGTGTCGGCCAGGCGGCGACGACCGCGGCGGATGCGGTGGGCCGCAGGATCTCCCAGTGGCGGCAGCACCGCGGCGGGGACCGGTGACGAGCGCACCCGCCTCGAGGTGCCGTCCGCGTTCGTCGCCGGCGCCGGAACCAACTCGTACATCCCACGGGCAAGGATGACTCCATGCACAAGACGCGAGAAGCGGTGGCCGGCACAGCTCTGCTGGTAGCGGCCATCCGGGCCAGAGAATCGGTGCGGGAGGACCGGCTGTTCACGGATCCGTTCGCGGAGAAACTTGCCGGCGCGACCGGTCAGCGCAACCTGGACGCGGCGATCGCCGCGGCCGGTGAGCAGGCAGGCGCTCAGATCGTGGTGCGGACGCGGTTCTGGGACGAGGCGCTGCTGCGCGCCACGGCGACCGTGGGCCAGGTGGTGATCCTGGCCGCCGGGATGGATGCCCGGGCGTACCGCTTGGACTGGCCGGACGGAGTGCGCGTCTACGAACTCGACCAGCCGGCGGTCATCGAGGCCAAAGACCGGTTGCTGTCCGGTGATACCCCGCGCTGCCACCGGGTGACGGTCGGGGTCGACCTGGCCGACGACTGGCCGGCCGCGCTGACGTCGTCAGGGTTCGATTCGGGCGCGCCGTCGGTGTGGCTGATCGAGGGGCTGCTGCAGTACCTGAAGGCGGCCGAGGTCCGGGCGCTGTTCGCCCGCGTCGATGCGCTGTCGGCACCCGCTTCGGTGTTGCTCTACGAGGTGGTGGGGCAAGCCCTGCTGGATTCGCCGACGATGGCCGGCCTGCTGGAATCGATGGCCGCACAAGGCTCGCCGTGGTTGTTCGGTTCCGACACCCCGGGCGAGTTGGCCGAGCGCCATGGCTGGACGGCGGTCGTCACCGATATCGCGGTACCGGGCAACGCGTGGAAGCGATGGTTCGCGCCCGTCGTGCCGATCGAGGTGCCGGGTGTGCCGCGCGGCTACTTCGTCGAGGCGGTCAAATCACAGGACGGGCAGTGAGGTGTCGCGGCGCAGCACGAAGAAGTAGGGGCGGGGCACGCCGCGCAGATCCATCGCCCCGATCACCTCGTCCTCGGACAGCTTGCGGAAGACGTCGTTGATGGGCAGTTGGTCATAGATCATCGTCGCGGTGTCTACCCCGCGGTAGCGGGTGGTGCGCAGCCTCGCCTTCGATGCTGAGGTCCGCAACACCGGCCGCAAGGCGGTGACGGGCCGTGTCAGCGAAAGATGCTTGATGAAGGGCAGTTTGGTGGCGACACCGAGGCCGCCGAACGCCAACACGGGGTTCATCGCCCACAGCGCATTGCCGTCCCTGGTGGGGAAGAGCAACGGATGCACCTTCTCCGCACTCAGGAACTGCTTGCCCCACCATCCGCTGACGGCCAGCAGACCGTCCAGCGGATGCCCGGTGGGCACCTCCGCGCCGCGCCAGGTGCCGAGCATGAACTCCGGTTCCACCGCCGGGGCGGCATCGAACACCTCCAGTGCCTCGGCGGTGGTGGTGGGCACGGTGGTGAGCACATCCTGGGCGAGCATGCCCGAAACCATACTTGACAGGTGTCAAGTTCGGCAATGTGGGGTTCGGTCTCTGGCATCCTGATCCCATGGTCGAGCTGGCACGGCAGACGTTCGTGCGCGGTGCGCTCGGGTTGCTCGCCGGTGCGGCACTGGGCGCCTGTGCGCCCGCGACATCGCAGCCCGGGGCGAGCCCCGCACCGACCGCCGCCGGCGGCCCGGACTGGCGCACCCTGGCCGAGGGCATCGACGGAGCTGTCGTCCTCCCGGCCGACGGTGCCTACGGTTCGGCCAAGCGCATCTTCAACGCCCGGTACGACGATTCCACGCCGGCGGCCGTCGTCTCGGTCTCCTCGACCGGTGACGTACAGAAGGCGATGCGCTTCGCCGCCGACCATGCGGTCAAAGTGACACCGCGGTGCGGCGGGCACTCCTATATCGGCGCGTCTGCGGCCGACAAGGCGCTCGTGCTCGATCTGCGTGGACTGCCCGGCGGGGTGCGCTATGACCCGGCAACCGGCGTCGCGACCATTGCCGCCGGGGTTGATCTGGCGTCGGTCCCGACCGCCTTGGCTGCCTTCGGGCGTGCCATCCCGACCGGCAGCTGTCCGAGCGTCGGGGTCTCCGGCCTCACCCTGGGTGGTGGTCTCGGGTCCGACGCGCGTCGCTTCGGTCTGAGCTGCGATGCGCTGGTCTCCGCGGTGGTGGTGCTGCCGGGCGGGGACATGGTCACCGCATCACCCGACCGTGAGGCCGACCTGTACTGGGCGTTACGCGGCGGCGGTGGGGGCAATTGTGGTGTCGTGACATCGTTGCACTTCCGGACCTTCGCCACCGCCGATCGCGATGTCGTCACCATGACATTCCCGGAATCCGCTGCGGTGCAGATGATCTCCGGCTGGCACAGCTGGCTGGGTGCTGCCGGGCGATCGACCTGGGGCATGGTGAACCTCACCGCGGGCCCGGACCCCGGGCTGCGCTGCTCGGTGGTGCTGGCGACACCCGCGGGTGCCGGGCCGGCCGCGGCCGCCGACGTGCGTGCGGCGATCGGGGTGGCGCCGCAGCGCAGCACCGTCAAGACCTTCGGCCATCTGGACCTGGTGCACTATTTCGCGGGCGGATCGGACGCCACCAGGCCGCGGGCCTTCGTGGCCGGATCCGACATCCTCGGGGCGCTGACACCGGCCACGGCGGAAAAGCTGGTGTTCGCCATGTCGGCCTGGCCGGTGACCTCGGGTGCCGCGACCGCCGTCGTGGAGTCACTGGACGGGGCGATCGGCGATCAGCAGCCTGGCGACACCGCGTTCCCGTGGCGCCGCCAGGCGGCGTGTGTGCAGTGGTATACCGAGGCGCCGGACATCGCCGCGGCGACGGCCTGGCTGGCCGACGCACACGCGGCGGTCCACCCGGATTCGGTTGGAGCCTATGTCAATTACGTGGAGCCAGGGGTGGCGCCGGCACGCTACTTCGGCACCAACCTGGATCGGTGGACAGCGGTGCGCCGCCGCTACGACCCGTCCGGGTTGATGTACTCGGCCCTGACCTGATCACGCGCCGACATAGGCGGCCAGATGATCGCCGGTCAGTGTGCCGCGATCATCGACCAGCGTGCGTGGTGGGCCCTCGAAGACCACCCGGCCGCCGTCGTGCCCCGCGCCGGGGCCCAGATCGATGATCCAGTCCGCGTGCGCCATCACGGCCTGGTGGTGCTCGATGACGATGACCGATTTGCCTGAATCGACGATGTGGTCCAGCAGGGCCAGGAGCTGGTCGACATCGGCCAGATGAAGTCCCGACGTCGGCTCGTCCAGCACGTAGACGTCGGCCTTCTCCGCCAGCTGGGAGGCGAGTTTCAACCGTTGCCGCTCACCGCCGGACAGGGTGGTCAACGGCTGGCCCAGCGTCACGTAACCCAACCCCACATCGGCCAGCCGCTGCAGGATCTTCTGCGCTGCCGGGATCTCCTGCCCAGTTCGATTCCCTGAGTCGCTGCGCTCCTGCCCGCCGGCGGCACCGAAGAACTCCGACGCCTCGGTCACGGGCATGGCCAGCACCTCGCTGATGTTGCGGCCACCAAAGGTGTACGCCAGTACCGACGAATCGAACCGCCTGCCCTCGCACTCCTCGCACGTCGTCGACACCCCCGCCATGATCGCCAGATCGGTGTAGATGATCCCCGCGCCCTTACAGGCCGGGCAGGCGCCGTCCGAATTGGCGCTGAACAGCGCCGGTTTCACCCCGTTGGCCTTGGCGAAGGCCTTGCGGATCGGCTCGAGCAGACCGGTGTAGGTGGCGGGATTGCTGCGCCGGGAGCCGCGGATGGGGGACTGGTCGACGGCCACCACACCCTCGCGTCCGGCGACCGAGCCGTGGATCAGCGAACTCTTCCCTGAGCCTGCGACCCCGGTCACCACCACGAGCACACCGAGTGGGATATCGACATCCACCCCCGCGAGGTTGTGCGTGTCGGCGCCGCGGATCTCCATGGCTCCGGTGGATTCGCGCACGGTGTCCTTCAGGGCGGCCCGGTCATCGAGATGGCGTCCGGTCAGCGTGCCGCTCTTGCGGAGCTTGGCGACAGTACCCTCGAACACCACCTCGCCACCCGCGGTGCCTGCGCCCGGGCCCAGGTCGACGATGTGGTCGGCCACCGCGATCGTCTCCGGCTTGTGTTCGACCACCAGTACGGTGTTGCCCTTGTCGCGCAGTCGAAGCAGTAGGTCGTTCATCCGCGCGATATCGTGCGGATGCAGGCCCACGGTGGGTTCGTCGAACACGTAGGTGACATCGGTCAGTGACGAGCCGAGCTGGCGAATCATCTTGACCCGCTGGGCTTCCCCGCCCGACAAGGTAGCCGATGGCCGGTCCAGCGAAAGGTAGCCCAGCCCGATCTCGACGAAGGAATCCAGGGTCGCGCGCAACGCGGTCAGCAAGGGCGCGACGGTGGGGTCGTCGACCCCGGTGATCCAGTCGGCGAGGTCACTGATCTGCATCGCGCTGACCTCGGCGATGTTGCGGCCGTGGATCTTCGACGAGCGGGCCAGCTCCGACAGCCTGGTGCCGGCGCACTCCGGGCAGACCGTGAAGGTGACCGCGCGCTCGACGAAGGCCCGGATATGCGGCTGCATCGCGTCGATATCCTTGGACAGGAAGGACTTTCCGATGGACGGAATCAGACCGGCGTAGGTCAGATTGATCCCGTCCACCTGGATCTTGGTGGGCTCCTTGTGTAGCAGCGCATCCAGTTCCTTCTTGGTGAACTTGCGGATCGGCTTGTCCGGATCGAAGAACCCACAACCCCGGAAGATCCGGCCGTACCAACCGTCCATGCTGTAGCCGGGAATGGACAGTGCCCCCTCGTTGAGGGACTTGGTGTCGTCATACAGGGCGCTCAGGTCGATATCGTTGACCGTGCCGCGGCCCTCGCAGCGCGGGCACATCCCGCCGGTGATGCTGAACTCGCGGCGCTCCTTGACGGTCTTGCCGCCCCGTTCCATCGTCACCGCCCCGGCACCGCTGATCGAGGCCACATTGAACGAAAATGCCTGGGGTGAACCGATATGCGGGATGCCCAGCCTGCTGAACAAAATACGCAGCATCGCACCGGTATCGGTCACGGTACCGACCGTCGAGCGGGGGTCGGTACCCAGACGCTGCTGGTCGACGATGATCGCGGTGGTCAGTCCTTCGAGCACGTCGACGTCCGGGCGCGCCAGCGTCGGCATGAAACCCTGGACAAAAGCGCTGTACGTCTCGTTGATCAGGCGCTGGGATTCGGCGGCGATCGTGTCGAACACCAGCGAGCTTTTGCCGGAACCGGACACCCCGGTGAACACCGTCAGGCGGCGCTTGGGCAGTTCGAGACTGATGTCCTTGAGGTTGTTCTCCCGCGCGCCGGTCACCCGGATCCGGTCGTGGCTGTCGGCAACCGGGGTCATCGCGCGATGTTCAGCTCGATTGCCTCGCGCACCAGGGCGGTCAGCGCCAGCTCATCGATCGTGTCGTCCTCGCGAATATCGATGGCGCGCCGGGTGTTTCCGTCCAGGCTGGAGTTGAACAGCCCAGCTGGGTCGGACAGGGTGGCGCCCTTGGCGAAGGTCAGCTTGACGTAATCCTTGTACGTCTCGCCGGTGCAGATCATGCCCTTGTGCGACCACACCGGCACCCCGCGCCAGTCGGCGAGTTCGCGGATGCGCGCATCGATCGGGGCGGTGGGGGAGTCGTTCCCGGGTTTCGCGGTCATCGGTGAAAGTCCTTTCCTTTTCCGGTCGTCATCGCACTTCCTGGATGCGGACCATGGTGCCCGCCGGGTCACGAACGGCGAAGTCACGCACGCCGTAGGGCTGCTCGGTGGGTTCCTGCACGATGTCCGCGTCGGTGCCCTGCAGTCGCTCGAAGGTGGCGTCGAGGTCGCTGGTCGCGAGCACGATGATCGCGTAGGTGCCCTTGGCCATCATCTCGGCGATGGTGCGCCGCTCCTCGTCGGTGGTGCCGGGGCCGACGGCCGGTGGGTGCAGCACGATCGAGGTGGCGGGCTGGTTGGGCGGCCCGACGGTGATCCAGCGCATCTTGCCGGAGCCGACGTCGAGGCGGACCTGGAAACCCAGCGTGTCCCGGTAGAACGCCAGCGATTCCTCGGGGTCGTCATGGGGCAGGAAGGTGTTGTGGATGGTGATATCGATGTTCGCCATGCGATTCACGCTAGGTGCAGGCCCACAGCCGGAGCTTCTCGATTCCTGATCGGTTTGGTCACGTTCTTCTCCATACACGACGGGAGTCCCACCGAACCCGCCGCCTGCTCGCGGTAGGCGCTGGGTGGCATGCCGACCAACTCGGTGAACCGGGTGCTGAAGGTCCCCAGCGACGAGCAGCCCACCGCGAAACAGACTTCGGTGACGGTCAGATCACCTCGGCGCAGCAGCGCCATCGCCCGCTCGATCCGACGGGTCATCAGATACGAATACGGCGACTCGCCGAAGGCGAGCTTGAACTGACGCGAGAGATGCCCGGCCGACATGTTCACACCCCTGGCCAGCCCCTCGACGTCCAACGGCTGCGCATACTCGCGGTCCATCCGGTCCCGGACTCGGCGCAGCAGCTTGAGATCACGTAGCCGTTGCTCCGAGGAGTCCATATCCGGACTCTACTAACGTCGCATCCGTGCGCTGGATCATCGACGCGATGAACGTCATCGGCGCACGCCCGGACGGCTGGTGGAAGGACCGCCACGCGGCCATGGTCGCGCTGGTGACCAAGCTCGAGGGCTGGGCGGCCGACGGACATCGGGTGACCGTCGTTCTGGAACGGCGGCCCTCACCGCCGATTCATTCCACCCTGATCGAGATCGCGCACGCGCCGGCGGCCGCGCCGAATTCGGCCGATGACGAGATCGTCCGGCTGCTGCATGCCGACTCCGCCCCGGATGCGATCACGGTCGTCACCTCGGATCGCGTCCTGGCCGAACGTGTGCACGCGACCGGTGCGCGGGTGTACCCCGCGTCGAGGTTCCGCGATCTGCTCGACGGGTCGGTTGGGTGATCCGTCACCGATCAGGGACCGCAACGTCTTTCGGCCGAATTCTCCGCTCGCGCGATCGGGCACTGCCAGGGCCCGCCGCTGGCGTGGTGTCAGATCCTCCAGCACGGACTCGACGATATGCGCGGGTGGCATGAACCGGGCCAGCGCGTGACGGGGCCGATCACTGGAGTAGACGAAGGTGGCCGAATATCGGTCACCGCCCGTCGGGGCTTTGACCCGGTGCAACAGCCGGGCCGTGTCGGCGTACACCGCTGTCCCGGCCGGACCGGTCACCCGTTGCCAAAGCGATGAAGGCACCGCCGCCGTGACATCCGCGTCCGGCAGAAAGGTGAGGCCGGGACGCACCCGCAGGGTCTGCCGGGTCTGGTCGCTGGCGGCCAGCGGAAGGAACTCGAAAGGTCCGGTGCTCTCGTCGACGTCGCTCAGGTACACGATGATCTTGAGCATCCGGCGGTCTTCGAGATCGAGGTGCCAGTGGCGGACCAGGTGTCGGGGATCGGTGGGCGCGGCCCGTTCGGCTCGCACCTCCAACCCGTGATAGCGCACCGGGAGTCCGATGTGCCGCTCGGCGATGTCGAGGTTCTCCTCGGCCAGGCCCCACAGAAACAGGGACGGGTCGTCCTCGAGCAGGCGCAACGGCAGGTATTCGACGGCCTCGGCGAGGTTGTGTTCGCGCAGCCAGTCGACGGCGCGCTGGGCGGCGGCCTGGGTGTGGGTGTCCAGACGGACCCGGTGGCCGGCGATGTGACCCGATTTCAGCGCGTCGGCGACGGCGGCATCGGCGGCATTGACCGGCGGAAGTGTCGAACGGTATTGCGCCAGACGCGATTCGTAATTCCGCGTCACTATGGAATTGAACGGCGGTGAATTGAGCAGACGGGCTGTGATATCCGAAATGCGAAGCCTTATACCGCCGGCGAATTGGTCGTGCCAAGTTCCCCCTCGGCGTCGTGACCGACTCAATCTCGAACCCTTCTCTGTCGGCACAGACGTCGCCGGCGTGTCGCCGGTGAAGTACTGAAAAATGTTGTGCGAAAACATCATACGGTCAGCGTTCGGGGCCGCGCGCACCGCGGCGGTCCCGGGTCCGCACATTCGAGCGCCCGTCGTGCGGCGCGAATTATCCCGCAAATCAAGGTTAATTCGCCGTGTATCGACGAACGCGGCCGATCGACGGCGAATGTGCATGTGAAGCGAAACCGTCTGACGAGCGCGTTAATAACCTCGGCGGTATCGGCAAATTGCGCAACGTGAAGCTGTGAATTTTGCTAAACAGGAAAGGTGTCGCGAATTCTGAGCACGATATTGGATCCCATTGTGCGCGCGCTGTGGCCGGCCCCGGTCACCTGCTGTTCGGCACACGTTCGCCAGACCGCTCTACGGTGCGCCCATGCTTAGCGTCCTGAAACGGGCCGGCGCGATGTGCGCCGCGGCGACCGTGATGTTCGGTACCGCGGTGGTCGGCGCGGAGCCGGCACGAGCGGCGGCAATCGAGGTCGGGGGTCTGTCCCGGACGTACGAGATACACGTACCGGCCGGGGTGACTCATCCGTCGGCGTTGGTGGTGAATTTGCACGCCGCGGGTGCGTCCGGGCGCGAACAGGCCGCGCTCACCCACTACAACGCCGTGGCGGACGCGCACGGCTTCGCCGTCGTCTATCCCGATGGCATCGATATGAGCTGGGCCGACGGTCGTGGTGCCTCCGTACCGGACCGCCAGGGTGTCGACGACGTCGGTTTCATCACCACATTGGTGTCAAAGCTGGTGTCCGACTATGGGATCAGCCCCGGTCGTGTGTTCCTCACCGGGCTGTCGGCCGGCGCGTTCATGGCCAATCGGCTGGCCTGTGACCGCGCCGACCTGTTCGCCGCCATCGCGCCCGTCGCGGGCACCGTCGGCTCGAATGTGGGTTGCGCGCCATCACGCCCCGTTGCGGTGATGGCGACGTACGGCACGGCCGACCCGATCGTCCCGTTCGGCGGCGGGCCGATGATGGGCCGCGGCGGTGCCAGCGACATCGTGTCGGCGCCGGCGATGGTGCAACGGTGGGGCCGGCTCAACGGCTGTGCCGGTCCGCCCGCGCAGCAGCCGCTCGCCCCCAGCGGCGACGGAACGCAGACCGATCGGATCGACTTCGCGCCCTGCGCACCCGGCGGCGAGGTGGTGTTCATGCGCGTCAACGGCGGCGGGCACACCTGGCCCGGCGCACCCGAGGTGTTGCCCGCGCACGCCGTGGGCTTGGCGAGCCGAGGGTTCGACGCGTCGGAGGAGTCGTGGCAGTTCTTCGACGCACACAGCCGCTGAGCCGGGCACGATCCACTGTCGATCGCACCGACCCGGTCCCTGATCGCCCGTACCGCGTCGAGCGAGGCGTTGTCGCCACCGGGGACCGTCTGACCCGGTCACCTTGACAGGCGGCCACTAAGACCCGGCACAAAACTGCGCATCGCGCTGTTGTGACATCGGGAAGGGTGGTGCCTGTGAAGATCCGATTCGGTGTGGGGCTGGGAGCAGATGTCGGCCCGGAGCGGTTGCCGGCGATCGTCGACCATCTCGAGAGTGCGGGCATCGACTCGCTCTGGTTCTCCGAGCTGGTGTATTCGCCCGCCGTCGACCCGGTCGTGGGGATGGCGTTCGCGCTGGCTCGGACGAAGCGGCTCAAGGTCGGCACCTCCGTGGCCGTGCTGCCGGGCCGGCATCCGGTGTTGGTGGCCAAGGAGCTGGTATCGCTGGCGGCGCTTGCGCCCAAACGGGTTCTTCCGGTGTTCGGTCTGCGCTCGGCATCGCCGGCCGAACGGGATCTCTTTCCGGTGCCCCACGGTCGGCGCGCCGCGGTGTTCGACGAAGCGCTGCGGCTGCTGCGGACGGTGCTGCGCGAGGACGAGGTGACGTTCACCGGGGAGTATCACCGAGTTCGTGACGCCGTGATCGTCCCGAAACCGGCTGTCCCGCTGGATATCTGGGTGGGTGGATCATCTCCGGCGGCGTTTCGGCGGATCGGTGACCTGGCCGACGGTTGGTTGGGCAGCTTTCTGACGCCACAGGAAGCCGGCCGGGCGCGGGTGGCCATCATCGAAGCCGCCGAGCGGGCCGGGCGGGTGATCGAACCGGACCACTACGGGATCAACCTGGCGGTCGGTGACGGCGAACTGCCGCCTACGGTCGCCGACGCGATTCGGGCGCGACGACCCGACCTCGATCCGTCCGAGCTGATCGCACCCGACTGGCCCACCCTGCACCGGCGTCTCGACGAGTACATCGCCGCCGGGCTGACGAAGTTCGTCATCCGGCCACTCGATGCCCCCGGCGACGCGAAGTTCCTGGACAGATTCGCCGAGGAGTTGCTTCCGCGGCAGAACTGAGGTGCTCGCCCCGGTGCGCCGACCGGCCGACCCTGTGCGTTCGCGTTGACGCGGGAGCGGGCGGACGGGGAGGATTACGGGCACGTGTCTAGGAGAGGACAACCTGTAGTGATGTTTGAGCGGATCTCCACTGCGGTGAAGGCCGCGCTCGTCGGCGGTTTCCTCGTGGGCGGCGCGCTGGCCGGTGCCGGTCAGGCCTGTGCCGATCCCGAGCCACTGATTCCGACCCCGGCTCCCGGGGCACCCGACGCGGTCGCTGCGCCCGCCCCCGGTCAACCGGTATTGGTGGCCGGCGAACCCGCCGGTGCGCAGCCCCCACCGCCGGCCGGCGCCCCGCCGGTGCCCGAGGTCTCCAATCAGCAGTACGGCCAGGGCCAGACACCTGGGCAGCTCGGTTACCTCCGCGATATCTGGCACACCTTCCACAGCGCGAACCCCATCGACGAGCTGACGATGGCGCCCGAAGACGCAGGAGTCGGGGCCGGAGCGCCTCCCGGCGCGGGCCCCGCGCCCAAGCTGCCGCCCGGCTACACGTCGCTGACCGATCCGAGTTCGTCGACGCCCGCACTGCCGGTCGTTCTTCCGCCGGCCGGGACCCCGGGTGGCGGCCCGGCGCTGCCGCCGGGATACGTCGCGCTCAGCGATCCCCACCCGCCGGCGTGGGTGACCGATCCGGCACCGGGGGCCGCCCCCGCGGCACCGGCCGATCCGGCCGCACCGCCCATCGTTCCGCCCGGCCCGCCGACGCCGTAACCGGAGTGCCGGTAACGCGTCTGCACGACCCGTCCTGGCGCGGGTTCGCAAGCGACAACTATGCCGGGGTACACCCGGAGGTGCTCGAGGCCATCGCCGTCGCCAACGGCGGTCACCAGGTCGCCTACGGAGGCGATGTGTACACCGCGCGCCTGCACGAGGTGGTCCGGGAGCATTTCGGCGCACAGGCTGAGGTATTCCCGATCTTCAACGGCACTGGCGCGAACGTCGTCGCGTTGACCAGTGTGCTGCCGCGCTGGGGCGCGGTGGTCACGGCGTCCACCGCTCACATCAACACCGACGAAGCCGGCGCCCCCGAGCGCATGACCGGCATCAAGCTGCTGACGGTGCCGACGGCGGACGGCAAGCTCAACCCCGAGCTGGCCGCCCGTGAGGCGTGGGGCTGGGGCGACGAGCACCGGGCCCAGCCGTTGGCCGTGAGCATCACCCAAGCCACGGAGATGGGCACCGTGTACACCGTGGATGAGGTGCGGGCCCTCACCGACTTCGCCCACGCACACGGGATGACGGTGCACATGGACGGTTCCCGGTTGTGGAACGCGGCTGCGGCGCTCGACGTGCCGTTGCGTGAGTTCACCACCGACGCGGGTATCGACATCGTGAGCCTCGGCGGGACGAAGAACGGCCTGCTCGGTGCGGAAGCGGTGGTGGTGCTCAACCCCGAGCGTGCCGTCGGCCTGGTGTATCTGCGCAAGCTGACGATGCAACTGGCGAGCAAGATGCGTTTCGCCTCGGCGCAATTGCTGGCTCTGTTCGACGGCGGATTGGGTATCCGCAGTGCCGGCCATGCCAACGCCATGGCGGCCAGGCTGCGGGCGGCACTGTCGGCCGGCATCGCCGAGGGCACCTTGCCGGGGCTGGCGTTCACCCAGGAGACATCGGCGAACGCGGTGTTCGCGACCTTGCCCGTCGCGATCGCCGATCAGATCCGGGAGCGGGTGCGCTTCTACGACTGGGACCGGGCTAGAGGCGAGGTGCGGTGGATGGCGGCATGGGACACCACCGCAGCCGATGTCGACCACTTCGTCACCGTCATCGAAGAGGAATTCGCGCGCGCATCGCGGTGACCATGCCTGTCGACGACGCTCGCAGGAATCGGATTCACATCGCTGCGCACCACGGGTAGTGCCCGTCGGGCACACTGAGGAGTTGTGGGGGATTCGCTACCGGAACCCGCCGGCGGGACGCGTACGTTTCTGCCGGCGCTGCAGGGCCTGCGTGCGGCCGCTGCCCTTGCGGTCGTGGTCACCCATGTCGCGGTGCAGACCGGAGAGTTCCACGGACTGCATGGGCGCCTGCTGATCCGGCTGGATCTCGCGGTGGCGGTGTTCTTCGCGCTGTCGGGGTTCCTGCTCTGGCGCGGGCATGCCGCCGCGGCCCACGGGTTGCGGCCGGCGCCTGCCACCGGACCGTACCTGCGCTCGCGGCTGGTGCGGATCATGCCCGCTTATCTGGTCGCGGTGGTCGTCATTCTGGCGCTGCTGCCCGACGTCCATTTCGCCGACCTTTCGGTGTGGTTGGCCAACCTGACCCTCACCCAGGTCTACGTTCCGCAGACGCTCGTCGCCGGACTGACCCAGATGTGGAGCCTGTCGGTCGAGGTGACGTTCTATCTCGCGCTGCCCCTGCTGGCGTTGGCTGCGGCGAAGCTTCCGGTCAGGATGCGGGTGCCCGCCATCGTGGCGGTTGCGGTGGCCAGCCTCGGCTGGGGTTACCTGCCCATCCCGGCTCCCTATGAGGCGAATCCGCTCAACTGGGCGCCTGCGTACGCCTCCTGGTTCGCCGTCGGCATGCTGCTCGCCGAACTGACCTGCCGTCCCGAGGGCCGCATGCACCGCCTCGCCCGCCGCCCGGTGCCGATGGCGGCCCTCGCACTCGTCGCCTATGTACTGTCGGCGTCGCCGCTGGCGATTCCGGCCGTGGGGGTACACGCCAGCGTCGAGCAGTTCGCCTTCAGAACGGCGATGGGCGCCATCATCGCCTGGGCACTGCTGGCACCGCTGGTACTGGACCGGCCGTCGGCGTCGCACCGAGTGCTGGCCAGCCCGGTGATGGTCACCTTGGGTGAATGGTCCTACGGCTTGTTCATCTGGCATCTGGCCGCGTTGAGCCTGGTGTTTCCGATGCTGGACCGGCATCCGTCGGCCGGCGGGTTCGTCGGGGTTCTCGTGCTCACCTTGTTCTTCGGCCTGGCGATGGCCGCGGTGAGCTACGCCCTCATCGAGGAACCCTGCCGAATGGCCCTGCACCGCTGGGAGATTCGGAGAAAGGCCGCCGTCCTGCCGCTCGCCGGTTCGGCCGGTGCGCAGGTCGGCACCCGTACCAGGGCCGCCTGAATCCACGGTGTCACAGCCGGCCGGCTCGCCATTTGTCCAGGACGCGCCGGTCCCGTTTGGTCGGACGGCCGGCACCGCGGTCGCGGATGGCCACCGGTGCGGCGACGGCTGGTGGCGCGGCAGGTGTCCGGTCGAGGTAGCAGGTCACGGCATCGGCGGCGCCGACCCGCTTCTGGATCACCCGGACCACTTCGACGATCCGGGTGGTGTCGCCCACGCGGGCGCGGACCGTGTCACCCGGGACCACCGTGGTGGCGGGTTTCGCCGTCCGGTCGTTGACACGCACGTGTCCCGCGCGGCAGGCTTCCGCGGCGTCCGGCCGGGTCTTGGTCACTCGCACGGCCCACAGCCAGCGATCTACGCGCGTCGACTCCATGGGTCCATCATGACCTGCCGGTGTCGCAGTGCGGCTCGGATGTCTAGAGGACCGGTGCGGTGGGTGCGCCCGGCCCTGGTGCGATACCCGGCGCCGGCGCCGCCGCCATCACGGGACCGGGCGGCGGCCCGAGCGGGGCGGCAGGGGTGCGGGTGACGGGCGGCGGCGTGCCACCCAGGTGTGCGGTCACGGGAATCGACGCCGCGGGGGCCGGCCCCGTGGACGGCGCCGCGGGGGCCGTGGCGGCCCAACTCGCCTGCAGGGCATTGGCGGCGAAAGCGGCCGCCTGGTCGACCATTCCGGCGTCGAAGTAGGTGTTGTGAGCGGAGAAACTGCGCCCGGCCGGGTCGCACACCAGATCGTTGTCGACGCACAGATCGACGGTCTTGGCCAGGTAGTTGGGGCCGACGTTGACCGTGGGATCGTTGATGGCACGCATGAAACGGGCCGAAGGCTTTCCGAAAAGGGTAACTGCGGCAACGTGATTGGCTATCTCAGGCGGCATCGGTGCGGGCACGGTGGCGGGGTCCACACCATCGGGGATGGTGCTGGAGGTGACGAATCCCATCACCGCGGCGCCCTGGGAGAACCCGCCCAGCACCATCTTGGTGTCCGGGCAGGTGGCTGCGGTCGACAGGATGCGCGCCCGCGCGTCGGAGATACCGCTGACGGCGGTGGCGAAATCGAGGGTGGCCGGATAGTCCACCGCGTAGGTCCCCACGGACTTACCCGGAAGTCGGTCACGGAGCGCGGCGATGAAGTCGGCACCGGTGGGACCGGGACCGGGGTCTTCGGTGGTCCCTCGGGCGAAGATCACCTCGGCGTCCGGGCAGCCCACCGCGTGGGCGGCCGGGATTGCCGCATTCTGCAGAATCGCTGTTGCGGCGGCGGCGACACCGACCGCAGCAACGTTGCGCCAGGAGGTCACGGACTCATGCTGACACAGGGCGAGGCCGACTGCGTCGGACCGCCAGAGTCCTATCACCGAAGCCACAACGTCTTTTTAGAAATTGGGGGTCATCCGCGGCGGCGCCTCCGGCATCCGACCGCGGTCGCCCCTCAGCGCCGGTAGCTATCGAGTCTGTGGGCGTCGAGCTGCCGGTAGGCCTCCCACATATCGCTGCCCATGGCGCGGACACCGGAGGCGTTGTAGTGCCGATCGGTGTCGCTGTTGAACGCGTTGCGGTGGCCTGGGACGAAGGCCGTCCGCGGGAGTCGGCGCGGGGTGTCCTCGTGCACGGCGTTGATCGGCCGGTAGTCCTTGCCGCTGTGTTCCATCTCCTCGGGAACCATGCCGCCCACGATGATCGGCAGTTCGGGGCCGTATCGGGCGCGCAGATCCTCGAATAGCGCGTCGAGTCTGCGCTGATAGTCCGGCGCTGTCAGGAGCGGGACATCGGACTCGCCCTGGTGCCACAGCACCACGGCCACAGTGGCATCCGGATAGCGGGCGAGCGCCGCGTTGATCGAGGCCACCGCTTCCCGGTACAGATTGCGCCGAGTCGTGGTGTTCGCGATATCCCAGGTGTAGCCGTTCTTCGGGTGGAACGAGGTGTCGCCGCGTGCGCAGGGCACCAGGAGTACGGGGCGGTTGGTCGCCTCCGCAAGCGCTTTGCCGAATGTCACGCCGAAACCGACACGCCGCGAAGGAGTCTCATGCAGGAGCGGGTCGACGGCGAGGATCGCGGTGTTCTTGGCTCGCCCACTGTTGGCCCACTGGTGTACCAGCGGGTGGGGTGTGTCGGCCGCGTCGAGCGGCAACCCCATGCCGAATGCGTTCGACTGCCCCAGGATCGGGACGATCAGATAGGGATCATCCGGCGGCGTCACGGAAATGCCCTTCGGGGCGAGGAGACGTGTGACCGCGCTCTTGACTTCGCGTGCGGTCCGTCTCCACAAGGGCACGTCGCCGTCGGGGTCACGGCGGTTCGGCATGTCTTGCACAGTACAACCGCGGCGCGGGGCGTCGGCTACCGCTCGACGGTGTCCTGAACGACCGCGACGCACAGGCCGGCGCAGGCGCTGGCCAGTTCCTCGACCGTCTCGGTGTCGGGGTTCGACGGATTGCGTAACCACTCCGCGATGATCTGGTTGACGCCGCCGACCATGAACACGGCGCCGCGGCGCAGGATCGCCGGTTCGGGCAGTCGCGCGCCCAGCACCGAGGGGGCCTGTTCGATGATCGAGGCGACGATCATGTCGAGCAGCTGCATCCGGTGTTCGAGCAGACCGGGCACACCCGTCACGTCGCCGGAGACGATCCGGTGCAGGTGCGGGTCCTCGGCGACGATGTTCAGAAACGCCGTCAGCGCCGCGCGGAGTTTGTCCCGCAGGTCCCCGCTCTCGCCGATGCCCGCCACGAGCATGGCTTCAAGCAGCTGCACGCGCACCTCGTCGATGATCGCGAAGAGGAGGGCCTCGCGGCTCTCGAACTGTTCGTAGAAATAGCGGGTGATCAAGCCCGCTGACGCGCAGACGCCGCGCACGGTGACCTCGTTGAGGCCGGATTCCCCCCAGATCCGCCGGCCGGCGGAGATCAGCTTGCGGCGACGTTCGGCGCGACGGTCCGCTGCTGAGATGCCGCCGTAGTCGCGCACCACTTCCGCGCGTTTCATTGACAGCACCTTACCCCCGGACCTATTTTTGATCACACACGTAGTCCAAAAGGCTCAAAGGGGAGCACCGATGTCCGCGCATATTCCGACTCGCCATCCCGAGTCGCCCCGTCCGGTACCCGGGATGATCAAGCTGCTGGCGCTGGCACTCGGGATCCGCACCCCGTCCGCTGACCAGTGGCGCAGCCTGGGGGAGCGGCTCACCGTCGGTGACGAGCCCATGGATCGGCTGCTGGACTGGATGATCGACACCGGCCTGGCGCAGACCCGCCCCTTGTTCGACCGGGCGCTCGCCGAGGGCATCGCGAGCGTTCCCGAGGCGCCGCAACCGCTGCGTGATTTCTTCCGCACGGTCGAGGCGGTACCCGACTGGGTGGATCCCGCGGTGCTGCGGCGCGGCCAGCGGGCGTTGCGCCGGGGTGGTGCGGACGGCATGTACGTCGCGCGGGATGTATCCCTGCTGGGCGGGTATCAGTTCGCCGGTTTCAACAAGACGCTGTTGCGCACCGGGGCGCTGGAGAAGGGTTCCAACAAGCGCTTCGCCGAGACCATGCAGTGGGCCATGGACGTCATCTCCGAGGACGGGCTGCAACCGCGGGGAATCGGGTACCGGTCCACGATCCGCGTGCGACTCATCCATTCCTTCGTGCGCAGGCATGTCGGGCAGATGCCGGATTGGCGCGCCGAGGCCTGGGGTGTGCCGGTCAACCAGACCGATATGGCGGCGACGCTGGTCGGTGCGCTCATCGCACCACCGGTGGGTGGACTCGGGATGGGAATCCTCAACGCACCAGAGGATCTGGAGGCCATCGCCCATCTGACGCGCTACGTGGGGTGGCTCATCGGTGTCGAGGACGAATGGTTGCCGAACAGTTTCCGTGATGCCATCCGGATCCTGTTCCACACGCTGACGGCTCTGTCGACCCCCGACGAGTCGACCCGCCAGTTGGCTGTACCCATGGCGGACGACCCCCTGGGGTGGCACTACGACAGCCTGCGTGGGCTGCGGCGGCGGCTGGCGCGCCTTCAGCACCTGTCGGTGACCAGTGCGTTCCTCGGTCCCAGGGGGATGAGAATGCTGGGGCTGCCCGCCCACGTGCCGCCGTGGTACCCGCTGATGCGGTTGCCGGTCAATGTGGTTCGCAGCGTGATCGCCATGGCGGCTCCCGGCGGGATGGAGCGCGCCGCCCTGCGTGGACAGCGGGAACAGCTCGCGTTGCTACGGACGATGATCGGTGACGGCGAGGTGGCCGTCGGCGAATCCGCCGCACACGTGAGCCGGGTGGCATAGCCGCGCCGCGATCACTGCGGCCACTGGCGCGTCAACTCGTCGGCGGCCCAGTCCGGCCAACCGGGTTGTCCGATCAGCAAGCCGGAACTGATCTGTGCCACGACACGTGGCCCCCGGACGGCCGAATTGTCGTACACGGTGGTGTTGTCGGCGATTCGGGCGGCCCGCGCGACCAGGGTCCACAGCCGCCGGTGGCGTTCGCGGATCTTGTCCTCGGGAACGCTGTGCCCGCCGGCAGACACGCGCAGCCGCACCCGATGAACCGCCAACTCCTCGGGGATGATCAGGATATGAAGCGCGACAACGTATCCGGCAGTTGCAGCTTCGGTGATCAGCTCGAGTTTCGACGGGTGGGAGAAGACGGTTTCGGCGATGAACGAGTCGCCCCGCGCGATCAACGCGGACCGGGTCGTTGCGGCGATCCGTGCCGCCTCGTAGGAATGTGCCGCAGGATCGTCGGGCCAGCGCCGCTTGGCGATCTCATCGGCATTGACGAATGCACTGCCGGGCAGCAGGGGAGCGAGGGTCAGTTCGACGAAGGTGGATTTACCCGCTCCGTTGGGGCCGACGACGAGGTCGAGACGTTTCACCGCCGCTCAGGTCAGGACGCCGGGCCCAGCGCCACGGAGGTGCCGTCGGGGTGGTACTCGACCAGCTGGCCGTCCTCGTCGATGGCCACCGTGGTGATGCCGCGCGCCGCCAGGGCGGCACCGTAGTCGGAGCGCACCAACTTCTCTTCGATGGCGGCGCTGATCTCGGCGTTGAACACCACACCTTCTTCTTCGGAGAGGTCGGCCAGGGGCAGGGTTCCGGACAGGGCGGCCTCGACCCGGCGGCGGGGGGCGGTCTGTTGTGCGGACACCGCCCGCCCCACGCGGGCCCAGTGATCGAGCTGCTGCTTGGCTGAGCGGCTCTGCCTGCGGCCTTCAGCTGCCGCGCTGTCGAACAGGTCGGCGGCAATGCGGGTCGGCTTGTCGGCGACGTCAGTCACGATAGGCTCCTGTAGCAGAGTGCAACGATATGTAGCAATATGCTACAGCGCTGGGTGGGGTTCCGCCAACGGCCGCGGCCCGGCCGGATGCGCAGCCCGGGGTTGGGTGGCCGACACCCTCCGGAAAGTGTCTGGTGGAACTAGGCTCAACGGCCATGGCGACACTCGCATCGGTGAATGTCGGATTGCCGGCAGAGGTGCCCTGGAAGGACCGCATCGTCTATACGGGAGCCTGGAAGACGCCGGTCGAGGGCCCGCGGATGGTCCGCCGGCTCAACATCGACGGCGACGGCCAGGGCGATCTCGGCGGCCACGGCGGAGAGAACCGCGCGGTGCTGGTTTATCAACTCGACTCGTACCGGCATTGGATGGGCGAACTCGATCGCGACCTGCACCCTGGTGACTTCGGGGAGAACTTCACCGTCGACGGACTGCCCGACGACGAGGTGTGTATCGGTGACCGGTATCAGATCGGCGAGGCCCTTCTTGAGGTGACGCAGCCAAGAGTCACGTGCTATCGACTGGGTCTGCGCCTCGATGAGCCGCGGATGGCCGCTCTCCTGGTCTCGCACCGTCGGCCCGGATTCTATTGTCGGGTATTGCGTGAAGGGCACGTCCAGGCCGGCGATGACATCGTGAAGGTCGCCGACGGCCCGGAAGGTGTGACCGTGGCCGAGATCGACGCGTTGCTCTATCTGCCGGGCCATCCGCGCGCCGGTCTGCAACGGGCACTGCGTGTCGACGCGTTGAGCCCGGGATGGAAGACCTCGCTGCGGGCTCTGCTCGACGATGCCGGGGAAAACGCTGCCCCAGCCGGGAATCCCGGGCTGACGGGGATGTCCGCGGGCCCGCCGGCGTGGTCCGGGTGGCGCACGCTGCGGGTGGTCGAGGTCGAACGCGAGGGCTTGGAGGTGACCTCGTTCACCCTGGCCGACGCGCAGCCGCTGCCCGAATGGCAGGCGGGGCAGTCGATTGCGGTGCGGGTACCCGTCGACGGTGGCACGAGCAGTCTCATTCGGAACTACTCGCTGTCGAATGATCCCACCTCGGGCAGATATCGCATCGGCGTCAAACGCGAATCGCAGGGTGCGGTCAGCCGGTGGATTCACGAGCACGTCGCCGTCGGTGCAGCGCTCGACATCGCCGCGCCGCGTGGGACTTTCGTTCTCGGGACCGATACCGGCCCGGTGATCCTGATCTCGGCCGGAGTAGGAGTGACCCCGATGCTGTCGATGTTGCACGCCCTCGCCGCGGCCCACCGGGATCGTTCGGTGTGGTGGCTGCACGGGGCGCGCGACGGCGCCCGCCAGGCCTTCGCCGCGGAAGTGCGTGATCTGTTGAAGACGCTGCCGCGCAGCGAATCTCGGGTCTACTTCAGTGCGCCGACGCAGTCCGACCGAATCGGCGTCGACTATGACGAGCCGGGCCGGATATCGGTGGATGCGCTGCGCCGGCTCGATCTTCCGGTTGACGCATCCGTGTTCGTGTGTGGTCCGGAGGCGTTCATGCGGGAGGTCGGCGAGGCGCTTGTCGAGTGCGGTGTCGACGCCACCAAGATCAGCACCGAGATTTTCGGCGCCCGTACCGCACTCACGCCGGGGCTGATGCCGACCGCACCCGTTGCACCGCATCCGCCGCGCGGCCCCGTCGGTACGGGACCCATGGTGCAATTCGCCCGCAGCGCGCTGTCGGCGCCGTGGGGCACCGGGTACGGCAGCATGCTCGAGTTCGCGGAGGCATGTGATGTGCCGGCCCGATGGTCATGCCGCACCGGCGTGTGCCACAACTGCGAAACAGCCCTGCTCGCCGGTGACGTCGACTACACCCTGGAGCCGCTGGAGCCGCCGGCCGCGGGAAACGTGCTGCTGTGTGTGTCCACGCCCCGGAACGACGTGGTCATCGACCTGTGATCAGGCGGTCGCGTCCAGGATCTTGATCGCGAACACGAGGCTGTCGCCGGCCTGGATTCCGGCAGCCGGCTGCCCGTTGGGGTAGCCGTCGGCCGAGTTCATCGCGACCGCGACGGTGGACCCGACCTTCTGGCCCGCGATGGCCTTCTGGAAGCCGGGCACGACGCCGTTCAGCGGAAAATCGGCCGGGGTGCCGCGCTCGTAGCTGCTGTCGAACACCGAGCCGTCGCGACCGTTGACGCCCATGTAGCAGACCAGCACGGTCGCCGTCGGGGACACCACAGGTCCGTCGCCGGCTTTGAGGGTGTGCACCTGGGTCTCGGTGACGCTGAACGGTCCGCCGACCTTCACATACGGCGCCGTCGTATCGGTGGAGCCACTGACCTCGACGTTGCCGGTGGTGCCTGCCAACGTCCACTCGGGTGTCCCGGCGCTTGCAGGGGCCGCGGTGGGGCAGCTGGGGGTCGCCGGGGGAGCTTCGGGAATCGAGGACCCGACCTGAGCGATCGACGGCGAGCTCGCCGAGGGTTTCGACGACGTGTCCGAGTCCGAGCCGCATGCGGAAAGCGTCATGACCAGGGAAGCGGCACCGGCCAGGAGTGCGACAGAGGCAGAGACACGGGAAGAGTTCACGACCGTCACGCTACAACCGCGCGATATGGGCTTGGCCGCTAGCCCCGGCCGGGGAGCGTGGACCACCATCGCGGGCACCGCTGGGTTACCGTCGGCGTCGTGACCGATACCGACACGGCACGTCTGGTCGCGGCGGCCCACGATATCGCCGATGGCGTGCTGTTTCCCGCGTCGGTGGAGGTGGATCGGACGGGAGCCGTGCCGGCGGGCCACTGGCAGCGGCTTGCCGAGTCCGGGTTGTACGGCATCGCGGCGCCTGCCCAGCTGGGCGGACCGGGCCTCGGGCTGCCACAGATGGTGGAGATCCTCGAGACGCTGGCCGGGGCGTGCCTGCCCACCACATTCACCTGGGTGCAGCATCACGGCATGGTTGCGGCGCTGGCCGCCTCCCCGAACACCGCGCTGCGCGACGAGGTGCTGCCGGAGGTCGTGGCCGGGCGGATCCGGGGTGGCGTGGCCTACGCCGGTGCGGTCCCGGTTCCTCCGCGGGTGCGCGCCGAGCGCGTCGACGGCGGATGGCGGTTGTCGGGTCACGCGCCGTTCGTGAGTGGCTGGGGCATCATCGATCTGCTTCAGATATCCGCGGGTGATATCGCCACCGGCGATATCGTCGCGGGGGTGATTCCGGCGAAGCCGCAAGCCGGAATCGCCAACGTCAGCGCCGTTCCGCTGTTCGTCGCCGACGCGACACGGACGGTGTCGCTGGACATCGACGGCCTCTTGATTCCGGACGATCGCATCGTGAGCCAGGTCAGTCGCCCGGATTTCATGGCGAATCAGAACTTCGGCTCACGCCTGAACGGCACGTTACCGCTGGGCATTGCCGGGCGGTGCACCCGACTGATCGGCGCGCTGGGCCATGGTGATGCCGCAATCGCATTGCAGGCCAAGGCCGACGCCGTCCGCGCACGTCTGGATGCCGGTATGGCGGACTCGGCTGAGCTGCTGGCGGCGAGGGCCGAAGGGGCCGAGTTGGCGGTGCGGGCGGCGGGCGCTTTGGTGGCCGCCACCGGCGGACCGGCGTTGACGATCTCCTCACCCGCGCAGCTGCTGGCCAGGAACGCCACCTTCACCGTGGTCGCGGCGAGTCGTCCCGAGCTCAAAGAGCTTCTGGTGGGCCGGTTTTCGTCCTGAACTCGGTTCGAACATCGCACGCGCGAAGCGAAGCGCCGCAATCAAAATTGGTTGCGCTCCCAGTGAGCGATCGGTCATGATGCACGCGGGAGTCGGGTCAAGCATGGGGATGCTCCGCTTCCGTGTCGGTCAGGGGAAACCGGGGGGACTGCAAGGATGGCGTGCCGAAAAGGTGATGTGGTGACTGCCCGCAGGCGGATCGAGGGCATGGATGTTCCGGCGGTGCCGGCCGGTTCCACGGGTACGGTCGTGTCGACCTCGGTCTTCGGGCGGCCCAAGCGCGTGCAGTTCGTGGTCGCCGACGCCTGGGGTGACAAGCACTTTCAGGTCGAGGTCGGCCGCGGTGATGTGCTGCACCACTGAACCGGTGGGGTTTGCCCACCAGATCCTCGGGTAGCGGCCGCTGCCGATCGGCTGAGGTGTCCGCTTTGTGTGACCCATGTCATGGGGTCAATTTCCGGTTGGGCGCGTAGCGGCCCGATACGGCCGGGTACCCGGAGAGCAAGGTGCACTTGCGCCGACACATCCGCCAACGTAAAGGGGCGAAATCCATGTCTATCGCTGACACCACCACACTGCTTGCACAGCTACGCACCGTATTGGACCTGACCAACACCGAGGTCCAGATCGCCGAGACCAGGGTTGCCCAGGCCCGCACCGAGGCCGTCAAGCGTGAGCTGACTCGGAACGCCGCCAACGGCCGCGATCGCGCCGCAGCCATCGAACAGGCCATCCGTGACCTGGGCGGTTATCCCGATGTCATCGGCCCGTTCCTCGGTCGTGCCGCGGCCGCGGTCAAGGCGCTGACCGAGCAGGCCGAGCCGTTCGACGAGGCGCTGCTCGGCGACCTGGCTCTGGAGGACCAACTGCTCGACCGTTCGCGTTACATCAAGGCGCTGGCGGTGGCTGCCAAACAGCCCGAGGTCATCGCGCTGGCCGACCGGCTGATCACCGCGCACGCCGCGACGGTGGAGTGGTTGACGACGGTGCTGGCCGAGGATGCGCTGGGTGGTCCGGCCGCCCTTCGCCGCACGCCGCTGCAGGCGGCTACCGGCGCGGCGGTGAAATTGGCCAATCTGCCGGGGCTGTGGACCGCGCGCAGCGTGGACCGCGCGCTGGAGGTCATTCGCAACTTCCGCCCGAATGTCGATCAGCTGATCGACCGCGGCGCCCACGCAGGGGAGTTGGCCGGCCGGGTGCTGTCCGGTTCGCGTGATGCCGCACTGGCCGCTGCCGAGGACATCACCCGGGGTGACGGCGCCGAACAGGCCGCCGACGCGCTGCACGCGCTGCGCAGCGCGTCCGGGGCGCTGGATCCCGCCGAGCTGCCGATCGCCGACTACGACGAACTTCCGGTGGCCGAGGCAATCTCGGCCGTCAAGGAACTGACCGATCCCAGCGACATTCGGGTCATCGTGGCGTGGGAGGAAGCGCACAAGAACCGTCAGCGCGTCGTCTCGGCGGCGCAAACCAGGCTGGCCGCAATCGCACAAGAGGTTGTCGGGATCAGCTGACCCGACCGATCATCGGTGCCCCGTGCCCTAGCCGCGGGGCACCGTATCGTGTCCGCACCCAGAACAGAAAGTATCGACCTGCCATGGCAAAAGTCGACGTGTCGGTGTCCTCGGATCTGACACCGGATCAGGCCTGGAAACTGGCCTCAGACCTACAGCGGTTCGAGGAGTGGCTGACGATCTTTGGCGGCTGGCACAGTCCACCGCCGGCTTCCATCGAGGCGGGTACCAAGGTGTCGTCGCTGATCAAGGTGAAGGGTTTCCGCAACACCATTCATTGGCGGGTCACCGATTACGAAGAACCGCAGCGAATTCGGCTTGTCGGTCGGGGACGTGGCGGGGTACAGATCGCGCTGGCAATGACGGTGGCCGATGAGCAGCCCGGATCGACGTTCCATCTGGTCGCAGACCTGTCCGGTGGACTTCTCGGTGGGCCGGTCGGCGCGCTGGTCGCCGCGGTGTTGAAGTCCGATGTCCGCCGGTCGGTGCAGAACCTCGCCGAACTGCGTTGAGGCTCAGGCCCACTGCTCCCACGGCACACTCCAGTCGCCGTTCTGCCAGAGCTGCAACGGCTTACCGCCGGTGTTGCGTACCTCCACGACATCGCCGGGCACGGAGAAGTTGTAGAACCACTGCGCATTGTCGTGGTTGAGGTTCAGACAGCCGTGGCTGGTGTCGGTCTTGCCCTGCGCCCACACTGTGGCATCCAGCTCATGCAGGTACACACCGTCGGTGCTGACCCGCACCGCATAGGGGATCGACTCCTTGTAGCCGAGGTGCGAGTTGATCGGCAGACCGTAGGTGGACGAGTCCATGATCACCGGATTGCTCTTGTCCATCACGGTGTAGACGCCCGGCTGCGTCCAGAAGCTCAATGTCGTGTTGCCGACGGTTTCGGTGCCGCCCCGGCCCATCGACGTCGGCATGGTGCGCACCAGCGTCCCACCGTCGTACACGGTGACCTGTTTGGTCTTGTCATCGGCGATCGACACGTGCGACGCGCCGATGGTGAACGTGGTCGGGGCGTCCCGGCCGACGGTGACGACGGTGCCGGGGGCGTAGTACTGCGGCGGCCGCCAATGTGCGGTCGTGTCATTGACCCAGTGCCAGGCGCCGGTGACCGGAGGTTCGGTGGTCACCGTGAGTTGTTGTTCGGCCGCGCCACGATCGGTCACGGGCGCGGCGAAATGTGCCACCACGACCATGCCGATTCCGTAGGTGCCGCCGTTCTGCACCGGCGCACCCGAGGTGGACGTCAGTGACACCGCTGGCAGAGGATCATCGGCGCGCGACAGCCCTGCCGGCCCGTACAGCACGGCGGCGAGCACCGTGCCGGTCAGCGCAAGCAGCGCAGTACTTCGGCGCGCACGTTCCATCGGCCACACTCCGTCTCCCGGTGCTGAGCTTGTCGAAGCCGGATCCTAGCCGGGGTTGCTGTGAACCACTCCGAGTGCGGCCCGGGTCGGTAGGGTCGTGGTGTGCGGTTCCGCGCTTACCTTTTCGATGTACAAGGCACCCTGCTGGATTTCTTCGGGCCCGTGAGCCGTGCCGTCAAGAACTTCCTGGACGCGAATCAGATCACCACGGTGGATGCGGGTGAATTCACCCGGGACTGGCGGACAAACTACTTCCACCGGGTGAGAACTCTGTCGCAGTCCGTCGACCAGTGGCATCCGGTGCAACGCGAGTACGCCGCCGGGTTCGGCGAGGTCTGCGTCAGTCACGGACTGGCCGAGCCGACCTGGGCCGCTGCGGAATCGGTCGCGTCGAGCTGGCAGCGGCTTGAGCCCTGGCCCGACGCGCGGGCCGGAATGGCGCGTCTGCGCCGCGATGCGATCACCGCGACGTTGTCGAATACCGATATGAGCACCATGGTCTCGCTGTTCAAGAACCTGGCGATCGACATCGATGCGGTCTTGACCGCTGAGCTGGTCGGCGCGTTCAAACCCGACCCGAGGACCTATCTGCGGGCGTTGCAGTACCTCGGCGTGCAGCCCCACGAAACGGCGATGGTTGCCTGTCACCCCTATGACTTGGACGCGGCAGCCTCGCTTGGGTTGGGCACCGTCTTCCTGAGCCGTCCCCACGAGTACGGCGATCCGCACTTCGCTCACGAGATGACTGCCGGGAGTGTCGACCAGGTCGTCCGCGCCGTCGGCGATATCCGGTGACGCGCCGGTCAGAAGTCCCAGGTTGCCGGTACGCAGCGGAAGGCGTCGCCGGCGACGGCGACGTGGCAGACCGAGGGAAAGGGAAGGTGGGTGGCCACCAGCGACTCGCCGGTCGCTGCCAACTCCCGTAGCAGCTGGATCCGAACGCGGGCGGCCTCTTGTGGGTCGTGCTCAAAACCGTTCTGCCACTCCGGATTGTCGAACCCGGGCGCGAACACGGCATCGCCGGCGAACGTCAGCTTGTCCCCACGTGACTCCAGGCGGACCACACTGTGTCCGGGGGTGTGGCCGCCGGTGCGGCTGATGAGCACTCCCGGCGCTACTTCGTACTCCGTCTCGAACGTGCGCAGCCGGCCGTGGTATTCGTCCAGGAACTGCGTGGCGACCCGGCGAAGCACATCGGGTATGGGCGTCGGCATGACGGTGTGCGAGAAGTCGGGAGCCGCCCAGAACTCGGCCTCGGCGGTGGCAGCGTGCACGCGCAGGTCCGGACGCAGCCGTTCTTTCAGTCCCTGGGTGAGCAGCCCTCCGACGTGGTCCATGTGCATATGGGTGAGTACCACGTCGGTCACGGAGGCGAGATCGACACCGGCGGCCTCCAGTCGTTGCACCGTCTGCCCGGCCCGGGGGAAGTCCGGGAACTCCAGTCCCAGCCCGGCGTCGACGAGGATGGTCCGGTCGCCGCTGCGCACCACGACGACGTTCAGCGGCCAGTCGACCACCTCGGGCGGCAGGAAATTGTCGTCCAGCCAGGTGGCGAGTTCTGTTGATTCCACATTGGTGGCCAACGTCGAGGCAGTGATCGGCAGTACGCCATCGCTGATCACCAGCACCTCGATATCGCCGACGCCGACCGCGTAGCGCGACGGGACCAACTCGCCCACGACACCGGTGCGGGAAATGTTGTCCAAGCTCATGCTGCTGTTCTCCTGAGGGCGGTACCCGAAGGCACGGTGGTAATGACCTGTCCTCTGGGTTGATCGCTCTCCGTGGCGGGGATTCATCCCGAGATCGCGTGTGCCGGTGCGGAAACGCCGACGAGCCGCCGCTCACAGCTGCCGACGGCCCCGGTTGTCGAGGATGACCTTGCCCACTGTCTGCTTGGACTCCAGGAGTTGGTGTGCCCGCGCTGCCTCGGCCATGGGAACGATGGTGTCGACGACCACCCGGACGGTGCCGCTCTCGAACAGGGGCAGGACATCGCGGGTCACCCCGGCGATGATGTCGGCCTTCTGATGAATCGGGCGAGCTCGCAGCATGGTGGCGGTGACACTGGCGCGTTTGGACATCAGCAGTCCGATGTCCAGCAGCGTCGGTGTGGTCGAGCCGCCGATGATCACCAAATGGCCGTCCGCGGCCAGGCATTCGAGATTGCGGGCGAGGTAGTCCGAACCCACGACGTCGAGGATCGCGTCGACCCCGCGGCCGTTGGTCGCTTTCAGGGTGGCGGACACGAAGTCGTGGTCGCGGTAGTTGATCGCGGTATGGGCGCCGAGCTCCAAGCCGATACGGACCTTGGCATCGCTGCCGGCAGTCGTGATGACATGTGCCCCGATTGCGGTGGCCCATTGGATGGCGAAGGTGCCGATACCGCCGCCTGCTCCGTGGATCAGCACGGTCTGGCCTTCGGTGAGTCCTGCGGTCATCGCGAGGTTGGAATACACGGTGGCGGCGACCTCGGGCACGGCCGCGGCTTGCACCACGGTCAAACCGCGCGGGATCGGCATGACCTGGGTGGCCGGGACCGCCACCTCGTCCGCGTAACCGCCGCCGTCCAGGAGCGCGCACACGCGATCCCCGACCGACCACCTGGCGACGTCGGTTCCGACGGCGGTGATCGTGCCGGCGCATTCCAGCCCCAGCGGGCGCGGCGCCCATGCCGGGACGGGATAGTGCCCGCGGCGCTGCATGAGGTCGGCGTTGTTGACCCCCGCCGCCTCGACACCGATCACCACTTCGTGGGCGCGGGGAAGCAACGGTGGTACATCCCGCCACTGCAGAACAGCGGGCGGGCCGGGCTGGTCGAAGACGATGGCAGAGCTCATCGTGCAGTGGCCCGTCGTGCGATGCTCTCGGCGTACAACGGTGTCTCGACCCGGCAATGCCTGCCCGAGGCTTCTTGCCGGGCCTGTGCCGCCTCGTCGAACGTCTGCCCGTTCTCGGCGATGAACGTCAAGAAATCCTCGGTGGGGTGCGAGGTCACCGTGTTGGTGTAGCGGCAGCGTTCGCCGTCGAGCTGCTCCATCCGGAGCTCCCAGATGACCTGCGTCGTCGTCCATCCCGCCGGGGTGAGAATGTCCGACAGCGACACCATCTTGCAATAGTGCGCCTCGGCCACCTCGAAACGGTATTGCTGGATCACCAGGCCGGTCCCGATCATTTCGACGTTGATCGACATCGGTGTACCGTCGTCATCCACGGTGTAGCCCGCGGCCTTGTGATCGCCAGGCGCGCAACGCTGATACTCATGTGTGGGAAGGGTTTTCAGCCATTGTGCAATATCGACACGATCGAAGTTCGCCTCCACCTCGGCAGTGACCACTGCATGCGAAAGAACCAGATCGTCGCGAACCGCGTTACCCATTGACCGCTCCTGTCGTAGCCCCGTCGGCCGGTGTGGCCGGGGGATGCCGACAAGCATGTCGGTCCGCGACGGGGGGAACAATGACGCTGGCGTGACCGCGGCGGTACCGCTAGCCCCCATTGCGGCGGGCAAGCAGGTGGACTTGGGGGAAGCGGTGCACGTCGTCGGGCCGACTGACCATCCGCCACTGTTCGCCGAAGCCCCCTTCGGTGAGTACCCTGCTGAGTTCATCTGGATGCCAGCGCCACGCGGGGGCCACGGCGTGATCGAAAGATGTTGCGGGACCGGGCATGTCGGAAGACTGGGTTGCGATCAGCACGGGTGCGCCGGAAGTGAGCCGGCGGGCCCACAGCCGGAGGATCCCGGGCAGCAGATCGGGTGGAATGTGGATCAGGCTGAACCGAGCGATGATCGCCGCGACGGGTCCGTGCACCCGGGTGAGGGCCGCGTCGTCCTCGACGAACCTGAGATGAGGGTAGGTCCGGCGGGCGATGGCCAGCATCGCGGGGCTGGGATCGCAGCCGATCACGTCGAGGCCGCGACGTGTGAGGTCGTCGGTGACATGTCCGATTCCGCATCCCACGTCGATGACGACGCCCGCGGCGCGAATATCGTCCACGAAGGCCGCCACCGCATGGTGCTCGATCGGTGACTGATAGGGACCGGGAAACATCGCCGCATAGCGTGCGGCAAGCGCGTCGTATCCCGGTTGTGTCATGTGCTCACTCGCGCAGCGCGTCCTCGATGCGTTGTACCTTCGCCGTGAGCTGGCCCACGTGACCGGGCCGGATGTCCGCTTTCAACACCAGACTCACCCTGGGGGAGGCCGCCGCGACGGCCTCCACGGCTTGCTTGACCACCGCCATCACCTCGTCCCACTCACCTTCGAGGTTGGTGAACATGGCGTTGGTCTCGTTGGGAAGGCCCGAAGCCCGGACCACCCTGACCGCTTCGGCGACGGCCACGCCGACACTGCCGTCCTCATCACCACCCGCCGGGCTGACACTGAATGCCACCAGCATGGTCGTCTACTGCTTGCTGAAGGCGGTCGGGCGCACCACCAGGATCACGCGGTCGGCCTTGTCGGCGGGCGGTTCGGTCAACGGCCCGTCATACCGGTCGTTGAGTTCGAGGTAGAACGAACCGGTCGGGTCGGGCACGATCTCTTCGACGACGCCACGCACCTCGAGGTAACGGTAGGGGTTGTCGGGGTCGATGATCGACATCGCCACCGCGGGATTGGCGGTGATGTTGCGATATTTCTGCCGTTTGGTGGTGTGGGTGAAACGCAACAGTTCGCCGTCCCAGCTGAACCACATCGCGTTGACCTGGGGCGCGCCGTCGGGACGAACGGTGGCGAGGTGTCCGTACAGCGGGCGTTCCAGAAGTGACTCATAACCCTCGGGAATGGCGACCATGGTGATCCTCTCGGTACGACAGTGACGCTGTCTACGAAAACTACTGTGCAACAACAGTATTAATAGTACGGTGCCATCTCTGGTGGCGCGGTGGGGCAGAGGTGTCGACGGGTGGGACGGAATTGAGTTCAAGTCGCCGCCGAATCGGGGCCGGTGGAGATAATCTAGGCGGTGGATGACCGGACCAGAAAGCGGGTGTGCCATGTGCGCAGCGATCTCACCGAACCTTCGACGGTCTGCGGCGGCGGCCTTGTCGGTCGCCTTCGCAGTGATGGGGCTGCCGATCGCAGTCGCGCATGCCGACGATCTGACGTGTTCCAACGGTGAGGTGGCGATGGACGGCACCTGCGTTCCCCCGACGGACAACAGCTCTGCCGCGCTCGGGCTCCCGCAAGGCAACGTCGGTGACGTGGTGTCGTCACTGAACAATCCCAGTCTGTTCGATCCTCCGTACCAGCTGACCGAGGCCGAAGTGGCGTCACCTGGATACAACGCTGGGGCCGGCCACGCGGGTGGCGGTGGTGGTGGCGGCCACGGGCGCTGAGCCCGGCTGGACTGGTGGGGGATCAGGCATCCGGCGCAGCGGTCCGTCAGGGGTGGCTCGATGTCGGCGACGGAAACCAGGTCTTCTGGGAGGCTCGGGGAAACGTAGCTGGGCGTACGGTGCTGATCGTGCACGGCGGTCCGGGTGGCGGCAGATCTCGCACCGCGCACCGATCGTTTGACCCGAACGCCTTTCAGATCGTGTCATTCGACCAACGTGGGTGCGGTGACAGCCTGCCCCACGCCGCCGATCCGGCGACCGATATGCGCGTCAACACCACCGCTCATCTGCTGGCCGACATGGAGCAACTGCGGGAACACCTCGGTGTGGATCGGTGGCTGCTCTACGGAGGATCGTGGGCTTCCACACTGATCCTGGCCTACGCCCAGCGCCACCCGCAGCGGGTGGCCGGCGTCATCCTCGTCGGTGTCACCCTGACACGACCGAGTGAAATCGACTGGCTCTATGGCGGTCTGCGTCGATTTCTGCCGCAGGAGTGGGAACGGTTCCGCGCCGTCGTTCCGACGCATCTGCGCGACGAGAATCTGGTCGAAGGCTATCGCCAACTGATGGAACACACCGACCCTGACGTGCGGCAGCACGCCGCATACGAATGGTGCGCCTGGGAGGACGCGGCGATCGCTCATGAGGTACGCGGCAGACCCGGGCAGTACAGCGCGCGGCCCGATGATGACAAGCTCGCCTTCGTACGGATCTGCACCCACTTTTTCGCCCATCACGGCTGGCTCGATGAGGGACAGTTGCTGCGCGATGCCGGCAGGCTGGCCGGCATTCCCGGTGTCCTCATCCACGGGCGCCTCGACCTGTCCGCGCCGCTGCACACCGCGTGGGAAGTCGCCCAAGCATGGCCGGAGGCTGAGCTGGTGGTGATCGAGGACTCCGGGCACACCGGCAGCCCCGCGATGAGAGAGGCGATCGAGCATGCGATCGCAGGGTTTGCCGACGGTGGGCGTTACGCGCATACGTGGTGAGCCGCCCGAGGCACGATCGACGAGTGCGGTTGCTCTGTGGTCTAAGACTGCAGGATGTCGGCAGGGGACACGGTGGTGACGAAAGCGCTTGCCGCGGCCGCGAGTTCGGGGTCGGTGGTGGCCAGTGCATCCGCCTGCAACCGGGTCAGTGCGATGTACTCGGCCCGGTAGGCGTCCGGCCAGTTCAGCGTGGCGGCGATGCGCCAGGCCTGGTCCTGCAGTGATCGGTCACCAAGGAGCCGGATCCGCATTGCCCGGATATCGTCGAGAACCTTTCGGCCGGTCCGCTCATCGATCTCGCCGTGCTGCACCGAGTGGTACACGAGAGCCAGCACCTGCGAGCGCAGTAGCGTGGGAGCCGCCAGGCTGTGCTCTGGTGGAATGGTTGCGCCGCCAACGGCGAGGTCGACAGCCACCTGTGCATCGATGACGAACGTTGTCATGCCAGTACCTTTGCACGGGGACGGCTGGTGTGGCGATGAGGCGGAAGTGAAGAAACCTGGCGGAGGTGAGATGAGCGCCTCAGCGTCGCGGGCACCGGGACTCGGGCCGGCCGGCGGCGACCCCGATCTGATTGCGCGGGTCGAACCGCTCCTACGGGAAGCCGGCCTTCGTGATCGCGCCAGTGTCGTCCATGTCAAGGACCGCCAGTCGACCGAGGCACATTTCGGCGCGGGGCCCGACACGGTCTACGAAATCGGATCTCTTGCGAAAACGATGACCTCGTTGCTCTTCGCCGAAGCCGTCGAGGCCGGTGAGTTGACAGCCGAGAGCACCCTCGGAAGCCTGCTCGATCTCCGCAGCAGTCAGGTCGCCGACGTGACACTCGAGGAACTGGCCAGTCACCGATCGGGGCTGCCGCGGATCGCCGCGGGCCCGAGGGATCGGGTGGCCGCCCTTCTCGCCGTCCTGCGGCACCGCAACCCGTACACCGCCGATGCCGCGACGCTGCTCGCACAAGCGCGCACGGCAAGAATCGCTGGGAGAGGCTCTTTTTCGTATTCCAACCTGGGTACCGCGCTACTGGGCGAGGCGCTCGCGGTCCGGGCCGGCACCGGGTACCCCGAATTGTTGGACCGTCAACTGTTCGGACGCCTCGGGATGAAGCGGTCGAGCACACCCCTGTCTGCTCGCGACCTGCCGCCTGGCGCACCGACGGGGTGGAGCGCCGGCGGCAAGAGTGAGCAGGCGTGGACGTTGAATGCGTACGCGCCTGCCGGGGGAGTGCGCTCAACCCCGGCCGATATGTGTCGGTACGCACAAGCCCTGCTTGACCGCAGGGTGCCGGGCCTCGACGCGCTCGAACCGCGTTGGGACGCGGATAACGGGAGCCGGGTGGGCTACGCGTGGTTCACCAATTGCATCGGCGGCGCGGACGTCACCTGGCACAACGGCAGAACGGGTGGCTTCACGAGCATGCTGGCTCTCGATCGGTGCCGCGCGGCGGCGGTGGTGATCCTGGCCAACACTGCTGTCGCCGTTGATGAGATTGCGATCCGCATTCTGCTCGACGCGATATGACGGCCCGCCCGGAGGCTGAATGGACTGGTTTTCACTCGTCGAGCCCCGCAAGTGAAGCGGCGAACATGAAGCAGCCATAGGTGATGTTGCGGCTGTGTGCCTCGACAACCCCGGGTGCTGACAGAACCTCGCGAAGCGCTGTTTCTGCTTCGTTGCCGTCGTGCATGGTGGTGGCGGGGTGGATCCAGCCGCGAGAGTCATATGCGCGCAGGATTTGCGGACGGTGCAGCCATTCGTCGGGATAGGTGGTCCACTGCGGTGGGCCGTCGCACGACTCGGCGTGGGCGAATACCGCACCGACTTCCTGATAGGGGCTTGGCCCTCCCGGTATCGGGGGCGCGTAGCCGAACAGGATCAGTCGTTCACCCGGCCGCGAGTTGCGCAGGCAACAGCGAAGCGGGCTGCCCGGCGCGTCGGTCAGTTCTTCGACGGGAGTACCCCACGCGTCGCGAGCGGATTCACGGACGTGATCGAGGAGGGAACCCGCGATGGGATGGATGAGAAACGACGGAGATGGCATTCGTCGATGTTGTTCTGAGACAGTCGAAAGCGCTGGCGGATTTCCGACAAGACACTTGTCTTCATCAGTTCAGCACGGTTGGCGTTACTGAGGGCCGACGTCGACCTGCGTCACTCCGGAGTGATATCCGGCAGGACTGAGGGGGTCACTCGGTCGACGATCTCGCGGACATACCAGCCGGGCACCACGCCGTCCTCGATAGCCGAAAGCGCCGCCTTGACCGCGCCGCAATTGTCATGACGTTCGTTACCCGCTCGAAGGGCCGCCCATGTGCCTCCAGGGACAGTCCCACACGTCGAGTAGTGACCAAATGCCCTTCGGCCATGGTGCCTTCCGCCCTTTCGGTACACCCGGTCGCCGGCGCACCATCGGTATATCCCACGCCGGCACGGTGTCGACGTGGCAACGTATCGGAAGGGTGGCCGATGAAATCGCTACTCATCTGCGTTTCGGTCTCCAACGGCAACACTCGGCGGGTAGCAGACCGAATGGCCGAGGTACTCGGGGCTGAAGTCCTTGAGCCCGAATCGGTTGACGTTGAGACCCTCCGAGACTACGACCTCGTCGGGTTCGGGTCTGGCATCTACTTCATGGCGGTACATCCCAGGCTGTGGAGGTTGATCCGACGACTGCCGCGCGGCAACGGCATCCACGCATTCACGTTCATCACCAGCGGTGGACGTGAACTTCCGCTTCTGGGTTACCGCCGAGCGGTGCATCGTCGGCTCACCGCGAAGGGTTTTGAGGTACTTGATTCGTTCTCGTGCCGCGGTCTGGATACGGTCGGACCGCTGCGGTGGGTCGGCGGTGTCAACAAGGGCCGGCCCAACGACGCCGACCTCGACCGGGCAGCGGCTTTCGCGGCGCAGCTCCGCGAGCGGGTGGCGCAGTCGCCGAGGGCGCGGTGACCGGGCCCTCAGCAGGCAGGCTGAACGCTTACGCGGTTCAGCATCAGGGACTTTCGCCCTGAACTCTGGGGACTGCAGGAAGTTTCGGATCCGCACATGGTTGCACTCGACGAACGGGGAAGCTCGTGAACGCGAATATCGGTCACATGGTTGGCCGACAGTTGCGGAGGCTGTTCGGGTCGATCATGCTCAGCATCGGCCTGGTCTGTACGGTGTGGCCGGCGGGCGCGCTCGCAACCCCTTCGTGTACGAATGTGAGTTCAACGACGACCATGTGTCAGAGTCCGGGAAATGTACAGATCGTCACGTCGCCCGGCACCGTGGCCACTCCCAGCCTGGGTTGGCCCTACTGGGGCGGTGGCCTTGTGATCGGCATCGGTGGCAGAAGGTGACCTGTGTTCCCGTTGTGGCAACTTAGGTGAATTAAACTGAAGGGCAGTCGATTTCGATGTTCCAACTCAGGATCTACACCCTGCGCTCGCCGGAAGCTCTGCAACAGTACGCGACGGTACATTGGGCCCGGCACCTGGCGACCTTCCCCAAGTTCGGGATCGTCATCCACGGCGTGTGGACTGAGCAGGTCGACGGTGCCCATCGTCTCGTCGCGCTGGTCCGATATCCGCCGGACGTCGATCCGAAAGACCTTACCGGCCAGATCATGACTAGCCCGGAATTCGCCGCCGATATGGCCGGCTTCGACTTCGATGACATCGTCGCAGTCGAAGCGACGCTGCTCGACCCGACCTCGTTCTCGCCGCTTCGCTGACGCAAACCTGGAATGGCTGTCGTCGGCGTGCTGGTGGCTGTGCGTATTCGTTTACTTCATCTTCACGCGGGTAGAGGCCGCCGTGTTGTGTGACGAGCTCTCGGCCACGCTGGCACAAGGCGGGGAGAGCGAAGACCGTCCAACGACAAGCACATATGTGTTAAAGCGGCCTGCGTGCTGTCAATATTCATAGGTTGAACGTTCGAACTCGACGCTGTTTCACTCTGCTGTTAGCGTAACCTCCCGGCGCACCGACACCTTGCTTCATCAATTTGTTGACCCCCACTTTTCACCATCGGTACAGCGCCCGGTTTGTATTGAGCAATTAAACGAACTGGGCAGAATTCGATCCAACGACGGCGCGTAGCCATGCCATTTGGAGGTACTTACACCTTGGCGAGATATGACGCCTATTTGCATCGTCTCAAAGTCACAGCCGCAGCGAAGATGATCCCGGCCGAGGACTTCGCGGATGCGCGTTATGACGAGACCGAAGAGACTCAGACGACGGACGTGATGATTCTGTTGAGTACCCCCCGGAGCGGAAGCACACTGCTCTGTGAGTTGATACGCGAGAATCACGGCTACACCGCGCACGAGTACTTTCAACCGTTTCAATATATGCCGCTGTTGGCCGATCGGTGGAACTGTCACAGCGACGGCACGATCGACGGTGCCGCATACATTCGTGCACTGCGGCGACACCGAACACACAAGAATGGCTGGCTCGGGATAAACCTGCACGGAAATCACCTGCCTTACTTCTCCAGTATTGAGCGATATCTCGGAGACCTTCGCGTTCATTATGTACGTCTTCGAAGAGAAGATCAGATAGCCCAAGCGGTGTCGTTCGAGATCGCGATGCAAAGTCGAAGATGGTCGAATCACTTTGACTCCAAAGCGCAGGCGAAGTATTCATTCCGGCGGACGTTGAGAATGCTGGAAGTAATCCGGAATCAAAACACCGTAATCCAGAGCTTTCTGGCCGAGCGTCGTGTGCCGTACCGAGACCTCACGTACGAGTGTCTGGTGGCCAGGCCGGAGGAGACGTTGCGCAGCCTCCCCGGGATCCCGCCAGACCATCTCCTCTCCGTGACGCCGAGACTTTGCCGGCAGGCGAATGGACAGTCTGAAGAGTGGACTCGGAAATTCATCAGTGATGTGTTGGACGACCAGTTCAACGCGGACAAGGACCTAGGTGGCCTGCTTCAGCTCCGTCAGCGATTGAAGCTGCGTCGGCTGCGGGTGACGTGAATCCGGCGCCCGTCAGTCGGTCAGTGATGCTGGCGCCGCACGGATGGCATCTGCGGTTCGCCGAGAACCCGGGTCCCTCCGAGTTCTGAGTCTCCGCAAGCCCCGCAATTTCCCCGCTCGGCCGCGGACACCCGTGAGCCCACCAAACAGGAGTTTGACGGCATGATCTCGTTCATCATTCCAACGTTGAATGAATCGAAGACCATCATGAATACGCTTAACTCGATCACCCCATTTTCCGGTGACCATGAGATCATCATCTCTGACGGAAACAGCAGGGACGAAACAGTTTCATTGTGTCGGAACCACGCCTCCCGGATCATGGTCCATGACGGGCAGACGAGACAGACCATCGCGATGGCGCGGAATATGGGCGCGTCAGTGGCGCGAGGCGATTACCTCGTCTTCCTGGATGCCGATGTGGTTATTCCCGAAGTCGACATCTTTTTCGAAACGGCGCTCGCCGAATTCCGCTCGAGGCCGGACCTGGTGGCCCTCACGGGCAAGTACCGGGTCACACCCGAGATCAGTACGGTTGCCGATCGCGCCGTCTTCACGATGTTGGGACTTCAGTTCTTTCTTCAGAACAACGTGTTCAGGATTGGCGCGGCCGGCGGCGAGTTTCAAATGATCGCCGCGGATGCATTTCGAGAAGTTGGCGGATTCGACGAAAAGCTGGTCGCCGCGGAGGACATGGATCTATTTCGGAGGCTGTCGCGAATCGGCAGAACCCGGTTCGTCAACGGCCTCACCATTTTTCATACCGGCAGAAGAGCACATGAGGTGGGGTGGCCCAAGCTCCTGTGGCAATGGTTCACGAATTCTGTTTCCGTGTACTTGTTCCGGAAGTCTGTAAGCCGAGAATGGGAAGAAGTTCGTTGAGCCGGCGAACGAGGAATTCACCTCGTCTTTCTGGTACACACCCAACTCAACGAGGGAAAAGCTGACACCCGAGGCGGCGTCTACGTCCTGCGTGCCGAGACACTGCAGGCTGCGACGGCCTGGCCGGCACCGACCCGCTCCACCGCGACGGAATCCGCACCGCGCACGTTCATCACTGGATGTTGAAGACCGACTACAACCGGTGAGCCCGAGCCCGACGGCACTGCAGTTCGCCTAATCAGGATGTCCCGCAGGTATTTCGGCTTTCAGGACCGACTCAACCCAGGATCGCTCGCGCAGCGCGCTCGGCGATCAGCATGACCGGTGCATTGGTGTTCCCGGAAGTGATGGTGGGCATCGCCGAAGCATCGATCACGCGAAGACCCGCGACGCGGTAGACGCGACAGTCGCTGTCGAGCACCGTGGCGGGAGACCGGGGTACGCCACGTGTGTCGAAGGCTCCCATCGCGCAGGTGCCCACCGGATGGAAGATGGTCGTCCCGAGTTCACCCGCTGCCTGCTGCAGGTCGTCGTCGCTCACCAGCTGGGGCCCGGGAAGCAGCTCGTCGGGGCGGTAGCGGGCCAAAGCCGGTGCTGCCATGATCTTTCTGGTCATCCGGAGGCCGCGTACCGCAGCCAGATGGTCGGCTTCGGTGGACAGGTAGTTGCAGGAGATCTTCGGGTAGGTCAGCGGATCAGCACTGGCGAGGCGTACGTGGCCACGCGAGCTGGGTCGCAGATTGCACACCGAGGGTGTGATCGCTGCGAAACGGTGCAGCGGTTCGCCGAACTTGGCCAACGACAACGGCTGCACATGCCACTCCAGATCGGGACTGGCCAGTGTGGGGTCACTCCTTGCGAATGCGCCCAACGTAGACGGCGGCATGGTCATGGGACCCGAACGCATCACCAGGTACTGAAGTCCCATGCCGGCCCGGGTGATCCAGTTGCGGTACAGCGTGTTGACTGTCCGGGCGCCCCGCACCCGGTAGACGGTTCGCAGCTGCAGGTGGTCCTGGAGGTTCTCACCCACTCCCGGCAGATCGACGGCCACCGGCACGTGATGCTGGGTGAGCAGACCGGCCGGACCCAGACCCGATGCCTGCATCAGATGCGGCGACCCGATCGCCCCGGCGCTCAGGATCACCTCCCGGCGGGCTCGGACGTCGATGGTCTGTCCGTCTTTGAGCAGTCGCACACCGGTGGCGCGGTGCGCAGCGGTGGTCCAGGCACCGCGACGTTGATCCTCCTGGACCTGGTCGTCCATCAGCAGCTTCACGGCCTGGGTCTGGGTGTAGATGGTGAGATTGGGCCGGTGGGCGACGGGGTGCAGGAAGGCATCGGCCATCGACCAACGACGGCCACGCCGTTGGTTGACGTGAAAGTACGCGCTGCCGGCGTTGTCGCCGCGGTTGAATTCGTCGATGGGGGAGATGCCGACCTGGGCGGCGGCCGCCTGCCAGGCGTCCAGGATCTTCCAGCGCACCCTCGGCGGCTCGACACGAATCTCACCGTCGGCGCCGTGCCACTCGTCTGCGCCGCCGAAGTAGTTTTCCAGGTCCTTATAGATCGCCAGTGTTTCGCCGGGACCGTCCGAGCCGCCCCAACGCCATCGCTCGTCACCGGTGGCCTGTGCCCACAACTCGTAATCGCTGGCCTGTCCGCGCATGTGGATCATGGCGTTGATCGACGAGCAGCCGCCGATCACGCGGCCCCGGGCGTAGAGAATGCTGCGACCGGCCAGACCCGGGTCGGGTTCGGTGGTGAAGCACCAGTCGGTGCGGGGGTTGGCGATGGTGTACAGGTAGCCCACCGGCACTTTGATCCAGAACCAGTTGTCCTTACCGCCGGCCTCGATCAAGAGCACACGGTGATCCGGGTTGGCGCTGAGCCGGTTGGCCAGCAGGCAGCCCGCGCTGCCCGCTCCCACAATGACGAAGTCGAAGTCAGCGACAGGGCTCATTTCCGGCATCGGGAGAGACTAGAACTTTGTGGCCCCTGGTGGTCGCAAGACGCGACGCTTCGTGCCCCTCGACACAGCGCACGAACACCGACACACCGTTGTCGCGGCATCCTCAGATGCTGGTGTCATGAACAAGAACACGAATATGGCGGAGACAAACTCGGTTGCTGCGGACGCGGCGCTGGGGGTGTGGTTGGAGATGTGGAACACGAACAGTGAGATCGCGCGCCGGATCTGCAGTGCGGACTTCCGGATTCACTTCCTGATCTCCGAGAACGATGGGTCGAATCCGGGCGACGACGTGCTGGGCGCGCAGAGTTTCGCTCGGTTCCTGGATCGGTACCGCGAGCAGCATCCGGACGTGGTGTTCACCGAGGTCGCACGGGCCGTGGACGGTCCACACGGGCGGATGCTGTGGAACGTGCGAAACGGGGAGCTCGCCGCGGGCGGGATCGATGTCTTCGACTTCACCGAGGATGGGCTGATCCGCGAGGTGTGGTCGGTGACCGGGACACGCGCGCACCTCACCTGAGACCGGGGGAGACTCACCTTCATGAGGAGAGCCGAGCGGTTGTACGCGCTGGTCGATCTGCTGCGGGGAGCACGCCGGCCGTTGTCGGCCGCTCGGCTCTCCGAGGAGTTCGAGGTGTCCAAGCGCACGATCGAGCGTGACATCCAATCGCTGCAGCTCGCGGGGGTACCCATCTACGCCGAATATGGGGTGGCGGGCGGGTATTCCATCCTGCGGGAACACTCCCTGCCGCCGCTGAATCTCTCGGTAGCGGAGTCGCTGGCGGTGCTTGCGGGGCTTGGTTTGCTGGAGAACTCGCCGTATGGTGCGGCGGCGCGTCGGGCGCGGGCCAAGATCCTCGCGATCAGCCGCGAGGATCAGCTCGCGCCTGTCGACGAGGCGCTGGCGTCGATGTTCGTCATCGACGCCCACCCGCCGTCCGAGGCGGCGATCCCTCTGATACCCGAGGCGATCGCCGCGCGCCGGGTCATACGGCTGGACTACACCTCAGAAAACGGCGAGACCCACACCACCCGCGACGTGGAGGCGATGGGTCTGCTGCACGGAGGTGATTCGTGGATGTTCGTGGGATGGTGTCGGCTGCGTGAGGGCATCCGTGGATTTCACCTCGGCCGTATCCGGCACCTGGAGATCACCGCAGAGGTGTTTCCCGAACGTGATCCTGCGGTGCTCGACGCGGATCTGTCACGGTGGCGCACCCGGCGGCTGGGGTGACGGACCTAACCGTTGAGGGACATCACCCGTTGTCCCGCCATGCGATCACCTGCTTGAGAGACGTCAGGTCGTAACCGTTGTCGGCGGTGAGTTCGGTTTGGAACAGCGTCACTCCCGCGTCGCGGAAGGCGTCGGCGCTGTCGGGGTTCTCCCACAGCGTGGAGCGTTCGATATCGGCACCGTTGCGGCCGAACGTCGCTGCCAACTCGTCGACACGGTCGCTGGATCTGCGGAACGCGTCCAGATCCTGGAACGCGTGCCAGATATCGGCGTGCCGGGCGATGGCTGGCAGCGAGCGCTTGGGTCCGGTGCCTCCGATGAGGATCGGGAGCTTGCGCACGGGCGGCGGGGTCAGCGCGGCGAGCCGATTCTCGATGCGGATGAGGCTCTCGTCGAACAGATCGAAGCGGGAGCCGAAGGTGCCGAAGTCGTAACCGTAGGTGGTGTAATCCTTTTCGTACCATCCCGCGCCGAGTCCCAGGATGAGTCGGCCGCCGCTGATGTGGTCGACGGTGCGCGCCATGTCAGCAAGCAGGTCCGCGTTGCGGTACCCGACGCCGGTGACGAGGAGTCCGATCTCAGCGTGTGAGGTGATCTCGCCCCACGACGCGAGCGCGGTCCAGCCCTCGAAGTTGGCGACGTCGGGCTGCTCGTCGAACATGACGGGCTTACCGTCGACGATGCCCTTCATGGCCGGGCGGTGAAAGTGGTCGTAGCCGAAGATCACGTCGACGCCGAGGTCGTCGGCGGCCAGGACCGCTTCGCGCCACGTGGCGTAGTCGGGCGCGCCGCCGGGCTGGATCTGCACGGCTACGCGAACGGGACGGGTCATGAATGCTCCTGGTTCGGGGAGGGGGCTTCTCTTGAGCCAAGCTGACCGGGGACGCGTTTATTCCGGAGCCGTGGTCGGCGAAATAGTGGTGATGATTCATCTCGTGAAATAGGCCGTGGCCCATCGCGGAGGTCGCTCGAGGGGGACTCTGACAGCACCCGTTACCACGGGTGTCTCCTCGGCGTCCTGGTCGACCAACCAGAAAGGCCGCCCAGCGGTAGACAGTCAATTCGCCACGACCGCGTGATCCTTCGCCTGCGGTGCCGGTTGCGGGCATGTGGAACCTGCGCGTGCGAGATGAGTCCTGGCATCACAGCGCGTCGTACACCGCGGCGATGAGCCGGTAGGCGCGGCGATCGCCGGCCAGCCAGTCGCGGCGCAGATTGGGCACAAAGGCGAAAGCGACCTTGTGTTCGACATCTGCCAATCCCACCGCGCCGCCGGCACCCGGGTGACCGAAAGCAGTCCGTTGCGCAGGTTCGGGCACCAGGAAGTTCTGCGACGGCAGCATGTAGCCGAGGCCGAAGGCGCTTTCCAGGCAGAGCACCCGGTCGCGGCCGCGTACGCGTTCTGTGATCGCTTCCCGTAGCAGGCCCGGCGCGACCAGCGTTCCGCCGATCAGGTCTCCGTAGAATGTGGCCAAATCACGAGCGGTAGTGACCAGGCCAGCCGCGGGCCAGCCGGCCGACAATACTTCTGGATCATTGTACGATGCAACGGGATTCGATGATGCTCGGATGAACAGCGACTCGGGATCGGCGAAGGCGGCTAGCATTTCGGTGACTGTGTCGTCGGGTATCGGCGGTGCGTTCTCGGCGCTCCAGACACGCTGCTCGGGCGGTGGCGAACTGATCCGGGCGGCTTCGCGCACCGCCGCACCGGAAGCGCCGATGCGCAGCCGATCGCCCAGGTGGCGGCAGGTGAACTCGCCGACCGTCATACCGGTGTGGCGACGCACAAATTCGCCGACCAGCCATCCGAAAGTCAAAGCGTGATAACCATGTTCGGCCCCGGGCGGCCACAGCGGGTATTGGTGGGCCAACAGGTCGGCCATCGCCGCAGGATCCGCGGCTTGGGCCACCGAAACCGGGCGCTCCAAGACAGGCAACCCGGCTCGATGGGCCATCAGATCGCTCAGCGTGGTCTCGTGCTTGTTGTGTTGTGCGAATTCCGGCCACCAAGCGCTCACCGGTTCGTCGGTACCGCGGCCGTATTGCTGGGAGACCATGAGGGCCGCGGTCGCCGTCACACCCTTGGTGCAGGAGAAGGTCGGACAAGCCGTGTCGCGTCTCCACGGACGTCCGGTCCGCCTATCGGCGATGCCTCCCCACAGATCCACCACCGCACGGCCGTCGACGAATACCGCCACCGCGCCGCCGAGATCGTCGCCGTTGGCTAAACCTGCTTCGAAGACGGCTTTGACTTCCTCAAACGCGGGGTCAGTGTGCCCCGCCACGCGCTTCGGACCCAGCGCGTGGTGACGGTTCACGCGACACTGCTCATGATCGCGATAACCAGCCCGCCCAAGGTGAGCGCCCCGACCATCACCGCGGCCGCGATCGCGCGGCCCCGGCGATGCCGGCGCGCGTCGTAGATACCTACCGCGATGCCGACGAGGATCAACGCTGCATAGGCGGACAGCCCCAACGTCAACGCCGCCGTTGACGCGGCGCTGGCCAGGATCGCGGTGTGCACGCCGTGATCCTACGGCGCGAGCGCATCGCACCGGTCAGTTCGGACCGGTAGCCGTGGGAGGGTATGAGGGGGAGGGAGTACGCGGTGTCGAGGGCGACGGTCAGCGGATCCCGTCCCAGATTCGGCGTTGGTCGGGTGCGGGGTCCCTGGCAGTGTCGCTGTGTACGTTGAGGCGGCGCACGATTCTGTCCTCACCGTACGGCGACCACCCGGGGTCGCCGCCCTTCACGAACGACACCCACGCGCCGTGCATCTCGTCGGCGAGTTTCTGCGGCGGGTTGACACCCGCGATCATCGCCGACGCCGGTGTGGCGAGTTGGTCGAACGCGAACGCGATCTCGGCGGTGTGGCAGGCGCCGAGACGTCCGTCCAAGAGCGGTGACGGCCAACCGAATTCGTACACGTGGGTGTCGGCGCCGTGCATCATCCGGGATTCCGCTACCCGAGCGGCGGGGACTCGGTAGAACCAATCGGTGAGCCAAGTGACCAGCAGTTCCCCGGCCGATGCCGAGGGCTGTGCTTGGCGGTAGACGGGCAGTACCACGTCGGGATCGGCCCCCACGAGCGCAAGAATGCTCGCCAGCGTGTCCTCGTTCGCGGCATCTGCCGCTCCGTTCGGTACCAGGAAGAGGGCCGCCTCCTGTGCGTTGGTCCCGATCAGGACGTCCACGTCGCGGCCCACCCCTGCTGCGAAGCGGTCGATCGGTCGGGCAGCCACGAATGCACCGTCGATCACCGGCTGAAAGGGCATAGGACTCGTTGCAAGTTCGCCCCAGACGGTCGGGTCGGGCGCTTCCGAGATCATTTGACCGACCACCCCTTGGGCAGCGAGAAGGTCCGCAGGCGAGACCGCCGAGAAACTCGCCAGGGTGGCCTCGACGCCCAACTCTTCGGCGATGGCAGCAGTTACCTTCGCGGCGCTAGCCGCTGTCTGAACGTGGTGACCGGCACCGCTCTCGGCAATTGCGCGACGGAATAGTCCGGCCGCCTGCGACGTCGACAGGAGCGTCATCACGGACATGGCGCCTGCGGACTCGCCCGCGATGGTCACTGCGTCCGGGTCGCCGCCGAAGGCCGCGATGTTGTCCCGAACCCACCGAAGCGCTGCGATCTGGTCGAGCAACCCGCGGTTGGCCGGGGCGCCGTCGATCTGGAGAAAGCCTTCGGCCCCCAACCGATAGTTGATGGTGACACAGACGACGCCGTCACGGGCGAACCGCGAGCCGTCGTAAGCGCTTACCGCCCCGCTGCCGTTGGCGAACGCCCCGCCATGGATCCACACGAGCACCGGCCGACGACCCGCGTCCGTGGCCGGGGTCCACACATTGAGGTTCAGGTAGTCCGGACCTTCGATGACAGGCTCTTCCATCAATTGATCCAGCGGTGGCGAGTAGGGAAGTGATGGGGCAGTCGGCCCGTACTCGGTGGTGTCCCGGATTCCTTCCCACGCCGGCGCTGCGGTCGGTTCCTTGAACCGATGGACGCCGATCGGTGCTGCGGCGTAGGGAATGCCCTTGAATGCCAGGATGCCGTTGTCCTCCTTGCCTCGGACGTAACCCTGGGCCACTCGAACCGTATCGCTCACGTTCTTCTCTCCTCGATTTTCGTCGATCATTGAATCTGGATGTACAGCAGCCGCTGCCTGATGATGTTGCTTTTTCGTTGTCGCCGGGAGCTCCCTCTGCAGGAACCCTTCTCGTGGCTCAGGTGTAGTCGCTGTAGAAGCCTTCGCCCGACTTGACGCCGAGCTTCCCCTGTTGCACATACTTTTCGAGCAGATTCCGGGAGTCACTAGGCAGGTGCGGGAATCGCTCAAGGTAGTGATTCTCGATGTCGAGAGCGACGTCGAGGCCCACCTGATCGATAAGGCGGAAGATTCCGGTGTTGCCGAAACCCGCTGCCACCCAGAGATTGTCGAATTCTTCTGCCGTCGTCACTCCCTGCGCGACGACGGCCAGTGACTCTCGCTTCACGGCCGCCCACACCCGATTGACGATGAAACCGACACTTTCCACGTGCGCGACGGCGACGACAAAGCCATATGCGGACAGTTCACGTTTGAGCAGGTCGAAGATCCGTCCATCGGTGTGGCCGTCGCTCATCAATTCGAGCTGTCGAGTTTCGGGTGGTTGCCCGTAGTGAGTGTTGAGTACCCGCTCGGGATGGGCGACTTTCGCGACAAGTTCACTGCTGGCGTAGGACGACGAATTGGTTCCGATGATGGCATCCGGTTCCGCGAGAGTGTCGACGGTGCCCAGGACATCGATCTTGAGGCTCGGCACTTCGGGAATGGATTCGACTATGTACCAAGCATTTCGGACTGCGTTTTCGAGATCGGTGACGTACTCGATCGTCGCCGGTGAACCCGAACCACGGGTCTCCAGCAGGGTGGGCAGCTGGTCGTCGATGAATCTCTTCGCCTCATGCAGTTGTTTCTCGGAGAGGTCGTAGAGACGAACGGAGCCGCCACGGGTAGCGTGCGTGAGCGCGATCCGACGGCCGAGCGTCCCGGCCCCCAGGACCACGATCGGACGATCGGCTACGTTCGTCGGCAGTTGATAGGACATGGTGTCTCCTGTCAGGTGGGTTTTCAGATGCCTGCAATTCCGGTGAAACCGCCTGTAGCGCGGATCAACCGGCGTTCTCCAGTGCCATCGAGGTCGACTGCTCGGATCTCGCCGGACAGATCACCGACGTAGGCGACCCCGGCATCCGTGTCGACGGCCAGGCCAATCGGTTCTCGAAAGTCTCCGGCCAGCACGGTGACCTCGGCGCCGTGCGCGCCTAGCGGTGGAATCGGCGCGCAGTTCAGTGTGTTCCCGCGTGGCGGTGCACCTCGGTCGGTCCAGTACACAAGCCCCGCGCGGACGTCGAGATGTAGGTCGATCGGCTCCGGCAGGTCAGACCAAAGCTCTTCCACCACCCGGGCAGCGATCGGGGTGCGCAACGACGTCCGAAAGATGCGGCCGTCGTTGCCTTTTGATGCGCCCTTCTGAGTCCAATACAGCAGTCCGGCTTGTTCGTCGACTGCGACACCGACGCATTGGTTACGTACGATCCGGCGAGCGGTGTCCGTCGCGACGACAACCTCGTCGCGCAGATCCGTGCCGTCGAGCCGCGCGCTCAACACACGAGCGCCCTCGCGGTCCGACCAGTACAACCGTCCCTGAGACCATGCGCCCACGAGCTGCTTGCCCGTGACGAACGAGCCTTGCGGGATGATGGTCGTGCGGTGAGTGCCGTCGAGGTCGACACGTTCGAGCGACCCGTTCTTCGCGTGGAAGTCGAGTGCAGAGTCGGACGTGGGTGAGCGGTCTGCCGGCGCGACCGGCTCACCCATGTTGGTCCAATAGACGTGCCGTCGGCGCAGGTCTACGGCGATTCCGTCGGGAACGGCCGTCACACCATCGACCAGGACGGCGGAATCACCGGTTCGGATGTCGATCCGCTGAATGTTGCCTTCGGCTGGATTGAGTGCCAACAAGTATCTGAACATGTTGCCTGGTAATCACTTTCATGGGTCTCGTTGCGGAGATATGACGCACGGTTGCGCTTCGCTCAGGGCTCAACGACCGCCGCTTGCGTGGATGGACCAACGGTGGCCGAGGGGCTACGCCCGAGGCGATCTCCCGTAGTTACACACTGTAACTTACACGGCGTAGTAAAGTACACGCCATGAATGTGAAATGCGTCTCGACCCGCACTCGGGCTGCGGTTGTCCGGAACGACGCACCGCGGCAGGGGCCGCGCCGCTGCCGTCGTGTTGGCGTACGCGCATCAGCGAGGTTGGCGGCGTGACGCAGGCAGAACCCGCAAAGCAGTCCAAGCGGGTCAGGCTCACAGGTGAGCAGCGAGAGCGGCAGCTACTCGACGTTGCTGAGAAGCTGTTCACCGAGCGTGGCTACGAAGCGGTATCGATCGAGGACATTGCGCGCGCCGCTGGTGTGAGCCGGCCGATCGTGTACCACCACTACGGCTCGCGTGAAGGCGTGTTTCTTGCGTGTGTCGCTCGAGCGCGTCGCGAGTTCGAACGATCCTTGCTGGACCGCGTGAGCGCCGCAGGCGAAGACCTGACGGAGGTATTCCGCGCAGGGGGAGAGGCGTACTTCGATCTGATCGAGGACGATCCACAGCGATTCGTGTTGCTGTTCACCGCGTCGTCAAGCTTGCACGCAGAACTCAGCGACCAACTCGGCACGCTACGTGCTGACACCATTCGGACTATTGCCACTGTCATCAGGCAGAAGGACCCCAGCGTCGAGTCCGAGGTTGCGCTCGCGATCGCCTACAGCGCTTCGGGTATCGGCGAACAGCTCGGCCGATGGTGGCTCGATGAACCCTCGATACCCAAGCGAAAGTTGGTGTCTTACTACACGGGAGCACTGAACGGCGCGATGAAGGGGATCTTGGCCGTCGCGAACGTTTCCGACCGCAGCGGTGGTTGAGCGCTTTCGTCTCCGTCAGAATCGATCGAAGATCGAGTTGACGATGTCGTCGCCGATGCCGATGCCGGCGCCGGTGACCATCGCCTGCCCGAACCGGCCGCTGAGGAATCGTTGCAGGGTACCTCCACCGGAGGTGGGCTGCTGATACTGCTGGTATTGCGGCGCCTGTGAGTACTGGGGTACCTGCGCGTACTGCGGCGGCGCGGAATAGGTGGCGGGAGCGGAGTAGGCCTCTTGCGGTGCGGCCGGTGGTGCCGCCGAAGTGACATGATCATCGACGAGTCCGTGAATGGCTTGCAGCAGTTCGGTTGTCGTGCTCTGCTCATCCCTGATCGCGAGCGCGATCTCCTTCAGATCCAGCCCCCACTCACGCGCATTCGTATCGCCGGCGGCGGCTGCGGCCGACAGCTTGTCGCGCAGCGTGCGGATCAACGAAGCGGTCTGGTCCGCCTGCGATTGCAGTGCGGCGAACTGCCGGTCCACGGTCTCGGTGTTCATCAGCGGGTCCTTTCGTATGTCCATTCCGAATTACTCCCGCCGACTGAGGAGAAGCTGAGAGTTCGCTGCGGGAAGCCTCATTGGGTGCGGCCGGCCGCATCACAGGCAGTCTTCGCGACAGGGAGCTTCAGAGATTTCACGACGGTCTCGGTTCAGCAAAGGTTGGTGGCTGTGCAGTGGCGGCTGGTTCGACTCCGCCTGAGCCGGTTTAGTGTTGGCGACCATGGCCAGACTGGATGCGCAGGTGAAGCGCTGGCGTGCAGCGCTTCACGCGGCGGCATTGGCTTTCGTGGTGATCACACTCGGGCTATCGCCAGCCCCAATCGCTCACGCCGATGCGGCCATGGCCAGACTGTCGGTGACATCAACGTGGCAGACCGGCTTCATCGCGCGCTTCGTCATCACCAACCCGACCACAGTGCCGTTGACGGACTGGAGGCTTGAATTCGACTTACCGATCGGGGAATCCGTGTGGCATAGCTGGAACAGTGTCTTCACGCAGTACGGCGGCCATTACGTGATCGGGCCGGCCAACTGGAATCGCATCATCCCACCGGGTGGTTCGGCAACGGGAGGCTTCCGGGGCGTGCTCGGCGGCACCTACTCGCCACCGGTGAACTGTGTCCTCAATGGTCAGTCGTATTGCGTTTAGGGCTGTCTACCCACGTTCTGCGCCGATCGCAGGGTGATCGCATGGTCGAATGCGTCGTGCCCGCCCCGGGCGACCCCAAACGCCCGGGGGAGCCAGACGCCGAACTTCTCAAGGCCGGCGGCGTGGGCGAACAGAACAGCAGCGGCGTCAAGATGCCAGCGCGCCGGCCCGGCATCCCACTCGGACTCTCCCGGCTTTGTCTACTGTGGTCTTGATGGCCACCGAACACACTGCACCAAGACCCACGCCCCAGTCGGATATCGGACCTCTGCGGTCCTTTGCGACAAGCGGAGCGGCCGGTCGCACAGATTTCGACTGCCTCGATCGGCTCGCCGTCAAGAATCTCGTCGATACCTATGCGCTGGCGTACGACAACTATCAGGCGGAGTCATGGTTCGATCTGTTCACCGACGACGCGGTCTTCGTCGTCGGTATCCCCGGGCAACCGCCGGTCGAGCAGAGCGGCGAAGCGTTCCACAGCTTCTGGCGGGATCGTATGTCCACCTTCAGTTCTAGTGGAAATCAGCGACGCCACTTGATGTCGAACATCGTATTCCTGGAACAGACTGGCACAACGGTGCACGCCGGCGTCGTGGGACTGCTCACCAATACCGCAAACGGGAGGGCTTTCGCGCCCATGGCGGCGCTCAACTACGAGGGATGGTTCGTCAAGACGAATGGAATCTGGAAGATCAGCCGGTGGCATGACTTTCCCGACGGACCCGTATAACACTCTCGCAGCCATCGCCGCAGCACCCGACCTCCGGCTTCAGTTGGTCGGAGATGGTTCACGCGATCACTTGTGAGTAGCGACCGATTGAATCCCAGCGAGGCCGAGACGTTCTTTGTCGGCTACCGCCAGGTGCCGCGAAACGTAACGGCGATGGATCGCAGGGTCCTTATGAAGTCCACCTGATTGCTAACCATCGGGCGGTCACTGATGCGCGAAATGCCAGCGGCGGATCGCCTCGGCGAATTGCTCAGGAGCGTCGGAGGGGACGAAATGACCGGCGCCTTTGACGATCACCGTCTCGTGATCGGTGAATGCCTTCTCCCACCGTTCCAGTTCCTTCTGTCCGAATGCAAAGTCGGCATCGCCCCAGATGATCAAGGTGGGTAGTGCCGCGATGGTGTTCAGGCCCGATTCGATGTCCGCGAGAAACGCACGACTGGAGGTGATCTCGCGAGGGAAGACCCCGGAAGCTTCCCTCCGCGATGGGCTGTCGAGAGCCTTCTTGTAGTGCTCCATCTGCGCGCTGGTGGGCTTGGACAGTCGGTGCCCGATCGGGATCATCACGTTGACGAACAGGTTGAGCTGCCGGATCAGCAGCCGCCCGACGGGGCTGCCCATCACATGGGACATCATCTGCACAACCGGGTCACCGACCGGCCATGCCCATGTGTTGGTCAGCACCAGGCTCTCGAAGGTCTCGGGCCGGCGTTGCACCACTGCCAGACCGATCGGGCCGCCCCAGTCATGGCCCACCAGCGTGACGCCGCTCAATTCGAGTGCCCCCACGAATCGGTCGATCACCTCCGCGTGTTCAATGGGCAGATGTCGGTATCCCGGCGCCGCCGACGACAGTCCGAAACCGGGGTAGTCCACTGCGATGCAACGGAATTCCGGTCGCAAGGATTGGATCACCTTGCTGTAGTCGAACGACCAGGTCGGGTTGCCGTGCAGGAACAGCAACGTGGGTCCCGATCCTTCGTCCACGTAGTGCACGCGGTGTGCGTCGATATCGATGAAACGGCTCTCGAACGGGAACAACTCGTCATCAACCCAAGCAGGTCTCGCTTCGATCGCCATTCCGCGCCCCCATCGATCAGATACAATCAAGCGAACTTTAAAATAGCAAGCAGAGGGCGATGAGTCGAGACTACGGGCAGTACTGCGGACTAGCCCGGTCCCTGGATGTGGTGGGCGACCGGTGGAATTTGTTGATCGTCCGCCAGCTCCTATTGGGCCCCGCGCGTTACGGGGAGCTTCGCGAAGGACTGTCCGGCATCGCGACGAATCTGCTGACCGACCGGCTTCGGGGCCTCGAAACTGATGGTGTGATTGAGCGGAGACTGTCCGATGACTCCAGTGCGATTACCTACGCCCTCACCGAGTGGGGCGCCCAGTTACGCGAACCCATCAATGCGCTGGTCCGCTGGTCCACCCCTCTGATGATCCGCGGGCCCCAGGGTGATGACTTCCGCTCTGAATGGCTTCTGGTCGCACTTCCAGCCTTGTTCGAGGGTCGTGCGCCGACCAATCAGTCAGCAACCATAGGAATCGTCGTCGAAGGCGGCATGGTCCAACTGCGAGCTACCCAGTCCGGTATCGACATCGCTAAGCCTGATGGTCGCGGCCTTGACGCCGTTCTTGTTGGCGATGCGCCGGCAGTTCTCGGACTCGCGGCAGGCGTCTTGTCACTGAATGACGTCGCTGCACTCATCGACATCGACGGTGACGAATCCGCTGTGCGAACCGTCTTCGAGGCACCCCATAGAGGAGCCGACGAAAAGCCGTCACCCTGATCGATGAGCGCCCAAGACGATCGCTGGCGTGATGGCGTTGTGGGGCAAGCCGGCGGGGACCTCTTGCCTCAGCTTTCAGAGTTGATTTTCGCGGTGGCGGGGGGCAGTCACCGGTACGCGGTCTAGCATCGCCTGGTGCGGCAGCAGCAGGTCACCGGGTTGGGAGCCGTCATGACGACGGTGGCTATGAGCCTTGGCAGCGCCGTCGCGGTAGGCGATCTGAGAACTCTGGCGGCCAACATCTCTCTCGTGCGTCATGGCCTGGAATTCTCGCCCGGTGCAACCATTTTCGTGTCGTCCCTGGCGACTCTGACCTTGGCTGCCTCGGTGCTGGGAGCCGGCGTCCTAGGCGACAAGTACGGAATGAAGAGGATGTTCGTTGCCGGTGCGTGTGGTGCGGTCGCGTTCGGATTGATGGGGGCGACAGCACCCAACGTCGAGGTGCTGATGATCGCCAGAGCCTGCATCGGGGTGGCGTTCGCGTTCCTGACCGGTCTGTCGCTGGCCATCATGAACGCCGTCTTCCCTCGTGACCGCCGGGCGGGCGCGATCGCAGGCTATCTCGCGGCGGTCTACGCCTTCGGCGTGGTGCCGGCAACGGTGGGCAGTCTGCTGGCTGAGCGCATCGGTTGGCGCAGCGGTTTTCTCGTCACACCCGCCCTCGCGATCCTCGTGTTGGTGATCACTCTGCGTTATGTCCCGGAGACTCAAAGCGCTCACCGCAGGACCGACATCGTGGGCCTGCGGAACCTGTCAACCTGAATGAGGCACCGTTGCGCGGTATTTACTGAGCGTCCTCCTGTGGATGGTCGGGTGGGTTGATCCACGAGCTGGTGGGGAGCTTCGGTGGTTCGGGCGGCTTGCGGACGAACCGTTCCGGGCGTGCGGCGTAGGCGGCGTCGAGTACGCCGGCACGCTTGTCGCGGATTGCCTCGGCCAGGCCGTAGTGGACGTCGGCGGGGGTATGAAGGGCCAGCCCGGTGTGGCGATGTTCATCGTTGTACCAACCGAAGAAGCCCTGGCAGTGCAATCGAGCTTCCTCGATCGAGCCGAACCGGCCGGGGAAGTCGGGCCGATACTTCAATGTCTTGAACTGGGACTCGCTGAACGGGTTGTCGTTGGAGACGTGCGGTCGCGAATGTGACTGGGTGACACCGAGATCGGCGAGCAAGAACGCAACCGGCTTGCTGGTCATGGAACTGCCGCGGTCGGCATGGATGGTCAGCTGGTCACGGTTGACCTCTTGCTTGGCGCAGGTCTGGCGGATCAGCACCTCGGCCAGCGCGGCCGATTCGCGGCTGGCGACCATCCAGCCAACGACGTAGCGGGAGAAGATGTCCAAGATTACGTACAGGTAGTAGTAGGTCCACTTCGCTGGGCCGCGCAATTTCGTAATGTCCCACGACCACACCGCATTTGGGCGGTTGGCGACGAGTTCGGGTTTCACTTTCGCCGGGTGGGTGGCCTGCCGGCGGCGCTCATGCACCTCGCCGGCTTCGCGCAGCAGCCGGTAGAACGTCGACTCCGAGCCCAGGTAGACGCCTTCATCGAGCAGGATGGCCCACACCTCAGCCGGTGCCAGGTCAACGAACCGGTCGCTGTGCAGCACGTCGAGGATCACCTGCTGCTCGGCGGCACTCAGCGCACGCGGTTGCCGCCGCTCACGGTGCGCTATGGGCTCTGGCCGCTGCGGTACCGGACTGTGCCGGTGGCGTCGGTAGTAGCTGGCCTGCGCGGCACCAACGGCTTCGCAGGCGGCCCGCACGCCCAGCTGCGGCGCCAGCTCCATGATGGCTTGATCGGTCATCGTGTCGACCTCGGATCGATGTCCGCGCTCTCGGAGAGCGTCTCCAAGAGCGCGTGCAGTTTTGCCTGCACATCCACCACGGCGCGGGTCTTCGCCAGCTCCTGCTCCAGTCGCTGCTTTTCTGCTTGCAGGCGGGCGATCTGCTCGGCCTGCCGATCACGGCGCTTGCGCCCACGTGGGGCGGCCAGCCCCGCCAACGCGCCGACATCGCGGGCTTTGCGCCATTCGGTGATGTGGCTGGAATACAGCCCCTCACGGCGCAGCACCGCGCCCTTCTCGCCGTCGGGTGCTGCGTCGTAGGCAGCGAGGACCTCCAGCTTGTACTTCGCGGTGAAGGTCCGCCGCCTGGCGCGTTCGGGCACCTCGGGATCGGGACGTTGCGTTGCATCGTTAACCACCCGACCAGGATCTTCCATCCCGGCCGAGCGGACCAACGTCGTCACCTTGCTTGTCATTTCGGGGAGTCTCTCCATCCCCGCCCTCGGGTCACTAATTATCAGGGGGCGGGTGCCTCAACCCAGGTTGGCAGAGAGGGCTGCTACTGATAGCAACCGCACTCATCGGGCTCACTTATGGCGTCTCCGTGCTACAGAGCGGATTGAGCCTCGCGGCGATGGCACCGATTCTGACGGGGGTACTCGCTGCAGCGGCGTTCGTATGGTGGGAGTTGCGCTGCGACGACCCGGCGCTGGATCTGCGAATCTTCCGCTCGCCTCGCTTCAACGCCGTGGTGATCGCGGGCGCAGCCAGCAATATGGTGCAGGGCGGATCGATGATGATGGTCACCTTCTACCTCGTCGTCGTCCGCACCCAGTCGACGTGGGCGTTCACCCTGTTGCTCATCCCGGCCACGCTGTTGTCGGCAGTGGCAGCCCTCTGTGCAGGCCGGGCCGCGGCGCGCTACGGCAACTGCGCTGTGATTGTCGCGGGCCTAGCGGTGTTGGCGGTAAGTCTGCTGGCGCGGCTCTCGTTCGAGATCGACACCCCGATCTCCGTCGTCGGAGCCGTGATCGCGCTGACGACATTGGGCGGTGCGATCGTGCAGACACCGCAGGCGACGGTCATGATGTCCAGCGCACCAATCAATCTCGGCGGTGTGGTCTCGGCGGTGAAGGCGTCGGTCGGCGGAACGTTCTACGGTCTTGGTTCGGCGTTTTTCTCAACGTTCGGCATTCTTCTGTTCATCGACGACGCTGGCCCGAAGCTGGCCGGTACGGGCATCAGCGCCAGACAGGCCGGCGATATCCTGGGCGCATCCGGCGCCTCGCCGGGTGGTGCCGGCCTCGATCCCGAGCGCACCCGGCAGGTGCTCTCGGTCGCAAGTTCGAGCATGCTCGACGCCGCGAATACGCTGAATCTGATGATGACGGTCATACCGCTGGCGGCGATCGCCGTTGCGTTGTTGCTGTTCCGGCGCGAGCGCGATGCATCGTCAGCGTGCTGCTAACTGTCCTTGGCGCAGAACTCATGCGGGTGGAGGATCAGGATTGCAGCTCTCGATCCTCATAGCGGCTACGTCGTTGACACTGAAGAGACGGTTGGTGTTGGCGAATCGTGAGCAGTTCTTAGAGGAAACTTGAGGCCGATCAGTTCCGGTCCGCGCGTCCAGCCGCCCCGAGCGCCATTCCTTGGCAACCCGCGCACGCACCCGTAGCCGGTCCACGCGGTTCGGTGGCCGAAGGGGACTGGCGGCCCTAGGGTGGCTGGTAGTGCGGAGGTGATGCCCATGGCACTCGGTCCTGCGGCGCCCCGCGTCGGGGCACCGGTGAACCGGGTGGACGGCGTAGCCAAGGTGACCGGCGCGGCCCGGTACACCGCCGACACCGAGATGCCCGGCGTGGTACACGCAGTGCTCGTCGGTGCCGAGATCGCCCGCGGGCAGATCACCGCCGAGTCGATGACAGAGTCGGCGGCACGCGCCCGGGCGGCCCCCGGCGTGCTAGGGGTACTGACTCCGATGAATTGCCCGCGGCTGAATCCTCCGCCCGCCGACTTCAGTGAGACCTGGCCGGTTGAGCGGCGACCTCCGCTCTCGGATCTGAGCGTGCACCACGTCGGGCAGCACGTCGCGGTCGTCATCGCCGACTCGTTCGAGAACGCCACCTACGCCGCCTCGCAGTTCACGTTGGACTACCGGCAGGTCGCAACCGATGACGACGCAGCCGTACGCTCCGGCAGCTACTGGCCCGACCACTGGGTGGAGGTGGCCGACGAGAAACTCCAGGACCGACGCGGCGAGCTGACTGAACCGACTGTCCCGGTGAGTGTTTCGGGTCAATACACCACGTCGGCGACCGTTCCATACCCGCTGGAGCTATCGGCCACAATTGCCCGGTGGGACGGCGACCGGCTTACCGTCTATGACAGCACCCGCTGGATCAGCGGTGAGAAGCGACTGCTGGCGCACTGCCTGGATCTGCCCGAACCCTCCGTTCGGGTGATCTCACCTCTGGTGGGCGGCGCGTTCGGAGCAAAAGTCTTTCTGTGGTCGCACGTGCTGTTGTGCGCGGTCGCGGCGCGCGAGGTGGGCCGACCGGTCAAGCTGGTGCTCACCCGCGAGCAGATGTTCGATACCGCCGGTTACCGCCCCCGCACTGAGCAGGAGGTCACCTTGTTGGCCGATGCCGACGGGGCAATCTGCAGCACCGCACACCACACGGTCACCGAAACCTCCCTGGTCGCGGATTTCTGTGAACCGGCCGGATTGTCGAGCAGGCTTCTCTATCACTCGCCACGGCTGGAGGTCTCCCACCGCGTTGAGCGCGTCAACGTCCCTACACCCTCGTTCATGCGCGCACCCGGTGAGGCAAGTGGATTGTTCGCCTTGGAGGTGGCCATGGACGAATTGGCCGAACAGGTGGGGGTGGACCCGCTGGAACTGCGGATCCGCAATCACACCGAGATCGACGAAAGCAGCGGCAGACCGTGGTTGGACAAGCACCTGCTGGACTGCTACCGGTCGGCGGCGGATCGGTTCGGCTGGGCGAACCGGCCGCCCGGGGTTCGTAGCCTTCGCCGAAGTCACGTTCAGGTGGGCTGGGGAATGGCCACCGCAACATTTCCCGCCCGCCGGATGACGGCGGGGTGCCGGGTCACCACCGGAGCCGACGGATGCGTGCGGTTCGCTTCGGCCACGCACGAGATCGGCACCGGGGTGCGCACCGTGATGACCCAACTCGCCGCCGACATCACCGGGCTGCCGTTGTCGGCGGTAATCTTCGACTCCGGCGACTCGTCCTACCCTGCGACGCCGCGCAGCGGCGCATCGCAGACCACCGCCACCGTCGGCGCCGCAGTCGCCGAGGCCGCGACCCAATGGCGGCGCCGCCTGAGCGAAGTCGCCCCGAGCGCAGCACCGGCGGTCCATTCGCTGGTGGGGCTGTCTCCAGAACAGATTGCAGCACTGACCTTTTCGGTGACGACATCGGCAAAAATCGACGACGACGTCAGCATCCGATCGTTCGGGGCGCATTTTTGCGAGGTCGAGGTCGACGAGTACCTCGGCCGTGCCGCCGTCACCCGATGGACGGCCGCCTTCGCCTGCGGACCGGTACTCAACCCGAAGTTGGCCCGCAGCCAACTGATGGGCGGCATCACCTTCGGTATCGGAATGGCTCTGCTCGAACAGATATCGGAGGATCGCGCCTCGTTGCGGCGCGGCGGTGAGTACTACCTTCCCACGCACGCCGACCGGCCAGACTTCGACATCGAATTCACCGAGAAGCCTGTCGACTATTTCCCCGGGCCGACCCTGCGCGGTATCGGTGAGATCGGTATTGCGGGCGCGCCCGCCGCGATCGCGAACGCGATTCATCACGCCACCGGCAAGCGGTTGCGCAAGCTGCCTATCACCGTCGAAGACCTGATGATGCCCGTCGGACCCCGCCGATGACCGAGACCACCCTGAGCGTGCGGGTCAACACCGTGCCGTACACGCTGGTGATCGACGTCCGAACCACCTTGCTGGACCTGCTGCGAGATTGGTTGCACCTGACCGGAACCAAGAAGGGTTGCGACCATGGGCTCTGCGGTGCCTGCACGGTGACGGTCGACGGGGAACGGGTGCTGAGCTGTCTGGTGCTGGCAGCCTCGATCGACGGCGCCGAGATCGTCACGATCGAGGGGATAACGCCCGAGTCCGGACTGCACCCTCTGCAGCGGGCGTTCCTCGACCACGACGGTCTGCAATGTGGCTTCTGCACACCCGGTCAGATCTGTTCGGCGCGCGCCATGCTCGATGAACACGCCCGAGGGGACCTCTCGGCGGTGTCTTTCGATGAGCACCGCGGCGCCCTTGTCGACGGGCCAATCTCGCTCACAGACAAAGAGATCCGAGAGCGGATGGCCGGCAACATCTGCCGCTGCGGCGCCTACGCCAACATTGTGGCAGCAATCGTGGCCGTGGCCGAGGACCGACGTCGGTGAAGGCTTTCGAGTTCTACCGCGCATCCTCGGTCGAGGATGCGCTGCGTTGCGCGGCTCAGCAGGGTGCGCAGTATCTTGCCGGGGGCACCAACCTCGTCGACCTGATGAAGTGCAATGTCGAGCAGCCGAGCGTGGTGGTCGACATAACCCGACTCGACTTGTCGGAGATCGAACCGACACCCACGGGCGGAGTGATGATCGGTGCCCTGGCCACCAACACCGCCGTCGCCAACCACCCCCTGATCCGCCGGAATTATCCGCTGCTGTCGCAGGCCATCCTGAGCGGCGCGACGAACCAGATACGGAATCGCGCCACGGCGGCGGGCAACCTGATGCAACGGACCCGGTGTCGCTATTTCATGGACCCCGCCCTCGGCGCGTGCAACAAACGCCGCCCGGGCAGCGGATGCGCGGCGCTGGCCGAGCACCACCGCGAGCACGCGGTCTTCGGCGCGAGCCGGTCCTGCGTGGCGGTCCACCCCTCCGACATGGCGGTGGCCCTGACGAGTCTGGACGCAACCGTCCACCTTCGAGGCAACGGCGGTGCGCGGACGCTCGGCATCGACGAGTTCTTCCGCCTGCCCGGCGACCGGCCGGACATCGACAACGCGGTGCGCGCCGGCGAGCTCATCACCGGTATCGAACTGCCCGCGTCGAGCGCATCCCGCAGCGGTTGGTATCTCAAGGTTCGCGACCGTCACAGCTACGCGTTCGCCCTGGTCTCGGTGGCGGCCGCGGTCGAGATCCGCGACGGTGCGATCGCCGGCGCGGCGATTGCGCTTGGTGCGGTTGCTGCGACGCCGTGGCGGGTGCCCGCGGCCGAGGACCTGTTGCGCGGCAATCCGCCGGGCAGGTCGGTCTTCGAGGCGGCCGCCAGCGCAGCACTCGCCGGGGCACAGCCGCTGCCGCACAACGGCTTCAAGGTGGATCTCGGTGTGCACGGCGTGGTCCGAGCGCTGACCCTAGCGGTCGAGGGGCCGTAGCGGGGGTGCATCACATCCGAGCCTGATGTGGAAAGGGCCCGGACCGGATGAGCGGCACTGGCGCGAGCCAGGGTTGTGCCATCGGGGCGGCTCAGTTCGGCGCTGAGAAAGGCTTTGCGGCCGTCGACGGAGTCGACGCGTGCTGTGGATTGCAGTGAGGTGTCGGTCAGGACGTAGCCGGTGTAGTCGACGGTGAGATAGGCTTGCTAACTGTTCCAGAAATCGTGGTTCTGTTCTTTGGTTTGACGGTGACGCGCTGGCGTACGGCGCGGGTCGCCGGCGGGCCGCGCCGCGCGAGGACTCCGGCTATCGCTCGGGCCGCGAATGTCACGAACGCTTAAAATGGGGCAGCTAAGCAGCCTGCATCACCGGGCCGCTTTGGTCAAATAGCGAAACCTTGCAGCGCACTGGCTATTTCGTCGATCGATCCCTGCGCACCTGTCGCCACATCAAGCATGAGCCGCTCCGCGGCGTCGACGTCATACGTTGGCGACAACTCGAGACCGTTGATCGTGAGGAACGTCCACGCCGCAGCCCACGCTGTCCGCTTATTACCGTCGACAAGGGCATGATTTCGAGCCAAAGAGTGCAATAGCGCCGCCGCCTTGGTGGGCAGCGACGGATAAGCATCAAGTCCGAACACCGTCGCGCTGGGCCGTGCCACCGCAGCATCGAGCAGGCCGTAGTCAGCCACCTCGGGCACATCGCCGAGCGCCGCCGCCGCGGCGCACAAGACGTCGTCTCGGTCCAGGAAGACCGTCACTCGTCACGCAGCCTGCGGTTCAACTCCGCCGAACGCTGCGCAACGAGCTTGGCCGCCGCCGCGACCTGTTCCTTGTGCCGGTCAGCCCGCTGCAGCGCTGCGTCGTGAACGTAGTCCTTCAACGACTGGTCCGACTGCTGGGCAGCGACGCGCAGAGCTTCCATCTCGGTCTCGTCAAAGGGGACATTCAAGGCGGGCATAAAACCATGGTACCGGATTTGGTACCTAGCAAGGTACCTTTATCGCTATGGCATCAACCGCCGACAGGCCACCGGGAGCGACGAGCACCTTGCTCATCGGGATGGCTGCGACCTTCACGAGTGGCTGGGCATAGGGGAGTAGCAGCCGGCGACGCGGTAGTGGAGCGATTCGCTGTCGCCGGACAGGAGCTCGCGAATCCTCTCAAGTCGCTGGTCTTGTGTGAGCACCCGGACCGTCTTGGGCCCGCGGGTTGGAACCCCAGAAAGTGCTATGTCGTTGATTCACCTGAGGTGGCGCCAGGAAGCGAATTGCCTTATTGGCGTGGCAATCTCGGGGTCTGGGACTGGGTGGAGCTCGTCGTCGATCACCGCTCGAGGTAGGCAGGACATTGACGTGACGCGTGGGGTTTAGCTGCAGTTCCTCCGGCCTCGCAGGATTCCTGGCGGGCTATTCCGGCGAATCATTGGCCAACAGGGTTTCGAGGGCTGCCAGCAGGTTGGCGGCATCGGCGCCGGGAAGGGTGTCTAGACGACGCTGCAGCGAGGGTCGAATCTCACGAGCGATCCGTTCGACAGCCGCGGCTCCGGTGGGCGTCAGCGTCAGGATGATCTTGCGGGAATCGACAGGGTCGGTGACGCGCGAGACCAGTCCAGCCTTCGCGAGGCCAGTGATCGTCCTGCTGGTTGCGGCTGGATGCGAGTGGAGGTGTCGTGACAAGTCGCCCGGCGAGAGCTTTCCTGAAGCAATTGCTCGAAGGGCAATGAAATCTCCGAGATCGAGCGTCGCGACTTCCTGCACCCGACGAGCGTCGTCCGCGATCGACCGACTTAGGCGGTGTAGGAGATCGACCAGTCGCAGGGCTTGCGCGTCCGGATCCACGGTACAAATATAACAGACGTAAATAGTTAACATATGTTATATGAATGAGGGAGTGGCGTCATATGCCCACGATCGATGTCCACGCCCATCTCATACCGGGTGCGCTGAGTCGGGAGGCCGTGGCCCGCATCGTCGCGCGCGAAGGGTTCAACAAGGTGACACCTCCAATGGAGTGGTCGCCTGAGATTGCCATTGAGTTCATGGACCGGTACGACATCCGGATGCAGCTCTTGTCAGCACTGGGCGAGATGACCGCGCCTGCCGCCACTGCGATGAATGACGTCGGGGCAAAGGTGGTGACAGTGCATCCGGGGCGTTTTGGGCTACTCGCCTCACTGCCGATGGCTGAACCCGAAGCTGCATTACGTGAGGTCCATCGAGCGTTCGACGAACTGGGCGCAGACGGAATCGTTCTGGTCACGAACTATGAAGGTGCATATTTCGGCGATCCCCGCTTTGAGCCGGTGTTTGCGGAGCTGGATCGACGCACCGCCTCCGTGTTTGTGCACCCGGTTGCGCCTCCCGGATTTCCTGAGCTATGCCTCGGTCGTCCCGGGCCATTGATCGAGTTCCCCATGGATACCGCCCGGACTGTAGTTGACGCGGTCTTCGCGGGACTTTTCCTGCGTCATCCCGGAATCCGGATGATCCTTGCTCATGCGGGGGGTGTGCTGCCCTCGCTCGCGGACCGCATCGTGAACCTGGGCGTCCAGCCGTGGGTGGCAAATCCGCTCGGTCTCACGTCGGGGCAACTTCGCGACCAGCTGTCGTCGCTCTACTTCGATACGGCCCTCGCCACCACTGCGGCAACGATGGTGCCGGTCGTCGAACTCGCTGGCGTTGACCATATTGTTTTCGGCACCGACTTCCCGCCGGGCGGAGACGATGTTGCCGGGAAATACCTTGCCACTCTGTTAAGCGGACGGCCGCTGTCCGCGCAGGATATCGAGACCCTCGACGAAACAGTCGAGCGACTGTTTCCCCGCGCAGCCGCGCGGGTCGTCGCATAGCGCCAGCGTGGCTACGCCACAAGCACTCGGGGAACTAGCTGTTCAACGCGTTGCCACGGACGGACCGGCTGATTCATCCAATGAGGACGGCGACGTTAGTGGTAACCCGCCATATTCGACCCTGTCGTATTCCTCGCACGTGAATCGCGAATGTTCCGAGGTTGGCAGGGGAGAGGTCGCGACCGTTCGGAATGTAGGTTCATCGAAATACGTTGTGTCACAGCCAATACAGCACACCGAATTCCGGGCGCCGTCGTGCGTATCAACGGCACCGGCCGCCCGGAATCCCACCACGGGCTGCGCGGGGCGAGTTCTTTCTATGTGTTAGAAGTCGTCTTCGTCATCGGCATCCTGCTCATCGCCGAACGAGCCCAAAGCATGCGGTTGTCCGGTTTCGCCGCCGTCGAATGCACTGCTGAGCCCCTGCATCACGAGTGCTCCGCCCGCGACGCCGGCGGCCGCAGCGGCCGCGGTCTTGAGGAATCCGCCGCCCGCGGTCGGCTGCCGCTGCGTGAGAGGTGACCCGGCGGCGACGGCCGCCCGTCCAAACGGCGGCGCGTCGGGCTGCGGCGCGGCCTTGCCCCGCCCAAACAAATTCGACATGAAGCCGCCTGATGGCGCGCTGGCGGAAGGTTCTTCTAGCCGCTTCAGCTGTTGGGTCAGCTCGGCGATTCTCGCCTGGGCAGCGTTGAGAGCGTCCTCCTGAACGAGCACGGCCTGGCTCAACAGATACAACGCGTCGGGCTGAGTGGCGATCTGTCGCTGGATGAGATCTGCTGCCTCGGGATCAGTAACAATCGGCTGAGCCTCGCGGATGCGCCCGGCAAGGCCCATGATGAGCTGCTGTTCGGTGAGTTCCATTGCGTTCATCGCTCCAAGCTGTCAATGATGATCGAACCTCGATCGAGCACGTGTGGCGAGATCGTCGGCACGCCCCTACGATTTTGGCTGCGCCGACTCACACCTCGCCATCCGCCGTACGACCGGATTTGTCCCGCCGACTAGGGGAATGGCTGGAGCTGAAGCGGGTGAAACAGTCACCATGCAGTCGCAGATACCCCTACTGGTTCGTGCGATCCAGCCACCTGGCGGGTTCCACTCCGCCATCCTTGACGAAATCCTTGAGCCATGACCGAACCATCTGAACAACCAACGGAATCCACGACCGGCAGAGCCGGCACCGGGACCGGGTCCAACGCTCGACCCAACAGGATCTATCGGATCGCCGCGGGCGTCTGGATCGTGGTCGGTGGCGTGATCATCACGGGTGCGGTCTTCGCCTTCGGATTGCTGATTGGCTCGCTATCAAGCGAGGGCGGGGATGCCCCTGGCTACTGGACGGACGCAGATGCCGGACACAGTGACTCAAGCCAGTACGACGAAGAGGGCTGGTACGGAGATGACCAGGACTGGGGCAATTCCTCGTTCGGCCCCGGGGGCGAGCTGCCGACTGCGCCAGGTGCCTCGCAGACCAACCCACCCGCGGTGACACCACGCTAGCCGTAAAACGCGGCGTGCGTGTCGAAGCGTTGTGATACGCAATCCTCTTGGGCGAACAGCGTACTTTATTGGTAACGCAGCATATTCGATTGCTGCATATTCGCGCGGGTGGGCAGCTACGCATCTCATACCACCGTCTCACCGGTGATACACTTGCTCGCATGGACACGGTGACGGTGCGCGATCTTCGGAACAACGGGGGAGAAGTCCTGCGTCGCGTCGAGCACGGCGAACGCATCGTCGTTACTCGCGACGGCGCGCCGGTGGCTGAGCTCCGCCCGCTGCCCCGACCTAGCGCCGGCCCGGCCGAACTCATTCGTCGCCGCAAGAATCTTCCGCAGGTGAGCCCAGATGCGCTCCGGCGCGACATCGACAATCTGATCGACCCGTCGCTGTGACAGAAGCTCCGAGCCAGGGGATGCTGGACACCTCGACGGTGATCCTCCTCGGCCAGATATCCGACCCCTCCGAGCTTCCCGATGAATCGGCGATTAGCGCAATAACGCTCGCCGAGCTTTCCGTCGGTCCGCACGTAGCGCGCGACGATACCGAGCGCAGCGCCCGTCAGCAGCACCTGCAGCAGGCCGAGGCGGACTTCGATGTTCTTCCGTTCGATGGTGATTGCGCACGGGCATTTGGCGCCGTCGCGGCGGCACTGCGCGCATCGGGGCGTAAGCCCGCGGCACGCGCGTATGACGCGCTCATCGCAGCGAGCGCGATCGCGCATGCGTTGCCGCTCTACACATGCAACCCATCCGACTTCGCAGGAATCCCGCGACTTGAGCTCCGGTCGGTCACCCATCCTCATCACCAGTAGAGGCGACGCTAGTCGACGGAGAGTGCGACGACGGCTGACTGTGCGGCCGAAACAAGCAAAGCCATAACAAAACTCGACAATATCCTGCTGTATCTCATGATCTTCGCCCTGTGCACTCTGATTGAACGGGAAACTGCCGTCGGCCTGTGGTTAGTCGCCCGTCGGCGGCCACTCGACCTGACAGCCACGCGGTGATGCCGTTTTCAGGAGACACGGCGTGTTCTCGGGCTGTTGACGGGTCAGCCGAGCGGGCGCTCGAGCCGGACGGTCTTCGTATTGCGCGCCGAGTGTTCGCTCAGCGTGACGACGGCACTCGAAAACCTTCCTGCCGTCGACGTATCCCACAACACCTTCATCGTGTTGACGGGTACGTTCCGCCGTGAGAAGTGAGCGGGAATGGGCGGTGGTGGTGATCGTGCACCGCTTGCCGGGCTCACCGACGGAAGCGTGACCAACCGTGTGATCCTCATCGCCCGCCCCCGCGATATCGAAGTTGGCCCAATCCACTAAACCTGTTGGCGTCGAGGCGCTTTGGACAACCCGACCTAATGCGGTGGGTGAGGGACGCTCGAAGCGTCCCTGATTCATCCAATGAAAATGGCGACGTTTAATGGCAACCCGCCATATTCAGTTTCGTCGCATTCCTTCAGACACTGATTTTAGGATGGGTGTCACGGCATTGAAGCTGAATCAACGACCGGTCTGGCCGTCGATCTGCTCGCGAATGATGTCAGCGTGTCCGGCGTGGCGCGCAGTTTCCTTGATCGCCGTGAGCAGCACCCAACGGAGGTCGCGCGACTTGCCGTTGTGAATTACAAGTGCATCAGCGTCGCCGATCCCGGCGATAATGGCGTTGCTAGACGTACATGCGGCGCGGTAGTCCGACCGTAGCTCCCGCAACGACGTCGCCGGATCCACGTGCATCGTTCGGCTCCCGCGGGATGCTTTGGCTCCGCCAACAATCTCCTCAAACCACAACGACTCGACGAAAGTGAGGTGCTGGACCAGCCCGGCGAGGTTGGTACCAGAACCAACCGTGCTTCTGCGGGCGTCCTCATCGCCGAGCCCAGCGAGCTTCTTCAGGACGCTTCCGCGCAGCTCCTCGAGTGCAGCAAGGAGCTGTGTAACCTCGGGACTCATCTTTGGAGCGTAACCACCGCGTCGTGATTCAGCACTGAATACGAACGCTGCATATTCGATCGCTGCATATTCTCCCAGCTGGTCTGGCCGGGCCGTCTGCGGCGGTCGATGCTCGATCGAACTAGCTCCGCCCGAGGCGGGCACGATCATGGATACCGTCCTGCGTCTATCCACGCCGATGTCCATCCTGTGGGGGCGTGAGGTTCACGCCCCCGCGCTGGACTAAGTAGTGTTGTCCGTCGCAATGATCGGAGGTTGCGGCACGCTCCTGACGTTCAACGATCCCTCGGCGATCCCGTGATGAAAGCTCGCTGCGCGTGGGTTAGGTGGCACCGTGAAATCCTCGCTCGGCGGCGCAGTGCTCACCATCAAAGTGTCGAGGTGATCTAGGTCCGGCCACGCAAAGACAATTGGCTTCCAACTCGTGACGGGAAATCCCTTACGCATGAAATAGAGGCCGTGGGGGCGGTAGATCCGCCTGACAGGCGGTGTCTCGAAACTTATCAGGAACTCGATGCCAGCGATTTGAACGTACCCGCCGAGAATTTCGCTGCCCATATTCGCGAGGCGCAGGCGCGCGGAATTGGTGATGATCGGTTGGTCGTTGTCGCGATCAAGCAGCATGTACATGCCCCAAGTGGGAGGCCAGTCGGCTCCACGCCACAGGATCTCGGCCAATTGTTCGGTCGTCACCCCTAGTCGAAACCGGTATGCAAGCGAGCCGTCGATTTCCATCGTTCCTGACTCGATGGCACCCCATATGACTTTGAGGAGCCATAGGGTCCGCTGGCCATAACGAACCCGCGCGAGAATTCGCTCCTGCGGTCATTGCCGAGGTACTTGAAAATGTCGAGCTGGTCCTTCACAAGGTACCGGAAGAACTCAGCGGCCATCTTGTCCAACGGCCAGAGTGCGCTGTTGTGTCGGTGGCACAGCATCCGCGTCGAAAGACCCTGCCGACCAACAGTCTTCGACCGTTGAGCCTTGCCCTGCCAGGACGCGCCTTCGACGATGACGACCTTGCCGTTGTGAGAAATGGCTTCGAGCACATCATCGGTGATGAAGTGCTCACGGGTGAGCTTGTCGTCGCAGTCGTTGCTTCTGCGTGCGTAACAGCCGGGGTTGGCGTACCCGGTCCGCGGTCCGGTCAGTAGGGGCGCGGGGCGTGTCGCCAGCCAACGCTGCCCCTTTCCGAGATGACATTTCCGCGACTGACGGCCGGATCCGCAAGGGGGCCAGGCCATGATTCATCTGATGCAATATGCAGTGCTTTACTTGACATAATGTGGCTTATCGGCTCAAGCTCGATGGAGCAGCGTGAGCACGGCCCGCGCGAGTTCTTATGTCCGTTGTCCGATCCGGAACTAGTTGAGAGTAATCCGGGAAAACCTCAGAGCTATCCGACTTCTCATCCTCCGTTCCAGAACTATCTGACAGTGCCACCCCGCCCAGGTCACTGCACATGCGCGTGCGCATTTTCGGCCGGCGCTGAGCCTGAATCCGCGACTACCTGACGGCGGCGGATCGCGCCCAAATGCTCAATTCGTCACCGTGACGTAACCCCCGTTGCCGGACCCACGACTACCCGGCAACGCCGGACCGGGGCGATCGACGGTCCGCCGATGTCAGGTAGGACGCCCGCGCCCTCGAACCCTGTGCGGCAGCCCTCTGGCTCAATTCGTCACTGTGACGTTACTGTGGCGAATTGAGCCCCCGTCCTTTGTTGTACCGGTTCGCGGATGACGTGCCCGGTCGACGAGTCGAGGTGTCGCAGCGGCGTCCACTGATGACCCGGCGTGGCCGCCCCGGAGTCAGGCGCTGCAGTTCGGATCGTCGAGGCATCGCCGCGTCTGTCCTGTATCGTGTGCTAGTAATGAAGTCGCATTAATTTGTCACGATGAGCTGATGGGTTGGAAATGGGCACAGACAAGGTGAAAGCGCGTCCAGAGGCGCCCAATGTGGTCATGATCGTGTTGGACGACCTCGGCTATGCGCAGTTCGGCTGCTACGGATCGAACATCCGAACCCCGGCCATTGATCGTCTGGCCCGTAACGGACTCAGGTACAGCCGATTTCATGTCACCGGGCTGTGTTCGCCGTCGCGAGCCGCATTGCTCACTGGCCGGAACCACCACTCGGTGGGGATGGGCTTCCTGGCCGACATCCCGACGGTCCACCCGGGCTACACCGGGAAGATCCCGGATTCGGCGCAGACGCTGCCACGCCTGCTGCGGGATTCCGGTTGGAGCACGATGGCCGTCGGCAAATGGCATCTCGCGCCTCGCGGTGAACGGACGAGCGCCGGTCCGTTCACGCGCTGGCCGTTGGGACTCGGGTTCGAGCGCTATTACGGCTTTCTGCTCGGCGACGCCAATCACTGGGACCCGCAACTGGTTCGGGACAACACCTACCTCGATGGACCTGAGGTACGCCCGGATGGCTACCACCTGACCGAGGACCTCACCGACGAGGCGATCAGGATGGTGGTCAGCCAGCAGCAGTCAGCACCCGGCAAGCCGTTCTTTCTCTACTTCGCCACGGGGGCCATGCACTCACCGCACCATGTACACAAGGACTGGGCCGACGCGTACGCGGGACAGTTCGACATCGGTTGGGACGCGTGGCGCGACGAGGTATTCGCCCGGCAGCTCGCCGAGGGTGTGGTGCCCGCAGGCACGACACTCACCCCGCGGCCCGATTGGGTCCCGGCCTGGGCCACCCTCACCGCGGACGAACGCGCGGTGTACGCGCGGATGCACGAGGTATATGCCGGCTTTCTCAGTCATACCGACAGCCAGATCGATCGCTTGACCCGCACCCTCGAAGAACTCGGCGTCATGGACAACACGCTCATCCTCGTCATGTCTGACAATGGGGCCAGCGCAGAAGGGGGCGTTTCGGGAACCAGCAACGAACATCGGTTCACCCATCGGGTGCCAGAGTCCCTGGCCGACAACCTCGACCTACTACCGGACTGGGGTGGCACGGCGGGTTATCCGCACTATGCCTGGGGCTGGGCCTGGGCTGGCAATACCCCGTTCCGGCTGTGGAAACGCTATGCCTGGCTGGGCGGTACGCGCGTTCCGCTGATCGTGCACTGGCCGTGTGGTATCGACGACGGCGGCGCCGTGCGCTCACAATTTGGCCACGCTATCGACGTCATGCCAACGGTTCTGCAGGCCTGCGGAATTGAGCTGCAATCGGCCCCTTCCGAAACCTCAGACAGCGCCGTGCACGGGGCGAGTCTGTTGCCCACTTTCCGCGACGCGGCGGCGCCCGCCCCCCGATCCACCCAGTACTTCGAAGTCGTGGGGTCCCGGTCGATCATCGATGATGGCTGGAAGGCCACAACCGATCACGTGGGCCAAGGTGTGATGGACGAGGAGGCACTGCTGGACGGCAGCCGGGACTTCGCCCTCGACCGGTGGTCGTTGTTTCGCGCCGACGATTTCTCCGAGGCTCACGACGTGTCGGCGGATCACCCCGACGTGGTGGCGCGATTGACCGCCGTGTGGGCAGCCGAGGCCGCCTGCTATGACGTGCTCCCCCTGACTGATTCGTTGGTGGCACGAGCGGCGGACATGGTGTGGCCCGAATTTCCGCCCGGGCAGCGCGTGGTGTTGCGGCCCTCCGGGGGGCCGGTCGTCGACGAGGCGCTCCCCTTGCTGTACAGCCGGTTGTCTGCTGACGTCGAGGTCTTGCCTGAGGGTGCCAACGGTGTGCTGTTCGCGATCGGCAACTGGACCGGAGGGTTGGCGGCGTTCGTGATCGAGTCCAGACTCCACATTGCCATCGCCGCGCCGGGCGGCAGTATCCGGGTACGAGCCGATCGGCTGCTGATGGAGGGCCGCCACAGCGCAGGATGTCGCATACACCGCCTCGACGGCGAGACCCGGGTCGAGGCGGTGATCGACAACACCGTCGTCGGCTCTGCGGTGGCCCCGGTGACCCTGCCCCACGTCTGGCAGCACGGCGGGACATCGTTGCGCTTGGGTCGAGATCGCGGGCTGCCGGTCTGTGACAGTTATCAACCACCGTTCGCATGGAACGGCACAGTGCACTCGGTGACCGTCGAATCCGATCTGGACTCGCTGCCGAGTCAGGAACTACTCAGGGCCGCGCTCAAGTCCGACTAAAGTGAGCTTTCACGGGCCCAGCGCCTCAAGGGTTTCCGCCGACGCCGGCGCGCGGATGATCGCCGTCAAAGAATCGATGAGGTCCGATACGAACAAGGCAGTCGGGGGCGGGTCGGCAGCGGTTGCCCGCTGCCGCTGGTGGTCGGCCACCGAATTCAGGCAACTTATATAGACGAGACGAATCCGCTGCGCGGATACGGCCTGCGGAAGTTGCGAAAGCTGCTGCCAGAGAAGCTGATTGAGCCGTTGACCGTGCTCGGTCAACAAGGGGTCGGCCAGAATCCACGCATGTCCGCCCGGTTCGCCGTATCCGCGGAACAGCAGCTGAGCCACCAGCTCGACGTGTCGCTCCCCACGCTCGATGCTGCTCACCTGAGGGAGCACCAAGGCCTCGAGGAGGCGCCTGAGTTCGACCGGCTGGTTCTCCGGCATCGCCTCGAGAATCCGTCCACGGTCTCCGTCGATGCGTTCAAGGCGATGTTCAAGGATGGCCTTGATCAGGTCCTCCTTGGATCCGAAGTAGTAGTTCACCACCGCGGCGTTGCTCTGTCCGGCGGCGAGTCTGATTTCGTTGAGGCTGACGGCAGCGATTCCGCGATCGGCGAACATCGTCTCCGCGATCGTCATGAGCTTGATGCGCGTCGCTTCTCCGCTGCTGTTCCGGCCGCGTTTGCGGTCCGTTTCCCGAATGCGGTTCGACTCCGAGGGCATCGCTTGATCGTACGCAGTTCCCACCGTCAGCATATAATGAAGTCTCATTATTAAGGTGGCGGGCAACGAGAGAACTTGGGTGCGATATGTGGGTGGAACTGGCGTCCTTGGCACTGGTCGTCGCCGTGTCGCCGGCCTCGGTGGTTCCCGCGATCCTGATGCTGCACACGCCCCGTCCGCTGGCTGCGGGCTGGGCGTTCGCGACGGGGTGGACGCTGTCATTGATGCTTGCCACCGGGGTGTTCGTCGGAATCTCCGGGAAGATGAGTGGTGCCGGCGGTCCCCCGCCGCAATGGATGCGACCCGCGACGTTGATATTGGCGGCGCTGTTGATCCTTGTCGGCGTCGTCACCTGGATGCGTCAGGGGCGGCGAGAACGTGCGCCGGCATGGCTACGGGCGCTGGGCTCTGTCACTCCGGGGCGGGCGCTGGCAGCCGCACCGGTTCTCGTGTCGCTGAATCCCAAAGTGCTAGCCGCCTGCGCCGCAGCAGGTGTCAGTGTCGCGGCCGGCGCGCAGACGAGCCTGAGCCAGTGGGCAGATGTCACCGGTTTCGCCTTGGCCGCGAGTATGACAGTGATACTGCCGGTGCTGAGCTATGCCCTCTGGCGCGAGCGCATGAACGAACCCCTGCGACGGCTCAAGGTCGTACTGGAGCGGCACGATGCCGCGATCCTCGCGGTGATTCTCGTTGCCGTAGGTCTGACGTTGTTGCTGCAAGTAGCGTGATGACGCTGCTCCACGTGAAGGAGAAAGCCTGTGCCTGTACCGAAGTCAGACCGCGCGAGCCGCCGGTTAATCGTTCTACAGAAGCTCATGCTGTTGGCGACAGCGAAACCAGGCAGCGCGCTCGATGTGGGCAGAACACGCAAGATCACCCAATCGATGGAGTCGTTCCAGCGGCGGGCGCGCGGAGTTCAGGAGACCACCGCCACGGTGGCTGGGGTGCCGGTTCGGTGGTTCCGCCCCGCCCGGGCGGAATCGGGGTTGATCTTCCACGTGCACGGCGGGGCGTTTGTCGCCGGTAGTTCGCTGGCGGCCCGTGCCCACAGCCGGATGGCCCGGTGCCTCGGCGCGGAACTGGTGAGTGTCGATTACCGACTTGCGCCGGAGCATCCGTTTCCCGCGGGACTGGATGACGTGTGGGCGGTCTACTCGGAGGTGGCGCGTGACCGGCCTACCGTCATTATCGGGGAGTCCGCCGGAGGCGGACTGGCGATGTCGCTGGTACGACGAGTGATCGACCGAGGCGGTGACGCGCCGAAAGGTCTAGTGGCAATGTTTCCGTGGGCTGACCTGACCAATAGCTCCGACAGCTTCGTGCGGAATGAACACCTGGATATGCTGTCCCGCAAAGGTCTTTCGCGTAGCGCTATGGCCTATGCCGGTGGCCAAGATTTGCGAGATCCGCTGGTGTCGCCGCTCTACGGCTCCTTTGTCGACTTTCCCCGCACATTGATCGTCGTCGGCACCCACGACTGTTTGCTCGACGACTCCCGTTACGTCTCGACACGCATGTGCGCCGCCGGGGTAGACGCCACACTCGTCGAGATAGCCGGCGGGTTCCACGGTTTCATCCTGATGCCTGCGCCTGAATCCAAGGAGGCTCGGCGGCAGATCTCATCCTTCGTCGGTGCAGCCCTCCACGATCGATGAAGGCTACGAGCGCCGTGTGACAGTGCTGGACGGACCTCGATTCGGACGTCCGGAACCATCTGAAAGCGTCGGATTTCTCGTGACGACCGCCGCGCTACACAGGGCCATACGTCATGTGACGTTATATGCTTGGTGCGGCAACGATGCTCCACACTCGCCGATTACCCTCTCCGTCATAGGTTTTGACGACCAAGTGGAAATGTAACCCTTCCGCCGGCGCGGCAGTTCGGTCAAGAACCCTTACGTGCTGTGGCCAGGGCGATGACGCCGCCTTCGGCGAAGCGCAGCAGCGCGTGGTGGCGTTCGTCGATATCGTCAGTGTGCAAACGGCCGGCGGTGAGGCTGTCTAGGCGCAGGTTGTTGGAGTATGTGTGCATGGTGGCCGCGACCAGGTGCAGGTAGGCGTCGTGGATGGCGGCATCGTCGGCGGCCGGAAACAGAGCCCGCAAGGCGGCGATGAAGTCGGCGGCGATGGCGTTGAAATCCTCGGCGACCAAGCGCTGGATGGGGTGTCCGGAGTTGGCAAGTTGAGCGATGAACCGGAAGTAGTTGTCCCACCCCGGATCTCCAGCTCGTTGGCGCATCGGTTCGGTGAACGCGTCGATCAGTGCACGCAGGCGCCGCACTCCGCTCCCGCGGACCGGTAACGCTGCCAGACGGGTGCGGCGATCGTCATTGAGCGGTTGGATGCGGCGCAGCAAGACCGCGCGGAACAGGCCTTCCTTGCCGCCGAATTGGTCACTGACCGCAGCCAAGCGGGTGCTGGCATGGTCGGTGATATCGCGGACGCTGACGCCGAAGTAGCCGCGGGCGGCAAAGAGTTCTTCGGCGCTGTCAAGCAGCCGGTCCCGCAAATTCTCCCGGTTGACTTCGCGCGCAGTACGTGGCCGCTGGTCGGCTGATGCGGGGCTGGTCATGACTCGATGACGGTGTGTTCGATGCGCCCGATGCCGTCGATGGCCAGCTCCACGGAGTCGCCCAGGTTCAGCCAGCGCCCGGTCTCCATGCCGCTGCCGCCGGAAAGTGTTCCGGTGCCGAAGAGTTCACCGGCGCGCAAGTGTTCGCTTCGGGAGGCGTGAGCGAGAACCTCGCCCAGACCGTGTTGCATGCCGGCGCTGGTCACCGTCGACACGACCGAACCGTTGATCGACACCGTGCCGCGAAGCGCGTCGATGCGAGGAAGGATCTCGTCGGCGGTGACGGCGACCTCCGACAGTGAACTGGCGAAGTGCTTGGCCTTCTGCGGGCCGAATCCGCTGTCCATTTCGGCGCGCTGTACGTCGCGGGCGCTCCAATCGTTGAGTACGACGAACGCCCCGATCGCGTCGAGCGCCTCGGCGGGGGTTGCGTTGAACAGCCCGCGCGCGAGCACGAATCCGATCTCCAACTCGTAATCCAGAGCCTGGCTGTACGACGGTGCGGCGATCGGAGTACCTGACGGGACGAACGTCATCGCGTTGGACATGTAGTACATGGGCTGGGCGTAGAACAGTGGCTTGGGTTTGAGAAGCGGGAACGTGCGCCGTGTAAGGGTTTCGACGGTTTTGACGAGTCGATACTGCCCGGGATGGAATCGCCGGACCAGACCACGGCTGGCGTTGAGCACGTGCTGCTCGTAGAGCATGAAGTCGCGGAACGATAGCGGCTGAAAAGGCAACAACATCGCACTGTGCTGCAGGTGCTCGTCGGCTCGGGCGAGTTCCCAGTCCCTGTCGAAGACCCGACCCCCCAACGGGGTGTCGTCAGCGGTCGCCTGCCAGGAACCGTTGGCGTCCTGGCTTTGCAGCTCCACGCCATCGGCGGTGCGTACACGTCTGAGCTTCACCGAGAATCGATCCTCACGCCGGAACGGAACACTCGTTCCACCGTACCGCAAACCGATGCTACTGTCGGAACAATCGTTCCGCGTTGGTGAGGGGTCACGGGTGCAGGAAGTTGCCGACAACGTGTTCTGCGTCGAGGGCACCGCGGTCAACTGGGTCGTCCGCGCAGGACACACCGCCGGTCACCGCACCACCAACGCACTCTGACCCACCGCGGAAGGGACATCGCATGGCAGAGGCCACCCTGCTGCAGAAGCTCGCCGTCACGATGTGTGCGGTCACCCGCACCACGGATCTGGCTGCCCGCTGGACCGGGGCGGCGCCGTTTCTGCCCGCCCTGTTCGTGCTGCGCTACGCCAACATGGGTGGGCTCGACCACACCCTGTTCGCCGCGCAGATCCGCGGGGCGCGGTCCTTCCGCGACGACCGCTGGTGCAGTTACTGGAACCGCATCGCCGATGCCCACGCCCGGCGAGCCACCGACCTGTTACGTAGACTGGCCGGCACCGACTCCCCCGCCGTGCCCGACCTCACCGACCCGAGCGCCGCGACCACTGCCGAGAACCTCGACGGGCTGACCGCGTGGATAGCCCCCGCCGCGGTGCTGTTCGCCGATCACGGGCCACAACCGGACCCACGCGCGCTCGCCGCGGTCGTCGACGACCACTCCCCCACCGGTGATCGTGAACGAATCACGCTGGCCTTTAAGGCGATCGATGCATGGGTGAAGGCGATCACGTACTACCAGGTCAGCGCCTTTCCCGGACACGACCCTCATCGGATGCGGGCGTACTGGCGTTCACGGCACCTCTTCGACGCGTTGATCGGGGCGATGGTGCCCACGCTTGGCCTCGGCGTCGAACACGTCGATATCCCCGTCGGCGGCGGGGACACCGTCCGCGGCTACCTCGTCGTGCCGCCCGGAGTCGGACCGCACCCGGTGGTGTTGACCACCAATGGTCTGGAAGGCACCGTCCAGGAGTTGGCGATCCCTCAACTTCGCTACCGTGATTCGGGCATGGCGATGTTCCTGATGGAGATGCCCGGCAGCTACGCTTACACCGACCCGATGCGCCCGGCATCGGAGGCGGCCTACCACCGGGTGATCGATCATCTCGCCATCGACGCGCGCCTCGACGGCGACCGCATCGCCATGGTGGGGGTCAGCTTCGGCGGGTACTGGACCGCACGCCTGGCTGCCACCAATGACCGGCTCGCCTGTGCGATCGCGTGCGGGGCCCCCACACACCGGTCCTTTCACGGCGGCGCGCTGGGCACGCCGCAGATCATCCTGCACGCCCTGGCCAAGACCGTTGGTGCGGCCCACCCCATCGACCTGGTCGGCAAGCTCAGAGCGCTGTCCATCCGAGATCTCTACCTCGACATCACTATTCCGCTGCTGGTGATCAACGGAGATCACGACACCCTGATGAGCACCCAGGACAGCAGCGATCTCGCCCGCGCCGCCGCGAACGCCACCCTGCTGCTGTATCCCGACGACGATCACTGCGCGATGGGCCACTACCGCCAATGGCTGGACTACTCCCAGCATTGGCTGCTGGAGCAACTCGCGGTCACCGCGAACTAGCACAGCACGCGACACCGAGGAACGGCGTCGGCCCACGGGGTGACCGTCATGGCCGCCACCAGGCTGCCTAGCTCGACAGTCGTGGAGACCGAAGTGGTTGGTCGTCGGATCTGGGCCGGCTGCTGACGGCCGCCGGCCGCTCACCCATGCGGGCTTCGCACCTGCACTTCATGGTCAGCCCACCCCACCTGCGCACGCTGGTCACGCACATCTCCGCCCCAGCCACTGACTCCGAGCCGACGCAAGATTTCTTTCACCAGTAATGCCCTCAGCGGCAAAAAGCTCATCCGCCCGGCCGGCCGATGAGCAGCTGGCGACCGGCCGGAGCGGCGGTCAGGTTACCCCGCGCCGCGGGCAGCAGGGCGGTGACGTCGGCGCCGACCAACGGCGCCAATCCGGCACTCATGGTCGCGGTGAGATGAGAACCGTCCCGGTACACCAGCGTGTCACCGATGATCGCCGGGCACACGCTGTCGTTGCACAGATAGTCGGCGTAGTCCAGATAGGTGACCGATCGACCGGCCGCCAGCTCACGCTCGGTCGCGCGGATGTTTTGATCGAGCGCGACGGTGCGCGGTAATGCGCAGCGCAGCGCGTCGTCGACGAAACGCCCGAGGCAGATCGCCGGCGTGACGCCGATCGACGGCGTATCCGCGAACACGCCAACGCGCGACGCCCTGGGTAACTGATCGAGGAGGGTGGTCAGTGCGCTCCCCCAATCCCTTGCCGGGGCATCCGATCGGCTCAGGTAGTTGCGCGGGTAGCCGGCAAGCAGGATCAGGTCGGGTTTCGACTCGACGAGCTTGTCGATCACCGCGCTGCGCCAGGCAGCACATGCCGCATAGTGCGCAATGCGGATCGGTACGGCCGGGCACGCACTCTTGGTATGGCTGTCGAGCCGTATCACCCCACGCTCGGCCAGCGCCGACAGCGCCGGATACCACTGCGTGGCATGGGAATCCCCGAACAATGCCACCAGAGGTGCCCCCGGGTTGGTCCCGGTCAGACAGCCGGTGGCGTCGGTGGACCATTGCGACTGATGGCAGCCGTTGGCGTAGACGACGGGCTGGTCGCTCTCGGCCGCCTCGAGGGCAGGGCTGAGGTTGTCCGGGACGTACGGCGTGCCTGCGGGTTTTAGGGTCAACGGCGTATGTGCCACGGGTTTGGCGGTACTCAGTGGCCGGTTGAGGGTCACCACGGCCGTCGCCGCGACCACGACGATGGCGGCCATCCCGGCCGCGGCCACTGCGAAGGTTCGGCGCGGACGCGCGGCGGTCAGCCACGCCGCTCGCTGACCCGGTCGTTCTACATACCGATAGAGCAGCCAGGCCAGCGGAACGCATGCCGTCGCGGCAATGACCCGCAGCCAAAGCGGCAGGGTTTCCATATATCCCGTCGCGGCGACGGGCAGCATCAGGACAGGCCAGTGCACCAGGTACAGCGAGTAGGAGATGTCACCGAGCCAGGTGACGGGGCGAAGACTCAGGATGACGGCGGGCCCGCGGGCGACGGGTCCGGCTGCGATCAGCAGCGCCGCCCCGATGACGGGGACGGCCACCGCGTACCCCGGGTACTCGGTGACCGTGGAGAACAGGACTCCACCGGCGGTAATGGCGCCCAACCCGACCCATCCCGCCAACGGGGCGATCGAAGACGGCAGAACACGGCCACGCCGGAGCAGACCAAGGGCCACGAGGGCGCCGAGCCCGAACTCCCACATGCGGGCGGGCAACAGGAAGAATGCATTCGCCTGGCTGAATCCGGTCAGCCACACACACAGCAGGAACGAAGCCCCGGTCAAACCGGCGAGCGTGAACCCGAATCGCCACCGCAACGCGAACCGCCCGAACACAAACGCCAGCAGCACGGGCCACACCAGGTAGAACTGCTCCTCCACGCCGAGCGACCAGTAATGCAGAAACAGCGAAGGTGTCTTTTCCGCGAGGTAGTCGGTCGCGTTGTACGCGAACAACAGGTTGGGAACGTAGAGCGCGGCCGCGACGGCGTCTTTGACGACATAACCGAACTGCACGGGCGAAACCACGATCGTCGCCGCAATCAACGTGGCGACGATCACGAGGAACGCCGCGGGCAGCAGGCGCCGTGCCCGCCGCGCGTAGAACCCGGCGTAACCGATACGGCCGCCATTCTGCAGACTCTCCAGCAAGTGGGTGCTGATAAGGAAGCCTGAGATCACAAAGAACACGTCGACGCCGACGTAACCACCGCCAAAACCGGGGATCCCCGCATGGAACAGGACGACCAGCGCCACAGCTACTGCGCGCATTCCCTGAATGTCGAGGCGCTTGGATCGCCCGCCCTGCTGGGGCGAAAGGGTCGGCAACGTCACGCGTTATTGCTTCCGCAAAGGCGTGATAGGCATGGGCGAAGAATAAGCGACCACCGAGCCGACCGTCGAATGGGGCGGCGAACTCGCATTACACGGCGGTGAGCACTTCATGGCTGCTGCGCCCGCACCGCGTCCGGACCATTCGCCTCATGTTTGCTATCTCATCGCCCAATGTTCTGGGCTTGTGTCCTTTCATTTCGTCACTGTGGTGAATGCAGCGCGAATCGGCGAAAGTACGGGAATCCATGGCTAACGAAGAGCGAGAGTTCACGGGCGATGGGCAGGGCCCTGTCCGGCTCGACGGGTCCCCTGTCGACTGAGATCGCCCAAGCTCGGTACGAGACGGTTGGGGATCGATCGCCGCAGTTTGCTCAGCCAGCACTCGCGTCGTTCGGCCGTCGATTGGAGCGGCTGGCCAGCCTCGGGATCAGGTCCAGTGACTCCTCGAGGTTGCTTTCGGCGGGGCCCGTCAATCCCTCCTGAAGTTCCCACTCATAGCCGCGGATCGCCAACAGATAAGCGTCAGGGATCTGCCCGAAACACTGCAGTGTGGTAGCCAGGATCGCCCGCACCGAAATCGCATGGGAGGTAAAGCTGAGATCCAGTTCGGGCTCGGGCCGGCTGAGTGTGAATGATTCGACCGCTGGATCTTTGGTGGCGTCGATGAACAGCACCCGCGCATATCGACTGATCAAATCCGCGTCTTCGAAGCCGAGCTGATAGGTGCGGCGCAGGTGCGCGGGTAGTGCAGGAATGCACTGTTCGAGCCTGTCGACAAAGGCCCAGCCCAGTCCGTCGTCCTGTCGTCCCACGTTTCCGATGCCGTAGATCAACGAGGTCGAATTGGCGAAGATATCGCCCGACAAGCAAGGCGGCTCAGCGTTGACGTTCATCCAGCACGTGGCCCTTCGCGTCCACCACCGTGACCGTCAACGGCATCTGACCCAGCGCGTGGGTGGCGCAGCTCAGGCACGGATCATAGGCCCGGATCCCCACCTCGATAGCGTTCATCATGCCCTCCGTTATCTCCGGCTGGCCGTCGAGATAGTCCTCGGCCACGCTGCGCACCGTCAGGTTGATCACCTGGTTGTTCTGTGTGGTGGCGACGATCAGGTTGGCGAAGGTGACGCTCCCTTCGCGATCGGCACGGTAGTGGTGCAGTAGGGTGCCCCGAGGTGCTTCCACGACACCGACCCCCTCCCCGACCCAGGCATCTGCACCCGGCGCGACCACTAGCTGGTCCTTCTGCAGATCTGGGTCGTTCAAAAGGTCCCTGACCACTTCGGCTGCGTGGATGATCTCGATGGTTCGCGCCCAATTCGTATGCAGCGTCATGTTGTTGGCGCGTCCGCGGGTGTAGGCGTGGAACTTGTCCAGCGCCTCCGCGGCAATCGGGGTCGACAAGGATCGTGTGACGTTGAGCCGCGCCAGCGGACCTACCCGCACCGACCCGGCATCGCGGCCGAGGTCGGTGAGGTAGGGGAACTTCATGTAGCTCCACTTTTCCACCCCCTCGGAGATGTGTTCGAGATAGTCGCGGTAATCAAATTCACGTACGAGCTTCTTCTGCTCGTCGACCACCTTGAGCCTGCCGTCGTAATAGTCGACGTTCCCGTCGTCATCCACCAGGCACATGTTCAGCGCAGACACCGTTGCGAAGCCGTCCACCTCGACACGGTGCTGCTCGTGGAAGTCGTAGAACATCTGCAGGCCCAGCTGGGCGTCCTCGATGACCTCGTCGACAGACGACAGTCCGTCCTCGCCCCGCAGGAATCGATCCACGTCGGAGGCGGAGAGGTTCTTGTTCACGCCGCCGGGCACTGCGGAGATACCGTGCATGCGCTTACCGAAAACGGCCTCGATGACTTCCTGGCCCCATTTGCGTAGCCGGACAACACGTTTCATCAGATCAGGATTGGCCTCGATCAGCCCAATGAAATTGCGTTGCTCGGGTGCGGCATCCATGCCGAACAACATCTCCGGCACGACCAGATAGAAGTAGGCCGTGACATGCGACTGCAGCATCTGCGCGTAGTGACCAAGGCGGCGCATCTTGACTGCGGTGGAGGTGAGACGAGTCCCGGACGCCGGGCCCACTCCGATCATGTCGTCGAGCACCTTGGCCCCGGCCAGATGATGGCTGACACAGCAGATACCGCAGATTCGCTGCATGAGGACCGGCGCCTCCCAGTAAGGGTGACCCTGGATGAACCTCTCGTAGCCGCGGAACTCGACCACGTGCAGCTTGGCATCGGTGACGTGGTGGTGGTCATCGAGTTCGATGACCACCTTCCCATGTCCCTCGATGCGGGTGATCGGATCGATCACGATCGTCTTCGCCATGCGCGCTGTCCCCTGATCAGTCGAACTGGTTCAGTGTCTTGGGCAGATTCACCGGGCGCCCGTTGATCAGATCCTCGAGCACGTCGAGGATCGCGTCGGCACTCGGCGGGCAACCAGGCAGGAAATAGTCCATGTGCACGACCTCGTGGCACGGGTACACGTTATTTGTGAGGACCGGGATCCGCCGGTCGAAGGGCACCACCGGACGTGAGCCGGGCGGCCTCGTCAGAGAGTCCGTGTAGGCCTCGGCAAGACAATCCTTGAGCCCGACCAGGTTACGCAGGGACGGTACGCCACCCCAGATCGCGCAGGCGCCGACCGAGATCAGCACATCGCAGTTTTCCCTGAAGTGCCGCAGCGTCTCGATGTTCTCCTCGTTGGCGACCCCACCTTCGATGAATCCGATCGCGCACCGCTCCGGAATGCGCTTGATATCGGTGAACGACGATCGCAATATCGTGATCTTGTCCAACAGGGTGATCATCCGCTCGTCGATGTCGAGCAACGACAAGCTGCATCCCCAGCAGCCGCAGAGGCTGATCATCGAGATCTTGATCTTGGCCGCGCGCGTGGCGGCGAGTTCAGGGTCAAGCGGTGTGGCTGGAAGTTCGTGCGAAGCAAACTCATTGGTGTCCGATGTGGTCACTCTCACCCCTCCGCGACGGTTCCAGCGCCTGGTCTCTCACCGATTCGAGGTCGTAGCTCCGCTCGCCGATGGGCTGGTCATAGCCCACACCTTTCTGGAGGATCGTTCCGACCGGACAGATGTCGACAGCCTCTCGGATCTGCTCGGCGGGCATGGCGTTGGCCAGTTCGATGTCGATCTCGATACGAGCATCTCCCCCACGGCCACTGATGCTGAAGATCTTTTTGCCAGTGTCGAGATCCCGAACGAACTCCACGCATCGTTGGCAGAAAATGCAGCGGTCGCGCTCCAGCCAGATCCTCTCCGAGGCATGGTCGGCGACCCGCTCGGGGAACTGGTACGGAAAGCGCGAGACCACCATGTCCACCTCGTAGCCCACCGCCTGCAGTGTGCATCGACCGGATTTCTCACAGCTGGGACAGTTGTGATTGCCCTCGGAGAACAACATCTCCACCAAAGCCTTGCGGACGTCGGCGAGTTCGGGGTCGTTGACCTCAACGCGCATCCCCTCGCTGACCTTGACCGCACAGGCCGCCGTGACCGTGCCGTTGACCCTGACCGAACACACCCGGCACGTCCCCAGTGCGGGGTGTTCGGGCAGGTAGCACAACGTCGGGATGTAGACGCCCGCCTCCGCGGCCACGTCGACGAGTGTCCTGCCTTTCTCGGTGGTCACGGCATCACCGTCGATCTCGATCCGGATGGTCACGTTGACTCTTGCGGTGCGAGTTCGGCAACGGCCCGCGCATAGCCGGAAAGCTCGGCCACCACGTCGAAGGACGGCAGTACACCGTCGTTGGGCTCACGAAGTCCGGCCCGGTAGATCTCCGGGAACTTGTTCAGCGTTGTCAGGATCGGATTGGATGAGGTGACGCCCAATCCGCATCGGCTGGTACGCGAAACGATCTCACCCCAGGCAACCATGTCGTCGAGATCGGACGGCATCGCCTCCCCGGCGGCCACCAAGCCAACCTTCTGACGTAGCAGCACGTTACCGGCCCGGCACGGCACGCAGATGCCACAGGATTCGTCGACGAAAAACTGCGTGAAGTCCGCGACGACGTCGATCAGGTCACGGTCGTGGTTGAACACCATGAACGAGCCGTTGCAGGACAGATCGTCGTAGGCCAGCCTGCGGTCGCCGTCGGCCGCCACCGAGAGCATCTCGCCAGACGGTCCACTGATTTGGACCGCCCGGGCGTCGTCTGCGCCGATCATGTCGAGTACCTCAAGCAACCTCACTCCCCACTCCACCTCGTATATCCCTGGCGCGGCGCAGTCACCGGAGACGCTGAGCAGCCGAGTACCCGATGACCCTGGCACGCCCATCGACGTGAACCATCCGGCGCCCTCCTGCATGACTCGGCTCGCCGCGGCGAATGTTTCGACATTGTTCACCACCGTCGGCTGGCCCAGGAAACCGTGCTCGACCGGGAAGGGCGGCTTGAGCCGCGGCGTACCCCGCCTTCCCTCGCAGGATTCGATCAGCGCGGTTTCGTCACCACAGATGTAGGCGCCGGCGCCGAGCTGGATGCGGATGTCGAAGCCGCCGCCGAGTACCCCGTCGTCGCGTAACTCGGCCAATTGCCTGGCGAGGTAGGCCTGCAGATACACGTATTCGCCGCGAAGGTAAAAGATGCCGCGACGGGCGCCGACGGCGTGGGCCGCGATCGCCATACCCGCGAACACCTGCTTGGGTGACTTCGTCAGCAAAGCCCGGTCCTTGAACGTCCCCGGTTCGCCCTCATCTGCGTTGCAGATGATGTACTTCTCGGCGCCGGCGGCCGCGCGGCACAACTTCCACTTATTGCCTGTAGGGAATCCCGCACCACCCAGTCCCCGCAGCCCGGATTCCGAGATGGTCGCGATCACGGCTTCCGGCGTCATGCCGAGGCAGCGGTCCAGTAGCGCTCGGTAATCGGTGTCGAGACCGAAGAACACCGGCCCCGTCGTATGCACGGCGCTGGGGACCAGCGCTTCGACATACGCCACCTCGTCGCACGACAGGCCGGCCGGATTCGCGATGTTCGCCGCGGACTCACCGTTTTGCATGCGCTCGATGACCTTGGCGACAGTGGCAGGTGTCAGATCGGTGAATACGACATCGTCGACCAGCATCGCCGGTTCATGGTCGCTCAATCCGATGCACGCGGTTTCGAACAATCCGAAATCAGCCGAGCCTGGCGCGCCGAACCGTGTTCCGGTCGTGTCTTCCAAGGCGGCATACACCTCGCGGTAGCCGCGCGTCTTGGCGATGACGTTGTTGCTCAGATAGATGCGATGGCGGCCCGCCGGTGTGGTGTGGAAGAAATGGTAAAACGTCACCGTCTCCAGAACGTCTCCGACTGTCAGCCCGAGCCATTCGGCTATCCGGGCAGCGGCTTCAGCAGAAACGTAGCCGTCCTCGCGGTGTACATCCCAGAGGATGTCGATGAGCCTGGTGCGGTCTCGCGCGTACCGGTCGAGAATCGTCGCGATATCGGTCGTCATGCGCCGCCCTACTCGAGCAGTAAGCCAGGCGGCAAAGTTACCATGGCTGAACTGCTCTTGCGTTGTCGAATAGTCGTTTTCGCTGCCAATCGCGGCGACATAGTGATCTCCTCGTCGGATCTTCGGTCTGGTCAGGGCATCGACTTCAACTCCACGCAACCCAGATTCTGACGACGATCGCGGTCGTGCACCAGAGGACAAGGGCCTCGGTTCTCCGAGATCAACGTCCGGAGTGTCGAAATCCATGCTGGCCCCACCGAAGCGCGCACCGATCCCGTCGCTGCGACCCATTCCAGTGACCTTCGGCCCTGTCATCGCCCGAGCCGGAGTGAGAGGTTGGCATTTGCGACGTGGCGTGACGTGCCACGAGAGGGGCAGGTTATGGGTACATCGGAGTACGTCCGCTTCTTTGAGGAAATCGGCATCGGCGACGTCCCGCTGGTCGGCGGCAAGAACGCCTCGCTGGGCGAGATGTTCCAGAAGCTGTCCAGCCGCGGCGTCCGTGTCCCACACGGCTTCGCCATCACGGCTGCGGCTTACCGCTACATGCTGGACCAAGCCGGCGCGTGGGAACGCCTACACGCCGAACTCGACGGTCTGGACCCCGCCGACGTCGAGGCGCTGGCGCGAAAAGCCAAGCGCGCCCGCGAGATCGTATACGGCGCAGGACTTCCCGAGGATCTGGCCGCCCAGATTCGGGATGGCTACCGTGCACTTCAGCAGGAGTACGGCGAAGAGGTCAGTCTCGCCGTCCGCAGTTCGGCGACCGCCGAGGACCTGCCGACCGCCAGCTTCGCCGGCCAGCAGGACTCCTATCTCAACATCAAAGGTGAAGCGAGTCTGCTCGACACCTGCCGCCGCTGTTTCGCCAGCTTGTTCACCGATCGCGCCATTCACTACCGAGTCGACCAGGGCTTTGACCACTTCAAGGTCTCGCTGTCGATCGGCGTGATGAAGATGGTGCGCTCCGACATCTCTTCGTCGGGGGTGATGTTCTCCATCGATACCGAGTCGGGCTTTCGCGACGCCGTCTTCATCACCGGCGCCTACGGTCTCGGTGAGAACGTGGTCCAGGGCGCGGTCGACCCCGACGAATTCTACGTCCACAAGCCGACCTACCTCGCCGGCCACCGCGCCGTATTGCGCCGCCTCCTTGGCGACAAAGCGGTGAAGATGATCCTCGTCGACGGGGAGACGAAGAACACCACGCGCAACATCCCGACGCCCAGGGCCGACCGTACCCGGTTCTGCCTCACCGATGCCGACGTCCTGGAGCTCGCCGGCTACGCGTGCACGATCGAAGCGCACTACGGGCGGCCCATGGACATGGAGTGGGCCAAGGACGGTATCGACGGAAAGCTCTACATCGTGCAGGCCCGTCCCGAGACGGTTGCCTCCCAGCACAGCGTGACGGCCCTGGAGGCTTACGTACTGGATGGGAGAGGCGAGATACTCGTCGAGGGTCGCTCAGTCGGCGAGAGAATCGCCTCGGGTCCGGTCCGTCGAATCGAGAACCTCACGCAGCTGAACGAATTCAAGCCGGGCGAGGTGCTGGTTGCAGACACCACAACGCCGGACTGGGAGCCGGTGATGAAGACCGCCGCTGCGATCGTCACCAACCGCGGTGGCCGCACCTGCCACGCGTCGATAATCGCCAGGGAACTCGGCATCCCCGCCGTGGTGGGCACCGGGAACGCGACCACCCGCTTACCTGACGGTCAGGTGGTGACGGTGTCCTGCGCCGAGGGCGACTCGGGTCGTGTGTACCAGGGCGAACTGCCCTTCCATGTGGACGGCACCGAGGTGGCGGACCTGGCACGCCCGCGAACCCAGATCATGATCAACCTCGGCAACCCCGACCTCGCCTTCAAGACCTCGTTCCTGCCGAACGACGGTGTCGGTCTCGCTCGGATGGAGTTCGTCATCAGCGAGTACATCCGGGTTCACCCCCTTGCCCTGCTGCACCCCGAAAAAGTCGACGATCCCGAGGCGCGTCGGACGATAGATCAGCTCACGCAGGGCTACCCAGACCGCGGCGCCTTCTTCGTGGAACGCCTTTCCGAAGGAATCGGCACCATCGCCGCCGCCTTCTGGCCCAAGCCGGTCGTGGTGCGGATGTCGGACTTCAAGACCAATGAGTACGCCAGCCTCTTGGGCGGCGCAGGTTTCGAGCCGTCCGAAAGCAACCCGATGCTCGGGTTCCGGGGCGCCTCCCGTTACGCACACCCCGCCTACGCCGAGGGCTTCGCGCTCGAGTGCCGCGCGATGCGACGGGTGCGCGAAGAGATGGGCTTGACGAACGTGATCCTGATGCTTCCGTTCGTGCGTCGCGTCGCCGAGGCGGACCTAGTCCTGGCCACAATGGCCGACCTCGGGCTGCGGCGTGGTGAGAACGGGCTCAAGGTGTACGCGATGTGCGAGATCCCGAACAATGTGATCCTCATCGACGAATTCGCCAAGCGCTTCGACGGCTTCTCCATCGGCTCCAACGACCTGACTCAGCTCACCCTCGGCGTCGATCGGGACAGTGAGATCGTGGCCTTCGACTACGACGAACGCGACGAGGGCGTCAAGGAGATGATTCGCCTGGCTGTTGAAGGCTGTCGACGCAACGGGATTCACTCGGGCCTGTGTGGGCAGGCACCCTCGGACTACCCGGACATGGCCGAGTTCCTGGTCCGGATCGGTATCGAGTCGATGAGTCTGAATCCCGACACGGTGGTGAAGACCACCCGCCAGGTCCTGCAGTTGGAGGCACAACCCGTGCCGGTTCGATGACACCGCCGGTCACCATCGACCCGCGCTACCACGGCGCGGTGTTGCTCAACCTCGACAGTGCACTGACCAGCGACGCACCGCTCTTCGAGGCGGCCGTCGACCTGGCCAGGAGACTACGCGGCATCGGCGTCGCCACCGCGGCCCATTCGTCGAGCCCGAACTGTCAGCACGCCTTGAAGGACGCCGGGGTGGATGTCCTGTTCGACGTGTGCATCGACGGAATCGGCGGCTCGCGCGGGACTGCCGTGCTGGCCGATGCGGCGCAGCGACTGGGTGTGCGGCCGCAACGGTGCGTTGTCGTCGAGGACACCTGCGCCGGGGTGACGGCGGGCCGCGAAGGCGGGTTCGCGGTCGTCATCGGCGTCGATCGCGCCGGACAAGGGGACTTGTTGCGTTGCGGTGCCGACGCCGTCGTCGCCGACTTGGCGGAAGTCGCCGTCCGGAGCGGCGACAGGCTCATCTCCACACTGCCGAATGCGCTGACGTCCTACGGTCAGCTGATCGGGATCACCAGTGCCCGAGAGTCGATGGTGTTCCTCGACTACGACGGGACATTGGCGCCCATCGTGTCCGATCCCGATGCGGCCGCGCTTGTCGACGGCGCAGCCGAGGCACTGGGACTCGTTGCGGCAGTGTGCCCCGTTGCCATCCTCAGCGGCCGGGACCTTGCGGACGTTCGCTCCCGGGTCGGCACACCCGGCATCTGGTACGCCGGCAGCCACGGCTTCGAGCTGACCGGACCGGACGGCACGTACCACTGCAACGAAGCGGCAGCGACGTCGGTCCCCCTGCTGGAGCACGCCGCAGCCGAATTGACCATTACCCTGGCGAAGATCGCGGGTGTTCGCGTCGAGCACAAGCGCTTTGCCGTCGCGGTGCACTACCGCGAGGTCGCACCGGAACACGTCGATGAGATCGTGGCACTGACCCACCACATCGGCCATCGTGACGGCCTGCGGGTGACCAGCGGACGCAAGATCGTCGAGTTACGGCCGGATATCGACTGGGACAAGGGCACCACGCTGGCCTGGATCCGTGATCGCATCGACCCGGCCGTTGCCCTGCTGCCGATCTACATCGGCGACGACCTGACCGACGAAGACGCCTTTGACGCGGTGCACTTCGACGGAGTCGGGATCGTCGTCAGACATGACGAAGACGGAGATCGTAAGACTGCCGCACGTTTCAGCCTGCAGAGTCCCGAGGAGGTACGTGAGTTCTTGGAGCGTGGATCAAAATGGTTGGCCTACAAGCACCAGGCCTCGGGCACGTCGTGGGAGTACACCTTCGACGGATACGATCCGCAGACCGAGAAACTTCGGGAAGCGTTGTGCACGCTGGGAAACGGCTACTTCGCCACCCGGGGCGCCGCGCCGGAGTCGACGGCGGGCCAGGTGCACTACCCCGGCACCTACGCTGCCGGCGTGTACAACCGCCTCGTCGATGACGTCTCCGGCACCGAGATCGACAACGAAAGCCTGGTGAACCTGCCCAACTGGCTTGCGCTGACGTTCCGGTGCGACGGTGGCAGCTGGTTCGACCTCGACGAGGTCACGATCCTGTCCTACCAACAGACACTCGACCTTCGCGGCGCCGTGCTGACCCGGGATGTCCGGTTCCGCGATGATGCCGGCCGGACGACCACGCTCAAGCAACAACGCTTCGTCGCCATGCACCTACCTCACGTCGGCGCGCTGCAGACCACGATCCTGGCCGAGGACTGGTCGGGAAGCGTCGAGATACGCTCCGCACTGGACGGCGGCGTGACGAACTCACTGGTCGAACGGTACCGAGATCTGGCCAACCAACACCTCGGCCCGGCAGACAACCGCGAGATCTCTCATGATTCGGTGCTGCACTGCACCGAGACGACGCAATCTCGGATCCCCATCGCGATGGCGGCGCGAACCTCCGTGTGGCGCGACGGCGAACCCGTCCCTGCCTCCTATCGGCTCTTCGACGAGGCTGCCAGGATTGGTCACGACATCACGGTCCGGTTGTCGGTCGGAGAAGCCGTCACGGTCGAGAAGATCGTGACCGTCTACACGGGCCGGGATGTCGCCACATCCGAGCCTGCCGTCGACGCCCAACGCCTGCTCGCTCGACTCGGCCGGTTCGCCGAGATTCTGGACGGGCATCTGACCGACTGGGCGCATCTATGGGAGCGGCTCTCCATCGAATTCGAGGACTTTACCGACGAATTGCGGATCCTACGGTTACATATTCTGCACTTGTTGCAGACGGTTTCGCTCAACACGTCCGACCTGGATGCCGGGGTGCCGGCCCGCGGATTGCATGGTGAGGCATACCGCGGTCACATCTTCTGGGACGAACTGTTCATCTTCCCGGTGCTGAATCTTCGGCTGCCGATGATCACCCGCTCGCTGCTCAGCTATCGGTACCGGCGGCTGCCGGAAGCCCGGCATGCCGCCGCGGCCGCCGGCTACGCGGGTGCGATGTTCCCATGGCAGTCCGGCAGTGACGGACGCGAGGAGAGTCAACGGCTACATCTCAACCCGCGCAGCGGCCGCTGGAATCCCGACGCAAGCGCCCGTGCGCACCACATCGGCATCGCCGTCGCCTACAGTGCCTGGAAGTTCTACCAGGTCACCGGAGACCTGGCCTACCTGATCGATTACGGCGCAGAGTTGTTGGCCGAGGTGGCACGTTTCTTCGTCAGCCTGGCGACCTACGACGACGAGCTTGCCCGATACGCCATCCGCGGCGTCATCGGGCCCGACGAGTTCCACTCGGGTTATCCCGATGCGCCGTACGACGGTATCGACAACAACGCCTACACCAACGTGATGGCGGTGTGGGTGATCATGCGGGCCATCGATGCACTGGACCTGTTGCCGCTGCCGAACAGGCTGGACCTGCTGGAAAAGCTCGGACTCAACAGTGCCGAACTGGCGCACTGGGCCGACGTCAGCCGCCGGATGTTCGTCCCGTTCCACGACGGCGTCATCAGTCAGTTCCAGGGATACGGCGAGCTCGCGGAACTGGATTGGGACCGTCTCCGTCGGCAGTACGGCAACATCCAACGACTGGACCGTATCCTGGAGGCGGAGCACGACGACGTCAACCGCTACAAGGCATCGAAGCAGGCCGACGCGCTGATGCTGCTCTACCTCCTGTCGGCGACGGAGCTACGGGAGCTCCTCGCACGGCTCGGCTATCGTCTTTCGCCCGAACAGGTTCCGGAGATGGTGGACTACTACCTGGCCCGCACCTCGCACGGTTCGACCCTCAGCGGTGTCGTGCATACCTGGGTGCTGGCCAGGGCCAATCGCGACCGCGCCATGGAGTTCTTCACCGAGGCGCTGAAGTCCGATGTGTCCGACATCCAGGGTGGAACCACATCCGAGGGTATTCATCTGGCCGCTATGGCCGGAACCGTCGACCTCATGCAGCGGTGCTTCACCGGGCTGGAGACCCGATCCGACCGTCTGATTCTCTCGCCGCACTGGCCGAAATCACTTGGTGTGCTTGCTATACCGATCCACTACCGTGGACTGCACCTGCATCTGCGAGTCAGCGGAAAGGGCGTCATCATCAGTGTGGATCCACGCGACGCCGCCGGGATCGACGTGGAATGCCACGGCCGTGTCGTTCGCCTGATGCCCGGAACTACCGTTCGGTTTCCCGGCTGATGACTGATTCCCATGACGTCACGCCGCTCGCGGACCTCAGCCAGGGGCATTCCTTTGGCGGCCCGGTGCGCCAACATCGGCCCGTCTACGTCGATCTGTTGCCACCCTGCAATGCGGGCTGCCCGGCCGGGGAGAACATTCAGGCCTGGCTGGCGCACGCCACCGCGGGCCGACACGAAGCCGCATGGCGACAGCTCGTCGCCGACAATCCATTCGCCGCAATCCATGGACGGGTGTGCTATCACCCTTGCGAAACCGTATGCAACCGAACAAATCTCGACAGCGCTGTGTCGATTCATTCGGTGGAACGGTTCCTCGGTGACCTCGCTCGGGAACGCGGCTGGCGTTTCGATCCACCGCCGAGCCGCAGCGGCAAGCGAGTCCTGGTGATCGGTGCGGGACCGAGTGGACTGTCCGCCGCCTATCATCTGGCGCGACTCGGCCACGAGGTCGAGGTCCGCGATGCGGGCGCCACGCCCGGTGGCATGATGCGCTACGGCATTCCGAATTATCGACTTCCCCGCGATGTGCTGGATGCCGAGCTTGACCGGATCGCCGCAATGGGCGTTCAGCTGACCAGCAATCATCGAGTCGATGACCTGGCGGCCGAGCGAGACGAAGGCGGGTTTGACGCGGTGTTCGTCGCGGTCGGCGCACACCTGGCCAAACGTGTCGACATACCGGCCGGCGACGCGGCCGCCGTGCTGGACGCGGTGTCGTTTCTGCACAGCGTCGCCGCGGGTGACAAGCCGGCGATCGGGCGACATGTCGCCGTCTACGGCGGCGGAAACACCGCGATGGACGCGGCCCGGGTGGCGCGGCGCCTCGGTGCCGACGACGCCGTCATCGTCTACCGTCGCACCCGTGAGCAGATGCCTGCGCACGAGCAGGAATCTCAGGACGCCGAACGCGAGGGTGTGCGGATCAACTGGCTTCGGACCATCACCGCCTTCGAAGGCCCCGAATTGCAGGTCGAAGTCATGGAACTCGACGAGTCGGGTTACCCACAACCGACCGGACGCTTCGAGACGCTGGCTGCCGACACCCTGATCATGGCCCTTGGTCAGGAAACAGAATCGGCGTTCATGCGGACGCTGCAGGGAGTCGAGTTCGATGCAGACGGCAGCGTGCGAGTCTCGGAATCACTGATGACCGGCTGTCCCGGCGTGTTCGCCGGCGGCGATATGGTGCCCAGCGAACGAACCGTGACCGTGGCTGTCGGGCACGGGAAGAAGGCGGCGCACCGGATCGACGCGTGGCTGCATCACGCGCCGCCCGTCCGCCTGGCGAAACACCCTACGGCGACGTACGATTCGCTGCATCTGTGGTACTTCGGCGACGCCGCACAGCGCCGGCAACCCGAACTCGAACCGGCGGAGCGCGTCGCAAGTTTCGAGGAGGTCGTCGGCGGCTTGTCCGGCGACGAGGCGGTCTACGAAGCAGGGCGTTGCCTGTCATGCGGTAACTGCTTCGAATGCGATGGCTGCCTGGGCGCGTGCCCGGAGAACGCTGTCATCAAACTCGGGGTCGGGCACCGCTACCAGTTCGACTACGCCATGTGCACGGGCTGCGGTATCTGCGCCGACCAGTGCCCCGTCCACGCCATCGACATGTTTCCGGAGCCGACATGACACGAACGACGGTGGACGGCAACGAGGCTGCCGTTTCGGTCGCCTACCGGCTCAACGAGGTGTGCTGCATCTACCCGATCACCCCGTCGTCGCCGATGGCCGAGTTGGCCGATGTCTGGTCCAGCGCTGGCCGGCCCAACGTGTGGGGCACCGTCCCGACCGTGGTCGAGATGCAGAGCGAGGGCGGGGCGGCAGGTGCTTTGCACGGCGCCCTGCAAAGCGGCGCGTTGGCTACGACCTTCACTTCGTCGCAGGGCCTGCTGCTGATGATCCCGAACATGTACAAGATCGCCGGCGAACTGACTTCGGCCGTCATCAACGTCGCAGCCAGATCTGTTGCTGCGCAGGCGCTGTCGATCTTCGGCGATCACTCCGACGTGATGGCGGCGCGGCAGACGGGGTTCGCGATGCTTGCCTCCGCCTCGGTTCAGGAAGCACAAGACCTGGCGCTTATCGCGCAGGCGGCCACCTTGGCGACCCGGGTACCGTTCGTGCACTTCTTCGACGGGTTCCGAACCTCGCACGAAATCAACACAATTGACACGCTCACCGATGACGACCTGCGTGCGCTGGTACCCGAGGAGTTGGTGCGTGCGCATCGCGGACGCGCACTGTCGCCAGAGCGGCCGTTCATCCGTGGGACCGCACAGAACCCTGACGTGTACTTCCAGGCGCGGGAGACGGTGAACCCCTTCTACGCCAGGGTGCCCGGCGTCGTCGCGGAGTTGATGGCGCGGCTGGGCGAGCGCACCGGCCGCACGATGGACATCGTCGACTACGCCGGACATCCAGAGGCGGACCGGGTGCTGGTGCTGATGGGCTCGGGTGCCGAGACTGTGGTGCAAACGGTCGCCGCGCTCGTCGACCGGGGCGAGCGAGTCGGCGTCTTGCAGATACGGCTCTACCGGCCGTTTCCCACCGCGGCGCTGCTGACTGCGCTGCCGGCCACGGTACGCACGGTCGGCGTCTTGGACCGCACCAAGGAACCCGGTTCGATCGGCGAGCCGCTCTATCTGGACGTGGTCGCTGCGCTCGCGGAGTCCGTCGCCGACGGGGCACGCGCGGTCATGCCGCGAGTCAGCGGTGGGCGCTATGGGCTGTCCTCGAAGGAGTTCACCCCCGCCATGGTCGCCGGCGTGTTCGCCGAACTGGCCCGCGACGCGCCGCGGCGGCGATTCACCATCGGCATCGACGACGATGTGTCGGGCACCAGCATCGACTACGACCCGTCCTTCGACATCGAGTCACCGAATACGTTCCGGACGGTCTTCTTCGGGCTCGGTTCGGACGGTACCGTCAGCGCCAACAAGAACACGATCAAGATCATGGGGTCGGAGGAAGGACTCTATGCCCAGGCGTACTTCGTCTATGACTCAAAGAAATCGGGTTCGCAGACCGAGTCGCATCTGCGTTTCGGCCCAGATCCCATCCGTGCGCCTTATCTCGTCAACGGCGCCAATTTCGTCGGTTGCCATCAGTTCCGGTTCCTCGACAAGGTCGACGTACTCGCTCGGGCCGCTCCCGACGCGACGCTGCTTCTGAATTGCCGACTTACCCCGGCGAAGGTGTGGGACGCGCTGCCCCGGCGAGTTCAGGAGCAGATCCTGGAGAAGCGGATCATCCTCTACACCGTGGACGCCGACCGGATCGCGCGCGAGTCCGGACTGCCCGGCCGGATCAACATCGTGCTGCAGACCTGCTTCTTCGCGATCTCAGATGTACTGCCGCGCGAACGGGCTGTCGCCCGGATCAAGGAATCGGTGGAGAAGATGTACGGCAACCGTGGCGCCGACGTGCTGGCCAAGGAATTGGCCGCGGTGGACGGCGCCGTGGCGGGGTTGCAGCGGATCGAAGTGCCGGCCGACAATCCCGGGGCCACTTCCGGCCACTCTTCGGTACCGACCGTGCCCGAGTCGGCACCGGAGTTCGTCCGTACCGTGACCGCGGAGATGATGGCAGGACGCGGAAACCTGCTGCCGGTCAGCGCACTTCCGGTGGACGGCACCTACCCGAGCGGTACGACTGCTTACGAGAAGCGCAACATCTCCGGGTCGGTCGCGGTATGGGATTCCGAGAGCTGCATCCAGTGCGGCAACTGCAGCTTCGTCTGCCCGCACAGCGTGATTCGTTCCAAGTTCTACGATGAATCCCAACTTGCCGGGGCACCAGCAGAATTCGCCTCCGCGCAGCTGGACGCCGTCGGCCTGCCGAACGCCCGATACTCGTTGCAGGTATACGTGGAAGACTGCACCGGATGCGGCCTGTGTGTCGAGGCCTGCCCAGTCGTCATACCCGGCGCAGGTGTGACCAAGGCGATCAATCTTGCTCCTGCTGAGCCGCGGTTGGTCACCGAGCGCGAGAACATCGGTTTCTTCGAGACACTGCCGACCAATGACAGGTCCCGAGTGGATTTCGGCACCGTACGTGGCACCCAGTTTCTGCAGCCGCTGTTCGAGTTCTCCGGCGCCTGCGCTGGTTGCGGTGAAACGCCGTACCTCAAGCTCCTCTCGCAGCTGTTCGGCGACCGGCTGATGATCGCCAATGCGACGGGTTGCTCGTCGATCTACGGCGGTAACCTGCCCACCACTCCGTGGGCCACCAATGCCGACGGGCGAGGCCCGGCCTGGTCGAATTCACTGTTCGAGGACAATGCTGAGTTCGGGCTCGGCCTGCGGTTGGCCAACGACGGGCACGTCACGCTGGCTCGGCGACGCCTCGCCGAGTTGCGCGACACGTTGGGTAGCGGACTTGTCGACGACATTCTGTCGGCGCCGCAGCTGCGCGAATCGGAGTTGGCGGCCCAGCGTCAGCGGGTCGCCGAGCTCAGGACCCGTCTCGACGGGCTCGATCCCACCTTGACCGCTGACCTGCTCAGCGTGGTGGACAACCTGGTCCGGCGCAGCGTGTGGATCGTCGGAGGTGACGGCTGGGCGTACGACATCGGCTCCGGCGGCCTCGACCATGTCCTTGCCACCGGGCGTAACGTCAACGTACTGGTGCTCGACACCGAGGTCTATTCCAACACCGGCGGCCAGATGTCCAAGTCGACCCCGCTGGGCGCAGTCGCGAAGTTCGCCGCCGCCGGGAAGACGGTGCCGAAGAAAGACCTTGCGCTCCAGGCCATCGCCTACGGAAACGTCTACGTCGCAAAGGTTGCCATGGGTGCCGATTCACAGCAGACGCTGCAGGCGTTCCGTGAGGCGGAGGCCTACGACGGGCCATCGCTGATAATCGGATACAGCCAGTGCATTGCGCACGGCATCGACATGCGTCTGGGGATGGACCAGCAGTACCGGGCCGTCGCCAGCGGACACTGGCCGCTTCTTCGGTATGACCCGGCACTGCGGGCCGCGGGGAAGAACCCGTTCCTGCTCGATTCGCACCGACCGCGGATTCCACTGTCCGACTATGTCTACCGCGAGCTGCGGTACCGCACCCTGGCGAGCTCGGATCCGGTCGAAGCCGAGCGGCTGCTCGGACTTGCCGAACAGGCGATCGAACAACGCTGGAATACATACGAGGAGATGGCTTCCCGCGGTCCCGAACACTTCCACCCTGACGCCCGGAGGGAGCCCTGATGGACCTGTCGACTCGCTACCTCGGCCTGGACTTGCGCAATCCGCTGGTCGCATCCGCGTCCCCGCTGTCGAAGACAGTCGACGGAGTCCGGCGTCTCGCCGACGCGGGTGTAGGCGCGGTGGTGCTGTATTCGCTGTTCGAAGAGCAATTGAACCGCACAGCCGAGCGCAACGCGCGGCTGGCCGAGGCGGGGTCCGACAGCTTCGCCGAAGCGCTGTCCTACTTTCCGGCTGGAGCCGCCGAGGACCACGGCCCACGCCAGTACCTGAGCCTGCTCGAACGTACGGCACAGGCAGTGTCGGTTCCGGTGATCGGCAGCCTCAACGCGTGTACGCCAGGCAGCTGGGCACGCTACGCGCGCTCGATGCAGGACTGCGGCGCCGCCGCAATCGAATTGAACATCTACTATCTGCCAGGTGATTCGCACATCGACGGCCGCGGCGTCGAGCAGCGCCACGTCGACATTCTCGCGGGCGTCAAGGACGTGGTGGGCGTGCCGGTGGCGGTGAAGCTCAGCCCCTACTTCAGCGCGACCGCTGAGATGGCCCGGCGCCTGGACCTGGCCGGTGCCGACGGGCTGGTGCTGTTCAACCGATTCCTGCAACCTGACATCGACCCCGAGACCTTGGCGGTGGTGTCTGGGATGTCGTTGTCTACCGCAACGGAAGCTCGCCTGCCTCTGACTTGGATCACGTTGCTGCACGGTCGGATTGGCGCTTCGCTGGGCGCAACTACAGGTGTCGAGAGCTCGACGGAGCTGATCAAGTACCTGCTTGCCGGCGCCGACGTGGTGATGACCGCATCAGCATTGCTGCGCCACGGCCCGGAATATGCGGCCAAACTGCTCGAGGGGTTGCGTGATTGGATGACACGCAAGGGATACAGTGCTGTCGGCGATTTTCGTGGGCTGCTCGCCGTCCCCATCGGCGTCGACGAGGCCAGTCGTGAACGCGGGGACTACGTCAGCGCGCTGCGGAGGGCCAACAGCAGTGACTTCGAGCCGTGGTGATGTGTCAGTCGCCGCAGGCAAGGACCTCGTCGAAGCCCTGGACCAGGCATTCGTGGAAGACGTCGAAATCGGGGATCGCGCCGGTATCGACGTCGATGCCGAGTGCACAGGTGTCGACGTAGGTCAGCAGTGTGACATTGACCGCCGAGCCGATAGTTGGACCGAACGCATACTGCCGTAGCACGCTGGCCCCACCGAGGAACACCGGAACCGGGATACCCGGAACATCGCTGGCCAGGAAGTCGACGTGGCGCAGGATCGAGCCGATGTACCAGCGGGGCATCAGGTTGAGCACGCCCGCGATCCACTCGGTGTAGGGCAAGGACCTCTCACCTCGAATTCTGGCGGTCTGCTCTTTGATGGCGCTGATTCGCTCTGCCGGGTCGACGGTGCCGACCGGTACGTCGAACCGCATCAACGTGATCCGGTTGCCGCCCATCTCGTCACCCTCGGCGCGCAGGTTGATGGGCATGGTCAGGTGGAGGTCGCCGACTACGACACCGTGCCTTTCGTGGTACAGCCGCAACCCGCCGGCCAGGCCTGCCACAAAGGCGTCGTTCAACGCCCCGCCGCACCTGTGCGCCGCGCGCCGCAACCGAGTCTTCGGCACGTCATAGACGCCGAGACGACGGGCCAGGGTCCGGTTCTTCATCAGCGGGGACCCGGTGCGGTTCACCGGCCGGACGGTCCGGTAGATCGAAGCCGTTGTGGCCGTTATTGACTCGATGGTCCCCAGCGGCTGCCGGATGCTGTTGACGAAGAGTTTCGGGGCCGAGGTGATTGTTCTCGACAGCGCAGTCGCAACCAGTCCCGCGTCGTAGCCCAGCACATCGCGGTATCCGCGCAACCAGGGCTGCGGGGCCACCGCCGGCGGAGCGAGTAACCGGTCGCGCTGTTCCGGCAGCTCCGAGAGGTCGAATAAGGTCATGGCGATCTGTACCCCTCCGACACCGTCGGTGAGGCTGTGGTGGAACTTGCACAGCATCGCCGCTCCCCCGTCGTCGAGGCCGTCGATCAGCGTGACGCTCCACAACGGACGAGCCCGGTCGAAATCCTCCATCGCGGCCAGGCGGGCCATCTCGAGCACCCCGTCGAGGTCACCAGGACTGGGTGCTGATGCTCGCCGGATATGGAAGCGCAGATCGAAATCCGGGGCGTTCTCCCACCGCGGCGGGGCGGGAGCGAGCGACTCCACCACTCGTTGCCGGAACATCGGCAGTTTGCGGGTGATGCGGTCGAACCGCTCGCACACGTCATCCCAGTCGGGCGTCTTGTCCAGTGTCAACACCGTCACAACAGTGGAACGAAGTCGTGGATCGCTCTCCATTGCCCAGGTGAACGCGTCGCTATTGCGCATGAATTCAGCCATATGTGCTCCCACGCCCAGCTTATGGTCAGCGACACCGCACGTCAGCTGACTTGGCGCGACTGAGGACTTTGTGCCTTCGTGTCCGGATCGAACGCGATCCGCGGCACCGCCGCGGTCGGGCTTATGGTGCGTGGGTCGCGATGACGAGGATGCAAACGAGGCACACAACCCCGACTACGACGACTCGTAGACCGCTACGGCCGCGTCGGTGTCGAGGTTGACCCGGACATCCGGATGCCGCTGAAGGATGCTGGCCGGGCATTGCTCGGTGACCGGGCCGCGCACAGCCGCGGCCACGGCATCGGCCTTGTGGCTGCCGGAGGCGACGAGTTCGATGCGGCCGGCACGCATGATCGTCGCGAGGCCCTGGGTCAGACATTCAACGGGAACGGCGTTTGTGGAGGGAAAGAACCGTGCGTTGGCTCGGCGGGTGGACTCGGTGAGTGTCGCGCGATGCGTGGTGGCGGAGAACGGCGTGCCCGGCTCGTTGAAGCCGATGTGTCCGTTTTCTCCGATGCCCAAGATCTGCAGATCCACCCCCGCAACGGCAATGGCCGCTTCGTAGGCCTCGGCGGCCTCATCGGGATCCGCGGCGCCACCGTCGGGAACGTGCAGCGACGTCGGGTGCAGGCCCAGCGGTCGGATGAGGACACGTTCGAGGACTGCCCGATACGACTGCGGATGGCCAGGTGGCAGACCGATGTACTCATCGAGGGCGAACCAGCGCACCCCAGACGCGTCGAGGCCGTCGTCGGTATACCGTGCCAGGGCACGGTATACCGGCTCGGGCGACGACCCGGTGGCCACGCCGATCACCGCGTCCGGTTTGTCGCGAATCAGCGCCGCGATGCGCGCCGCAACCTGTTGCCCCGCCGCCTCGGTACCGGAGCAGATCTCGATGTCCAGTGTCACGCCGCCTTCGACCGCTTGGCCAGCACCCGCGCGATGTCGGGATTGGAATCGACGTAGCGCGACAACAGTTCGCGCGCCACGCTCACCGAATCGACCAGTGGGTGCAGTGCGAACGCTTTGAGGGCGTCGGTACTCGATCCGGTCAACGCTGCGCTGATCGTCTGCCGCTCGACGGCTTTCACCTGCTGCATCAAACCGAGCTGATGCAGATCGGGCTGGGTCTCCAACGTCAGCGGATGCACACCGTTGGCGTCCACCATCGTCGATACCTCGACCACCGCATCGGCGGGCAATCCTTGGATCGTGCCACGGTTGCGCACGTTGAGGATCATCGTGCGGCGCTCGTTGCGGCTGATTGCCGCCATCACCCCGAGAGCCACACCGGCGTAGCCCAGATGCGCCGGGTCGGTCTCGCGATCCCGTTCGACAGCCGGGGCTCCCTGGACACCGCCCTTGGCCTCGGCCATATAGCTGGCGCCACGCTCATCGACCGCGGCGGTCCACAACTTGGCCGCATGCTCAGGCTGCGCGGCGGCTTCGGTGAAGAACCGGCCCTGGGTCTCCAGGAGGAAATCGCCACGGGTCTGCGGGGATTCGAGGATGTGCCGGACGGCGTCACGGTGAAAGTAGTAGTAGTAGAGATACTCGTTGGGAATGACTTGTAGCGCGCGGATCCAATCGAGCCCGAAGACCTGCGCCTCCTCCAACCGGTTCAGCCTCTGCTCGTCGGCGAGCAGGTCCGGCAGCACGTCGCGGCCGTCGACGAGCACCCGGCGCATCCAGCCGAGGTGGTTGAGACCGACGTAGTCCATGTCTATGCGGGTGTGGTCGTAGCCCAGCGCTGCGGCGACCCTGCGGCCCAAACCGGACGGGGTATCGCAGATGCCGAGGGCCCGGTCCCCCAGCACGCTCTGCAGTGCCTCGGTGATGATGCCGGCCGGATTGGTGAAGTTCAGGAAGTAGGCGTCAGGGGCCACCCTGCGGATCGTGTGGGCGATATCAAGCATCACCGGCACGGTGCGCAACGCATAGGCGATACCGCCGGGGCCTGTCGTCTCTTGCCCAATCACGTTGAGGTCCAACGCAACATGTTCGTCACAGCAGCGTTGCTCGACGCCACCGACGCGGATGGCGGCGAAGACGAAGTCCGCACCTTCCAGCGCGGGCTCCAGTTGGGTGTAGGTCCGCACGGTCGGCACGTCGGTGAACCCGACGGCGAGTTGCTCGAGGATGGTGGTGATCGTGGCCAGCCGACCCTGGTCGACGTCGTAGAGGGCGACCTCGGTAACCCGCGGCGACCCCTCGTCGCGGATCAGGGCTTGCCACACATACGGGGTGCGGAATCCGCCTCCACCGAGGATCGTGAGTTTCATGCAACGATGACCTTTCTGCCGGTCTCCCGGCGGTGAACAAGTTCGTCTTGGGGCGTGCCCGCCGTCGTGATGAGCACATCGACGTCGTCGAGCGAGCACAGGCGCAGGGCGCCCGAGCCCGGAAATTTCAGTTCGCTGGCCAGCAGGACGATCGCCTGGGAGGCGGCGATGAGGGCTTGTTTGATCGGCGCCTCGACAGCCATGTTGTCCAACACCCGGCCACCGCGAACGCCGGTGCAGCTCAAGAACATCATGTCGGCGCTGAGCTGGCCGATGACCTGCTCGGCCAGTGGGCCGACGAGTGACTGCTGATTGCGTCGCAGCACGCCACCGAGAAGTACGAGTTCGACGGCGTCGTCGTCGCGAACTTCGTCGAGGACTGCCAGGTTCGACGTGATGATGGTGACGGGGCGTCCCCGCAATTCCCGAGCAACCAGCTGGGTCGTCGACCCGATGTCGAGCACCACGACGTCCCCGTCGGCAACCAACCGAGCGGCCTCGGCCGCCATCTTCTGGCGCAGCTCGAGATCGCCCCGGCTGTCAGAGGTGAAGGGGTCCTCCACAGCGCCCGAGTCGGTGATGGTGGCCCGGCTCCCCTGCGTCAGCATGGCTCCGCCATAGAGCCGCTCGAGCCGTCCCCCCTTGGCCAGGATGTCCAGATCGCGACGGATGGTGGACTCGCTGACCCCCAAGGACTCGGCGAGCTGGACCACGGACTGGCCACCACCGGCCAGCGCGGCGAGGATGCGCTCATGGCGTCGGGCAAGGAACATGTCCGGAATCGTACCCACTGAATGACAGACTTTGCGCGACTTTGAACGATTTTCGACAAATTTCAGCGAAATTACCCGCGAGAGACATCCAAGCAACATAATCGTCACGCAAGACAGCCACGCTAAGCGCGCAAACAACGTCAAACTCAGTCAAAACTGTGGAGGTGCCCACGAGTGACCGATCGTGAAATCGACGTGCTGATCGCGGGTCAGGTGTACAGCGACCTGGTTTTCACCGGGGTTCAGGCACCGGCCCCCGGAGCCGAGGTGTACGCCCACGGCTTCGCGATCTCGCCCGGCGGGGCCGCCAACCGCGCGGTCGCGGCCGCCCGACTCGGCGCACACACCGCACTGGTCACCGAGTTGGGTGATGACCCCATCGGCTGCATCATCGCGCGCACCCTGCGCGATGAGCCGAATATGGATCTGCGCTTCGCCGTTCAGCACCAGGGATATCAGAACCCCATCTCGGTGGCGATCACCGACGGGCACGACCGATCGTTCGTGACCTACGAACAGCAGCCCCCGCACCTTCCGTCCTGGCCGGACTCCACGCCGGTCCGCGTCGCCCATGTCGGTCTGGGCCGCGGTCCCGTCCACACCGAGGCCACTCGGCTGCGCGCACGGGGCACCACACTGGTGAGCGGCGTCGGCTGGGACCCGTCGGGCCAGTGGTCGGAGGCCATGCTCGAGCAACTCGACAATGTGGACGTCCTCATCGTCAACGAGATCGAGGCGCTCGGCTACACCCGCACGCAGACCGCCGATGCGGCATTGGACATCCTTGCCGAGCGCGTCGATCTGGCGGTCATCACGCTGGGGCCGGGCGGGGCGATGGCGGCGCAGGGACCGAGCCGGCTGCGCGTACCCGCCATCGCAGTCCGCGCGGTGGACCCCACCGGGGCCGGAGATGCCTTCACCGCCGCGTTCATGGCCGCCACCGCATGGGACTGGGAAATCCCCCAGCGGCTGCGGCTGGCCAGCATCAGCGCCACCTGTTCGGTGCGCGGCGCCGGTGGCGCCCGCAGCGCGCCCCGTCCCGCCGATATCGCCGATCTGCTCGACGAGCACCGCCATGACCCGCAGTGGGAACCGGTCCGGCATTGGGCCGAACAACACCGCCAGTCCGCCATCCCTGCAACCCGAGGAGCCCTGACCTCATGACAAGAACCCGACTTTTTCGATTCGGCGGCGCCCTGGCCGCGACCATCACCCTGCTGACAGCGACCGCGTGTGCCCCGGGCCCCTCCGGTGGCGGTGCACCGGCCGCGCCCACCAGCCCGGTGTCCAAAGACATCTCGTCGGCCGGCCCCGTTACCTTGACCGTGTGGGACCAGAACACCGATGGCGGCATCTCCAAGGCGCAGGAGGAGCTCAACGCCGAGTTTCACCAGAAGTACCCCAACGTCACGATCAACCGGACCGTCGAGTCGTTCAGTGATCTCAAGACGACCCTGAAGCTGGCACTCTCCAGTAACACTCCCCCGGACGTCGTCCAGGCCAACCAGGGCTACCCCGACATGGGCGCGTTTGTCTCCGCAGGGATGCTGCGCCCGATGAACGACTACGCCAAGCTCTACGGCTGGGACGGCTACTACCCCCACGGCCTGCTCAAGCAGAACAGCTTCAGCAGCGACGGCAAGACCTGGCAGGGCGACACGCTGTTCGGCGTCTCGCAGACCGGCGAGGTCGTGGGCATCTACTACAACCGCAAGAAGCTGGCGTCGCTCGGGCTGTCCGCGCCCACCACACTGGGCGAGCTGGATTCGGCGATGGGCGCCGCGAAAGCCAAGGGGATGCTGCCGATGTCGTTCGGCAATCTCGACAAATCGCCCGGCATCCACCTGTTCGGAGTCGTCCAGGCTGCACTGGCGGGCGCACCGGCGGTCAAGAATCTCGTGAGCGGCCAGAGCGGTGCATGGACCGATCCGGCCTCGCTGAAGGCCGCCCAGCAGATCGCCGAATGGTCCACCAAGGGCTATCTGACTCCGGGCACCAACGGGGTCTCCCGCGACGACGCCGTTGCCGCATTCGGAAAGGGCGGCGCGCTGTTCACCCTCACCGGGACCTGGATGCAGCAGCCCCTGCACGACGCCCTGGGTGACGACGTCGGCTTCACCACGCTGACCTCCACGGACGGCAAGCCGGCCACCACCGGCGGGCAGGGACTGGCCTGGGCCATCACATCGAAGTCCGCCCATCCCGATGTCGCCGCGGCTTATATCGATTTCATCACCAACGCCAAAGCCGCACAGCTGCTCCTGGATTCCGGCAACCTGCCGACGGTACTGCCGTCGGGCTACGAGCCCAAGGCGGGCACGTTGGCCGGCGATATCGCGACGCAATACCGGGATGTCCAGGCGGCCGACGGCGTGGTCCCCTATCTCGACTACACCACGCCGACCTTCTATGACACCCTCACCGCGGGAATGCAGGAACTCCTTGGTGGGCAGTCTGATCCGCAGCAGTTCGTGGATGCCCTGCAAACCGACTACGCCGCCTTCCTCAAGAACCAGAAATGACCGTGACGCTGCGCCCACCACGACGAACGACCACGTCGGACAGTCCCGGCGCCGACCCCGGTGACCGGCTCAGCCGGTCACCGCGGCCGCGGCGTCGTCGGGCTCGCGGAGCGCTACGCGGCTATCTCTATGTGCTGCCGGCATTCGTGGTCTTCGCGGCATTCCTCGGCGCCCCGCTGGTTCAGACCGTCCAGTACTCGTTCTACAACTGGAATGGCATCGGCACGGCCACCGTCGCCGGAATCTCCAACTACCTCAACGTGTTCGAAGACAAGCAGTTGCGAGGATCATTCCTGCACGCCGGGGTCCTGATGGTGTTCTACGCGGTGGTACCCGTCACCATCGCATTGTTGCTCAGCGCGGTGATCTCACGGGCGCACGCGATGAAGTCGATGTCATTCTTCCGCACGGTGCTGTTCCTGCCGCAGGTGATCACCACCGTCGTCATCGGCACGATCTGGATCTCCGTCTACTCGCAGAACGGCCTGCTCAACCAGACACTGCGCGCCATCGGACTGGGATCGCTGGCGCGGGTGTGGCTGGGCGACCACACCTTCGCCCTGATCGCCATCGGGCTGATCGGCACATGGCTCAACATCGGATTGTGCCTGGTGCTGTTCTTGTCCGGGATCGGCAACATCGCGCCGGAACTGTTCGAAGCCGCCCGCCTCGACGGCGCGGGGCGGGTCCGGGAGTTCTTCGCCATCACGCTGCCGTCGCTGCGCGGCCAGATCGCGGTGGCGCTGACCCTGACCGTGGTGTCGGCGTTGAAAACCTTTGACCTGGTTTACATCACCACCCGCGGCGGCCCCGGAACCGCCACCACCGTCCCGGCCTTCGAGGCCTACAACCGGGCCTTCAACACCGGGCAGGTGGGTTTGGCCTCCGCCATCGCGGTGGTGCTGACCGTGGCGATCGTCGCACTGACCTTCCTGATCAGCCGGATCACCCCGAGGGAGGCCGAATGAACCTGAGCCGGACCGAGAAGACGGTCAACCAGATCATTCTCGTGCTTTTCGCCGTGTTCGCCGTTGTCCCGTTGCTCGGTGTCGTGCTGTCCTCGATCACCCCCGCCAAGCAGAACTCGGGTGGCTTCAACATCCCGACGAGTATCGACCTGCACAACTACGGTGCGGCGTGGAATCGCGGGAACTTCAGTAGCTACCTACTGTCCAGCGTCGTGGTGACCGCCGCCGTTGTGCTGCTCACCGTGACGCTGGCGACGTTGGCCGGCTACGCGTTCGCCCGGATGCGGTTTCCCGGCTCCTCGATCCTGTTCTACACCTTGCTCCTCGGCCTCACCCTGCCGGCCGAAGCCTTCATCATCCCGCTGTATTTCAACCTGCGCACCATCGGACTCACCGACACCTATTGGGCACTGATCCTGCCGCAAACCGCCCAGTCCCTGGGATTCGCAGTGTTCTGGATGCGCAACCAGTTTCGTGCCTTCCCCGGCGAGATCATCGAGGCCGCCCGGTTGGACGGATCGAGTGACTTCCGGCTGCTCTGGCGCATTGTCGTGCCGCCGAGCCTGGCGCCGATGATGACCATGGCCGTCATCGTCACGATGTGGACATGGAATGAGTTCCTGCTGCCGCTGGTCCTCGTCGTCTCTGACAGCCGACGTACCGCCCCTCTTGGCTTGGCACTGTTCCAGGGGCAACACCTCACCGACTATTCGCTGCTGGCCGCCGCCGGCGTGATGGTCGCCCTACCGATCGCAGTGCTCTTCTTCGCACTGCAGAAGCGATTCATCAACGGAATGGTCGGTGGCATCTCGTCCCGTTGACACCGGCTCCCCGTCCGCGCACCCCTCGATCACAGGAGTACATCCCATGGCCGCCATTCGATTCGACAAGGCCCAGCGCTGGTACCCGAAAGCTCCCGCGCCGGCAGTGGCCGGCATCGACCTGGAGATCGCCGACGGTGAGTTCATGGTGCTCGTCGGACCTTCGGGTTGTGGCAAGTCGACCACTCTGCGCATGCTGGCGGGCCTGGAGGAAGTGACCGCCGGCTCGATACATCTGGGCGGACGCGATGTCACCACGGCCGCCCCCAAGGACCGGGACATCGCCATGGTGTTCCAGAACTACGCGCTGTACCCGCACATGACCGTCGCCGGGAACATGGGATTCTGTCTCAAGAACGCGGGCCTGCCCAAACACGAGCGCGAACGTCGGATCGCCGAGGCCGCCAAGACCCTCGGCCTCACCGACTATCTCGACCGCAAACCCAAGGCGCTCTCGGGTGGGCAGCGCCAACGGGTCGCGATGGGCCGTGCGATCGTCCGCAATCCCCAGGTGTTCTGCATGGATGAGCCGCTGTCCAACCTCGACGCGAAGATGCGCGTGCAGACCCGCACCGATATCGCCAAGCTGCAGCGTGACCTCGGTGTCACCACCGTCTACGTGACCCATGACCAGACCGAGGCCATGACCATGGGTGACCGCGTCGCGGTCATGAAAGACGGTGAACTGCAACAGGTCGGCGCCCCGATGGAGCTCTACGCCCGGCCGGTCAACGTGTTCGTCGCGGGATTCATCGGATCACCGGCGATGAAGTTCCTCGATGGCGATCTCGACGAGGCAGGAATCACCGCGGCGGGACACACCATGGCCGTGGAACGCAACGGGGCCATCAACGGGCCGGTCATCGTCGGTGTCCGGCCCGAAGGATGGCGCCTGACGCAGGCGGGTAACGGTATCCCCGTCACCGTCGCGATGGTCGAGATCCTGGGGGCGGATGCCTACCTGTACGGCACCGCCAGCCCCGTCGGCGCCGACGTCATCGTCCGAACCAGCGGTCGCGACCAGATCCGGATGGGCGATACCGTGCACGTCACCGCGGATCCCCACGCCATCCACCTCTTCGACAAGGCCACCGGCGCTCGGGTCGGTTAGGTGTGGGCGGCCACGACGTTGCTGACCAGTGCTACACGTGATCCGACGGCTGTGGTCAGTCGCAGGCCAACACGATGCTGCCGAGGTGGCCGAGGGCAATCGTGATGGTGTCCCCCGTAGCAATCGGGACAGCAGAGGTCAGTCCCCCGGAGAAGATGACTTCGCCCCGGCGCAAACCGCTTTCGCCGTCCATGTGCAGACGTCGCACCAACCATGCGACCGCAGCGGCGGGATGGCCCATGACTGCTGCGCCTGCGGCCGTGTCGATGACCTCGCCGTTCTTCGTCAAGACGGCGCCGATGAGATCGAGTGCCACTCCTCGCGGCGAGTGTGGTGGTCCCACGACATAACGTCCGGCAGAGACATTGTCTGCGGCGAGATCTGCGGCGGTGAAACGGTAGTCCTGGTATCGGGAGTCGAGTACTTCGATACCTGCCGCCACCGCTGCGGTGGCGGCAAGGACGTCAGCGGAGGTGACACAGGGGCCGGCGAGATCCTCACCGAGGGTGAAGACGATCTCGGGCTCGGCACGCGGCGCTATCAGGGAGCGGGTCGGAACGGGTTGCCCCAGGTTGAGCCCGTCAGCGGCATCGAGAAATCCGTAGAGCGGTGTGTCTACACCGACCTGTCGTTGCTTGGCCCGTGAAGTCAGTGCCAGCTTCCATCCCGCGACGGGTCGTCCGCGCCGACGATGGCGTTGAACGCGATACCCGAGCTCAAGGTCAAGATCGATGGGTGGGTGGCCGTCGCTGAACGAGGCAATGGCACAACGGGTGCGGCGCGCGGTGTCCAGTCTTGCGGCGATCTCATCCATGTTTTCTGCTTCGTTGAGTGGCATGTTCAACCCAGTCGAGGGATGTAGGCCAGCCCATGCGCGCCCGGTTCACCGCGCTTGGCGATGGTCAGGCTGTTGAGCACCTCCCAGGTCTGCAGGTCGACGATGTCGACCGTCGACGACGTCACCGCTGCCACGTAGCCGAGGTGTCCATCCGGCGAGGCGGTGATCGTCAAAGGGAACTTGCCGGTCAGTTCCACACGCGCGACGCGCTGCCGAGTCGCAGTCGAGAAGGCGCTGAGTCGCCCCCGGGCGTGACGCCCCAGTGCGGAGGACTCGTCCGCCGACATGCGTAATTCACCGACCAGCAGAATGCTGGCGCTGGTCAAGCACACCGGAAAGACGATGTTCTCGGTGGATAGCACATCGAGCACCGATCCGTTGGTGGTGTCGATGACACGTATGCCGGTGAGCGGAGAAGACTCGGCGGTACAGGATGTGAATGAGCCGTAGGGCGCGGCGACATAGAGTTCACTGCCGTCTGCAGAGACGGCCAGGCCCTCGCTGCCCGGCACCTCGACCGTGCTGAATGTGCCTGCCTGCAAGTCGACGAACGACACGAATGGAGCTTCCTTGTTGCTGGCGTAGCCCTTCTCGCCGGCGGAATCGATCACGAACCAATGCGGGCCAGGTGCGCCGGTATCGATGCGGCCCAGCGCCTTTCGGGTCGAGGTGTCGATCACCACGACACCACCAGGCCGGTCCGGACTCCCCTCGACACTCACATACAGGCGTCCCCGAACCGGATCGAGAGCCAATCCGTGCGGCCCGTGTTCGGGAGCGAGGTCGACGACGTCGACAACGCGTCGAGCGTCGGGATCGATTACCGTCAGTTGGGTACCCCGGCCCGCGTTGGCATGGTAGTAGCCCGAGACATAGGTGTTGGTGCACCACAACAGTCGCTGTGTCGGGTCGAAACACAATTCGTGGGGCTCGGGCGGCACCTCCACTTCTGCCAGCATGGTGTCGGAGACGGCATCGAAGAACGTCACCGTGGGTCCGCTCTGGCTGACCACGGCCAAGACGTCGCCGGCGCGGTCGTCGCGATCAGAGTTCGAGATCATGATGCTCCTGTGTGAAATGAGTGATAACTGCTGCGATATCCAGGCTGAGCCACCAATCCTTAACGCACAATGCAATAGTTGTTATCTGATCCTTATCGCAAAAGTTAATGATTCAAGGAGGGACGACCCACCGATGGATCTCAATCTGCTGCGCGTTCTCGACACACTCCTGCAGGAGAGCAGCGTGACCGCGGCAGCAGAGAGATTGGGGACCTCCCCGCCGGCCGTGAGCCGATCACTGTCGCGGCTGCGCCGGATCACCGGCGACCAGCTGCTGGTGCGTGCCGGCCAAGCCTTGGTGCCCACCCCACGCGCTCTGGCCATTCGCGACACACTGCATACGCTGCTCGGCCAGGCCGATCAGCTGTTACGTCCAGGAGGAGAATTCGACCCCACCACCATCAGCGAGACGTTCACCGTCCAGGTATCCGACCTGTTTCTCACCAGCGTGGCGGACCCGCTCCTGGAGACTCTGCAACGAGAAGCACCCGGCGTCAACGTCATCTTCTTGCCAGAGACGTTGGAAGGAACCACCGCCCTACGCCGCGGTGACGTCGATGTCGAACTCGGAGTCCTCTCACACCTGGATCCCGAGACGCGCCACCAAACCCTCGCAGAGACAACGCTGCTGGGAGTGGCCAGGGCTACCAACCCGCTGTTCGACGGCCCCATTGGCGCCGCGCGGTTCGCCGGCGCCGCTCATATCGGCATCTCTCGCCTTGGCAAACGACGCGGCCCCATAGACGACGCGCTGACCCGCCTAGGACTACACCGTCGGGTGGCCGTCGTTGTCCCCAGCCACACCAGCGCAATGCTGCTCGCACGATCCACAGACCTGGTCGCCCTGACGGCACCCGTATGGTCCGACACCATCGTTGCCGAACTGGGGCTCGCCACGTTCCCGATCCCACTCGACCTGCTGCCCATGACCATCGGCGTGGCCTGGCACCCCCGCAACGACATCGATCCCGCACACCGGTGGTTCCGCACGCAACTGTCACGAGCCTTCATCCAGGCGCAACAAACAAGCCCCGAGGAGGAGCAGCGCGAACCCGCCCACGCCCAAGGTGTCGGCGTCGCGACCCGCAACGGCTAGGTCGCCGGCATCAGAGTGCGTCCCAGCCCGACCTTCGTCGAGGCTCCCCCGGGCGTCACAGTGACGAATTCAGGGGGGTCGCCGGGCCGGTTCGTTCTCTGGATATACCTGCATGAGTACTCTGTTTCTGCGGACTCCGGCTGTGTCACACTGTCCGGATGATTTCTCCCGACCCGCGGACCGAGGACTCGCTGCCTGCAAAGGCGGTGGATCAGGACGCGGACGAAGCCGCCGACGTGGTGATCGCGGCGGCTTCCGGTGAGCGGCAGATCAGTGCCACCGAACTCGCCAGGATGTTGCTCTCGGTCAGTCATACCGTGGCCGACGAGGACGAACTCCTCAGCCTGCTGCAGAACCTCGCTCAGATCGCGCAGAAGGCGATCACCGGAGCCGACAGCACGGGCGTCACGATCGATCTGGCCGGACGGACCTACACCGCGGTGCACACCGACGAGCGCACGCTGCGCGTCGATACCGAACAGTACGACGCCGGAGACGGGCCCTGCCTGCAGGCTGCCCGCCTCGGTGAGATCGTGCTCGTGGATTCCGAAGAAGCGGTGTCCACCTGGCCGGAGTTCGCGGCCGCGGCACGTGCCGAAGGCATCCTCAGCTTTCTGGCGGCACCTTTGGTCACCGTCGACCAGTCGCTCGGGTCGTTGAATCTCTACGGTCGAGCGCGTTCGGCGTTCGACAGTTTCGATGCCGAGATCCTGGAGCTGCTCACCACGGCGGTCTCGCGAGCGATAGGTGATTTCGCCCGGTTCCGTTCGGTGCGTGACGTCGCAGTCGGACTGCAGCGCGCACTGGAGACGCGTGCGCCCATCGAACAGGCCAAAGGCATGTTGATGGCCATTCACGGCATTGATGCCGGTGAGGCTTTCGATCGGCTCCGTCGTGAAAGCCAGAACTCGAATGTCCCGCTGCGTACCGTAGCCGCCGATCTGGTCCAGCGTTTCACCGCGTTGCCCGGATCGGCGACTGACGGAAAAGCCGGCTGAGCGTCACATACTCCCCCGTGTTGCTTCGTGGCGACGAAATGCCCTGGGGTGCAGACATCTTCATTCGCGGATCAGCGCCGGTCCCGGTGGTCTGTGGTTCCGCCCTCTGATTCCCAGCGTTCTTGAGCGCTGAGAGCCTGTGCGCGCCGATCCCGTTCGCGCGCGCTGCCGATGGGCGGGCTCGTCTCCTGCGGGGTCATCGTGACGCTCCCCTCTCTTCCGGGGGCAGGTCCTGGTCTCGTCATCGGTCTTGATGCTCCTTGCGCGCACCGCTGGATTTCTCGGGTGTGTGGACGGCCGGATCAACGCTATCCGCGCGCTCCCATTGCTGATTGAGCTTCTCGCGTGAGTCCACCGCTTCGCTCCGGTGCGTTTCGGCCTGCTGTTGCAGACCGGCGGCTTGTGCGGCCTTGACATCGGATTCGGCCTGAGCCGCGCGGGCGCGGGCGGCGGTCTCGTCCGCCCATGCTTCGCGCTGCCGCACGTCGCGCGCCTCGTCCTTCGCTGACTCACGAATCTCTTCGGCGGCGATATGACGATGGGCGTTGCGTCTGTCGCGCGCCACCCAGGCAATGGCGACGATGAGAAGGATCGCCACGCACACCACGAGGACGATCAAGAGGATGCTGGGGGTGGCCATATCGGCTCCTTAGGTTGGTCAATCGGTGAATCAGGTCGTGGCGGAGCCGCCCGCACCCGCCGCGAGCCAATGGATGCCATTGCGCGAGTGGTTATTTGAGCGTCGAACTCCTCGACTACGCGGGTGTACCCGTGCGTCTGCTCGCCCCGGTGTCGGGTCTAGTAGTAGTGGCGACGGCCGCCGACCGCATGCCCCATCCGCCCCATGAGCATCAGCAGTAGGCCGACGACCAGCAGGATGACCCCGATCACCAAAACGATGTGGGCGAAAGCGAAGGTGGGAACAAGGCTGGGCAGCAGCAGGCCCAGGACGATGAGGATGATGCCGAGAACGATCATGGTGTTTACCTGGTTTCGATGTGAACAGACGGAGAGCGGCGGAAGACCTTCTTCGCGTTGCTCGTGGCAGCTTCGACCTTGTGGGCGATCCTTTTACCGACCCTCATTGCGGACTCCTTGCCTGTCGTTGTCCGTCGCCCGCGACTGAGCGACGGTGGCCACGGTGGACGTCCTGCCAGAGGCGTCGACCTCGGTGGCGCTCCCCTGGTGCCGACCGGCGGGCCTGCGCCCGAACAGGGTCGGTCGCCTCCGGGTGACAATTGGTCCGGTGGCATCCGCATCCGCGTCGTTCTGGTCATGTGCGAGGCGTTGGTCGCGTTCCTGATTCAAGAACGCCGTCTCACGACGGGATGTCTCGAGTTTGTGCCGAGCGTCGCGCCCGCGAGTCGCGGTGTGCCGCGTGCCGGCCAACAACACGCTCAACCCCAACATGGCGATCGCGCCGACCATCATCCCGAACAGGAAGAGCGTGCCGGTCGACCCGGTGACGTGGTAGCCGAGCGCATTGAAGTGGTCGGGTAGGGGGTGGTCCGGCCCTGAATTCGTCAGTACGCCGGTGAAACCCACGATCACCGCGGCGAGCAGAACGACCAATCCAACGATGACGATCATGGCAACGCCTCTATCCGCACTAGAAGTCCAGTCAACGCTTCATGGGAGACGTTGTCAACGTCGTATGTCTACAACGTAGACTCAGCTGTACTGATCGAATATTCCCTGTTCAGCACCCATCTACCCGTGAGGTCTGTGGTCCCAGCGTGCCTGTGAGTCAGATATCGGAGGGGGCGTGTCATCCATGATGCAAACACCGATGGGTCCGCCCGGTCCGGGCCGGTCCGAGGACGGCGCGGGTGGGCCGATCACCCGCGTCGCAGTTCTGGCCAAGGCCCTGGAGATCATCGACCGGGAAGGTGTCGACGCGCTGTCGATGCGCCGACTCGGTGAGGCGGTCGGGCGCGACCCGATGGCGCTCTACCGCCACGTCCCGAACAAGGCTGCCGTACTGGACGGGGTCGTCGAGCTGGTCTTCGAGCAGCTATCGCTGGACACGTCGGCATCGGATTGGGTTGCGGCACTTCGCCGTCTCGGCCACGACTTTCGCGATCTGGCGCACCGCCATCCCCACGTGGTGCCCCTGCTGGTGACGCGCCCACTTGCGACACCATTGGGGATGCGGCCACCGGGGATTTTGCGTCACCTCGAAGAGGTCCTGGCGTTGTTGACCGCGGCAGGGTTCACCGGAGCCGACGCTTTGCACATCTACCGGGCGTTGTTCGGCTTCCTCTACGGCCATGTACTGACCGAATTGCAGGAGATCGTGGAACGGCCCGAGGAAACCGATCACGTCCTGCGGCTCGGGCTGCACCGGCTGCCGATCGGCGAGTTCCCCAACATCCGTGACCTCGCGCCCGCGTGGGCCTCCTACGACGGACTGGCCGAACTGAACCGCGGACTCGACATTCTGCTCAGCGGACTGGCCAGCCGGCTCGCGTGACGCGCTACCGTGGCGGTTCCGCAGCGGACTGACGGGTGGCCAGCACCGAGCCGACGAGGACCAGTGCCAGGCCGGCGACGTTGAACACCGTCAGTGGCTCGGCAAGGACGATCACACCGGCGGCCAGGGCCACAGCGGGATTCACATAGGTGAACACCACTGCGCGGGTCGGTCCCACTTCACGAATCAACGCGAAGAACACGACGAAGGCCAGTGCGGTGCACACCACGGCGAGCAGGGCGGTGGCCACCAGCACACGCGTGCCGGGGACTTCGGTGGGCCACGACAGGGCCGCGGGCACGGCATACACCAGTGCCGCGAGTGCAAGGCAACTTGCGGTCAGTGGAAGCGCTGGGACATCGGCGAGATAGCGGGCGGCGATGAGCGGGGCAATGGCATAGCAGGTGGCCACCAGCAGTACCTGGGCGACCGGCCAGGCACCCCCGCCGGAAAGACCGGGGCCTGCCAGCACCGCCACACCGGTGAGCCCGACTGCCAGGCCGGTTGACCGGATGGCGCTGAGGCGGTGGGTGCCACCACTGAACCGGTCCAGCACCGCCGCGATGATCGGCGACGCCGCGATGAGCAGGCCGGTCGTGGAGCTGCTGAGGTGTCGTTCGGCATTCGACAACAACAACCACGCGGCGATGATCTCGAAGAACGCGAAAGCCAGCACTGGTTTCCCATGGGCAAGCACACAGCGAATGTTGGCCCGCGACAGCGCCAGTGGCAGCAGCACGACGGCGCCGATCAAGGTGCGGGCCAACACGAGTACGGGAACCGAAAGCCCCTCGAGTGCAATCTTGATCAGCAGGTAGGGAATCCCCCAGATCACGCTCATGGCAGCGAACAGCAGCCAACCACGTGCACTCACGGTTTGCCCGCGTCACGAGAACCATCCGCAGTCACTCGGTCACTACATCACGCCGCACCGAATCGGTCAGTGCCGGTGATGCCATGAACGTCGCGGTGTGTGGCGCGTTGGCGCGCTTCGGCGTGGGCGGGTCGCTATAGTCGACCCACCTGAAGTGCACCGCCATGTCACTCCGGCCGGGGGTGGCAGATGAGAGAGAACAGAAAAGGGCAGGTGCACTTCCGCCGCTCGTCGAAGTAAGAAGCGCTTCGAGGACGGCCGAGCCCCACGGCTCTGAATCTATTAACGCCCGGTGACACGGGCGTGGCGATCCCTCCGATGAAGGCACACCGCACCTTGCCGGTGGGCCGAAAAGGACTGCCGTGAGCCGATTCACCGAAACCATGTTCCACAACGCCCGCACCAGCCCACACGGGATGGTGACCGGGGAACCGGACGCACCCGTGCGGCACAGCTGGGCCGACGTGCATGAGCGGGCCTGTCGGGTCGCCGGCGGCCTCGCCGCGGCGGGTATCGGGCACGCCGACGCCGTGGCGGTACTGGCGGGCGCTCCGGTCGAGATCGCTCCCACCGCGCAAGCGGTGTGGATGCGCGGCGCCAGCCTGACCATGCTGCACCAGCCCACGCCGCGCACCGATCTGCTGCGCTGGGCCGAGGAGACCATCGGTGTGATCGACATGATCTCGGCGAAAGCAGTCATCGTCTCCGATCCGTTCATGGCGGCCGCGCCGGTCCTGGCGGAGCGCGGTCTGACGGTGCTGACCGTCGAGGCGCTGCTGGCGCATGCCCCGACCGGGCCCACCGCGACGGGTGAGGACGATATTGCGCTGATGCAGCTGACTTCGGGCTCGACGGGGTCCCCCAAGGCCGTTCAGATCAGCCACGCCAATATCGTCGCCAATGCCGAGGCGATGATGATCGGCTGCCGGTTCGATCTCGACACCGACGTCATCGTCAGTTGGCTGCCGTGTTTCCACGACATGGGCATGACGGGCTACCTGACCGTGCCGATGTACGTCGGTGCCGAATTGGTCAAGGTCACGCCGGTGGACTTCCTGCGCGACACGTTGCTGTGGGCCAGGCTCATCGACAAGTACAAGGGCACGATGACGGCGGCCCCGAACTTCGCCTACAAGGTGTTCGCCAAGCGGCTGCGCGGGCAGGCCACTCCCGGTGATTTCGACCTGTCCTCGTTGCGCTGGGCCCTCTCGGGTGCCGAACAGGTCGATCCGTTCGACGTCGAGGACCTCTGCGATGCGGGGGCTCCGTTCGGATTGCGGCCGGAGGCGATCATTCCCGCCTACGGAATGGCCGAGACAACGGTGGCGGTGTCATTCTCGCCGTGCGGTGGCGGCATGCTCGTCGATGAGGTCGACGCGGATCTGTTGACCCTGCTGCACCGAGCAGTTCCCGCCACACACGGGCGCACCCGACGACTGGTCAACCTGGGCCGGCCGCTGAGTGGCCTGGAACTGCGCGTCGTCGATGAGGACGGCGGTGTGCTCGGGCCTCGCGGAGTCGGGGTCATCGAGGTGCGCGGCGGGCCGGTGACCAAGGGTTACCTCACCGAAGCGGGTTTCCTGGCGGCACAGGACGCCCGGGGCTGGTACGACACCGGCGATCTGGGTTACCTCACCGAGTGCGGCGACGTCGTGGTGTGCGGCCGGCTCAAGGACGTCATCATCATGGCCGGGCGCAACATCTACCCCACCGATATCGAACGTGCCGCCTGTCGGGTGCCGGGGGTTCGGCCGGGATGTTCGGTTGCCGTGCGCCTCGACGCCGGGCTGTCCCGTGAGACATTCGCGGTCGCAGTGGAATCCACGAAACATGACCAGCCGGACGACGTACGCCGTATCGAGCGTCTGGTGGCGCACGAGGTGGTCGCAGAGGTGGATGTCCGGCCGCGCAACGTGGTGGTGCTCGAGCCCGGCACGATCCCGAAGACTCCGTCGGGCAAGTTGCGGCGTGCTCATGCGTTGAGCCTCGTGAGCTGAGCCGCCGGTCTATACCGGTCCGCTCGGCGGAGGCGCCAACACCTCGATGACCCCGTCCCGCTCGCGAACATCGAAGTGCGGGAGAGGCTTCGGTGCCGTCGGCAAGGCATGGATGAGCACCTGCCCGGCCGGCGAGAACGAGGTCAGATGGCATGGGCAGCGCAACTGATCGGCGGGCCGGTCGAACCACAGTTTGCAACCCTGATGCGTGCACACCCCGGACACGGCTTCCACCCGGCCTTGTGTCCGCCGCACGAATCCACTGACCGAGCCCAGGTCGAACGGGTACACGGCACCGTCGGCGACGTCGGCACTCGCCGCGACCTGCCGCCACTGCCCGTCGGTGGGAACCACCTCGCCCCCATCGGGGTTGGGCGGCGCGTCGGGCTGGAGCAGCAACCGGTCCACCGACACCGCGGCGACCGCGGCCGTCGCCGCAGCGGTGGTGCCGACGATGACTTGCCGACGGGTCGCTGCGTGAGCTTTCGCGGCGTTGGTTCCCGCGACCGGCACGGATCCCGACATCTCGGCTGCCAACTTCGCCTTCAGACCGTCGAGGAACTCCGGGCGTGGGGCGTCTGCGCCCGGCCGGCCGGCGCTCAATTCGATCGCGGTGCGGATCTGGTCGGCTTCGAAATCGTCGGGGTTGAACGGTCTCGGACGACGTCCGGCGAGTAGATCGTCGATGTACTTGCGGGTACCTCGCCGGTTCATCGGGCCCCTCCCTCGTTGAGTTGAGCCGCCAACCGCAGCGCGCGGTGTTGCAACACCTTGGCATTGGCCAGGCTGATCCCCATCTCGGTGGCCACCTCTCGCACGGCGCGGCCGTGCAGGAATCGCAACTCCAGGACCTTCCGGTACGTGTCCGGCAGCGCCTCGAGCACCGCGGCCACCCGTTGCGGGGCCGTGCTGATCGCCGCTTCGCTCTCCGGCGGCGCTGCCACGTCTTCGATGGAGGTGATCTCCCGGCCCAAGGTGGCTCGCCAGTGCGCGGCCAGGACGGTCCGGGCGGTGGTGCGCAGGTATGCGCGCACCTCGGCGATGCTGGCCGTCAGCCGCAGCGGTCGCATGACAGCCAGAAACACCTCCGAGGTGAGGTCCTCGGCGTCGGCCTGGTTGCCCACCTTGGCGAAGATGGTGCGGTAGACCCACGTGGCATTGTCTTCGTAGAGGGCTTCCCAATTCGGGTAGCACGACTCGGATACCAGCCGCAGGTTCGGTTGCTGCCGCCCACGCTCAGGTCGCGTCACCGAGGGTCTCCACCCGCATCGCTTCCACCTTCCGTCATGCCCGGTCGGTGAGACCGCGCATAGATAGATAGGGGTCCGGGTTACACGGGCCCGGTGTAACCGCGTGGTCTATCTACCGGTGACCGCTCCGCACCGCGGAAATCCGTCAGCCCGGAGGTACCGACCCATGTTTACACCCCGACGCCATATCGGCGTCATGATCACCGCGATCACGCTGGCCGGGTGTGCCGCCCCGGCGGCGCCCTCAGATCCCACCGTCGACTTCGCCCCCAACGGCGGGACGTCGGTGGGTATGCCCGGCATGCCGGGCATGAGCGCCGCGGCCCCACTACCGCAGGCCGGCACGGCGACGTCGGCCCCGCCCGTGGCCGGCACCAAGGTCACCATCACCAATTTCGCGTTCACACCCGCCACCCTGAAGGTCATGCCGGGTGAGACGGTGGTCTGGACGAACCAGGACGAGGAGCCGCATACCGTTGTTGCCCAAGACAACTCGTTTCATTCTCCCGGTCTGGACGCCAACGGGACCTACACGTTCACGTTCACCAACGCCGGCACGTTCGACTACATCTGCAGCATCCACCCGTTCATGCACGGCACCGTGGTGGTGGCACCGTGACCGACGTTGATCCACGCAATATGACCCGCCGCCAGCTGATGAGGCACAGTGCCTGGTTCGGTGCGGCCGTCGGCCTGGCCGTCGTCGGTGGCGAAGTGCTCTCCCACGTGGCCGGCGCCCCCGCGGATGCCAAGGCCACCCGGCCCGGCCTGCGGTTCGCGCAGATCAGCGACAGTCACCTCGGCTTCAACGGGACGGCCAACCCCGATGTCGTCGGTTCGTTTGGCCGTGCGATCACCCAGATCAACAACCTGGGCTACACCCCCGATTTCGTCATCCACACCGGAGACCTCACGCATCTGGCCACACCGGCGCAGTTCGATCAGGTGAAGCAGATGATGACGGGGATCGACACCCCGCACATCTTCACCGTGCCCGGGGAACACGATTCGGTCGACGACGCCGGCCAGAAGTACCGGGCCGCGTTCGGTGCTGGCGGCCGGGGCGACGGCTGGTACAGCTTCGACATCGCGGGCGTACACGTGCTGGGTCTGGTGAACACGCTCAATCTCAAGAAGCTCGGCCATCTCGGGACCGATCAACTGGAGTTCATCGAGAAAGACCTTGCGCCGCTGTCCTCGGACACCCCGATCATCGTGTTCAGCCATATCCCGCTGTTCGCGATGTACCCCGACTGGGGTTGGGGCACCGATGATTCCGCGCAAGCGCTGAGCTATATGAGCCGCTTCGCCTCGGTGACGTGCCTGAACGGTCATGTGCACCAGCTGTTTTCCAAGACCGAAGGCAACGTGACCTTCTACAGCGGTACCACCACCGCCTATCCGCTACCCCACCCCGGCGATGGCCCCGCGCCCAAGCCACTCACCCTGCCGGCCGGTCGACTCCAGGATGCGCTGGGTATCCGCGAAGTCACCTACACCCCGGGCGACCGGGCGCTGGCACTCAAAGAGGAGAAGCTGCTGTGAAGGGACCCCGGCTCATCGATCTCGGTCTGGTGGCGGCCATGGCCGCCAGTGCGATCGCGCATGCCCGGCTGTACCTGCACGGCTACCGGTTCATACCCGTCGTCGGTCCCGGCTTCCTGGTGTTGACCGCGGTTCTCGGCGCCCTGGCGATCCTCATCCTGGCAGGCGGGCCGGCCTGGACGCGGGTCGTGGCGGCGATGGTGTCGGCGGGAGCGCTCGTGGCATTCGTGCTGTCCCGGACCATCGGCTTCTTCGGCTTCGCCGAACACGGCTGGGAGCCCCAGCCGTATGCGGTGGTCAGCGTTGTTGCGGAAGTCGTGGTGATGGCACTCGGTTTCATGACGCTGAGGCGGCCGGTGCGCGGTCTTTCCCCGTCGCTTCGCTCGCCCCGGTAGCCTCTCCCGTCGCTTCGCTCGCCCCGGTAACCTGCCCCCATGGCAGACCCGCCTCCCTTCAGCCCGACGATCGGTCTCCTCACCGTCAGCAGGGTCTGGGAGGCCGCACTGACCGAAGCACTGAAGCCGCTCGGACTCACCACCCGCAAGTACGGACTCCTGGGCCACATCCGGGGGATGCCGGGCATCTCGTTCAGCGAGCTCGCCCGGCGCTCACGGATTACCGTGCAGAGCGCACATACCGCGGTCGCAGCCTTCGTCGAAGCGGGGTTGGTCGACGACGGCACGGCGCATGCGGGTGCCGCCTCGACGCTGCACACGACCGCAGCGGGTGACGCACTGTTGGCCCGGGCCGCCGAGGTGGTGGCCCGGCTCGACACGGACTTCGCCACGCAGCACCCCGGGCTGACCGACGCGTTGCGGGCGTACGTGGCGGGACTGTTCCCACCGTCTCCATAACCTTCAGCTAAGCTGAAGGTTATGGAATCCGTCTTGCTGTCCGCGCACGTCGTGGCGGGTATCTTGTTCGTGGGCCCGATCGCCGTGTCCACCAGCTTGTTTCCCCGCTACGCAGCCGTCGTTGGCGACCCCGAGCGCGGCAGTCTCGAGGTGGCCGGGGCGCTCTACCGCATCACCCGCGTCTATGGCGCACTGGCTCTCGCGGTGCCGATCCTCGGATTCATCCTCGCCGTCGTGCAAGGTCGCGCCACCGAAGTATGGATCATCGTCGCGATGGTGCTGACGGTCATCGCGGGTGGACTGCTGGCTGTGCAGATTGCACCGCGCCAACGAGAAGCGCTGGACTCCCCCGTCGACGGCGTCGCCCTGCGCCAACTCGGCATGCTGGCCGGTATCTTCAATCTGCTGTGGACGGTGGTCGTCGTCCTGATGATCGTGCGCCCCGGATCGCACCTCGCATGAGCTTTCGGCACTTCCTGCATCGGCCGCCATCTGTCACCGCGGTGGACGCGGTCCGGCTGGTCGCCGAGGGCGCACTCGTGGTCGACGTCAGGCGGTATTTCGAATGGAACCGCGTCCACATTCCCGATGCGGTGCACATTCCACTGGAAGCCCTGTCGGACCGATGCCTCGAACTGCCCGAGGACCGGTTGATCATCGCGTTCTGCACTGGCGGGCTTCGGTCTGCGGGTGCGGCGAACCTGTTGGTGGAGAACGGTTTCGACGCGGTGAACATGAGCGGTGGCCTGGTGCACTGGCGTGCCGCAGGTGGTGCACTGACCCCTGGCCGATAGATATGAGGTCGCTTAGAGAAAGCGGCCGGCCCGGGAAATCTGCGGCATCGTGGAGGACATGATCGAGATATTGACCGCCGGAGCGGCGAAAGTCCTTGTGGGAGTGGGCACGTTCATGGGTGCAGACATGGTGCCGCTCAATGATCCGAGCAATCCACCTACCCATGTCGCGGCCTCCGAGACCGCCGGCCCCGGTGGCGCCGTGGTGCTACCACCCCACGTGCCGGCCGAACTCGGGCCGCGGCCCGCAGTCGGCAGCACCAACCAGCACGTGCCGACCATCGTGATCCCACGGGAGCAGGCGACCGGTGGCGCGAATCCGCATATCCCGTACGGGACCAATCCACTCGTCCCGTACGGCACCTGGACCCCGTAGGGTTGCTGAGGTCAGAGGCCCATGTTCTTCGCGATGATCATCTTCATGACCTCGCTGGTGCCGCCATAGATACGGCTGACACGGTTGTCGGCGTACAGGCGGGCGATCGGATATTCGTTGATATACCCGTAGCCGCCGTGCAGCTGCAGGCAACGATCGATGACGCGGGCTGCGACGTCGGTGCAGAACAATTTGGCGGAGGCTGCGTCGGCCGGGGTCAGTTCATCGAGATCGTGCGCCTCCATCGCCCGGTCGACCACCGCCTCGAGGGCGTCGACGTCCGCCTGGCAGGCCGCCAGTTCGAACTTGGTGTTCTGGAACGCGGCGACCGGCTTGCCGAAGACGGTGCGGTCTTTGGTGTACTGGGTGGCGAACCGCACCGCGGCCTTGGCCTGAGCGTAGGCGCCGACGGCGATGCCGAGGCGTTCGCGCGGCAGGTTCTGGCCCAGGTAGGAGAAGCCCATGTCGACCTCGCCGAGCACGTCTTCGGCGGGGACGATCACGTCGGTGAAGTTGAGTTCGGCCGTATCGGACACCCGAAGACCGAGCTTGTCGAGCTTGCGTCCGACCTGATAGCCGGCGGACTTGGTGTCCACGACGAGCAGGGTGATGCCGAAGCGGCGGTCGTCCTCGCGCGGCGGCGCGGTGCGCGCGCAGACGATCACGCGGTCGGCATGGACGCCACCGGTGATGAACGTCTTCGACCCGTTCAGTACATAGTGGGTGCCGTCATCAGAAGGTTTTGCGGTGGTGCGCATTCCGGCCAGGTCTGATCCGGTACCGGGTTCGGTCATCGCGATGGCGAACATGGTCTCGCCGCTCAGCATGCCCGGGTACCAGCGCTGCTTCTGCTCTTCGGTCGCCAGGGCCTTCAGGTAGGGCAGGCAGAGGCCGATGTGCACACTGGAGCCGCCGAAGGACACCCCGGCGCGGGCACATTCCTCGGTGATGATGGCCTGGAACTTGTACGAGTCGAGCCCGGCACCGCCGTACTCGGCCGGGATCTCGATACCGAAGATCCCCAGCTCGCCGAGCTTGTAGTAGAAGTCGCGTGGCGCGATGCCCTCTTCGAACCATTTGTCGTAGACCGGCGTGACCTCGGACTCGATGAACGCCCGGATCATGGCGCGGAAGTCCTCGTGTTCAGAGCTGAAAACGGTCCTGCGCATCGGTATCTCCTCGGGGTGTGACGCCCAGTAGCGAACAGTGTTAGCTTATGTGAGCCACTATAAGCTAACATTGTTAGCTTAGGCAAGTTTCCGGGAAGCGAGGTGCGCCATGGGCCGGCCCCGCGTGCCCCTGCTCAGCCGCGATCGCATCCGCGACGCCGCTCTGGAGATGATCGATCTGGACGGCCTGGACGGCTTGTCGATGCGAAAGCTGGCCACTGTCCTCGGGGTGCAGGCCGCGTCGCTGTACAAGCACTACCCCACCAAGGACGACGTACTCGACGACGTCGCCAGCCGAGTGGTCGGCGAGGTTCGGACCAGCGCATTCGACGAGGGCGCCGACTGGGCCGTGGGGCTGGCGGACTGGGCGCGTTCCTACCGGGCCGCCCTGGCCGCGCACCCCAATCTGGTGCCCTATCTCGCCGGCGGTATCGGCCAACGCGACGCAAGCCTCCGGATCGCCGACGTCGTACATGGTGGATTGGTGCGTGCCGGCTGGCCTCCGCGGGATGCGACCCTGATCGGTGCGGCGACCCGTTCACTGGTACTGGGCTCCACGGTCGGCTCGTTCTCCCGCGGATTCGCCGACGATGTGCAGGTTTACCGCGATCGCTACCCGCATATGAACCAGGCCCACCTGCTGCGCGGCAAGGCCGATGAAATCGACACGGCCAGCTTCGAATTGGCGCTCACGTCCTTCATCGATGGCCTCGGAGCGCGCTTCGAGGCCATCGGGGAGCGCAGGCGCCGGCGGCGCATGGCACCATGGGCGCCATGACGACGTTGACCGGTCACAGCGCCAGTGAGCATGGGAAGGTGTTGGCCGATCCGTCGGCCTACGCCGATGACGAAAGGCTGCACGCCAATCTGGCCTGGTTGCGCGCCAACGAGCCGGTGGCGTGGGTGGACAACCCGCCCTACCGTCCGTTCTGGGCGATCACCAAGCACACCGACATCATGGCGATCGAGCGCGACAACACTCTGTTCGTCAGCGGGCCCCGGCCGCTGCTGATGCCGGCGGGCAGTGACGACGCGCTCAGGGCCCAGCAGGAGGCGGGCATCGGACTGCGCACCCTGGTGCACATGGACGACCCGCACCACCGCGACATCCGCAAGATCGGTGCGGATTGGTTCCGGCCGAAAGCCATGCGCGACCTGAAGATTCGCGTCGACGAGCTCGCCAAACGGTACGTCGACCTGATGCGCGACAACGGGCCGGAATGCGATTTCGTCACCGAGGTCGCGGTCAACTACCCGCTGTATGTGATCCTGTCCTTGCTCGGACTTCCCGAAGCGGACTTTCCGCGCATGCTCAAACTCACGCAGGAACTGTTCGGCGGCGACGATGCCGAGCACAAGCGCGGCGCCGGCGGAAGTGAAGACATCCTCGCGGTGCTCATGGATTTCTTCACCTACTTCGCGGCACTGACCGCCTCGCGGCGGGAGAACCCCACCGGCGATCTGGCCTCGGCCATCGCCAACGGCACCATCGACGGCCAGCCGCTGTCGGACATGGACACCGTCTCGTATTACGTGATCGTGGCCAGCGCCGGCCACGACACCACCAAGGACGCCATCTCCGGCGGCCTGCGCGCGTTGATCGACCATCCCGCCGAACTGGCCCGGCTGAAGGCAGACCCCGGCCTCCTGCCTACCGCGATCGAGGAGATGATCCGCTGGACCACCCCGGTGAAGGAGTTCATGCGGACCGCCACGGCCGACACCGAGGTCCGCGGCGTCCCGATCGCCGCCGGCGAATCGGTATACCTGGCCTACGCGTCGGGCAATCGCGATGAGGAGGTCTTCGCCGACCCGTTCCGGTTCGACATCGGTCGCGAACCGAACAAGCACGTGTCCTTCGGCTACGGAGTGCACTACTGTCTGGGCGCTGCGCTGGCCCGGATGGAGATGACCAGCTTGTTCGGCGAGCTACTCCCCCGGCTGGAGTCGATCGAGTTGGCCGGCGCGCCCGAGCTGTCGGCCACCACCTTCGTCGGTGGCCTCAAGCACCTGCCCATCCGGTACTCGTTGCGCTGAGCGCGCGGTCAGCGCCGATCCTCGGAAGACCGGCCGGTGAACTTGCCGAGCCGGGACACCCCGGGGATGTTGGACAACATCCGGAAGACCTCGTTACCCGTGGTGACCAGGGCCTCCAACTGCGGAAGTAGACGATCGAGGGTCCGGAACATCGGATCGGCCATCGCCAGATAGCGCTCGGTGCGGTCGATCGTGGTGTTCAGCCGCTCGGTCGCGACGGCCAGATTCTCGATGAGATCGGGAAGTTGTGCGGCCAGCTGGACCGAAGCGGGCGGGATGCGCATCGCCCCGCCGGCCACCGCTTGCGCCGCCTCGACCGCGGATTGCGCGGAGTCGACCGCAGCCTGTGCCGCGGCCCGCAGATCGCCCGGTGTCGGTATCTTCTGACTGCTCATGGGCCAACTGTGCCGCAGGTCGGGCGCACTGTCAGCGGTATCACCCCTTATCGCCCGGCGCTGCTCACGCCGAGTCGCTAAGCTGGCGCCTTTCCCAGCCGTGCGCACCGAGGCGAGCAAAGGAGCGAGGATGGCCGACACCGTCACACCCAAGCCCGGTCACATCCGCCTGACCTCGCACAGTGGCGGTTCCGGTGCGCTGCCGATCCGCTGGGGCGCACCCACCGCCGCGCTACGCGGACCCGTCGTGGGCACCACCAGCACCCGAGCACACCGCAATGTCGTCGGTACACACAGCGGCTCCTACAGCGTCTACCGTGCCCTGGCCGTGGCCGCCGGTGCACTCTCGCGGGCCCATCGCGCCGACCTGACCAACACGTCGCCCACCGATGCGATCGGCCCGTATCCGCAGTGGGGTGACCCGGACAAGATCGTCAGCCTCGACCCGTGGGGCGCCACCGTGGCTGATGCCTTCGCGACCGAGCTGGCCGCGGGCGTCGACATCCGGCCGACCATCGCCGTGACCAAGGCGCACGTGATCCTGCCGGAGATCGCGGAGGCCATCGCCAAGGGCAGGTTGCGCCCGGACGGCCGGTACCTCCTGGACGGCGGAGCGGCCTTGGTGACCAAGGCGGCCCTGGAACCGGTGTGGTACCTGCCGGGCGTGGCAGCACGATTCGGGTGCAGCGAAACCGATCTGCGGCGAGTGCTCTTCGAGGAGACCGGCGGGATGTATCCCGAGTTGGTCACCCGCAGCGATCTCGAGGTCTTCCTGCCGCCCATCGGCGGGCAGACGGTGTACATCTTCGGCGCTGCACGGGATCTGGCCGATCCCTCGGTGGAACTGACCGCCCGGGTGCACGATGAGTGCAACGGTTCCGATGTGTTCGGTTCCGATATCTGCACCTGTCGGCCCTATCTCACGCATGCGATCGAGGAGTGCATCCTGGGCGCACAGCGCGGGGGCGTCGGACTGGTCGCCTATTCGCGCAAGGAGGGCCGCGCACTCGGCGAGGTCACCAAGTTCCTCGTCTACAACGCACGCAAACGTCAGGAGGGCGGTGACACCGCCGACCAGTACTTCGCCCGCACCGAATGCGTTGCCGGCGTGCAGGACATGCGCTTTCAGGAACTGATGCCCGATGTGCTGCACTGGTTGGGTGTCCGCAAGATCCACCGTCTGGTGTCCATGAGCAATATGAAGTACGACGCGATCACCGGCTCCGGTATCGAGGTCGGCGAACGCGTCAACATCCCCGACGAACTGGTGCCCGCGGACGCCAGGGTGGAGATCGACGCGAAGATGGCGGCCGGGTACTTCACCCCGGGCGAGGTTCCCGATGCCGACGCGCTGAAGAACGTCAAGGGCCGGGGCCTCGAGGCGTGAGCGAGGCTTGCGAGCGAACCATCGTGAGTAGCACCGATCCCGTTGCCGAACTGCGCACCACCGCGGCGATCCGGGCTCGAGCGCGTTTCCTGCTGGAGCGCGCACGTGCCGGCGACTCGGCGTGGTTCGGCGTCGACGACGATGCGTTGCCCGCCACCGCCACCGAGGTCGCAGCGGTGACCCGCAGCCGTTACCCCGAACTGGATGTGCCCTTCCACAGCCGGTGGCGCCATTTCGAGGCCGGCGGAGTGGACCGCCGCGCCGATCTGGATGTGCGCGCGATGATCGATCTGACGGTGGTCAGTGTGCTGCTCGATGCCGGAGCCGGACCGCGGTGGCGCTATGCCGAAGATGCCAGCGGGCTGTCGTTCGCCCGGTCCGAGGGCTTGGGTGTGGCCAGCTGGCACGCGTTCACCGACGGCCTGTTCTCCACGGACCCCGAGCAGCCGTTGCGCGTCGACGCCGCCGGACTGCGTGCGGTGACACCCGAATTGCTCGCGGATGCCTTCCAGGTCACCAGCGCCAACCCGCTGGTCGGGCTCGAGGGCAGGGCCCAGCTGCTGCGTCGGCTCGGTGACACACTGGCCGCCGATCCGGCGGTGTTCGGCCCCGAGGGCCGTCCGGGCGGCATGTTCGATGTACTCGTCGGTCCGGATGATGTGGTGTCCGCACACGCCATCTTGTCCCAGTTGTTGTCGTCCCTCTCGGGTATCTGGTTGACCGGCAACGTGATCGGCGGGCAGCCACTCGGCGACGTGTGGCCGCACCCCGCGGTGCCCGGTACCGGACCCAGTGCCGGGTGGATGCCGTTTCACAAGTTGTCGCAATGGCTGACCTACTCGCTGTTGGAGCCGTTCGGATGGGCCGGCGTCACCGTCACCGGGATCGACGAGCTGACCGGTCTGCCCGAATATCGCAACGGCGGTCTGCTGCTGGACACCGGAGTGCTCCGACTGCGTGATCCGGATGCGGCGCAACGTGAATGGGTGGTCGATGACGAACTGGTGGTGGAATGGCGTGCGCTGACCGTCGCCCTGCTGGACGAACTGGCGCCGCTGGTGCGCACGGAACTGGGTGCGGATGTTCCGCTGGCCTGCGTGCTGGAAGGCGGTACCTGGCAAGCGGGTCGCGCCACCGCGGGTCGGCTACGAAACGGCCTGCCACCACTGACCATCACCAGCGACGGGACGGTGTTCTGAAGAGATGACCAATGTACACGTGGTCGACCACCCCCTGGTGCAGCACAAGCTGACGCTGCTGCGGAGAAAAGACGCGTCCACCAACAGCTTCCGCACTCTGTTGCACGAGATCTCGATGCTCATGACCTACGACGTGCTGCGTGACATCCCGACTCAGGAGGTCGACGTCGAGACACCACTGGAGATGACGACCGGGCGGGTCATCGACGGTAAGAAGCTGGTGTTCGTGTCGATCCTGCGTGCAGGCAGCGGCATTCTGGACGGCATGCTGGAGGTGGTGCCCGGCGCCCGCGTGGGTCACATCGGTCTGTACCGCGATCCGAAAACGCATATCGCCGTCGAGTATTACTTCAAGATGCCCAGCGACCTCCACGAACGCGACGTGGTGTTGGTCGATCCGATGCTGGCCACCGGCAACTCAGCAGTGGCGGCGGTGGAGCGACTCAAGGAGCACTCCCCCAAGTCCATCAAGTTCGTCTGCCTGCTCACCTGCCCGGAGGGCATCGCCGCCCTGCACGAAGCGCATCCCGATGTGCAGATCTTCACCGCCGCCGTCGACCGCGCACTCGATGAGCACGGCTACATCGTGCCGGGCATCGGTGATGCCGGGGACCGCATCTTCGGCACCAAGTGAGCGCCGGCGGAAGCATGACCACCCGGCTGATGTGCCTCGGCGACAGCAACACCACCGGTGACTACGGGGTGAGCTACGTGGGGATGCTGGCACGACGTCTGGCGGGCGCCGATGTCACGGTGACCGGATCGGGAGTGAACGGTGAGGTGTCCTACGGGCTGGTGCAACGCCTCGATCCGGTGATCGACCAACAGCCCACGGCGATCACGGTGCTGATCGGTACCAATGACGCCTGGGGAACCCTGAGCGACGCCAACGCCCGTCAGGTCGTGAAGCGGTGTGAGTTGCCGTATGCGCCCAGCGCGCCGCGCTTTCGGGAGCATCTCGCGTCGATCGTGGCGCGTCTGCAGTCGGCCACCGATGCGCGCATCGCGGTGCTCTCACCACCTGTCCTCGCCCAGCAACTGGACTCCGCCGCGGCCCGCACCGGCCGTGAGTTCGCCGAGATCGTGGCGGACACCGCCCGAGAGTACGGTGTCGCGTATCTCCCGTTGTTCGAGCGCCAGTGTGAGCAGCTGCGGAACAGCGACGCCGACCCGGTGCCGCTGCGGACAGGCGAGCGTGAGTGGTATTCAGCTGTGCTGCAGCATGTTCTGCTGCGCCGATCCTACGACCGCATCTCCGAACGGCGTGGTCTGCTGCTGACCACCGACCACGTGCACCAGAACAGCCGCGGCGCCGGGATGATCGCCGACCTCATCGAACAGTTCGTCAAGGACGGGGTCACAGACCGCTAGCTTGGCGGGTCGGCGTGGCGCGGCGTTCAGGCACCCGTTCCAGCCCGAGATGGGGTTTGCTGGGCTCACCGTGAGTGCAAAGGTGTCCCAGCGTATTCCGCTCTGACAGGGTCGACGCTCATGATCGAACTCACCGACGTCACCAAGGTCTACGGCCGCGGTGAGCAGCGCACGGTGGTGCTGGATCGGATCAACTTCCGTGTGGACGCCGGCGAGATCCTCGCCGTGGTGGGTCCCAGCGGGGCCGGTAAAAGCACCCTGGCGCAATGTATCAACCTGCTGACATCGCCGACTTCGGGTGCGGTGGTGGTCAACGGCGAAGATCTCACCACCCTGTCGGATCGTAAGCTGCGCGTCGCCCGCCGCCGGATCGGTACCGTCTTCCAGTCCTCGGGCCTCTTGGAACGGCGCACCGCAGCGGAGAACGTCGCCCTGCCCTTGGAGTATCTCGGGGTCACCGCGGCCGAGGCGCAGAAGCGCGTCGCCGAACTACTCGACCGGGTGGGCCTGTCGCAGCGCGCTCAGCACTATCCGTTCCAGCTGTCCGGCGGTCAGCGTCAACGGGTGGGCATCGCGCGCGCCCTGGCGCTACGACCCTCGGTGCTGCTCTCCGATGAGGCCACCGCCGGCCTGGACCCCACCACCACGACGTCAGTGGTCGAGCTGCTGCGGGAACTGCGCGACGACCTGAATCTGTCGATCGTGTTCATCACCCACGAGATGGACACAGTGCTCAAGATCGCCGATTCGGTGGCCCGGCTGGACCACGGCACCATCGCCGAATCAGGTCGGTTGATCGATCTGCTCACCGACCCGGAATCTGCGTTGGGAGCCGAACTTCGGCCACACCGCGTCGACGCCACACCGGCTGCCGGACAACAGGTGTGGCACGTCGTGTACGACGCACCCGATGTGCCCGCGGACTGGATCGCGCGTGCCTCGGGCGAACTGGGCGTGCCGGTGGCGGTGCTCGGCGCGTCGGTCCAGGTGGTCGCCGGCGTCACCATCGGCGGCGCCACGCTCGGCATCCCGGCCGACCTCGGCGCGCGGGTACCCGGCGTGCTGGCCCGTTTTGGACTGGCGGTCAGCACCGATGCCGGTACCGATCGCGAGCTGGAGGTGGTGGCGTGACCGAGACCCTGCTGGCCACTACCAAAGTCCCGTTCGACGAGCTGCCCGGCCTGCTCTTCCCCGCCCTGCTGGACACCCTCATCATGGTCGGGATCGTGATGTCGATCGTGGTGCTGGTCGGAGTCCCGCTGGGCGCGCTGATCCACAATCTGGCGCCGGGCGGATTGTTCGAGAACCCGGCGCTGCACACCACGTTGAGCTGGGTCATCAGTATCGGACGGTCACTGCCGTTCCTCATCCTGATGGCGGCCATCATGCCGTTCACGCGCTTTGTCACCGGGACGAACATCGGCATCGCCGCCGCGGTGGTGCCGATGTCGCTTGCCGGTATCGCCTTTTTCACCAGGATCGTGGAGAACTCGCTTCGTTCGGTGCCGCCCGCCGTGGTGCAGGTCGCAAGAGCCTCGGGCGGGTCCCGGCTGCAGATCATCCGCACCGCGCAGCTCAGCGAGGCGGTACCGTCCATCATCGGCGGACTCACCATCAACGTGATCGCGATGATCGAATACTCGGCCATCGCCGGCACCATCGGTGCGGGCGGAATCGGCTATGTCGCAGTCACATACGGCTATCAGCGCTTCGACCAGGGCGTGATGCTGGCCACCATCGTCGTCCTCGTACTCAACGTCGCGCTGGTTCAGCTGACCGGCGACGCACTGGTCCGTTTCACCACCCCACACCGGCGGGCGCACAGCGCTGCGCCCCTGCGCCGAAAGGTCCCCGTATGACCACCACTCCCACCTCCGACACCGCGCCGGACCAGGACGACCACGGATTCGAGCTCAAACGCGACTCGAAGTGGGTCTGGATCGCGCTCACCCTGGCGATCGTCATCGTCGGCGCCGTCATCGTGCGCTATGCGTTCTTCAACGAGACGAAGTCCGCCAACGAGATTCCCGGTGCGACCCTGGTGGTCGCCACCAACGAGGGCAACGCGGCTGAGCAGGCGCTGATCGAATACATCGGTAAGGAGGTCGCGCCACGGCACGGGATCAAGGTCGCGTTCCGTGGACTGTCCGACAGCAACACCATCAACCGGGCGGTCAACGACGGCGAGGTGGCGGGCACCGTGTATCAGCACAAGCTCTGGCTGGGTCAGGTGCTCGAAGCCAATCCCGACTTCCGTGAAACCGCGGCCACCCCGGTGTTCCGGTGGGGTTTCGGCATCTGGTCGGACAAGTACTCCGACGTGTCCCAGCTGCCCGACGGAGCCAACGTCTCGCTGTACTCCGATCCGGCCAACGAAGCCCAGGGCCTGTGGCTGCTGGAACGGGCCGGGCTGATCACGCTGAAACCCGGTGTGGACAAATGGCAGGCGACGCAGAAGGACATCGAGGGCAACCCGAAGCACCTGACGTTCACCCTCCTCGACTTCGCCGCACAGTCTCGCTCGCTGCCCGACCTGGACGCCGCGGTCGGCTACACCGAGTACTACCTGGCCGCGAAGGTGCCGCTCACACAGCAGATCTTCGCTCCCCCGGCGCCGGACGAATTCGCCGGACAGCTCACCATCGGTACCGAGTGGGCTGACACCGAGAACATCAAGAAGCTGGTCGAAACGTTCAAAGATCCGGCGGTGCAACAGTTCCTGGCCACCGATCCGAGCGTCAAGAACATCCTGCTGCCGCTGTAGGCGCACCGAACCAGGCCGACAACCGGTCTGCGAGGCCCTGCTGGTCGTCACCAGACCACACGATGTGGCCGTCCGGTCGGAGCAGCACGGCTGCGGTGTCCAACTGCGGGCAACCGGCACTGACGTGGTCGACGCGGTCAGCCCATCCGGCCACCGACAGTCGGCCGGTCTGGTCCACCAGCAGTCCGCGACCGGCGTGCATCAAGGCGTACAGGCGGGAGTGGCCCACCGGCATATCGCGCAGCCGGCGACCCCAGCGACCGTCCCCGACGTCGTACCGGATGCCGATGGCGGTGATCTTCTCGACAAGGTGGCGATTCACCTGGTCGAAGTCCATCAGCTCCGAGATCAGCCGGCGCACCGCCCGCGGCCCGGGTGCGGTGGCCATCAGCTCCATCTGGGCGCGAGAGTTGTTCAGCACATCGTCGGCCACCGGGTGCCGTTCGTCGTGGTAACTGTCGAGCAACCCGGCCGGCGCCCACCCGTTGATCTCTGCGGCGAGCTTCCAGCCCAGGTTGAAGGCATCCTGCAGGCCGAGGTTGAGGCCCTGACCGCCGGCCGGCGGGTGGATGTGGGCGGCATCGCCGGCGAGGAAGACACGCGCCGACCGGTAACGTTCGGCCAGCCGGGTGGCGTCACCGAAGCGCGACAGCCAACGAGGTGAATTCGCACCGAAATCGGTTCCGGCGGTGACCCGTAACTGCTGGCGGAACTCGTCGAGCGTGGGCGGGACGGCGCGGTCGTCGGTCAGACCGTCGGCGGGCACCACCACCCGGTAGAAACCGTCTCCCAGCGGGCCGGCGCCGAAACGCTTCTGGGTCTGCCGGATCCGGTCGACCGTGGCGACGATGCTCTCCGGGTCGGTCGACAGCCGCATCTCGCCCAACAGTGTTTCGGCGGTGGCAGGGTCGCCGGGAAAATCGATCCCTGTCAGCGTGCGCACCGTGCTGCGACCGCCGTCGCATCCGATCAGGAACCGGGCGCGCAGTTGCTCACCACCGGTCAGATCGACCGTCACCCCGTCGGGATCCTGGCACAGGCCGACGAGTTCGGTACCTCGGCGCAAGTCCGCGCCGAGGTGCAGCGCGTGCGCGGTCAGCAGCCGTTCGACGAGCGGCTGCGGTATGCCCAGGGTGTAGGGGTGCGCGGTGTCCAACCCGCTGGGTGCCGGCTTGTCCATGGCGGCGAAGAAGCCGCCCACCGGGTGTGTGCGCCCGTGCTCCAGAAAGGGCTCCAGCATGCCCCGTTGATCCAGGATCTCGCTGCTGCGCACGTGCAGACCCAAGGCACGCACCACCGAGGTGGGTTCGGTCGCCTTGTCCAGCATGAGAACCTGCACACCGTGTCGGCGCAGCTCGGCGGCCAACATCAGTCCGGTCGGCCCGGCACCGGCGATGATCACGTCAAACATCCAATCCCCCAATCCAATCGGTCTGCTCACAGCCTTGGATGGACGATTGTGCGGCATATCCCGGGCCTTGCGGCAAGCCCCGGGGTGAGCTATATCTTGAAAGGGGCGGGGGAAATCTTCTTGCGGAAGTAGACGCGGCGATAGCCGTCCTCGGTTCGGCGCCCCGTTTCCTGATAGCCCCGCCGGGGGTAGTACGTCAGGTTCTCCGACATGGCCTCATTGGTATAGAGCCGCACCTCGGTGAGCCCGAGTTCGCGCGCATCCGACTCGGCCCGCTCGAGCAACCGGGCACCGTGACCACGGCCCCGCGCGGTGGGGTCCACAACGAATCATTCAGTGGCGCAGTGAAATCCGCATTCATCGGCGCGGGGCGGCGGCCCATCCGGTCGACGTACGGGGCGAACGCCACCGCGATCAGGCGGTGTACCGCGGCATGATCGGCGCCGGTGGCCCGGCGGAGGCGTGCTGCGTCCACCGGGCCAGCCTACGACGCCGCGGTGCGACTAGCGGCCGCGAGTCGGTTGCGAGGCCACCGATGCCGACGACGACGGCACGGTCGACGGCCGCTCGATGATCGTCGAATTCTCCCCGCCGACCCGGTAACTGGCGCCGCGATGCTCCTGCGGCAGCCGGTCTCCCCTGCCGAGCAGCTTGTGGCGCAGGGTTCCCGGCGCGTATTCGGCCTGATACGCGCCGCGCGCGGTGAGCTCGGGGATCACGTGATCGACGATGTCGGCGAACGACCCCGGCGTGATCGCGTAGGCGAAGTTGAAACCGTCCACGTCGGTCTCATCGACCCACTCCTGCAACGAATCCGCCACGTGCGCACCGGATCCCACGAACCGTGGGCCCAGTCCGCCGATCTTGCCCCATTCGGCGATATCTTTGATCTGCCATTCCCGGCCGTCGGGATCGGCGGACTGGAACGCCGCCACCGCCGACAGGATGGCGTTCGAGTCGACGTTGCCCACCGGCTCGTCGAATCCGTAACGTGCCAGGTCGACCCCCATCCAGCCGGACATGAAGACACATGCGCCCTCCGGGTCGCCGTAGGAGAGGTACTCGGCGTGTTTGGCGTGTGCCTCCTCGTCGGTGGCCGCGGTGACCACGGTCGACAGGTTGAAGATCTTCACCGCGTACGGATCGCGGCCGGCGATCTCGAGCTCGCGTCGGATGGTCGTCACGGTCTCGCGCAGGATGGCCTTCGTCGGCGCCGCGGTGAAGATGGCCTCGGCGTTCTCGGCGGCGAACCGGACCCCGCGTGGTGACGAGCCGGCCTGATAGATGACCGGCGTGCGCTGCGGCGAGGGTTCCGAGAGGTGCACACCGGGAACACTGAAATGTGTTCCCTCATGGCCGATATGGTGCACCTTGCTCGGATCGGTGAACACGCCGCGGTCCTTGTCTCGGACGACGGCGTCGTCCTCCCACGATCCCTCCCACAACTTGTAGAGCACCTCGAGGTATTCGTCGGCGTGATCGTAACGGGCATCGTGCGCGGGCTGATCGGTCTGTCCCATGTTGCGGGCGGCCGCAGGCAGGTAGCCGGTGACGACATTCCAGCCGATACGGCCCTTGGTGAGGTGATCCAGTGTCGACAGCCGGCGGGCGAACGGGTACGGATGCTCGAAGCCGGTGCCGGTGGTGATACCGAAGCCCAGGTCTCGGGTCACCAGGGCCATGGCCGACACCAGCAGCAGAGGGTCGTTCACCGGGATCTGCGCGGCCTGACGGATGGCCGCCTCGTCGCTGGCACCGTAGATGTCATAGGTGCCCAGCACGTCGGCGATGAACAATCCGTCGAACCTTCCGCGCTCCAGCAGCTTGGCGAGTTCGGTCCAGTATTCGAGGTCCTTGTACCGCGCGGACTGGTCGTCGGGATGTTTCCACAGGCCAGGCGACTGGTGGGCGACACAGTTCATGTCGAAGGCGTTGAAGCGGATTACGCGGGTCACCCGAGCAGCGTTCCCGGCGCCGGCGGCCGCGTCACCGGTTGCGTTCAGCGTGCGTTAATGGCCACGATCGCCGATCCCCTACGCTGGGCGCATGGCACGCCGCAAAGACGCCACACGTCGGCCCTGGCTGTTGCCGGTGGGCGCAGTGCTCGCGGTATCGGCGTGCAGTGGGCCCACCGTCATCAACACCGGCGAACCCCACACCCCCATCGCCACGTCGGCGCCGCGGCCCACTCTGCCCTCGTACACCACCAACGCCCACCTGGCCACCGCCGATGAGTTCTATGCCACCTCCGGCGACCAACAGGCGTACTACTTCACCACCCCCAGCGGCCGGTGGCGCTGCGCGATCATCCCGCACGCCCAGGCCGGCTGCCAGGCAGCCGGCGCCGCGACCCTACCGATCACCGGCGCCCCGACGGCGGTGACCCGCGCCGACGGCAGCCAGGTCACGCCGAAGGCGCTGGTGATCGACCGCGATGACGATGCGCAATTCGTTGCCGCAGAGGATGATCCGTTCGTGCTGCAACCGGGCCCGGCGGCCACGCTGCCCTTCGGGACGGTCCTGGCCGCGGCCGGCTTCCGCTGCAACGTGCAGGAAGCCAGCGGTGTGTCGTGCGGCAGCGAGGCCAGCGGTAAGGGTTTCACGTTCTCGACGGACGGCTACGCAGCGATCTACACAGATGTCCCTCAATAGGGCGGTCCGGTTCGTCTCGGGCCTGGTCTTCGCTCACCTGCTGACCTCCGCCGAGGTCGTGATCGTCCTGCTGTCCCTGGGCCACCAGAATTCCGGTGATGCACAGTCGTTGGTTCCGAAGGCCAACCTGATGCCCCTGCTGGCCGTGGTGGTGCTCGGCACGGTCCTGGCGGCCGCGGGCGGCTACCGGATCATCGCACCGGCGCTGCGTTGGTTCGACGCCGGCCTTGACCCCGATCCGGATCAGCGTCGTGCGGCGATCAACATCATCCGGAACCAATCCGTGCTGCTGATGTTGATCTGGTTGCTCAGCGGCGTCGTCTTCGTCATCGTCAACGGAGTCACCGGTTGGTTGCCGATCCTGCTGATCGAGGTGTCGGTGCTGTTTGGCGGCATCTCCACCGCGAGCAGCAGTCTGCTGTTCACCCAACGCGTCACGAGGCCCGTGGTAGCCGCGGCGACAAGGGATTTCGAGAGCCGCGCCACCGCTCCCGGCGTCCAGGCGCGGCTGGTGTTGATGTGGACGCTGAGCACCGCCCTACCGAGCGCGACCATTGCGATCATGGTGGTCTGTCGGGCCAACGGATGGCTGATCCCCGACACCGCCTCGGTGGATGTCCCGGTGGTGCTGCTGTCGATGGTGTCGGTGTTCCTCGGGCTGCGCACCCTGATGCTGGTTTCCCTCTCCATTTCCGATCCGCTCCGCGAGATCATCGATGCGATGGCCGAGGTGGAGCAGGGCCACATCGGCATGCAGGTCGCCGTCTACGAGCAGTCCGAGATCGGGCGGCTGCAGCGTGGTTTCAACCGCATGATGACAGGGCTGCAGGAACGTGACCGGTTGCGCGACCTGTTCGGCCGCCACGTCGGACCCGATGTGGCGCGTCTGGCCGTCGAAATGACGGGCCATGCAGGCGTGGTGGGCGATGACGTGCTCTCCGGCGATGTCCGCGAGGTGGCCGTGCTGTTCGTCGACGTGACGGGCTCCACGACGCTGGCGATGACCCGCACCCCGGCCGAGGTCGCTGCTGTCTTCAATGATTTCTTCCAGATCGTGGTGGCGGCCGTCGACGCCCATCACGGACTGATCAACAAGTTTCAGGGTGATGCCGCGCTGGCTGTCTTCGGCGCGCCGATCGCCTCGGAGACGGCGGCCACCTCGGCGCTGGCGGCCGCCCGCACACTGGCCGCCGCTCTCGGACGCCAGGAACTCGACTACGGCATCGGGGTCTCGGCGGGGCCCGCTTTCGCCGGCAATATCGGGGCGGAGAACCGTTACGAGTACACCGTCATCGGCGATCCGGTGAACGAGGCCGCGCGACTGGCGGATGCGGCGAAGACCACCCCGGGGCGCATCGTGTGCTCGGGTGCGGCCGTCGACCGCGCCGACGGAGCGGAACGCCCCAAGTGGTGCGCGCATCGTGAGGAAGTTCTGCGCGGGCGGTCCGAACCGACGAAGTTGTTCGTGCCACGATGGCGTGATGAGTGAGATTGCGCCCTTCCACATCTCGGTGACCGACGACGACTTGGCCGATCTCACGCGAAGGCTGTCCGGTACCCGCTGGCCCGAGGCGGAATGCGTCGAGGACTGGAGCCAGGGCATGCCGCTGGACTACACCCGCGAGCTGGCCCGGTACTGGGCACAGGACTACGACTGGCGGGCGCGCGAAGCCGCGCTGAACGGCTTCTCGCAGTTCACCACTGCGGTTGACGGCTTGGACATCCACTTCATCCATCAACGCTCACCGCATGAGGATGCGCTGCCGTTGCTGATCACGCACGGTTGGCCCGGCTCCGTTGTCGAGTTCGCGAAGGTGATCGGTCCGCTCACCGATCCCACCGCGCACGGCGGCCGGCCCGAGGATGCGTTTCACGTGGTGTGCCCGTCCCTGCCCGGGTATGGCTTCTCCGGTAAGCCGGCGTCCACCGGCTGGGGGGTGCAGCGCATCGCGCGGGCGTGGGACACGTTGATGGGCCGGCTTGGCTATACGCGCTACGGAGCGCAGGGCGGGGACTGGGGTGCGGCCGTGACGACGCAGATCGGCCGCAATGCCGGTGGCCGGATCCGTTCCGGCGGCGACATCAGTGGATGCGCGGCCATCCACACCAATATGCCGATCGGCCGGCCGCCCGCGGCCAGCCTGGAATCCCCCACCGCCGAGGACATCGAGGCGTTCGCGGCCATGAAAGACCACCGCAAGTGGGGTACCGGCTATTCCAAGCAACAGTCCACCCGGCCCCAGACGCTGGGCTACGGATTGGTGGATTCGCCTGTGGCGCAGCTGGCCTGGATCGTGGAGAAGTTCTGGGCGTGGTCCGACTGTGACGGCCACCCGGAGAACGTACTGACGCGCGACGAACTGCTCGACAACGTGATGCTGTACTGGATCACGCGCACGGGCGCGTCAGCGGCGCGGCTGTACTGGGAAAGCTTCACCAGTTTCGGCGCGGGTGAACGGGTCGAGCTTCCCACGGGTGTCGCAGCGTTCCCGAAGGAGATTCTGCGCACCCCGCGCAGCTGGTGCGAGAACGCCTACAACATCACGCACTGGACGAACATGCCGCGCGGCGGGCATTTCGCCGCGTTCGAACAACCTGAGTTGTTCGTCGACGATGTCAGGACGTTCTTCTCGACGGTGCGCTGATCCGGCGGGCACTCCCGGAGCTGACGAGGCGGTACCCGCCGTAGAGCACCGCAGCGACCACGAAGTTGACGAAGTAGGCGATATCGGCGCCGTGCCAGGCCACCGCGACCGGACCCTGGATCAACGTGGTGTTCATGAACGGGATCGCCGCGGCGTAGGACGCGACGAACACCAACAGTGCGGCGATCCCGTCGGCGCGGCGGGTGGGCTCTGAGGTGACGTCCACGGCGGGATCGAGCCGGCCCCTGGTCCGCAGCACCCAGTCGATGGCCACCAGCGCGACGAATGCCGGGATCCAGTAACCGACGAGCAGTAGGACGTCCTGGAAGCGGGTGGCGGTATCGGCGCCGTGCAGCCACAGGATCAGGAGAAAAGCCACCGCACTGACCAGGGCCGCCGAGAAGGGCCGGCGGACCCGCACCCCCATGGTCTGTAAGGCCAGTGAGCCGCTGTAGTCGTTCATCACGCCCGACCCGATCGAGGCCAGCGCGATGACCAGCAGGGCCACCGCGCCCAGGATCCCGCCGCCCATCACGTCGCGCACTCCGGCCGCGGTGTGATCCCCGATCACCCCGGCGGCCGCGATCCCGATGGCTTGGACGAAGACGTAAGCGAGCACCATTCCGCCAAAGGTGTAGCCGAAGACCTTCACACCTGACGACCGAGCGGGTAGGTAACGGCTGAAATCGGCGGCATAACTGGCCCATGAGATGGACAGGCTCAGGGCGATGGTCACCTCCAGTACGAACGCCCCGACCAGGTCGGGGCCGGCCACGGTGGCGGGCGTGATCACGGCGTCGGTGGGGTGGCCGCTGACCAGCTTCACCGCGAACACGACGAACGTCACGAACAACACCACCGTGAGCACGGCCTGCAGTCGGTGGATCAGCTCATAGCCGAAGAACCCGACCGCACCCTGCACGGCGAGCACGATCAGCACCGCCGCCCAGAACGGGATGCCCAGCAGCACCGACAGCGCCTCGCCGCCGAACAACCCGACAAGTGCGTCCCAGGCTATCGAGGACAGCCACTGCAGCGCGGCGGGCAGCACGACACTCGGCCCGAATGCGAGCCGCGCCGCCGGCAACTGTGCGGTGCCGGTGCGCGGGCCCCAGGTCGACAGATAGCCGACCGCCAACCCGCCGAGCACCGTGCCGATGACCATGGCGGCCAGGCCCAGCCAGAATCCCAGCCCCAGCGTGATGGCCAGCGTTCCGGTGAATACGCCAGTCATGTTGACCTGAGGAGCGAACCACACGGTGAACAGCCGCGCGGGCGTGCCGTAGCGCTGCGCCGCGGTGACCGGGGCGATGCCGTGCGTCTCGACCGACAGATCGCCGGCTCCTCGGGGCGTACGCCCCGAGAACGGTTCTGCATTGAGTCCCCGGAACGTGCCCACTGCCCCACCAGTCATGCGACCATTCGATCACGATCGACTCGATCGGCGTCGTCCTGACCGCCGATGGCGGGACACGCACCGTCGGCGCACCGGATTCTGCCTATATTTCCGATCTTTCCTATGGATTCCATTGTCAAAATGTAAATTCGTTGCGGAATCGCTTGCGAAGGTCCTTCCGATGGGCAATGGTTAAACGCGCACGCCCACAATGTCGAGGAGGTCTGGTTCTGACCGGCACAAACACCACCGCCGCCGATCACACGACGGGCGAGGACGGGACCACCATCAAGACGGCGGCCCCGGTCATCGAGATCGACCACGTGACGAAACGCTTCGATGACTACGTCGCAGTGGCGGAAGCGGACTTCACCATCGCCTCCGGTGAGTTCTTCTCCATGCTCGGCCCGTCGGGCTGCGGTAAGACCACCACGCTGCGCATGATCGCGGGCTTCGAGACACCGACCTCCGGGGCGATCCGCCTCGAGGGTGTCGACGTCTCCCGGGTTCCCCCGCACAAGCGCAACGTGAACACTGTCTTCCAGCACTACGCGCTGTTCCCGCACATGACGGTGTGGGACAACGTCGCGTACGGACCGCGCAGCGCCAAGAAGGACAAAACCGAAGTCAAGCGTGCCGTCGATGAGATCCTCGAGATCGTCCGACTCACGGATTTCGCCAAACGCAAGCCCGGCCAGCTCTCCGGCGGCCAGCAGCAGCGGGTGGCTTTGGCGCGCGCCCTGGTCAACTACCCCAGCGCCCTGCTGCTCGACGAACCCCTTGGCGCGCTGGATCTCAAACTGCGCCATGCCATGCAGTTCGAACTCAAGCGCATCCAGCGCGAGGTCGGGATCACGTTCATCTACGTGACCCACGACCAGGAGGAGGCGCTGACGATGAGCGATCGCATCGCGGTCATGAATGTCGGCAACGTCGAGCAGATCGGCACACCCACCGATATCTACGACCGGCCGGCCACGGTGTTCGTCGCCGGCTTCATCGGGCAGGCCAACCTGTGGGCCGGCAAGCAGACCGGGCGAGCCAACCGAGATTACGTGGAGATCGAGGTGCTGGGCTCGACGCTGAAATCCCGGCCGGGCGATACCGCCATCGAGGCCGGCGGGCAGGCGACCCTGATGATCCGCCCGGAGCGTGTCCGGGTGAGCGTGGAAGCACCCACCGGAGACGTGGTCGCGGTGCGCACGACGGTGCGCGACCTGACCTTCCAGGGTCCGGTGGTGCGGTTGTCGTTGGTGGCGCCCGACGAGTCCATCGTGGTTGCCCACGTCGGCGCGGAACAGGATCTGCCGCTGCTGCGCCCCGGTGACGAGGTGTACGTCAACTGGACCCCGGATGCCTCCCTCGTGCTGCCCGCCGCCGATATCCCCACCACCGAGGACCTCGAGGAGATGCTCGACGACTCCTAGCTGTCGCCGGCTCCTCCCCAACCACAACGGTTCAAGAATTCACGAAAGGTCCCGCATGTCCAACGAGATCGATCCCCGCCTGCTCACCCGCCTGGCATCCAACCGGACCAGCCGGCGGCGCTTCATCGGCGGCGGTGCTGCGGCGGCCGCAGCGGCGATCCTGGGTCCCTCCTTCCTGGCGGCCTGCGGGTCGAACGGCGGGAGCTCGTCGTCGAGCAGCAGCACGCAGGACAGTGGCCCCGCATCGGGCACTCTGCGGATCTCGAACTGGCCGCTGTATATGGCCGACGGATTCGTCGCCGCCTTCCAGAAGGCCAGCGGTATCACCGTCGACTACAAGGAAGACTTCAACGACAACGAGCAGTGGTTCGCCAAGGTCAAGGAGCCGCTGTCGCGTAAACAGGACATCGGCGCCGACCTGGTGGTGCCCACCCAGTTCATGGCCGCCCGGATCAAGGGACTCGGTTGGCTCAATGAGATCAGCGAGGCCGGTGTGCCCAATCGCAAGAACCTGCGGCCCGATCTGCTGAACTCGTCGGTCGATCCCGGACGCAAGTACACCGCCCCGTACATGACCGGCATGGTCGGTCTGGCCTACAACAGGGCGGCCACCGGCCGTGATATCACCAAGATCGACGATCTCTGGGATCCCGCGTTCAAGGGCAAAGTCAGCCTGTTCTCCGATGTCCAGGATGGGCTGGGCATGATCATGCAGTCCCAAGGTAATTCACCGGAGAATCCCACCACCGAGTCCATCACCAAAGCCGTCGACCTGGTGCGTGAGCAGAAGGACAAGGGCCAGATCCGCCGGTTCACCGGCAACGACTATTCCGATGACCTTGCCGCCGGCAATGTCGCGATCGCCCAGGCGTATTCGGGTGACGTGGTGCAGTTGCAGGCAGACAATCCCGACCTGAAGTTCGTCGTGCCCGAGTCCGGTGGCGACTGGTTCATCGACACCCAGGTGATCCCCTACACCACCCAGAACCAAAAAGCCGCCGAGGCCTGGATCAACTACGTGTACGACCGTCCGAACTATGCCAAGTTGGTCGCCCACACCCAGTACGTGCCGGTGCTGTCCGATATGGCAGAAGAGTTGGACAAGATCGATCCGAAGTTGTCCAAGAACCCGTTGATCAACCCGACTCCCGAGACCATCGGCCGGCTGAAGAACTGGGCTGCCTTGACCGACGAGCAGACCCAGCAGTTCAACAACCTGTACGCCGCGGTCACCGGCGGCTGATCGCATGGCAGGAGTCGCCTCCAGCAGCAGGCAGCGCAGCAAGATCGCGCCCTACCTGATGATCTTGCCCGCGCTGGCCTATCTCACGATTTTCTTTGTGGTGCCGCTGTTTTCACTGGCCCGCACGTCGCTGTCCACCGCGGGCGGGTCGGTGTACCTGCCGACCCTGACCTTCGACTGGAACGTCGGCAACTTCACCACGGCGTTCCACCAATATCAGGATCAGATCCTGCGGTCGTTCGGCTACGCGGCCGTGGCGACGGTGGCGTGCCTGCTGTTGGCTTTCCCGCTGGCCTACATGATCGCGTTCAAGGCGGGCAGGTTCAAGAATCTGATCCTGGGCCTGGTGATCCTGCCGTTCTTCGTGACGTTCCTCATCCGCACCCTGGCGTGGAAGACCATCCTGGCCGATGACGGCTGGGTGGTCAGCGTCCTCAACACCATCGGCCTGATCCCCAGCGAGGGACGGCTGCTGTCGACCGGCTGGGCGGTGATCGGCGGCCTGATCTACAACTGGATCATCTTCATGATCCTGCCGCTGTACGTCAGTCTGGAGAAGATCGATCCGCGTCTGTTGGAGGCTTCCCGCGATCTGTACTCGTCGAGTCCGCGCACTTTCGGCAAGGTCATCCTGCCGCTGTCGCTGCCCGGCGTGCTCGCCGGCAGCATGCTGGTGTTCATCCCGGCGGTGGGTGATTTCATCAACGCGGACTACCTGGGCAGTACCCAGACGACGATGATCGGCAATGTCATCCAGAAACAGTTCCTGGTGGTCAAGGACTACCCCGTCGCCGCGGCGCTGAGCCTGGGACTGATGGTCCTGATCGTCATCGGCGTGTTGCTCTACACCCGCGCGCTGGGTACCGAGGACCTGGTATGACCGCCACCGTGGAGCAGTCTGTGGTGAAAAAGGTTCGGGCCAGGCCCAAATGGGGTGATCTGGTCCTGCGGGTCGTGGGCGGCCTGGTACTGCTGTACCTCTTCCTGCCGATCTTCGTGATCGTCCTCTTCTCGTTCAACCACCCGGCGGGCAAGTTCAACTACAGCTGGCAGGGCTTCACCCTGGACAACTGGCTGCACCCGTTCAAGTACCCCGCACTGGTGGACGCACTCAAGCTCAGTCTCAATGTCGCGCTGGTGTCCACGCTGATCGCGCTGGTGCTCGGCACTCTGCTGGCGATCGCCTTGGTGCGTCAACGCTTCCGCGGCAGCAAGGCCGTCGACACCTTCATGGTGCTGCCGCTCACCGCTCCCGAAGTGGTGATGGGTGCCTCGTTGCTGACCCTGTTTCTGGATCTGCACTGGGCGGCGGGCTACACCACCATCGTGATCGCGCATGTCGCGTTCGAGGTGAGCTTCATCGCGATGACGGTGCGGGCCCGGGTGCGCGGTTTCGACTGGACGCTGGAAGATGCTTCGATGGATCTGGGCGCCAGTCCGACCCGCACCTTCTTCCGCGTGACCCTGCCCCTCATCGTGCCGGGCATCATCGCGGCGGGCATGTTGTCCTTCGCGCTGTCCCTGGACGATTTCATCATCACCTACTTCGTCAGCGGATCCACCGTCACCTACCCGCTGTATGTGAATGCGGCGGTGAAAGCGGCTGTGCCACCCCAGATCAACGTGCTGGCCACGGCGATCCTGGTGATCAGCCTGATCCTGCTCGGAGTCGGAACGCTGTACCGACGCAAGCGCGTCGACATCTAGTCGAGCCGAACACGCACCTTGACCCGGCCCTTGTCGTCGCGGGTGGCGACGGCATGGCCGGTGCGGTCGGCGCCACGGAAGTTCAGCAAGGTGATGGGCCCGCCGTCGCCGAGGAAGTTGCGCCACCAACTCTTGGCATCGGGCGCCATGACGGCGATGGTGACCTGGTCACCGGTCAGTCGGTAGTTGACCGGCGTCTGGAAGATCCGCCCGGACTTGCGGCCGGTGTAGCGGATTTCAACCAGGCTGCGACCGATCAGTTCACCGATGGCGGGGACCGCGGTGAGAGCCACGGCCAGTTTGTTGACCGCACGCGTCACTGGGTGGGCGAAGATTCCGTTCGACATGTACCGAGGCTAGCCTCCGGCGGCGCACCGTGCGTCTCGCTGCGGGCCGCCCCGATCCCGGCACTCACCACCGCGACGATGCCGACGACGGCGAGCGGTGCCGAGTTCCAGTTGAAGTTGCCTGCGGTCGTCGCAAGCGCGGGCCCCAAGGCCCCACGATTGGTGACTGGAGACCCTGGTCTCAAGGGCTGGGTAGTCGTAGCGTGGATGGAGCGGTCACGATGCTGTGCCGCTTCGAGTTCAGTGGTGTCGGCACCAGGGGCAGCACGGTTCGGAGCCGGTGTTGAACACCGGGCTTCTCCACGACATCGATGCGTACTGGCGGGCGGTGAATCATCTCTCGGTGGGCCAACCGTACTTATATGACAATCCGCTGCTCAGGCGCCCGTTGATGTCGTCGGACGTGAAACAACCGGTGGTCGTGGACCACCGGCTGGCGAGCGGCCACAATACGCCGCTGTGCCCGCCAGAATCTGCCCGAGAACGAATTGCAGGCGATCGAAATGTCCATCAAGACCACGCATTCACCGTCCAACCCGCAAGGCGCAGGCGGCGACGAGCTCAAGACGCTACCTCTCGCTGAGGTCGAGAAGGCGCTGCACAGCTCGGTGGACGGGCTGAGCCAGACCGAGGCGCACGACCGACTATCGCACTACGGGCCCAACGAGATCGCCGAGCACAGACCCAACCCCGTGTTGAAGTTCCTCTCCTATTTCTGGGGTCCTATTCCGTGGATGATCGAGGTGGCCGTCATCCTGTCCGGGGTGGTCGGGCACTGGCCGGACTTCTTCATCATCCTGGTGTTGCTGATCGCCAACGCGGTGGTCGGCTTCTGGGAGGAATACCAGGCGGGCAACGCGATTGACGCGCTGAAGGCCAGGTTGGCGATCACCGCCCGCGTGCGCCGCGATGGCACCTGGCTCACCGCACCGGCGCGGGAACTGGTGCCCGGCGATGTGATCCGGCTGCGCCTGGGCGACATCGTCCCGGCCGACGCACGGCTGCTGGACGGCGATGCCGTCGAGATAGATCAGTCCGCGCTGACCGGCGAGTCACTGCCGGTCAGCGCGCAAGCCGGTGCAGCCGTGTTCTCCGGCTCCGTCATCCGCCGCGGCGAGATCGGCGCTTTGGTGTATGCCACCGGAACTCGCACCTATTTCGGTAAGACCGCCGAGCTGGTCCAAGATGCGCACACCGTCAGCCACTTCCAGCGCGCAGTCCTCAAGATCGGCAACTACCTGATCCTTCTTGCGGTCGCCCTCGTCGCGGTGATCGTGTCCGCCTCCTTGATGCGCGGCAACGCCGTGCTCACCACCCTGCAGTTCGCGCTGGTGCTGACCGTGGCGGCCATTCCGGTAGCGATGCCCACGGTGCTGTCGGTGACGATGGCTGTCGGGGCTCGACTGCTCGCCAAGAAGCAGGCGATCGTCAGCAAGCTGGTCGCCATCGAGGAACTCGCCGGTGTGGACGTGCTGTGCGCCGACAAGACGGGCACCCTGACCCAGAACGCGCTCACCCTGGGCGTACCGTTCAGCGTCGACGGCGTCCGCGCCGAGGACGTGATCCTCGCTGCCGCGCTGGCGTCGCGCGCCGACAACAACGACCCGATCGACCTGGCCGTCCTCGGTGCCCTTCCTGACGATTGCTCTCTGACCGGCTACCAGGTGACTCACTTTCAGCCGTTCGACCCAGTGCACAAGCGCACCGAAGCCAGTGTGCGCGATGCGGAGGATTCGACGTTCACCGTCAGCAAGGGCGCCCCGCAAGTGATCCTGGCGCTGTGCGCCGTTGGAGCACAGGTTGGCTCCGAGATCGAGACCGCAGTCAATGGCTTTGCTGCTCAGGGCTTCCGGGCACTGGGTGTGGCTCGGTCCGATGCCGGCGGCCCGTGGCGGTTCTTGGGTGTGCTGCCGCTGTTCGACCCTCCGCGCCCCGACGCTGCAGCTACCGTCGCCGCGGCACGCCAGATGGGCGTCGCCATCAAGATGGTGACCGGGGATGCGTTGGCTATCGCCAAGGAGACCGCGACGAAGGTGGGGCTCGGTGCCCACATCCTCGATGCCGCCGGCCTGGGAGATGTGCACAAGTCCGAATCGCCCGCCGTGATCGAATCGATCGAAACCGCTGACGGCTTCGCTCAGGTGTTCCCCGAGCACAAATTCCACATCGTCGATGTCCTGCAGAAATGCGGCCACATCGTCGGCATGACCGGCGACGGCGTGAACGACGCCCCCGCGCTGAAAGAAGCCGACTGCGGCATCGCGGTGTCCGGGGCTACCGATGCGGCCCGTGCGGCCGCCGACATCGTGCTGCTGACCCCGGGTTTGTCGGTGATCATCGACGCGATCCAGGAGAGCCGCAGGATCTTTCAACGGATGAACAGCTATGCGATGTACCGCATCGCCGAGACGCTGAGAGTGCTGCTGTTCATGACCGTTGCGATTCTCGTCTTCAATTTCTACCCGGTCACCGCGATCATGATCGTGATGCTTGCGCTGCTCAATGACGGCGCGATCCTGTCCATCGCCTACGACAACGTCCGCTACCGCAACGAGCCCGAAGCCTGGAACATGCGCACAGTCCTCGGCATCGCAACCGTCCTGGGGATCGTCGGCCCGATCGCAGCGTTCGGCCTGTTCTATCTGGGCGACCGCATCTTCCATCTCGGTCACCCCCGGTTGCAGACGATGATGTACCTACTGCTGTCGGTCGCCGGACACCTGACCATCTTCCTGACCCGTACCCGCGGCCCGTTCTGGTCGATCCGCCCCGCCCGCGTGCTATTGATCGCGGTCCTGGGCACCCAGGGAGTCGCCACCCTCATTGCCGTCTACGGGCTGTACATGACACCGCTGGGCTGGGGTTGGGCATTGTTCGTCTGGGGCTATGCCCTGGTGTGGGCATTGCTCACCGACCAGGTCAAACTGTTCGCTTACTGGATTCTCGATGGCGGCCGTACCCGAAAGAGCCCGACCCCCCAGCGCAGTTCAGGCGTCGCCAGATTGACGGCCGGCGCCGGGGACAGGCTGCGGCGATGACCCGACCGGCGCCCACAGCCGGCCACCCCGTGGGCTATTGGGGCGTGGTAGCGATCGGCCTCGGCGGGATGGTCGGCGGCGGGATCTTCGCGGTGCTCGGGCTGTCGGTGCAGATCACCAAGGGCGCGGCTCCGGTGGCCTTCGCTCTGGCCGGGGTGGTGGCGCTACTGACAGCGCGGTCGTATGCCCTGTTGTCGAGGAGGTATCCCAGCCGTGGTGGCACGGTGACCTTCGTGAACCGCGCGTTCGGCACCGGTGTGTTCTCCGGCGGGATCAACGTGCTGCTGTGGCTGAGCTATATCGTCATGCTCGCCCTGTACTCACATGCGTTCGGCAGCTACGCAGCGAGTTTCACACCCGAGCGATTCCACGGTGCCCTCGAGCACGTGTTTCTGACCGCAGCCATCGTGGCGATCACGGTGGTCAACATTGCCGGCGCCGCCACGGTGGCTCGTGCCGAGCGGGTCGTCGTCGCCATCAAGATCGCCATCCTGGTGTTGTTCGTGGTGGTCGGGCTGGCGGGCGTCTCGACGGCCCGGCTGGAACCGGCACAGTGGAGTTCACCCGTGTCCGTCGTGGCGGGCGGCATGATCATCTTCCTGGCCTACGAAGGGTTCGAACTGATCGCCAATGCCGCCGAGGACGTCCCCGATCCGGGCCGGACGCTCACCCGGGCCTACTACACCTCGGTGATTTTCGTGATCGGGCTCTATGTGCTCGTTGCCGTCGTCGCGGTCGGCTCGGTGCCCATCGCAGACCTGGTGAATGCCCGCGACTATGCACTCGCCGAGGCCGCCCGCCCGGAACTTGGGGCCTTGGGGTTCACGATGATCGGGATCGCCGCGATGCTGTCAACGGCCTCGGCTATCAACGCCACCCTCTACGGGACGGCCCGCATGACCTACGTCATTGCGACCTCACGCGAACTGCCTGCCCGTCTGGAACGCCCGATCTGGAATCAGCCGTTGGAGGGACTGCTGATCACTGCCGTCACGACCGCAGTGATCGCCAATGTGCTCGATCTGCAGAGTATTTCCACGATGGGCAGCGCCGGATTTCTTATCATTTTCGCCGCCGTGAATATCGCTGCGGCGCGCACCGCTCGCGCACACGGCGCCGCCCCATGGATCTCGCTGGTGGCGGCTGCCGCGTGCGTGGGGGCACTGGCCGCGTTGGTGGCCAACAGCAGGGTCGGACCCTGTCTGGTGCTGGCCGCGATGGTGGCATTGTCCTTCGCGATCGAAGCAGTATTCCAGCGCACCAGCGGCTCTGGCGCGCGTACCTGACAACCTCACCGGCGCCCCGGTGCGCCGGCCGACAATGAAACTGGGAGGCGCTGGTGTCGACACAATGGACGAGTCTGGCCGGGGCGTGCCGCGTGCAACCGGGCTCCGTCGTGGATCTACCCCGGGACTTCGATCCGGGCCGCCACGACGACAAGCTCCGAGACGACCATGGCGCAGCGGCTCTGGCCGACGCGAAAGCCGCCCTGCTGGATTTGCAGGACCGCTTCTTCGCCTCCGCCGAGCGGGCGCTGCTGATCGTCTTGCAGGCCATCGACGCCGCCGGCAAAGACGGCACCATCAAACATGTGATGAGCGGTCTGAACCCCGAAGGGGTCGACGTGTACAGCTTCAAAGCGCCGTCGGTGACCGAGCGGGCACACGATTACCTATGGCGTCATCAACAGGTGCTGCCGGAGCTGGGGCGCATGGCCGTATTCAACCGATCCCACTACGAGAACGTGTTGATCACCCGCGTGCACCCGGAGACACTGTGGCCGCGCACGCCGGCGCTGAACCATCCCGACGTCTGGACACGGCGATATCGCGATATCAACGGTTGGGAGCGTTACCTGACCGACAACGGAACCGTGATCGTGAAGCTGTTCCTCAATGTCTCCAAGCAGGAACAGGAACGCCGCTTCCTGGCCCGTATCGACGAACCTGAGAAGAACTGGAAATTCTCGGTGGACGATCTCCGGGAGCGCGCGTTCTGGGACGACTACCAGCACGCGTTCCAGGACATGCTGACCCACACCAGCACCGAATGGGCACCCTGGTATGTCATTCCCGCGGACCACAAGTGGTTCAGCCACCTATCGACCTCAGCGGTGCTGCTGGAGACACTGCGGAGTCTGAATCCGCACTATCCGACAGTCGACGCAACAACCAAAGCTGAACTGGCACAGGCGAAAATGCAAATCCTCCACGCCGACACCGTTCCCCCGGAGCAGACGTAGAGCGCGTTTTCTGCGACACAAGCGACCATGCCTCTTATCGCCATACGGATGAGCTATTCGTACTGACCTGTATGAATAGAGTCATCGCGTCCCGCTACAGATAAGCGGTCCGAAAGTTGCGCCACCGGCATCGGACGCCATGACGGTCAGGTGACCTGAGCACCGGACAGTCGGTGGCGGCGAGGACCTCCGTGCGTCTCGCTGCGGACGCCGGTGCGGGCCGCCCCGATCCCGGCACCCACCACCGCGACGATGCCGACGACGGCGAGCGGTGCCGGCACCTGACGCAGGACGAGAAGCCCCATCAGCATCGCGAAGCCCGGCTCCAGACTCATCAGAGTCCCGAACGCTGCGGCGGTGAGCCGGCGGAGCGCCAGCAATTCCAGCGCGAACGGGATGATGGGCAGCAGGATCGCCAGCCCCGCCCCGATCAACAGAATCTCCGGCGTCAGACGGCCGAACACCGCGGGCCCGGCCACCACCGTCGCGACGAGGCCGGCGACGGGCATCGATACGGCCAGGCCGGCGATCCCGGCGACCTCATCCCCCACCCGTTGGGTCAGCAGGATGTACATCCCCCAGCACACCGCCGACCCCAACGCGTAGAGCACCCCGACGGGGTCGACGGATCCGGCCCACGGTTCGGTCAGCAGCAGCACGCCCACCGTCGCCAACCCCGGCCACAGCAGCCGATAGCGGCCGGAACCCTTGGCCACCGCAACACCGAGGGGCCCGAGGAATTCCAGCGCACTGGCGGTGCCCAACGGGATCCGCGCCACCGCCATCATGAACAGCAGGGTGATTCCGGCAGTCACCACACCGAGCACCACACATGTGCGGAACGCCGACCGGGTGAACGCCGCACGGCGCGGACGCACGAGCGCCAGCATCAGCAGGCCGGCCCAGGCCAACCGCAGCCACGCGGTGCCCGCGGCGCCGATATCGTCGATCAGCTGTACCGCGATCGCGGCGCCGAGCTGCACCGCGCACATCGCGGCGATCGCCATGAATGCACCGTTGCGTGCGGTCGCGGAAGTCACCTCTGCATTGAACGGCAGCCAGAACGTTCATGTCCACGTGATTTTGACTGACATATTGTTCGCATTCATCAAACAATCTGGCGTCGGTTGTGACCCTCATCCCAAAGGCGGGTCGGGCGGCGGTGACCGGTTTACCCGCCGCGTCAGCGCGGGAAGGCACGTGAAAGTCGACGGCGTCGTCGAATGCACGTCGTCGCATACACACTGCCCCCGATCCAGGAGCGCGTCGTCACATGACCGATAACACCGAGTTCGATTCCGCCACCGGCTTCGCCGTCACGGCGGCCTGGGTGGCCGGGGCGGTCGTCATCGCTTACGGGCTGAGTTTTGCGTTGTCCCGCTTACTCGTCCGGCTGGGCAGGCGCAGCCGCCTGATCCGCGACGTCGGTCAGCTGACCCGCAACGCGGTGCGCGCGGCCCTGGTGGTGATCGCGGCCTCCGTGGCGGTGCGCCGCACCTCAGACGCGCAGGCGAGCTGGCGTGGCGAGGTGGACCACGCACTGCTGATCGCGCTCATCGCCACCTTCACCTGGGTGTTGGCGAGTTTGGTGACGGTGGCCGAGCGGCAGGTCATCGAACGATTCGCCGGGGGTGACGAGGGGCTGACGGACGCTGATCGGCACCGTCGCAAGATCCGTACCCAGGTGACTGTCCTGCGGCGCCTCGTCATCGCGATCGTCGTCGTGCTGGGTTCGGCCGCCGCCCTGATGACGTTCCCGTCCTTCAGCGATATCGGCAAGACGCTGTTCGCCTCTGCTGGAGTGCTTTCCGTGGTCGCCGGCCTGGCGGCGCAGACCTCGCTGGGCGCGGCGTTCGCGGGGATCCAGATCGCCTTCTCCAATGCCATCCGGGTGGGCGATGTCGTGGTGCTGGAGGACGAATGGGGTCGCATCGAGGAGATCACCCTGACCTACGTGGTGATCCATCTCTGGGATGAACGCCGTCTGGTGCTCCCGTCCACGTACTTCACCACCAAGCCTTTTCAGAACTGGACCCGCAACGCCACCGAACTGCTCGGCACCGCCGAAGTCGATGTCGATTTCACCGTCGGCTTCGAGACGATGCGGGCCGAACTCGACCGGCTCTTGCGGGAGAACCCGCTCTGGGACGGCCGCGTCGGTGTCCTGCAGGTGACCGATGCCGTCGACGGGCGGGTACGGGTGCGCATGCTGGTGAGCGCGGCCAACGCCGGTGCGTTGTTCGATCTGCGATGTGATGTGCGCGAAGGCATGGTCAAGTGGCTGCAGACCAATCCCGGTGCGCTGCCGCGCGGCCGCATCGACGGCGTCGGCGACGATCAGGTGCGCAGCCAGGCCGTGGTTGCCGGCCCGACGCAGCAGGCCGATTCCGCACTGTTCAGCGGCAGCCCGCAGGCCGAACGCAGGGGTAGAGCATTCGATGATTCCGAGCGCACGGATGACTCGAGCTTGGTCCGCGGCCGCTCCCCTGCGTAGATTCAGGTGATGAGCAGCGGTGACCACGTGTCGCAACCATGGCAGTCCCAAGCGCCCAAGTCCGCGGTGCCCGGCAATCTCGGTCCCCGGTTCTTCGCTCGGGTGATCGACGGCGTCATTGTCAACGCCGCAAGCCTCTTTGCGGTCGTGTCCCTTGATTCCTTCTCGAATATTCTTGTCACCGGCCTGTTTTCAGGCCTGCTGACGTTCATCTACTTCGTGGCGTTCGAAGTGTCCGTCGGATGGACACCGGGCAAGAAGCTGTTGGGGCTGCACGTGCGGGGACCCCACGGCCGTCCGCACCCAGATCTGAAACAGTCGGCGATCCGCAACTCGTTCACACTCCTGGCGGCCGTGCCCTACGTCGGCGGCCTGCTCGCCTTCGTCGCCTACGTGGTGATCGCCGTGTCGATCAGGAACAGCCCGTGGCGACAGGGCACCCATGACGACCTGGCCGGTGGGACGCAGGTCGTCAAGGGTTGAGCGTCGGGAGTCGAACCCCGTCAGCCGGCCATGAACTCGCTGTACGCCGAGGCCATTTCGGGTGAGAGGGCCGTCGTGTTGCAGGCGCGTTGCTTGTCGCCGATCGGCGCCAAGATGCTCCTCAATTCCAGGTACTCCTGCGGGTTGGCAGTGAAGTATGTCCGGATGCTCGCCGACGCGACATCCCGCGGCTGGGTGTAGATGACGGACACGGCCTGCTTCGCGCCCGGGTGGGCGCCCAGGTAATCCTGGGCCGCACCGGTGGTCTGTTGCACGGTGGCGTCGATCGACTGCCGGCTGCAGTCCACCGGATCAGCGGAGGCGATCGGAGCCAGCACGACGGCGCTGAGCGCACCGCCCGCCGCCAGCACGGAGAGAGCGATTCGATTGCAGAACTTCAGTTTCATGATGAGCGGAGATTCCTTCGAGTCGTCAATTGTTCGGGACCCGACCCGATTTCCACCATACGGAAACTCCTAAACACCGCGAACCGCGTCGTCGAGCGTGCATTTCGGCCGTTACAGCAAACTCCGGTGAGTTCGGTCTCAGTTTTGCGTTCCGTGGCGCGACGGTGCGCAGGATGGCCGATCTTCCTTATGTTCGAGGCCTTTTCCTTAGCCGATCGTGATGTCCGGTGTGACCCGATCGTCGTGCGACGTATATCAACGGGTGCGCTCGGGGAACGGGTCGTTGGCGAAATCGATCTGTGCGGCCGGGTTGGCCACCGCCGTCACCATTCCGGTCCCGAAGGCGCCTGCACTGTCGAACAACGTCGAGGCGCCCACCGAGATCCCGTCGGCAGCCCAGTGCGAGTCGGCCTGCACCCCGATCCACTCGTCACCGGGTAGCCGGGACAGTGCCACGGTCAGATCCCCGTTGATGTAGCCGACGCCCGCTGTGCCGAGATTGGTGACCAGGCTGGTTCCTTCGGCGGCCATGGCCGCCCGCACGAACGGCGAGTTCGCGTCGCCCTCGACCACATCGATGGTGCGGTTGACGAACCGCTTACGTGAGGTGTTCTGATGATCGGCGATGGCGCCCGTCCAGCCGGCGTCATCGCTGCCGATCCCGATACCGCGGGCGTCATCGCGATCGACGGGACCGGTGAAAGTCATCGGTGCCACCCATTCCCGGCCACGCGGTGGTTCCGAGAGCCGGTATTGCACCAACGTGGCGCGGACCACCGTCACCCCGTCCTGGACCAGCTCGCACTCGGCATTGCGCACCCGGCGCCCGTCGCGCACCAGCGCGAGTTTGGCCGTGGTCGGCACACCACGGGCGGCCTTGAAAAGATCGACCGTCAGCCGGGCCGGCAGGAATTCGGGACGTCCGAACGCGGTTTCCAGCGTGCGCGCCACCAGGCCGACGAGCGCCGGACCGTTGAGGTGGTCCGGGCCCCAGTGGCTCTGCGCGTACGCGGTGGGCAGGAAGGTGTCCTGCTCGGTCTGGACGAAATGAAACGGACGTGCCATTGCCGCATCGTCGCACAGGGCCGTTTCCGCGTAGGAGCGCCGTGCCGGTTCCGGGCAGGAGCGCAGCCCGTCACAGGGGTGTCACGATGCCGTGGTCGTAGGCGTACACGATGGCCGCGGCGCGATCGCGCAGGCCCAGCTTGTCGAAGATCCGGCCGATATGGCTCTTGACGGTCACCCCGGAAATGAACAGCTCATCGGCGATCTCGCCGTTGGACCGTCCTTTGCCGATCAAGGTCAGCACATCGAACTCACGCCCGGTGGGCTCCGTGGCGACCTGCTTCGGTGGATCTGGGAGGAGTCACGGCAGAACGCGATCCGCACCGGCGTGATCCGGGCCTTTGGAGCCACCGGCGCCGTGGTGACCACCGCCGGGTTGGTCTTCGGTGTCACACCATGCTGGCCCTGCTGGCCAGCACCGTCACCAGTGTTGCGCAGATCGGTCTCACCGTCGGTATGGGGCTGTTGATCGACACGCTCATCGTGCGGACCTTCGTGCTGCCGTCGATGGTGGTGTTGCTGGGCCGGTGGTTCTGGTGGCCGTCAGTCCCCCTCGAGCACCGAATCGGCCGGCGTGCCCCAGTGGTCGAGGTAGACCGCGTCGCGCAGGATGGTCTCGCAGTGGCAGTTCGGATGCCGTCGGGAACTTCTTCTGGGTGAACAGCGCGGACTCATCCCATGGTTGCCGCGCTGGCCGCCGTGATCAGGGCGACGGCCTCATTGCGGCTCAACGACGCCAGCATTGGCGCGGCCGCCTTCATCTGCTCGCCGACCAGCACGGTGGGGCCGTCGGGGAGGCCGGCGAAGGCCTCCGCCACGACGTCGGCGGCGGGCGTGGCATCCGGGGGTGCGGTATTGGCGTCGGGCAGTATTCCTCGACTGTGTTCGAGGCTGCGCAATGCCGGGGTGTCGGTCTTGCCGAGGATCAGGCCGACCACGTCGACGCCCTTGCCGTGCAGTTCGGCCCACAGCGCTTCGGCGAACACCATGTCGAAGGCTTTGCTCGCGCCGTAGGCGACCATGTTCGGCCCGCCGGCGAAGCCGGCACCGGATCCGAAGAGCACGATGCCACCGCGGCCGCGGGCCACCATCGGTGCGGCGAAGTGATGGCATAGGCGAAGTGGTGCCAGGCAGTTGCGTTGCACCATCGATTCGGCGGCCGCGACGGGCTGGTCGAGGAAAGGCCGGAAGTTCGGATCGGCGCCCGCGCAGTACACCAGGAAGCCGATCTCCAAGTCGGCGGTGGCAGCGGCGATCGCCGCGGTGGCCCCATCGTCACTGAGATCGACTGCCAACGTGCGGGTTCGGGCGCCGGTCCGGGCCTCGATCCCTTCGGCGACCTGTTCGAGGATGTGCTGCCTGCGCGCCACCAGCACCACGTTGACGCCCCGCTCGGCCAGCCCTTCGGCGAACAATGCGCCGACCCCGTCGGATGCGCCGGCCACCACCGCCCACGGTCCGTACTTGTCGGCGAACTTCATGAACCGATCACCGCGATCCGCACGGAGGTGAATCGACGCCGCGCAATACGCCAGCCATCGCCCGTGCGGACGAGTTCATCATCGTAGAACCCGATGGCGCTCACCCCGGAAGCGTTGTCGGCGGCCAGGATCAGTGCGTCGAGGTACGTCCGGGCGATGGCGGTGTCGCCGGTGACCGTGATGGCCATATTGCTCAGCCGGTGCATGGTATGGCCGGCGCCAGCATGCGCGAGCACCATGAATTCGGTGACGGCGTCGACTCCGTTCCAGGCGCCGATCTCGCCATAGTCCAGTGCGCAGTCCGCGGTGAAGACGGTGCGGAACAGCGGCCAGTCGCGGCGGTCGATACCGGTGGCGTACCGAATCAGGACCTCGGTTATCTGGGCATGATCGGTCACTGCACATCTCCGTTCGGGTGTACCAGGATTCGGGGTGGGCCCTCCGAGCGGCGGGCGAGATCCAGGGCGTGCGGAATCTCGTCGAGGCCGATGATCTTCCCGACAGCGGGCAGCGGATCGAGCCGTCCCCCGGCGATGGCGTCAAGCGTGCCGTACCAGTCCTGCGGCATGGGTCCACCGCCGAACTGAATGGTGACACCCTGGCGGGTGGCGTTGGTGATGCTGAGGGTGTCGCCGGTGTACCAGCCCCCGGCACAGTAGATGCGGGTGCACATCTCCACCGATTCCACGATGTGTTGGATCAGCCCGCCGGCGCCGACGCACTCGAAAACGATTGCCGGACCCGGCAGATGGCGCTCAGCTCGAAGCTGCCGGAAGACCTCGAACGGCGACTGCACGACAGGGTCGACGGTGACGTGTGCACCGAAAGCCTCGGCGAGGGCACGGCGATCGGCTTGAAAGTCGGATACCACGATGGGTTCGATACCCCTGGCATGTAAGGCCGCCACTGCGGACAGGCCGACGGCGCCCGCCCCGAGGACGATGGCGATCTCGCCGGGTTGTATCGCCGCCGAGCGCACGTAGAACTCGCCGACGGCGAACGCGTCGGTCAAGGCGGCGGCGTCGTCGGACACGTCGCCGGGCACCGGTTTCGCGAGCATCTCGTTGACGATCAGTTTCTCGGCGAAGCTGCCCTGCGCGTCGGGATGCTGACCGATGATGTGGGCCCCGTCGGCGCCGCGGGGTTCTTCCCCGTCGCTCCGCTTGTTCCGGGCGACCAGCCTGATCGGAATCGACGTGACGCGGGTGCCGACCGGGAACTGGTCGGTGCAGCCCGGTCCGTGCCCGATGACCTCACCGACGAATTCATGACCGAGCACGATATCGCGCTCGGCATCGTACAGAGTCCGGCCGGTGGGGTCGTCAGCGAGCGCCGGGTGATCCATGAAGTGCACGTCGGAGGCACAGATCGCGGTACTGAGGGTGCGAAGCAGCAGCTCGCCCGGGCCGGGAACCGGATCCGGTGTGTCACCGACGGTGAGTTCACCGTGACGCAGTAGCACCGCACGCATGGCAACCTCTTGTCAGTCTCGATTATTCGAGACATACTCTCGAATATATGACCACACGCTAAACGTGCCGGAAGTGAGGAGTCAAGACATTCGTGGATCCAGCTCAGCCCCGACCGGTCGGGCGCTCGACGTGATCGAACTGCTGGCCAGGCCAGGCAATGAGACGCTGCGGTTCTCCGATATCGTCCGCGAACTCGAACTGACCCAAGCCACCGCCCACGCGATCCTCAAGACGTTGTGGGATCGGGGCTGGGTCAGCCGAGATCCCGTCGACAAGACGTTCGCACTGGGACCCGCTCTAGCGCTGGTGGCGGCCCGGCTGGACGCGGCCCGCCCCGTCGTAGTGGCTGCGCGACTCGCAATACAGCGGATATCGTCCGATAGTGGTTATCCAGCAACAGTATTAGAGCGGGTAGGCGACGATTTGGTCGTCACGGCCTTCGAAGGGGGCACGGCCAGTGCGCCCGGTGACCGCATCCCTTACGCACCACCGTTCGGGGTGGCGTTCGCGGCGTGGGACACCCCACAAGGTCGGCAGGACTGGATCGCGCGGGCGGCATCTTCGAATACCGAACTGGCCCAGCGACTGGAGCAGGTGCTGGCCCACACGCGTGAGCGCGGATTCGATATCGACTGGACGACCCCGGCGCTGGCGCAGGCCGCACAACTGATGGGCACCGCCACCGATCTGCCCGACTCAGTGCGGCAGCTGATGGAGCGATTGCTGGTCGAGTTCACCGCGATCGGCCTGCTGGAGAGCAGCGAGACCCGGCCGGTGGCCACCATCGCCGCTCCGGTGTTCGACCAGCACGGCCGCGTCGCGTTGATCGTGGCCGCACATCCGTTGCGCACCTTGCCGATCGGCGAGATCAACGAGATCGGCGCGCGGCTGATGGCCGAGGCCGCGAAACTGTAGTGACGACACTGCGGATCAGCGGAGTTCCCAGACGCGACCTTCCACCCAACCATGATTCGCGGGCGCCGACGCAGAATGGGTGAATGGATCCCCGCCGACTGCAGCTGCTGCTGACCCTGTCACGGCTCGGCTCGATGCGGGCGGTCGCCGATGCTCATCACCTCACGACATCGACGGTCTCCCAGCAGCTGGCCGCACTTGCCCGAGAAGCCAAGGTGACGCTGATCGAACCGGACGGCCGCCGGGTACGCCTCACCCCTGCCGGCCGCCGGCTCGCCGATCACGCCGTGACCATCCTGGCCGCCCTCGACTCGGCCCGACTCGACCTGGATCCGCACGCCGAACCCGCCGGGACGCTTCGAGTCGGCGGCTTCGCGACCGGCATCCGAGTGTCGCTGCTACCGGTCGTGCCCGAGCTCACCGCGCGGTATCCCGGTATCGACGTCGTGGTGAGCGAGTACGAACCGGTCGAGGCGTTCCGGCTGCTCGTCGATGACGATCTGGACCTCGCCCTGACCTACGACTACAACCTGGCGCCTGCGGCGCTGAGCCCTGTCCTGGAAGCCGTCCCGCTGTGGAAGATCCCATGGGGACTCGGGGTACCGCAACAGGGCGCACCCGAGGTCGGTGGGCAGGCAGATATCTCCGCGTATGCCGGCCAGCCGTGGATTGTGAACTCGCGCAACAGCGCCGACGAGGTGGCATTGCGGACCCTGGCTGCACTGGCGGGCTTCACCCCGCGCATCTCACACCAGATCGACAGTCTGGACCTCGTCGAGGATCTCATCGTCGGCGGCTACGGCGTGGGCCTGCTTCCGCTGGGCCGGCCCACCATGGCGGGCGTCACGGTGCTGGATCTCGCCGATCCCAGCGTCGTCCTGACCACCTACGCGGTCACCCGACGCGGGCGGGCGGACTGGCCCCCGCTGCGGGCAGTACTGGAGCGGCTGCGACCACCGTCGGGGCCACTGCCCACACGTGACTGGCTGCGCCCGTTTCCGGGCTCGTACCCAGGCTGACGTTCGCAGCGTATTCTCAGCAACATGGGCACGCTGACCCGGTGGATCACCGCGAGCGCCTTCGCCGGCGCCGTGGGTGCGTCGCTGCTTGCGCCGGCCGCGACACATCAACCGGACGTGATGGCGACCTGCCCCAACCAAGGGATTCTGGTCGGCAAGCAACAGGTGGGCGCGTACACCGACAATTGCGATCTGGTCGTGACCCCGCCACCTGCCATCGGTGCGGCACCGAGCGCGGGCGCGATCATCGCCTGCCGCGGTATCACGGGCTGCTTGTCGGATTTCGTCAACAACCCCGGCTGGGTGAAGGTGCCCCAGGTCGACACGCGGCCGCGGCAGAGCCCGTAACAGCCCCCCCTGGAATCCCCACGGATTCAAGGGGTTTCGCGGGTGTGCGCAGCTAGACGAAGATGTCCAGGATGAGCACCACGGCGAGGCCGCTGACCGACAGCACCGTCTCCATGATCGACCAGGTCTTGATGGTCTGCCCGACGCTGAGCCGGAAGTACTGATTGACCAGCCAGAACCCCGCGTCGTTGACATGGGAGAAGAACAGCGAGCCGGCGCCGACTGCCAGCACCACCAGCGAGACCTGGCCGGTGCTCATCCCCTCCACCAAGCCGAGGATCAGCGATGAAGCGGTGATGGTGGCGACCGTGGCCGAGCCGGTGGCCAGCCGGATGAGCACCGCGAGCACCCAGGCCAGCACCAGTACCGAGATGTGCACACCTTCGGCCCACCGCGCGAGCATGGTGCCGATACCGCTGTCCACCAGAACCTGTTTGAAGCCACCACCGGCGGCGACGATCAAAATGATGCCGGCGATCGGCGGCAGACCCGATTCGATGCACTTGGTGAGCGTGGCCCGGTCCATGCCCGCCCCCCGGCCCAGGGTGAACATGCCCACGATCACCGCGAGCAGAAGCGCGACGAGCGGGGTGCCCAGCGCATCGAAGATGGCTCGGAACCATTGCTTTTCGTTGTCGATGAAGATATCGGCAAGGGCCTTGCCGAGCATCAGCGCGACCGGCAGCAGCACCGAGAACAGCGTGATCCCGAATGACGGTCGCTTGTCCTGTGTCCTGGTCTCGTCGGCATCGAAGGTGTCGGGGGCATCCACCACCACCCACTTGCCGGCGAGCTTGCCGAACAACGGCCCGGCCAGGATGATCGTCGGGATCGCCACCAGCACCCCGAGACCCAACGTCACACCGAGATCGGCGTTGAGCAGGCCGACCGCCGTCAGCGGTCCGGGATGCGGGGGCACGAACCCGTGCATGGCCGACAGGCCCGCCAGCGCCGGGATACCGATGGTGATCAGGGACTGCTGCGACCGGCGGGACACGAGATAGATGACCGGCATCAGCAGGACGAGACCGATCTCGAAGAACATCGGGAGGCCGATGATGGCGCCGACCAATGCCATCGCCCACGGCAGCATGCGCGGCGAGGCTGCACCGACGATCGTGTCCACGATTTCGTCGGCGCCGCCGGAATCGGCGAGCAGTTTGGCGAACATCGCGCCGAGTGCGATGAGGATGCCCACGCTGGCGGCCGTCGATCCGAACCCGTCGGTGAACGACTTGAGCACCTTGGTCAGGTTCTCCCCCGCGACCAGGCCGACGGTGAGGCCACCGAAGATGAGCGCCAGGAACGGGTGCAGTTTCACCACGGTGATCAGGACGACGATGACGGCGATGCCGGCCAGGAACGACAGAATCAGCTGCGGGGCTGAGGCCACCGGCTCGACGAGTTTGGGCGCGTCGGCCAACAGGGTGACGGCGGCGTTCATCGGTGTTCCCCTCCGGTGAGTGAGATGTAGGTGTCGACGATGGCGTCGATGCTCTGACCGACGTCGATGACGACGCCCGCCTCGTCCTCCTCGAGTGGTTCGAGGGTGTCGAACTGAGATGCCAGCAGCGAGGCCGGCATGAAGTGGCCGGGCCTGCTGGCCTGGCGCGCCCCGATGATCTCGGGTGTCCCGCTCAGGTGCAGGAACTGGATACCGGGGCAGTGTGCACGCAGCTGGTCGCGGTAGCGCCGTTTGAGCGCCGAGCAGCTCATCACGCCACCGTCACCACAACGCTCCCCCAGCCAGTCGCCCAGGGTCGCCAGCCACGGCTTGCGATCCTCGTCGTCGAGCGGGTGGCCGGCCTTCATCTTCTCGATGTTGGCGGGCGGATGGAAGTCATCGGCGTCCGCGAACGGGACGCGCAGCCGCTGTGCCAGCGCGGCGCCGACGGTGGACTTCCCGCTCCCCGAGACGCCCATCACGACGATCGGTGACGGCATCGCTACACCTCCCTGACTGTGGTTGACCTCACACAGGATGACTCAAACGTCATACTATTGCAAGAGGATCACAAATACGTCTGCTTTAAGTCCAATCCAAGCCCGCTATGACACGATGTACGCGTGGGTCCGTCGTCAAACGTCAGCGCACTGCACGACAACGTGCTGACCGCCCTGGGCGCCGCCGTGGTGTCCGGCAGATACCCACCCGGCGAGGTGATCACCCTGGAAGGGGTCAGCGCCGAACACGGGGTGTCACGCAGCGTTGCCCGCGAGGCGATCCGGGTACTCGAGTCGATGGGCCTGGTGTCCTCGCGCCGCCGCGTCGGTATCACCATTCAGCCCGCAGCCAACTGGAATGTGTTCGACCCCAGCGTGATTCGGTGGCGTCTGGAATCCGGGGACCGGGCCGCCCAGCTGATCTCGCTGTCGGAGTTACGTCGCGGATTCGAGCCGGCCGCTGCCGCACTGGCCGCCCGGCGGGCGAATCCACACCATTGCCGGATCATGGCCGCCGCGGTGTCCGACATGGTGATGCACGGCCGCTCCGGTGACCTGGACGCATATCTGCAGGCCGACAAGATCTTTCACCAAACGCTGCTGGATGCCAGCGGTAACGAGATGTTCCGTGCGCTCAATGCGGTGGTCGCCGAGGTACTGACCGGACGCACTCACCACGGGATGATGCCGGAACTGCCCAACCCCGCCGCCATCGAACTGCACGACGAGGTGGCCCGGGCGATACGGCTGCGCGACGAATCGGGTGCCGAACGGGCCATGCGGGCCATCATCGACGAGGCCGCCAGAGCGGTGGCCGAGGACGCCTGATGGTGGGCCGTCACGCTCAGGGCTGGGACGTGTCCTGCCCGCCGGATCCGTCGCGTGCGGCTTCCCGGAGCTGACCGTGCCGGATGAGGTTGGTGGTGGCCTCGTCCCATCGCAGTGTCTGTTCCCGGGTGTATAGGGGTCCGGGGATGTGCCGTTCGATATGTCTGCGGAACACGCTGGCCGCAACGCGCACCAGCACCGGGTTCAGCACGGACCACACCGGATCGAGGTCGGGCCTGGCCAGACCGCGCGCGATGAAGGTCTCGCCCTGCGTTTCGCTGATCTTGACCAGACCGTCGAAGATCGCCGCACCGGTCGCTCCGCCTTCGGTCAGCACACGAGCGACGTAGTCCATCACGTCCGGATGCTCGATGAACAGCTGCGCGGTGCCGCCGCGATAGACGTCAGGGGTGTTCCCCACCTCTGGCGAGGCTGGACTGTCATCGAGAATCTGGCCGCACACCCGCAGCACGTGCTCGTCGATCGCCTCGATCAAAGCCGCTTTGCTGCCGAAGTAGTGCTGGATGAGACCCACGCTCACCTCGGCCGCGTCGGCGATGGTCCGCAGGGACGTGCCCGACACGCCGCGCTCGGCAAAGCAGACCATCGCGATATCGCGTATCCGCTGCGGGTTCGTCGCTTCGGCCGGTGCGGAAGAACCGCCTCCCGCCGCGTCGCTCATGGACGAAACCATACCGGGGCGGTGCTCGCACGCGGCCGACCCCATGATGCTTGACTGTCTCGGTGAGACAGCCCAGGGTTGCCCGTCGCCTGTTCGACCGGCTGGAGCCGGTACACGCCGTCACCTACTTCGCCCCGGAATCCCGCGCCGCACTCGGCGAACTCGGCTACCGCGGATTCTGGTCGGGCTATTTCGCGGCCCGGTCGGCGCCGCTGGGGCCGGTGCCACCCGAGGTGGTCGCGGCGCTGTTCTACAACTTCTCCCTGCGTCAGGTGCACAAGGCGCTGCCCGCGGCGTGGGAGATCGCCACCCCGGCCGCTGTACTGGCCGCCCGCCAGGATGCGGCGGTGGCCACGTTGCGGCGCTACGGGATGACCGACGATGAGACGGTGCGGACCGCAGCCGATCTGGCCGAGATCGCCGCCCGCTCGGCCCCGATGCACGGGCGAGCGCTGTTCGCCGCCAATGCGGCGCTACCGTGGCCCGAGGAGCCGGTGGCCAAGCTGTGGCACGCCACCACCTTGCTGCGGGAGCAGCGCGGCGACGGCCATGTCGCCGTGCTCGCCGCGCACGGTATCGGCGGGCGCGAATCCAACGTGCTGCACGCCGTGGCCGGCCGGGTGCCACGCGAGATGATCGCCCCCAGCCGTGACTACGACGAGGACGATTGGCAGGAACAGTTGGACGGGCTGGCCGCGCGCGGACTGGTCGACGCCGGCGGGTCGTTGACCTCGGCCGGTGCCGACCTCAAGGCGCAGATCGAGGACAGCACCGACCGGCTGGCGCTGCGCGCCTTCGACGCCCTCGACGACCGGCAGTTGGGCACCCTGTTCGCGGCGCTGACACCCCTGACCCGCCTGGTGGTGGCCGGCGGTGATGTCCCCGCCGCCACGCCGATGGGCCTGAACCGAGACGAGCTCGACGACGACGCCCTGTAGTCGGCCTAGCGCGGGGCGTACATGATGAGCCCGACCCCGGCCAGACAGACCAGCGCCCCGGCGACATCCCACCGGTCCGGCCGGAAGCCGTCGGCCACCATGCCCCACAGCAGCGAGCCGGCCACGAACACTCCGCCGTAGGCGGCCAGTACCCGGCCGAAATGCGCATCGGGCTGGAACGCCGCAACGAATCCGTAAGCGCCCAAGGCGATCACACCGGCACCCACCAGCCACGCTGCGCGGTGCTCGCGCACGCCCTGCCACACCAGCCACGCTCCGCCGATCTCGAGTACCGCCGCAAGCACGAACAAGGCCACCGATTTCAGCGCGAGCATGAGACCAGCTTGCCCTCCTCAGAGGTTGCGGTTCCACTCCACCCAGCCGACGCCGTGGCGGCCGTCACGGGCGGTGACAGTCACCCAGGCCCGCGGGAATTGGCTGATCCGCCCGTCGGGCGAGGTGAGCAGAACGGGCGCATGGCCCTGCACATCGACACTGACCTCGATATCGCCGGGACTCAGGCTGATGGTCGTCGATACCGGTAATCCGTTGTCGCCGAACGTCTTCTCCGTGGTCACCGACTGCAATTCGACGAGTTGGCCGCCCTTCTGGACGTAACCGATACCGACGGGAGGGAGACCGGGAATCCTGATGTCGACGCCGTGCAGATGAGTGCCGTCATCCAGGTGAAGGGCGCTCCACACCCAGTCCATGCTCCACCAGTCCCGCACACCCCACGAGTGGTCACGCTGGCCGGGGACGGCCGCGAGCGCGTACGTCGTGCCGGCCACTGTGGTGGTGCCGGTGACCGTGCACGGAATCTCGTAACGCGGCGTGATCCGGTATTGGTACGGCGTTCCCGCGGTGGCGAATTCCAGATCCAGCGCCACATCCACGGTCCGGCCCGTCGCACCGCGCAGCAGTCCGGCGGGATCGTCGTAGGCCTGGCCGTGTCCCCGTACGGTGACGCGGTAGGAGCGCAGCGGGTCGGTCGCCGCCAGCGACAGCTCGAGGTCATCGGTGCGGATGTGCGCGGAATCGGCGGGCAGGGCGACCTCGAAGTCGTTGATCGCCACCGTCGGCAAGCCCGGTCCGCACACCAGAGCGTTGACCCATGCCTTCTGCTGGTTGGGGTACAGACCCAGCCGCACCCAGCCGCCGATGCCCTGGGCGGCGTCGGCGAAATCGAAGTACCAGCTCTCATTCCACAACGGCTCATCGCCCGCCGGGTGCGGGGCCTCATCCGCTACCTCCGGGGCGAGGGGTGCCGGCACCGCAGCGTCCGGCAGCACCGCGAGGGCATCGGTGTCCAGCACGTGTTCGCAGTGCCGTTGCAGCATCGTCATGAACATCAGGTCACCGCGTTCGGTCCGCTCGACGAGCATCGAGGACACGATGGCCATCATCACCCCGAAAAAGCTCTGCCTGCGCACCCCGTCGCGCACGGCGTCCAGGGACAGCCCGTCCCCCACGGCGCCCTGATAGGCCGCCAGCAGCTCGTCGTAGTGAGACCGGCGTACCTCGGGCTCGAGGGCGCAGCCGAGGAAGTAGGCGACGTCGGTCAGGGCCGGACCCCAGGTCACGGTCTGCCAGTCCACCACCGTCAGCGGCCGGTCGGCGTCGGCCGTCCCGAACAGCATGTTGTCCAGGCGGTAGTCGCCGTGCACCAATCCCTTTGCGGCCCCGGCTTCCTGAGCCAGGTAGGCGTCGAATGCCCCGACCAGGCGCTCGCACACCTCGCGGTGTCGTGGCTCGATCCGATCGGCGTAGCGTTCGGAGAACGCGGCGTACAGGGCGGCGATCAGCGCCTGGTTGATCGGCGCGTCCCGGTTCAGCCAGGCCGCACCGGCCAGATCGGGGTTGCCGAGCAGCGGGCCGTGCACCAGTCCCAGCTGATGCAACGCCAGCGCCGCCTGCTGCGGTGTGGCGCCGCGGATCTCGTCCCCGACGATCGCGGGCGTGGCATCTGCGAGCAGGAGGTCGAAGGCGCCGGTCTCCGGGTCGTAGGCATGATGCAGGCACGGGGCGAACGGGCTCGCCGTTCCCCCGTCGCCCAGGGCCGGTGCGATCTCGGCGTAGAACCGCACCTCGCGTTCGTAGAGCCCCATGGCGAGGCCGGTCGTCCGGCTGTTCGGATCGGCGGCGGCCACCTTGAGGACGACGCTGGCGGGGCCGCTGTCGCCGTCTGCGTAGCGCAGCGTGACCCGGTAGCACTCACTCATCTGACCTGTGCCGATGCGCTCGACATCGTGCCCCTCGACCCGACCGGCGCCGAGCGTCGCGGTGAGCCAGTCGTCGGTCAGGTCGGTGGGGCGCTCGATGAGTTCACGGTGCACGCCAGTGAACTTAGCAGTGGCGCCGATCACATGTGACAGGTGTCAAGTTTTTCCTCCCGGGGGACGTCCAGGGCCGGATTACGGTCGAAGAAGCCGAACGGTTTCAACCAGAACGACACCACGTCGACGGGCATGACCGGCCAGTCCTCGGGCCGGGTGATGTGGTGCAGACCGAAGACGTACCAGAGCACCACATCGGTGTCCAGGATGGGGCGGTCTGCCTTGGTCCACTCCCCCAGACCGGTGTCGGAGACCGACTGGTTGACGAATTCGCCTGCCGGCCAGCGCTCATCGGCTCGGTTCGGGGTGACCCAGAGGGTGTGCCCGATGACGTTGGCACGTTGCAGGACCGGGGCGGCGGGATCGAACATCGCCGGCAGCGCCCCGGTGGGTACCAGCTTGTACGACGGATGGGTGCCCAGGCCGTTGACGACGTTGGTGTTGATCACCTTCCAGGTGCGCTGGGTGGCGAAGTTGAGGTCCTGTTTGCCCTCGCTCTCGGTGCGCAGCGGGACGTTTCGGGTCACCACCGACAGACCGTGCGGGTTCTCCTCCGAGATCGGTTCGGCAAAGGATTCCGACATGTAGACGGTGTTGTCCGGGCCGTCGATATCGAGGTCCAGGCGAGCCACCAGGAAGTGCTGATGAAACGGTGCGTAGGTGCGCTCGTCGACCAGGGTGCCGTTGGGATTCGGAGCGCCCGGCGGTAGCGGTGTGGTGACCATGATGCCCGTGGCCCGGACCTCGCACTCGATGTTGCCGTCCTGATACAGCCGCCAGTAGACCAGGTACTCGTAGTTGGCGACGGTGACATGGAAGCTCAACGTGAGTCTGCGCATCCGGCGCACCTCGGCGCCGGCGTCGTGATCCACATGCTTCCACAGCACCGCATTGTCTTCCTCGTGGATGCAGATGGCGTTGGCGATGGTGTAGGGCTCGCCTTTGCTGTTGTGCAGCACCGCACCCAGGTAACGGATCTCCCCCAGGCAGTCGCATCCCAGGGTCAGCGAGGTCGTCATGAAACCCAGGCCCCACTCGCCGATGTCGAAGGCGGTCCGACGGTAGTGGTCCACCGAGGCGTCCCGATACGGCACCACCATCTCGGCAAACGACATCCGGTGCGCGACGGAACGGATCCGGTCGCCGTCTCGATAGGTCAGCGCGTGCAGCGTCATCCCTTCCCGGTAGTTGAAACCGACTCGCAGTGACCAGTTCTGCCACGTCAACAGGTGACCTTCCAGGGTGAACGACGGCCCTTCGGGCTGGATGATATGAAGCGGTGTGAGCGGATCACGCTGGGACACAGCCGATATCCGATCCGGGATGTGGCGGGGAACGTACTCGCCCATCACCACCGGGGGTTCGGCTCCCTCGGCGAACGGACCCGAGTCCTCCACGCGGAGTACCTCCATGGTGTTCAGGTCGACCACACAGTGCAGACCGCTGACGAGGTGGGCGTACGGGTTCGCCCCTGGTGCGTCCCGACGCCACGTGTCCGACCAGCCCAGACGCCGGTCCCGGAACTCGGGCGGTGCGACGGCATCCCCGTAGGTCCAGGTATCCATGAACACGCTGTCCAGGTCGGTGATGCCGCGGCGCGCCAGCGCCGCGATCACCTCGGGGTGCGCGCGCAGCACCTGGTCGCATTCGACGAACTCGTCGACGGTGAAGTTGGCCTGCACGCCGGGAACATGGTCGAAGGACTCCACCGTCTGAGCCTGCAGCGATACCAGCGCCTTGTAGGTCGCGTTGTGCGCACGATCCAGGCAGACCGCCAGCGCCCGGCGGGGCGGGGCCGCGCCCCCGCCGGCGAAGGCGCGCAACTCGTCCTTGGTCGGCTCGGCGAGTTCGATGGAGGCGAAGCGCCATCCGGGGGCGAGCACTCCGTGCCGGGCACCGAGGATCGCGGCGACAGCGGTGAATTCGTCGGCATCGAGAGGATCAAGAGGGTGCGCCATCGCTCTACGCAAGCACACCGTGCGGTGGTGCGCAGGCCATTGGGAACGCGCGCGGGAAAGTGAGCCGTCAACCCACGGCCAGCGTGAAGCCTTCCCAGGCTCGGCGACGCGCGGCCGCCGGGTCGTACTCCAGGTGGGTGTTGCGGTCGAATACCAGCACCGCACGCATGTCCTGGTCATAGCGTGGCCAACCCTCGCCGGGGTTACCGGTCCTGCCGAAGGTGCCCCAACGCGTCTGTACCTCCCGGCTGACCCGGCGAGCCGAGGAACCGTCGGCGGCCGCCGTGAGCAATCCGCCGAGGCGGGTGCGGTAGACACCGAATACCGCCAGCAGTTCGGTCGCGTGGGTGGCGCCCATCCCCGACCAGTGCAGGATCCGTGGCGCATAGTCGTAGCGGTAGACGTAGGTGGGCCGGTGGCGGCTGTGCGCCTCCGCCATATCCCAACTGGCGGTGCCGAACGCGAAGTCACCACCCAGCCGGATACACGCGGCTCGGGCGGGATAGTCCGGATAGGCGGCGATGACGCGATCGCGGGTTTCGGTCCCGGTGGTCGAGAGCAGCATCTCGATGCTCTGCTCGGTGGTCGGCAGCAGCTGCATGAAACGGGTGAACAGCCTGCCTTCCTCGGCATTACTGCCGACGATCAGCGGGATCCGGTGGGCGCGGCCGCTGCGCATCGCGACGACCGGGTCCTCCGGCAACAGCTCGGTACCGGAGGTGGGACCGACCGGGAACGCGCCGGGCATCTCCTTGCCCGCGCGGGCGATCAGGGTGTCCAGCGCGGCCAGCAGATCAGCCGGTCGCGCGGACATCGCCGCGCGCGCCCCATCCTTGCCGGACGCGCCGAGTAGACCGGCGAACTGCGCGGCGAACATGGCGGCCTGATCCGGGTTGCGCACCATACCGCTGGCAGCACTCTGCGAAATCGCTTGTGCGAAAAGACCTTCTGCCTCGGGTACCGCCATCAGGGTGGCGACGGCATGCGCGCCGGCGCTCTCCCCGAAGATCGTCACGTTGTCCGGGTCACCGCCGAACACCGCGATGTTCTCCCGCACCCAGCGCAGTGCCATGATCAGGTCGCGCAGGTAGAGGTTGTCGTCGATCTCGTGCTCGGGTGTGGACAACGCGGACAGATCGAAACAACCCAGCGCGCCCAGGCGGTAGTTGGCCGAGACGTATACACAGCCACCTCTGGCCAGGGCGACGCCGTCGTAGATCGGTGTCGCCGAGCTGCCCATCAGATAGCCGCCGCCGTGGATGAAGAACATCACCGGAAGGGGCCCGTCATCCGGCGGGTCCTGCGGAGCCACCACATTGAGCGTCAGACAGTCCTCGCTCATCGGCTGATATTTGCCGACACCGAGCAGTGTGTACATCCGCTGCTGTGGGGCGCAGTTGGTGAATCCGTGGCAGTAACGCACCCCCGGCCAGGGCGTCGCGGGGCGGGGCGCACGGTATCGAAGGGCACCGACCGGCGGTTTCGCATACGGGATCGAGCGCCAGCGGTGTACCCCGTCGCGGGTGAAACCCTCGATCGTCCCGGTGCTGATCTTCACGCGGACGGTGTGTTCGTGCATGGCCTGACGGTAGCGAACCGCTACCCTTGCCGCATGCGGATGGCAGTGGTGCTCATGGCGTCCGCGCTGGTGGCAGGGTGTTCGCAGGATATGAAGGGCGCCGCCGTGCCTGCGCCGCCACCCCTGACCGCGATCACGCCGGGCACATCCCGGCCCGCACCCAGCCCCACCGCGCCGACCTCCGCGTCACCGCGACCGCCGGCGCCCGGTGCACCGATCGCCGAGGTGATGCGGTGGGTGAACGCCGGCAAGGCGGTACCCGCGGAGAAGTTCGGTTCGGTCAGCCGCGACGGCACCACCACCGACATACAGGGGGCCGCATTCAGCACCGACACCGTCAGCTGCATCAGCAGCGCGCGGTACAACGACGGTGCGCTGGCCTGTCTGGTCAAACTCACCAATCCGCCGCCCAAGCCGCCCGACGCTTTCATCATGTGGAAGGGCAACTGGGTGGACTTCGACGGGACGAGCGTCAACATCGGCTCGCTGCACGGCGACCCCGGGCCGTTCGTGGATGGCAATGGCCGTGGCCTGTCATCCGGCGAGACCCTGGCGTTCGGTGACTTCGCCTGCCGGGCAGACGGTGACGCGGTGATCTGCGTCAACCATGCCCATCAGACGGCGACCCGGATGCGGCCCGCCGGGGTGGACGGGTTCGGCTGCCTCGCCCCGGTCCAGGCACCACCCGATATCGGGATCAGGCTGTCCTGCTGAGGCCGCCGAGATCGACGAAATGCCAGGGCCCCCTCGCACAAAGCCGCCCAAATGTGCATTTGGGCGGCTTTGTGCCGGGTGATTTGTGCCGGGTATCAGCCGAACCGGGTGGTACCGGTGACCAGGTGCCCGGTGACCTCGCTCCCGTTGATCCTGGAGGTGAGGGTGTTGCCCGACAGTTTGACGGTCTGGTCGGCCTGCTGCAATTTGCGCTTGTTGCGGACCTGGGCCTGGAACTGTGCAGCGTTGAGCTGCTGCAGCTCGGCCTGCTCGAAGTCGCGGCCACTGATGCCGCCGTTGAACTGCACGCCGGTCACCGAGCCGTCGGGCCGAATGATCCAGGAGGCCCGTGCACCGTCGAGTGCGGCGGTGTACATGCCTGCCGGGGCCGAGACCGGAGCGGCGGTGAAGTCGTAGGTGACGCCGTTCATGGTGAGCGCCCCGGTGACATCGGAGCCGGTGAAACTGGCGGCCAGGGTGTCGCGGAACTTCGAGGTGATGTCGATGCTGCCGGCGGATTGATTGCCGAAGAACCAGGCTTCGTCGTCGGTGCCGTTGCAGGCGTAGGCGGTGACGGAGTCACCGTCGACCGAGATACCGATCGCCATCTTCTTGCCGTCCTTCTCGGCGTCGGCCATATAGCGCGCCGACTGGGGGAAGGGAGTGGCGGTGCTGGTGGACGGGGCGGCAGTGGCCGATGGGGACCCCGCCTGGGTGGAGGTGCCACCGGAGCAGGCCACGGTGCCCAGGGCGAGCATCGCGGCGGCGCCGGCGAGGAGGGTGCGGGTGAACTTTCTCATGCCCACCAGCATGGTCGGCGCCGGCCGGGAGTACATGGAGATTGTGTGGAGATTGCATGGAGAACCCACGCCGTCTCAGCAACCCAGGAAGTCCGTCAGTTCAGACAGGAAGACCTGCCACGCGGGTTCGGCTTCGGTGAGTAGGTGATTGTTGCTCTGCAACGCCACCAGCCGGGAGCTCGGGATCAGGGCGGCCAACTCCTCGCCGTAACGCATGGGAACACGGTGGTCGTCGGCGGAGTGCATGATCAGCGTGGGGCACGCCACGTCGCGGGCCAGGTCGCGAACGTCGATGCGGCCGAACTCGTCGAGGAAGCGCACCGCGTTCTCCGGTGAGGTGGTGCGACGCTGCAGATGGTCGAAGGCCTCCCAGTCGGCGCGGGCGCCGTCGGGCAGGAATTGGGCTGCGAAGACCTGTCGGAAGGCCGGGTCGTCGCGACCCCAGCCCACTCGGGCCAGATCCAAATCCAGTGCGGCGGCGCGTCTTTCATCATCGCTCATCGCGCGGACGGCGCGGCCGCGAGCGTACGCCCCGCACAGGATCAGGTGGGTGACCTGGTCCGGATGCCGGGCGGCGTAGGCCACCGCCACCGCACCGCCCTGCGACACGCCCAGCAGCGGAAAACGTTCCAGCCCAAGCGCTTCCACCACAGTCTCCAGGTCGGCGACCCAGTCATCGAAGGTGAAGTCGACAGCCTCCCAGTCCGATAGTCCACAACCACGCTCGTCGTAGCGGATGAAGGTGTGCCGGGCCGCGAGGTCGCGAACCCAGTGCCGCCACACCGGGCTTTCGATGTCGTAGCCCAGGTGGGTCATCCAGTTGGCGGCCCGCACCAGCGGCGGGCCCTCCCCGGCCACGGCGTACGCCAGCCGCACGCCGTCGGCGGCGCGGCAGAACGCGATGTGTTGGCGCGGAGGCGGTGTGCTGACCGGGGCTGCGAGTGTCTCGGGGACGGTGAGGGTGCCGACGAACTGGTAGCCGCGGCCGCGGACGGTACGGATATAGCGCTGGGATTCGCCGTCGTCGCCGAGTGCCCGGCGAGCCGCTTTGATCCGGCTGGTCAGCGCCGCTTCTCCGACGAACCGGCCGCCCCAGACCGTGTCGAACAGTTCTTCTTTGGTGAGGAACCTGTCGTGGTTGCTCACCAGCTGGGTCATCACATCGAAGACCTGCGGCTCGACCCGCACCACCTCGCCGTCACGGCGCAACTCGTAACGCTGGGTGTCCAGCACGAACTCATCGAATCGCCACACGCCGGCAGGGCCATCAGGTGCGGGGGCGGACACCGCGCCATCGTAGCTGTGAGACTGCTGCGAGGGTGTCCCCGCGGAGCCGGGGTCTCAGCGCCAGCCGTCGGCGGCCTTGGCGGCCTGGATCAGTACCTCGCACAGGTCCCGGAGTTCGGACCCGTCTGCGCCCTCTTGCAAGGCGGTGGCGATGTCCTCGGCCGCGCACCGCACCTGGTAGACCCGGTCAGACAGGTCGGCGGCCTCGTCGGCGGTCAGCACCACGGCGTCTGGTGCGAACGAGGTGCCCTTGACCTGTGCCCGCTGCTCGTAGGCACGCTGCCGGCAGGACTGGCGGCAGTACTGGCGGCGGCGCCCCATCCCGGCGTCGGCGACCTCACGGCCGCACCACCGGCACGGCTGCGCACGGGTGCGGCGACGCGGCTGGCTGGATGCCGGAGAAGGCGCTGCTGCGGTCACGAATCCCGACTGTAGACCCGTGGGCCGGTGGATCCGGGAATTGGCACGGCGGGCAGGAGCGAAGCGACCCGGGAATTGGCACGGCGGGCAGGAGCGAAGCGACCCGGGAATTGGCACGGCGGGCAGGAGCGAAGCGACCCGGGGAACAAGCACGGCGGGCTGGTAACACAGACACGAGACAGGCAACTTTGAGCGTCGGCACGCTATCCTCTTTGGCTGAGTCAGGAACTTCGCGGGCACCGTCTGCGTTGAAACTGCGGACGAAATACAGCCGGCAAGAGGAGTGTTGACGATGGCCGATCGCGTTCTGAGAGGCAGCCGCCTCGGAGCTGTGAGCTACGAGACCGACCGCAACCATGATCTGGCGCCGCGTCAGGTGGCGCGCTACCGCACCGACAACGGCGAGGAATTCGATGTGCCGTTCGCCGACGACGCGGAGATTCCTGGCACCTGGACGTGCCGTAACGGGCTGGAAGGCACCCTCATCGAAGGTGACGTTCCGGAGCCCAAGAAGGTGAAGCCGCCCCGCACGCATTGGGACATGCTGTTGGAGCGTCGCTCCGTCGAAGAGCTCGACGAACTTCTCAAGGAGCGTCTGGAGATCATCAAGACCCGCCGCCGCGGGTCCTGACCTGCGGTGTGGCGTGCACATCCGGTACGGATGGGCACGCCACTTCCGAGGTGGTCAGCGGGCGATGCCACGGGCCCGATCGAGTCGGCCCCGGATCCCCCACTCGGCGACCTTGGACATCGCCTCGCGGATGTTCGACCCGCTCATCTTCGAAACGCCGAGTTCACGTTCGGTGAACGTGATGGGCACCTCCACGACGGTGAACCCGGCATTGATGGCCCGCCAGGTCAGATCGATCTGGAAGCAGTAGCCCTTCGAGTCGACCGCGCCGAGATCGATCTTCTCCAGCACCTCGCGCCGGTAGGCGCGGTAGCCAGCGGTGATGTCGTTGATATCGACCCCGAGCAGCACACGCGAATACGTGTTGGCGGTCCGCGACAACGCAAGCCGGCGCCACGGCCAGTTGCGCACCGTTCCGCCCGGCACGTAGCGCGAGCCGATCACCAGATCCGCACCGGCGTCGACCGCCTCGAGCAGCCGGCTCAGCTCTTCGGGGGCATGGCTGCCGTCGGCGTCCATCTCCACCAGCACCGTGTACTCGCGGCCCAGTCCCCAGGCGAACCCGGCGAGGTACGCGGCACCGAGGCCGTCTTTGCTGATCCGGTGCATGACGTGCACGCGGTCGGGGTCGGCCAGGGCGAGTTCGTCGGCCAGCTGGCCGGTACCGTCCGGGCTTCCGTCATCGACGATCAGCACATGTACGTCGGGCCGGGCGGCGTGCACGCGGCCCACGATGAGCGGGAGGTTCTCCCGCTCGTTATAGGTCGGAATGATCACCAGCGTGCGCCGGCTCGGCGACGCCGGGTTGCCCGGTCGCTCCGCTCCTGTCCCAGGAGTGGTCATGTGCTTCCTGTGTCCTTACTGCCCGGATCGGGCTCGTCTGCGTTGCCCCCGTCGGGCTGCAAATCTGTTTCACCGGATCCTGCGGCCCGGCGCCTTGGCACGAAGCTCCCATTGTGCAGCATGGCCGCGATCACAGCGGCAACGCCGATCGCCAGAAGCGCGATCTGGACGGCCGGGGCCCACCGCGTCGCGAAGGTGAGATTGGATTTGAGCCGCACCGCGGCGTCGAGATAACCCGGTTCGAAGAACTCGGTGCTGGCCAGTTCGCGGCCGTCCGGGGCGATGATCGCGCTGATCCCGACGGTGCCGGCCACCACCACGTAGCGATCGTGTTCGACGGCGCGCAGCCGGGCGAAGGCCAGCTGCTGGGCACTCATAGCGGCGTTGAACGTCGCGTTGTTGGCGGGAACGGCGAGCAGTTGGGCACCGTTGAGCACGGATTCGCGGGCGGCGCGGTCGAAGATCACTTCCCAGCAGGTGGTGATGCCGATCGGGATGCCCGCGGCCGTCACCACACCGTTGCCCGCACCGGGGACGAAGTAGCCGGCGCGATCGGCGTAGGACGAGATGTGCCGGAAGAGACTGCGCCAGGGCAGATATTCGCCGAAGGGTTGGACGATCTTCTTGTCGTGGCGTTCTCCAGGCCCGGTGAGCCCATCCCAGACCAGCACCGTATTGGTCGCGACGGGGGTTTCCGGCGTGAAGCCGGGGGCGCGCAGGACGGTGCCGACCAGGATCGGCGCATGGATGGCCCGGGCTGCCTCGGAGATCTCCGCGCCGGCGTCGGCATTGATCAGCGGGTCGATATCCGACGAGTTCTCCGGCCAGATCACGACCATGGGCTGCGGCGCGCGGCCGGCCTGGACATCCTCGGCCAGTCGCAGGGTCTCGTTGACGTGGTTGTCCAGCACCGCCCGCCGCTGGGCGTTGAAATCGAGCCCGAGACGCGGGACGTTGCCCTGGATCGCCGCGACGGTCACCGACGGGTGCTCACCGGAACCGGCGCCGGCCTTGTGGACGCCGGGCCACACCAGCGCAGTGCCCAGGAGTACGACGGACAGGCACACTCCGGGCAACACGACCTCGGGACGGGCGGCGTCGGAGGACGCCGCGGCATGATCGGGGTGACTGCGCCGCCACCACAGCACGATCTCCAGTGCGATCGCGGTGAGACTGAACCCGACCAGCGCCACGGCGGCCGACACCAGCGGTGCGCCGCCGACCTGCGCCAGCGGCAGCAGCGGCCCACCGGCCTGACCGAAGCCGACGACACCCCACGGAAAACCACCGAACGGCACCACGGATTTGAGCCACTCCCCGACCGCCCACTCGGCGGCGAACCACACCGGCCAGCCGGGTAGCTCGCGCACCACCACTGCCAGCAGCCCGAACAGTGCGGGGAACAGCGCCTGCAGCAACGCCAGCGCCAGCCACGGCAGGGTGCCGACCAGATTGCCGATCCATGGCAGCAGCGGGACGTAGAACGCCAGACCGAACACCAGCCCGTAGCCGAACCCGCCGGCGCGGGTGGTCTGAGTCCGGGTCAGCACCCAGCCCAGCAGCGCGAGCGACAGAAATGCGCAGTACCACCAGCCCCACGGCGGGAAACTCGCACACATCAGCAGGCCGGCCACCAGCGACACCGCAAACCTGGGCAGCCGCGGCAGCGTGATCTGGCGCAACCGAGCGCCGAGCCGGGCCAGCCGTCCAGGGCCGCTGCGTTCCGGCTGGGTTTCTGGCTCGGTTTCGGCTGCCGTCTCGGCTTCGGTTTCCGGTTCCGTCTCGACTTCGGGCTCGGTGTCAGCCATACAGGACCACACCCCGATGCACGGTCCGCAGGCAGCGCGGCGACCGTTCCGGTGTCAGCCTCGGCAACGCGGGCACCCGGGATCGCGGATCGGTGGACCACCGCTGCACGACCTCGGTGGCCGGGATGCTCACCTCCAGATCGCCGGCATCCCAGACCGCGTAGGACGCGGGCGCACCCGGCACCAGCGTGCCGGTGACTCCGTCGCGCACACCCGACGCCCGCCACGCACCGCGTGTTGCCGCGGAGAACGCCGCGCGCGCGGACACCGCGCTGCCCGGGGTGCGATGTTCGGAGGCGGCGCGCACGGATTGCCACGGGTCAAGCCCGGTGACCGGACTGTCGGAGCCGAAGGCGAGTGGCACGCCTTGGGATGCTAACAGCGCGAAGGGGTTGAGTTTGCCGGCTCGGTCAACCCCGAGGCGTTGGGCGTACATGCCGTCCGGCCCGCCCCAGAGGGCGTCGAAGTTGGGTTGCATGCTCGCGATGACGCCCACCGCACCCAGCCGCTCGGCCTGCTCAGGATCGACCATCTCCAGGTGTTCCAGTCGGTGCCCGCAACGGGCGACGGCAGGCCCCCCGAACCGGTCGGCCACGACCTGCAGGGCATTGACCACCGTGGTGACGGCGGCGTCGCCGATCACGTGGAATCCGGCCGTGACCCCGGCTTCGGTGCACGCCATCAGGTGGGCAGTGACCGCCGCGGCGTCCAGGTAGCTGTTGCCGCAGGTGTGCGGGGCATCCGCGTAGGGCTCGTGCAGCCAGGCGGTTCGCGACCCGAGGGCACCGTCGACGAACAGGTCGCCGGCCAGCCCGCGCGCGCCGGTGCGTTCGACCAGGGCTCGGGCCGCTTCGGCGCTTTCCACCGCCTCACCCCAATAGCCGATGACCTCGACACCGTGATCGAGGGACCGCAGCGCATCCCAGTCGTCGAGTCCGCCGATATCCGGGCCGGCGCATTCGTGCACGGCGGCGATGCCCAGGGCGGCGGCGGCATCCAGTGCGGCATGCTGGGCACCTTTGCGCTGCTCGGGTGACAGCAGGTCCCGGGCGGCGGCCCGCGCGGCGTGGTGCGCGGCGGCGGTCAGCGGCAGCTGCGGGTGATACCCGGGTACGGCCGTCAGTTCGGCGACCGTGCTGCGCAGACCCGTCGATGCCACAGCGGAGTGCACGTCGACCCGGCTCAGATAGGCGGGCCGCCCACCCAGCACGGCGTCGAGATCGGCGGTGGTCGGCGGTGCTGCGTCGGGCCAGGCCGTCTCATCCCAGCCGTGTCCCCAGACGATGCCGTGGGGATGGGCGGCTGCATACTCGGCGACCAGGCGCAGACAGTCCGCGCCCGACCGCGCGGTGCGCAGATCCAACCCGGTCAGCGCCAACCCAGTAGCTGTCGCGTGAACATGACTGTCCACGAACGCCGGAGCGACGAAGGCACCCGCGAGATCGACCACCTCGGCGAGTGGAAACTCGCTGCGGGCGGCGTCATCGGAGCCCAGCCATACGACCAGGCCGTCGCGCACCGCCATGGCGGTGGCATCGGGGGCGACCGGGCTGTGCACGCGCCCGTTGAGTAGCAGAGTGGTCACGAGGGTGACAGGGTACTCAGTCGACGCGGCGGTCCAGCGGGGTCGGGGTGATCACCTCGTCGACCACGTCGATGACCTCGCCGTCGACGTAATCACCGTGTGCAGTGGTCGCGGTGGTGCTGCTGTAGACCATGACCGGCACCGCGCGGCTGAGCTGGCGATTGATCAGGCGGTTGGCCAGCGGTCGGGCGGCGACCCTGGTCGGCGGGAGCAGTAGCAGCGCCCCCACCAGCGAGCTGGCCAGACCGGGGATGGCCACCAGCACCGTGCCGAGCGCGATCAGCACGCTGTCGGTGGCCAGCGAGGGGTCGTTCGCGCCGGGGCGAACGAAGCGGGAATCAGAACGGCTTCGCAGTGCCCCCTGCAGGCGAGCGAGCTGACGGGTCAGCTGCGCACCGGCCAGCGCCAGCCCCAGTCCGAACGCGGCCAGCAGGGCCAGCACTGTCCACCCGAACCCGATGGTCGACACCAAGCCCACGACGACCGCCAGTTCGACGAGGACGTAGACGAGGAACAGTCGCATTGCCATATCCGGTCAACGCACGAGAGCGCGAACTGGTTCCTAAGCCTCGACGGCCTGAACCTCGATCGCGGCATGCACCTTGTCGACACCGCCGCGCAGGACGGCCTGCGGGATCCACCACCACGCGTGCCACCAGTAGCGCCTGGTGACCATGTCGAACACCCGACGGGTCTCGGTCTTCGGCAGATTGCGGGCGACGGCCTCGACCGGTTCACCTTTGACCTTGCCCAGCACGCCGCACTTCTGGATGGTGACCCGCGGGGTGTTGTTGATCCGCTTGGTCTTCCAGGAACCGTCGTCGGTGGCGATCAGCAACTTGCCCTCGTGGGGCACGCCCCAGACGGTCGTGGGCTTGGGACGGCCGTCCTTGGTGAACGTGGTGAGGAGCAGGTACTTCTCGCGGTGGACGTCGTCGAAGGTCGGGGCCATGTGCTCATTCTGCGCCCTGCGCGCGGACGAGCCATGCGGTCAGAAGATCACCGTCTCGTTGTCATGGCGCAGGATGCGGTCCTGGCAATGCCACAGCACCGCGCGGGACAGCACGGCCCGCTCGACGTCGGCGCCGAGGCGCACCAGATCCTCGACGGCGTGGGTGTGGTCCACGCGCACCACGTCCTGTTCGATGATCGGGCCCTCGTCGAGGTCGGCCGTGACGTAGTGCGCGGTCGCACCGATCAGCTTCACCCCGCGTTCCCGGGCGCGACGGTAGGTGTTGGCGCCGATGAACGCCGGCAGGAACGAATGATGGATGTTGATCAGCGGGCACCCGATCTGGTCTAGGAACTCCGGCGTGACGATCTGCATGTAGCGCGCGAGTATCACCAGATCCACGTTGCCCCGCAGCAGTTCCAGCTGCCGCTGCTCGGCTTCGGCGCGGGTGTCGCGGGTGGCCGGGATGTAGACGAAGGGCACGTTGAACGCCCGCACCTGCTCGGCCAATTCGGGATGATTGGCGATCACCATCACCACCGTCATATCGAGCTCACCCCTGCGGTTGCGCCACAGCAGATCGAGCAGGCAGTGATCGGCGGTGGAGGCGAAGATGGCGACCCGTTTGGGCTTGGCGGCCTCGGTGAACCGGTAGTCGATATCGAACCGGGCGGCGAGCTCGGCGAATTCCCGATCCAGTTCAGGGCTCGCGGCGGTGAGTCCGGGCAGATGAAACACCGTGCGCTGCAGGAACGTTCCACCCTCAGGCTGGGTGGAGTGCTGGTCCAGCGAGATGATGTTGGCGCCCGCACGGGTCAGGAAGGTCGATACCGCGGCGACGATGCCGGCCCGGTCGGGACAGGTCAGCACCAACCTGCCGATATCTGCGTGCCGCGCGGCGCCTCGACTAGACGGCTGCACGGAGTTCGAGGCCGACATTGTTCTTCATGCCGCCGCGCAGCTTGGAGAACAGGTTGAACGTCTTTCCGAGCAGTCCGTACCGCGCCCCGATCGCGTCGTAGACCTTGCCGATCTCGGACTGGTCCAGGATGGCGGCGGTCGCCTCGACCGCCTCACTCTTGGCGTTGCCGCGGCGATCACAGATCGCGACCGTGACCCGCGGGGTGTTGCGGATCCGCTTGACCTTCCAGGACTTGCCCTGGGTGATGACCAACAGCCGGTCCCCATCCGGTGCCGCCCAGATGGCCGTCGGTTTGGCCCGGCCGTCCTTCGTGAAGGTGGTCAGCAGGATGTATTCGGCCTTGGCGACATCGGCGAAGGTGAGAGCCATGACTGTGAATCTAGTGGGCACCCGGGAGCACCGGGAAACTCAGCCTTCCAGATCGCCTTCGGTCTCCAACAGCACCTGCCGCAACCCGTCGAGAGTGTCCGCTTCCGGCTGCGCCCACATCCCCCGGCCGGCCGCCTCCAGCAACCGCTCCGCCATCCCGTGCAGGGCCCACGGATTGGACTCGGACATGAACTTGCGGTTCTCCGGGTCCAGCACGTAGGAGGCGCTCAACTGCTCGTACATCCAGTCCGACATCACGTGGGCGGTCGCGTCGTAGCCGAACAGATAGTCGACGGTGGCGGCCATCTCGAAGGCACCCTTGTAGCCGTGGCGACGCATCGCGTTGATCCAGCGCGGGTTCACCACGCGGGCCCGGAACACCCGGGTGGTCTCCTCGCTGAGGGTGCGGGTGCGCACGGCGTCGGGCCGGGTGTTGTCGCCGATATAGGCCGCCGGGTCCGCACCTGTGAGCGCCCGCACCGTCGCGATCATGCCGCCGTGGTACTGGAAATAGTCGTCCGAGTCGGCGATGTCGTGCTCACGGGTGTCGGTGTTCTTGGCCGCCACCGCGATCCGCCGATAAGCCTTGTTCATATCGTCGGCGGCAGGTGCGCCGTCCAGGTCCCGGCCGTAGGCGAAACCACCCCAGGCGGTGTAGACCTGTGCCAGATCGTTGTCGTCGCGCCAGTTGCGGCTGTCGATGAGTTGCAGCAGCCCGGCCCCGTAGGTGCCCGGTTTGGACCCGAAAATTCTTGTGGTGGCCCGGCGTTCGTCACGATGTTCGGCGATGTCGGCCTGGCTGTGCGCCCGGACGTAGTTGTCCTCGGGCGCCTCATCCAGGCCGGCGACCAGCCGAACCGCGTCGTCGAGCATGGTGACCACGTGCGGGAAGGCATCCCGGAAGAAGCCGGAGATGCGGACGGTGACGTCGATCCGGGGACGGCCCAGCTCGGCGAGCGTGATCGCCTCCAGGCTCACCACCCGCCGCGAGGCGTCATCCCACACCGGCCGGACACCCAGCAGCGCAAGCACTTCGGCGATATCGTCGCCAGCCGTGCGCATCGCCGACGTACCCCACACCGACAGGCCGACCGAGGCCGGCCACCGTCCGTGATCGGTGCGATAGCGCTCCAGCAGGGACTCCGCCATGGCCACCCCGGTGTCCCACGCAAGCCGGGACGGCACCGCCTTGGGGTCCACGGAGTAGAAGTTGCGCCCGGTGGGCAAGACGTTGACCAGCCCGCGCAGCGGCGACCCGGACGGGCCGGCCGGGATGTAGTGCCCGTCGAGTGCCCGCAGCACCGCGTCGATCTCACCGTCGGTGCCACGCAGCCGGGGCACCACTTCGTCGGCGGCGAACCGCAGGATGGCGGCCACCGTCGGATCCTCGGTCAGCCCGTCGACCGCCGCACGGTCCCAGCCACCGGCCTGGAGCGCCGCGACGAGTGCACGCGCGCGGGCCTCGGCGGCGTCCACGCTCGCCTTGTCGGCAGTGCCGTCCTCGGCCAGCCCGAGCGCCTGCCGCAGCCCCGGCACGGTCTGCTCTCCGCCGAACAGCTGGCGGGCGCGCAGGATGGCCAGGACCAGATCGAGTTCGGCCTCCCCCACCGGCGCCTGGCCGAGGATGTGCAGACCGTCGCGGATCTGGACATCCTTGATCTCGCAGAGCCACCCGTCGACGTGCAGCAGCATGTCGTCGAAGGAGTCCTCGTCCGGACGGTCTTCCAGGCCCAGATCGTGGTCCATCTTGGCCGCGCGCATCAGGGTCCAGATCTGCTGACGGATGGCCGGCAGCTTGGCCGGGTCCAGCGCGGACACATTGGAGTGCTCGTCGAGTAACTGCTCAAGACGCGCGATATCGCCATACGTTTCAGCGCGTGCCATCGGCGGGATCAGGTGGTCGACCAGCGTGGCGTGGGCGCGCCGCTTCGCCTGGGTGCCCTCGCCCGGATCGTTGACCAGGAACGGATAGATCAGCGGCAGGTCACCGAGCGCGGCATCGGGTCCGCACCCCGCCGACAGCCCGAGGGTCTTGCCGGGCAGCCATTCCAGGTTGCCGTGCTTACCCAGGTGCACGACGGCATCCGCGTTGAAGGAGTTGCCGAAGCCGTCATCCACCCAGCGATAGGCCGCCAGGTAGTGGTGACTGGGCGGCAGATCGGGGTCGTGATAGATCGCCACCGGGTTCTCGCCGAACCCGCGCGGCGGCTGCACCAGCAGCACGGTATTGCCCGACTGCATTGCGGCGATGACGATCTCACCGTCCGGATCGCGACTGCGGTCGACGAACAGCTCACCCGGCGGTGGGCCCCAGTGCTTCACGATCGCTTCGGCGAAATCTTGCGGCAGAGTGGCGAACCAGGCCCGGTAGTCCTTGGCCGAGACGCGGATCGGGTTGGCCTCCAGGGCATCCAGGGTCAACCAGTCGGGGTCCTGGCCACCGCGTTCGATGAGTGCGTGCACCAACGCGTCACCATCCCCGGCATCGACACCGGGCACCTCGCCGATGTCGTAGCCTGCCTGGCGCATGGCGCGCAGCAGCGCGACGGCGCTGGCCGGCGTGTCCAGCCCGACGGCGTTGCCGATGCGGGCGTGCTTGGTCGGATATGCCGAAAACACCAGGGCGACCCGCTTGTCGGCGGGCGCGATGTGACGCAGTCTCGCGTGCCGGACGGCCAGGCCGGCGACACGTGCACAGCGTTCCTGGTCTGCGGCATAGGTGATCAGGCCCTCGTCGTCGATCTCCTTGAAGGAGAACGGGACGGTGATGATGCGGCCGTCGAACTCCGGGACCGCGACCTGGGTGGCGACGTCCAGCGGGGACATACCGTCGTCGTTGTCCGCCCACCGGGCCCGTGAACTGGTCAGGCACAGTCCCTGCAGGATCGGAATATCAAGGGCCGCAAGATGCGCGACGTTCCAGCTGTCGTCGGAACCACCGGCGGTGGCCATGGCCGGTGTGGCGCCACCGGCCGCCAGCACGGTGGTGACGAGCGCATCGGCGGTGCCGAGCAACTGCAGGAGTTCGGGTTCGGCGGTGCGCAGCGACGCGCAGTAGACCGGCAGCGCCCTGCCTCCGGCCGCGTCGATGGCATCACACAGGGCCTCGACATAGCCGGTGTTGCCGGCCAGATGCTGCGCGCGGTAGTACAGCACTGCCACGGTCGGGCCGACTGCGGCACCGTCCCGTTCCAGCACACCCCAAGTGGGAATGCTGACCGGCGGTTCGAAACCGATACCCGTCATCAGCAGGGTGTCGGACAGGAACGCGTGCAGACCGCGCAGGTTCTCGGTGCCGCCCTGGGCCAGATAGATGTGCGCCTGCAGCGCCACCCCCGCGGGCACAGTGGAATGCCGCATCAATTCGGCGTCGGGCGACTGCTCCCCCGACAGCACGATGGTCGGGACACCGCTGCCGATGATGGCGTCGATACCCTGCTGCCAGCTGCGGTATCCGCCGAGAATGCGCACGATCGCGACGTCGACACCGTCGAGCAGGGTGGCGAGCTCGGCGTCGAGCTCATCCTCAAGCAGCCGCGACGGGTTGGCCCACCGATACTCCGCGCCCGAGGCGCGGGCGGTGATCAGGTCGGTATCGGACGTGGACAGCAGCAGGACAGACGGCACCGTCTATTCGTACCGCACGACCTGCGCTGCCCGGTCGGCGCCGTCAGCGCTCCGAGCGGCTCCAGCGGCCGTACCACGAATCCTGATACGGCGTCGCGAGGGCACCGAACACGAGGGCCACACCGATTCCGATGGCGATGAGTGAAACCATTGGTCACTCCTTTCTTCTGGCTGAAATCTACTTCCCGGGACCGCAGGTACCGGCTTTCTGTGCCGGAGGAGACAGCCGCCGCCGGACGTGAGCCACCTCACAGCGATACCCGTGGGATGCCTGTTGACCTGGCACTTGCCGGCACCGTTCGGCTTTCTGATCGGCCCTGGCCAAACCATTTACGGGATGCGCGCCGACTGGCGCAATGGACGGATGAGTCCTCGCCATTCGATCAACGTCACGAAACTCGGTGCGAATATCGGCGCCCGAATCGACGGGGTGCGCCTGTCCGCCGATCTGGACGGTCCCACCGTCGGGGCCATCAACGACGCCCTGCTCACGCACAAGGTCATCTTCTTCGGGAACCAGGAGCATCTCGACGACGCCGGCCAGCTCGCGTTCGCCGGCCTGCTGGGCACCCCGACCGGGGCCCATCCCACGGTGACCTCCCGGGGCGCGCACATCCTGCCCATCGATTCGCGCTACGACAAGGCCAACAGCTGGCATACCGATGTCACCTTCGTCGACCGGATTCCCAAGGCGTCGCTACTGCGCGCGGTGACCCTGCCCGACTACGGCGGCACCACCGTCTGGGCCAACACCCAGGCGGCCTACGAGCAGCTGCCGCCTCCGCTGCGGGCGCTGGTGGACAACCTGTGGGCGGTACACACCAATCAGTACGACTACGCCTCGGATGCCGCCGCCGACCTGGAGAAACTGTCCGACCACACCCGTGAGTACCGCGAAGAGTTCGTATCCGAGTACTTCGAGACCGAACACCCGGTGGTGCGGGTGCACCCGGAGACGGGACGGCGAGTGCTGTTGCTCGGACACTTCATCACACGCTTCATCGGCTTGAGGACCACCGAATCGGCAACCGTGTTCAACCTGCTGCAGGCCCGAGTCATCAAGCTGGAGAACACCGTTCGGTGGACCTGGTCGCCCGGTGACCTGGCGATCTGGGACAACCGAGCCACCCAGCACTACGCGGTGGCCGACTACGACGACCAGTTCCGCTACCTGAGCCGGGTGACGCTGGCCGGTGATATCCCGGTCGATGTCCGCGGGCAGCCCAGCCGGGCGGTGGCCGGTGACGCGTCGCGGTACTCGGAGGTGGTCAGCCCGGTACGGCTGGCCAGTTGAGTGGCTAGAGCCGGCCCATCTCCCGCGCCAGCAGCGCGTCTTCCAGGAATTCGTAGCGTGTGCATTCGTGGTGCTCGTGCGGTTCCACCGCGGCATGGATTTTTGCTCCCGCGGCATGTGCCGCATCGGCGAGCCTGCGCACATCCGGGTGCGGCAGATGGAGAGGTAGGTGACTGGTCAAGCTGGTCATGTCGATCACTTCCCGTGCTTCTTCGCCCACATCGCGGGCATGGTCCAAAACTACGAGCGCGGCAGTATTGACGATTGCGTAGACCGGTACTCGAGTTGTGGCCGCATACCGGTGCCGGTACGCAGGTCGTACGGTAGAGACGTGGCCCGGGTCCGTGACGACGATGCGTGCCCCGGCGCCCTCCAGGTACACCGGGCCGCCGATGGTGCACTGATCAGGATTCGCCTGGCCGGTGGCGCGATCACCCCGGCGCAACTCGCCGCGCTCGCGCACACCGCCGAGCAATTCGGCTCACCGGCAATGGAACTCACCTCGCGCGGCAATATCCAGATCAGGGCGATCACGGATACCGCCGCGGTGGCCTCGGCGATTGCCGGTGCCGGGCTGCTGCCGTCGCCCACGCATGAGCGGGTACGCAACATCGTCGCCTCCCCGCTGTCCGGGCGCAGCGGCGGCCTTCTCGACGTCCGGCCGCTGGTGACCGAACTCGACGCCGAGCTGTGCGCCTACCCCGAACTGGCCGGCCTGCCCGGACGGTTTCAGTTCGCCCTCGACGACGGCACCGGCGACGTATCCGGACTGCGGCCTGATGTCGGGGTGCACGCGGTCGACGCGGACACCTTCGCCGTGATCCTGGCCGGCCGGGACAGCGGCGTGCGCATCCCGGTCGGCGCGGCGGTACCGACCCTGATCTCGGTCGCGCAGCGCTTCGTCCAGGTCAAAGGTACCGCGTGGCGCGTCGCCGAACTCGCCGACGCGACCGTCCTGCTCGACTGCGCACGGCCGGGACCGCACTACCCGGCCATCCCCCACCCGCCGGTGGGCTGGATCACCCAGCGTGACGGGTTGGTCAGCCTCGGCGCCGCCGTGCCGCTGGGAGTGCTGCAGGCCCGGGTGGCCGAATTCCTGGCCGCCGTCGAGGCACCACTGATCATCACGCCGTGGCGCTCGGTGGTCATCAGCGATCTCGACGAAGGTGTCGCCGACACGGCGCTGAGGGTGCTCGCCCCCCTGGGGCTGGTGTTCGACGAGTCGTCCCCCTGGCTGAGCCTGAGTGCCTGCACGGGACGGCCCGGATGTGACAAATCTCTCTCTGATGTGCGTGCTGACGCACAGGCTGCGCTGAACGACGGCGCGCCGGGGGTTCACCGTCATTTCGTTGGCTGCCCACGGGCCTGCGGCAGTCCCTCGGGGGCAGAGGTACTGATCGCCACCGGACACGGCTACCAGGGCCGTCACCCGTAGGGTGATCTCGTGCTCGATTACGTCCGCGACGCCGCGGAGATCTACCGGCAATCGTTCGCGACCATCCGCGCCGAGGCCGACCTGACCCGCTTCCCCGATGACGTGTCGCGCGTCGTCGTCCGCCTCATCCACACCTGCGGACAGGTGGACCTCGGCGAGCACGTCGCCTTCAGCGACGACGTCGTCGCCCGGGCGCATACCGCGCTGGCCGCGGGCGCACCGATACTCTGCGACTCGTCCATGGTGGCCGCGGGTATCACCCGGTCCCGGCTGCCCGCCGACAACGAGGTGGTGTCGCTGGTCGCCGATCCGCGGGCACCCGAGTTGGCGGCCACGCTGGGCAGCACCCGCTCGGCCGCCGCGGTCGACCTGTGGGCCGACCGGCTCGACGGCGCGGTGCTGGCGATCGGCAATGCGCCGACCGCGCTGTTCCGGCTGCTCGAGCTGATCGACGAGGGCGCACCGGTGCCCGCCGCGGTGCTGGGTGGTCCGGTCGGCTTCGTCGGTTCGGCGCAGTCCAAGGACGAACTGATCGCCCGCCCGCGCGGGATGTCCTATCTGGTGGTGACCGGCCGGCGGGGCGGCAGCGCGATGGCGGCCGCCGCGGTGAATGCGATTGCGAGTGAACACGAATGACGACCAAAGGCACCCTCTACGGCGTCGGTCTGGGCCCCGGCGACCCCGAACTGGTCACGGTCAAGGCGGCCCGGCTGATCGGGTCGGCCGACGTGGTGGCGTATCACAGCGCCCGGCACGGCCGCAGCATCGCCCGCCGGATCGCCGAGCCGTATCTGCGCGACGGCCAGCTCGAGGAGCACCTGGTGTACCCGGTGACCACCGAGACCACCGAACACCCCGGCGGTTATGCCGGGGCGATGGAGGACTTCTACGCCGAGGCCGCCGAGCGGATCGCCACCCATCTGGATGCCGGGCGTGATGTCGCGCTGCTCGCCGAGGGCGATCCGCTGTTCTACAGCTCGTATATGCACATGCACACCCGGCTGACCGAGCGCTTCGACGCCGTCATCGTGCCGGGTGTGACGTCGGTGAGTGCGGCGTCGGCCGCCACCGGTACGCCACTGGTCCAGGGCGACGAGGTGCTGACCATCCTGCCCGGCACGCTCCCGGCCGCCGAGCTGACGCGACGGCTGGCCGATACCGACGCCGCCGTCATCATGAAGCTGGGAAAGTCCTATCCCGAGGTGCGCGAAGCGCTTTCGGCCACCAAACGGCTGGACCGCGCCTTCTATGTGGAACGTGCGAGCACTGACCAGCAGCGCGTACTGAACGCCGGCGAGGTCGACGAGGCATCGGTCCCCTATTTCTCCATCGTGATGGTGCCCGGCGAGGCGGCCCATCCGCGGAACGGTCGGTCCCCCGTCGCTTCGCTCGCCCCGGGTCATTCCCCCGTCGCTTCGCTCGCCCCGAAAAAAGGCAGCGTCGCGGTGGTCGGGCTGGGCCCCGGCGATCTGGACTGGATCACTCCGCAAACCCGCCGTGAGCTGGCCCGGGCCACCGATCTCATCGGCTATTTCCCCTATCTGGATCGGGTCGGCGTCCGTACCGGCCAGACCCGGCATCCCAGCGACAACACCGATGAACCGGCCCGCGCCCGGCTGGCCTGCGAGCTGGCTCAGCAGGGCAAGGCGGTGGTGGTGGTGTCCTCCGGCGACCCCGGTGTCTTCGCCATGGCCACCGCCGTCTTGGAAGAGGCCAAGGCGTGGCCGGACGTGCCGGTACGGGTGATCCCGGCAATGACTGCGGCGCAGGCGGTGGCCAGCCGGGTCGGCGCCCCGCTCGGGCATGACTACGCCGTCATCTCGCTGTCCGACCGGCTCAAGCCGTGGGACATCATCGCCAAGCGGGTCAGTGCGGCGGCCGCGGCCGATATGGCCATCGCGGTCTACAACCCGGCGTCCAAGACCCGGACCTGGCAGGTCGGTGCGATGAAAGAGCTGCTGCTTGCCCATCGCGACCCTGCCACCCCGGTCGTCATCGGCCGGGATGTCGCCGGTCCGCGCGAACAGGTGCGGGTGGTGACCCTGGGTGAGCTGAACCCCGCTGAAGTGGATATGCGCTGCATGTTGATCATCGGGTCCTCGCAAACACAGTGGCACGGAGACCGGGTGTTCACGCCCCGCTACTACCCGCGCTGACGCTTGTCAAAGATCGTTGACATGCGTCAGTAGCCGGTTTACTGTCCGCTCGTGATCCCGCGCAATCCCGATGACGTGACGGCGGACTGGCTCAGTGGTGTCCTCGGCACCGAGGTCCGCACCCTCGAGCTCAACCCGATCGGGACAGGCCAGACCGGAGCGACCTACCGACTGTCGGTCGGTTACACCGATGAGGTGGGGTTGCCCGCCAGCTTCGCGATCAAGCTGCCCTCCCAGGACGACGGGGTGCGGGATCGCGTCGCGATCGGCTACCGCTCCGAACACGCCTTCTACCGCGACGTCGCCGACCTGGTGTCGATACCCGTCCCGCACAGCTACTACTGCGAAATCGAAGACGAGGGTGCGGAATTCGCCCTGCTGCTCGCCGACTTGGCGCCCGCGGAGCAGGGTGACCAGATCGCCGGTTGCTCGTCCGGCGACGCCCTGCTGGCGGTGCGGGCGCTGGCCGGGCTGCACGCGCCGAGCTGGTGTGATCCGAAGTGGACGGACTTCCCCGGTATCGCCATGCCCCGACCCGATGAGGACATGGCCTTCGGGATGGGTGAGGTGGCCAAGATGGCCAGCGCAATCACCTTGGAAAAGCTCGGCGCCCGGATGACCGCGGCCGACCGCGACACGATGGAGGCCGCGCTGTCGGTGGTGACGCCGTGGCTGCTGGCCGAACCCGACCGGTTCGCGCTGCTGCACGGCGACTACCGGCTGGACAACATGCTCTTCGATCCAGGCCACACCGAGATCACCATCGTGGACTGGCAGACGCTGGGGTCCGGGCTTCCTGCTCGAGACCTGTCCTACTTCACCGCGACCAGCCTGGATCCGGATATCCGCGCGCAGGCGGAGGACCAGCTGGTCGACGCCTACCACGGGCAGCTCCTGGCCCTGGGCGTCACCGGCTACAGTCGCGAAACCTGTTGGCGCGACTATCGTCTGGGTATGTTGCAGGCTCCGCTGATCATCGCCTTCGGCACCGCGTTCGCCAGCTCCACCGACCGCGGCGACGAGATGATGCTCGCCATGGCCACGCGGTCCTGCGCAGCGATCCGCGAGCTCGACACGCTGGCGCTCATTTAGGTGACAGCCCGGACAGCCACGCCACCGCCGACGCCACCGTGCTCACCGTGCGGACACCGGGCGGCAACGCCGGGCGGTCCACCATGACGATGGGGACATCTGCCGTCTCGGCGGCCTTGATCTTGGCCTCGGTCATCGCGCCGCCGCTGTTCTTGGTGACCAGCGCATCGATCTTGAATTCGCGCAGCAATGCCAGCTCGGCCTCGTACTCGTAGGGGCCGCGGGACAGCAGCAGCTGGTGGTTGACCGGCAGCGTGCCCGGGTCCGGTGCGGTGACCGCGCGGATCAGGAACCAGGCGTCGACATCACGGAATGCTGCTGTGCCGGACCGCCCGGTGGTCAGGAATATCCGCGAAAACCCCTGAGCAGCAACGATCTTGGCCGCCTCGGTATCGGATCTCACCACGACGGCACGCCCGGCCGGCCACGCGGGGCGCGCCAGCACCAGATGCGGCAGCCCGGTCTCGGCGCAGGCCGCGGCGGCGTGGGCGGTGATGATCGCGGCGAACGGATGGGTGGCGTCGACCACCGCGGTTATCCCGTGCTCCCGCAGCCAGCCGGTCAAGCCGGCCACCCCGCCGAAGCCGCCGATCCGCACCTGCCCGACCGGCAGTGCCGGGTCCGGCACCCGCCCGGCCAGTGAACTGATCACCTCCACGTCCGGATGCAGGGCCGCGGCCAGCGCCCGGGCTTCACCGGTACCCCCCAGCAGCAGGACGCGCACTAGTGCCTGCTCCCGCGCCGGCGGCCCGACGAATACAGGTAGCTGTCGGTGAAACCCTCGGCCGCCAGAACATCGCCGACGAAGATGACCGCGGTCTTGGTGATATCCGCCTCTTTCATCTGGTCGGCCACGTCGCCGAGGGTGCCGCGCAGCACCTGTTGTGTCGGCCAGCTGGCAAAAGCCACCACAGCGCAGGGTGTTTCGTTCGTGTAGCCGCCCGCGGTCAAGTCCTCGACGATCGAATCGATCTGCGCCGCGGCCAGATGCAGCACCAGCGTCGCACCGGGCATCGACAATGCCGTCAGGTTCTCCTTCTCGGGCATCGCCGTCGACAACGTGGCCACCCGGGTCAAGGTGACCGTCTGCGCGACACCCGGGACCGTCAGTTCCCGCCCGAGGGCCGCCGCGGCCGCGGCGAAAGCCGGAACCCCCGGCACGATCTCGTAGTGCACGCCCTGGTCGTCGAGATGCCGGCACTGCTCGGCCAGCGCGCTGTAGATCGACGGATCCCCCGAATGCAGTCGCGCGACATCCAATCCGGCCCGGTCGGCCGCCACGAGCTCGTCGATGATCTGGGCCAGGGTCAGTGGGCCGGTGTCGATGATCTTCGCCTCGGGCGGACACAGCGAGAGAAGGTCTCTGGGCATGATCGAGCCGGCGTACAGGCAGACCTGGCAGCGCTGCAGCAGATTCTGGCCCCGCACGGTGATGAGGTCCGCGGCCCCCGGCCCGGCGCCGATGAAATACACCGTCACGGCTTGCTCACCGACCACTGGGTGACCGGGTACGCCGGGCGGAACCCGGTAAATCCACCCACGGGTTCGCCGCGGTAGTGCTGGAATCGGTGCAACTGCCCACCTATCGTCGAATACCTCTGGATGACAACGGCTTCTGATTCTGCCGTGACCACATTGGCCACCAGCCGGCCGCCGGAGACCAGGTGCGCCAAACAGCCGTCGAGCAGCCCCGGTGTGGTGATCCCGCCGCCCACGAAGATCGCCGACGGCGCCGGTGCGCCCGCGAAATCCTCGGGTGCCGCGCCGCGGACGTCGACGGCGACGCCGAAGGCACGCGCGTTGGCGGCTATGCGGTCGCGGCGCTGCGGGTCTCGTTCGAAGGCCACCGCCCGCAGGCCCGGCGCACTGCGGCACCATTCGACCGCGATACTGCCCGACCCGGATCCGACGTCCCACAACAGTTCCCCGGGTCGCGGACCGAGCGCGGCCAGGGTGACCGCCCGGATGCCCTGTTTGGTGATCTGTCCGTCGTGCGCGAACTCCGCATCGGGCAGCGTGTGGAACCGTCGGTCGTCGGGCAGGTAGCGCACGCCGATCACATTGAGGTCATCGACGACGCCGTCGAAGTGCTCGGCGGCCACCGTGTGGTGCACCCGTTCCCCCGGGCCGCCGAGCTGTTCGAGCACGGTGAATTCCGATGCGCCGCGCCCGGTTTCGGTGAGCACCTGAGCCAGCGTGGCGGGCGTGCCACCATCGCGGCTGAGCACCACCGCCTGCCCGCCCCGGCGCACCGCGGTGCGGGGATCTGCCGTCACGAGGCTGATCACCTCGGTGTCCTGAACCGACCAGCCCAGCCGGGAACACGCGAGCGTCACCGACGACACATGTGGCAGCACCCGGACCGCGGCAGCACCGAACACCCGGATCAGGGTGGCGCCGATCCCGTGCAGCATCGGGTCCCCCGAGGCCACCACGTGCACGGTGTCGAGCCCGTCGAACAGGGTCGGCAGCGCGGGCAGCATCGGCGAAGGCCACGCCCGCCGGGGCGCGGTGATGCTGTCGTCGAGCAGCTCGAGCTGCCGGGGTGCACCGTAAATTACGGCAGCCAAACGTAATTCATGTACAGAGCGGGGTGCCAGCCCGTGCATCCCGTCGGCGCCGATGCCCACCACCACGATCATCGCGGCATCTTCCGCCAGATCGACTGCGGCACCAACCGTGTCGCGACGATGAGCGGCCGGATCGCCCACGGCACCCACACCGCCGGTTTGCCGCGGGCCAGCGCCCGGGCGGCCGCCTCAGCCACCTGCTCGGGCGTGCTGGACAACGGTGCAGGCTGCATGCCTTCGGTCATGTGGCCGATGACGAAGCCCGGCCGCACGATCAGCACGCGCACTCCGGTGCCGTGCAACGCATCGGACAGCCCGCAGGCGAAACCGTCCAGACCGGCCTTGGCCGAACCGTAGACGTAGTTGGCGCGGCGCACCCGGGCGCCGGCGATCGAGGAGAACACCACCAACTGCCCGCGGCCGCGGGCCCGCATCCCCGCCGCAAGCACCGTCAGCAGGCTGACCTGGGCCACGTAATCGGTGTGCACGACGGCCACGGCATGCGCCGGGTCGGTTTCGGCGCGCTCCTGGTCGCCGAGAATCCCGAAGGCCAGCACCGCCGTCCCGATGGGACCGACCTCCGACTCGATCGCGGCCACCACCGCCGGATGCGCGGCGATGTCATCGGCGTCGAACTCGCGGACGTGCACACCGACGGCGCCCGCGCCCTGCAGCGCGGTGATCTGTTCGGTGAGCGCATCGGCGCGCCGGGCCGCGAGCACCACGGTGTTCCCAGGTGCCAGCCTGGTGGCCAATTCGAGGCCGATCTCGCTTCGCCCACCGAAAATCACCACGGGGCCGGGTGTGTCCTCCATGGCTGCGATTATGGCCTGCGCTAGCGTGGACCCCGATGGCTACACCTGGTCGCAAGACCACCACCCGGCTGACCAACGATGCCTTGGCATTCCTGACCGAGCGGCATCTGGCCATGCTGACCACCCTGCGCAGCGACAACTCGCCGCACGTGGTGGCCGTCGGCTTCACGTTCGACCCCAAGACCCACATCGCCCGGGTGATCACCACCGGCGGGTCGCAGAAGGCGGTCAACGCCGCCGAGCGCGGGGTCGCGGTGCTCAGCCAGGTTGACGGGGCACGTTGGCTCTCGCTGGAAGGTGCCGCCACCGTCAGCTCGGAACCTGACGATGTGCGCGACGCCGAACTGCGGTATGCCCAGCGTTACCGCACCCCGCGGGTCAACCCGCGCCGAGTGGTCATCGAGGTCCGCGTCCAGCGTGTGCTGGGTTCCTCGAGCCTGCTGGATCGCGGAGAGTCGACCTAGACCTTCGGTCAGTTTCGCGCGCCGATGCGGCCGACGGGCGTGTCGTGGCTCAAACCGGCACCACGATCAGGTCGTGTGGACGGTTGTTGACCGACTCGGCCCCGTCCTCGGTGACGATCACGATGTCCTCGATCCGGGCCCCCCACTGGCCCGGAAAATAGATCCCCGGCTCCACCGAGAAGGCCATGCCCGGTTCCAGCGTCAAGTCGTTGCCGGCGACGATGTAGGGCTCCTCGTGCACCGACAGCCCGATCCCGTGCCCGGTGCGGTGCACGAACACCTCGGCCAGGCCCTGGGCTGCCAGCACATCGCGCGCCACCGCGTCCACGGCCCCCGCGCTCATTCCCGGACGCACCGCCGCCACGGCGTCGGCCTGGGCCTGCTGCAGCACGGCGTATTGCCGCGCCACCTCGGGGCGGGGTTCGCCGATGCTGTAGGTGCGGGTGGAATCGGAGTTGTAGCCCGGCTCGTACGGGCCACCGATGTCGACGACGACGATATCCCCGGCGCGCAGCACCCGATCCGAGCATTCGTGGTGGGGGTCCGCACCGTTGGGCCCGGAGCCGACGATGATGAACGCCACCTCGGAATGTCCTTCGGCGACAATCGCTTCGGCGATATCGGCGGAAACCTCGGCCTCGGTGCGGCCGGGCACCAGGAACTCCGGCACGCGTGCGTGCACCCGGTCGATGGCCGCGCCGGCCTTGCGCAACGCATCGATCTCGGCGGGGTCCTTGATCATCCGTAGCCGGCGCAGCACGTCGGTGGCCAGCACCGGCACGGTGCCGAGAAGATCCGCCAGCGGGAGCAGATGCAGAGCCGGCATCGAGTCGGTGACGGCGACCGCACTTCCGGTCAACGCGTCGGCCACCAGCTGGTACGGGTTCTCCCCGTCCACCCAATCACGCACCGTCACACCGAGATCCGGCACAGCGGACTCTTTCAGCGCGGCCAGTTCCAGGCGCGGCACGACGACGGTCGGCGCCGACCCGTCGGCCGGCAGCACCAACGCGGTCAGCCGCTCGAAGGTCTGCGCCCGTGATCCCACCAGATAGCGCAGGTCGTATCCCGGTGTGATGACCAGTCCGGCCAGCCCGGCCTCGGCGGCGCTGGCCGCGGCCACCCGAAGCCGTTGTGCGTATACGTCGGTACTGAAGCGGCCCGTCATGGTGGCCAGGTTATAGGGGTGTCCGATAGGTGGCGACTTCGACCAGGTTTCCTTCCGGGTCCCGGCAGTAGTGCGAGGACATCGGACCCAACGCACCGGTCTTGGTCACCGGACCCTCGGTGATCTCGATCCCGCAGGCCCGCAGGTGGTCGCCGACCTCGTCGGCGCCGGCGTCGACGATGAAGCAAAGATCCTGCGATCCGGGCACATCGGCCGCCGCGGTGACCCAGTTCGGTGCACCGGTGGGACGCACGTTGAGCTTCTGTCGGCCGAAGGCGAGGGCGATCCGTCCGGGAGCGAACTCCTCCCGGCGCATCCCGAGCACGCCGACGTACCACTCGATGGTGGTTTCGGGGTCACGGCAGTTCAGCACGACGTGGTCGATGCGATCGACGGTGAAGGTCATACCTCGCGATACTGTCAGGCCATGCTGAGGGACATCCGTGAACTGGCTGACCAGCGCGACATCTACGCCGAGGCCGGTCATGAGTGAGCCGGTGCTGCTCCTCGACGGGGCCAGCATGTGGTTCCGGTCGTACTTCGGTGTGCCGTCCTCGATCACGGCCCCCGACGGACGGCCGGTCAATGCGCTGCGCGGTTTCCTGGACAACATCGCCGCCCTGGTCACCACCCACCGGCCCGGACGGTTGGTGGTGTGCCTCGACCTGGACTGGCGGCCGCAGTGGCGGGTGGACCTCATCCCGACCTACAAGGCGCACCGGGTTGCGGTCGAAGAACCGGCCGGACAGCCGGATATCGAGGAGGTGCCCGACGATCTGACCCCGCAGGTCGACATGATCATGGCGATGCTGGACGCCTTCGGGATCGCCACCGCGGGCGCGCCGAGTTACGAGGCCGACGATGTGCTGGGCACGCTCGCCGCGCGGGAGCAGGGCGACCCGGTGATCGTGGTCAGCGGTGACCGGGATCTGCTCCAACTCGTCGGCGACGGGCCGCCGAGCGTCCGCGTCTTCTATATCGGCCGGGGTCTGGCCAAGGCCACGCTGTTCGGCCCCGCCGAGGTGGCCGATACGTACGGCGTGCCGATCGAGCGGGCCGGACCGGCCTACGCCGAGCTGGCCCTGCTGCGTGGTGACGCCTCCGACGGGCTACCCGGCGTCGCGGGTATCGGCGAGAAGACCGCCGCCACCCTGCTGGGCCAATACGGTTCGCTGGAAGCGATCGTCGCGGCCGCCGCGGACCCGTCGTCGAAACTGCCTGGTGCTCAGCGCAAGAAACTGCTCGCCGCCACGGAGTACATCACCGCAGCCGAGCCGGTGGTGCGCGTCGCCACCGATGCCGCCGTGACGATGTCGACAGCGACCGACACCTTGCCGCTGGTGGCCGCGGACCCGGGCCGAGTGGCCGAGCTGGCCGGGGAATTGGGTGTGACGTCCTCGATCGCCCGGCTGCAGAAGGCGCTCGACAGACTGTGAACACAGAACGGCCCCGAAAACTCGAGGTTTTCGGGGCCGTTCGGAACAGCGGAGCTACTTGGGTCGACCGACCTCGTAGGTGCCCTTGTCGTCCTGGAAGGTCACGGTCACCTGACGTTTGGTGCCGTCGATGCTGACCACGCACTCGAAGCTGTCACCCTTTTTCACCGTCGGGCTGTTGCCGTCGTTGCAGGTGACATCCTTGACGTTCTTGGCGCCGTAACCGTTGGCCTCGTCGGTGAGAATCTGCTGCACACCGGTCTGCGCCGCGCCGACGTCGAGCTTGGTGGTGACGAACCAGCCCGGCTTCCAGAAGCCGAGCACGAGCACCACGGCCACGATGACCGCGGCGAGCAGGCCGACGACACCGCCGATCACGGCGAGCGACTTCTTCGAGCCCTCCTCGGCCGGGCCGGGCGCGCCGTACGGCGAATACTGCTGGTCGCACTGGCCCGGCTGGCCGTACGGCTGAGGCTGCCCGTACTGCTGGGCCGACGGGTCGTACGGCTGGGGCTGCCCGTACTGCTGCGGGTATCCCTGCGGTGCGTATGCGGTGGGCTGCTGGCCGTACTGATCCGGCTGCGGCGCGTACTGCTGCGGGTTGTACGGCGGCGGCGCGGGCGGCTGGTACTGCGGGTACTGCGGCGTCTGATATGCCGGCGGCTGCCAGGCCGGTGCCTCCGTGGTGGGCTGTTCGGGCGTGGACGGCGGCTGCCAAGCGGTCTGCTCACTCGGCGGCTGCGCTCCGCCGGACTGCGGCGGCTGACCCGGCCACGGCTGCGTCGGGTCAGGTCCCTGCGGTCCGCTCATGTCTCTCCTTGGTTGAGGTCCGTTGGCAACACAGTACCGTTGTTGGCTGCTGAGCAGGCGTAACCGCCAGCCAGCGCGGCCCGCCCGATTCTGGCCGGAGCCGGCTCGGAGCTAGGCAGAATCCACGGCCACCACGCCGCGTCGGATATCGGCAATGGCACGTTTGGCGGTGGTGCGCAGCGCCGCGTCGGGCGCCGCGTTGCGCACCTGGTCGAGCAGGTCGAGAACCTGACGGCACCAGCGCACGAAATCGCCTGCCGACAACGGCGAGCCATTGCCGTTCACATCCGAGGCCAGCAACGCGGCGGTCAGGTTGCCGGTGGTGGCCCACCGGTGGATCGCGGCGACGAACCCGAAGTCGGTTTCGCGGCTGGGCGCGATACGGTGCCGGGTCTCATCGGCGCGCAGGTCCGAGGACACCCGCCGGGTGGCGGTCAGCGCCCGGCGCAGGGCGGCCGTCGGCAGGTCGACGCCGTGCGACGGCGGCCCGTCACCCCGGGATTCGAAGAGCACCGCCGAGAGCACGCCGGCGAGTTCGGCGGCGTCCAGACCCGACCACGTTCCGCTGCGCAGACATTCGGCGACCAGGAGATCGCTCTCGCTGTAGATCCGGGCCAGCAGCCGGCCGTCCTCGGTGACGGTGGTGTCCTCGTCCCGTCCTTTGATGAAGCCGCGCTCGGTGAGCAGGACCAAGATGCGGTCGAAGGTGCGGGCCAGCGAGTTCGTTGCGGCCGAGACCTTCTGCCGCAGCGCGTCGTTGTCCCGCTCGATGCGCAGATAGCGCTCGGCGACCCGGACCCGCTCCTCACGGTCGGGGGCCGAGTGCATGGGGTGGCGGCGCAGTTGGTCGCGCAGTCCGGCCAATTCGGGATCGACATCCCGCTCACCGGGAGGTGTTCTTTTTCCGGACGGCACCCGCAGCCCGGCAGCGGCCGAACGCAGCGCCGACGCGAGGTCCCGACGGACCCTGGGCTGCCGGTGTTCGACGAACTTGGGCAGGCTCATCGAGCCCAGCGGCTCCGAGGCACCCGAGTAGTCCGATGACGAGATCCGGCCGGCCCAGCGATGTTCGGTGAGGACGAGCGGCCTCGGGTCGTCGCGCTCGCGCGCGGGTTCGAGCACCACGGCAAGCCCGCCGCGGCGGCCCTGGCTGATGGTGATGATGTCACCGCGGCGCAAGTCGGCCAGCGCTTCGTCCGCGGCGCGCCGCCGCTGCAGCCGCGAGGCCCGCGTCTGCGCCCGCTCCCGCGCGGAGATGTCCGCACGCAACCGTGCGTACTCGAGGATGGGTGGGTTGTCCCCACCGCCGAGCTCCTTGGCGATCTCTTCCATCATCTTCTCGCCCCGGCTGATCCCGCGCACCAACCCGACCACCGAACGGTCGGCCTGGTACTGCGCGAAGGACCGTTCCAGCAGCTTGCGGGCCTGATTCGGGCCCAGCTGGCCCACCAGGTTGATCGTCATGTTGTAGGACGGCGCGAACGAGCTCTTCAACGGGAAGGTTCTGGTGGAGGCCAGCCCGGCCACCTCGGCGGGTTCGGCCGCGCTGTCGCGGGGATCCCACAGCACCACCGCGTGGCCCTCGACATCGATCCCGCGGCGCCCCGCCCGGCCGGTCAGCTGGGTGTACTCCCCCGGTGTCAGTGGCGCGTGCTGTTCGCCGTTGTACTTGACCAGCCGTTCCAGCACCACGGTGCGGGCCGGCATGTTGATCCCCAGAGCCAGTGTCTCCGTGGCGAATACCGCCTTCACCAGACCCGCGGTGAACAGCTCCTCCACGGTGTGCCGGAACACCGGCAGCATGCCGGCGTGGTGGGCGGCCAGTCCGCGCAGCAGTCCCTCACGCCACTCGTGATAGCCCAGCACCACCAGATCCGACTCCGCGAGATCCACGCAACGTCGGTCGATGACCTCGGCGATGCGGGCGCGCTGTTCGTCATCGGTCAGGCGCAGCGACGAGCGCAGGCACTGTTTCACCGCGGCGTCACAGCCCGCCCGGGAGAACACGAAAGTGATTGCGGGCAGCAACCCTTCGGCATCGAGGGTGCTGATCACCTCGGGTCGGGTAGGCATCCGGTTGAGGCTGGTCCGGTTCTGCTGGCGGCCACGACCGCGGGGCTGCCAGTCAGCCTGCCGGTCCGCTTCGCGGCGATGTGCGATGTGCCGCAGCAGTTCGGGTGCCACGAGGGTGTGATCGGTGCCCTCGAACAGGTCGAACAACCGCTTGCCGACCATCATGTGCTGGGACAGGGGCACCGGGCGGTGCTCGTCGACGACGACCGTGGTGTCACCGCGCACCGTCTTGATCCAGCCGCCGAACTCCTCGGCGTTGCTCACCGTCGCCGACAGACTGACCAACCGGACCTCTTCCGGCAGATGCAGGATGACCTCTTCCCACACCGCGCCGCGCATCCGGTCGGCCAGGAAGTGCACCTCGTCCATCACGACGTGGGAAAGTCCGCGCAGTGCCGGGGAATCGGCGTAGAGCATGTTGCGCAGCACTTCGGTGGTCATCACCACCACCGGTGCGTCGCTGTTGATCGACTGATCTCCGGTCAGCAGCCCAATCTTGTCGGCCCCGTAGCGGTGCACCAGATCGGCGTGCTTCTGATTGCTCAGCGCCTTGATCGGCGTGGTGTAGAAGCACTTGTGGCCCGATGCGAGTGCGAGGTGCACCGCGAACTCACCCACCACGGTCTTGCCGGCGCCGGTCGGCGCACACACCAGCACCCCGTGCCCGGCCTCCAGCGCGGTACAGGCCTTGATCTGGAAACCGTCCAGCGGGAACGGCAACTGCGCGGTGAACGCCGTCAGTTCAGGTGGCACGGTCAGCTCAGGTGGCGTCGTCATCGACCTGCACGGGCGAGCGAAGCGTCGGGGACTGCGATGTGCCCGAGGATACGGCCGTCGGCGGTTCGATCGGCTCGGCCGTGCCGATCGGTGCGGCCTGGTCGTCAGGCACATCCTCCAGGGCGCTGCGCTTGGCCTTTCGGCTGTCGTGCAGACGGGCGATCTGGATGGAGAACTCCAGCAGCAACGACAGGGCGCAGGACAGTGCCAGCATCGAGAAGGGGTCGGAGCCGGGGGTGGCGAACGCCGCGAAGACGAACACCCCGAAGATCAGCCCCCGCCGCCACGCCTTGAGCCGCTCATAAGTGAGCACCCCGATCATGTTCAGCATGATGATCAGCAGCGGGAACTCGAAGCTGATGCCGAAGACCAGCAGCAGGTTGATCAGGAAGCTGAAGTACTGGTCACCGGACAGCGCCGTCACCTGAACGTCGCTGCCGACGGTCAGCAGGAAACTCAGCGCCTTGGCCAAGACCACATAGGCCAGCACCGACCCGGTGATGAACAACGCGGCGCCGAACCCCACGAACAACATCGCGAAGCGGCGTTCCTTCTTGTACAGACCCGGGGTGATGAATGCCCACATCTGGTACAGCCAGACCGGGCAGGCCAATACGACGCCGGCGGTCAGCGCGACCTTGAGTCGGAGCATGAACTGGTCGAACGGTGCCGTTGCCAGCAGTCGGCAGGCGCCGTCGGCCGAGATGGACGCCCGTGCCGACGGCGGCAGTGCGCAATAAGGTCCGCGCAGCCACTCACCGAGGCTGTGGAAGCCGAAGAAACCGTCGGTGTACCAGAAGAACCCCACCGTGGTGGTGAGCACGACCGCGGCCATCGCGATGAGCAGACGGTTGCGCAGTTCGGCCAGGTGGTCGACGAGCGACATCGTGCCGTCGGGATTGACCCGGGCACGGCGCTTCCGCGGATCGAGCTTCTTGAAGATTCCGGACATGGGTCAGGACACGCCTGCGCACCGCGGCATCAGGCCGCGAGAGACGGGCGCGATGGTGTCAGGCCGGCCGTTTATCGGAGGTCTGCTCGGGCGCGGGAGTATCGACACGCTCCGAGGTGATCGGCTTGGCCGGCTCGGTCGAGTCGGTGTGTGACTCGGCCTGCATCTCCTTGATCTCCGACTTGAAGATCCGCATCGACTTGCCCAGCGAACGCGCTGCGTCCGGGAGCTTCTTGGCGCCGAACAGCAGGACGAACACCGCGATGACGATCAACCAATGCCAGGGTTGAAGACCGCCCATTCAGTCACCTCCAAAAGATTGAACCCGAGTCTACCCGTCTTCGTAGGCATGCAGTGCGGCCACGGCCGACTCCCGTACCCGCGCCGCCAGTGCCGCCGGTTCCAGTACCCGCACCGCCGAGCCGAAGCCCAGCACGAACCGCGACATCCACGCGTCGGAGGCGTAGGTCATGGCGGCCTCGAACGCGCCGCCGGGCAGTTCCCGCACCACCCGCAACGGGTAGTAGTCGAACATCCAGGACGCCGAGCGGTCGATGAGCAGTGTCGCCGACGGCAGGGCCGGATCGGCGTCGAACAGTGAGGTGTCGGGTTCGGCCGCCACCGCGGGTTCGGGCGGGTTGGACGGCTCGTCGAGCACCTGAGCGCTGACGATCCGGTCGAACCGGAACAGCCGCACCCCCTCGGCGGCCCGGCACCAGGCCTCCAGATAACTGTTGTCGCCCACCAGCACCACCCGGATCGGGTCCACGGTGCGGGTGGACACCGCATCGTGGGAGGCCGAGTGGTATTCGAGGGAGAGTGCCTTGGCGGTGCGGGTCGCGGCCCGCACCGCGGCGGCCGACGCGCTCTCGGCCGGCGTGGGGTCGTCGACCGCGAGTGTCGAGCCGGCCGCCGATTCGATCTTGGCGATCGCGCTGCGCGCGGCCTCGGGGTCCACCATCCCAGGCACGTCGAGCAGTGCGCGCAGGGCGACCAGGATGCCGGTGGCCTCCGGTGAGGTGAGCCGCAGCGCCCGGTCCATACCGGCAGAGAAGATCACCTCGATGTTGTCCCCATCGAAGTCGAGGTCGATGAGATCACCCGGGCCGCCGCCCGGCAGCCCACACATCCACAGCTGGTTGAGGTCGGCGAGCAGCTGTTTGCGGGTGACGCCGAGCTCGGCCGCCGCCTCCTCATGGCTGATCTGGGGATGCGCCTGGAAATACGGGACCATGTTGAGCAGCCGGACCAGCCGCTCGGAAACCTGAGTCATGCGCGATCCGCCTTCGGCTCCTCGCTGGGTGTCACCGCGATCCACCCCCGGCCTGCGCCCGCAACCGGCTCACCACATCCTCGCGCAACGCCGCCGGTTCCAGTGCCACCGCGTCCACGCCGTAACTGGCGATCTCCCGGGCCAGCCGATCGGACATGCCGATGTCGACGGTGATCACCTCACCGGGACGGCCGCCGAAGCTGTGCGGCTCGGTGTCGGTGGCCTGGCGGCGCAGCGCCGTGGCCCGGCCGTCGGCGATCCAGACGCGCGCCCGCTCGCCGGTGGGGATCTCGGCGACCACCCGGGCCACCACCTCGCGCAGGTTGACGTCGACCGGCTTGTGTACGGCCCCCGCGGGTCCGACCTGGGTGGGCACATGGGCGATCCGGGACAGCCGGAAGGTCCGGGTGTCGTCGCGGTCGCGGTCGTGCCCCACCAGATACCACCGACCCCGGTGCGTCACCACCCCCCACGGCTCGACGGTGCGGGTGCGGAACGGCTCGCTGCGCGCCGGCCGATGGTCGAACTGCACCGCATGCCCGGAATCGATGGCGGACAACAGGACCCGCAGGACTTCCTCGGATCCGCGCAACCCGGGCAGGTTGGCCGAGGAGGTGATCGCCACGTCGGCGTCGGCGTCGACGTCCACTCCCGCGGCCCGAAGTTTGAGCACCGCGCTCTGTGTCGCGGTGACCAATTCCGGTGACTGCCACAGCTGGGTGGCGACCGCCACCGCGGCGGCCTCGTCGGCGGTCAGCTGCACCGGCGGCAGCGCGTAGGCCTCACGGTTGATGCGGTAGCCCTCGGTCGGATCGAACGCGGACACCCGGCCGGTCTCCAACGGGATACCCAGGTCGCGCAGTTCGTTCTTGTCCCGCTCGAACATCCGGGAGAACGCTTCGTCACTGGCACTGTCGGCGTAGCCGGCGACCGAGTTGCGGATCTTCTCCGCGGTGAGGTAGCTGCGGGTGGCCAGCAGCGCGATGACCAGATTCATCAATCGCTCGACCTTGGATGTCGCCACCGCAGAATCCTAAGCTGTGCCGACCCCCGAGCCCGGCACCGGCGGGGTCACATGCTCGCGATCAGGCGCTTGACCCGCTCGTCGACCGAGCGGAACGGGTCCTTGCACAGCACGGTGCGCTGCGCCTGGTCGTTGAGCTTGAGGTGCACCCAGTCCACCGTGAAGTCCCGCCCGGCTTCCTGTGCGGCACTGATGAATTCGCCGCGCAGCTTGGCCCGGGTGGTCTGCGGGGGCGTGTTCACCGCAGCCTCGATCTCCTCGTCGGTGGTGATCCGGGTGGCCAGGCCCTTGCGCTGGAGCAGATCGAACACGCCGCGGCCACGCTTGATGTCGTGATACGCCAGATCCAGCTGGGCGATCTTCGGGTCGGACAGCTCCATGTCGTAGCGGTCCTGATAGCGCTGGAACAGCTTGCGCTTGATCACCCAGTCGATCTCGGTGTCGACCTTGGCGAAATCCTGGCTCTCCACCGCGTCGAGCTGGCGGCCCCACAGGTCCACGACCTGCTCGATCTGCGGGTTGGATTCGCGGGTCTGCAGGTATTCCATGGCACGGCCGTAGTACTCGCGCTGAATGTCCAGGGCACTGGCCTGGCGGCCACCGGCGAGACGCACCGGCCTGCGCCCGGTCAGATCGTGGCTGACCTCGCGGATGGCCCGGATCGGGTTGTCCAGCGAGAAATCCCGGAACGCCACCCCGGCCTCGATCATCTCCAGCACCAGGGATGCAGTGCCCACCTTGAGCATGGTGGTGGTCTCGCTCATGTTCGAGTCGCCGACGATGACGTGCAGGCGGCGGTACTTCTCGGCGTCGGCGTGAGGTTCGTCGCGGGTGTTGATGATGGGGCGGGACCGCGTCGTCGCGCTCGAGACGCCCTCCCAGATGTGCTCTGCGCGCTGACTCAGGCAGAAGGTGGCCGCTTTCGGTGTCTGCAGCACCTTGCCGGCGCCGCAGATCAGCTGACGGGTCACCAGGAAGGGCAAGAGCACATCGGAGATGCGGGAGAACTCGCCCGCGCGCACGATGAGGTAGTTCTCGTGGCAGCCGTAGGAGTTGCCCGCGGAATCGGTGTTGTTCTTGAACAGGTAGATGTCGCCGCCGATACCTTCGTCGGCCAGCCGCTGTTCGGCGTCGATCAGCAGGTCCTCCAGCACCCGCTCGCCCGCACGGTCGTGAGTGACCAGCTGGGCCAGGTTGTCGCACTCGGCCGTGGCGTACTCGGGATGTGACCCCACATCGAGGTACAACCTGGCTCCGTTGCGGAGAAAGACGTTGGAGCTGCGCCCCCACGACACCACCCGCCGGAAGAGATAGCGGGCAACCTCATCCGGGCTGAGCCGACGGTGACCGTGGAAAGTGCAGGTCACGCCGAATTCGGTCTCGATACCCATGATCCGTCGCTGCACACAATCGAGCTTACGGGTTGGGTCTCGGTATCGGTGGGCAAGGCGGCGCAGCGGGCAGCGTGTCAACCTACCCGGATGTTCCTGCGACCGGGATCACCGCGACGGTGATGTTGTCCTGGCCGCCGGACTGCAAGGCATGGTCGGTGAGCGCGCGGGCCACAGCCAGTACATCGACACCGGTGCAGAACTCGCGGATGTCACCAGCGTCGGGCAGGTAGTTCCACAATCCGTCGCTGCACACCACCAGCACCCCCGGACCGGCCGCGGTGACGGTCCGCACGGCGGTCTCGGCCCACGGCGTCGGTTCCGCGTCCGCCCCCAACCACCGGGTCAGGGTGTGGGCACCGCGCAGCACTGCCTCGGATTGCGCCGCGGCGCCCGCGCTGATCAGTTCCTGCGCGAGGGAATCGTCGACGGTCAACTGCTGCGCAACCGCCGGCGGATCGGGCAGCCAGTAGGACCGACTGTCCCCGACGTTGCCGATGGTCACCGCAGCGGTGCCCCCCGCGGCGGGGATCACGATGACGGCGGTGAACGTGCACGATCCCGCGAGGCCGGTCCGCGGTTCGGGCTGCGCCGCCGCCCGGGCCGCAGCCGCCAGCCCGGCGAACATGGCCGCCGTCGGGTCACCTGAACTCGCCAGCACATCCAGGATCGACGCCAACCCGGCCTGCGCGGCGGCCGCGGACGCCACCTGCGGATTGATCGAGCTGGACACCCCGTCGCACACCACGACGGCGATGGCATGCGACGGCCCTTCGAGACCGTCCGGGACGGCCGTGAGAATGCCTGCGGCTGCGGCATCCTCGTTACGGGCGTGGGTGATGCCGCGGTCGGTGACCACCGCGATACCGCCGATGGCGGCCTCGTCTCGGTCCGATTCGGTCCGCGGAATGGCGACGGTGGTCAAGGTGGCCATTGCGGCGCCGCAGCTTTCGCCGCTACTCGGGAGTGCTTGCCGACGGAAGCAGAGCCTCCAGCGCCGAGCCGGTGATCCGCCGGAAAGCGCGGCGCGGACGCTTGGCGTCCAGGATCGCCACCTCCAGGGACGACGGTCCGAGTATCCGCTTCTCGTCGCCGCCGGCGTGCAGTGCATCGACGGCGATCTTGACGGCGTCGGCCAGAGTGGCGTTCTCCGTGAAGGACTCGTTGAGTGCGGCCGAGATCGGCTCGGTGGTCCCGCCCATCACCACGAAATGCGGTTCGTCGGCGATGGATCCGTCGTAGGTGATGCGGTACAGCTCGGGCGCCTTGTTCTCCCCGAAATGTGCGACCTCCGCGACGCAAAGCTCCACCTCATAGGGTTTGGCCTGCTCGGTGAAGATGGTGCCCAGCGTTTGGGCGTACACGTTGGCCAGCTGCCGACCGGTCACATCGCGCCGGTCGTAGGCGTAACCGCGGGTGTCGGCGAACTGGATACCGCCACGGCGCAGATTGTCGAACTCGTTGAACCGGCCCACCGCGGCGAATCCGACGCGGTCATACAGTTCGCTGACCTTCTGCAGTGAGCGCGACGGGTTCTCGGCCACGAAGAGCACACCACCGTCATAGGCCAGCGTCACGACGCTGCGGCCTCGCGAAATACCTTTGCGCGCAAGCTCGGAACGCTCACGCATCGCCTGCTCGGGCGAGATGAAATAGGGAAAGCTCATCAGGCGTCGCCTCCCGCGCGGGTCCGCTGCGCGATGACCTCACGGGCCAGCGCGGCGATCCGGTCCTCGGCGACCTCCTCGGCGCCCTCGGCACCGATGAGCACCGCGGTCGGATAGATCCCGCGCACCAGATCCGGTCCGCCGGTGGCGGAGTCGTCGTCGGCGGCGTCGTAGAGCGCCTCGATGGCCACCTTCAACGCCGAATCAGCATCGGTCACTTGCGAATACAGCTTCTTCACCGAGGATTTGGCGAACAGTGACCCCGACCCCACGGACTGGTAGCCCTCCTCCTCGAGGTTCCAGCCACCGGCCGCGTCGAAGGACACGATGCGGCCGGCGTTGACGGGATCCGGATCGTCGACGTCGAAACCGACCAGCAACGGCAGCGCGACGAAACCCTGAAGTGCCGCACCGAGATTGCCGCGCACCATGATGGCCAGGCGGTTGACCTTGCCACGGAACGTCAGCGGCACGCCTTCGAGTTTCTCGTAGTGCTCCAGCTCCACGGCGTACAGGCGCGCGAACTCGACGGCGATGGCCGCGGTGCCGGCGATACCGGTGGCGGTGTAATCGTCGGCGATATGCACCTTCTCCACATCACGGCTGGCGATCATGTTGCCCTGAGTGGCCCGCCGGTCGCCCGCGATGAGCACCCCACCGGGGTACTTGAGCGCCACGATGGTGGTGCCGTGCGGCAGGTCCCCGCCGTGCCCCGACACCCGGTCACCGGCCATCGGCAGCAGCTGCGGAGCCTGCCGGCTCAGGAACTCGCTGAACGATGACAGGTTGAGGTGGGTGGACGAGAGGTCGAGACGGTCGGTGGAGAATGATCTGTCGAATCGGGCCGTCACTGGCCGCCCTTTTGGACATACGCACGCACGAAGTCCTCAGCGTTCTCTTCCAGCACGTCGTCGATCTCGTCGAGCAGGTCGTCGGTCTCTTCGGTCAGCTTCTCGCGACGCTCTTGGCCGGCGGCCGTCGTACCGGTGACTTCGTCGTCGTCACCACCACCACCGCCACGCTTGGTCTGTTCCTGAGCCATCGCCGCCTCCTGATTGCACGATCGGTTCTTTCACCCTACCGGTCGGCACGCGTCCTGCCCGGTATAGCAAGTACTTACGTCGTGAGCTGTTCCACCAATTCGGCGGCACTGTCCACCGAATCCAGCAGTGCGCCCACGTGGGCCTTGCTGCCCCGCAGCGGCTCCAGGGTCGGAATCCGGACGAGCGAATCGCCGCCCAGATCGAAGATCACCGAGTCCCAGCTGGCGGCGGCGATGTCGGCACCGAACCGGCGCAGGCATTCACCGCGGAAGTAGGCGCGGGTGTCGGTCGGCGGATTGTCCACCGCGTCGAGCACCTGCTGCTCGGTGACCAGGCGTTTCATCGACCCGCGAGCCACCAGCCGGTTGTACAGGCCCTTGTCGAGGCGCACATCCGAATACTGCAGATCGACCAGGTGCAGCCGCGGGGCCGACCAAGTCAGGTTCTCCCGGTGCCGGAAGCCCTCCAGCAGACGCAGCTTGGCCGGCCAGTCCAGGATCTCCGCGCATTCCATCGGATCGCGTTCCAGCAGATCCAGCACCTCGGCCCAGGTCTGCACGACGTGGTCGGCGCGCGGATCGGGATCGCGGCGCTCCAGCAGCTTGGCCACCCGGTCCAGGTAGATGCGTTGCAGCGCAAGAGCGGTCAGCTCACGGCCGTCGGCCAGCGCGATGGTGGCGCGCAACGACGGGTCCCGGCTGACGACGTGCACGGCGTGTACCGGGCGGGCCAGCGCCAGATCGGAGAGGTCGGCACCGGATTCGATGAGGTCGAGCACCAGCGAGGTGGTGCCCACCTTCAGGTAGGTGGACGTCTCGGCGAGGTTGGCGTCACCGATGATGACGTGCAGGCGCCGGTACTTGTCGGCGTCGGCGTGCGGCTCGTCGCGGGTGTTGATGATGCCGCGCTTGAGGGTGGTCTCCAGGCCGACCTCGACCTCGATGTAGTCGGCGCGCTGGGACAGCTGGAAGCCCGGCTCGTCACCCGAGGGGCCGATCCCGACGCGCCCCGACCCGGTGACGACCTGCCGGGACACGAAAAACGGTGTGAGTCCGGTGATCACCGCGGAGAACGGGGTCTGCCGGCTCATCAGATAGTTCTCGTGCGACCCGTAGGACGCACCCTTGTTGTCGATGTTGTTCTTGTAGAGCTGCAATTTCACGGCCCCGGGCACGCTGGCGACGTGCCGGGCCGCGGCTTCCATCACCCGTTCGCCGGCCTTGTCCCAGATCACGGCGTCCATCGGGTCGGTGCACTCGGGCGCCGAGTACTCCGGATGCGCGTGGTCGACGTAGAGCCGGGCGCCGTTGGTGAGGATCATGTTCGCCGCACCCACCTCGTCGGCGTCGATGATCGGTGGCGGGCCCGAGGCCCGGGACAGATCGAAGCCGCGCGCATCGCGCAGCGGGGACTCCACCTCGTAGTCCCATCGGGTGCGCTTGGCCCGCTGGAGACCGGCGGCTGCGGCGTAGGCGAGCACCGCCTGTGTGGACGTGAGAATCGGATTCGCGGTGGGGTCCGACGGCGACGAGATGCCGTATTCCACCTCGGTTCCGATGATCCGTTGCATAAGGTGCAACCCTAGGCTCACCGCCGCGGCGGCGCGTCGAGGGGTGCCCCCGCGCTCCGGCAGATCCAGCATTGTGAGCGGTTGGCCGCGGTGATAATTTAAAGGCCATAAGGAGTTCGGGTTCGTTCCCATCGAAGGGTGCACCGATGAGCACTGCCGCGCAACGTGCCGACCAACTCGCCCTTGTCGCCCGCCTCAAATCGGCGTATCCCGAATTGCCCGACGCACCGACCCCGGACCTGCTCGACCACGCCCGCTTCGTGGCGTACATGAAACCGGTCCACGATGTCGGCGGCGAACCGGACGCCCCGATGAAATACGAGAACAAGGACTACGAGTACTGGGAGCACATGACGTATGTCATGTGCGAAGTGCTTGCCTGGCGGGGTATCTGGTTGTCCGAGGAACGCCGCCGGATCGGCAATGTCGACGTGCAGCGCGCGGTGTATCTCGGGTTCCCCTATTACGGCCGCTGGCTGCTGTCGGTGGCCCGGGTGCTCGTGGAGAAGCACCACATCGGCCTGACCGAGCTGACCGAACGCATGGCCGAGGTGGCGCAGCGCTATGCCGGCGGACTGGACGGCAAGACGCTCGAAGCCCGGCCCAGGTTCGAGGGCGACGGATCGCACGTCCCACGCAACAGCCATATCGTGCACGCCCAGGGCAAAGGCGATCCGCAGGTCTACGCGGGCAAGGCCGGCGAAGCGAAGTTCGCGGTGGGCGATCCCGTCGTCGTACGGGAACTTCCGGTGCTCTTCTACACCCGCACGCCGGAATACGTCCGGGGCGCCCGCGGTGTCATCGATGCGGTCGCCTACGAGAGTCCCGCCGCCGAGGACGAGACCTGGGACATCCCGGATGCCAAGCCGGAGTGGTTCTACGTGGTCAAGTTCGCCATGTCCGAGTTGTGGGACGACTTCAACGGGCCGGCCGCCGACAGCCTGCGGACTGAGATCCCCGAGCGCTGGCTGCAGGCCGCCGGCTGATCGCTCGTCCCCTCGCACCGAACGGATCAACATGACAGACCACCATCATGATCACGATCACGACCGCACGGTGAAGCCTATGGTCGACGAGGTCACCGACTTCGAGGTGCTCGAGATAGCCCTGCGCGAACTGTGCATCGAGAAGGGCATCTTCACCGCCGAGGAACACCGCCGATTCACCGAGTTCGCCGAACAGATCGGCCCCACCCCGGCCGCCCGACTGGTGGCCAGGGCCTGGCTCGACCCGGACTTCAAGGCGTTGGCACTGCGCGAGCCGATGACGGCGAGCAAGGAGGTCGGCGTCGACTGGCTGGAACCCACCGGTTTCGGTACGCCCAGCGATTTCACGGCGTTTCAGATCCTCGAGGACACCGCGACCGTGCACCACGTGATCGTGTGCGCGCTGTGCTCCTGCTACCCGCGGCCGATCCTCGGCAATTCCCCGGAGTGGTACCGCACCCCCAATTACCGGCGGCGATTGGTGCGCTGGCCGCGTCAGGTGCTCTCCGAGTTCGGCCTCTACCTGGGCGACGACATCGAGGTGCGGGTTCAGGATTCCAACCAGAAACATCGCTTCATGGTGATGCCGATGCGCCCGGCCGGCACCGACGGCTGGACCGAGGATCAGCTGACCGAGATCATCACCCGCGACTGCCTGATCGGTGTGGCGCTGCCGAAGCCCGGGGTGACGACCAACGTCGTCACGGCGACCCGCGCGGCCATGCATCCGACTGGAAACTGATCGGAGCACGGTGCGCACCCCGTCTGATCCCCTGCACAGCGACACCCTCAACGCCATCGTCGAGGGCCGTCAGGTGTGGCCCGCCATGGCGGCCAAATACGGCGTCGAGAACCCGGTACCACCGTGGAAGACCAGCCTGGACGGCCTGTGCGACGCCTTGGACCAGGCGTCGTGCGACACCGCGGTCCCGAGTTTCCGCGAACGCCGCGACGAGGAGGACGCGCTGTCGGCGACGGTGTACGCCGACCTGCCCTACCCGGAGAATCAGCTCGTTGCGCTGGCGCATTCACTGCTCGCTCGCGGAATCATCACCGAATCCGAACTGCGCCAACGACTCTCGACTGTCCGGGCCCGACTTGAAGGCTGAGCGATGGCGCGCCCCAAATCCGCGCGGCTGAACAAGGAGATGGTCGTCGACGCGGCGATCGAGCTGATCGGCGGTGGTGGCCTGGAAGCGTTCAGCATGCCCAAGGTGGCCGCCGCCCTCCACGTCAGCGCGCCGTCGCTCTATCACTATTTCGCCGACCGGGACGCCCTGCTGGCCGCCGTCGCCCGGGCGGTCGCCACGCCCGAGCCCCCCGGCGCCTTGCCGCCGGACGCGGACTGGACCGATTACCTGGTGGCCCAGGCGGTCGCGTTGCGTCACCGCATCGTCGCGCACCCACACTGCGCCCCGCTACTGGCCCGATTCATGCCGCGCGAGCACATGTTCGACGAGTACGAGCACATCTGCCGGTTTCTCGCCGACTCGGGCGTGCCCGCGCACCTGCACGTCCGGATCGTCGACGGGGTGACCGCGTTGACCATCGGCGCGGCGATCCTCAACGAGAACGCCGCCGACTACGCCGACAGCGGGCCCGGCCCGTCTCCCGGCGTCGGCTACCCGGCCCTGCGGGCGGCGCTGACCGCCGCCGAAGGCCGCAGCGGTGATGAGATGTTCGAAAGCTACGTGCGTACCTATCTGGCCGGCATCGTGCGGGCGGCGGAATGACGGAGGCGGGTTTGGACCTGGTCGAGGCGCACAGCTGGTTTCTGCGACGTGGGCTGCCCACCGTGCTGCGCCCCGGCGTGCTGGCCCGTCATCTCTGGCAACGCAGCGCCCCGGCGGTCGCGGTGCTGGCGGTGTTCCAGGCCAACTCGATGGCCGTCGTCGCCCTCACGCACAAGCACACCATCACCATCGACGGCCAGCCCAGCCGCAACGAGTGGTTCATCCTGGTGCTGCTGGTCCTGGTGCTGCCGGTCGCCGCGACGGTGGGGTGGCGGGTGTCGCGGATCGCCACCCTGCGCGGGCGCACCGTCGCCGCGGTGGTGTCGCTGCTGGTATGTGTGGTCGGCAGCATCCTCGGCGGGCTCTCCCCCTATATCGTGCCCAACCTGCTGGTCACGGCGGCCGTCCTCGCGGTGATCCTGGCGCTGACGGCCACCGGGATCGGGTCCATCCTCGGGTTGGCGCTGAGCGCGATGATGCACAACCTCGCGCAGATCGGCGGTCTGCTGGCCCGGGCGCTCCCGGTGATCCTGTTGACGGTGCTGGTGTTCTTCAACACCTACGTGTGGCTGATGGCGGCCTATGTCCCGCGTCCCCGGATGTGGTTGGCGCTGGGGTTCCTCGGCACGATCGCGGTCGCGTTCATCACCACGGCGACCGTCGAGCGGGTGCGGCCCATCCTGCTGTCCCCGGCCCGCCCGCCGAAGGTCGACGGCGCGCTGCTCGGCACGCCGTTCCACGGCCTGCCCGCCCCGGAACAACGGGTGCACCTGTCGCGGCTGGAGCGGATCAATGTGGTGTTCGTCCTGGTGATGTCCCAGGTGCTGCAGGTGCTGGCGGTGTCGGTGGTCACCGTGGTCGTCTTCGGAGTGCTCGGACTGATCCTGCTGACCCCGAAACTGCTGTCGGAGTGGACGCGTAACGGCGCCGCCGACGGCGTGATCCTCGGGATGACGCTGCCCATCCCGCAGGCCCTGATCCAGACGAGCATGTTCCTGGGCGCCCTGACGTTCATGTACATCGCGGCCCGCGCCGCCGGTGACTCCGATTACCGCACCCAGTTCCTGGATCCCCTGATCGACGACCTCACCCTCACGCTGGACGCGCGCGACCGCTATCGCCTGCGAACCCGTCCGCCCAAGGACAGGTAGACATGAAGTGCCATGAAACTTCTGATCGTCGAGGACGAAGCCCGGTTGCGGTCCACCCTGAGTGCCGGCTTGCGCGCCGAGGGTGGCACGGTGACCGAAGCCGCCGACGGAGTACAGGGGCTGCGGCTGGCCTCGGAGCAGCAGTTCGACGTCATCGTGCTGGACATCATGTTGCCCGGTCTCAGTGGTTACGAGGTGCTGCGCCGGCTGCGCACCCGGGAGGTGTGGACACCCGTCTTGATGCTCACCGCCAAGGACGGTGACTACGACCAGACGGACGCCTTCGAACTCGGTGCCGACGACTATCTGACCAAGCCGTTCTCGTTCATCGTGCTGGTCGCGCGACTGCGGGCGCTGATGCGCCGCAGCGCGACGCAGCGACCGGCGTTGATCACCGCGGGTGATCTGACACTGGACCCGATCCATCGGTCGGTGTCACGGGGACAGACGCCGATCGCGCTCACCCCCAGGGAGTACGGCCTGCTCGAATATCTGATGCGCCACAAGGACGTCGCCGTGGCCAAGGCCGAGTTGCTGCACAACGTGTGGGACACCCACTACGACGGACCGGACAACGTGGTCGAGGTGTATGTCGGCTACCTGCGCCGCAAGATCGACACCCCGTTCGGCACGAACACCATCGAGACGGTCCGCGGGGTCGGCTACCGCGTCGTCGGCGGCAACTGAACCCGCACCCGGGCACCGCCGCCGGGGCGTTCCTCGATCCAGACCCGCCCGCGGTGGGCGGCAACGATTTCGGCCACGATCGCCAGGCCGAGGCCGGAACCGCCGGCACTGCGCGAGCGGTCCCCGTCCAGCCGGACGAACCGGTCGAACACGCGTAGCCGATCGGGCTCGGGCACGCCGGGACCGTCGTCGCCGACCGTGAGCACCGCACCGCCGCCGGTCGCCGGGGCGCCGACGGTGATCTCGATCATCGACGCCGCGTGCCGGGCGGCATTGTCGAGCAGATTGCGCAGCACCCGGGCCAGCGCCTCGGCATCGCCGGTCACCCTGGTCGGTGCCACCTCACAACGGACCTCGAACGAGGTGGTGCGGCGCAGGGTCCGGGCGGCCTCGATGGCCAGATCGTCGAGGTCGACATCGCCGAACCTCGCGGCCGGCCCACGCTCGTCCGCCCGCGCCAGCAGCAGCAGGTCGTCGATGAGGCCGGCCATCCGGTGCGCCTCGGGCAGCAGCGTGTGGTCGGCGAGTTCCGAATTGAGCAGGTCGGGGTGCGCCTGGGCGACCTCGAGCGCCGAGATGATGGTGGCCAGGGGGCTGCGCAGTTCGTGTGAGGCGTCGCCGACGAACCGCTGCTGGGCCGCGTGCCCGGCCTCGATCCGGGCCAGCATCTCGTTCATCGTGAGCGCGAGCGCGGCGATCTCGTCTCTGCTGTCGGGCACCGGGACCCGGCCGGACAGATCGGAGGTGGTGATGGCGGCGACCCGGGAGCGGATATCGTCGACCGAGCGCATGGACCGGCGGACCAATAGGTAGGTCGCCGCCGCCGATGCCGCGATCACCACCGGCGTGGCGACCGCCAGGGCGGTCACCACGGTGCCCACCGTCGAGAGCACCAGTGGGCTGCCCTCACCGACGACGACGGTATAACGCGCCCCATCGGGTCCGACAACGGTCTGCGCACTGAATCGGATCTCTCCGAACGGTGAATCATGTTCGGGCATACCGATCCGCGGGCCCGCATCGATTGCGCCGACCGGGATCAACGGTGTGCCCGGCGCGCCCGGTGAGCGGTGCAGCACCGTCCCATCGGCGCCGATGACCTGCACGGCCAGTACCCGGGTGTCGGTGGCGAGCAGTTCGGCATCCAGCGCCGCCGGGCCGCGGGCGGCGATCACCGCGGCGGCCCGGGCAACGCGGGCCGCGGCGGCATTGTCGACCTCGCTCAGCATCGAGCGGTAGAGCACCCCCGCGAGCACCATCCCCGTGACGCCGAGGGCCACGAACACCACGCTGGCCGCGACGAATGCCGAACGGGCCGAGATCCCCCACTTCCCGGGGCGCGCAAGGCCACGTCGCATCGCTTTACTGTGCCTCATCAGGGTGATCGCGGACGCGTGGTCACCGTTTGTCGGCGCGGACCACGGCATCGCGTCCGTCGCGCTTTGCCCGGTACATGGCCAGATCGGCTCGTCGGATGGCCGCGGCGAGCTCCTCGTCGAGCCCGATCTGCGCCACACCCATGCTCACCGTGGCGGTGAGTGCCTCGCCGGCATGGACGAACTCTGTTCCGGCGAAGGCGGTTCGGATCCGTTCGGAGATCACGGCAGCCTCGGCACCGTCGATGTCAACCAGCAGCGCGCAGAACTCTTCGCCGCCGATCCGGCCAATCAGGTCGGTCTCGCGCAGGTTGTCGCGGACCACCGCGGCGAATCCGACGAGTAGACGATCACCGCCGGCATGCCCGTAGAGGTCGTTGACCGATTTGAACTCGTCCAGATCCATCACGATCACCGAACACGGCCGGGAGCCGCGCTGGTATTCGTCCACGGCTTGGCGCGCGCTCTGCAGGAAGCCGGACCGGTTGAGGGTTCGGGTGAGGCCGTCGTGGGTGGCCGCCGCTGCCAGTTGATTGCCCAGCCGCTCGCGCCCGATCAGCAGCAGACAGACATTGATCGCGATGGCCATCACGAAAAGACCCACCAACGGCATCGCCGTATCGGCGGTGTTCTTCATCAACTCGAATGGCGCGCCGTGCAGTTGAGCGCTGATCGATCGCCAGATCACCGGCAACACGGACACGATGGCCAGGGTGGCCAGCACTCGGCGCGTCATCAGGCGTTCGGCCCGATCGGCGCGCAGTGAGTCGACGGCGATGAGCACGAGATAACCGACGATCGACAGCGATGTCAGATGGATGCGAAGCACGATGTCGGTGGGTAGCGGCGGCACCACAAGGCAGGCGAAGGTCACCAGTACCGGTACCGAGGTGGCTGCCGCCCAAGGCACCGGCCGCCCAGCGAACGCCTGCCCGCCTGCCCAGATGAGGGCCCAGACCAGAACCAGGAAGCCGTTCGCCACGGCCTCGGACAGCGCGTACGGAAGAACACCCTGAGTGCTGAGCAGACCGGCGCCCAAACCGCCTGCGAGGTTGGCACACCCCCAGAGCACCATCGAGGTGTCGCGCCGCCCGGCACACCCCGCCCACACCTCGAGGACTCCGAACAACACCGCTGTGGTGGCGACGACCATCCACATGGTGCGGACGTCGGGAATCATCGGCTCGTGGAGCATCGGAAACAGACTATTTGCTTCCACGTTTATTTCCCAGGCGCCCCGATCGCGTGGGTTTGCCACGCCTGGCGGGGCCGCTCACCGTTGCGCTGTCGACGGCTGCTGCCCACAGCGTCCCGCTCACCACCATGAGCGCGCCGAGCGCGCCGAGCGCCGTGACCGGATCACCGGCCACCCCGACCCCGATGACCACCACCCACAGCGGTTCGGTGCCGAGCAGCAGGCTCATCCGTGCCGGTGTGCTGTAGCGCACCGCCCACATCTGGGCTCCGAACGCGAAAACGGTGCAGGCCAACGCAAGATAGGCGGTCAGTGCCCAACCCCGGCCCGACATCTGCGGCACCGCGGAGAACTGTCCGAGCGCAGCGGCGGGCAGGGCCGTCAGGACCGCCACCGTGGTCAGCTGCACCAGCGTCACCGACGTCGGATCGAGCCGGCGCGGTTTCGACGTTCGCGACATCACGGTGACGTGCACGGCGCGCAGCGCCGCCGCGCCCACGATCAGGACGTCGCCGGCACCCGGTAGCGCGAAACCGCCGCCCGACTGGGTCAGCGCGACGCAGCCGAGGACCACCATTGCTGCCGGCGCGTAGAACAACGGCGCGACGGCGCCCCGGCCGCCCAACAGCGGGGTGATGACCACCGTCAGCGCCATGATCAGGCCGGCATTCGACGCCGATGTCATTGTCACCCCGTATGTTTCACCCACACAGATGGCCGCCAGGATGACGCCGAACAGCGATCCCGCAATCACGTCGTCGCGGCCGATCCGGGCGACCCGCCGCCCCAACACCAGCATCAGGCCCCAGACCGCCATCCCGAACCGCAGCGCCAGGAACGCGAAGACACCGTCCGCGTGGACGACCTCCTTGGCGGCGAGGTAGCTCGATCCCCACACCAGGGCCACGGCAAGCAAGGCGAGGTCGACACGGTGGCGAGGCACGGGACCCACCTTGCTCCCGCATCAACCATTCAGTCCAGCTACTTCTTCTTACCTATAGCAGTAGACTTACTACATGGATGCGCTGCGGTTGCGGATGCTGCGCGAACTTGCCGATCACGGCACGGTCGCCGCGGTGGCCGATGTCCTGTCCATGACGCCTTCCGCGGTATCCCAACAACTCAAGACCCTGCAACGGGAGGCCGGTGTCACGCTGCTGGAGCCGGACGGCCGGCGGGTGCGACTTACCGACGCCGGGCAGGTGCTGGTCGGTCATGCCGAACGCGTGCTTGCCGCACTGGACCTGGCGCAGGCGGATATGGACAGCTACCGCACCACCGCCCGCGGGCAGGTGACGGTGTCCTTCTTCCCCTCCGGTGCGGCAATGTTGTTGGCACCGCTGATCGTCAACACCGGGGGCCGCGGCATCGAGGTGATCGGTCGCGATATCGATGTGCCGGCGGCGCGTGCACCGCAGCAACTCGCCGATTTCGACGTGGTCGTGGTGCACCGCGACGAGCGGGACGGCAGCGCTTGGGGGCCGAGGTTCACCTCCACGGTGCTGCTGCGCGAACCGCTGGACGTGCTGCTGCCACCGCAACATCCGTTGGCAGGCACCGACCGGCTGCGTCTTTCCGAGCTCGCCGATCAGGACTGGATCGGCGTGGAAGGGGGCCTCATGGTCGATGACGTGTTCAAGTCGATCGCCACGCTCACCGGGGTGCCGGTGCGGATCACCCAGCGGGTCAACGACTTCCGCGTGGTCGAGGAATTGGTGGCGGCCGGGTTGGGTATCGCGCTGATGCCGCGGTACGTCACACTGGCCCGTGACCTGGTGCGCCGGCCGATCGGTGACATCCGGCTGGCCCGGCGCGTCGAAGCGGTGACTCGCGTGGGCGCCGACGCCCGGCCGGCCATCGCGCTGGTGCTCGAGGAGCTCCGCGCGATCGCCGCCGGGGTGGCCGGTCAGTCGATCAGTGAGTAACTGTTCGCAAGGTCGTCTTGGAGCACACTCGCGGGCCGCGTGGTGGTGTCCACGACGATCGACGACGACGGCACGTGCGTCTCGTAGCGCCAACCGGGCGGCACGGACAACCTCTCGGCGAGGCCGGCGAGATCGTCCAGGCCGAGTGTCGGATCGACGGTCTGGCTGTAGGTCTGCATGATCCACCGCCTGCCGTCCGGATCGACCAGCTGGTACACCGGCCGGCCCGCGTCGAAGGTGAAGACGGCCTTGCGGTCCACCTTGTTCTCGGTGTAGGCCGCCGGGTTCATCGACGCGAGTTGCACCGTGGCCTGACGGTTCATCTCGAGGCCACCGAACGTCTTGCGCTGCATCGATTCCCTGTCGGCTTTGCCGATACCGCTCATCAGCCAGTACCGGGGCCCGTTCAGGATCGCCGCGACCGCCCCGGCCTCCGCGGCAATCGCCGTGGCGTCGAGCTGATCCCACAGCTCACCGGGACAGTCGTTGAGCGGGAAGGTGTTGTAGACCGTCGCTTCCGGACCGGACTCCGTCAGGTGGACCAACAGCACCTCGCCGTAGCGCAGACCGAACACCCCGTCGCTCACCGAGACTTCGTCGGACACGTCGCGGCCCCTAGAGGTACTGCCCAAGGTTCGACTCGGTGTCAATGGCCCTGCTGGCCGACGAACTCTTGCCGGTGACGAGGGTGCGGATGTAGACGATCCGCTCCCCCTTCTTGCCCGAGATCCTGGCCCAGTCATCGGGATTGGTGGTGTTGGGCAGGTCCTCGTTCTCGGCGAACTCGTCGACGATCGAGTCCAGCAGGTGCTGGATCCGCAGACCCCGAGAGCCCGTCTCGAGCACCGACTTGATCGCGTACTTCTTTGCCCGGTCCACGACGTTCTGGATCATCGCCCCGGAGTTGAAGTCCTTGAAGTACATGACTTCCTTGTCACCGTTGGCATAGGTGACCTCCAGGAACCGGTTGTCGTCGATCTCGGCGTACATCCGGTCGACGATCTTCTCGATCATCGTCTTGATGGTGAGCGCACGATCACCGGAGAACTCGGCGAGGTCGTCGGCGTGCACCGGCAGATTCTCGGTCAGGTACTTGCTGAAGATGTCCTGTGCCGCTTCGGCATCCGGGCGCTCGATCTTGATCTTCACATCCAGGCGGCCGGGCCGAAGGATGGCCGGATCGATCATGTCCTCCCGGTTGGAGGCACCGATGACGATGACGTTCTCCAGGCCTTCGACACCGTCGATCTCGCTGAGCAGCTGCGGGACGACGGTGGTCTCCACATCGGAGCTCACCCCGGTGCCACGGGTGCGGAAGATGGAGTCCATCTCGTCGAAGAACACGATCACCGGCGTGCCTTCGGAGGCCTTCTCACGGGCCCGCTGGAAGATCAGCCGGATGTGCCGCTCGGTCTCGCCGACGAACTTGTTCAGCAGCTCGGGGCCTTTGATGTTGAGGAAGTAGGACTTCGCCTCGCGGGAATCCTCCCCGCGCAGTTCGGCCATCTTCTTGGCCAGCGAGTTGGCGACCGCCTTGGCGATGAGGGTCTTACCGCACCCGGGCGGGCCGTACAGCAGCACACCCTTGGGCGGGCGCAGCGAGTACTCGCGGTAGAGATCCTTGTGCAGGAAGGGCAGCTCCACGGCGTCGCGGATCTGCTCGATCTGCCTGGTCAGGCCACCGATATCGCTGTAGGCCACATCGGGGACCTCTTCCAGGACCAAGTCCTCGACCTCGGCCTTGGGGATACGTTCGAAGGCATAGCCGGCCTTGGTGTCGACCAGCAGCGAGTCACCGGGCCGCAGCTTGCGGGGCTTGTCGTCCTCGTCGAGTTGCACCTCGACACCCTCGGGCAGGAACTCCGCGGAAACCAGCGGCTCGGCCAGCCAGACGATGCGTTCCTCGTCGGCGTGGCCGACGACAAGCGCCCGGTGGCCGTCGGACAGGATCTCGCGCAGGGTGCTGATCTCACCGACGGCCTCGAAGGCGCCGGCCTCGACCACGGTGAGCGCCTCGTTGAGGCGCACGGTCTGCCCCTGCTTGAGCGTGCTGGTCTCGATATTGGGCGAGCAGGTGAGCCGCATCTTGCGACCGGAGGTGAACACGTCGACGGTGTCGTCGTCATGGGTGGCCAACAACACGCCGTAACCGCTGGGCGGCTGCCCGAGCCGGTCGACCTCCTCACGCAGGGCCAGCAGCTGCTGCCGGGCCTCCTTGAGGGTGTCCATCAGCTTGGCGTTGCGGGTCGCCAGGGAATCGATACGCGCCTCGAGCTGGTGCACGTCACGCGCGGTTCGCAGGCCGCTCGACGCTCCTACGGCATTTTCCAACTGCTCGCGCAGCGCGGCCGCTTCTCGGCGCAGGCGCTCTAGTTCGGCAGCATCGTCGCTGGAGATGGATGTGCTCAGATCGTCGCTGAAATCCTCTGAACGCTCTGACTCACTCATGTTGCGCTCCCTCCCGCACCGAATGTTGGTGCAGTAACAACTTCAAAGCTACCGGCGATTCAGCCTTTGTGTGCGGTCTAGGAATTCGACACACCAGCAACCCTTGTTAACCTCATTATCGAGTTGGCCCAATCGAAAGGACCACTGTGTTCCTGAAACCCCTCGTGACCGGTCTTGCCGCCGCTGCTGTCATCGCCGGTGCGGCCGCGGGCGGTGTGACGACCCTTGCATCCGGAGCGGCGCCCGCCGTCACCCCGGTGGTGTGGGACATCCCGATGCCGCAGACGCCGGCACCGCAGCTGGAGGCGCCTCTGGTGCAGACGCTGAACGGCCTGGCCGGCCCCGGTTCATTCGCCGGCAAAGCCGCCTACATCCAGGGCGGCCTGGGGCGTTTCGAGACGATCGCCGCCGATCGTGCCTATCGCAACGCCGCGGCGAAGGGTCAGTTCCCGCTGACCTTCGCCCTCACGGACATCGACGAGGGTGAGGGCTTCGCGACCGCGAACGTCACCGCCACCGCGGCGACCGGCTCGTCCGCCTCGCAGCCGGTGACGTTCGTCGCAGGGCCGAGCCCCACCGGCTGGCAGATCTCCAAGGACTCCGCCCTGGCGCTGCTGTCGGCCGTCTGACCCCTAGTCATTCGGTGTACCGCCACCCGGTAGCAGTGCTGAGTGCCGCCATCTCGATGGCGGCACTCGGGCTGTCCGGGTGCAGTGCCGATCCCGTGCCACCGGCCCCGACGGCCACGGTCAGTTCCGTCGCCGCCCCACCCGGTGAAGCGGCGCTGCCCGCCCCCGAAGCGCTCACCGACGTCCTCTCCCGGCTCGCCGATACTTCGGTTCCCGGCGAGCAGAAGGTCGCCCTGGTGCAGTACGCCACGCCCGATGACGCTGCCGCACTGGACAACTTCGGCCGGGCACTCTCGGACAACCGGCTGTTGCCGCTGACCTTCACCGCCACCGATCTGGCCTGGGCGCCCGACGCACCGGGTGACGTGGTGGCCACCATGACCGTCAGCTCGGCGGCGTCACCCAACCCGCAGCCGCGGCCGTTCGTCTACCCGATGCGGTTCACCCCGACACCCAACGGCTGGCAGATGAGCCGGGACACGGCCAATCAGCTCTTGGAGATGGGCACGAAAACCCCGTTGCCTACCCCGACACCCCCGCCGACACCCATGCCGGCGCCCCCGCCGCGCTGAGGTGCGCTGACTATTCGTCGGCTTCCTGAGCCCGCTTCTCCACCTCCGCAGCCACCTGCGCCTGCCGTTTGCGGCGCAGCGGCGTCGGTGTCACGGTGCCCGGTGCCAGCTTTCGGGCGCTGATCAGGAACGCGGTGTGCCCGCGCATGTTGTGTTGCGGGCGGACCGCCAGGCCCACCACGTCCCAGCCCCGCTGGAGCGACTCCCAGGACCGGGGCTCGGTCCAGCACTGCTGTTCGCGCAGCGCCTCCACGGTGCGGGAGAGCTGCGTCACCGTGGCGACATAGACGATGAGCACCCCACCGGCGATCAGGGCCTCGGATACCGTGCCGAGCACCTCCCACGGCGCCAGCATGTCCAGCACCACCCGGTCCACTTCGCCCGTGCCCGGAATACGGCTGTGGTCGTTGAGATCCGCGATCCGCAGGTCCCAGTTCGCGGGGCGCTCCCCGAAGAATGTCTCGACATTGCGAATCGCGTGCACAGCGTGGTCGTCGCGTACCTCGTAGGAGATGACCTGGCCGTGCGGGCCGACGGCGCGCAGCAGTGAGCAGGTCAGGGCGCCCGAACCGGCGCCGGCCTCCAGCACCCGCGCGCCGGGAAAGATATCGCCCTCGTGCACGATCTGGGCGGCGTCCTTGGGATAGATCACCTGCGCACCGCGCGGCATCGACAGCACGTAGTCGATGAGAAGCGGACGCAGCGCCAGGAAGGCGTCACCGTTGGCGGACTTCACCACGCTGCCCTCGGGCTGCCCGATCACGTCGTCGTGGGCCAGGGCGCCCCGGTGGGTGTGGAACTCCGCGCCGGGCGCGAGCACCATCGTGTAATGCCGCCCCTTGGGGTCGGTGAGCTGAACACGATCGCCGACGACGAACGGACCGGTAATAGACACGGAGTATCAGACTGCCAGACGCGCCGTCCCGGCTGCCAACCGTTGTCGGTGGGCGAACCTAGGCTGAGGCCATGAGCGTGCCACTGACGTTGCGGCGCCCGGCGCTGTCACCGTCGCGTGCCGGGGATTTCAAGCAGTGCCCGTTGCTGTACCGCTTCCGCGCCATCGACCGCCTGCCCGAGCCCATGTCGGTCGCCCAGGTTCGGGGGTCGGTGGTGCACGCCGCGCTGGAACAGCTCTACGGTCTGCCCGCCGCCGACCGGGTCGCCGACACCGCGCTGGCACTGGTGGGGCCCGCCTGGGATCGGATGCTGTCCGAGTCGCCGGAACTCGCCGAGCTGGATCCGGCACTACGCGACGGTCTGCTGGCCGACGCCCGCAAGCTGCTCTCGGGTTACTACCGGCTGGAGGATCCGACTCGGTTCGACCCGCAGAGCTGCGAACAGCGGGTCGAGGTGGAACTGAGCGACGGCACGCTGCTGCGCGGTTTCGTCGATCGCATCGATGTCGCATCCACCGGTGAGCTGCGAGTGGTCGACTACAAGACCGGCCGGGTGCCCTTCGCCGAGGCCAAGGCGCTGTTCCAGATGAAGTTCTACGCGCTGGCGCTGCTGCGCTCGCGTGGCGTGCTGCCCGCCCGGCTGCGGCTGATCTACCTTGCCGACGGCCAGATCCTCGACTACACCCCCGAAATGGACGAGCTGGCGGGTTTCGAACGGACGCTGATGGCGATCTGGCGGGCCATCCAATCCGCGGGGGCGACGGGCGATTTCCGCGCGCAGCCGTCGCGACTGTGTGACTGGTGCAGCCATCAGGCGCTGTGCCCGGAATTCGGTGGCACGCCTCCGCCGTATCCAGGTTGGCCCACGTCCACCGGGCCGGCGGAGACCCCTGCATGATCGACTGCCACTACCGCCGGACGGGTTCGGACGGCGACCTCGCGGTGTTCGAATCCACCCCGGGCACGGCGAGCAACTGGGATTCGGCGATTCAGCACGGGTCACCACCGCTGGCGCTGATGACCAAGGCCATCGAAGACCTGTGCGCCGATCGCCCCGAACTGCGGGTCGGCAGGCTGGTGCTGGACATCCTGGGTGCCATCCCGGTGGCGCCGGTCAAGGTGCGCGCCCGCGTGGTGCGCCCGGGCGCACGCATCGCCAAGGTCGACGCCGAGATGCTCGCCACCCGACCGGACGGGACGGATCGGGCGGTAGCCACCGTCAGCGCCTGGCTGCTGTGCACCAGCGATACCCGAGATGCGGTGACCGACCGGTATCCGCCCCTGGTGGAGGGCGAGGCGACGGACAGCCCGCACGGCTGGGCCGGTGCACCGGGGTACCTGGAGACGGTCAGTTGGCGTACCCAGCGCACCGCCCCCGGCGAGGCGGCAGTGTCCTGGATGAGCCCCCTCGTGCCGCTCGTCGATACCGAGCCGTTGACCGATCTACAGCGGCTGGCGATGGTGGTCGACTCGGCCAACGGAGTGGGCGCGGCGCTGGACCCGACCGAGTTCGTGTTCATGAACACCGACACCGCCGTGCATCTGCACCGCGCACCGGTGGGTTCGGATTTCGCGTTGCGCTCGCGCGGATCGATCGGTCCCGACGGTATCGGGGTGACCAACGCCGAGATCTTCGACCGGCACGGCTTCATCGGCACCTCGGCCCAGACCCTGCTGGTGCAGCGACGCTAGCCGGACGGTGCCAAATATTGCATTGCATCTATATAGACGCAATGCAATACTCGAATCATGGATGTGTTCGAGGCCGTCGCCGAACCCAGTCGGCGCACCCTGCTCGACGCGCTGCGCGCCGGTGAGCGCACCGCGGGCGAGCTCGTCGCGGCCCTCCCGAACCTGACCCAGCCCACGGTGTCGCGTCACCTGCGCGTCCTGCGTGAGGTGGGCCTGGTCGAGGTCCGCGCCGACGCCCAGCGCCGGGTCTATGCGCTGCGGGCCGACGGATTGGTCGAGATGGACCGGTGGATCGAGCAGTACCGCCAGTTCTGGACCGGTCATCTGGACGCCCTTGAACGCCACCTGGATCAAGGACGCGCGAAATGACCTGCCACGAAGGCGAACTCACCGTGCACGGCGAGCGGGCCACCCTGCGCTTCGAACGCCGGCTGGCCCACCCCGTCGCGGCCGTGTGGGCCGCGATCACCGATCCGGTGCAGCGCGGCCAATGGCTGGGCGACACCACCATCGCCGACGGGGTCATCGAGATGACCCCGAACGGCCCGCGCTATCCCCCCGAGCGCACCAGGGTGTCGGGTCGGATTCTGGTCTGGGACCCGCCGCACGTCTTCGAGCACGAATGGCGGCAGCCGATCCTGGGCGCCCACGGCGGCGTGGTCCGCTACGAGTTGCACCCGGAGGGGGCCGGCACGCTGCTGCGGTTCAGTCATCGCGGGTTGTCGGTGCCCGGCGCCAAGGGTTTTCACCCCGGCACCCACGCCTTTCTCGACCGGTTGTGCGCTCACCTGGCCGGACAACCACTGCCCGACTGGCAGCAGCGCTATCGCGAAGTCGCCGACACCATCAACAGCTAGGAGAGGTCATGTCCGCCAACATCTTCCCGCAGGTGGCGATCGCCTGCCATTCCGGCTTCGGACACACCGCCACCCTGGCCCACGCCGTCGCCGACGGGGTCCGGCGGGGCGGCGGCCGGGTCAGTCTCCTGCACGTCGACGCGTTGACGCCGGCCGACTGGGACACCCTCGACGGCGCCGACGCCCTCATCTTCGGCACGCCCACCTACATGGGTAACGTCTCGGCCGGATTCCAGGCCTTCGCCGAGCAGACCGGCCGGCGCTGCATGGAAGGCCTGTGGCGAGACAAGATCGCGGCGGGGTTCACCAATTCCGGCGCGAAGAGCGGTGACAAGGTGGCCGCCCTCATCTCGTTGTCGGTGTTTGCAGCCCAACACCATATGCATTGGGTCAGTTTGGGTTTGATCCCGGGTTGGAACGGCGCCGGCGGCAGCGAACACGACCTGAACCGGCTCGGTTTCTGGCTCGGCGCGGGCGCACAGACCGATGTCGACGCGAATGCCGATCAGGTGCACCCGGCCGATGTGCGCACCTGCGAACACCTCGGACACCGGGTCACGGTGGTCACCGCGCAGCTGCTCGCCGGCCGGGCGGCTACTGCAGCGGCGTGAGCTCCTGCAGCATCGTCGGCACCAGCTCGCTGACCGTGGGATGGATGTGCATGGTGCGCGAGATCGCGGTGTAGGGCAGCTTCGCGGTCATCACGTCGAGAACCAGGTGCACCACCTCGTCCCCGCCCACGCCGAGGATGGCGACCCCCAGGATCTCCTTGGTGTCGGCGTCGACGACGACCTTCATGAAGCCCTGGGTCTCGCCCTTCTCGACGGCACGACCCACCCGGGTCATCGGACGCTTACCCACCAGCGCCTTGCGCCCGGAACGGCGCACCTGCTCGACGGTCAGCCCGGCGCGTCCCAGCGGTGGATCGATGAACAGGCCGTAGGTGGTGATGCGATCGCTGACCCGGCGCGGATCGTTGTCGAGCAGGTTGGCGGCGACGATCTCGTAGTCGTTCCAGGAGGTGTGGGTGAACGCGCCCTTGCCGTTGCAATCCCCCATCGCCCAGATGTGCTCGGCGGTGGTGCGCAGCTGATCGTCGACGACGACATAGCCCCGGGCGTCAGTCTCGACGCCGGCGTGCTCGAGGCCGAGGTCGTCGGTGTTGGGCCTGCGCCCGACCGCGACCAGCACGTGGCTGCCGATGACGGGTTCGGTCCCGGCGTTCGGGCTCACCGCAATTCCGGTGTCCCGCTTCTCGAATCGGATATCGGTGGCATCGGTGTGTACCGCGATCCCTTCGGCCTCCAGGATCCCGCGAATGGCCGCCGAGACGTCTTCGTCTTCCCGGGAGGCCAGTCGCGGCCCGCGTTCGACGACCGTCACCTCCGCCCCGAAGCGGCGGTACATCTGCGCGAACTCCAGCCCGATATAGCTGCCCCCGATGACGACCAGGTGCGCGGGCACGGTGTCGAGCGCCAGGATGGAGACATTGGTCAGATAGTCGATGCCGTCGAGGCCGGGCAGGTCCGGCACCGACGCGCGGCCACCGACATTGAGGTAGAACCGGTCGGCGCGCAACAACCGTCCGTCGACGTCGATGGTATGGGGATCGACGAATCGGCCGTGCCCCCGGATCAGGCTGGCGCCGGCCATCCCTTCCAGCCAGCTCTCGACGCCCGCCCGGTCGTCGAGCATGATCTTGTCCTTGCGGGCCTTCACTTTCGCCATGTCGACGCTGACGTCACCGGTGCCGATCCCGTATTCGGCGGCGCGGCGCGCCGAGTGCGCGGCGTGTGCGCTGGCCACCAGCGTCTTGGTGGGGATGCACCCGTTGTTGACGCAGGTGCCGCCGACCAGCTTCCGTTCGATCACGGCGACCCGCTGTCCGGCGTCGGTCAGCCGGGCCGCCAGGGGCGGGCCCGCCTGACCTGCCCCGATGATGATGGCATCGAAAGACTCTGTGTTGCTTGACATCTCGTTGTCCCGGCGTTACAGCAGCGACGCGGCGGCGGCGACGGCGAAGCCCCCGATCACGGCCACCACGTCCTCGGTCAGGGCGATCGGCAGGTCACGGCCGCCGATGCGAGCCACCAACCGGGTGCGGGCCTCGGCTCCGCCGAGCGTGCCGAGCACGGCGCCGATGATGCCTGCGCCGACACCGGAGACGATGGTGCCGGTCTTGGCGTGGTAGATCGCGCCGGTCACCAGGACCGCCGCGGCGAATCCACCGGTGAGCAAGCGGGCGCCGAACTGTGGCGGCACTTTTCGGCTCGGCGTGGCCGGCAGCTGATCGGTGACCAGCTCGACGACGAGCAGGATGGTCAGCACCGTCAGGGTGATCGGGTGGGTCAGCCAATGCGCCCAGGTGCCGTCGAGTGAGATCCAGCCCAGCGCGCCGGCCCAGGCCACCACCGCGGGTGGAGTGAGTGCCCGGAGCCCGGCGACGACACCGATCAACAATGCGAGTAGCAGAACCACCACCACCGTCATACCCGGGACGCTAACACGCTCGGTGTCGGTGTGGCCGGGCGAATCAGAATCGGCAGAACCGGATATCAGAAGCCAGGATCGCCTTGGCGCCGATGGCCGCCAGCCGGTCCATGATCGAGTTGACCTCGCGCCGCGGCACCAGCGCCCGGACCGCGACCCAGTCCGGGTCGGCCAGTGGTGCGATGGTCGGTGACTCCAGTCCCGGCGTCACCGCGGTGGCTTGGTCCAGCACGGCGCGCGGGCAGTCGTAGTCCAGCATCAGGTACTGCTGTCCGAACACCACGCCCTGCACGCGGGCGGCCAGCTGATCGCGTGCCGGATCCGGTTCGGTATCGGCGCGTTCGATCAGGATCGCCTCGGAATCACACAGCGACGCGCCGAAAGCGACCAGATTGTGCAGGCCCAGGGTGCGCCCGGAACCGACGATATCGGCGATGACGTCGGCCACTCCGAGTTGGATGGAGATCTCGACCGCACCGTCGAGGCGAATGACCGTGGCCTCGATCCCCTTGTCGGCGAGGTCTTTACGGACCAGGTTCGGGTAGGCGGTGGCGATCCGCTTGCCCGCCAGCTCCTCGACCGCCCAGTCGCGCCCCTTGGGCGCGGCGTAGCGGAAGGTCGACGAGCCGAAGCCGAGCGCCAGCCGTTCGCGCACCGGCGCGTCCGACTCGGCGGCCAGATCCCGGCCGGTGATACCGAGATCGAGCTGTCCCGACCCGACGTAGATGGCGATGTCCTTGGGCCGCAGGAAGAAGAACTCGACGTTGTTCGCCGGGTCGACGACGGTGAGGTCCTTGGGATCGGTACGGCGCCGGTAGCCCGCCTCCGACAGGATCTCGGCGGCCGCTTCACTGAGTGCACCCTTGTTGGGGACGGCGACGCGAAGCGTATCCGTCGTCGATGCGCCGTGTGCGCGAAGAGTGGTCATCAGAGGTTCCGGTACACGTCGTCGAGCGTGAGACCGCGGGACAGCATCAGCACCTGGGTCCAGTACAGCAGCTGGCTGATCTCCTCGGCGAGCGCCGCATCGCTCTCGTGCTCGGCGGCCAGCCAGACCTCACCGGCTTCTTCGAGGATCTTCTTGCCGAGTCCGTGCACGCCGGCGTCCAGCGCGGCCACGGTCCCGCTGCCCGCGGGACGGGTCTGCGCTTTCTCACTGAGCTCGGCGAACAGGCCGTCGAAGGTCTTCACGACCTGCGATTCTTTCATGCGTGCGCCACCCGATTTGCAGGGGTGGCCATGATGGGCACCGTGAAACAGATCATCGTGATGCGCACCGATCTGAACATGCGCAAGGGCAAGATGGTCGCTCAGGGCGCCCACGCGGCGGTTGCCGCGGTGGTGGAGAACCTCGACGACCCGCGGGTCGTCGAGTGGCTGAACAGCCACTTCACCAAGATCTGCGTCGGAGTCGGCAGCGCGGAAGAGCTCTCCGAGGTGATGGCCAGGGCCCGGGCGGCGGGGCTGATCACCCGCGGCATCGTCGACTCCGGCCGCACCGAGTTCGGCGGGGTGCCCACCCCCACCTGCGCGGCCATCGGACCGGATACCGCCGACCGCCTGGACCCGGTCACCGGCGGTCTGCGGTTGTTGTGAGGCTTCGCTAGCCCTTCGCCCCGTGCAACACCTCGCCGTGCATATCCTCCAGGGACACGCCCTTGGTCTCCCGGACCCACCGGAAGACGAACAAGAACGACAGCACCGCGCACAGGCCGTAGAACCCGTAGGCCACGCCCAGGTGGTCGCTGAGCTTCGGGAACGAGACGGTGATCAACCAGTTCGCCGCCCACTGGCCGGCAGCGGCCAAGCCGAGTGCCGCCGCGCGGATGCGGTTGGGGAACATCTCACCGAGCAGCACCCACACGACCGGACCCCATGACATGCCGAAGGCGATGACGAACACGTTGGCGGCGATCAGCGCCACCGGTCCGGCCACATCGCCCAGGTACGGCTTGCCCGACGCGTCCAGCGACGCGGTGCCGAAGATGACCGACATCGTGATCAACGAGACCGCCATGCCCGTCGAACCGATCAACAGCAGCGGTTTGCGTCCGATCTTGTCGACCAGTGCGATCGCGATGAGGGTGGTGACGATGTTGACCACCGAGGTGATCACCGTGATGACGAACGAGTCGGCTTCGGAGAACCCGACGGCCTCCCAGAGCACATTGGAGTAGTAGAAGATCACGTTGATGCCGACGAACTGCTGGAAGATCGACAGGCCCAGACCCACCCACACGATGCCGTAGAGGCCGAGGAAGCCGCCGCCCGGCTTGCGCAGGTCGCGCCAGGACGGCTTGTCCTCGCGTTCCAGCGTCTCCTTGATCCGGTCGATGGTGATCTCGAGGTTCTTCTCGCCCAGCAGCATGCTCAAGACCTTGCGGGCTTCCGGAATCTTATGGCTGGCAACGAGATAACGCGGCGACTCCGGAATGGTGAACGTCAGCAGCCCGTAGACGACGGCAGGCACCATCATGACCAGGAACATCCAGCGCCAGGCATCCAGGCCGAGCCACAGGGTCTCGTTGGCGCCACCGGCGATCTGTGCCAGCACGTAGTCGATGGCCAGCGACAGGAAGATGCCGGACACGATGGCGAGCTGCTGCAGCGAGCCGAGTCGGCCTCGAATCCGTGGCGGCGACGTCTCGGCGATGTAGGCGGGCGCGATGACGGAGGCGATGCCGACGGCGATACCGCCGATGACGCGGAAGACGACCAGGACCCAGACGCTCGGCGCCAGCCCGGTGCCGATGGCGCTGATGAAGAACAGCACCGCGGCGATCTTCATCACCGTGATCCGTCCGATGCGGTCGGCGATCCGGCCGGCGGTCATGGCGCCGACGGCGGCGCCGAGCAGCGCCGAGGCGACCGCGTTGCCCAGCGTGAGGCCCTCGATGTTGAAGTCCTGCGAGATGGACGCCACGGCGCCGTTGATGACGGCGCTGTCGTAGCCGAACAGCAGACCGCCCAGGGCCGCCACCGAGGCGATGCGTACGGCGCTGGTACCCGACGTGAACTTCTCGTCACCGAAGACGGACGGGCCGTCTCCCCCTACCGGACCATGAGACATGAGAAGTCCTTCCCCGCGGCATTGCGTGATGGGTGCAACTCTCACCATCGCACAGACCGGACCGGCGTCAGGCCACTTCGGTCGCGAGTCCTGAGTGAATATCGCGCAGGGTGGCCACATCGACGTCGACGAGCGACGAGACCAGATGCCGGCGCGGGCTGGTCGGCACCGCAATGTCGTTGGGCACCACCAACACCGGACAGCCCGCAGCTTCGGCGGCAGCCGTTCCGGTGATCGAGTCCTCGACGGCCAGGCAGTGCTCGGCCGGCAGACCGAGCAGGTGCGCGGCCCGCCGGTAGGGGTCGGGTGCGGGTTTGCCACGCGGCACCTCGTCGGCGCAGACAGTCACCGAAAAGTAGTGCCTGCCAATGCTGTCCAGCGCCTTCTCGGTGAGGTGACGACGGGTGTTGGTGACCAGGGCCATCGGGATCCCGTCCGCGTGGAGCGCATCCAGGAGTTCGCGGGCACCGTCGCACCAGGGCAGCCCACCCTCGAACAGCTCGCCCACATACGCGTGCAGCCAGTCGATGGACATCGTGATCGCCGCCGGATCGGGCTCCAGGCCCAGATCCCGGTAGGTGTGCAGCATCACCGATTCGGCCGAGCCGCCGACGGTCGCCTCGCGGGACTCCTCGGTCATCACCCCGCCCATCCGGCCGTACAACGCGTGCATGCCGACATCCCACAGCTTCTCGCTGTCGACCAGGGTGCCGTCCATATCGAACAGGACGGCGCTCAGCACCGCACGCATTCAGTCCTCCGGGTTGTAGCCGAGGTTGGGGGCCAGCCAGCGTTCGGCTTCGGCCAGCGTCCAGCCCTTACGCTTCGCATAGTCGGCGACCTGATCCTGGGCCAGCCGGCCGACGACGAAGTACTGCGACTGCGGGTGGGAGAAGTACCAGCCGCTGACCGCCGCTCCGGGCCACATCGCCATCGACTCGGTCAGCTCGATCCCGGTGCGCTCCTTGACATCCATCAGCTCCCAGAGCGTCGCCTTCTCGGTGTGCTCCGGGCAGGCCGGGTAGCCCGGCGCCGGACGGATGCCCCGGTACTTCTCGGCGATGAGGTCCTCGTTGTCCAGCTGCTCGTCGGGCTGAAATCCCCAGAACTCCTTGCGGACCCGCTGATGCATCCGTTCGGCGAACGCCTCGGCCAACCGGTCGGCGAGCGACTCCAACAGGATGGCGTTGTAGTCGTCGTGGGCCGTCTTGAACTCCTCGATCTTCGCCGCGCTGCCCAGACCGGTGGTGACGGCGAACGCGCCGATGTAGTCCGCCAGACCGGTGTCCTTGGGGGCGACGAAGTCGCCGAGGCTGCGGTTCGGGATGCCGTCGCGGTGCTCGCCCTGCTGGCGCAGGTTGTGCAGAGTGGTCAGCACCTCGGTGCGGGTCTCGTCGGTGTAGACCTCGATATCGTCGCCGACGGCGTTGGCGCAGAAGAAGCCGATCACCCCGTTGGCCGTCAGCCACTTCTCCTTGATCAGGGTGTCGAGCATCTCCTGGGCGTCGTCGTAGAGCTTGCGGGCCGTCTCACCCGAGACCGGGTTGTTGAGGATGTCGGGGAAGCGGCCCTTCATCTCCCAGGCGTTGAAGAACGGCTGCCAGTCGATGTACTCGCGCAGTTCGGCGAGGTCGTAGTCGAGAAATTCTCGTACTCCCAGACCCTGGGCGGGCACCGGCGGCGTGTAGCCGTCCCACTCGATCGGCGTCCGGTTGGCGCGGGCTTTCTCCAGCGTCAGCATCGGCCGCTCGTTCTTCTGGGCGTGCCGTTCCCGCAGGGACGCGTAGTCCTTCTCGGTGGCTTCCAGCAGCGCCGGACGCTGCTTGTCGTCCAACAACGCGGCCGCGACCGGTACCGAGCGGGAGGCGTCCTTGACCCAGACCACCGGGCCGCTGCGGCGGGGGGCCACCTTCACCGCGGTGTGCGCGCGCGACGTCGTCGCGCCACCGATCAGCAGCGGGATCGACAGCCCCTCGCGTTCCATCTCGACGGCGAAGTTGACCATCTCGTCCAGCGACGGGGTGATCAGCCCGGACAGCCCGATGATGTCGGCGTCGTGCTCCTTGGCCGCCGCCAGGATCTTCTCCGCCGGCACCATCACTCCGAGGTCGATCACCTCGAAGTTGTTGCACTGCAGAACGACCCCGACGATGTTCTTGCCGATGTCGTGCACGTCGCCCTTGACGGTCGCCATGATGATGGTGCCGTTGGTGTCCTTGGCGGCCGCATCACCGGGTTGCTTCTCCGCCTCGATGTAGGGCAGCAGGTAGGCCACGGCCTTCTTCATCACCCGGGCCGACTTCACCACCTGCGGCAGGAACATCTTGCCCGCCCCGAACAGGTCGCCGACGACGTTCATCCCGTCCATCAGCGGGCCCTCGATGACCTCGATGGGCCGCCCGCCGGCCACGGCGATCTCGGCCCGCAACTCCTCGGTGTCGGCGTCGACGTGCGCGTCGATACCCTTGACCAGGGCGTGCGTGATGCGCTCGCGGACCGGAAGACTGCGCCACTCGGCGGCTTTTGGATCTTCGGTCTTCTCCGAGGAGTTGAACCGCTCGGCGATCTCCAGGAGCCGCTCGGCGGCATCCTCGCGACGGTTCAGCACCACGTCCTCGATGCGGTCCCGCAGCTCGGGGTCGATCGAGTCATACGGCACCAGCGCGCCGGCGTTCACGATGCCCATGTCCAGGCCGGCCTTGATGGCGTGGAACAGGAACACCGCGTGGATCGCCTCGCGGACGGGATTGTTGCCGCGGAACGAGAACGACACGTTCGAGATGCCGCCGGAGATGTGCACCCCGGGCAGGTTCTCCTTGATCCAGGCGCAGGCTTCGATGAAGTCGATCCCGTAGGTGGCGTGCTCCTCGATACCGGTGGCCAGCGCGAAGCAGTTCGGGTCGAAGATGATGTCCTCGGCCGGGAAGCCGACCTCTTCGGTCAGGATCCGGTAGGCCCGCCCGCAGATCTCCTTGCGGCGCTCCAGGTTGTCGGCCTGGCCCTGCTCGTCGAAGGCCATCACGACCACGGCGGCGCCGTACTTGCGGCACAGCCGCGCCTCGCGGATGAACTTCTCCTCGCCCTCCTTCATGGAGATCGAGTTGACGATCGGCTTGCCCTGCACGTTCTTCAGGCCCGCTTCGATGACCTCGAACTTCGAGGAGTCGATCATCACCGGGACGCGGCTGATGTCCGGCTCGGCCGCGATCAGCTTGGTGAACCGGTCCATCGCGGCGACGCCGTCGATCATGCCCTCGTCCATGTTGATGTCGATGACCTGTGCACCGACCTCGACCTGCTGCAGGGCCACCGACAGGGCGGTGTCGTAGTCCTGCGCCTTGATCAGATTGCGGAATCGGGCGGAGCCGGTGATGTTGGTGCGCTCACCGATGTTGACGAACAGCGAGTCGGAGGTGATGTTGAGCGGCTCCAGGCCCGAGAGCCGGGTGGCGACCTCGATCTCCGGCACCGTCCGCGGGGGCTTGCCCTCGACGGCCTTGGCGATCTCGGCGATGTGCGGCGGCGCCGTCCCGCAGCAGCCCCCAACCAGGTTGACCAGGCCGGCCTCGGCGAACTCCTCGATGTAGCCGGCCTGAGCCGCCGGGGACTCGTCATACTCGCCGAAGGCGTTGGGCAGACCGGCGTTCGGGTAGCAGGAGACGAAGGTGTCCGCGATCCGCGCGACCTCCGCGATGTAGGGCCGCATCTCCGGCGCGCCGAGCGCGCAGTTGAGTCCCACCGCAAGCGGCTTGGCGTGCCTGATCGCGTTCCAGAACGCCTCGGTGACCTGACCAGACAGCGTCCGCCCGGAGGCATCGGTGATGGTGCCCGAGATGATCAGCGGCCAGCGGCGTCCGCGCTGCTCGAACAGCGTCTCGACGGCGAACACCGCCGCCTTGGCGTTCAGCGAGTCGAAAATCGTCTCGATGATGAGCAGGTCGGCGCCACCGTCGACCAGGCCGTTGACGGCGTCGAGGTAGGCGGCGACCAGCTGGTCATAGGAGACGTTGCGGGCACCGGGGTCATTGACGTCCGGCGAGATCGACGCGGTCCGCGTCGTCGGGCCGAGGGCGCCGGCGACGTAGCGGGGCTTGGCCGGGGTGCTGAATTCGTCGGCGGCCTTACGGGCCAGGGCGGCGCCGGCATAGTTGAGCTCGTAGGCCAGCTCGTGCATGTCGTAATCGGCCAGCGAGACGGCGTTCGCGTTGAACGTGTTGGTCTCGAGGATGTCGGCGCCCGCCTCGAGGTACTCGCGATGGATCCCCTCGATGATCTGTGGCTGCGTCAGGGTGAGCAGGTCGTTGTTGCCCTGAAGAGCGGTGGGCCACTCGATGAACCGCTCGCCGCGGTAGCCGGCCTCATCCGGGCGGTCCCGCTGGATCGCCGTGCCCATCGCGCCGTCGATGACCATGATCCGCTCGCGCAGCGCAGCCGTCAGCGCGTCGGTGCAGTCCGGGCGGATGTTCGGCGTAAAGGTGTTCGCGTCAGCGCTCACGTGAAGTCCTTCCGTAACGGAAGGCGTCCTTGACTCTGCCGAGCGTGGCGGCTACCAGGGGAACCTGGCCCCCCGGATAACCGTTGCAACGCCTCTCGACCAGAAAAGTCTACGTCGTCACCTGATCGACGTCTGGACGCCCAGCCCGACGTCGACTCGCTCGGCAATCGCGGCTCCGTGCAGCGACAGCGCGCGGATCTTGTCGGCAGTATCGTCGCCACTTGCTTAACCAGACTGCAACCGAACGTATTTCGCGTCGGCGCCGGCCCCGCGATCGTCGACCTCATCGGGGTCGAGGTCCGTTGCCTGCAACCGGGTACCCATGGCGCCGTCATCCACCACGACACGCTGCGCGAGCTCCTCGACCAGGTCGGTGTCATGGGAGTGTTCAACACGGGCAGTCACATCGACAGAGTAGTCGGTCCACCCGAACTCAACGGCGGGGCGATGCCGCTCATGCACACCTGGCAGGGCTTACGCTGATGGTGTGACCCCGTCGGATGGCCTGCCCGATCTGCGCAACACCATCATCGTCGCGGCCTTCGAGGGCTGGAACGATGCGGGCGATGCCGCCAGCGATGCCCTGGAACACCTGGACGCGATGTGGGAAGCCGAGACGATCGTCGAGATCGATGACGAGGCCTATTACGACTACCAGGTCAATCGCCCGGTGATCCGTCAGGTCGACGGCGTCACCCGCGAACTGGTGTGGCCGTCGATGCGGATCTCACACTGCCGCCCGCCCGGCAGCGACCGCGATATCGTGCTGATGCACGGCGTGGAGCCGAACATGCGGTGGCGCACCTTCTGCGCCGAGCTGCTGGCGATCGCCGACAAACTCAACGTCGACACCGTCGTGATCCTGGGAGCTCTGCTCGCCGACACGCCGCACACCCGCCCCGTGCCGGTGTCCGGTGCCGCGTACTCGTCCGATTCGGCGAAGTTCTTCGGCCTGGAGGAGACCCGGTACGAGGGCCCCACCGGTATCGCCGGGGTGTTCCAGGACGCGTGTGTGCAGGCCGGGATCCCGGCGGTCACGTTCTGGGCCGCCGTGCCGCACTACGTCTCGCAGCCGCCCAATCCGAAGGCCACCGTGGCGCTGCTGCGCCGAGTGGAGGACGTTCTCGACATCGAGGTGCCGCTGGGCGATCTGATCACCCAGTCCGAGGAGTGGGAGCAGGCGGTCACGGAGATGACGGCCGAGGACGAAGAGATCGCCGAGTACGTCCAGTCCCTTGAGGAACGCGGGGACGCCGAGGTGGATATGAACGAGGCGCTCGGAAAGATCGACGGGGACGCCCTGGCGGCGGAGTTCGAGCGCTACCTGCGCAGACGCGGCCGGTAGCGGCCGACAGACCAGCCCGGGCCGTCAGTCTTTCTGCAGCGCCTCGGTGCGGGCGCTGAGCGACCGGCCCAGTGCGGCGACCTCGGCGTCCAGCTTGGGCAGCAACTGCGGGGTGAGCGCCCCGATCCGCTGTTCGACCACCGCGGTGGTGACGAACGGCCGGATCCAGCGGAACACCCCGACCCAGTCCGGGCAGTAGATGCGCTTACGGCGGCCCTCGATACCTTTCACGAACGCCTCGCCGCAGGCTTCCACGGTGGTGGTCCGATTCAGCGGGGTGGGCAGCTTGGACAGCATCTCCCGGAACGCCGACAGGTCCGCCTTGGCGTCCTGCACCAGTGGGGTGTCGATCCAGCTCATGTGGGCCGAGCCGACGTCCACGCCGAGGTGCGCGACCTCCAGACGCAGGGTGTTGGCGAAGTACTCGGCGCCGGCTTTGGACGCGTGGTAGGCCGACAGCCCCGGTGACGACGTGAACGCCGCCAGCGAGGACACCACCAGGACGTAGCCGCGTCGATCGATCACCGCAGGCAACGTGGCCCGGACGGTGTTGAACACCCCGACCACGTTGACCTCGACGACCCGCTTGAAGGCCTCCGGATCGACCTGGAGCACCGATCCGAAGCTCGCGATGCCCGCATTGGCCAGCACGATGTCGATCCCGCCGAACTTCGCCACCGCGGCATCGGCGGCCTGTTGCATGGCGGGCAGGTCCCGCACGTCGGCCAGGGCGGTGAGGACGTGGGTGTCGCCGCCGAGTTCGGCGGCCAACTCGGCCAGTGGGGCCTCATCGAGGTCGGTGAGCACCAGGCGGGCACCCTTGGCCCGTAACCGGCGGGCCACCTCGGCGCCGATACCGCGGGCACCTCCGGTGATGAACACGACTTTGCCGCTCAACGAACTCATGCGACCAACCTACCCCGTACCGCCGGTAACGGATCCTAGAGGTCGACACCCAGCAGGGCGTCCGCGATTCCGGCCACCAGACGCGGCGCCTCGGTGTCTGCGCCCCCGTAGGTCAGCGCATCGGTAACCCAACCATCCAGTGCAGCAAGCGCTTTGGGGGTATCGAGATCATCGGCCAGGTACTGGCGCACCCGGGCGAGCAGATCGGTGGCATCGGGTCCGGCCGGCAGTGCGGCCGCCTCCCGCCAGCGAGCCAGCCGGGCGTTGGCCTCGTCCAGGACGTCAGTGCTCCAGAACCGGTCCGCACGGTAGTGCCCGGCCAGCAGTCCCAGCCGCACGGCAGCCGGATCGACCCCGTCGGCGCGCAACCGCGAGACCAGCACCAGATTGCCGCGGCTCTTGCTCATCTTGTGGCCGTCCCAGCCGATCATCCCGGTGTGCACGTAGTGCCGGGCGAATCTGCGCTCCCCCGTGACGGATTCGGCGTGCGCGGCGGAGAACTCATGGTGCGGGAAGATCAGGTCCGATCCGCCGCCCTGGATGTCGATCCCACTGCCGATGCGATTCAGCGCGATGGCCGCACACTCGATATGCCAACCGGGCCGCCCCGGCCCGAACGAGGCGGGCCAACTCGGCTCGTCGGGACGCTGCGCGCGCCACAGCAACGCGTCGAGCGGATCGGCCTTGCCCGCGCGGCCGGGATCCCCGCCGCGTTCGGCGAAGAACCGCAGCATGGTGTCCCGGTCGTAGCCGGATTCGTATCCGAACTGCGCGGTGGCGTCGGCGCGGAAGTAGACGTCGCGGTACTGCGGATCGTCGACGAGGTACGCCGCGCCGGAGGCCAGGAGCTTCTCTACCAGTTCGACGACCTCGCCGACGGTGTCGGTGGCGGCGACGTAGTCGCGCGGCGGCAGCACCCGCAGCGCGGTCATGTCCTCGCGGAACAGCTGTGTCTCCCGGTCGCCGAGTTCACGCCAGCCGATACCGTCCCGGGCGGCGCGCTCGAACAGCGGGTCGTCGACATCGGTGATGTTCTGCACGTAGTGCACGCCATGACCGGCATCCAGCCACAGCCGGTGGATGAGGTCGAAGGTCAGATAGGTGGCCGCATGGCCCAGATGGGTTGCGTCGTACGGGGTGATACCGCAGACGTACATGGTGGCGGTCTCCCCCGGTGACACCGGCCGCACCTGATCGTCGGCGGTGTCATAGAGCCGCAGCGGAACGCCCGACCCGGGCAACTTGGGAACGGTCGGCGCCGGCCACGACTGCATGGCGTCGACTCTAAGGTGTGCGGTCAGCGTGCTCTCCCGTCGGCCCGTACTCAACGAATACCGACAATATCGGCGGGCATTCCATTCCCGGATCAGGTCGCGGACCTGATGGTGTCCAGCAGTACCCCGGCCACCTCGGACCGGCACATCAGCAGATCGGGCAGGTACGGGTCGCGGCGGTTGTACACCAAGGGTGCACCGCCCAGCCGTGTCGCGTGCAGCCCGGCAGCCTGCACCACCCCGGCCGGGGCCGCCGAGTCCCATTCCCACTGACCTCCGGCGTGGATGTAGGCGTCCACGTCGCCGCGCACCACCGCCATCGCCTTCGCACCGGCCGAACCGATCCGCACCAGTTCGACATCGAGGTGGTCGCGTATCCACCACAGCACCGCCGGCGGGCGGTAGGCACTCGCGGTGATCCGGATCGGCCCGTCCGCGCGCGGGGGCGGCGGCGTCACCGTGTCGGTGCGGTAGACCTCGCCCACGGCGGGCAGTGCCACCGCCGCGTCGGTGATGGACCCCTGGGCCTCGGTGTCCGATGTCGCCGCCGGAGCGGTTCTGTCGCGCTGCCACAGCGCGATGTGCACCGCCCAGTCGGCGTGCCCCGGCATCGAGAACTCGCGGGTGCCGTCCACCGGGTCGACGATCCACACCCGGTCGGCATGCACCCGGGCCGGATTGTCGGCGGCCTCTTCGGAGAGCACCGCGTCGTCGGGGCGCAGTTCGCGCAGTCGCTTGAGGATCAGCGTGTTGGCCCGCCGGTCCCCCGCGTCGCCGAGATCGTACGGATCGTAGAAACCGATCTCCTCACGCACCGCGAGCAGCAGCCGGCCGGCTTCCGCGGCGACCATGGCGGCCACCTCGGCGTCGCTCTGTGCGGCAGGATTCACCGGCTCAGTATGTCGTGCCACCCAAACGGACACCGACGCCACCGTCCGCCTAGAACGCCGGCCACGGGATCGGCCGGTGCCGATCCGGCGTTGGCATCACCGGATCATCCAGTAAGGCAACGATTCTGGCGCGCAGCGCGGCCACTTCACGACGGGTGATGTGCTCACCGAGTTGTGCACCCAGGTCCTCGCTCACCTGTTCGCCCAACCGCGCGAGCACACCCAGGGTGGCGTCGTCCACCGGCTTGCCCGCCCAGCCCCACAGCACGGTGCGAAGCTTGTCGTCGGAATGCAGACTGACCCCGTGGTCGACCCCGTAGACGCCGCCGTCCACGCCGGTCAGGATGTGCCCACCCTTGCGGTCGGCATTGTTGATCACCACATCGAAAACCGCCATCCGGCGCAACCGCTCGTCATCGGCATGCACCAGGGTCACCTCGTCACCGGTGTGGTCGTAGGCCTGCAGAATCGGCAGGTAGCCCTGGGGAAGCCGGCCCGCCGGGACCAGGTCGACCAGGTCGGGACCATCGCTGTGGGCGGGTTCGTCAGCCTCGGACAGCGCGTCTCCGGGTTGATCAACCCAGCGCTGCACCATCCCCGGACCGGCCGGACCGTCACGAATAATGGTGTAGGGCACCACATTCCAACCAAGCGCCGCGGACACCAGGTAAGCGCCGAACTCTCGGCCGGCCAGGGTGCCGTCCGGAAAGTCCCAGAGCGGGGCCTCCCCGGCGACCGGCTTGTACACGCAGTGCGCCAAATCGTCGTCGAGCCGGGCCTCGCACAGGAACGTCGCGTTGCTGGCCGACCGGATCCGTCCGATGACGGTCAGTTCCCCCTGCGCGAGAACCCGGTGCGCGCGTTCGTCCTCAGGTGTCGGGGTCATCGTCGGCTCCGCCGAACGCGCCACGCCGGTAGCCGTTGGTCCGTACGCAGATGTGTCCCTCGGGGTCCAGCGGCTCATCGCACAGCGGACACGGCGGGCGTCCCGCAGAGATCACCCGGTTGGACCGATTGGCGAATTCCCTGGCCGACTCCGGCGTGAGGAACACTCGCACGGCGTCGGGCCCTTCCTCGGCATCGTCGAGGACCACCGAGGCGTCGAACTCCGTCTCGGACACCGCGAGCAGCTCGACCACCACGGTCTGCGCCTCGGAGTCCCAACCCAAACCCATGGTGCCCACCCGGAACTCGACATCGACGGGCGTGACCAGCGGATTGAGATCGTCCACCACGCCGGTGTCCGGCGGGATCGGGGTGCCGAACCGGCGGTTGATCTCGACCAGCAGGGCCGATATCCGCTCGGCGAGCACCGCCACCTGCTGCTTTTCCAACATCACCGAGATCACCCGCTTGTCGTGCACCGCCTGCAGGTAGAACGTCCGGTTTCCGGGATGCCCGACGGTCCCGGCGACGAAGCGGTCGGGTGTGCGGAAGACGTGAATTGCGCGAGGCATGGCACCTTTCAAAATACCGGTATCGGCCCGGCCTCAGTCGGTGGAGCCGCCGATGACGGCGTCCGTGGCGGGGACGGCGGCCGGCTTGGCGGTCAGCGCCGCGGTCAGTCCGCTGCCCGTGTGGTTCACGTGCAACACGAACGGGCGGCTGTCGGTGTAGCGGATCACGCTCATCGAGGCCGGGTCGGCGGTGATGCGTTGAAAGCTGTCCAGATGGGTGCCCAGGGCATCGGCCAGCACCGCCTTGATCACGTCGCCGTGCGTGCAGGCCACCCACAGCACATCGCCGTCATGCTCGGCGGCCAGCCGGCGGTCGTGCTCACGCACCGCGGCGACCGCCCTGGCCTGTACCTGGGCCAGGCCTTCGCCGTCCGGGAACACCGCCGCGCTGGGCTGCTGCTGCACCACCGACCACAGCGGTTCCTTGAACAGGTCGCCGATCTTGCGGCCTGTCCAGGTGCCGTAGTCGACCTCGGATATCCGCTCGTCCACGGTCGGCTCCAGATCCAGCGCGGCCGCCAGCGGCGCCACCGTGCTGGCGCACCGCAGCAGCGGGGAGCGCACGATCGCCTTGACCGGCAGGGCGCCGATCCGGTCGACCACCCCGGTGGCCTGCTCCCGGCCCAGGTCGTCGAGGTCGACGCCCTCGGAGCGGCCGGCCAGGGTGTGCGCGGTGTTGGAGGTGGAGCGTCCGTGCCGCAGCAGGATGACGGTCATGCGGCGATCACACCGGTGCCCAACAGGATCAGCACCGTCACGCCCACGATGACCCGGTACCCGACGAACCAGTACATGCTGTGCCGGACCAGGAATCTGAGGAACCACGCGATCGCGGCGTAGCCGATCACGAAGGCGATCACGGTGCCGACCAGCAGCTGGAGCCCCGTCGCGCTCTGCCCCGCGCCCTCGGGATGGAACGCATCGGGCAGCGAGAACAACCCCGAGGCCAGCACCGCGGGAATGGCGAGCAGGAACCCGAATCGCGCGGCGGCTTCGCGCTTCTGCCCCAGGAACAGCCCTGCGCTGATGGTGACGCCGGACCGGGATACCCCGGGAATCAGGGCCAGCGCCTGGGAGGTGCCCACGATCAGGCTGTCCTTCCAGGTGAACTGCCGGATATCGCGGGTCTGCTTGCCGAAGTGTTCGGCGGCGGCGATCACCGCGGAGAACACCACCAGGGCGGTCGCGATGATCCAGAGGTTGCGGATGTCATCGCGAATGTAGTGCTTGAACACCAGGCCGGCGATCCCGATCGGGATGGTGCCCAGGATCACCCACCAGCCCAGCCAGTAGTCGGGGGTGCGTTTGGCGGCGTCGAACAGACCACCGAACCAGGCCGTGAGGATGCGGCCGATATCGCGGGCGAAGTAGATGAGGACCGCGATCTCGGTACCGATCTGGATGACGGCGGTGAACGAGGCGCCGGCGTCCTTTCCGAAGAAGGCCTCGGAGACGATGGCGAGATGCCCGGAGGACGACACGGGCAGGAACTCGGTCAGACCCTGGACTATCGACAACACGACCACCTGCAGCCACGACACGTCAGTCACGCGGACGACCGTACCGTGGGAGTGCTGTCAGCGTGCTGTGCGTACGACGGGCCCCGCCGCCGCCACCGCGTCGCGCACGGCGGCGGTCAGGCTCCGCTCGTCCGAGAGGTCGATATCGGTGAGGCTGCGGACGGCGGTCGCGACGACGTCCTCCTGCTGCGGGACGGGGCCGCTCAATCTGGGCCGGTAGACCTCGACCACCAGCGACTGACGATCCTGCACATGGAAGGAAAAGCTGCGACCACCTGCGAGCATGCCGAAACCGCTTGCGTGCACGCCGGTCGAGATGTCCTCGATGGCAAACTCATCGTCAATCAGGAAGTCCGGCACGAGAGCCATAGCGGCACCATACCGCCCTATCGGTGACCGCGTCCGGCCTTGCGGATGTTTGCCCGAAAATTGAAAACGAAACAACCGCTGCCACGTAATGAGGAGTCGAACGGGCCGTTGCATACGAAATCCGCTGTCGTTTCTTCCATCAGTGCCGCATTCGCCCTGGTTGTCGCACTTACCGCCGGGTGCTCGAAGAGCCCCATGGATTCGCCACCACCGACGATCACACCGGCCTCCGCGGCGGTCTCGCCGCCGGTGAGCGGTACTCCGGACGGGGTCGTGCGGCCACTGGACACCCCGGGTCTGGCCGCCGTGTTCGATGCCCGAACCGCGTCGCTGACGGTGCTCGGCCCGGCCGACCGGCTGACGGTGTTCGGGGCGATGCCCCGCACCGTGGCGCTTCCTGCTCCGGCGCAGGCGTTGACCGGTGACGGCGCCGGTCATGTCTATCTCGCCGCCAAGGGTGGGTATCAGGACGTGGACGTCGCCACCGGCGCGGTGTCCCGTGTGGACATCGCCGGCCAGGCCGATACCGAGTTCACCGCCATCACCCGGCGCGCCGACGGGCGCGTGGTCCTGGGCAGCGCCGACGGCGCGCTGATGACCCTGGGCTCGGGGAACTCCGCCGATTCCGTCAGCGCGAACCTGAAGATCTTCGCCCGTGTCGACGGGTTGGTGGCGCAGGGGAATTCGGTGGTGGTGCTGGATCGCGGCCAGACCTCGGTGACCGAGGTGGACGACGACGGCACCAAGGCCGAGCAGGCGTTACGCGCCGGGGAGGGGGCCACCACCATCGCCGCCGACCCGGCCGGACGCGTGCTGGTCGCCGATACCCGAGGCGGCGCGCTGATGGTCTACGGGACCGAGCCGCTGATCCTGCGCCAGGCCTACCCGGTGCACAACGCCCCGTACGGCCTGGCCGGATCCGGCACACTGACGTGGGTGTCACAGACTGCCACCAACACCGTCGTTGGTTACGATCTGGCCACCGGAATACCTGTGGAGAAGGTGCGCTATCGAACCGTCCAGCAACCCGACCATCTGGCCTACGACGACGCGTCCGGCACCCTGTATGTGGTGTCCGGATCGGGAGCCGGTGTCCAGGTGATCGAGAGAGCTGCCACCCGATGAGCGGCGTCCAACGGGGACGGATGCCCCTGGGCTGGGCCGGTGAGCTGTCCGACGACTACGAATGGGTGCCGCTGCGGCTGCCCCCGGACGTGACCCGGCTGTCGGCCTCGATCCGGTTGTCGATCGAGGCCGAATACCGCGGCTGGGAGCTGACCCGCGTCCGGCTCTACACCGACGGCAGCAGGCGGGTGCTGCTGCGCCGCAAGAAAACCGCACTCGGGGATCAGCCGGCGCTGTGATCTACACCTTGTTGCGCCGGATGTTCTTTCTCGTCGATCCGGAACGTATCCACACCTTCGTGTTCGCCGCCCTGCGGGCGGCCACCTACTTCGGCGTGAGCCGCCACGCGCTGTCCCGCCGGCTCACCCCGAGTGACCCGATCCTGGCCAGCACGGTGCTCGGGGTGCATTTCCCCGGTCCGCTGGGCCTGGCCGCCGGGTTCGACAAGGATGGCCACGGACTGCGGGTGTGGGGCCCGCTGGGCTTCGGCTACGCCGAGGTCGGCACGGTGACGGCCCAGGCCCAGCCGGGCAATCCGCGGCCCCGACTGTTCCGCCTGCCCGAGGACCGGGCGCTGCTCAACAGGATGGGGTTCAACAACGACGGGGCCGCGCGGCTGGCTCTTCAGCTGGCCCGACACACCCCCGATGTACCGATCGCGGTGAACATCGGCAAGACCAAGGTGACCCCGCCCGAGCGCGCGGTCGAGGACTACGCCGAGAGCGCTCGCCTGGTGGGCCCGCTGGCGGCGTACCTGGTGGTCAACGTCAGCTCCCCGAACACGCCGGGTCTGCGCGATCTGCAGGCGGTGTCGGCCCTGCGTCCGATCCTGGCCGCGGTCCGGGCCGCCACCTCGACACCGGTGCTGGTCAAGATCGCCCCCGACCTGTCCGATTCCGATATCGACGAGATCGCGGATCTGGCAGTCGAATTGGGTTTGGCGGGCATCGTGGCCACCAACACCACGATCTCCCGGGACGGGCTGCGCACACCCGGTGTGGCCGAACTGGGCGCGGGCGGCGTCTCGGGAGCGCCGGTCAAGGAGCGGTCCCTGGAGGTGCTGCGTCGGCTGCACGCCCGGGTGGGTGACCGCCTGGTGCTGATCAGCGTCGGCGGCATCGAGACCGCCGACGACGCCTGGGAGCGCATCGTGTCCGGGGCCTCGCTGTTGCAGGGCTACACCGGGTTCATCTACGGCGGCGGGCTGTGGGCCAAGCACCTCCACGACGGGATCGCCGAGCGCCTGCGCGCCGGCGGGTTCGCGTCCCTGTCCGATGCGGTGGGCTCGGCGACCCGGTAGCGGCTAGTTCTGCTCGTAGGTGCCGTAGATGACGGCGCGGGCGATGGCCTTGCCGAACAGGTTGAAGCCGAGGTAGGCCGGGGTGGCCCCGTCGGGCAGCTCGAGGCTCTCGACCGGCAGCGCGTGCACGGCGATGTAGTACCGGTGCGGGCCGTGCCCGGCCGGCGGGGCCGCGCCGATGAAGCGCTTGAGGCCGGCGTCGTTGGCCAGCGTGACGGCGCCACCGGGCAGCGGGTCGCCGTTACCGGCATCCGCGGGCAGCGAGGTGACGCTCGCCGGCAGGTCGGCGACCGCCCAGTGCCAGAACCCGGAAGCGGTGGGCGCGTCGGGGTCATAGACCGTCACGGCGAAGCTGCGGGTCTCCTCGGGGAAACCGGACCAGCTCAGCTGCGGCGACACATCCGCACCGCCGGCGCCCATGATTCCGCTGACCTGCTCATTGTTCAGCGGCCGGCCGTCGGTCACCGACTCGGAGGTCAGGGTGAACGTCGGGAGCTTCGGCAGGTTGTCATACGGCGAATTGCTCATCACGGCCTTTCAGCAGTTGGTCAGGCTTCAGCAGTGGGTAAGAAACTGGTGCAGGACTCTCGCCCCGAACTGTAGTGCGTCCACGGGTACCCGTTCATCGACACCATGGAACAGCGCGGCGAAATCCAGATCGGGCGGCAGCCGCAGCGGCGCGAAGCCGAAACAGCGAATACCCAAGCGGGAGAAAGCTTTCGCGTCGGTCCCTCCGGACATCATGTAGGGCACGGTGCGGGCACCCGGGTCGGCCGCCAACAGCGCGGCGTTCATCGCGTCGACCAGGTCGCCGTCGAAGGTGGTCTCCACCGAGGGCAGGTCGCGTTCCCAGGTCCGGGTGACGTTCGGGCCGATCAGCTCGTCGATCTCCCGCTCGAAGGCCTCCTTGCGGCCGGGCAGGACCCGGCAGTCCACCATGGCCTCGGCCGTGGCGGGGATGACGTTGGCCTTGTAGCCGGCCTTGAGCATGGTCGGGTTGGCCGTGTCGCGCAGGGTGGCACCGACGATGCGGGCGATCCCGCCGAGCTTGGCGATGGTGCCGTCCAGATCCGGGGAGTCCAGATCGAACTCGTAACCGGTCTCCTCGGACACCGCGGTGAGGAACTCCGCCACCGACGGCGCGAGCACGATCGGGAACTGGTGCTTGCCGAGCCGGGCCACGGCTTCGGCGATGGTGGTGACGGCGTTGTCGTCGTGCACCATCGAGCCGTGCCCGGCGCGCCCGCGGGCTTCCAGACGCATCCAGGACAGCCCCTTCTCGGCTGTCTCGATGAGGTAGAGCCGCTTCTCGCCGCCGTCCCGGGTGGGCACCGTCAGGGAGAACCCGCCGACCTCGCCGATCGCCTCGGTGATGCCCTCGAACAGATCGGGCCGGTGGTCGACCAGCCACTGGCAGCCGTAGGTGCCGCCGTGCTCCTCGTCGGAGACGAACGCGAACACCAGATCCCGGGGCGGGACGATGCCCTCGCGCTTGAGATGCCGGGCGACGGCCAGCGTCATCCCGACCATGTCCTTCATGTCGACCGCGCCACGGCCCCACACGTAACCGTTCTCGACGGCCCCGGAGAACGGGTGCACGCTCCAGTCGGCCGGTTCGGCGGGCACCACGTCGAGATGGCCGTGGATCAGCAGCGCCCCGCGGCTGCGGTCGCGGCCGGGCAGCCGGGCGAACACGTTCCCGCGCCCCGGTGCGCCCGCTTCGATGTACTCGGTCTCGTAGCCCACTTCCTCGAGTTGGGCGGCCACCCAGTGCGCGCACTCGGCCTCGCCCTTGGTGGTGTCCGGATCACCGGTATTGGAGGTGTCGAACCTGATGAGGCTGCTGACGAGATCGACCACTTCGTCTTCGGGTCTTGTCACGTCCCCTTTCCTACCACCTGACGCGGCACTCGGTTTGGGCCAACGCGGGGGCATCCGTTAGCCTTAAGCGCCCCACACGATGAGGTGGGCTGGTCCGAGTGGCGGAATGGCAGACGCGCTAGCTTGAGGTGCTAGTGCCCTATTAACGGGCGTGGGGGTTCAAGTCCCCCCTCGGACACCCAAGATCGATTCGAGCGGCGAAGCCGCTCTCCCACAGAGAAGTACCTGACCGGCATCATTGCCGGCCAGGTACCGCCCGGTCTGTTAGTTATCCGACGTCTCCACGGTGCACGTTCACGCACGCCCGCTTCTTGCCCCAGATGGTGCGCACGGTGAAGCACACCTTCTTCGGCCGGCCGAATACTGTTGTCTTCTCCACGGTGCCCTCGGTGCCTTCGGGCACGGCCGGCACATCCATCTCCTCGATCTGCCGGCAGGCGGTGACGACGTCGCCTTGATGCCAACTCATCGGTATATCTCCCCTTCCCCGATCCGCCCTCGCGGTCCGGGCATAGATCACTGTTACGTCGAAGTAACAATCACGGCGCGGGATTTATTCGCCTGCTGAGGTGTCTATTGGGTTGGGGCCGTTCAGTACACGTCGCGGACATAGCGCTTGTCGGCGACCAGCTCACGTTTGTAGTCGTGGGCCTGCTCGTCGGACAGTCCGCCGTGCCGTTTGATGATGGTCGTCAGTGCCGTGTCGACATCCTTGGCCATGTGTGCGGCGTCACCGCACACGTAGAAATGGGCGCCGTCCTCCATCCACCGCCACAGTTCGGCACCGGCGTCGAGCATCTTGTGCTGCACATAGATCCGCGCGGCCTGGTCCCGGGAGAACGCCAGGTCCAGGTGGTTGAGCAGACCGTCGGCGACCATATGTTCCAGATCGTCACGGTAGTAGAAGTTTTCGGAGCGGTGCTGATCTCCGAAGAACAACCAGTTACGGCCGGTGTGACCGAGCGCACGCCGCTCCTGCAGGAAGCCCCGGAACGGCGCGATCCCGGTACCCGGGCCCACCATGATCATCGGCGTCTGCGACTCCGCGGGCGGCCGGAAGTTGGGCGAACGCTGGATGAAGACGCGCGCGGCGTGCGCGCGGTCGGCCAGATAGGTCGACGCGACACCGTGCCGTGACGTTCCGCGCGCACTCTGGTATCGCACGACGGACACCGTCAGCTGCACCTCGGTGGGGCTGACCAGGGGGCTCGAACAGATCGAGTACTGCCGCGGGGTGAGTCGCACCAGGGCATCGAGCCACTCGTCGGCCTCGGCCTCGACCCTGAACTCCTCGACGATGTCGAGCCCGTTGCACCCGCCGAGCCACCTGTCGAGTTCCTCCTTGGGCCCGCGCAGCCGCCGGGCTGCCTTGGGCAGGCGGTCGGCGACGAAGCGCAGCAGGTTGGGGGTGATGCGACAGATGTCGTAGGACGATGTCAGCGCGCTGCGCAGGTCGGTGTCGGTGCCGTCGACCTCCACGATCTCACTGCCGGTCAGCCCGGTGCAGGCGAGCCAGGACGCCACCGCTTCATCCGAATTGGTGACGAACACGCCCAGGGAGTCGCCCGCGGCGTAGCTCGTACCGTGTTCGGCGACATGCTCGGAGATGTCGAAGCCGAACTGGCGCACCTCTTTTCGTGCCGACTCCGGGGTGAGCCGGATATTGCGGCTCAACGGCGCGAGCAGCGGTGCGTTCCGGCTGAGCGGGGCCGGCACGGTGTCGGATGTGGTCGTGGTCAGCACGGGGTTGCTCGGCGCCGGTGGCGTATCCGTCCCGACGATGCCGGCGACCTGCTCGGCCCAGGCCTTCATCGGGGCGTCGTCGTACGCCTCACATTCGACGCAGTCGAGCACCCGGGTGGCGCCGAGTGCGGCCAGCCGGGCATCCAGCGTCTTGGCGTGCCCGCAGAAGTTGTCGTAGGCCCGGTCCCCGATACCCAGCACGGCGTAGCGCAACCCCGGCAGTGCGGGGGCGTCGGCCGATTCCAAACGCTGCCAGAAGTCGGCCCCGTTGTCCGGTGGGCCACCGTCACCGAAGGTACTTGTCACGATCAGGACTTCGCCGGCCGTCGCCAGTTCGTCGAGCGTGACATCGTTCATCGTCACCAGCCGTGCACCGGTGAGTCGGCCGGCCACCTGTGCCGCGAACTCCTCGGCGGTGCCGGTCTGCGATGCCCACATCACCAGCGGGCCCGGTGCCACGGCCTCCAGCACAGCGGTATCGCTCACCGCTGCGCCGGTTCGGGAGTACATGCCGGCGAGCAGACCGTCGATCCACAATCGTGCCGCGGGGCGCACGGGTGCTGCGCCCGGCAATACCGGCGTCCCGGTGGAGCCGGCGCTCAGACCGCTGAGAAAGCCTGCGACGTAGACCTTTTCGTCGTCGGTGAGGCCCACGGCGACACCGTGCAGTCCCAGTGCCTCTGCCAGCGGGTGGCTCGGCGCGGTGGGCAGCACCGGCGCGACAGGGCGCAGCGCCACCGCGCACACCTTGAGTTCGGGCTGCAGCGAGTCGGCGTCCACCGCGTCGTTGGTGAGAGCGTTGATGGTCAGATGTTCGCCGTGCTCGTCGTTCCAGTGGAACGGCACCCACACGCTGCCCGGCTGCACCCGGTCGGTGATCAGCGGCGGCAATACCGCCCGCCCGCGACGTGAGGTCAACTCCACCTGGCAGCGCTCGGTGATGCCCTGCGCGGCCGCGTCATCGGGGTGGATCTCCACGAAGGGCGAGCCGTTGAGCTTGTTCAGTTTGGCGACCCGGCCGGTCTTGGTCATGGTGTGCCACTGGTGTTGCAGACGTCCGGTGTTGAGCACCATGGGGTAGTCGTCGTCGGGCAACTCACGGGCGTCCATATGCGGCCGCGCGAAGAACACCGCCTTGCGCGACGGCGTCGCGAAGGCCAGCCGGGGCCGGTTCCCGGCGTCGTCGACGAACAGTGTCTGGGACACACCGTCGTTCACATACCGGATGGGATGGCGGTCCTCGGCGTCCTCCGGCGGGCACGGCCACTGCAGCGGGGTCTCGCGCAGCCGCTCGTAGCTGGCACCGCGCAGGTCGTAACCGGTACGCGGATTGGCGAACCGGCGGATCTCGTCGAAGATGTCCGAGCTGGACTTGTAGTCAAAATCGTCGCCGAAACCGAGGGCTCCGGCCACCGCGCAGATCAGTTCCCAGTCCGGGCGGGCGTCGCCCAGTGGCGGCACCGACTGCTGTAACAGGGTCAGGTTGCGCTCGGAGTTGATCATCACGGCATCGGACTCGGCCCACAGCGCAGCCGGCAGCACGATATCGGCGTACCTGTTGGTGGCGGTGTCGTGATACGGGTCCTGGGTGATCACGAGTTCGGCCGTCTCCAGGCCGGTGATCACCGTGCTGCGGTTGGGCACCGAGGCGATGGGATTGGTGCAGATGATCCAGCAGGCCTTGATATCCCCCGCGGCGGCCTGCTCGAACATCGCGACCGTACCCGGTCCGACGTCGGTGCGGATGGTGCCGGGCTCCAGTCCCCATTGCTCCTCGCAGAACGCGCGGTCCTCGGCCGACAGCACGGAGCGCTGGCCCGGCAGACCCGGTCCCATATAGCCCATTTCGCGACCGCCCATGGCATTGGGCTGACCGGTGAGCGACATGGGGCCGCTGCCGGGGCGGCAGATGGCACCGGTGGCCAGGTGCAGATTGCAGATCGCGTTGGTGTTCCAGGTGCCGTGGGTGCTCTGGTTCAGGCCCATGGTCCAGCAGGTCATCCACTCGCCGGCCTCGGCGATCATGGTTGCGGCCGTGCGGATGTCGGCCTCCGGGATACCGGTGATCGCGGCGACCCGGGCGGGCGGATAGTCGGCGAGGAACGCCGGCATGTCCGCCCAGCCCTGGGTGTGTTCGGCGATGAACTGATGATCGATATCGCCGTTGTCGACGAGTAGGTGCAGTAACCCGTTGAGCAGCGCGAGATCCGTGCCCGGATTGATCTGCAGGTACAGGTCGGCCTTGTCGGCGGTGGCGGTGCGCCGGGGGTCGACCACGATGAGCTTGGCGCCGGCCTTGATCCGGTCGGCCATCCGCAGGAACAGGATGGGATGGCAGTCGGCCATGTTCGCGCCGATGACGAAGAACAGGTCGGCGTGGTCGAAGTCGGTGTAGGAACCGGGCGGGCCGTCGGCTCCCAGGGACTGTTTGTAGCCGGTGCCCGCACTGGCCATGCACAGGCGCGAATTCGACTCGATGTGCACGGTGCGCAGATAGCCCTTGGCGAGTTTGGTGGCCAGGTACTGGGCTTCGATCGACATCTGGCCCGAGACGTAGAGCGCCACCGCGTCGGGGCCGTGCTCGTCGATGATGGCGCGCAGCCGCCGGCCGGCTTCGGCGACGGCCTCGTCGACGGGGGTGGAGACGGCCTCGGCGCCGCGTTCGGCGCGCACCAGCGCCGCGGTCAGCCGGCCGTCCGTGGCGGCCATCAACTCGGCGTGGGTGGCCCCCTTGGTGCACAGCCTGCCGAAGTTGGTCGGATGCAGTTTGTCGCCGTTGACCTGGGCGATCACCGGGAGGCCGCTGACCGGGTCGGCCTTGGTGGTGACTTCGATGCCGCAGCCGACCCCGCAATACGAGCACGCGGTCCGCGTTTTCACCGACATGTGCACATCGTCTGCTGCCAGTGTTCCGGTTCCTTTGAGGCGACGTTAGCGCGACGAAAACTCGGCCTCACAGGCGACCCCACCCCTCGGTGAGCCCACTGTGAGGCCGAGTTTGCGCAGCTCAGATCTCTATACGCCGACCTGTCCCATCCGTGTGCCCTTGCGTAGGTAGAAGAACCATGTCACGACGAGAAGGGCGATGAAGAAGACGACGTAGAACTGAAGCGCCGGCTGAATGTTGCCGAATGCGCTCTTCGACCAAGCGTAGGCCAGCGGCACGATGAAGCCACCGAACGCGCCGACCGAGGAAATGATGCCGAGCGCGCCTGCCGCCTGACGGCGCATGTGAACCATCGTCGCCGGATCGCCGCCGGCATCCTCACCTTTGATCCGGAAGATCTTCGAGATCATCCGGTAGGTGGAGCCGTTTCCGATACCGGTGGCGACGAACAAGAACATGAACGCCGCGAAGAACACCGGCAAGTTCTTGGCTTGTACCGACCACAGCGCGACGGCCGCGCCGACCGCGAGCATGACGAAGCTCAGTGCCGTGATGCGTGCGCCGCCGATGCGATCGGACAGTTTGCCGCCGAGTGGTCGGGCGATCGACCCGATAGCCGCACCGAGGAAGGCCCACGTCAACGCGATATCCCCGCGACCGAACACGGCCTTGAGCAGCGTCGGGAAAGCCGCGGAGTAACCGATGAACGATCCGAACGTACCGATGTAGAGCAGTGACATGATCCAGGTATCGGTGTGCCGCAACGACTGCCACACCGGTTTGACGTCGGCTTTGGCCTCGGCGAGGTTGTTCATGAACAGGAAGGCGCAGATCGCCGCCGCCACGGCGAACGGGACGTAGAACAGGCCGGCATACGACAGGGTGACGCCGGCTCCGATCGTCACGACGAGTGGGATGATCTTCTGCGCCACAGCCACACCGATGTTGCCACCGGCGGCATTCAGGCCCAACGCCCAACCCTTCTCCTTCTCCGGATAGAAGAATGAGATGTTGGCCATCGAGGACGCGAAGTTGCCGCCGCCGAATCCAGCTGTCGCGGCGATAAGCAACAGAACGCCGAAGTTGATGGTGGGGTCGGACACCGCCCACGCGAGCCCCAGGCATGGAATCAGCAGCAGGAGCGCCGAGACCACAGTCCAGTTACGGCCGCCGAAGACCGGCACCGCGAAGGTGTACGGCAGCCGCAACAACGCTCCCACGCCACTTGGCACCGCCACCAGCCACAGTGCCTGGGTGGTGGTCAGCGCGAAGCCAGATGCGGCGGGAGCGCCACCGGCCCCCGCCGTCATCTGCACCACGACGATGCTCCACAACAACCAGACCGAGAATCCGATGTGTTCGGCGAAGATGGAGAAGATCAGGTTCTTGCGGGCGATGGGTTTGCCTGTGGTGGACCAGAATTCGGGATCTTCGGGACGCCAGTCGTGAATCCAGTGTTTACCTTGGTGCGCTGCGGGCGGCGCGAGGGTCTCGAGCGCCGAGTTTTCGGTGACGGTCACGACATATCTCCTGTTTGTCATTGTGAGCTGAGGCCGATATCCAGCCCGGGTGCGGTGGCCTATTCCGGTGTGATGCTCACAACCTAAGAAGCGCGTGTTACGCCCACTGCCGCTGGGCGTAAAACAAACGGAACAAAGATCTCATTGCCGCCGGTCGCGGACTGTCAGCAGCACTATTCACTGCCGACGCACGACGGTAATGACCTCGTAACAATGACACCCTAGCTTCGCAGCAATACCTCAATCGGACCGGACTGACCTCGTCGCTTGCGAGGTTTGAGCGCATTCTTTGTGGCACAACCATTGTCGATGCTAGCGGTGGATGGATCGGACTTATGAGCGATGGCAGTACACCACGATTCCTGCAGGGCGCCTTCGCTTTCGAAGGAGCCGGACTTGACAAACCGGAACTGATCGACGACTCGCTGCGGTACGTGGTGCCCGCCGGCGCCATCGCCCAGCCGGTGTACTTCCGGGGCGGCAACTCGACCGACGAACTGATCACGGTGGTGCTGTTCCGCGACGGCGCCCCGATGAGGTATTTCCCCATCGCCGCCAAAGGCGCGACCCATGTGGCGTTGCGGGTGGTGGAGGACCTGCTCGGGGATACGGTGCTGGAGCTCTGTGTCGCGGCACCGGCCGGTATCTCCGGGACGGTTGTGGTGGACCTGGGCCTGGTGGAGATCCCGTGAAACGCCGGCTGGTCGTCGTGGGCAATGGCATGGCCGGCGTCCGCGCGATCGAGGAGATCCTCGCCCGTGGCGGTGGTGACATCTTTAACATCACCGTGTTCGGGGATGAGCCCTACGGCAACTACAACCGTATCCTGCTTTCCAATGTGCTTGCCGGCAGCGATGACTCGGCGGAGATCTACCTCAACGCGCTGGACTGGTACACCGAGAACGCCATCGATCTGCGGGCCGGGGTGCGGGTGGTGCGACTGGATACCTACGCCCGGCTGGTGCATGCCGACGACGGGTCGACGATCCGCTATGACGACCTGATCCTGGCCACCGGCAGCCGCTCATTCTTCCCGCCGATGAAGGGGCTGTGGGCCGACGACAAGAACCTGGCCGACGGTGTGTTCGGATTCCGCACGCTGGACGACTGCATGGGGATGATCAACGAGGCGGCCAACCGGACGAAGGCCGTGGTGATCGGCGGTGGTCTGCTCGGTCTGGAAGCCGCGCGCGGACTGCAGAACCGCGGGGTGGCCGTGGACGTCGTACACGCCGGACCGACGCTGATGAATGCGCAACTCGATGATGCGGCCGGTGCCATCCTGCGCCGATCGGTCGAAGGTATCGGCATCACCGTGCACACCGACAAGCGCACCACCGAAGTCCTGGTCGACGAAGACCGCAAGCTGTCCGGGATCGTGTTCTCCGATGGCAGCGTCATCGACTGCGACATGCTGGTGATCGCCGCGGGTATCCGGCCCAACGTCGGCCTGGCCCAACGCGCGGGATTGACCGTGGAGCGGGCCATCGTGGTCGATGACCATATGCGCTCCGTCGACGACGACCATGTCTACGTCGTGGGCGAATGCGCCCAGCACCGCGGTCAGGTGTACGGGTTGGTGGCACCGCTCTGGGAGCAGGCCACCGTGCTGGCCGACCACCTGACCGGCACCGACACCAGTGCGGCGTACCGAGGTTCACGCACCGCGACCAAGCTCAAGGTCGCCGGCGTCGACGTCGCGTCGATGGGTATCAAGGCACCCGAACTGCCCGATGACGAGTTCGTGCAGTATTCCGAACCCCGGCACGGGGTCTACAAGACCATCGTGATCCGGGACGGCAAGCTCGTCGGCGCGACCCTGGTCGGCGATGTGTCCAAGGTGTCGTTCCTGACGCAGGCCTTCGACAGCGGACTGCCGCTGCCCGAGGAACGCGTGTCGCTGATGTTCGATATCGGGACTCCCGAGGTGGCCGTGGGGGTTTCGGAGCTGGCCGACGATGCGCAGGTATGCAACTGCAACGGGGTCTCCAAGGGCACGCTGGTGTCCTGCGTCCGGGCCGGCGAGACGTCGCTGTCGGGTGTGATGGCCAAGACCAAGGCGGGCAAAGGCTGCGGCTCCTGCAAGGAACTGGTCGGCCAGATCGTCGAGTGGGCGGCCGGCGGCGCGGTCACCGAGGATCCGTCGGCGTCCTGGTATGTGCCGGGCGTTCCGTACGACAAGGCATCGTTGATGACGCTGGTGCGTGAGCTCCAGTTGCATTCGGTGTCTTCGGTGTTCGCCGCCCTGGCACCTGACGGGCGTGTCGACGCCGGTTCGAAGATGGCGCTGGCCTCGCTGTTGGAGATGATGTGGGCCGACGAGTTCGTGGATGAGCGCGATGCACGTTTCATCAATGACCGGGTGCACGCCAATATTCAGCGCGACGGCACGTTCTCGGTGGTGCCGCAGATGAAGGGCGGCGTCACCAACTCCGATCAGCTGCGCAAGATCGCCGACGTCGCCGACAAGTACGCGATACCCATGATCAAGTGCACCGGTGGGCAGCGTATCGACCTGCTGGGCGTCCGCAAGGAGGATCTGCCCGCGGTATGGGCCGATCTGGACATGCCCTCGGGGTACGCGTACGGCAAGAGCTTCCGGACCGTGAAAACCTGTGTGGGCAGCGACTTCTGCCGCTACGGTGTCGGCGACTCCACGGCACTGGGCATCGCGCTGGAGGAGCGCTACCAGGGGTTGGCCAGCCCGGCGAAGATGAAGTTGGCCGTCACGGGATGCCCGCGCAACTGCGCCGAGGCCCTGTGCAAGGACCTGGGCGTGGTGGCGGTCGACGGCGGCCGGTGGGAGATCTACGTGGGCGGGGCGGCCGGTGCGCATATCCGCAAGGGCGATCTGTTGGCCACCGTCGACGACGCGGCAACGGTGATGACGCTGGCCGGGCGTTTCCTGCAGTTCTACCGGGAGGACGCGAACTGGCTGGAACGCACGTACGCCTGGGTGCCACGGGTGGGCATCGACCACATCCGTGCGGTGGTGGTCGACGATGCGCTCGGGTTGGCCGAAGGACTGGACGCGCGTATGCAGAAATCCGTTGACGCATATCGGGATCCGTGGCTGGATGGCCGGAAGCCGGTGAGCGAGGGCCAATTCCGGAGTTCGCTTCCGCTGCTGCCGCTCCCCCAGGTTCCGGTGCGATGAGCATTCTCGGGCCGGTGTCGCAGATACCACCCGGAGAGGGGCGGACGTTCGCTGTCGAGGACGCCCAGATCGCGGTGTTCCGGCTGCGGGACGGGTCGTTGCGGGCACTGGATGCGGTCTGCCCGCACAAGGGCGGACCGCTGGCCGATGGGCTGGCCGATGACAGCGTGGTGGTGTGTCCGCTGCACGGTGCGACCTTCGATCTGTGTACCGGGCAGGACGTGGCCGGCGGTGATCCGGTGCGCAGCTACCCGGTGGCCGAGGTGGACGGGCAGATTCAGATCACGACGTGAACCGTTTCGCAAGGGCGAAATACGTTGTTGTGGATAAGTTTTGGCCTTGTGGATAACTTCTGATCCTGGCGGCGCAGCCACGTAGAATTCGAACATGCTTTCGGGTGCGGTGGTGGATCGTGAGGCGGTGCTGGCGGCTGTCGACGCCTACGCCGTCGCGTGTGAGTCGCTGACCGCGGTGGGATTCACCGGGTTCGATACCGCGGAGTTGTTGGAGTTGCAGTCCCGGCGTGAGCACCTCGCCCGGATCAGCGCCGGTGTCGATCACCGGATCCTGGCCGCGTTGCAGGGCCGGGCCACCGCCAAGGAGATCGGCGGGAAATCCTGGGTCGACATCTTGGCGCTGCGATTGGGGATCGGTCAGTCGGCGGCCAAGGCGCGGGTCAGAGACGCCGAGGACCTCGGACCGCGCCACATCGTCGGCGGGCAGACGCTGGAGCCGGTGCTGCCGGGGTGTGCGGCCGCCCTGGCCGGCGGGGCCATCACCCTCGGTCACATCGAGGTGATCCGCGAGGTGCTGCGCAAAGCACAGCGCTACACCAGCGCGCCGCAACGCGCCGCCCTCGAGCAGCAACTGGTCGCGCTCGCGGCCGCCAACCCACCTGAGACGGTCAAAGCGGCCGGGGGTGAGTTGTTGTATCTGCTCAACCAGGACGGCCCCGGCCCCGACTATCCCGTCCATCAACCCGGACTGCGCCTCGGGCCCCAGGACGCCGACGGCAATTACCGAGTCTCGGGCCACCTCGACGCCGAAACCGCCGCCTACTGGAAGACCATCGAATCCGGCTGGGCGGCACCGGGGGTCAACAACCCCGCCGATACGACCCCGATCGCCAACCCCGTCCCCAACCCCCTGGACCCCGGCACCCCCGACGACCCCGAGGCGTCACAGCGCCTGGCCGAGGCCGCCGCCCGCGATACCCGCACCGCGGCGCGGCGCAGCCATGACGCCTTCAAAGCCTTGTGTCGCGAGATGCTGATGTCGAAGAAACTCGGCCGCCACGGCGGGCTGCCGGTCACCGTCGTCATCAGTACCACCCTGGCGGAGCTGGAAAGCCGTGCCGGGGTGGCCAGCACCAGTAGCGGGGTGAAGATCGCGATCCCGGACCTGATGCGCCTGGCCGCCCACGCCCATCACTACTTTCTGCTGTTCGCCCGCCACACCGCCCAACCGCTCTACCTGGGGCGCACGAAACGTCTGGCCTCCCCCGCACAGCGGCTGGTGGCGATCGCCCGCGACCGCGGCTGCACCCGGCCCGGCTGTATGGCCCCCGCCGACCACTGCCAGGCCAACCACACCCAAGACTGGTCAGCCGGTGGACACACCGACGCCGACACCCTCGTGCTGGGCTGCGGACCCGACAACCGGCTGGCCTACACCAGCGGCTGGAGCACCCACATCAACCCCACCACCGGCCGCGCCGAGTGGACGCCACCTCCACTACTGGACACCGGCCAAGACCACACCAACCACCACTTCCACCCCGAAGAACTCCTCAGGAAGGACGACGGCGACGACCCGTGACAGACACCGTCACGTGCGGAACAGGCGTGCCGCTCAGCCGTTTCGGCGCCACCAACGGGGCTTGCGCGGTTCAGATGTCGCCGGTGCTGCGGTGGCCGGCGGGTGCGGCTTCACCGGTTCGGCCTCGACCGCCGGTTCAGGCTCGGGCTCATCGCCATCGGCCGACGTCGTCGACCCGGCAGCCCGAGACATGGCGGCGGCCAACGACTCCGCGGCCGCCTCCAACTCGGCACCGAGATCAGATTCCTGAGCTTCGCTTTCCGCGTCAGCCGAATCACCCTGCAGGTCGGCTGCGGCCTCGGCCTCCTCGACCGCAGGGTCCGCTGCCGTCTGCTCGTCGACGTCCTCAGCCGAATCACCCTCGGCCAGTTCAGCCTCGGACTCAGAGTCAGGCTCAGCTTCGCCACCGGCGGGTTTCGTCAACCTGGCGGCCACCAGCGACGTCGCGGCGGCCAACGACTCCGCGGCCGCCTCCAACTCGGCACCGAGATCAGATTGCGCAGCGTCATCGTCCGACTCGGCGACCTCGGCAGGCTCCGGCTCCTCGGCCACCTCCAGGGTGTCCGCATCCACGGGCTCTTCGGCCTCGTCGGCGGCTTCCGCCTCCTCGACGATGTCCGCGTCCTCGGTATCGCCCACCGCGGCGGCATCCTCGGCTTCCGCAGCACCCGCGACAGTCGCGGCCGCCACCACACCGGTGGTCGCTCCGACCGCCGCCAGTTCCTTGGCCACGATGTCGTCGACCGGCGACTCGTCATCCTGTTTGCCGCGCAGCGATGCAGGATCCTCCCGGCCCTTGGGCGCGACCATGACGTAGACGACCGCCGCGACGAAGACGAACGTCGAGGTGAAGGTGTTCACCCGAATGCCGTCGACGGGCATGGAGGCCGGATCGCTACGCATCAGCTCGACCCAGAACCTGCCCACGCAGTATCCGGCCACATACAGTGCGAACAGCCGTCCGTGACCCATGTTGAAGCGTTTGTCGATCCACAGCAGCAGCGCGAAGATCAGCAGGTTCCACAACAGCTCGTACAGGAACGTCGGATGGACCACCGCCACCAGCTGTCCGTCGGACACACCGTTCAAGGTGTTCAACGCACCGCTGGCGTCGCGGCGCTCGTAGATCTCCAGACCCCACGGCAGCGTCGTCTCGCGACCGTAGAGCTCCTGGTTGAAGTAGTTGCCGAGCCGCCCGATCGCCTGCGCCAGGATGATGCCGGGCGCCACCGCATCGCCGAACGCGGGCAACGGGATCCCGCGCATGCGGCAGGCGATCCAGGCACCGACCGCACCGAGGGCCACCGCACCCCAGATACCGAGACCGCCGTCCCAGATCCGGAACGCCGCACCGAGCCCGGCACCGCCGTCACCGAAGTAGGTCTTCCAGTCGGTCATGACGTGATACAGCCGGCCACCGACCAGGCCGAACGGCACCGCCAGCAGCGCGACGTCGTAGATGACGCCCTGCTCACCACCGCGCGCCACCCACCGGCGGTCGCCGATGATCAGCGCGGCGACGATCCCGGCGATGATGCACAGCGCATACGCGCGAATCGGCACCGGGCCCAGATGCCACACGCCCTGGGCCGGAGTCGGAAAGTACGCGAGAACCGTCTCTGTCATGCGGGAATCCTCTGCCGCACGCCCTCGGCGAGCTCGGCGGTTAAGGCCCGCACCGCGGGAATACCGTCGTCGAGCGCGGACACCAGCGCCGATCCGACGATCACGCCGTCGGCGTAGGCGCCGATCTCGGCGGCCTGGGCACGCGAGCGCACACCCAACCCGACGCCGACGGGGATATCGGAGATCTCCCGAATCCGCTGCACCAACTCGGGAGCGGCGTTGGACACCGCATCGCGCGCGCCGGTCACACCCATGGTCGACGCGGCGTAGACGAACCCGCGCGAGGCTTCGATGGTCGCGGCCAGCCGCTCCGGGGTGGACGAGGGTGCCACCAGGAAGATGCGATCCAGATCGTGTTTCTCGGACGCCGCCACCCAGTCCCCCGCCTCATCCGGAATCAGATCCGGCGTGATCAAACCCAACCCACCGGCCGATGCGAGGTCGCGGGCAAAAGCGTCCACACCCCAACGCAACACCGGATTCCAATACGTCATCACCACGGCACGCCCACCGGCACCGCTGATGGCCTCGACGGCCCGCAAGGCATCACGCACCCGGACGCCACCGGCCAGCGCGACCTCGGTCGCCTTGGCGATCGTCGGCCCGTCCATCCCCGGATCGGAGTACGCCACACCGACTTCGACGATGTCACAACCCGATTCGACGAGTGCAGTCATCGCCGAGATCGAGGTGTCCACATCGGGATAGCCGGTCGGGAGGTATCCGATCAGTGCGGAACGCCCCTCGGCACGGCACGTGTCGAACAGATGCCCCAATCGGCTCACGAATCACCGTCCATTAGCCCGAACCATGTGGCGGCGGTCTCGACATCCTTGTCACCGCGTCCCGACAGATTCACCACGATCACCGAGGACGGGCCCAGTTCCACGCCCAGTTTCAGCGCACCGGCCACCGCGTGCGCCGACTCGATGGCGGGAATGATGCCCTCGGTACGGCACAGCAGCGCGAACGCGTCCATCGCCTCGGTATCGGTGATCGGCCGGTACTCGGCACGGCCCACATCCTTGAGCAACGCGTGCTCCGGCCCCACCCCGGGATAGTCCAAACCCGCAGAGATCGAATGCGATTCGATGGTCTGGCCGTCCTCGTCCTGCAACAGGTAGGAGAACGAGCCCTGGAAGGCGCCCGGCGTTCCACCGGTGAAGGTCGCGGCATGCCGCCCGGTCTCCACCCCGTCACCGGCGGCTTCGAAACCGATCAGCCGGACGTCCGGATCGTCGATGAACGCATGGAAGACGCCGATCGCGTTGGACCCGCCGCCCACACACGCCGTCACCGCGTCGGGTAGCCGGCCGGCCTGTTCGAGGATCTGGGCGCGCGCCTCCAACCCGATGATCCGCTGGAAATCGCGCACCATCAGGGGGAACGGGTGCGGCCCCGCCGCGGTACCGAAGGCGTAGTAGGTGTCGTCGGCGTGGGCGACCCAGTCGCGGAACGTCTCGTTGATCGCGTCCTTGAGTGTCTTCGAACCGGACTCCACCGCAACGACCTTCGCACCCAGCAGCCGCATCCGGGCCACGTTGAGGGCCTGGCGCGCGGTGTCGACCGCACCCATGTAGATGACGCACTCCAGACCCATCAGTGCGCACGCCGTCGCCGTGGCGACCCCGTGCTGACCGGCGCCGGTCTCGGCGATGACGCGGGTCTTACCCATCTGCTTGGCCAGCAGCGCCTGCCCGAGCACATTGTTGATCTTGTGCGACCCGGTGTGGTTGAGGTCCTCACGCTTGAGGAACAGCCGGGCGCCGCCGGCGTGCTCACCGAGGCGGGCCGCCTCGTACAGCGGCGAGGGACGGCCGGTGTAATGCCGCTGCAGCCGGTCGAGTTCGTCGAGGAAGGACTGATCGCGGCGCACCTTGTCGTAGGCGGCGGTGACTTCCTCGATGACGGCCATCAGCGCCTCGGGCACCAGGCGTCCGCCATAGGCGCCGAAATGGCCTTTGGCGTCGGGGTCATGACGTGTGGTTTCGGCCACCGCCGCGCTCATGCGGGGCAGTTGCGGGCCGGCGATATCGGCCATCTACCGGGCAGGTTTGGGGCAGGACGGATGGGCACCCGCGGTGACCAGGTCTGCGACGGCGCTGCGCGGGTCACCGCTGGTGACCAGGCCTTCGCCGACCAGCACCGCGTCGGCACCGGCACCGGCGTAGGCCAGCAGGTCGGCGGTGCCGCGCACCCCGGACTCGGCCACCCGGATGACACTGCTGGGCAGGCCGGGGGCGATCCGGGCGAAGCAGTCGCGGTCGACCTCGAGGGTCTTGAGGTCGCGGGCGTTGACCCCGATCAGGGTCGCACCGGCCTGCAGGGCACGGTCGGCCTCTTCCTCGGTGTGTACCTCGACCAGGGCGGTCATTCCCAGCGACTCGGTGCGGTCCAGCATCGACTCAAGCGCCTGCTGTTCCAGCGCCGCGACGATGAGCAACAGCATGTCGGCGCCGTGGGCGCGAGCCTCGTGAATCTGATACGGCCCGACGATGAAGTCCTTGCGCAGCACCGGAATCGACACCGCGGCGCGCACCGCGTCCAAGTCGTCGAGCGAGCCGCGGAAGCGGCGCTCTTCGGTCAGCACGCTGATGACGCGGGCGCCGCCTGCCTCGTAGGCACCGGCCAGCTGCGCCGGGTCGGCGATGGATGCCAGCTCACCGCGCGACGGGCTGGCCCGCTTCACCTCGGCGATCACCGCGATACCCGGTGCGCGCAGCGCCGCCATCACATCCAGCGGCGGCTGCGCATCCTTGGCGCGTTGTTTGATGTCCGCGAACGGAACCGCAGCTTCACGAGCGGCAACGTCGGCGCGAACTCCTTCGATGATGGAGTCGAGCACGTTCCCCGAACTCATGAGCCACCGTCCATTTCCGTCAGCCGGGACGCACCCGGATTCGTCTGCCTAGAGGCTAGTCGCCGATGCTGCACGGCCCGTCACCGACCCTTCGAGTCAGAACCGGCGTCCGGATCCGTGGGATCGGACCCCTCGTCCAGGGCGTCCCAGATCATCCGTTCCGACATCCCGTCCTCGGCGCTGTCACCGGTCACCGCCTCCCGGCGGACGGCGGGCGCGACGTACTTGGTGCCGGTGCCACGCGCGGTCGCCGCGGACCGGATGAGCAGGACGGCCGCGGCCAGGGTGAGCACCGCGGCGCCCACGGTGATGCCGGCGCCCAGATACTGCCGCGCGGAACCGACGAGCGCCGCGACGGGCACCTGCGCGAGGTCAGCGCCGCGTACCGCGATATCGCGGACCACCCACAGGCTGATCCCCAGGTAAGCCATCGCCGCGCTCGAGACGGCCACCAACACCGCCAGCAGTCGCAAGGCCCAGCCTCGCACCGCCAACGCGGCGACGGCCGCCGCGAGCAGCACCAGCGCCAGCGGTATCAGCGCGGTCGACCACTGCCCGCCCGTCAACGTCGACGTCTTGGGTTGCCCCAGACCGTCGAACGACGACACCTGCACCCACGTCAGCCGCGAGGCCCCCCACAGCGCCAGCGCGGCCAGTGCCAGTAGTGCCTGGGCGACCCGAATCATCGGACCGGCGGTCCGGAGCGAAGCGACCCGGGACTCGGTACGGCCAGCGTCTCGGCGGCCGCGACGGCGGCCAGCACCGCCTTGGCCTTGTTGGCGGACTCGTTGTATTCGTACGGCCCGTTCGAGTCGGCCACCACGCCGCCGCCGGCCTGCACATAAGCGGTGCCGTCGCGCATCAGCGCGGTGCGGATGGCGATGGCGAAGTCGGCGTTGCCGGCGAAGTCCAGGTAGCCCAGCACACCGCCGTACAGGCCGCGTCGGGTCAACTCGACCTCTTCGATGAGCTCCATGGCCCGCACCTTCGGGGCACCGGACAGCGTCCCGGCCGGGAAACAGGCGGTCACCGCATCCAGCGCGGTACTGCCCGGGGCCAGCTGCCCCGTCACCGTCGACACCAGGTGCATGACGTGGCTGTAGCGCTCGATATGGCTGTAGTCCTCGACCCGCACGGTGCCCGGTTCGCACACCCGGCCCAGATCGTTGCGGCCCAGGTCGACGAGCATGAGGTGCTCGGCGCGCTCCTTGTCGTCGGCGAGCAACTCCTTTTCCAGCAGGACGTCTTCCTCTTCGGTGTCCCCGCGCCAGCGGGTACCCGCGATCGGATGGGTGGTGGCCTTGCCGTCCTGCACCGTCACCAGGGCCTCGGGACTGGAGCCGACGATCGAGAAGTCCAGTCCTCCTTCGGCATTCGGAGCATTGAACAGGTACATGTACGGGCTGGGGTTGGTCACCCGCAGCATCCGGTACACATCGATGGGATCGGCACTGGTCGTCATCTCGAAGCGCTGTGAGGGCACCACCTGGAACGCCTCACCGGCCTTGATCTCCTCGACCAGCCCGTCGACGATGGCGGTGTACTCGGCGACGGTGCGCTGCGCCCGGTGCTGCGGTGCGGGCCGGGCGAAGGTGGCCACCGACGAGGGCAGCGGTTCGCCCAGCGCGGCCGTCATGATGTCCAGACGTCGCACCGCATCGTCGTAGGCCCAGTCGACCCGTTCGTCGGTGCCGTTCCAGTTCACCGCGTTGGCGATCAGGGTGATGGTGCCCTCGTGGTGATCGACGGCGGCGATATCGGTGGCCAGCAGCAGCAGCATGTCGGGCAGGTGCAGATCATCGACCGTCAGCTCCGGCAGCCGTTCCAGCCTGCGCACCATGTCGTAGGCGAAGAAGCCGACCAGTCCCGAGGACAGCGGGGGCAGACCGGGGACCGCGGCGGTGGCCAGCACGTCGAGCGTGGTGCGCAGGGCCTGCAGCGGATCCCCGCCGGACGGGGCGCCCTGCGGGGGTGCACCCAGCCAGACCGCCTCACCGTCGCGCACCGTCAGCGCCGACGGCGCGCCCGCACCGATGAACGACCAGCGCGACCAGGATCGGCCGTTCTCGGCGGATTCCAGCAGGAACGTGCCGGGTCGGTTGGCGGCCAGTTTCCGGTACGCCGACAGCGGGGTCTCGCTGTCGGCGAGGACCTTACGGGTCACCGGGACCACCCGGTGCTCGGCCGCCAGCGCCCGGAAGTCCTCACGTGAGGTGGTCGAAGCGAGCGTTTCGGCATGTACGTGCACGGGCCAATCCTCCCAGACGGCAGTAACGGCCTCGGCGTGCACATCCCCCCGTCGCTTCCCTCGCCCAGTAGCGTGTGCAGCCATGACTGCCATGAAGACGGGTGACACCGTCGCGGAGTTCACACTTCCCGATCAGACGGGTACGCCGCGCAGCTTGACGGGTTTGCTGGCCGACGGTCCGGTGGTGCTGTTCTTCTACCCGGCGGCCATGACACCGGGGTGCACCAAGGAGGCCTGTCACTTCCGCGATCTGGCCGGTGAGTTCGCCGCCGTCGGCGCGTCCCGGGTGGGGATCAGCACCGACGCGGTGGACAAGCAGGCCCGCTTTGCCGACCAGCAGAACTTCGACTACCCCCTGCTGTCGGACACCGAGGGTGTGGTCGCCGGACGGTTCGGGGTGAAACGTGGTCTGCTCGGCAAGCTGATGCCCGTCAAGCGGACCACGTTCGTCATCGACACCGATCGCACCGTCCTCGCGGTGATCTCCAGCGAGTTCAGCATGGACACCCATGCCGACAAAGCCCTCGAGGTGCTCAGGGCACGGTGAGCCCGTAGGTCGCCGTGAACAGTGCGAACAACTCGGCCGCGGTCATCTCGGCACCGCTGGCGTCGGTCCGTGCCTGGACGTGGCGGGCGAACTCCTGCTGCTGCCAGCGCGGCAGATCCAGCCCGTACTCGGTGGACAGCAGATAGGCGATACCACCTTTTCCGGACTGTGAGTTGACCCGGATGACCGCTTCATAGGTGCGGCCGATATCGGCCGGGTCGATCGGCAGATACGGCACCCGCCAATCGATCTCACGCTCGGAGCGCCCTTCGGCGATCGCCCGGTCCCGGTGCTCGGCGAAGCCTTTCTTGATGGCGTCCTGATGGGTACCTGAGAACGCCGTGTGCACCAGCGCACCGGCGTACGGATGCCGGTCGTGGATCGGCATCCGGGTGCAGTGTGCGACGGTGCGGGCGATCTCGTCGATATCGGAGAAGTCGATCTTCGGGTCGACACCTTGGGCGTACAGATTCAGCGCCAAGGTGGCGATGTCGACGTTGCCGGTCCGTTCGCCGTTGCCGAACACACAGCCCTCCACGCGCTGCGCCCCGGCCAACACCGCCAGTTCGGCGCAGGCGACACCGGTGCCCCGGTCGTTGTGGGGATGCACCGACAGGATGACGCTGTCACGGCGGGCCAGGTTGCGGTGCATGTACTCGATCTGGTCGGCGTACACGTTCGGGGTGGCGACCTCGACGGTGGCCGGCAGATTGAGGATGACGGGTCGGGCGGGGCAGGCTTGCCACAGTGCCGTCATCGCATCGCAGATATCGAGTACGTAGTCGGGCTCGGTGAGGTTGAACACCTCGGGCGAGAATTCGAACCGGACGTTCGGGCGGTCGCCGGCCAACTCCAGCACGTCCTGTCCACCGGCCAGGATCAGGTCTCGGAGCTCATCGCGATCCTTACCGAGCACGGTGTCCCGCCATACCGGTGCGGTGGCGGTGTACATGTGGATGACGACATCGCCGGCGAGGCCGTCGATCGATGCCACCGTCCGCTCGATCAGATCGCGCCGGGCGGGGGTGAACACCACGATCGTCACGTCGTCGGGGGCGATGCCCGACTCGGCGATGAGCCGGACGAAGTCGTAGTCGGTCTGCGAGGCGGACGGATAGCCGACCTCGATCTCCTTGTAGCCCATGCTCACCAGCAACTCGAAGAACCGTCTCTTGCGGGCCGGGTCCATCGGTTCGGCGAGCGCCTGGTTGCCGTCGCGCAGGTCCACCGGTACCCACAGCGGCGATTCGGTGAGCCGCGCGTCGGGCCAATGCCGCTGCCGCAGAGGCACGTCCACGCGATCGTAGACATCTTGGTAGCGATGCCAGGGCATCGGCGACGGTTGTTGACGATTCCAGATCATGAGTGTTCCTGTTCGGTCGAAGGGATCCGACCGGCGCACCACAGCCCCACGGCAGGGGGCCGGTCGGTCAGGCCCTGCCGAGGCGGCTAAGGAGAAGCTGGCGCGTCATGATGGTTAAACTGTACACAACTCCTCAGACAAGTAGAGAGGTTGTGATGGTCACCCAGGTTCAGCGGCATCCCTTGGCCGCCCAGGCCGCACAGCTGTTGCTGACCCGGATCCGCGATGGTGAATGGCCACTCGGCCACCGGCTACCGGGCGAGACGACCCTGGCCGCGCAGCTCGGGGTCGGCCGGTCCACCCTGCGCGAAGCCATCCGCGAACTGGCCGGCAAGGGGGTACTGGAAAGCCGCCAGGGCGCGGGTGTGTTCGTCACCGCCCTGGATGCCGGCGAGGATTGGGACGCCGTGCTGCGGCGTTCCACCATCGCCGCGGTCATCGAAGCCCGCATCGCCATCGAGGCCGAAGCCGCAGCACTTGCCGCGACCCGGCGCACGCCGGCCGACCTGAGGGAGATCCGCCGGGCCCTGGCCGCCCGCGGCGTGCCGGACCAATCGGTATCCGATCACGTGGACGCCGATATGGCGTTCCACCGCGCCGTCATCTCCGCGGCCCACAACGAGGTGCTGATCCAGCTCTTCGACGCGTTCCTGCCGAGATTGCGCACGGCCATGATCGACATGCTCAAGATCGCACCGGTGTCATCCGAAGCGGCGGACCACGCCTGCCATCAGGAACTCGCCGAGGCCATCGCCACCCGCTCCCCCGAGGCCGCCGCGGCCGCCAGCCGAACTCACCTGACCGCACTGATGGAGTCCTTCACATGACCCCCGTCCTGGAGATCACCGATGTCACCTTCCGCCGCGAGGGCAAACAGATCATCGACGGCATCTCGCTGACGGTGCAGGCCGGTGAACACTGGGCACTGCTGGGCCCCAACGGCGCGGGCAAGAGCACGCTGCTGGGTTTCTGTGCGGCCGTGACGTTTCCGACCACCGGAACGGTCCGGGTGCTCGGCGCCCAGATGGGCCAGACCGACCTGTCCGTGCTGCGGCGCAATATCGGGCATGTGAACCCACGGCACCGACTGCAGTATCCGCTGACGGTGCGCGAGGTGGTGCTCACCGGGATCACCGCCACCGTCGACACCGCGGCGCGGTGGACGCCCACCGTCGAGCAGGTGGCCCGCGCCGAGGAGTTGATCACCACCGTCGGGCTGTCGGCTCGGGCGGACTCGGTGTGGCCCACCCTGTCTCAAGGCGAACGGGGACGCACCTTGATCGCGCGCGCCCTGATCTCCGATCCCCGCCTGCTGCTGCTGGACGAACCGACCACCGGACTGGACGTGGCCGCCCGCGAACAGTTACTGGAAACCCTTGACACGCTCGATGATTCGCATCCGGACATGGCCTCGATCCTGGTGACCCATCACCTCGAGGAGTTGCCGACGTCCACCACCCACGCCCTGCTGATCGGCCAGGGCCGCACGGTGGCCGCCGGACCGGCCCGCGACACCGTCACCACCGAACACGTCACCGCGGCATTCGAGCACCCGGTCACCGTGGGCTTCCAGGACGGTCGCTGGACCGCGCGCGCCAAGGCGAGCTCGCGGGTGCACTGACCGACTTCACGCGTCGCGGCGGCGCCGGCGCGCCTCGCGGTGCCGGGTCACGGGCGTCGTGTCCAGCACCCGGTTCACCATGACGGCCAGAAAACGGGCGGGTTGCAGCGCCGGCGGAACCGTGTCGTGGCGGATCACGACGTTCGGCAACGCCGCCAGCGCCTCCTCGACGGCCGCCGTCTCGACATCGACGATCTCGAAAAGTGCGTCCGGTTCCGCCTTTTCGAGGCTGTCGACCTCGTCCCCGGTGGTGTCCGCGGCGGGCGCGTCGTAGTCGATCATGATGAGTGCGACGGCGTGGTACGCATCATCCTCGGTGCCGAGTTTGGCCAACAGATCGATCAGCCATTCCGCCTTGTCCGGCTCGCTGGTCAGGATGGTCGACCGCAGACCGTAGACGAATCCGAGCGCGGCCAGTGGATGACGCAACCGCAGATTCTTGGCGTCGCCGTAACTCTCCTCCACGCGGTTGGCGGCGTTCTTCCCGAAACTGGAGTCCATCCGCTTGGTGCTGATCAGCAGTTCGGGCCCGGTGTCCCAGTCGGACATCACGATGTCGACCTGCTTCATGTAGTGCTTGCCGAGGACACTGGCACTCGAGCCGGCCACACCTTTCATCGAGCGCTGCAGCCGGTGCTCGATGAGCTGGCGTTCCTTGATCGGAAGCGCCTCCAGCAGATTGGCGATGGCACTGGGCATGATGCGCGGCTCGACGGCCCGCGGCCACACGGCATTGGTGTCGAAACCGGCGCGGCGCAGCTCATAGGACAGCCAGACATCGAGCGCCAGTGCGGGCACCCCGGTGGTGGACGGCGCATCCAGATGCAGCGGCACCCCGAGCAGCCGGCGCAGCACCCTGAAGTCGGGCTCGTACACCACGGTGTCCTCGCTGCGCCGCCAGGGACTGGTGTGCTCCCCGTGGGGCGCCGCATCGGCGACGATTCTGTCGAAGATGGCCCACGCGGTGGCTTTCGTGGACGGTTCAGCGGGCACGCCGCGACCTTACCGCGCGCCTGGTGGCCAGCGAATCACGCGCTGCGCGAATCGAATCCATATCACCGAGCCCCAGCGCACCGTCGATGGTCGCCACCGCGTCGAGCAACCTGCCCTTGGCCAGCAGACCCGCCACCGCGCGCCGTGCCGCGCGGAGCTGCCCGGCACGGGCGGCGATCAACTCGGCGGACGGCACCAGCCAGCGGTCCGCCTCGCGCGGCTCGAGCTTGAGAATGCCGCCACCGTAGGAACGCCCCACGATCTCCGCGTGCAGCACCGTCGCCGAATTCAAGGAGGCCAGGGGCAGCAGGTCCTGCCCCAGCGCGGTCAGCTCGTCACGCAGATAGACACCGTGCACCGAGTTGAGGTGATGGGCCGCCGCCCGGTTGGTGACCAGGCGCGGAGTGTCGGCGTTCATACAGGTGAGCAGCAGGTGTGCCGGCGCCAGCAGCGGGACGACGAACCAGGGGTTGCGCACCCGGCACTTGTAGGCCAGGTGCACACCGGCGGCGTGACCGGCCTCGATGTACCGCTGCGCCGCCGCCGACGTGGCGCCGCCGGGCCGGAACAGGTGGATCGACTTGCCGTCCTCCCCCAGCCGGCGCAGTTGGGCGCCGGTGAGGGTGAGACCGCGCAGGTGCGCACTGCCGGGCGGCGAGAGCGGGAGCAGGTCGCCGGGGCGCAGCCCGAGCTCACGTACCCGGTCCGGCGACAGCGCGAAATAGCCGTTGTTGCCGGTGACCATGCCGAGCGTGGTGTCTCCCCACTGGTCCAGTGTCGTGAGACTGCCGGTGTCGTGCAGCGTGTGCAGCTGCTCCACCGGGGCGGCACCCACCAGGCCGCTGACCCACTTGTCGGCGGGATCGCGGGGTGACCAATGCCGTTGCGCCAGTTCCGATGTCAGGGATTTTGCGTTGCGGGCCCGGTGAATGACGGCGTGTCCCGAGGGTCCGCCGTCGAAACCGTCGGCCAGCAGCAGCACCACATCCGCCTCGGCCTCGGGAAACACCTGCTCGTCGAACATCACCAGTTCGACCGTGGCGAACCGGTCGAACAGGAACTTGCGCACCGGCGCCGCGTAGTTGACGCTGAGCAGCTCGGCGGGCAGGACCAGGGCCAGCCGCCCGCCGGGCCGCAGGAACAGCGCCGCGTGCACGGTGAATGCCGCCCAGCTCGACGCCAGGCCGGACAGGCTGACACCCGCGGCCAGGGCGGCCCGCCGCGACTGGGCGCGGGCCTGGCCCCGGAAGTCCTGATAGCGGATATAGGGCGGGTTGCCGATGACCGCGGTGTAGGACGGCTGCGGGTCGACGGCGAAGAAGTCGGCCGTGCGGATGCGTGCCGTGCCGCCGGCTGCGGTCACCCGCTTACGGGCCGCGCGGGCACTGGCCGGATGGATCTCCACGCCGTCGAGCAGCGGGGCGGCCGCACCGAGATCGGTGAGGCGTCGGGCCGCGGCGACGAGGAACGCCGCCTCGCCTGCCGACGGCTCGAAGACACGGTCCGCGGAGTCGCGGACCGCCCACTGGGCCAGGTAGTGGGTGATCTCCGGCGGGGTGAAGAAGGCACCGCGCGCTTTGCGGGCCCCGGCGGAATCGATCACGCTGGCCATTCTGTCCGACCACACCGACAAGTCGGCGCAGACCACGCCGTCGCGGCGGGGCCGTCGCCCAGGAATCGCTTCGATTGGCTAAGCTTTCGGCATGAGCAAGTCAGCAGTGGCGGCAGCACTGGCCGCAGGCGCGATCATCGGCTCGTCCCTGGGCTTCGGGCTGGCCACGGCCGGCGCCGAGCCGGTAGATCCCGGCGGACCCGCCTTGGAAGCGCCCGCCAACGCGCCGCGCAAACCCGCCGAATTCTGGCAGGGTCACCCGATGGTCTGGTGGGACTGGGGTTCCGGCGGGCACTGGGGTGTCTGGACCAACGGGCAGTTCCTGCCCTTCACCTGATCGGTCCGCCGGTGGCCCAGCCAGGGCCGGCGGCGTAGCCGAGTACTCGGGTGTTCGAACGGATGCTAACTCTGCGGCGGCAGCAGCAGATCCGCGTCGAAGCAGGTGTGATCGCCGGTGTGGCAGGCGCCACCCACCTGGTCGACCTCCAGCAGCACGGTGTCACCGTCGCAGTCCAGGCGCACCGAGTGCACGTGCTGGGTGTGGCCCGAGGTGGCGCCTTTGATCCACTGTTCGCCCCGTGAGCGCGAGAAGTAGGTGGCCTCACGGGTTTCCAGGGTGCGGGCCAGCGCGGCGTCGTCCATCCAGGCGACCATCAGCACGTCACCGGTGCCGTGCTCCTGAACGACCGCGGCGAACAGCCCGTCGGCGTTGCGTTTGAGCCGGGCGGCGATATCGGGATCGAGCTCGCTCATCGGACCACACCCAGACTTGTCCTCTTCGCTTCGCTCATCGGACGGTGATCCCCTCGGCTGCCATCGCCGCCTTCACCTGACCGATCGTCAGCTCCCGGAAATGGAACACGCTGGCCGCCAGCACGGCGTCGGCACCGGCGGCCACTGCGGGGGCGAAGTGATCCACCGCTCCGGCGCCACCGCTGGCGATCACCGGCACCGTGACCGCGGCGCGGACCGCACGCAGCATCGCCAAGTCGAAACCGGCCTTGGTGCCGTCGGCGTCCATCGAATTCAGCAGGATCTCCCCCACCCCGAGTTCAGCTCCGCGCCTGGCCCATTCGACGGCATCGATGCCGGTGCCGCGCCGGCCACCGTGGGTGGTGACCTCCCAGCCCGACGGCGTCGGCGCCGAGCCGTCCGGCACCGTGCGGGCATCGACGCTGAGCACGATGCACTGCGACCCGAACTGGCGCGCCAGCTCGGCCAGCAGCTCCGGGCGGGCGATGGCCGCGGTGTTCACCGATACCTTGTCCGCACCGGCGCGCAGCAGGGTGTCCACATCCTCGACCGACCGGACTCCACCACCCACGGTGAGCGGGATGAACACCTGCTCCGCGGTGCGACGCACCACCTCCAGCATGGTGGACCGCCCCGAGGAGGACGCGGTGACGTCCAGGAAGGTCAGCTCGTCGGCGCCTTCGGCATCGTAGGCGGCCGCAAGTTCGACGGGATCGCCCGCATCCCTGAGGTTCTCGAAGTTGACCCCCTTGACCACCCGGCCGGCGTCGACGTCCAGGCAGGGAATGACACGGGTGGCGACATCACTGGTCACAGGTAATCCTCCGGGTTGCCCGCCGAGGCGACGATCTCCAGCATGCGGGCGTGCACACCGGGTGCGGCGGCCAGCGCCGATTTCGACTCGGCCGTCCAGGGCGCGCCGGCCAGGTCGGTGACGACACCGCCGGCAGCCCGCACCAGTGCCACACCCGCCGCGTGGTCCCAGATGTGGTGGCCGAAACTGATCGCCGCACTGAGGATTCCGGCGGCGACATAGGCCAGGTCCACCCCGGTGGCGCCGTGCATGCGAACCCGCGAACACTCACGGCTCAGGTTGGCCAGCACCTCGGCCCGGTACCGGCCGGGGAACCGGCCACGAGAATCGATGTTGAAGGTCTGGATCCCGACGATCGAATCGGCCAGCGTCGGCGCGTCGAGCGGGGGCAGCACCACGCCGGCGTCGCGCACCGGTCCGCCGGCCAGCGCGGTGTAACGCTGTCCCATGAACGGCAGCCAGGTCAGCCCGGCGACCGGCACACCGTTGTGCAGCAGTCCCAACAGGATGGCCGCCATGGGAGAGCCGGCCGCATAGTTGAACGTGCCGTCGATCGGGTCGAGTACCCACACCAGTTCGGAATCGATCGGTTCGCCACCGAACTCCTCGCCGTGCACCCCGATGCCGGTCTGCTCCTGCAGCGCCGCGACGACCTGGCGTTCGATCGCGAGGTCGACCTCGGTCGCGAAATCGTTGCCCTGTTTGCGAACAGCCGAGTCAGCTCGGTGGCCCGCGACGAACTGAACCGATGCCGCATCGAGGATCGCGGTCGCGGTGGCGACCAGCGCGGTCAGCCGGTTGGCATCCATGACCGTTATCCGCTGACCGCGGCTAGCGCCTCGGGCAGCGTGAAACGTCCCGCGTACAAGGCTTTTCCGACGATGGCGCCCTCGACCCCACGACCCGTCAGGGTGGCGATGGCCGTCAGATCCTCGATGCTCGACACGCCACCGGAGGCGATCACCGGGACGCCGCTGCGGTCGGCCACCTCGCCGAGCAGTTCCAGATTGGGTCCGGCCAGCGTGCCGTCCTTGGTCACATCGGTGACGACATAGCGTGAGCAGCCTTCGCGCTCAAGCCGTTCCAGCACCTCCCACAGGTCACCGCCGTCCGTCTCCCAGCCGCGTCCGCGCAGGCGGTAGGTGCCGCCTTCCAGTTGCACATCCAGTCCGACGGCCACCTTGTCGCCGTACTCGGCGATCGCCGCGGCGCACCAGGTGGGATTCTCCAGCGCGGCGGTGCCGATATTGACCCGAGCGCAGCCGGTGGCCAGGGCGGCCTTCAACGATTCGTCATCCCGGATACCGCCGGACAGCTCCACGGCGACATCGAGCTTGCCGACCACCTCGGCGAGCAGTTCACGGTTGGAGCCACGGCCGAAGGCGGCGTCCAGGTCCACCAGGTGGATCCACTCGGCACCGTCGCGCTGCCAGGCCAGCGCCGCGTCCAGCGCCGACCCGTAGTCGGTTTCGCTGCCGGCCTTGCCCTGCACCAGGCGCACCGCTTTGCCCCCGACCACGTCGACGGCCGGCAAAAGAATCAAACTCACAGTCCCTCAACCCAATTCGTCAGCAGCGCCGCACCCGCGTCACCGCTCTTCTCCGGATGAAATTGTGTCGCCGACAACGGGCCGTCCTCGACGGCCGCGATGAACGGCACATGGTGTGTCGCCCACGTGACCAGCGCCTCGGGCCGGCCCTGCCACTCCTGTGCGGCGTACGAATGCACGAAGTAGAAGCGGGTGCCGGCGTCCAGGCCCCGGAACAAGGTACTGCCCGCGGGTGCGTCGACCACATTCCAGCCCATGTGCGGCACCACGGGGGCATCGATGCGGGTGACCGAACCGGGCCACTGCCCGCATCCGGCGGACTCCACCCCGAACTCGACGCCACGGGCGAACAGGATCTGCATGCCCACACAGACCCCGAGCACCGGACGCCCCGCGGCCAGCCGCTTTTCGATGATCTGGTCGCCGCCGATACCGCGCAGCCCCACCATGCAGGCCTCGTATGCGCCGACCCCCGGCACCAGCAGACCGTCGGCCTCATAGGCCGCGGACGCATCCGAGGTCACCTCGACATCGGCACCGGTGCGCTGCACCGCGCGCTGCGCCGAACGCAGGTTGCCGGACCCGTAGTCCAGCACCACCACCTTTTTCTCGTTCACTCCCCGTCGCTCCGCTCGCCCATCGCCGTCACAGAGTGCCCTTGGTGGACGGCACCCCGCTGACGCGGGGGTCGTATTCGACGGCCTGGCGCAACGCCCGGGCGACCGCCTTGTACTCGGCCTCGGTGATGTGGTGCGGGTCGCGGCCGTAGAGGGTGCGCACGTGCAGGGCGATGCGGGCGTTGAAGGCCAGCGACTCGAACACGTGCCGGTTGATCACCGTGTGATACGGCGTGCTGGACCCGGCGATGGTGAATTCGACCATGTAATCGGGTTCGCCGGTGTGCACGAAGTACGGCCGGCCGGACACGTCGACTGCGGCGTGCGCCAGCGTCTCGTCCATCGGGATGTAGGCGTCCCCGAAGCGGCGGATGCCCTTCTTGTCACCGAGCGCCTGGCCGAGTGCCTGGCCGAGCACGATCGCGGTGTCCTCGACGGTGTGGTGGCCTTCGATCTCGACATCGCCCTTGGCGTGCACCGTCAGGTCGAAGCTGGCATGGCTGCCCAGCGCGGTCAACATATGGTCGAAGAACGGCACTCCGGTGTCGATGTCGACCTGCCCGGTGCCGTCGAGATCGATCTCGACGGTGATATCGGACTCCTTGGTCTTACGTTCGACCTTCGCGCGGCGGCTCATGAGGCTCCTTGTGGGGCTTCGGTTAACAGGGCTGTGCCGGACTCGGCGAGGTCGGCGCTCACATCGAGCAGGACGTCGTTCTCCTCGGCGAGGCCGATGGTGGCGCGCAGGTATCCGGGGAGGCCGACATCGCGGATGAGCACCCCGGCGTCCAGATAGCGCTGCCACGCCGCGGGCGCATCGGCGAACTCGCCGTAGAGCACGAAGTTGGCGTCGCTGGGGATCACCCGGAAGCCCATCTCGGACAGGCCTTTCGACACCCGGTCGCGTTCGGCGATGAGCAGTGCGACGCTGCCCAGGGTGTCCTCGGCGTGGCGCAGCGCGGCGCGGGCGGCGGCCTGGGTCAGCGAGGACAGGTGATACGGCAACCGGACCAGCAGCAGCGCCTCGATGACGGCGGGATCGGCGACCAGGTAGCCCAGCCGGCCGCCGGCGAAGGCGAACGCCTTGCTCATGGTGCGGGTGACGATGAGTTTGGCCGGGTACTGCGCGATCAACCCGATGGCACTGGGCTGGCTGGAGAACTCGCCGTACGCCTCGTCGACGATGACCACACCGGGGGCGACGTCGAGCAACTGGCGCAGTTCGTCGACCGTGATGCTCTGGCCCGACGGATTGTTCGGGCTGGCCAGGAACACCACGTCCGGACGGTATTCCTTGACCGCGGCGACCGCGACGGCGGTGTCGAGCCCGAAGTCGTCGGCACGGGCCGCCTGATGCCAGGTGGTCTGGGTGCCGTCGGAGATGATCGGGTGCATCGAGTAGGACGGGACGAATCCCAGTGCGCTGCGACCCGGACCGCCGAAAGCCTGCAGCAGCTGCTGCAGGATCTCGTTGGAACCATTTGCCGCCCACACGTTCTCGACGCCGACCCGGACCCCGGTCTGACCGGTCAGATAGGCCGCCAGTTCGGTCCGCAGGCCGACGGCATCGCGGTCGGGATAGCGGTGCAGATCCGACGCGGCGTCGCGTACCGAGGCCGCGACGTCGTCGATGAGTGCCTGGCTCGGCGGATGCGGGTTCTCATTGGTGTTGAGCCGCACCGGCACGTGCAACTGGGGTGCCCCGTACGGGGACTTGCCGCGCAGATTCTCCCGCAGCGGCAGGTCGTCCAGGGAGATACCGGATGTGCTCACTTCTCGAACCTCCGCCGCACAGCTTCGCCGTGCGCGGGCAGATTCTCCGCCTGCGACAGCGTGATCACATGACCTGACACATCTTTGAGCGCCGCCTCGTCGTACTCCACGACGTGGATCCCGCGCAGGAAGGTCTGCACCGACAGCCCGCTGGAATGCCGGGCGCAACCCGCGGTGGGCAGCACGTGATTGGAGCCGGCGCAGTAGTCCCCCAGGCTCACCGGAGACCATGCGCCGACGAAGATCGCTCCGGCCGAACGGATCCGGCCGGCCACCGCGGACGCGTCGACGGTCTGGATCTCCAGGTGCTCGGCGGCGTAGGCGTTGACCACCGTGACACCGGCATCGATATCGTCGACCAGCACGATCGCCGACTGCTTGCCGGTGAGGGCGGCAGTCACCCGTTCGCGGTGCACGGTCGTGCCGAGTTGATCGGCAACCTCAATATCCGCGGCGTCGGCCAGCGCCACGCTGTCGGTGACCAGCACGCTGGCGGCCATCTCGTCGTGTTCGGCCTGGCTGATCAGATCGGCGGCGATGTGCACCGGGTCGGCGGTGTGGTCGGCCAGGATGGCGATCTCGGTGGGGCCCGCCTCGGCGTCGATACCGACCTGTGAACGGCAGAGCCGCTTGGCGGCGGTGACGTAGATATTGCCCGGGCCGGTGATCATGTCCACCGGAGGGTGATCGGCGTCCCCGTATGCCAGCAGGGCGACGGCTTGGGCGCCGCCGACGGCCCAGACCTCGTCCACGCCGAGCAGGGCGGCGGCGGCCAGGATGGTCGGATGCGGCAGGCCGCCGAAGTCCGCCTGGGGCGGGCTGGCGATCACCAGCGAGTCCACCCCTGCGGCCTGTGCGGGCACCACGTTCATCACCACGCTGGACGGGTAGACGGCGTTGCCGCCCGGAACGTAGAGGCCGACGCGCTCCACCGGGACCCAGCGTTCGGTGACGGTGGCGCCCGGCGCGAGCGTGGTGGTGGTGTCGGTGCGGCGTTGGTCGGCGTGCACGGCCCGGGTGCGTTCGATGGCCACCTCGAGGGCGGCGCGGACATCGGCGGGCAACGTCGACAGCGCCGCGGCAATCTCCCCGACGGGCACCCGGACGGTCTCGGGGCGCACCCCGTCGAAGGAGGCCCCGTACTCCAGGGCCGCGACGGCACCGCGCTCGGCGACGTCGGAGACGATGGGCCGCACCTTGGGCAACACCGCATCGACATCGACACCACCGCGGGGCAGGACGGTCCGCAGCCGGGCCGCCGATAGCTCGGCGCCCCGCAGATCGATGCGGGCCATGAAGGGTTGCGGTGCACTCACGGGTCTATTGTCCCAGAGCAGGCCAAATCGAATTCGGGGAGCCGACATGTCCGCTGCGCAGTCTCGCGAGGAACATCCCAACAACGCACCGGGTGTGCCGATGCTGGTGCCGCCCGCGCTGGAGAACTTCCAGATCCGCTACATCAATCCGGTGATCGCACCGCTGGCGAAGCGGCTGCCGGGGTTCACCATCGTCAAGCATCGGGGCCGCAAATCCGGCACCCCGTACGAGACGACCGTCACCAGCTTCCGCAAGGGCAACACGCTGGCCATCGGCCTCATCCACGGCAAGACCAACTGGGTGAAGAACGTGCTCGCGGCCGGTGAAGCCGATGTGCACCTGTTCAGCGGTGACATCCACATCACCAACCCGCGGGTGCTCCCCGCGGGCACCGACGACCCGTCGCTGCCACGGATGGCCCGCATGGTCGCCCGCCGATCAGGTGTGTTCGTCGCTGATATCAACTGATATCAGCTGATATCGACTTGACCCCGGCTGCGAGACTGGAGCCATGACCTGGCAGGTATGGCTGGCGTTCCTGGGCGCCGCGATCGCGATCAGTCTGTCCCCCGGAGCGGGTGCGGTGCAGTCGATGGCGACCGGGATGACGCACGGCCTGCGTCGCGGCTACTGGAGCATCTTCGGCCTGGAGATCGGGCTGATGCTGCAGTTGGCGCTGGTGGCCGCGGGCCTGGGTGCGGTGGTCACGAGCTCGGTCATCGCGTTCACCGTGATCAAGTGGATCGGCGTCGGCTATCTGGCCTACCTCGCGATCAAGCAGTGGCGTACCGCCACCACCGACCTGCGCGAGCAGGTCGGAAAGTCGTTCGATGGCGGCCGCCTGGCCCTGACGGTCCGAGGCTTCCTGGTCAACGCCACCAACCCGAAGGGGCTGGTGTTCTTCCTTGCGGTGCTGCCGCAGTTCGTCGTGCCCACCGCCGCGTTGCTGCCGCAGTATCTGGCCATCGGGGCGACCATGATCATCGTCGACATCGTGGTGATGGGCCTCTATACCGGCCTGGCAGTGCGGTTGGTCGACTGGCTGCACACCCCGCGCCAACAGACGATCCTGAACCGGGTGTTCTCCGGGCTGTTCGCCACCGCGGCGGTGGTGCTGTCGTTCGTGCGCCGGGGTGTGACGGCCTAGAGCCCGGCGGGGACCGCCTTGCGCATTCTTGATCGATCTTTCTAGATCGCCGGTAGCATATCGACCATGCCCCGCCCCGACCGCAGCCGAGCCGCCCTGCTGGATACCGCGGCCGTGTTGTTCCGCAGGCAGGGATACTCGGCCACCGGCATCAACCAGATCCTGGAGGTGGCCGAGGTCCGGGCCGGTTCGCTGTATCACCACTTCCCCGACGGCAAGGCCGAACTGGCGGCCGCCGTGGTCGACAAGGCCGGCGGAGAGATCAGCGCCCTGCTGCGCACATTGCTGGCGACCGACGAACCGGCCGCCGACATCGTGGACCGCTGGATGGACGTGATGGCCGCCAATCTCAGCACCGATGCGCGCGACGGCTGCCCCATCGAACCGCTCGCCACCGAATCGGTGACGGCCAGCCCGGTCGTGCGGACGGCTTCGGCGAGGGCGTTCGGCAGCTGGATCACCGCGGTGGCCGACCGCCTGCGCGCCGACGGCTGGCCCTCGGCGCAGGCCGAGCAGACCGCGCGCACGATCATCGCGCTGATCGAGGGCGCCCTGCTGCTGTCCCGGGTGGCCGGCGAGCCCAGCGCGCTGCACGCCGCCAAGGCGGCGGCACGGGCACTGCTGGACCGCGACTAGGTCGTGCTCAGGTATCCAGGCCGATATCGAGCACCCGCACCGAGTGGGTGAGCGCCCCGACGGCCAGATAGTCCACCCCGGTGGCCGCGTAGGCGGTCGCCGACTCCAGTGACAAACCGCCCGAGGATTCGAGTTTCGTTGCCGGCGAACGACTGTCGCGGCGCTGCACGGCGATCTGGGTCTGCCACACCGGGAAGTTGTCCAGCAGCACCAACTCCACGTCGGCGCCCAACACATCGTCGAGCTGCTCCAGCGAGTCGACCTCGACCTCACACGGCAGATCGGGCGCGGCGGCCCGGACCGCGTGCAGCGCGGCCAGCACCGATCCGGCGGCGGCGACGTGATTGTCCTTGATGAGCGCGGCGTCACCGAGGCCCATCCGGTGGTTGACTCCCCCGCCGACCCGCACCGCGTACTTCTGCAGCGCACGTAGGCCGGGCAACGTCTTGCGGGTGTCGCGGATCCTGGCGCGGGTGCCCTCGACCGCGTCCACCCACCGCGCGGTGGCGGTCGCGATGCCGGAGAGATGGCAGACCAGGTTGAGCATGGTCCGTTCGGCGGTCAGCAGCCCCCGGGTGGGCGCGCTCAGGGTCAGCAGGGCCTGCCCGGCGGCCAGCCGGGTGCCGTCCTCGACGCGGTCCAGCACGGTGTAACCGTCGGGCCCCAGCACCTCGTCGAGCACCAGGAGCGCAAGATCGACCCCCGCGACGACGCCCGGCTCCCGGGTGGCCATCGACGCCACCGTGGTGGCGTCGGCGGCGACGGTCGCCGCCGTGGTGACATCGGCGCCGTAGCGCAGATCCTCGTCCAGACCACGGGCGATGACGGCCCGGGCTTCGGCGAGTTCGTCGGCCGATGGTTTCACCGCACACCTGCCGGTGTACTCACCGTGGGAAGTCCGGCGGCATCGACCCGGACGGTGACGCTCTTCGCCTGTGCCGCATCGGTTTCCGGATAGTCGGCGCGGTGGTGACAGCCCCGCGATTCGGCGCGTTCGGCGGCGGCCGCGGCCACCGCCCGTGCGGTCATGGTCAAGGCGACATCCTCGAAATCCGTGCGGTTGTCGACGGTGTGCGGCCGCGCGGTGGCCAGAATGCCGAGGAGCCGTTGCAGGCCGTCGGCATCGCGGACCACGGAGGCGTCCGTGCTCATCGCGCGCTGCAACTCGGCGCGGTCCAGCGCGGGCGCGCGGAAGGACTGCGAGACGCGCGCCAGTACCGGACCTGCACTGCCGGCGTGCGCGGCGGCGGCGGCGCCGGCACGCCCACCCACGACGAGCCCTTCCAGCAGGCTGTTGGACGCAAGCCGATTGGCGCCGTGCATTCCGGTGCGCGCCACCTCGCCGGCGGCGAACAGACCCGGCAGATCGGTACGGCCGTACACATCGGTGACGACGCCGCCGCAGCTGTAGTGGGCGCCGGGCACCACCGGGATGGGCTGACGGGCCGGGTCGACACCCGCGGCCAGGCAGGCCGCGGTGACCGTCGGAAACCTCTGTGCCACATCGGAAACCCGGGTGGCATCCAGGTACACGCAGGGGTCGCCGGTCGCCCGCAGCCGGGCATCGATGGCGGCCGCCACCACATCGCGTGGCGCCAGGTCACCCATCGGATGGACACCGGCGGTCACCGACTCGCCCCGACTGTCCACCAGGATCGCGCCCTCGCCACGGATCGCTTCGGTGATCAGCGGCCGGCGCCCGCCGGCCTGTCCGGGACCGGAGCCCGAATACAACATCGTCGGGTGGAACTGGATGAACTCCAGGTCGGCAACCGCCAGACCCGCCTGCAGGGCCAGCGCCACACCGTCGCCGGTGGAGCCGTCCGGGTTGGTGGTCGCCGCATAGAGGTGACCCAATCCGCCGGTGGCCAGGATGACCGACGGCGCATGCACGACGCCCGGCCCCTCGGCACTGTGCACCAGCACCCCGGTCACCTGATCGCCGTCGTGGCAGATCTGCAGTGCCACATGATTGCGCCGGATGTCCAGATGGGTGGCCGCGTGGTCGAGGGTGCGCTGCACCTCGGCCCCGGTGGCGTCACCACCGGCGTGGATGATCCGCCGGCGGGTGTGACCGCCTTCGCGGGTCAGTGCCCAACGGCCGGGCCGGGTCTCGTCGAAGTGCGCGCCCGCATCGACCAGATCCGCGACCGCGGTATAGCCGTCGGCCACGATGGAACGGACCGCGTCGACATCACAGAGCCCGCCACCGGCCGCCAGCGTGTCGGCGACATGGGCCTCGACGGAGTCCTCACCGTCGGGCAGCACCACCGCGATCCCGCCTTGGGCGTAGAACGTGGCGGTCTCGGCCACCTTGCTGAGCACGACGACCTTGCGACCGGCCCGCACCGCGGCGAGTGCGGCGGCCAGTCCGGCCACCCCGGTCCCGATGACGACGACATCGGCCCGCTGTTGCCAGTACCCGACTCCCCCGCAGCTGCTGTACCCCCGAGTCGCTGCGCTCCTGCCCCCAGGGACCGAGACCGCGGTCATTCTCCGCCGCCGGGCTGCCCGATCTCGATCATGCGCTGCACGCTGCGCTGCGCCAGCTTCGCCGTCTCGAGATCGACATGCACCTCGTCGGCGCCCTCGACCAGGCAACGCAGCAGCGCCGCGGGGGTGATCATCTTCATATAGGTGCACGAGGCCCGGTCGTTGACCGCGAGGAAGTCGACATCCGGTGCGGCCCTGCGCAGCTGGTGCAGCATGCCGACCTCGGTGGCGACCAGCACCTGGCGCGCCTTGGTCTCGCGAGCAGCGTCGAGCATGCCTCCGGTGGACAGGATCTTGACCCGCTCCTCGGGCACCGCGCCCTCACCGGCCAGGTACAACGCCGAGGTGGCACAACCGCATTCGGGGTGCACGAACAGCTCGGCGTCGGGGTGGCTGCGGGCCTGGTCGGCCAGTTCGTCACCGTTGATGCCGGCGTGCACATGGCATTCGCCGGCCCAGATGTGCAGGTTCTGGCGCCCGGTGACGCGGCGCACGTGCGCGCCGAGGAACTGGTCGGGGCAGAACAGCACGGTGCGATCCTCGGGTATGGAGGCCACCACCTCGACCGCGTTGGACGAGGTGCAGCAGATATCGGTGAGCGCCTTCACCGCAGCGGTGGTGTTGACGTACGAGACCACCACCGCATCCGGGAACTCGTCCTTCCAGGCGCGCAGCTCGTCGGCGGTGATCGAGTCCGCCAGCGAGCAGCCGGCCCGCTGGTCCGGAATCAACACCGACTTCTGCGGGGACAGGATCTTGGCGGTCTCGGCCATGAAGTGCACGCCGCAGAACACGATGGTGTCCTCGGGAGCCTCGGCCGCGATCCGGGACAGGGCCAGGGAGTCGCCGACGTGGTCGGCCACATCCTGGATCTCGGGTAGCTGGTAGTTGTGGGCCAGCACCGTCGCATTGCGCAGATCGGCAAGCCGGCGGATCTCGGCGGCCCACTGGCCGTCGCCCACGACGCCGGTGTAACCACCGGGCCCGTCCGCGATGCGCGAGGCGAGCACGCTGCCGTACGCCCCTGTGCGTGCCCCAGTGCGATCCAGGACCGTCATGGCAGTCTCCTTTTTGCCAACCGAGGTTTTCGACTTACAATCGAAAACATGTCACATAGTAGCACCGGCCACGAAGTACTTGCCGTCGTGTTCCAGGTGCGCCAGCTTTCCACCAAGAAACCGCAGCTCAGCGTGCTTTTATGGGAACGCGCCATGGATCCGCAACGAGGCGCATGGTCACTCCCGGGCGGACGGCTGCGACACGACGAAGACATGACGAGTTCAGTTCGACGTCAACTGGCCGAGAAGGTCGACCTGCGCGAACTCACCCATCTGGAGCAGTTGGCAGTGTTCTCCGATCCGCAACGGGTGCCCGGGGAACGCACCATCGCGTCGACCTTCCTGGGCCTGGTGCCCTCCCCCGCCACCCCGGAGCTACCGCCCGATACCCGCTGGCACCCGGTCTCCGCCCTGCCGCCGATGGCCTTCGACCACGGGCCCATGGTCACCAATGCGCACGCCCGGTTGAACGCCAAACTCAGCTATACCAATATCGGCTTCGCTTTGGCACCAAAGGAATTCGCGCTGTCTACGCTGCGCGACATCTACAGCGCCGCACTCGGGCACCCGGTGGACGCCACCAACCTGCAGCGGGTACTCGAGCGCCGCAACGTCATCACCAGGACCGGCACCACGGCACGTTCGGGCCGCAGCGGAGGACGTCCGGCGGCACTGTACCGCTTCACCGAGGCCCGGTACCGGGTCACCGACGAATTCGCGGCATTGCGGCCACCAGGGTGAGTCGGACTGGCTTCTTAGACGCTTCTTAAGCAAGAATGCCCGAATGGACTTTGGCAGCTCTGCCGCCGTATCGGACGCCGACTGGATCGGCGCCGCCCCGCACGAGGCGCTGGACCGCTCCGCCCGTCCGCAGTTACCCAAAGACGACCCCTTCTACGTCGCCCCCGCCGGCTTCCAACACGCCGCCCCAGGCACCGTGTTGCGCAGCCGCGAGGTCGAGCTGGCCTTCCTGGGACTGATCCCCCAGCAGGTCCGCGCCGTGCAGCTGCTCTACCGGACCACCGATATGAACGGCAATCCCGAGGCCGCCGCCACCACCGTGGTGATCCCCGCCGAGCGCGGCCCCGAACGCGTCTGCCCGGTGGTGTCTTACCAGTGCGCCATCGATGCGATCTCCTCGCGGTGTTTTCCCTCGTACGCGCTGCGCCGCCACGCCGTGGCACCCGGCGCGGTGCCGCAGTTCGAGATGCTGCTGGTCGCCGCGGCGATTGCCGAGGGCTGGGCGGTCTCCGTTCCCGACCACGAGGGTGTCAACGGCAGCTGGGGCACGCCGTACGAACCCGGCTACCGCATCCTCGACGGGCTGCGTGCGGCCATCAGCTCCGAGCAGCTGAGCCTCGCACCGGAAGCCCCCATCGGGTTGTGGGGCTACTCCGGGGGCGGTCTGGCCAGCGCCTGGGCCGCCGAGATGAGCGGAAGCTACGCACCCGAACTCAACATCGTCGGCGCGGTGCTCGGCTCGCCGGTCGGCGACCTGGGCCGGACCTTCCGCAAGCTCAACGGCACCTTCGCCTCGGCCCTGCCCGCGCTCGTCGTCGCCGCCCTGGCCGACGTGTACCCCGGCCTGCAGAGGGTCATCGCCGAGCACGCCAGCGAGAAAGGCCGCGCCCTGCTCGACCGGCTGCATCACATGACCACCGTCGAAGCCATCGTGCGGCTGTGGCGTACCGATATGGGCGACATGCTGGACCAGCCGCTCGAGCAGATCTTGTCCACGCCCGAGGTGCAGTATGTCTTCGACGACATCAAGCTCGGCGTCGCCGTGCCCACCCCGCCGGTGCTGATCATCCAGGCCGTGCACGACGAGATCATCTCGGTCGAGGGCATCGACGAACTCGCCGACACCTACGCCTCCGGCGGCGCGAAGGTCACCTATCACCGCGACATGTTCTGCGAGCACCTGCTGCTGCATCCGATGTCGGCGCCCATGGCGCTGCGCTGGCTGTCCGACCGCTTCGCCGGCCGCCCCCTCGGCGAGCACCTGCTGCGCACCAAGTGGCCCACGCTGTTCAACCCGTCGACCTACCGGGGCATGGCGCGGCTGGCGGTCATTACCGCGAAGGTACTGACCGGGCGACCGGTGCACCGGCTCCCGCTGTCGGTGCTCGACCGCTGACCGGTCAGGGCCGGCCGCGCTGCACCTCGGCCGGCGACGGCAGCTTCCAGTGCCGCCCCTGCTCGAGATCGAAGGACATCGGTTTGTAGCGCAGCAGACCGCTACCCGGGTACGGCGTGTACTCACCGAACCACACCTCACCGTCGACGGCGTACAGGTCGACCCGGACGAAATCCCAGTCCGCACCGAGCACGCCGGCGATCTCCATCATCTTGTCCAGCTCCACCGGCCGCTGTTCGTCGGCCACCGGCTGAATCCGCCAGCGCACCGGCAGCCGGCGCCAATCGGCATCCAGGAAGGTCGCGGTCTGCCGGGTCCCGAACCGACCACGGTTGACCTGGATCAGCTCGATCCGGCCCTCGAAGACGAAGAACTTGTAGTCCACCGGCGGGTGCCCGTCGGGAGTGGGGATGCGTTCCTCGAGCAGGAAGAGCGGACGGGCTTCGCTGTAACCCCACTCGCCCAGTTCCAGCGGTGTCTCCTCGAACCACTGCGCCGTCCGGGCCAGCAGGCCGTCCAGGCCGGTGCCGGGATCGGGCCCGAACAGTGCCTGACCGCTACTGTGATTGGGTTTGAGTACCCACGGCGGCAGCGTCGTCAGGTCGGGGGCGTCCCGCAGATCGGTACCCGACCAGTAGGTGGCCGGAATGCGCAGATCCGCACCCGGGTAGGCCTGCCGGGCCATCTCCTTCATCCACATCTTGTCGCAGGCCTTGACGATTCGGTCCCGCCGGTCGTGGAAGATCCGCCAATTCACCTTCTCGTTGAAGGTTTCCGGCTCGGTGAAGTCGCCGGGCCGGCGAATCATCATCAGATAGAGAGCGTGCCGCATCAGGCGAATGGGCACCATCGCGATCAGCCGCCGGCGCGCCGCCCGCAGCCACGGTGGCGTCGCCTTGTACTCCAGCAGTGGCATCGGGTCACGCCTGGCTGGTGAGGTAGCCGCCGCGGCGGAAGAACTTGTCCCCGCTGTGCTCGGTACCGTCCGAGGAACGCACCCGGGTGATGACCAGGCCGCGGTTCCCCCCGAGGTAGGCCTCGGGTCCGGCGACCACCGCGCCGCCGTCCTCCTGGACGATCACCCGGCCCGGGGTGCCGCCGTAGCGGACCTCGGAGAGCTTCGCTTCCAGGACCTCGATGCGCTCGCCGCGATAGAACGTATAGGCCGGCGGATAGGGCTCCGACAGCGCCCGGACCAGCCGCTCCAGGACCTCGGCCGGCCAGTTCCAATCGAGCAGGCTGTCCCGCTCGGAACGCTTGTGGAAGTACGTCCGCTCCGCCTTGTTCTGCGGGCGCCATTGCGGGGTACCGGATTGCAGCGCGTCCAGCGCTTCTTTGAGGGCACCCGGGATGAGCGCGATCCCGCGTTCCACCAGTTCGGTTCCGGTGTCCTTCGGCCCGATCGGCAAGGCGTGCTGCACCAGGATGTCGCCGGTGTCCAGATTCTCGTCCATCCGGTGGATGGTCAGCCCGATCTGCGATTCACCGCTGATCAGCGACCACAGCACCGGTGAGAATCCGGTGCCCTTGGGCAGCAGCGAATCGTGCAGGTTCAGCGTGCCGTGGGGCGGGAGTTCGTACAGTTCCGGCGGCATCCAGGTGTACCAGCTGTTGACCACGATGACGTCGGGTTCGGCCTGCGTGACCAGCGCGATGGTCTCGTGGTCCACCCGCTCGGTGAGGTGGACGGGGATGCCCAAGCTCTGCGCCAGTTCCTCGACCGAGTCGGAGAAGATGCCCTTGTAGGAGTCGTCGCTGGCCGGGTGGGTGACCGCGAGCGCGACCTCGTGTCCCAGATCGACCAACGCTTGAAGTGTCTTCACTCCCCAGGTCTGGAATCCGAAGGACACGATGCGCATGACAAAACCTCACTCAAGATAATTTTCGCGGCGGCTGATTTGCTGGGAAACAGCAATGAGCCAGTCGAATGTATCTATGGAGGCGCGATTTGTGGGGGCTACGTTTGCGAGATCTGCAGCCACCGGCCGTAAGTGTTGTTACGGGGCCTGTGTGGGGGTGACCGACACGGGAATCGGCGGGTACACCCCGGCGTACTCCACCGGCGGCCACGCCCCCAGGTCGTCGCGCGGGGTCGACAACGCGAACAGGGTGTAGACCAGTGCCCCCACCGCCGCCGGCAACAGGATGGTCGCGGCGATCTGCAGCGGACCATGGCCGAAGAACACGGCGGGCGCCTCGGTCACGTAGTGGATCCGGTGCTCCGGGGTCACCGGCGCCGCGGCGATATCGATCACGCCGTAACGCCAGCGCACCAGCACCGCGCCGACCCCGGCGGCCACACCGGCCGCGAGGGCCGCGCCGCCGGTGAGCGCCGCCAGCAGCACCGGCCCGCGGTGCGCGCGCCACTGCCAGACCAGCACCGACGCCACCACGGTGAGCACGGTCAGGATGCCGACGAACAGGAACTCGCCCAGGAAGAAGTTGTCGGATTCGTTGCCCAGATACGCCGTCACCCGGTTGCCGCTCTTGGTCAGCGCCACCACGCCGCCGATCGGGGGTGCCAGCCACGCCCACAGGGCACCGGCCGGTACCCCGGCCAGTGCGATACCCGCGCCGACCCGGATCGCGGCGGCAGCGCGCGAAATCTTGGGCGCATCACCAGTCATCGGCGGGTGTCCAGGTCCTTGGAGTCGACCTGCCCGTGCCGCGAACACTTCGCCCACCACCCGTCGGGGCGCACCTGCACGATCATCCTGCGCCCGCATTCGGCGCAGAACCGCGGCGGCTCCAGCCCGAGCTGCGCCGTCGTCGGGCTGACACTGCCCGCCGGACCGCCGGTGTAGACGTTGAAATTGCCGGCACCCACGGGCGCGGGCAGGGCGGGCGAATCGCTGATCATCACCACCCGTTCTACAGGGTGGCGTTGAGGGCTTTGATCGGCATCTGCAGATCTTCGAGCAATTCGAGATCGGATTCGGCCGGGCGGCCCAGCGTGGTGAGATAGTTGCCGACGATCACGGCGTTGATACCGCCGAGGATGCCCTGCTTGGCGCCCAGGTCACCGAGGGTGATCTCGCGGCCACCGGCGAACCGCAGCATGGTGCGCGGCAGCGCCAGCCGGAACGCGGCGACGGCCCGCAACGCGTCGGCCGCCGGCAGCACCTCCAGATCGCCGAACGGGGTGCCGGGTCGCGGGTTCAGGAAGTTCAACGGCACTTCGTGCGGGTTGAGCTCGGCCAGGTTGGCGGCGAACTCGGCGCGCTGCTCCAACGTCTCGCCCATACCGAGGATGCCGCCGCAGCACACCTCCATGCCGGCCTCGCGCACCATCTCCAGCGTGCCCCAGCGCTCTTCCCAGGAGTGGGTGGTGACGACATTGGGGAAGTACGACTGCGCAGTCTCCAGGTTGTGGTTGTACCGATGCACACCCATGTCCTTGAGACGATCCACCTGCTCCTGGGTCAACATGCCCAGCGAGCAGGCGATCTGGATGTCGACCTCGTTACGGATGGCTTCGATACCCGCGGCCACCTGGGCCAGCAGACGCTCGTCCGGGCCGCGCACCGCGGCCACGATGCAGAACTCGGTGGCGCCGGTCTTGGCGGTCTGCTTGGCCGCCTCCACCAGGCTCGGGATGTCCAGCCACGCGCTGCGCACCGGCGAGGCGAAAAGGCCCGACTGTGAACAGAAGTGACAGTCCTCGGGGCAACCGCCGGTCTTGAGGCTGATGATGCCCTCGACCTCGACCTCGGGTCCGCACCACTTCATGCGCACCTCGTGCGCAAGCGCCAGAAGCTCGTCGAGCTGATCGTCGGGCAGCTGGAGCACCTGCAGCGTCTGGTCCTGATCGAGGCCCACGCCGCGTTCGAGTACCTGCTCGCGTGCCTGAACCAGAATGTCGCTCACCGAATTGCCTCCATCAGCCTCTTGAACACCGTTCAGGTTAGAGTAACGGCGTGCAGCTGCACAAACGTGACGTAATCGATGCCGCGACGGCGATCCTGGACAACTTCGGGATGGCCGACCTCACCATGCGCAGGCTCGCGCGCGAGCTCGCCGTCAGCCCGGGCGCGCTGTACTGGCACTTCGCCAACAAGCAGGAGTTGCTCGGGGCGGTTGCCGACCGCATTCTGCAACCCGCCCTGGAGCCGCACGTCCCACCCGGCTGGCGCGACCAGATCGCCGACGGCTGCCACCGGCTGCGGGATGCCCTGCTGTCGCACACCGACGGCGCCGAGTTGGTGTCGGCCAGCTTCGCTGCGGGCCAATCCGCGGCGATGACCGAGATCGTCACCCGGCTCGCAGCGGCGGCCGCGGATGCCGGAGTCGCGGGCTCGGACGCAGAACTGGCCGCCCGCACCGTCGTCTACTACGTCCTCGGCTTCACCGCCGACGAACAGTCCCGGCTGCAGTGGGATGCCGCGGGGGCCACGTTGCCCGACGGCCAGTCCGTACTCACCGCCGAACCGTCACGCCGCTTCGCCTTCGGTCTCACCGTGCTGATCGAAGGCCTTGCCGCGCATGGCGATTCAGAGCTATTGGCTACCGCTCGCGACGACCTCACGCAACGCCGCCTCGGCTGAGCTCTCCCCCGTCACCGACACCGAGCCGCCGCGCGTCCACGCCCACAGCGCCAGATCCTGCGCGGGCGCGGTCACCGTCACCTCGGGCTGTCCCGCCGAAGCCCGCACCGCGCGTGGCTGGTTCGTCCCCGCCGGCACGCCTACCTGGGGCGTATCGCGGCGTTGAACGCGATCGTGTCGGGACGGCTCACCGAGCCGCAGCCCTAGCCGTCAGCCGATCGGGTACTCACTCCTGGCGTCCCCGTCCCAGCGTCTGAGACGCACCAATGCCCCGTCGACATCCGCGCCCGCCGCCGGCATCGCGCGGTCCAGTTGCGCGGCGTCGACGCGCCTGGCCAGCGTGACATGTGGCGTCCAATGACCCGGCGCCGCGTGTGCGAACGCACCGGAAGGCATGTACGGCAGGCAGATCCGGTAGATATCGGCATGCAGCTCGAGCAGCTCCACGCACGGCACGACCAGCCGCGCCAGGGTGAACGGTCCACGCCCGAACAGCACCGGGGCACCGATCCGGCAGGACAGCGGCAGCGCCGCTGCCGCTGTCGACAACTCGGAGTCGACGTCTCCGGTGATCCCGGCCGACACCGTCATCGTCACATGCGGGCGGTTACTCGCCCCGCGATGCCCGGCCTGGCTGCGGATCCCGTTCTCGGCCAGGGCCTCCCAGATACCGCGGATCGCAGCGTCGGTCTCGGGATCCAGCAGCAACTCGACCGAATGGGCCATCGCTAGACCAGACTCGCAAGCCAGTCCGCATCGAACGCCGCCGCGCTGATCTTCTCGAAATCGCCGGCGGTGGCGGCCCCCGCGGGTAGCTCGGCGCGCACCGGCGCGAGAGCCGCCAGCGCTTCCCGATTCCCCGATTCGGCGACGCCGGGGTCGTGCGGCCACGAGCCGATCACCAGGCCCGCACACGGAACATCATGAGCGGCAAGCGATTCCAGGGTGAGTGCGGTGTGGTTGAGGGTGCCCAGACCCGGCGCGACGACAAGCAGCACCGGGGCGCCCAGATCGACGGCCAACTCGCGTAGCGTCACACCGTCGGCGCCGAGGTCGACTAACAACCCACCCGCGCCCTCGACGAGGGTGAGCCGCCCGGGCCGATCCGCGGCCCGCACCGACGCCACCAGCTGGGCCCGGGTCGGCAAGTCCATACCCGCCCGGCGCGCCGCGGCGACCGGGGCCAGCGGCTCGGGATAACGCCACCCGCCGTGCAACTGCGTGACCCCGGACAGCCGGCGCACCTCGCCGAGGTCATCGTCCCCCTCGATCGTGCCGGTCTGTACCGGCTTGCACACCGCGACGTCGATGACGGCCAGCCGGGCGGCTGCCGCGAGTGCGGCGGTGGTCACCGTCTTGCCGACACCGGTATCGGTGCCGGTCACCAGCAGCACGCTCACCGGGTTCTCATCGAGCCGAAGCCAGGACCTCGGTGAGCACGGCGCGCGCGAGGTCCATCTCGTCATCGGTGAGCGAGGCCCGGGCGGTCAGCCGCAGCCGGGACGTGCCCGCGGGCACCGACGGGGGGCGGAAACAGCCCACCCGTACGCCGCGGTCCAGGCAGGCCGCCGCAGCCGCCACCGCCACGTCGGGTTCGCCGAGGATGACCGACACCACCGCGGAGGTGGGCTCCTCGGGCACCTCGCAGATCCGGGTGAGTTCGGCGGCGCGGCGCAGCACCGTGGCGGCGCGATACGGCTCGGCGATGAGCACCCGCAGGGCGGCCAGCGCCGCGCCCACCGCTGCCGGCGCCAGCCCGGTATCGAAGATGAACGGACGAGCCGCGTCGATCAGGTGCCCGCGCACCGCCTCCGGTCCGAGGACCACCCCGCCCTGCGCACCGAGAGCCTTGGACAGCGTCGTCGTCATGACCACATCGGGGGCACCGGCCAGGCCCGTCTCGTACAGCAGACCCTGTCCGCCGGTACCGCGCACACCGATGCCGTGCGCCTCGTCGACCAGCAGCAACGCGCCATGCCTGCGGCAGACGTCATGCAGTTCACGGAGCGGGGCCAGCGCGCCGTCGGTGGAGAACACCGACTCGGTGACCACCACGGCGCGGTCCTCCGCGCGGTCGGCGAGGGCCCGCTCCACGGCGGCGACATCGCAGTGCGGGGCGACCGTCACCCGGGCCCGCGACAGCCGGCAGGCGTCCACGAGCGAGGCGTGGGACAGCGCATCGGAGACGATCAGCGACCCGGGGCCGGACAGCGCCACCAGCGCGCCGAGGTTGGCGGTGTAGCCGGACGAGAACACCAGCGCCGATTCCGCGCCGGTGAACCGGGCCAGCTCCGCCTCGAACTCCTCGTGCAGTTCGGTGTTGCCGGTGACCAGACGCGATCCGCCCGCACCGGCACCCCAGGTGCGCAGGGCCTCGACCCCACCGTCGAGGACGGCGGGGTGCTGCGACAGCCCGAGGTAGTCGTTGGAGGCCAGGTCCAGTTCGGCGCCGACCGGCTGTCGCACCCGCAACACCCGCCGCAGACCGGCCTCGCGGCGCTGCTGTTCCACGTCGGCCAACCAGGCCAGCGGTGAGAGTCCGGTGCGTGTCACGGGCGGTATCCCTTCAAGACTTGAACACCGTCGGCGAGGCCGACAATTGAAACACCGTCGGCGAGGCCGACAATTGAACACCGTTCAGGTTAATGCATGCGCGACGGCCACCATCGCCGAACCGATCTGGGCGACCTCGGCGGGCGTGCAGATGAACGGTGGCATGGCGTAGACGAGCCGGCCGAACGGACGCAGCCACACCCCATGGCGTAGCGCCGTCTCGGTCGCCACCGCCATGTCGACGGGGTCGACCATCTCGATGACGCCGATCGCACCGAGCACCCGGACATCGGCGACCCCGGCCAGCTCCCGTGCCGGCTCCAGACCGCTGCGCAATCCGGTCTCGATCTCCGCCACCCGGGCCTGCCAGTCACCGCCCAGCAGCAGCTCGACCGAGGCCACCGAGACCGCACAGGCCAGGGCGTTGGCCATGAACGTCGGACCGTGCATCAACGCGCCCGGTTCACCGGAGCTGATGGTCCGCGCCAGCGCCGATGTGCACAGGGTGGCGGCCAGTGTGACGTATCCCCCGGTCAGCGCTTTACCGACACACATGATGTCGGGTGTGACGCCGACGTGGTCGGCGGCGAACAAGGCGCCGGTCCGCCCGAAACCGGTGGCGATCTCATCGAAGATCAGCAGCACACCGTGCCGATCGCACGCCGCACGCAAGTCGGTCAGGTACCGCGGGTCGTGAAAGCGCATGCCGCCGGCGCCCTGCACCACCGGCTCGACGATCACCGCCGCCAGTTCATCGGCGTGTTCGGCCAGTTGCGCCTCGAAGGCGGCGCTGTAGGCGACGTCGTATTCGGTGGGCACCCGCGGGGCGAAGACCTGCGGTGTGAGCACATCGGTCCACAGGTCGTGCATGCCGCCCTCCGGGTCGCACACGCTCATGGGTGTGAAGGTGTCGCCGTGATAGCCGCCCCGCCACGTCATCAGCCGGTGTTTGGCGGGCCGGCCCAGACTGCGCCAGTACTGCAGCGCCATCTTGGCGGCCACCTCCACCGCGACCGACCCGGAATCGCTGAAGAACACCGTCTCCAGCCCGGCCGGGGTGATGTCGACCAGCAGCTGAGCCAGCCGGGCCGCGGGCTCGTGGGTCAACCCGCCGAACATCACGTGGTTCATCGTGGCCAGCTGGTCCGTGATGGCCGCATCGAGCACCGGGTGGCCGTGCCCGTGCACCGCCGTCCACCAGGAACTCATCGCGTCCAGCGCCTGGACGGGCTTCCCGTCGTGTACCAGCGTCAGCCAGGCGCCCTTGGCGGCCAGGGCGACCACCGGTGCCGGCGCCCCGGCGCCGATGGTGCTGTAGGGGTGCCACACATGTGCGGTATCGATTGCGCTGATCTCGGACGGTGTCAACGCGGGCATGAGATCCGACACTATCGCTTTGCTCAGCGACTGTGACTCGGCGCCCGCGACCTGAGCTCTGCAGGGTTCTTAGGTAGATTAAGTCACCGACCATGAAGACCCCCGCCATCCACCGGCCTGATTCCGTTTCCCATGTCGGTTCCACATCCGGTGCTCCCAAACGCGCCGAAATGGGCACCCGCACATCGGGTTTCTATCGGCACGACCTGGACGGGCTGCGTGGGGTCGCCATCGCCCTGGTCGCCGTGTTCCATGTCTGGTTCGGCCGTGTTTCCGGTGGTGTCGACGTTTTCCTGGCTCTGTCGGGGTTCTTCTTCGGCGGCCGCCTGCTGCGTACCGCCCTGCGCCCGGGTGCCTCGTTGCGGCCGGCGCCCGAAGTCATCCGACTGGTGCGGCGACTGCTCCCGGCCCTGGTCGTGGTGCTCGCGGCGGCCGCAGTGCTCACCATCCTGGTGCAGCCCGAGACGCGCTGGGAGACGTTTGCCGACCAGAGCCTGGCGAGCCTGGGCTACTACCAGAACTGGGAGCTGGCCGACTCGGCGTCGAACTACCTTCGGGCCGGCGAGGCCGTCAGCCCGCTGCAGCACATCTGGTCGATGTCGGTCCAGGGCCAGTTCTACCTCACGTTCCTGGTGCTGGTTTTCGGGTTCGCGTATCTGTTCCGCAACCGCATGGGCCGGCACCTGAGAACGGCGTTCATCGTGCTCATCGGGGCACTCACCATCGCGTCGTTCGTGTACGCGATCATCGCGCACAACGCCGATCAGGCCACGGCGTACTACAACAGCTTCGCCCGCGGTTGGGAGATGACCGCAGGTGTGCTGGCCGGCGCGCTGGTGCCGCGGGTGCGCTGGCCGATGTGGCTGCGCACCGCGATCGCCACCCTCGCGCTGGCCGCGATCGTGGGCTGCGGCGCTCTCATCGACGGGGTGCGCGAGTTCCCCGGTCCGTGGGCGCTGGTCCCCGTCGGCGCCACCGTGCTGTTCATCCTCTCGGCGGCCAACCGCGGCGACGCACCGCTGCCCGCACCCAACCGGCTGCTGTCCACCAAGCCCTTCGTCTCGCTGGGCTCGATGGCGTACGCGCTGTATCTGTGGCATTGGCCACTGTTGATCTTCTGGCTGGCCTACAGCGGAGGGTCACATGCCGGTCTGCTCGACGGGTCCGTCGTGCTGCTGATCTCCGGCGTGCTGGCCTGGCTGACGACGCGGTATGTGGAGACACCCCTGCGCTACCGCGCTCCCGCGGCGCGCACGGCCCCGGTGATCGCCCTGTCCTGGCGGACCCGGCTGCGCCGGCCGACCATCGCGCTGGGCTCGGTGGTGACCCTGCTCGGGGTAACGCTGACGGCGACGTCGTTCACCTGGCGCGAGCACGTCACCGTGCAGCGGGCCAACGGTAAGGAGCTTTCCGGGCTCTCGTCGCGCGACTATCCCGGCGCGCGGGCGCTGATCAACAACGCCAAAGTGCCCAAGTTGCCGATGCGCCCCACCGTGCTGGAAGCCAAGAACGACCTGCCCGAAACCACCGATGACGGCTGTATCAGCGATTTCGACAGTGTCGACATTCTCAACTGCACCTACGGCGACAAGGATGCGTCGCGGACCATCGCCCTGGCGGGGGGCTCACATGCCGAACATTGGATCACCGCGCTCGATCTGCTCGGCCGGATCCACCACTTCAAGATCGTCACCTATCTCAAGATGGGTTGCCCGTTGACCACAGAGGAGCATCCTCTTGTCATGGGCGACAACCGGGCGTACCCGAACTGCCGGGAGTGGAACGAGAAGGTGATGCCCAAGCTGCTCGCCGACCATCCCGACTATGTGTTCACCACCTCGACGCGACCGTGGAACATCAAGGACGGTGACGTGATGCCGGGCTTTTATATCGGCATCTGGAAGGCCTTCGCCGACGCCGGGATCAACGTGCTCGCGATGCGCGACACACCGTGGCTGGTGCGTGACGGAAAGCCCTATTTCGCCGCGGATTGCCTCGCCGACGGCGGCGATTCCATCTCGTGCGGCATGAAGCGCTCTGAGGTACTGTCCGACCACAACCCGACCCTCGATTTCGTCCAGGAGTTTCCGAACCTCAAACCACTCGACATGAGTGACGCGGTGTGCCGACCAGACATCTGCCGAGTTGTGGAGGGAAATGTGTTGATGTACCACGACTCTCACCACATATCGACGACCTATATGCGCACCATGACCAACGAGCTGGGGCGTCAGATGGCCGCCGCGACCGGTTGGTGGTGACATGGTCAACGCAGTGTGGCCGGGAACCGCCTACCCCCTCGGAGCAACGTACGACGGTGCGGGCACCAACTTCTCGCTGTTCTCCGAAGTCGCCGAGAAGGTGGAACTCTGCCTGATCGCCAAGGACGGCAGCGAGGAACGCATCACGCTCGACGAGGTCGACGGATACGTGTGGCACGCGTATCTGCCCACCGTCACCCCGGGCCAGCGATACGGATTCCGGGTGCACGGGCCGTGGGACCCGGCGTCCGGGCACCGCTGCGATCCGAGCAAGCTGCTGCTCGACCCCTACGGCAAGTCATTTCACGGCGACTTCGATTTCAGCCAGGCGTTGTTCTCCTATGACCTGGACGCCGAGGACCCGGAGATCCCCGGGCACCCGCCGGGAGTCGACTCGCTGGGCCACACCATGACCAGCGTGGTGATCAACCCGTTCTTCAACTGGGGATCCGACCGCGCACCCCACACGCCCTACCACGAGACCGTCATCTACGAGGCCCACGTGAAGGGCATGACCGAGTTGCATCCGGGCATCCCCGAGGAGCAGCGCGGCACCTACGCCGGCCTGGCCCACCCGGTGATCATCGACCACCTCAAATCGCTGAACGTCACCGCCATCGAGCTCATGCCCGTGCACCAGTTCCTGCACGATCACCGGCTGCTCGACCTCGGACTGCGAAACTACTGGGGTTACAACACTTTCGGTTTCCTGGCGCCGCACTACCAGTACGCCGCCAACCAACACGCCGGCGGCGCCGTGGCCGAGTTCAAGGCGATGGTGCGGTCATTCCACGACGCCGGCATCGAGGTCATCCTCGATGTCGTCTACAACCACACCGCCGAAGGCAACCACCTCGGTCCGACCATCAATTTCCGCGGTATCGACAACGCGGCGTACTACCGCCTGCTCGACGGACAGCCGCAGTTCTACAAGGATTTCACGGGTACCGGGAACAGCCTCAACGCCCGGCACCCGCACACCCTGCAGCTCATCATGGATTCCCTGCGGTACTGGGTGCTGGACATGCACGTGGACGGCTTCCGGTTCGATCTGGCGTCCACGCTGGCCCGCGAGTTCTACGACGTCGACCGATTGAGCGCGTTCTTCGACCTGGTCCAGCAGGACCCGGTGATCAGTCAGGTCAAGCTGATCGCCGAACCATGGGATATCGGCGAGGGCGGCTACCAGGTCGGGAACTTCCCAGGTTTGTGGACCGAGTGGAACGGGAAATACCGGGACACTGTGCGCGATTACTGGCGGGGCGAGCCCGCAACCCTCGGTGAGTTCGCCTCTCGGCTGACCGGTTCCTCGGATCTCTACGAGGCGACCGGCCGCCGCCCGAGTGCGAGTATCAACTTCGTCACGTGTCATGACGGCTTCACGCTGAACGACCTGGTGTCCTACAACGAGAAGCACAACGACGCCAACGGCGAGGACAACCGCGACGGCGAGAGCCACAACCGGTCGTGGAACTGCGGTGTGGAAGGTCCCACCGACGACCCCGAGATCCTCGACCTGCGGCACCGGCAGATGCGCAACATCCTGGGCACCCTGATGTTGTCCCAGGGCACGCCGATGATCAGTCACGGCGATGAGATCGGCCGCACCCAGGGCGGTAACAACAACGCGTACTGCCAGGACTCCGAGATCGCCTGGATCGACTGGTCGATGTGTGAGACCAACGCCGACCTGCTCAACTTCACCCGCAAGGTGGTCGCACTGCGTAAGAACCACCCGGTGTTCCGCCGGCGCCGATTCTTCGACGGGACGCCGATCCGCACCGCCGAGCAGGAGCGCGATATCGCCTGGCTGACGCCGGCCGGTACCGAGATGACGCCGGAGGACTGGGGTTCGGGCTTCGGCAAGAGCATCGCGGTGTTCCTCAACGGCGACGCCATCCCCGAACCGAACTCCCGCGGCGAACGCGTCACCGACGACTCATTCCTGTTGTGCTTCAACGCCCACGACGAGGAGCTCGACTTCGTGCTGCCCGCCGAGGGATATGCCGAACAGTGGACCACCGCGCTGGACACCGCCGATCCCGGCGGTCACAACGATCTCGTCGCGGCGGCGGGTGAGAAGATCTCGCTCCGGCCGCGGTCCCTACTGGTACTGCAGAAGACGAGCTGAGCGGGCCCGTGGCAGCCGTCCTTTCGACGTATCGCCTTCAGCTGCGCGGCGATTCGTTCACCTTCGCCGACGCCGAGAACCTGCTGGACTACCTGGCCGAGCTCGGGGTGTCACACCTGTACCTGTCCCCCATCCTGACCGCCAACGCCGGTTCGACGCACGGCTATGATGTCACCGACCCGACCACGGTGTCGGCTGAGCTGGGCGGAGCCGAAGGCCTGCAACGACTTTCGGCGGCGGCCCGGGCGCGTGGGCTCGGCCTCGTCGTCGATATCGTGCCCAACCACGTCGGGGTGGAGTCGCCGCGGGACAATCCGTGGTGGTGGGATGTACTGACGCACGGCCGGAAGTCGGCGTTCGCATCCTACTTCGACATCGACTGGGACCTGGCCGATGGCCGCGTCGTGCTGCCAGTGCTGGGCTCCGATGACGATGTCGACGGCCTGCAGATCGACGGCGGGCTACTGCGACTGGGCGACCGGGTGTGGCCGATCGCGCCGGGCACCGCCGAGGGCAGCCCCGCCGAAGTGTATGCGCGGCAGCACTACAAGCTGATCGGCTGGCGCAACAACCTCTGCGGCTACCGACGGTTCTTCTCGATCACCTCACTGGCCGGGTTGCGGCAGGAAGATGCGCAGGTGTTCGCCGCCTCGCATGCCGAGGTGCGGCGCTGGTTCGCCGATGAGCTGGTCGACGGGCTGCGCATCGACCATCCGGACGGCCTCACCGACCCGGCCGGCTATCTGGTGCGGCTGCGCGAGCTGGTCGGCCCACGGGCGTGGATCGTCATCGAGAAGATCCTCGCGCCCGACGAACCCCTGGACACCGCGCTGCCGGTCGACGGGGGCACCGGGTACGACGCCCTGCGCGAGGTGGGTGGGGTGTTCATCGATCCCACGGGCGAACCGGCACTGACCGCGCTGTACGCGGCCGACAACGCCGCACAGACCCGACTGCTCAAGACGTCGGCGGCCACCACCACCCTGGCCAGCGAACTGGCCCGGCTGCGCCGGGTGATCGTCGCCGAGGTGGGCAGCGATCACCCGCTGCTGGCCGAGGCGATCACCGCGCTGCTCACCCACATCGGGGTGTACCGGTTCGACTATCCGAGCCTAGCCGCGGTCGGTCCGGTCGCGATCGCCGAAACCGCCGCCACCCGAACCGAACTCGCGGAGCCGCTGCAGATCATCGCCGCAGCCCTGGCGGCAGGCGCCGAGGCGGACAAACGGATCCAGCAGCTGTGTGGCGCCGTCACCGCAAAAGCCGTCGAGGACTGCCTGTTCTACCGGGACGCCCGCTTGGTATCGCTGAACGAGGTCGGTGGTGAGCCCGAGGACTTCGGAGTGAGCGCAGCCGAATTCCATCTGCGGTCCGCCACCCGGGCCCGGCTGTGGCCGCGTGCCATGGTCACCACCTCCACGCACGACACCAAGCGCAGCGAGGACGTCAGGGCCCGCATCGGGGTGCTGTCCCAGGCGGCCGAGGTGTGGTCCGAGCGGATCCGGCGGTGGTCGCACGTGGTGCTCGCACCCGATGAGCAGACCGCGGCATTCCTGTGGCAGAACATCTTCGGGGTGTGGCCGGCCGACGGAGACGTCACCGACGCGCTGCGCACCCGGCTGCACGCCTACGCCGAGAAGGCGATCCGCGAGGCAGGCACGCACACCACGTGGAACGACCCCGACGACGAGTTCGAATCGGCGGTGCACGCCTGGCTGGACTCGATCATCGACGGCCCCGTCGCCACCGAGTTGACCGCGCTGGTCGGGCAGCTGGGCCCACACGGAATCAGCGACGCGATCGGTCAGAAGCTGCTGGCCCTGACGGTGCCCGGTATCCCCGATGTCTACCAGGGCACCGAACTGCCCGATGACAGCCTCGTCGACCCGGACAACCGGCGCCCCGTCGATTACGAAGCCCGCCGGGCCGCACTGGCCGATGGGAGCGATCCCAAGATCCGGGTGGTGCACGCCGCGTTGCGGCTGCGCCGCGACAAACCGGACACCTTCCTGGCCGGTGGCCACCATCCGCTCCAGGCGCAGGGAACGGCCGCCGATCACGTGGTGGCCTACCTGCGCGGTGACGATGTCCTGGTGGCGGTGACCAGGTGGACCCTCCGGCTGGGCGAAACCGGTTGGGGTGAGACCACTCTCACGCTTCCGCCGGGGACCTGGACCGACCGGATCGGTGGCCGGACGTTCACCGGCACGGTGCCGGCGGCCGAACTGTTCGGCGAACTGCCGGTGTCACTGCTGGAGCGGGCCGCATGACCGCCTTCGCCGTGTGGGCGCCACGCCCCGAACTGGTCCGCCTCGATGTCGACGGGGTAGTGCACCCGATGACCCGCGGTGCGGACGGCTGGTGGCGTGCGGACGTGCCGGCCCGGCCCACAAGCCGGTACGGTTTCGTCCTCGACGACGACGAGACGGTGCTGCCGGATCCGCGTTCGGCACGCCAACCCGACGGCGTGCATGCGCCGTCGGCCCTGTGGGAACCGCAGGCCGCTCCGGCCCCGTGGGCCGGACGGTCCGTCGAAGGTGCCGTGATCTACGAACTGCATCTGGGCACGTTCACCCCCGCGGGCACGTTCGACGCGGCCATCGAGAAGCTGGACCATCTGGTCCGGCTCGGCGTCGACTTCGTCGAGGTGATGCCGGTCAACGCTTTCGGCGGCACGCACGGCTGGGGTTACGACGGTGTGCTGTGGTACGCCGTGCACGAACCCTACGGCGGGCCGGATGGACTGCTGCGCTTCGTGGATGCCTGCCACGCCCGCGGCCTCGGCGTGCTGATCGACGCCGTGTTCAACCATCTCGGACCCTCCGGCAACTACCTGCCGCGGTTCGGGCCCTACCTGTCGACGGGCAGCAACCCGTGGGGCGAATCGATCAACATCGCCGACGCCGACGCCGACGAGGTGCGCCGCTACATCCTGGACTGCGCGCTGCGCTGGATGCGTGTCTTCGGTGCGGACGGCCTGCGGCTGGACGCGGTGCACGCACTGGTGGACACCACCGCGATCCACATCCTGGAAGAGCTGGCCGGCGAAACCGAGGCGCTGGCAACAGAACTGGGCCGCCCGCTGTCGCTGATCGCCGAGAGCGACCGCAACGATCCGCGGCTGATCACCCCCCGCGACCGGGGCGGGCTCGGGATGACCGCGCAGTGGGACGACGATATCCACCACGCCATCCACACCGCGGTCTCGGGTGAACGGCAAGGCTACTACCGCGATTTCGGCTCCCTGCAGACCCTGGCCCAGACCCTGACGCACGGCTACTTCCACGCCGGCACCTACTCGTCGTTCCGGCATCGTCGGCACGGCCGGCCGCTGGATATCACCGCGATCCCTGCCACCCGGCTGCTGGCCTACACCCTCACCCATGACCAGGTGGGCAACCGGGCCGTCGGGGACCGGCCGTCGCAGAATCTGACCTTCGGCCAGCTCGCGGTGAAAGCCGCTCTGGCACTTGGCTCGCCCTACACGGCGATGCTGTTCATGGGTGAGGAATGGGGATCGTCGAGCCCGTTCCAGTTCTTCAGCTCACACCCGGAGCCCGAGTTGGGCCGGGCCACCGCCGAGGGCCGCAAGGCCGAGTTCGCCGCGCACGGGTGGGATGCCGACGAGATCCCCGACCCCCAGGACCCGGCCACCTTCGAGCGGTCCAAGCTGAACTGGGACGAGCTGACCACCGGCGAGCACGCCCGCCTGCTGGAGCTCTACCGCGGCCTGATCGCCTTGCGGCACCACGAACCCGACTTCGCCGACCCGTGGCTGACCCATCTGCGCGTCGACTACGACGAGGATGCCCGCTGGATCGTCATGTACCGCGGCGCGCTGGCGGTGGCCTGCAACCTCGGCACCGACGCGGTGACGGTTCCGGTGGCCGGGACCACGGTGCTGGCATCCGACACCCCCGCCCCGGACGGCTCCGGCACCCGCCTGCCGGGACAGTCGTTCGCGGTGCTGCGCAGCACCGACTAGGTCAGGTAGCGGTAGGTCGGCGAACCGGGCTCCAGACGCTCGATGTGGCAGTCTGATTCGCGCATTCGCAGCAGCAGGCCGTCGAGATCGGTGGCCGACCCCATCTCGATGCCCACCAGCGCCTCGCCCGTCTCCCGGTTGTTGCGCTTGACGTACTCGAACAACGTGATGTCGTCGTTGGGGCCGAGGACGCCGTCGAGGAAGTTGCGCAGCGCACCGGGTTCCTGCGGGAAGTCGACCAGGAAGTAGTGCTTCAGGCCCAGATGCACCAGCGAACGCTCCAGGACCTCGCCATAACGGGACACGTCGTTGTTGCCGCCGGAGATGATGCACACCACCGTCGACCCCGGCTCGATGCCCGACTCAAGCAGCGCCGCGACCGACAGGGCCCCCGCCGGCTCGGCGATGATGCCCTCGTTCTGATAGAGATCCAGCATCGCGGTACACACCGCGCCCTCGTCCACCGAGGTGATCGACACCATGTCCCCCGCCGCGGCCAACGCGGCATAGGTATGGGTACCGGCGCGCGCCACGGCCGCACCGTCGACGAACTGGTCCACATGCTCGAGCGTCACCGGTTCACCCGCCGCCAGCGCCGCCATCATCGAGGCCGCGCCGGCGGGTTCCACACCGAGCACCGCCGAATTGGTGGTGCGCTCGGACAGGTAGGTGGTGATCCCGGAGATGCAGCCGCCACCGCCGACCGGCACGATGACCAGGTCGGGTTCGGCGGGCAGCTGTTCCAGGATCTCCGCGGCGATGGTGCCCTGCCCGGCGATGGTGCGCGGGTCGTCATACGGCGGGACGAGGGTGGCACCGGTGCGGGCCACATCGTCGATCGCGGCCGCCGCGGCCAGGTCGTAGGTCTTGCCGCCGACGATCAAGTCGATGTACTCGCCGCCGTGGTAGCGGATCCGGTCGCGCTTCTGTTTGGGCGTCTTGGCCGGCACGTACACCCGGCCGTGTACGCCCATGGACCGGCAGGCCAGGGCGAACCCCTGGGCATGATTACCGGCCGAGGAACACACCACGCCGGCCGCCAGTTCCTCCGGCGAGAGTTGCATCAGCAGGTTGTAGGCACCGCGCAGCTTGTAGGACCGCACGGCCTGCAGATCCTCGCGCTTGAGGTACACCTGCGCGCCGGTGATGGCCGACAGCCGATCACTGAATTGCAGTGGGCTCTTGGTGACCACTCCGGAAATTCGCTGAGCCGCGTCATCGATGTCCGCCGCTGACACGGTCAGCGGCGTTCGACGGGAATCCTGGCTCAGTTCGGCAGACACCGCTTCATGGTGCCACTGCAGCTCGGACAGCGGAAATCACCCATCGGGACCGGTTTGCGCAGGCTCGCGCCAGGACGGTAGGCGACACGAGGCCCCGATCCAAGGTTTCGGTTGTCCGAACTCTGGGTTGCGAGCTATCGTTGCCTTATGGCCGCACCACCCGAAGTACGTATCGCCGGGGTGCCCTGGCCCACGTACAAGCTGATCGCACTGCTGCTGGGCGTGCTGGCACTGGTGGTCGTCGGCGCGGTCTCGGCGAGCGCGGCTGCCGCAGTGCTGACCGCGGCGGCCGTCGCCGCGTTCACCTGGATCCTGCTCGGCGCCGTTACGCACTGATCACCAGGATCAGCCGCCACACTGATCCGATGGAACCGACACCGCAGACGCCGGCCGAAGCGTTCGTCAAGCGGGCGGAGCGTATCGCCTCGGGCGCCGAACATCATGTGCCGTCGTGGCTGCGCCCCGGTGAGCCGGAGAGCCGGCTGCCCGTGCTCGTGGCAATCCTGCTGGCCGTCGCGCTGCAGCGCGCCGTGCCCGACCGCTACACCGTGGTGCCGCGGTGGCCGCTGCTGGCCATGGAACTGATGCTGGTGGTCCTCCTGGTGGCGATCAACCCGCTGCGGCTGTCCCGGCGCACCACCGCCGCCCGCTGGGGCAGTCTTGCCCTGACCGCCGCCATCACCGTCGACAACACCGCGTCCGCCGTGATGCTGGACTACTGGATCCTGCGGGGCGACGTGAGCAACGACGCGGCCGTCCTGCTGGGCAGTGGCGGAGCCATCTTCGTCACCAACATCCTGGCCTTCGCGTTGTGGTACTGGGAACTCGACCGCGGTGGGCCGTTCGCCCGGCACGCCGTCGAGCAGCCCTACCCGGATTTCCTGTTCCCGCAGATGACGGATCCCGACAAGGCCAAACCCGACTGGCGCCCGACCTTCGTCGACTATATGTACGTCAGCTTCACCAACGTGGTGGCCTTCTCCCCCACCGACACCATGCCGCTGGCGCGCTGGGCCAAGTTGATGATGACCGTGCAGGCCTCGGTCGCGATGTCCACCATCGCCCTGGTCATCGCCCGCGCGGTCAACGTGCTGAAGTGAATTCGCGCGAACCGATGCCGAGGATCGATTTCACCTCGATCGCCAGATAGGACGTCCCGATCACCGCTCCGAGCACGATGACCACGGTGCCGGCGATGAGTCCGGTCGAGATGCTGCCCACCGGATCGACCATGAGAAACCACGCCACGGCACCGACGGTGACCCCGGCCAGGACGAGTACCGGGTAAGCGCGCCGGCCGGAACCCAGCACGCGGCCCGGCTCCCCCGCCCGCGCCGCGGCGAACAGCCGGGCCGCCCCCGTCCTGCGTGCCACCGCGGTCCACGACACGAAGGCGCCGTAGGCCACCACGGCGGCATTGAAATCGATGTTCATGATCAGCAGGACGCTCAGATGAAAGATCGTCGCGATGGCCAGGGTGATGCGAAACGCGCGCCACCACGGCACCGCAAGCAGGATCGAGAACTCGAAGATCACCGTCACCCAGTCGAGAAGTTCCCACGCGACACGCGAATCGTGGCCGGCGACCCAGTCCGCCAACCCGACCTGCCGGCCGACGGTCAGGTATTTGATCACGAAATAGCCCCGCGCCGCTTCGCTCGACCAGGACAGCCACCCCGTCAGGAGTTTGGTGGCGGCGGCCACGAACCAGGCCCACCCGACCAGGATCGCCAGTAGCCGTAGCGGCCATTGCCGTTGCGGCAGAGGCTCTCTACGACACCGCAGGGCATCGAGGGAAAAACGATCTCCCCAATGGGCGAAGGCCAGCACCAGCGGGACGATGACCACCAAGATGTTGTGGTCGATATTGCCCATGCAGTAGATCAAGCCATACGTGAGGGAGAGCATCAGCCACGTGAAGATCGAGGCGAACTTCGTCCACAGACCCAGCCCCAGCAGGATCAGCGCCACCGTACGGAGCACTTCCAGGGCGAGAAGCGCGGTGGGTGAGGGAAATCCGGAAAGGAGACGCAGTGGGCCGGGCGGTGCGTGGAACAGGAAGTCCGGCTGCCGGCCCAGCCAGGTGATATCGGGTGCGGTGAACAACGCGCACAGGGCATAGACGATGCGATAGATGCCCAGGTCTGCCGAGGTGAACGGACCGGTCTCGACCCATCGATCGAATCTCTCGGCGATTCTCATGCCGAGGGCCCGAACACGATCCGCGTCGTGTGCAGCGGTTGATATTCGGTTTTCGAGGCGTCGGCCGCTTTATAGGTTGCCTTGCGCCACACGATATCCGCGCCGACCGCCGGTTCGCCGGGGAACAGGTCGGCAATTCTCGACCGGAACCAGTTCACCGCGTTCGGATCCTTTCGCAGCGAATCATCCTCGAACGCGGAGAAGACGACCATGAGGCGCACCTTCGGTCCGGGCGGCATGAGATTCTGCACCGGAACCTCTTGGGTGTGCCCGTCCGCGAACAGGACCCGCAGTGTCGGTTCTTTGCCGGTCGGCTCCCCGGTTTCGAGCGGACACCCCGGGCATTTCGCCGGAAAGCCGGGCAAAGCCAACGCGGGATATATCTCCCCCCGCCAGAGGGCAAACAGGACGTACTGCAGCACCACAACCCACAGCACGGTGACAACGAAGATGATGCGCACGGTGCGTACGGACATTGCAGCTCCCCCCGTGCCGATAGGCGCATGCCGCCCCTGACTCCCCAGTCAGTGACACCAGCTATCGCGAGTGAACTTAGCAGCCCACCGACACCACGGCAATATGTGCATATTGCTTGCGGCAGCAAATATTACGGCGCCTAATTTTTCGCACCGCAAAGACCGGCTCCCCACGGGGGCCGTCGTCAGCCGCCCAGGCAGCCCGGGCCGAGCAGGGCCTTCAGATCGCCCATCAAGGCCGAGGACGGGGTCACCCGCAGCGACTGGTCCAGCTCCAGGGTGGTGATGCGTTCCCCACTGATCAAACGCAGATGAACCTGTGCCACACCGGGATGGCGGGCCAGCACCTGCTTGAGCGCAGTGACCTTGTCCACCGTGCACTGCCGGGTGGGCAAGCTGAGCGCCAGCGGCCGATCGGCCTGCGCATTCGAGAAGTCCGGCACCACAAGGTCATTGGCGATCAGCGAGATCCGGTCATCGCGAATGGCCACCTTGGCTCCGACCAGCACCACGGCGTCGTCAGCGATATCGGCACCGAACGCCGAATAGGTCTGCGGGAAGAACAGCACCTCGATACCGCCGGTGAGATCCTCCAATTGCGCCGAGGCCCAGGGCAATCCGTTCTTGTTCACCCGTCGGTTGACCGAAGCCAGGATGCCACCGATGCGCACCTGGGTGTCGTTGGCGATATCGCCTTCCAGGATCGCCGGGATCTGGGTGTCGACCTGGGCACTCAGCAGATGCGCCACCCCGTCGAGCGGATGACCGGACACGTAGAGACCCAGCATCTCCCGTTCCAGGGCGAGCTTGTGTTTGTCCTCCCACTCGCCGTCGGGCACCGGGATGGCGAACACCGACTCGATGCCGGTGTCGGCGTCGCCGCCGCCGAACAGATCGAACTGGCCGATGGCCTCGGCCTTCTTGGTGCCCAGCACCGAGTCCACGGCGTCGGCATGTACCAGGAACAGGCCCTTGCGCGGATGGCCGAGCGAGTCGAACGCCCCCGCCTTGATCAGGGATTCCGTCACCTTCTTGTTGCACGCGGTGATGTCGATCTTGTTCAGGTAGTCGGAGAAGTCGGTGTACTTCCCCTTCTCCTTGCGCCCGTTGATGATCGACTGCACCACGTTGCCACCGACGTTGCGCACACCACCGAGGCCGTAGCGGATGTCCTGGCCGACCGAGGCGAAGTTGTGCACCGATTCGTTGACATCCGGTGGTAGCACCGTGATCCCGAGACGGCGGCAATCCGACAGGTATACCGCGGCCTTGTCCTTGTCATCGCCTACGGAGGTCAGCAGGCCCGCCATGTACTCGGCCTGGAAATTCGCCTTCAGGTAGGCCGTCCAGAACGACACCAGCCCGTAGCCCGCGGCGTGCGACTTGTTGAACGCGTAGCCGGCGAAGGGAAGGATGGTGTCCCACAACGCCTTCACCGCGGCCTCGGAGAAGCCGTTGGCCGTCATCCCCTCCTTGAAGCCCTTGTACTCGGCCTCGAGCACCTCAAGCTTCTTCTTGCCCATGGCCTTACGCAGCGCGTCGGCCTTGCCCATGGTGTACGAGGCCACCTTCTGGGCGATGAACATGATCTGCTCCTGGTAGACGATCAGGCCGTAGGTCTCGGCCAGGATCTCCTTGAGCGGTTCCTCCAATTCGGGGTGGATGGGTTTGATCGGCTGACGGCCGTTCTTACGGTCGGCGTAGTCGTTGTGCGCATTCATGCCCATCGGGCCGGGCCGGTAGAGCGCCAGCACGGCGACGATATCGTTGAACCCGGTGGGCTGCATCCGGCGCAGCAGGTCCCGCATGGGTCCGCCGTCGAGCTGGAACACACCCAGAGTGTCTCCGCGGGAAAGCAATTCGTAGGTGGCCGGATCATCGAGCGGAAGGTGATCCATGTCCAGATCGATCCCGCGGTTGGCCTTGATGTTCTCCAGGGCATCACCGATGACGGTGAGGTTGCGCAGCCCCAGGAAGTCCATCTTCAGCAGGCCGATGGCCTCACACGAGGGGTAGTCCCAGCCGGTGATGATCGCGCCGTCCTGCGCCCGCTTCCACATCGGGATGGCGTCGACGAGCGGCTCGGAACTCATGACGACGGCACAGGCGTGCACGCCGGCGTTGCGGACCAGCCCTTCCAGTCCGCGCGCCGTCTCGTAGATGGTGCGGACGTCCGGATCGGTGTCGATCAGGGCGCGGACCTCGGCGGCCTCTTTGTAGCGCTCGTGGGTGGGATCGGTGATCCCGGCCACGGAGATGTCCTTGGCCATGATCGGCGGGGGTAGCGCCTTGGTGATCCGGTCGGCGATCGCGAAACCGGGCTGGCCGTAGTGCACACGAGCCGAGTCCTTCAGCGCCGCTTTCGTTTTGATGGTGCCGAAGGTGATGACCTGGGCCACCCGGTCGCTGCCCCACCGCTCCGAGGCGTAGCGCACCATCTCACCGCGGCGACGGTCGTCGAAGTCGATATCGATATCGGGGGCCGACGGGCGTTCCGGGTTCAGGAAGCGCTCGAACAGCAGACCGTGCGGTATCGGGTCGATATTGGTGATGCCCATGGCGTAGGCCACCAGCGACCCGGCCGCCGAACCACGGCCCGGCCCGACCCGGATGTTGACCGACTGGGCGTAGCTGATGAGGTCGGCCACGATCAGGAAGTAGGACGGGAAGCCCTTGTCGCAGATGACCTTGATCTCGTAGTCGGCCCGCTCGAGGTACTCCGGCGGCACGCCGTCGGGGAACCTGCGGTTCAGACCGGCCAGGACCTCGTGGCGCAGCCAGCTGGCCTGGTCGTGACCTTCCGGCACCGGGAACACCGGCATGCGGTCGCGGGGGGTCCACACATCGGCGTAGGGCTGCACCCGCTCGGCGATGAGCAAGGTGGAATCACAGGCCCCCGGAACCTGCGGGTCCCATAACGCCCGCATATCGGCGGCAGATTTCAGGTAGTAACCGTCGCCGTCGAACTTGAATCGGGCCGGATCCGAGAGCGTCTTGCCGGTCTGGATGCACAGCAGGGCCTCGTGGTTGTGAGAGGCCTCGCGCGTCACGTAGTGGCAGTCGTTGGTGGCCAGCGGCGGGATACCCAGCTTGCGGCCGATCTCGAGCAGCCCTTCGCGGACCCGGCGCTCGATCTCGATGCCGTGGTCCATCAACTCCAGGAAGAAGTTGTCCTTGCCGAAGATGTCCTGCCACTTGGCCGCCGCCTCGACCGCCTCTTTCTGGTGTCCGAGCCGCAGCCGGGTCTGCACCTCGCCGGACGGGCACCCCGTCGTCGCGATGATGCCCTCGGCATTCTCGGCGATCAGTTCGGCGTCCATCCGCGACCACTTGCCGAGCTGCCCCTCGAAGGAGGCCAACGACGACAGCTTGAACAGGTTGCGCAGCCCGGTCGCATTCTCGGCGACCATCGTCATATGGGTGTAGGAACCGCTACCCGAGACGTCGTCACCCTTCTGTCCCGGGTCGCCCCAGGTGATGCGCTTGGTGTTGAACCGGGACCCGGGAGCGATGTACGCCTCGATGCCGATGATCGGCTTGATACCCGCATCGGTGGCCTTGTTGTAGAACTCACTGGCACCGAACATGTTTCCGTGGTCGGTCATCCCGATCGCGGGCATCTCGAGGCGCTGCGCCTCGGCGATCATCGGTTTGACCTTCGCCGCACCGTCGAGCATCGAGTATTCGGTGTGGTTGTGCAGGTGCACGAAGGATGAGCTCATAGGGACGCCAGTCTATTGGTGCCGACCGACACTTCTCGGCGTGTCGGCTTCCGTGTCTTCGCGGGTGTCGGTTCACCCGATTCCCGGGCCCCGGCTCGGCCCACAGGCACGGAACTCGCGGACCGCGGGTCCGCTGTATCGTATGACTCCGTGATCGAGCTCAGTAATGTCGCCAAGACTTTCGGCGGTGGCGTTCCCGCCCTGCGCGACGTGAGCTTTTCAGTCCCCACCGGGTCCGTGTGCGCGTTGCTGGGCCACAATGGCGCCGGCAAGACGACCACCGTCAAGATCCTCTCCACCTTGCTCAAGCCGAGTTCGGGCCGGGCCATCGTCGCGGGCTACGACGTGGCCACCGAGCCCACCCAGGTGCGCCGCAGCATCGGTGTCACCGGTCAGGACGCCGCCCTCGATCCGCGGCTGACCGGGCGGGAGAACCTGATCTTGTTCGGGCGTCTGCGCGGCCTGCGCCGCGCCGAGGCCCGCGCCCGGGCCGAAGAGCTCATCACCCAGTTCGACATGGGCCATGCGGCCGACCGTCAGGTCAGCGGATACTCCGGAGGTATGCGGCGGCGCATCGACATCGCCGTGTCACTCGTGATCCTGCCCAAGGTGCTCTTTCTCGACGAGCCGACCACCGGCCTCGACCCCCGGAGCCGGCGCGATGTGTGGAATCTGGTGGCCTCGATGAAGGCGCAGGACATCACCGTCCTGCTGACCACCCAGTACCTCGAAGAGGCCGATATCCTCAGCGACTCCATCGTCATCCTCAACGCCGGACAGATCGTCGCCAGCGGCACCTCCGACGAGCTCAAGCGCCAGACCGGTTCCAGCTACTGCGAGATGACCCCGCTCAATCCCGACGACCTGTCGCGGATCGCCACGGCACTCGCCGACTTCGACGAGGTCGAGGTCGACACCGATGCGACCACGGTGGCGGTCCCGGCGCCCAAGGGTGTGGCCACGCTGACCGAGGTGTTCCGGCGGATGGACGAGATCGGCGTCGAGCTCATCGACATCTCCCTGCGCCGGCCCTCCCTCGACGAGGTGTTCCTGCACCTCACCTCCCCGGTCACCTCGAAGTGACGCCGTTCGCACTCCTGACGGCCCGCATCCTCGGGAAGAGCCGGATGGATCTCGTCTTCGCCGTTCTGGTGCCGATGTCCGGGCTGATCGGCCTGACATTTCTGCTCCGTGATGTCATCGCCACCGGCCAGATGAGCTACGCGCAGTACATCCTGCCCGCGGTGGTCGTGCAGGCGATGCTGTTCGGTGCGCTCACCACCACCGACCGGGCCGCCTCGGAGAAGGCCAGCGGACTCAGCTCCCGCATGCGCACGCTGCCCATCTCGCCCTATGCGCCGTTGTTGGCCCGGATGGCCTACTGCCTCATCCGCGGGGTGCTGGCGCTGACCGCCGCGCTCCTGGGCGCATATCTGTTCGGGTTTCGGCTGAACAGCGGATTCGGTTACGCCGCAGCCTTTGTGTTGATGTCGTTGACGCTGACCCTGGCGCTGTCCCTGGGCGCGGACGCGACCGGCAGCAAGGCCGGCCGCACCGAGGTGGCCAGCCAGCTGTTGCTGGTCCCGCAGTTGCTCTTGGTGATGCTGTCGACCGGGCTCGCACCGGTCGACGCCTTCCCGTCGTGGCTGCAGACTTTCGTGCGGTACCAGCCGATCTCGCAGATCACCGAGACCCTGCGCGGCTTCACCAGCGGTCACGTCACGACCGGCAATCTCGCCACCAGCCTGGCCTGGTGCATCGGCCTCCTGGTCGTCTTCGGGCCCATCGCCGTGCGACTTCAGGGGCGAACATCATGACTTCCGATTCAGCGCACCGGCATTCCCTGCTCACGGAGAGTTGGGTCTTCGCCGGTCGGCTCTTCATCCAGTGGCGCCGCTACCCGATGGTGCCGCTGCAGGCGCTGCTGTTCCCCACCCTGCTGCTCATCATCTACGGGGCACTGGTCGGCAAGTCGATGGTCCGCCTCACCGGCAACAGCGGGCTGGACGTCCTGATCCCGGTGTGCACGCTGGCCGGTGCGATGTCCGGCGCCATCGGCGCCGGACTGGTGGTGCCCTACGACCGGGACAGCGGTCTGCTGACCCGGCTGTGGATCATGCCGGTGCACCGGACGGCGCCGTTGACCGGCGCGCTGCTGGCCGAGGCGGTGCGCACGTTCGCCGGATCGGCGGTCGTGGTGGCCACCGGATACGTGATGGGCTTCCGGTTCTCCGGCGGCTGGCTGGGATTGATCGCCTACCTGTTGGTCCCGGTCATCGTCGTGGTCGTCTTCGCCACCATCGTCATCACGCTGGCCCTGCGGCCGCAGGGCCGGGTCATCCTCACCTGGACGCAGACACTGTGCACGGGCCTGGCCTTCGCGACGATCATTCCGCTCGACCGGCTTCCGGCACTGCTGCGCCCCCTGGCGCAGTATCAGCCGGTGGCGCCGGCGGCCGCGGCGATGCGCGCGCTGTCCTCCGGCGGCAACGTATGGCAGCCGATGCTGTTCACCGTGCTGTGGGCCGTGGTGATCGGGGCACTGTTCGTGCCTGCCACCGTGCGCGGTTACAAAGCCGCGGTCGAGGGCGGCAAAGTCAACGGCTGAGCTGAACCGCCGTCAGGGCGTCACCTCGAAGGTGGCCGGCATCTCGAACTCCGAGCGTTTCAGCCACGCCGAGACGAAGCCGTACTGGAACGCCAGGCCGACCACCGCGTTGGCCGCGAGCTCGCCGAACGGCCGCCGCAATTCCGCGCGCAGCGTCGTCCACGCCTCAGCCGCCGAGTGCTGCGGCGCCGGATGCTCGCCCTGCTGCCCGCGTTCGTTGTGGTGCACCCAACGCAGGTAGGCGTTGCTGTGTCCGTAGCGCTTCCACTGGCTGCCCAGATCCCGCATCGCGGCGCGGGGTTCCCACTCCATCAGCACCCTGGTGTCGGTCGCTATCGTGCCCAGCGGCTGTTCCTGGATCCGCCAGCAGATATCGAGGTCGCCACCGCCGCGCATCGCCCTGAACCCGCCCACCTTCGTGAACGCGATCCTGTCGATACCGAGATTGGCGGTCGGGTAGTAGTCGGGTTTGGGCGGCACCATCCCGATGGTCGCTTTCATCGCACCGCCACCGCGAGGAAGCATGAACGGCTGCATTTTGGCCGCCATGCGGGCGGCCAGCGTAGGCCCGGATACGGTGCGCACGTTGGTGCACGACAACACGACTCCCGGCCGGCTCTGGAGGTCGCGGTGCGCATCGAGCAGACCGGGCAGCGGCCGGCAGCGCCCGTCGATGAACAGCAGGATGTCGGCGACCGATCTGCTCGCGGCGAGCTGCCGTGCGTAGTACGGGCCGCGACTGTCGGTCACCGTCACGACGTGGGCACCCAGCGACCGCGCCACCGCCTCGGTGTCATCGGTCGAGGCGTCGTTGACGACGGTGACCCGATCACCTTCGGTGAGCTGGTCGAGCAGCGGCCGAAGCAGCTTGGGTAGATGGTCGGCCATATCCCGGACCGGGATGATCACCTCGATGGTCTGCCCCGACATGGATCAGCCGTTCAACCCGCCGCGGCCGAGCGAGTACACCTGCCACCCGGCGCTGGACCAGTACTCGCGGTCGATCGCGTTCCGCGTGTCGAGCAGGCGCGGTTCTTTGACCACCGACCGGAACGAGACGGGATCGATATTGCAGTACTCGTCCCACTCGGTTGCCAGCACGATCAGATCCGCGTGACGGCAAGCGTCCTCGGCGCTGTCGAAGTAGCCCAGCGTCGGGAACCGCGCCTTGGCGTTCGCGATGGCCTTCGGGTCGTGGACGCGCACGTCGGCGCCCTTGAGGTGCATCGCGGCCGCCACGTTCAGCGCCGGCGAATCGCGGACGTCATCGCTGTTCGGCTTGAACGCGGCACCCAGCACGGCGATGCTCTTACCGAGGAACTCCCCACCGACGACCGCGCGCGCCACCGAGACGGCCTTCTCGCGGCGGCGCAGGTTGATCTTGTCGACCTCGTGCAGGAATCGCAGCGCGTCCGAGGCGCCGAGCTCACCGGCCCGGGCGCTGAATGCGCGAATGTCCTTGGGCAGGCATCCGCCGCCGAAGCCCAACCCCGCGTTGAGGAATCGTTTACCGATCCGGTCGTCGTACCCGAGCGCGCGACTGAGCATCACCACATCGGCGTCGACGATCTCGCACACCTCGGCCATCGCGTTGATGAACGAGATCTTGGTGGCGAGAAAGGCATTGGCGGCCACCTTCACCAGTTCCGAGGTCGGAAGATCCGCGGTCAGGTGCGGTGTGCCCGCTTCGATGATGGAGGCGTACACCTCCTGCAGGGTCTTCTCCGCATATTCGGACGTGACACCGAAGACCAGGCGATCCGGCGCCAGGGTGTCCTCGATCGCCTTCCCTTCCCGGAGGAACTCCGGGTTCCACGCGACTTCGAGGCGGTGGGCCGACGACGCATCGGCCACCTCGGCAGCAAGGCGCTGGGCCGTGCCCACCGGGACGGTCGACTTGCCGATGATCAGGCCATCGCAGTCGGCGCTGGCGGCGACGGATCGGAAAGCGCTGTCGACGTAGGCGATATTGGCCGCATCGGAGCCTGCCAGCTGAGGAGTTCCGACGCAGACGAAGTGCACCGAAGCGCCCGAGACCGCTTCCTGCACCGATTGGCTGAACCGCAGCCGGCCGGTGCCGAGCACCTCTGTGAGCAGCTCGTCGAATCCGGGTTCGTAGAACGGCGACGTGCCGGTCGCCAGCGCGGCAATCTTCGACGCATCGGTGTCGTAGGCGACGACCTCATGTCCGATTTGCGCCATGCACGCGGCGTGAACGGCGCCCAGGTAGCCCGTCCCAATCACGCTCATTCTCATTTGCTGAACTCCAGGCTCTAGAAGGGGCCATCGGTCGACTATTTCGCAGCACGCGCAGCGCGCTGGTTCGACGCTCAGTACATCACACGACGGCACCGCACACCGCGTGCGGATATCTCCCGATGCGGAGGTAATTACCGCAAATGTGATATCAGCCACATTACGCACCCCCACCAACAGGTAGTGCCGCAGCGGCCTCCGCGCGGCAAAGCCGCACGCGTTGGCTGGATGGCGATCAGACCCCCGCTGAGCCAAGAACGTCCTGGTAGAACCAACTTTTGGTTGCTAGGGTCCGCGGGTCGTCAGTGAGATTGATCACCAGGGGTGGGCAATGACGCACCGAACGTCCAGACACCAGTGAGGAGCACCGCATGCCCGGAATCGGTCAGCGAATCGATCAACTGAAATGGAATCTGTGGGGTGCGCGGCACTTCCGCACCTCACAGGACTACTGGGAGATGCGTTATCGCCACGGCGGAAATTCGGGCGCGGGGTCATACGACCGGCTCGCCCGTTTCAAGGCGACATTCCTGAACGATTTCGTAGCCGTCAACCACATTTCGACGGTGATCGAGTTCGGGTCCGGAGACGGCTCACAGCTGGCCCTGGCGACGTATCCCGATTACGTCGGTGTCGATGTGTCCGAGACGGCACTGGCGGCCACCGGACGCAGGTTCGCCGACAAACCGTCGATCCGCTTCCTGCACACCAGTGAGGTCACCGACCGGCACCGGGCCGAATTGTCGTTGTCCCTGGACGTCATCTACCACTTGGTCGAAGACGCCGTTTTCGACACCTACATGTCTCGGCTTTTCAGTGCAGCAACACGATTCGTCGTGGTGTACGCCAGCGACGAAGACCGGGCCTGGTCGTCACCCCATGTTCGGCACCGCAACTTCACCCAGTGGGTCAAGGAACATCAGCCCGATTTCGACTTCGTCGAACGGGTGCAGAATCCCTATCCGTACTCCGAGGACGATCCGGACAACACGAGCTTCTGCGACTTCTTCGTGTTCACCCGGTCGGTGTAGGCGACCGACCGGTCAGCCCCGGGTGAGCCGGTACACCTCGGTGTCGCCCATGGCGGCGCTGGTCCCCAGGAAGTGGACGACGTAGCCGCGATCGGCGAATTCCTTCAGGAGGGTCTTGCGCTTGCCGAGCGTATTGCCGTACGTATCGCCGAGCATCACTTTGCTGACGTAGTAGAGCTCTCGTGTCGCGGCACCGGACAAGTCCGGGAAGCGGGCGAGCAGCTGGTCCTGGCTCGCCGCGTAGATCTGCGCCGACGCCGCCACCGGCCAGAGGGTGGCCGGAACGACCCCGCGCCGGTCCGAGTCGAGGACGATCGCGGCATTGGCGCCGGGCACCAGACGCTCGCCACGGTTCTGCTGATACACGAACGCTGCGGTGGCGATCGTCACGCCGACGAGCTGAAAGACGAACAACGCGGAGATCGTGCGGATGACGGCGTCGGACCGCTGCGCAGCGACCGCCACGCCGACGGCCAGGAACGGGGTGAGGAAGTCCAGATAGAGGGGACGCATGGTGTGCTGCGGGTCGACGAAGGTCAGGAACAAGGCGACCATCGTGAGCCAGGAACCGACGAACACGAGTAGCGCAACCGACTCGCCGCTGAGTGCGATGCCGTGGTGGTCGTGCCGGTTTCGCCACCACCACCGCGCGACCATGACCAGGATCGGGATCACCACCGCGGCCGTCGTCAACCATCCGGCGACCGACACCGCATCGGCCTGATAGGTGGGATCCAGCGGCAGGAACGTCTCGACGAGGGCGGCGACCGATGCGGCAGCGCGCAGCGGCAGGGCGCCCCAGGTGAACGGCTGGGCCTGCGCACCACCTCGGTGCACCGACTCGATGAAGCCCGGGGCGGCGGCCATGAACGCGGCCCCGGCCGCCGCATAGGACGCGACGAGCGCTGCCAGTTCCCCGTACCTGCGACCGGTGACCAGCGTGGTGCCGATCGCCAGGAACACCATCCCGGCGGGCACCACGAACAAGAACTGCGTCAGAACGCCCGCCGCCACGACCGGCGCCATCGCAACCAGATAGCCAAATCGATTGTGCTGCAACCACAGTACCGTCAGAAACAACAGCAGCGCGGTGAACAATCCGAGCAGCGCGTACTGACGGACGGCCACGTCCGCCGCACGGGTCGACATGGTCAGCGCCCATGTCGGCACCACAGCGAAGATCACCGGCGCCGGCACCGACAGCACGCGGCAGGTGGCGATGATGAGGACGGCAGTCACCCCGATGAACACCAGGTTCAGCGTCAGCGCGTTGGGAAGCGAGACACCGAACGCACTGAACCAAAGGTGCAACGCCCAGAAGTAGAGCGGCGGATGGATGTCGAAATTGGCCATGTCCGAACGGATCTGGTCAAAGCAACCCGGATATCGGAGTCGCCAGTAGTCCTGCCACACCCCGGCCGGCCCCCATTGCTGGGTGGGAGTGCCACCGGCATAGCGACCCTGATTGCACGTGACGCCGAGCATGGTGATGCCGTCGTCGTGGGACAGGAAACTCGAGTGCAGGCCGCGGATGACCAGGAGCGCACCGATTCCGACCCCCAGAGTGACGAAAACACCACGGTGCGTGGAGATCTGGAGAAATCGGAAATGTAATTCCGTCCCCAGAGCACGGCGGCGCCGATCCACAGAAGCGAGAATGTCACCGTCCCCGTCCCCTCATGCAGACGGCAATCACAGCGCTCCGCTACGAGATATGACAGCTCGTCGGCGACCAACGGCACCACAATCTCATGCGTTCCGCACCTCTGCAAGCGAAACTGCCGAACCTGTGAATTACCAGTATTACTGGATACGCCAGGCCCTGGTCACCATCGAGGCATTGGCGGTGGCCTGGCCGAAGTCGGTGTCGGCATCGTCCCCGTCGAAGTCGTCGAGCCAATCGCCATCGCGACTGCCCGGACCTCCCGCACCCGCGTACGCGGGCACCGGTACGGCGGCCCGCCGCTTCAACGAAACCTTCTTGGTGGGCGGCGCCGACGGCCACCAGTTCTTGTCACCCAACAGGACCGCGATCGCGGGCACGGTGATGGTGCGGACCAGGAAGGTGTCGAGCAACAGGCCGATACCGATAATGAAACCGGTCTGCACGATGGCCGCGATACTGCTGACGGTCAGCGCCAGCATGGATGCCGCGAAGATCAGGCCTGCCGAGGTGATGACACCGCCGGTGGCACCGACCGTGCGGATGACGGCCGCCCGGATTCCTCGGTGCGCCTCCTCCCGGATCCGGGAGATCAACAACAGGTTGTAGTCGGCACCCACCGCCACCAGCACCAGGAACGTCACGCCCGGGGTGTTCCAGAAAATCGGCTGTTTCAAGATGAATTGGAAGACGATGACGGTGATGCCCAGAGCCGACATGTACGACAACACCACGGTGACGACCAGGTAGAGCGGCGCCAGGATGGCCCGCAGCAGTACCACCAGAATGAAGAACACCACGATCAGCGTCACCAGGACGATGTAGCGGATATCGGAGTTGTAGTAGTTGCGGATATCGTTCTGGCCCCGGGTGAACCCGACCATCGTGACTTTCGCATCGGCCAAAGTCGTGTTGGGGCGGGCACTTTCGGCCGCCCCGATGATGTCCTCGATCTGGTCCATGGCCTTTGTGCCGAACGGGTCGAGCGCGGTCTGCACCAGGTAGCGCGCCGTGTGGCCGTCCGGTGAGATGAACAGCTTCGCCGCCTTCTCGAACTCCGGCCGGGTGAGGATCTGCGGCGGAATGTAGAAGCCCGACATCGACGGGTCCGCCGCGTCACGCTTCATCGCCAGCAGGAAGTCCGACGCCTGCCCCAGACCGCCACCCATCTGCCGGGTCTGATCCACCAGCACCTTCACGCCCTGGGCCAGCTTGTCGCTGGACTCGGCGAGCAGGTTCGCGCCCTTGACCAGTGTCTCCAGCTGGGCCTTCAGCGCCTCCGGATCGCTCGCCTTCAACTCGTCGGCCGCGGTGAGCGCCGTGTTCAGACTGGAGTCGATACCGGCCAACTGATCGTGTAGGGAGGCTTCGTCGGTGGTCTCGAGCTGCCTCGCCGCGAGCCTGAGCTGGTCCATGGTGCCGTCTTGGTATGCGTTGAGCAGGCTGGTCAGGTCGGTGCGCACGGCGCGGCAGGCCGGGTCGATCGAGCACCACGGCACCGAGTTGAGCACCTGCAAGGTCGGCTGCAGCCAGACCACGTTGGTGATGACGCCCTCCATGCCGACACCGAGCGTCTTGCCGAGGTTGTGCAGCCCGTCCACCACCTGGGCGCTGGCGCTGGCCCGCTTGATCGTCCCGGTGCCGCCATAGTTCTTGTCGATCTCGACCAGCGCATTCAACAGCGTGGTCAGCGGACCCGCCGACTGCAGCACCTGGTCCCTGAGTTTGGCGAGTGCGTCGGCGAGCTGACGCGAGCCATCGGTCAGGGCGGTCAGGTTGCCGTCGTTCTGCGAGATGAGATTGGTGGCCTCTTCCATCTTCTCGCCGACCTCACCGGCCTGATGGGTGGCCCGCGCCTCGGTCAGCATCTCGCCGTTGGGCCGGGTGATGCCGCGGACCGCCGCGATATTCGGCAGCTGAGCCACCCGCGCAGCCATCTGTTCCATATCGGCCAGCGCGCGTGGTGACCGCAGATCCTGTGTATCGGAGTGGATCACGATGAACTGCTGCATCGAGTTGCTGACCGGGAAGTGCGCGTTCATCGTCTCGTAGGCGTCGTTGCTCGCCGACTTCACCGGCAGGTTCTTGCGATCGTCGAAGTTGAAGTTGACCAGCAGCGCGCAGCTGGCCAACGCCACCAGCACCGTGAGGCTGCAGATCAGGTTGAGCCATGGGCGCCGCACGATGTTCACGCCGGACAGCCGCCAGAACCGGCCGGTGATGTCCTTGCGCGGGTTGACCCAGCCCCGCCGGCCCGCCAGCACGATGAACGCCGGCAGCAAGGTCACCGACGCCAGGAACCCGACGAAGATCGTCACCGCGAGCGCCGGCCCGATCGTGGAGAAGACGGCCAGCTGGGTGAACATCAGGGACATGAAGGTGAGCGCGACCGTGCCCGCCGAGCCGGCGATCACCTCCCCGATGGACACCAGCGCGGCGACCACCGCCTTGTCCGACTCCATTCCCCCGCGCAGATACTCCTGATATCGACTGAACAGGAAGACGGCGTAGTCGATACCCGCGCCGATCATCATGCCGGTGATGAGCATGATGGTCTGCGGCCCCAGGCCGAGGCCGATCAAACCCAGCCCGGCGACCACCTGCTGCGCGGTGGCCAACGAGATGCCGATGGTCAGCAGCGGGATGACCATCGCGACGATGTTGCGGTAGACGATGATCAGGATGAGCAGCACCGTGATGACGGTGGACAGCTCGATGATGTGCTGGTCGCGGATCGCGATCCCGGTGACGTCCTGCATGGTCGCCGCGGCACCGACGACACTCGGTGTCAGCGTGGTGCCCGCCGTGGTGTCGTTGACGATCTTCATGGCGTCCCGGTACGCCTGCTGCCCCTTGCCGGTACCCATGGTGCCGTTCAGGCTGACCGGCAGGTTCCACGCCTTGCCGTCTTTACTGGTCATCGCCGGCTTCAGCTCGGGGATGTGGACGAAATCCTGGGTGCCGATCACGATGTCGGTCTTCGCCCGCAGTCTTTCGACCAGCTGGCGGTAGGTGGCCTCGTCCTCGGCGGACAACCCGTTTTCGTCGACGAGCACAACGGCCACCATGTTGCTCGCGCCGGCCTCGTTGAACGCGTCCTTCATCTGTTTGCCGGCGACCAGCACAGGGGCATCCTTGGGCCAGAAATCCGGCGGATGCTGAGCGGCAACGGTCGCCAGCGGGGGTAGCGCAGCGAACAAGGCGCCGGCGATGACCACCCACGTGGCGATCACGAGCAGCGGGTGACTGACGATCAGTCGGCCACTGGCCGCCAAAAAGGCGTGCGCGCTCACCTTGGGACGTTTGAACATTGCGGACCAGGCTACAGGTTTACGCAGCTGAGTCGGCGACGCCGGTGCGAAACCGAGCGCCGCCCAGCAATCTTCTCAGGTTGTTTATACATTGCCCTCCGAAGCAAGCGACCGACGCGCTGACCGCGCACGGAGTACAGCATCGACGCTGAACACCGCCAGCGCGACCCAGATGAGTGCAAATCCGAGCCAGCGCGCGGGCGGCATCGCCTCGTGTCCGACCAGCACACCCCACGACATTTGCATGACGGGCGTCAGGTAGAACAGCAGTCCCATCGTCACCATCGGCAGGCGTTGGGCGGCAGCAGCGAACAACAACAATGGGATTGCTGTGAGGGCACCGGAGCACATCAACAGCGCGACGTGCGTCGCTCCGTGCCCGAGGAAGGTACCCGTACCGGCCGACTGAAGCATCAGCAGATAACCCACAGCAAACGGTGCGGCCAGCCCCGCCTCCACACCGACGCTGATCCTGGGATCGGCGTCGACCGTCTTCTTCACCGCACCGTACAACGCGAAGGACAGCGCCAGCCCCAACCCGATATAGGGCAGGGACCCGATCTCGACGGTGAGCACCACGACCGCCACCACCGTGATCGCCAGCGCCACCAGCTGGGCGCGGTTGAGCCGTTCCCGGAAGATCAGCACCCCGAGCGCCACCGTCACCAACGGGTTGATGAAATACCCCAGGGCTGCGTCGACGACGTGACCGTTGTTCACCGCGTACACGTAGATGGCCCAGTTCGCGGCGATCAGCGCCGACGCGCAGGTCAGTAACAACCAGGTGCGTCGAGACATCGTGCGCAACTCGCCGAGCCGCCCGACCAGCACGATCACCACGGCCAGCAGGATGAGGCTCCACACGATGCGATGCGCGAGGATCTCGGCCGCGCCCGCGGGCTTGAGCAGCGGGAAGAAGGCGGGGAACAGACCCCACATTCCGTAGGCCCCCGCGCCGAAAAGCAATCCGGATCGCATTCCCGGGTCGCTTCGCTCCTGCCCTCCGGATCGCCTCCCGGCCACCTCAGTGCTCGTGACGCAACACGTCCAGCGCGTGCTGCAGATCAGCCGGATAAGGGCTGGTGATCTCTATCCACCTGCCGTCGGCGGGATGGGCGAAGGCCAGCGACCGCGCGTGTAACCACTGACGCTCCAGGCCCAGTTTCTTGGCCAGCTTCGGGTCGGCCCCATAGGTCAGGTCGCCGCAGCACGGATGGTGCAGCGCCGAGAAATGCACCCGGATCTGGTGCGTGCGGCCGGTCTCCAGGTGCACATCCAGCAGGCTCGCCGCGACATGAGCCTCCACCGTGTCGTAATGGGTGACGCTGTGCCGTCCCTGCTCGGTGACCGCGAACTTCCAGTCGTGGCCGCGGTGCCTGCCGATCGGCGCGTCGATGGTCCCGCTGGACGGATCGGGATGCCCCTGGACCAGGGCGTGGTAGCGCTTGTCCACGGTGCGTTCTTTGAAAGCACGTTTGAGCAGGGTGTACGCCCGTTCCGAGATGGCCACCACCATGACGCCGGAGGTACCGGCGTCCAGCCGGTGCACGATGCCCTGGCGTTCGTGCACACCCGAGGTGGTGATGCGGTAACCCGCCGCCGCCAGCCCACCGAGCACTGTCGGACCGGTCCAGCCGACGGACGCGTGGGCGGCCACCCCCGCGGGCTTGTCGACGGCGACGATGTCGGCGTCGGAGTACAGAATGGTCATGCCCTCGATATCGACGGGCGTGTTCTCGATCGGCGCGGGCGCATCCGGGATGCGCACCTCCAACCAGGCGCCGGCGGTCAGTTTGTCCGACTTCCCCGCGGCGAGGCCATCGAGTTCGACACCGCCCTCTTCGGCGATCGCGGCGGCCGCCGTGCGGGACAGCCCGAGCAGCCGCGCCAGTCCGGCGTCGACCCGCATTCCCGCCAAGCCCTCGGGCACCGGCATCGATCTGGTCGTCACTCCGGCGAGTCCGCGTCGTCGCCCGCAACGGGCGCCGACTCCTTCGCCGGTTCCTCCGTCCGGCGCCGGCCGTCGGGATCGGATGCGCCGTCCGGCTGGCGCCGGCCGTCGGTATCGAAGTCGAAGCCGAACAACGACAGCACCACGAGCAGGATCGCCCCGCCCACCACCGCGGGATCGGCGACATTGAACACCGGCCACCACCCGATGGACAGGAAATCCACGACGTGTCCGCGCAGCGGACCGGGCGAGCGGAAGAACCGGTCCATCAGATTGCCCAGCGCCCCGCCGAGAATCATTCCCAGGCCCAGAGCCCACCACGGCGAGACCAGCCGGCGGCCCATCCAGACGATGCCGATCACCACACCCGTCGCGACGAGGGTCAGCACCCAGGTGTAGCCGGTGGCCATGGAGAACGCCGCACCGGAGTTGCGCACCAGGGTCCACGTCACGGTGTCCCCGATGATGGACACCGGCTGTCCCGGCGTCAGCAGGTGCACGGCGAGCACCTTGCTGACGATGTCGAGTGCCAGCACCACGCCGGCGACCACGAACAGCAGACGCAGGCGCCGCCGAGGGCGCGGTCCGGCGGGGTCGTCGGCGCCGGACCCGCCGTCTGGGGCCACCGGTGCAGCCGCTTTTTCGTCAGTCACGTGTCCATCATCCCAAACGGCGCCGCGGAGGCGGGGAACGCGCCCGTCCAATGCGGCCCGGCCGCCTATTCGGCGCCCTGTTGCAGGCTCGTCAGGTAGGGCTGCCAGTCCAGGCTGTCGATCGGGTCGGCCCGGGTGATCTCGTCATCGTCCTCGGCGAAGGTGCGGGCGACGCCGGAGCCGCTGGCCCGCGTCTCGAACCGGACCGTCATCACACCGTGGCCCGCCCCCTGCAACCAGCCGTGCCCGTACCGGCGGTGCGACACATCGTCGCCGATCCGCCAGGGGGTCGGCGCCGCGGCGACGGTGGCCGGGGTTGCCGGGTGTTCGGCGACCTCGTCACGAACCTGGTCGAGGTCCGGGAACAACGATTCCTGCTGCACCAGGGACAGCCCGGAAAAGCCCACCCCGACCAGCCGAATGGGACCGACCTCCACCGGATCGAGGAGCAGCCGGCGGGCGGTCGAGATCAGGGTGGCCGCGTCGGTGGTGGCGTACGGCAGCGTCGCCGAGCGGGTCAAGGTGCTCATATCGGACTTCTTGAGCTTCACGGTGACGGTGCGCGCACCCCTGCCGTCCTTGGTCAGCCGCCGATGCGCGTGTTCACCGATCGGCACCGTCGCATCGCGCAACTGCTCCAGCGTCCGCAGGTCCTCGGCGAACGTCGACTCGGCGCTGATCTGTTTGGCCTCGGCCCGTTCGGCGACGGGGCGATCGTCGATCCCGCGGGCCAGCCGGTGCAGCGCCGGCCCGACCGTACCGCCCAGGATGTCGGCGACCTCCCCATCGCTGAGCGCGGCCAACGCACCGATGGTCTCGATGCCGAGCCGGTTGAGCCGCTCCTCGGCGACCGGGCCGATACCCCACAGCCGGCGCACCGGCAGGCCGTCCAGCAGGAGCCGCTCGGCACTGCGGTCGACGACCCGGATGCCGTCCGGCTTGGCCAGACCGGAGGCGATCTTGGCGACCTGCTTACCCGAGCCCGCCCCGACCGAGGCAATCAGCCCGGTCTGGTCCAACACCTTGGCGCGCAGGGCTTCGCAGAATCGTTCGACCTCGCTCGCGGCCGCGCCGACCAGTTCGGCCGGCTCGCCGAATGCCTCGTCGAAGGACAGCTGTTCCAGCACCGGCACCACCGACCGCACGGTGTCGAACACCCGGCCGCTGGCCACTCCGTACACCGCACCACGCGGCGGCAGCACCACCGCCGGGGCGCCGACCAGCCGGCGTGCCTGGTGCATCGGCATCGCCGAGCGCGCGCCGAAGACCCGGGCCTCATAACTCGCGCCGGCCACCACACCGCGCCCACCCAGACCGCCGACCAGTACCGGGCGCCCACGCAGAGTGGGCCGGGTCAGCTGCTCGACGGACGCGAAGAACGCGTCCATGTCCAGATGCAGGACCCAGCGCTCCACAGTTGTCGATGCTAGGTGCAGCCTCCGACGTCGTTACGCTGACAACCCATGAACGACGTGCCCATCCGCGACGAGACGATTCGCCTCGGGCAGTTCCTCAAACTCGCCGGGCTGATCGACACCGGCGCCGACGCCAAGTCGGTCATCGCCGACGGGCTCGTCACCGTCAACGACGAGGTCGACACCCGCCGCGGCAGGCAACTGCGGCCCGGCGATGTGGTGAGTATCGCCGGGCACCGCGCCCGCGTGGCCCGGCCCTGAACGGCGCGGTGCTGATCAGGCCTTGATCAGGCCTTCATCAGGCCTTGGTGAGGGCGACCGTGACGCCGTCGCCGATCTCGGTACCGTCCACCGGCGCACCGAACTCGAAGCTGGTGGCCAGGATCTCCCCGGCGATCAGATCGCGATGGGTGGCCGCCCAGTCGGCGAACTGTTCCGGCACGGCCATCACCACCATGATCCGGTCGGATACCTCCAGGCCGGTGGACTTGCGCAGCTCCTGCAGCTCCCGGATCCGGTCCTTGGCCCAGCCCTCGGCCTCCAACTCGGGGGTGACGGTGCCGTCGAGCACCACCAGTCCCGCGCCGTCGGGCAGCGCCGCGGTCCATTCCGGTTCGGCGGCCACCAGTTTGGCGGTGTACTCGCCTTCCAGCAGTGTGGTGGGGCCGGCGCTGAGCGTGCCGTCGGCGTTGACCACGCCCTGGCCTGCCTTGACGGCCTTGATGGCGGCCTGCACATCCTTGCCGATCCGCGGTCCGGCCACCCGGGCGTTGACCGCGAGCTCGAACCGGCCGTAGGCGTCGATATCGTCGGTGAGCTCGACCGCCTTCACGTTCAGCTCATCGGCGATCAGATCTTTGAAGGGCTCCAGAACAGACGGATTCTCCACTGCCACAGTCAGTTTCGTCAGCGGCAGCCGCACCCGCAACTTCTTGGCCTTACGCAGCGAGGATCCCGTCGAACACACCTCACGGACCTGATCCATGGCGGCCACCAGTTCCGGGTCGGCGGGTAGCAGACCTTCCTCGGGCCAGTCGGTCAGGTGCACCGACCGCTCCCCCGTCAGGCCCCGCCAGATGACCTCGGAGACCAGCGGCAGCAGCGGCGCCGCCAGCCGCCCCGTCACTTCGAGGACGGTGTGCAGAGTGTCGATCGCGGCGGGGTCTTCCGCCCAGAACCTCTGACGTGACCGCCGCACATACCAGTTCGTCAGCGCCTCGGTGAACTGGCGCAGCTGTTCGCACGCACCCGAGATATCGCAGCCATCCAACGACGCGGTGAGGTCATCACGCAGCGCAGCCAGCTTGGCCAGGATGTAGCGGTCCAGCACATGGGTGGAATCGGTGCGCCAGGTGCCGCGGTGCGGTGCGTACAACGTCAGGAACGAGTAGGCGTTCCAGAACGGCAGCTGCACCTGACGCACCCCTTCCCGGATGCCCTGTTCGGTGACGATCAGGTTGCCGCCGCGCAGGATCGGCGAGGCCATCAGGAACCAGCGCATGGCGTCGGAGCCGTCGCGGTCGAACACCTCGGACACGTCCGGGTAGTTGCGCAGCGACTTGCTCATCTTCTGGCCGTCATTGCCCAACACGATGCCGTGTGCCACACAGGTTTTGAACGCCGGCTTGTCGAACAGCGCGGTGGCCAGCACGTGCATCGTGTAGAACCAGCCGCGGGTCTGGCCGATGTACTCGACGATGAAATCGCCGGGGAAGTGCGCGTCCGTGCCTCCCCCGGTACCGCCCTCGAACCAGTCCTTGTTCTCGAACGGGTAGTGCACCTGGGCGTACGGCATCGATCCGGAGTCGAACCACACGTCGAAGACATCCTCGATGCGGCGCATCGTCGAGCGGCCGGTCGGATCGTCGGGGTTGGGCCGGGTCAGCTCATCGATGAAGGGCCGGTGCAGATTGTCCGGGCGCACGCCGAAGTCGCGCTCCAGCTCGTCCAGGCTGCCGTACACATCGACACGCGGATACGCCGGATCGTCGGACTTCCACACCGGAATCGGGCTGCCCCAGTACCGGTTCCGTGAGACCGACCAGTCCCTGGCGTTCGAGAGCCACTTGCCGAACTGGCCGTCCTTGACGTGTTCGGGATACCAGGTGATCTGCTGGTTGAGCTCGACCATGCGGTCGCGGAACTCCGTCACCTTGATGAACCAGGACGACACCGCCCGGTAGATCAGCGGATTGCGGCAGCGCCAGCAGTGCGGGTAGGAGTGGTCGTAGGTCTCCTGGCGCAGCAGCACCGCGCCGTTGACCGCTGCCGCGCCGGTGCCGTTCTTGAGGTCGCGGATGATCTGCGCGTTGGCCTCGAAGACGTGCAGGCCCGCGTAGTCGGGCACCGTCGTGTCGAATCGGCCTTTGGAATCCACCGGGGTGACGGCGACGATATCGGCGGTGTCGGCGGTGGCCTTGTCGTCCTCACCGTAGGCGGGCGCCATGTGCACCAGGCCGGTGCCGTCCTCGGTGCTGACGAAGTCCGCTCCGAGCACCTGGAACGAATTGACCGCATCCGGAAAGTACGGGAACGGCGGCGCGTAACGCAGGCCCAGCAGCTGTTCACCGGTGTAGGTCGCCACCACCACCGGCTCCTCGCCGAGTTCGCGCGCGTAGGCGCCCAGCCGCGCCTCGGCCAGCACGTACCGGTGTCCGTCGGGTCCCTCGACGACGACGTAGGTGACCTCGGGGTTGACGGCGACGGCCTGGTTGGACGGCAGCGTCCACGGTGTCGTGGTCCAGATCAGCAGGTAGCACCCGCCCAGATCGGGGCCGGCGCTGTCGTCGATCCGGAACCCGACCGTCAGCGCGGGGTCCTGCCTGCTCTGGTAGACGTCATCGTCCATCCGCAGCTCGTGGTTGGACAGCGGGGTCTCGTCGTTCCAGCAGTACGGCAACACCCGGTTGCCCTCATAGGCCAGGCCCTTGTCCCACAGCTGTTTGAAGGCCCAGATCACCGACTCCATGAAGCCGGGATCGAGGGTCTTGTAATCGTTGTCGAAGTCGACCCAGCGGGCCTGGCGGGTGACGTAGGCCCGCCACTCGTCGGTGTACTTGAGCACCGAGGCGCGGCAGGCGTCGTTGAAGGCGCCGATACCCATGGCCTCGATCTGCGCCTTGTCGGCGATGCCGAGTTGGCGCTGCACCTCGAGCTCGGCGGGCAGACCGTGGGTGTCCCAGCCGAAGCGGCGTTCCACCTTGTACCCGCGCATGGTCCGGTAGCGCGGGACGATGTCCTTGACGTAGCCGGTGAGCAGGTGGCCGTAATGCGGCAGGCCGTTGGCGAACGGCGGGCCGTCATAGAAGACGTACTCGGGGGCATCGGCGCGCCCGTCCAGACTGGCGCGGAACGTGCCGTCGGCAGCCCAGTACGCCAGCACATCGGTTTCCAGTGCCGGGAAGTTCGGCGATCCGCCCGTGAGCTTCGGGTAGGTGGCCACGTTGGCGGACATATGGGGTCGTCTCCTGTGCCAGGTATGTCAGGCACGGGGACGAACGTCGCGCCGGTGCGCGAGCGCCGCGGTACCACCCCGCTTGCACACCACACACATGTGCCGCTCATTCGCGGGCGATGACGGGCCCACCCGTTCGGTTCTACCGAGCCGCAACCGGCTTTTCTTCCGAAGGCTCCCCGGTGATGGCCGGATCTATGCCGATGGGAGGAGTTTACGTCAGGCGGCGTCGACCGCCGCCGGCACGGCCTCCGAGGCGATCTCGATGAGCGCCAGCGGGAACTGCTCGGTGAGCTCGACGATGGTGTACTCCTCGAACCGGCGGGTGTCGTACCACCAGTCCAGGTTGAGCACGTCGCCGCTGCGGTACGCCCGCAGCTTCAGCGCGTGGCCGAGGCCGGGGATGACCTCACACGCCGGTGCCGGATCGGCGTAACTGAACGCCACCTCGGCCTCGGGGTGTGCGCCGTGACGGGCGGCCGCGCCCGCGATCGCGGCCCGGACCTCGGTCAGCATCCCGGTCGCGTCGACCTCGGAAGGCGACGCGCAGCTCAGGCCGAGGGCGTGCACGGTGGTCTCGGCCGTCGACTGACGCACGAGGTCGACGGCAACCACGCCGCTGCCGATCGTGCGGTGGACGGTGCGGGCCAGCGCGGCCAGCAGGATCTGCTCGGCCGGCACGCGCAGGTGCCGGCTGGCACCTGCGAGCTCTTCGCTGAGCACCTCCGACAACGGCACCTGCACCCGCTGCAGATCATCGGGCTTCGGCGCGTCGTCGACGTCGTAGTCGGTGAGCATGACGGTGGCACCCAGATCGGCGGCAACGTCATCGAGTGCAAGCCCGATGCCGGAGGGAGAAAATTCGCCGGTTTCGACTCTGTTCCGGAATAGCGGAGCAACCATGGGCACCACATTACGGCCTGTGTCCCAGAATTGGGACACAACTCCCTAAAGTGTGACGCCAGTGTCAATTAAGGAATTCATGTCCGCTGTTTGGTTGCTGGCGCCCAATAGCGGGATGCCGTTATTGTAGGTGGGTGCCACGTACCGATGAGAACGGTCGACAACTCAAAGCGCTGCTCGATTACCTGCTCGACGGTGATGTCGAGGCCAAGGACATCTACGACGCCCTCGGTATCTCCAGCAGCACGTACTACCGGCGGATCAAAGAGGCCAGCTACCCCGACGCCGAGGAACTTCGCCGCGTCGCCGATCGCTTCACCTTGAGTTATCCCGACCTTCAGGTGCGTTTCGGGCTCATGAGCCGCCAAGAGGTGTGGAATTACATCGAGTCGACGCCGTTCACCGTCACCGCGGTGAAGGAAGCGGTGCGCGAGGAGGTCGGCACCCGGCAGCAGACCCGCCCGCCACGACTGTCCCAACTCACGCCGCGTAGCGACGCGCCCCCGCTCTAACCAGTAGTATTTGCTGACAATAATTCAGCTCGAAGGCGACAAAGATGCAACTGACCATCCTCATCGCGATCACCTTGGCGTGTATCGCGTGGAGCTTGTGGATCCGTCGCGTCACCTGGTCGTGCCGCTGGGAAGTTGCCGCGACCCTCAACATCGCGTTACAGGGCCTGGCGGTTCTGCTGATGTCGCCGCTGGCCTCGGAAACCCTGGGCAAACTGCTGCACACGATGACCGGTATGTGGAACCTCGAGGACTACATCGGCCACGACTGCTACATCGTCGCGGCGTCGGCCATCGTCTACAACGCCGTCGGCAGGTTGCAGGACGACCACGCCATGCAAAGCTCCTTCAAGCAGTACATCGAGCGTCCGGCCACGCTGTGCATCCCGCTGATGCTGGCCGCCTTCTCCCTGAGCAACGGCGCCACGGTGTACCGCGCCGACTTCTTCGAGGTGCCCACCGACTTCTGGCTCAGCCTGTACTGGCTGATGGTCTGCGGCATGCTGATCTACCTGCTCGGCTATGGGGTGCGCGCCCTGCTGGTGCTGCGCAAAGACCCCAAGTCACGGGCCATCGCCAATGTCTATCTGGTCGCCTCGGGGAGCGGCATCCTGGCCTGTGCCATCCGGATCGTCACCGCCTACGTCGTGCCCTTGCAGATCTGGGATGGCGGCACGCTGGTCTGGATCTTCGCCTGTGGGTGCGCGGCGGGCTTCGCCCTGACCTCGGCGCACTCCTGGCGGGTCAAGACGAAGTGGTTCAGCAGAGCCAGTCGCTGACCGCCCGATCGGCCGACCCGGCGGACGCCGGTACCGAATAGACTTCCCGCTCATGAGAATCGTTGTGGCAGTCCACGGCACGCGCGGCGACGTCGAACCCTGCGCCGCGGTGGCGCGCGAACTGCGCAACCGGGGGCACGAGGTCAGGATCGCCGTGCCGCCCAATCTCATCGGCTTCGTGGAGTCGGTCGGCCTGGGACCCGCCGTCGCCTATGGTGTCGACTCCCAGAAACAGGTGGAAAGCGACGCGTTCCAGAACTATTGGAAGCTGAAGAACCCGGTGGCCGCCATCAAGGAGGGCATCGCCTACTACACCGACGGGTGGGCGGATATGAACGCCACCCTCACCGAGCTGGCCGCCGATGCCGACCTCATCCTGACCGGGACCACCTATCAGGAGGTGGCCGCCAACGTCGCCGAGCGCTACGACATCCCGATGGCGGCCCTGCACTACTTCCCGGCCCGGCCCAACAGCCACCTGCTGGCGGTACCGCTACCGTCGTGGGCCATCAAACCCAGCTTCGCGGTTGGCGAGTGGGCCCTGTGGCGCCTCGGCAAGTCCGCCGAGGACGCCCAGCGCCGCACCCTGGGCTTGCCGGCCACCAACATCCGCTCGGCGCGGCGCATCGTCGAGGCGGGGGCGTTGGAGATCCAGGCCTACGACCCGACCTTCTTCCCCGGCCTGGCGCAGGAGTGGGGCGGCACGCGTCCCCTGGTCGGCGCGATCACCCTGGGGCTGGAGACGGCCATCGACGAGGAGGTGACCTCCTGGATCAACGCCGGCACCCCGCCGATCTACTTCGGCTTCGGCAGCATGCCGGTGGAGTCCCCCGCCGACGCGGTCGCCATGATCACCCAGGTCTGCGCCGAACTGGGTGAACGCGCGCTGATCAGCGCCGGCGTCTGGGAGCTCGACGAGATCGCGGCGGCCGAGCACGTCAAGCTGGTCGGCGCGGTGAACCACTCCGCGGTGTTCCCGGCCTGCCGGGCCGTCGTGCACCACGGTGGCGCCGGAACCACCGCCGCGGGCGCCCGAGCCGGTGTGCCCACCCTGGTGTTGTGGGTGTCCGCCGATCAGCCGGTGTGGGCGAGGGCCGTGCGCAAGCTGAAAATCGGGACCTCGCAACGGTTCACCTCGATGAACAAGAAGTCGCTCACCGCCGCGCTGCGGACCGTGCTGGATCCGGCCGTCGCCCGGCGGGCCCGCGAGTTCGCCGCCGGTCTGGCCACGCCGGCGCAGAGCGTGGCCTCGGCAGCCGACCTGATCGAGCACGCGGCACGCCCCGTCCGGACCGGCTAGAACGTCGCCGCGAGCCCGAAATCGTCCAAGGCGCCGGCCAGCGCGTGCCGGATCGCGGCGCGCGAGTTGTCGCCGCCCACGGTCCAGCCGCCCGCCGCGACGAAGACCCGTCCGTGCAGCCGGCCCGACACCAGCCCCAGATACCCGTTCATCTGATTGAGGTCGCGTGAGGTGATCCGCGGTTCCAGCAGCCGCAGCGAGACGTAGTCCGCGTCGGTGCCGTCGGGCCGGTTCACCGCGGGGTCGAGCTCCCCCATGTTCGAGCAGCCGATCGGGCTGTTCACCGACACCACCATGGCTTCCAGGCGGCGTACCAACGCCTTCGGCGTGAGCGGCGTCAGCGGCAGCGGCCCCATCAACCGGGCCGACATCTCGGCAGATTCCGACAGCGCCTGTTTCATGGCCGCGCGGACACCCGCGAGGTCGGCGGTGACCACGGCCGGATCGGCGGTCATATGCGTGGCGATGAGCGCATTGGCGCGGGTGTCCCCCGGCTGCCGCTCACTGACCGGCCAGGAGAGTTTGACCAGCCCGTCGGCGGCCACCCGGCCGCGCCGGGCGCCGAGCCGCGCCGCGAGCCCGGCGAACAGCGAGTTACTGGTTCCACCAAGGGCTTTCGCGGTTCGATCCCAGTCATCGATATCGATGAAAGCCGTGACGTTCGGCGCCACCACCGGGCGGTCGTCACCGTCGCGCGGTGGCTGCGCCGCGGTCCGGAACGACGTCGCCAGATCCGCGCGCTCGCTGCGTGCGACCGCGACGGTGGCCGCGATCGCGCGTCCCATCGACGGCACCGCCCGCAACACCTGCACGCCGTCCTCACGCAGCGCCCTGCCGCGCGGCCGCGACCCCGGCGGTGGATAGCCGAGATCCAGGACGACCCCGTTGACGGCGTCGGCGACGGCCATCGAGAAGCCCTGACCGTCGGCCACCGAGTGCGACGCCGTCAAGCTCAGCGCGGCGCCGCCGTCGGTCAGGGGTTGGACCCCGAGACGCCACCCCGGCCCGCTCGCCGGGTCGATCGGCAGGGCCACGTGCTCGTCGGCGAAGTCCCACACCTGCTCGCGGGACCGGGGCTCGGCGTAGGTGTCGATCCCGGGCGGCTCCGGCTCGGCCACCCACCGATGCCTGCCGATCGGCAGCGGCGAGCACTCGATGCGCCGGCCCAGCAGCGTGCCCACCAGGTTGCGGTGAAAACGCCGCACGCCGGCCATGTCGATCGGCCGCCGGTAGATCCAGATGTACTGCATGATGGGTCCGCGGCCGAGGGCCCGGAGTCCGTGGAACGACGTCTGATCGATGTAGGCGAGGGTGTTGTCTGTCCCTGTCACGAAACCCGACGGTCTCAGGCCGACTGCACTTTGTCGTCCAGCCGGTCGAACTGGCGATTGCGGTACAACTCCGCCGACGACGACCGGCGCACCTTACCGCTGGTGGTCAGCGGGATCGAACCGCTCGGCACGAAGACCAGATCGGCGGCGCTGATCCCGTGTGTCTCCGACACCGCGGTCGCCACATCGCGCTTGATCAACGCCAGCTCGTCCTCGGCGATCTGTTCGCGCTTCTTGATCTCGATCACCGCGACCAGCTGCTCGGTGCGGTCCTCCTCGACCGAGAAGGCGGCCACCCGGCCCCCGGTGATCTCGCTGATGGTGGACTCGATGTCGTCCGGGTAGTGGTTGCGGCCGCGCACGATCAGCAGATCCTTGATCCGGCCGATGATGAACAGCTCGCCCTCGGAAATGACCCCGAGGTCGCCGGTGCGCAGCCACGGACCTGCGGGCGTACCCGCGGTCGGGCCGACGATCTCGGCTTTGAAGACCCGCTCAGTCTGCTCCGGCTTGCGCCAGTAGCCGAGGCAGTTGTTCTCGCCGTAGGTCCAGATCTCACCGATGATCCCGGCCGGGCATTCGACACCGGTCTCCGGATCGACGATGCGCACCAGCGGTGAGGTCTCCGTGCCGTAGCTGACCAGCGCGGTGCCGTCCTCCAACGCGCAGCGCTCGGCGTGCCCGGCGGCCAGCTTGTCGGCGTCGAACGCGGCGACACTGGGCGGGCTGCCGGCCTCGCGGGTGGCGACGTAGAGGGTGGCCTCGGCCAGTCCGTAGGACGGCTTGAGCACCTCGGGATGGAAGTTGAACTTGGCGAACCGCTGCGCGAAGCGGCGCAGCGTGGCCTCGTGCACCCGCTCGGCACCGCTGACCAGCGCTGCGACGCCGCCGAGGTCGAGCCCGGCCATATCCTCATCGGTGGTGCGGCCGGCGGCCAGCTCGAAGGCGAAGTTGGGGCCGGCGGTCAGCACATTCGGGTAGCTCGCCATCATCTGGACCCAGCGGGCGGGCTTGGCCGCGAACGCCATCGGGGTGGTGAACACGGTGTGCCAGCCGCCCAGGATGGGATAGCCGATCCCAAAGAGCAGGCCCATGTCGTGGTAGAAGGGCAGCCAGATGGCCACCGTGGTGTTCGGCGGTGCCACATTGCCGTGCGCGGCGAACTCGTCGTGCACGAACTGCTCGAAGTTCGCCGACACGTTGGCGTTGGTGACCATCACGCCGGCCGGGGTGCGGGTGGACCCGGAGGTGTACTGGAGGTACGCCGTCTCCGGGAACTCCTCCCGGGACTTGAGGTTCTTGCGCCGCTCGTCCAGGTCCAGCTTGTCGACCTCGATGATCACCGGTGCCGGGCGGTCCTCGCTCGCGACCGCGTATTCGGTCAGCGATTCGGTGACGGCCGACGTGGTGAGCAGCAGGGCCGGGGCCGAGTCCGCGATGACGGCGGCGATGCGCTCGTCGTGCCGGCCCACCTTGGGTGCCGACAGCGGGACCCCGATCAGACCGGCCTGCAGCGTGGCCAGGAACGCGACGACGTACTCCAGCCCCTGCGGCGCGACGATGACGGCGCGTTCGCCGATCTCGGCGATCTGGCGAAGTTCCCAGGCCAGGCTGTGCACCCGCCGGTGCAGCTGGGCCCAGGTGAGGCTGATGGCGACACCGTCGGGATCGATCTCGTAGTTCAGATAGGTGTATGCCAGGTCATCGGGCTGCAGACTGGCGCGTTCGCGCAGCACACCGACGAGAGAACTCTGTGTCATGGGCATAAACCTCTATCAGTCATCACGCTCTGTCAGTCAGCACGGCCGGCGTGCTATCGAATCTCGCCGGTGAGTTCGAATTCGGCCAGGGTGTCGGCGACCAGCTCCCGAAGGAGCGCCTTGGAGTTTTCGGCACCGGGCTTGTACGCCTCGACGCCGATGTTGATTTTGCCACCTACCAGCACGGAAACCACAACCAACTGGCCGCCGCTGAGTTCCAGGAAGTGTCGGGTGAGTCCCTGATCGACGCCGCGGAACACGGTGAAATCCGCCGGGGTGCCATCCACCGAGGCCAGGGCCTCGGGCATGACACCGATATTCGAGCAGGTGACGGGCAGGTCGTTGGCACCCACGATGCTGTCGGCCAACAGCCGGACGGCCTTGCGCGGCAGCAAAGGCACCAGCGGTAGCACGTCCAGGAGCGGATTGGGCGTCTCCTCGTTGGTCTTGAGCGCCTCGCGGACGACAGCCCGCACCGCGGTCAGATCCTTGGTCACCGGGGTCGGGTCGACCTTGACGTTGGTCAGCGACATCGCGTTGGCGCGATAATCCTTGTCACCGCGGTCGGCCTTGGCGATCATCAACGTCACACTGCCGTCGGGGCCGCGGCGATCCAACCGTTCGCCCAACCGGGCAGCGAAACCGGCCAGCAGCGCGTAAGTGTTACCGCCCAGGGCGTGGGCCCGCTCCTCCCAGAGCGCGGGGTCGATCCAGACCGACGTCCACGGCACCAGGACGGGCTCGTCGGGACCGGTGGGCTTCTTCCGCGGCGCGGGTGTGCTCCCGCCCGCATGCGCGGGGGCGTTCTCGGCGCCTTCGCGGACGAGCCTGACCAGTTTGGCCGCCGCCCGCGCCGCCTGCGGCAGCTCGCGCACGGTATCCCACAGGTCCGCCGCGATGGCGCGCCCGGTGCGGCGGGAATACGGTGCGGGATAACCGATGTCGATCTTGTTGTCGATCACGGCCGCCCACACCGCCAGTGCGGCGCCGACGCCGTCACCCAGGCAGTGCGTGCCCACCACGCAGACCGCCGTCGAGCCGTCGTCCAGCGGCTGGACGGCGATATGCCAACCCGGGCCCTCCTCGGCGTCGACGTGGATCTGGGACCGGAAATCGATCCAGTCGTTGAGGTCCTCGCGCGGGATCGGTGTCTCGTTGACCTCCAGCGGGGACGCCGGTCCCGGTGTGGCCACCCACCGGTACCGGCCGAACGGCAGCGGCGAACGCTCGATGCGCCGGCCCGCCATGCCGTAACCGAAATTGCGGTGGAAGCGCCGCACGCCCGCCATGTCGATGGGGCGCTCGTAGACCCAGACACACTGGATCGTCTGCATCCGGCCGGTGGCGTTCAACGACCGGACCATGCCTTCGTCGAACAGGGCCAGGCGGTTGTCCATCTGCACTCCTGGGATCTGCCGTTACTCGACCGGGCCGGACAGGCCGAATTCCGCGAGCGTGCTGATGATCACATCACGCAACCACGGCTTGGAGTTCTCCGCGCCGGGTTTGTAGGCGACGACGCTGAGCGCGATCGTGCCGTTGAGGCGCAGGGCCACCACGGTGAGCAGGCCACCACGCTTTTCCAGCGAGTGCCGGGTGATGGTGCGGTCCACGCCGCGGAAGAACATGTATTCGGCCGGGGTGCCGTCGGCCAGGGCGACGTCGGGGGGCAGCTCGCCCATGTTCGAGCATGACACCGGCATATCCGCGGAGAACCCGAACACCACATCGGCCACCGCGTGCACGGCGCGTTTGGGCACCCACGGGACCAGCGGCAGCAGCTGCAACGTCTCGTCCGGCACCTCGCGGGCCGCGGTGATGCCCGCCTTCAGTGCCGCACGGGCGTGGGACAGGTCGGTGGTCACCTTGGTCGGGTCGACGACGATATCGGCCAGTTTCACCGCGTTGGCGCGGGTGTCGCCGAACTGCCGGTCGGCCTGCGGCACATTGAGCGTCACCAGACCGTCCTCGACGCGATGCCGGCCCAGCCGTTCGGACAACTTGGCGGCGAAGCCGGCCACCAGCGAATAACTGTTTCCACCAAGACTTTCCGCGCGCGCGTCCCACTCCGCCGTCGGGATGAACACCGAAAGCGCAGGCACCTTCACCAGGTGATCGGGACCCGTCGGCTTCGCCACCCGCACCGCGCCGGACCGGGAGATCTCGTGGCGGCGAGCGTAGGCGAGTTTGGCGGCCGCGACCAGGGTGCGGCCCAGTTCGGGCAGTCCGCGCACCGTGACGCGCAGATCCTCGACGACGGCCTGTCGCCGGGTACGGGCGTGGGGCGGGTTCCAGCCGTGATGCAGCCGGGCCTGGTGCGCCGCCTCCAGCAGTGCGAGCACCCCGGCACTGCCGTCACCGGTGCAGTGCGAGGCCGTCAGCGATACCGCGGTGGAACCGTCGGTCATCGGCAGCACACCGATATGCCAACTCGGACCGTGCTCGGGATCCAGCGGCATCGCCGTCCGTTCGTCGACCCAGTCGCTGAGTTCGGAACGCGGACGTGGTTCGGCGATCTCCAGCTCCTGCTGCGGTCCGTGCACCGTCACCCAGCGGTGCCGCCCGAACGGCAGCGGGGAGGGCTCGATGCGCCGGCCCATCAGCCCATAACCCATGCCGTCGAAGAACTTACGCAGGCCGTCGTAGTCGATGGGATGCTCGTAGATCCAGTTGGCCTGGACCACCGACTCCGCGCCGGTGGCGCGCAGAGCCAGGAACATCACCTGATCGGTGAACGAGAGCACATCGTCTTGTCGTGCGGCATCCGGGTTGCTCGTGGCGTCCGGCGTTGTGGTGGCACGCGTCATCGCACCGTCACCTCCATGAAGAAATGCGGTCAGGCGGTCTTGAGGTCGAGATCGGCCGCATCGGTGTCGGTGAAGGACTCCACCGGAACCAGTCCGTCGATCACCCGCAGGTAGACCTCGCGCATCGACTCGACGTAGCGCAGCACCGACTCCCGGGCGATCGAGTTGTTCGGGAAGGCGACCGTCACCGTCGTCTCCTTCTCCCCCCGGTTCACCCACATGCCGACCTGGTACGCGGACCGGGGATCACTGTAGATCCGGCCGCCCAGGCTCTGGAAGTGCTCGATGACGCCCGGCAGCAGCATGCCGACATCGATGAACGACAACATCGGGGTACCGGGATCCGGCGGACGAACCCCCTCGACCCCTTCTTCGAAAGCCAGTTCCAGGACGCGTTCGAACGGGACGTGCGCCAGATCCATCCCGCCGTCGAACGATGCCTGTGCCGCCAGCGCGGTATCCCCGAACGAGGTGATGTCCACCGGGACCGCGATCGGCACCAGGCCGGTGAACCAGCCCGTGGTCATGAAGTCGAGCTGGGTGCGCCGCGTGGTGGTCGGAGTGATCACCGAGTAGGTGTCCTCACCGGTCAGGGCCGCATGCGCCAGGGCGCCGCAGGCGAACACGCCGCCGCTGAACCGCGCACCGGCCGCGGTGCACGCCTTCTCGAACTTGTCGGTCTGGTCCTGATCGAGCAGCTGCAGGGTGATGACGTCACCGGAGTGCGTCACCGACGCGTCGCCCAGCGGCAGCGAGAACCCGGGCAGCGTGCCGCCGTTGAGTTCGAGGAAGTCGATCCACCCGCGCACCTCGTCGGAATCGGTGGTCAGATCGGCGGTGTACTGGCGCTGCGCGATGCAGTACTCCGCGTAGCTGCCCGCCTCGGGAAGCTGCAACGGCGCCTCGCCGCGCACCAGCGCGTCGTACATCATGTGGATCTCGACGAACGCCAACCCGATGAACATCGCATCGGTGTGCACGTGGTCGACGCTGATGTAGATGGTGAAATGGTCGGCCCGCTGGATGACACCGAAGTGGAAGCAGTCCCACTGCCAGGGGTCCGGGGTCGACATCACGTGGTCGCGCCATTCCGCGGCCGCCATCTCGCCGTGCTCGGTGGCCACGAACTTGATATCGCGCGGGTTGGTCACGGTATGCCGGATGATCTCGCCGGTCTCTCCAGCGGAGCCGGCGAACTCGAACCAACTGTGGAACGTGTCATGCCTGCGCAGATAGGCGTTGATCACATGCGTCATCGCGCGCACATCGCACTGCCCGGGCACATCCCAGCCCGGGATGATGAGCCGGGCCATATCGGTGCCCTCGGCCAGATGCTTGCGATAGGCGAGCAGATGCTGTTCCTGCTGATAGCTGGTGGGCACATCGCTGACCGGTGCCTCGCGCACCTTTGCCAGCGACGCCCGCGACGGATGCCAAGAGATCACCACACCTGGTTCACCGATCCACTCTTGTATCGGCTTCATCGCAACCACTTATTGGTCTCCTACCTGGACGACGTCGTCGGACGGGGTGCGCATCGACGCGCTCTCCGTCCTCACGACGGGACCGATACTGGCGAGTCGGGCGCCAAAGCGCCGATGAGACGCTCCGTCAGCGCCCGAACGGTGCTGATATCTGCTGAACCAATACGAATACCTGTTTCCGCCTCGATGCGGGTGCGTACCTCGAGAGTCCCCAGGGAATCGAGACCATATTCAGTCAGCGGGCGGTCGGGATCCACCGCACGCCGCAGAATCAAACTGACCTGCTCGGCGACCATCTTGCGCATCCTGGCCGGCCACTCTTCGCGCGGCAGATCGTGCAGCTCTGCCAGGAACGCACTGCTGGTACCGCCGCTTCGCGGCCCGGTGGACCGGAACGCCTCGGCGAACCGCGTGTTCTGTGCGAACGCGGTGATCCACGACGTCCCCGACAACGAAGCGTAGCCGGTGTAGGCCCGGTCGTGCCGCAGCAGCCGGTCAAAGGCGTACGCACCTTCGTCGGGCCCGATGGCGGCCTCGCCGCTCTCGGATGCCAGGCCGGTGCCGGCGCCGATCTCCGCCCACGGCCCCCACGCGATGGCCGTGGCGGGCAGGCCCTCGCTGCGCCGCCAGTGCGCGAAAGCGTCCAGCCAGCTGTTGGCCGCCGCGTACGCGCCCTGACCGGGCGATCCGACCAGTGCCGCAGCCGACGAGAACATGCAGAACCAGTCGAGTTGCTGCTTGGCCGTCGCGGTGTGCAGATTCCAGGCGCCGTACACCTTGGGTGCCCAGTCGCGTTCGACGAGCTCGTCGGAGATGTTCAGCAGAGCGGCGTCCTCGACGACCGCCGCGCCGTGCAGCACCCCGCGCAGCGGCAGGCCGGTGGCGCAGGCCGCCACCACCAGACGGTCGGCGGTCTCCGGCTCGGCGATGTCACCGAGTGACACCTCCACCTCGGTACCGCCGCGCCGGATCTGGTCGATGACCTCCTGGGCGTGCTGCGACGGCGCGGACCGGCCGTTGAGCACGATCCTGCCCGCTCCCGCGGCACCCAGCTTCTCGGCCAGGAACAGGCCGAGACCGCCCAGACCGCCGGTCACGATGTAGGCGCCGTCGCCGCGCAGGACCTGGGCCTCCTCCGGCGGGACCACCGCCTGGATCTGCCCGCCGTGGGGCATGTCGAGCACGAGCTTGCCGGTGTGCTCGGCCGCACCCATGACGCGGATCGCGGTGGCGCCGTCCTCCAGCGGGTAGTGCGTGGTCTCCGGCAGCGGCAGGACACCGTCGGCGATCTGCTGGTAGCAGACCTCGAGCAGGCGATGCACCGTGTCCGGGTTGGTCAGCGACAGCAACGCGAGGTCGACGGCGTAGAACGACAGGTTGCGCCGGAACGGGAAGAGACCCAACCGGGTGTCGCCGTAGATATCGCGCTTGCCGATCTCGACGAACCGGCCGCCGAACGACAGCAGTTCCAGCCCGGCCCGCTGAGCCGCGCCGGTCAGCGAGTTCAGCACGATGTCCACGCCGTAGCCATCGGTGTCGCGGCGGATCTGTGCGGCGAATTCCGTGCTGCGCGAGTCGTAGACATGCTCGATTCCCATGCCGCGCAACAGTTCCCGACGCGCTTCGCTGCCCGCGGTGGCATAGATCTCCGCACCGGCGGCGCGCGCGATGGCGATGGCGGCCTGGCCGACACCACCGGTGCCCGAGTGGATCAGCACCTTGTCACCGGCGGCGATCCGGGCCAGGTCGTGCAGGCCGTACCAAGCGGTGGCGTGTGCACTCGGCACCGCCGCGGCCCGATTCGTCGGCAGGCCGGGCGGCAGAGTCACGGCCAGGTTGGCGTCGCAGGTGACAAAGGTCGCCCACGTGCCGACGGCGGAGACGCCACCGACCCGGTCGCCCACCTTGTGACCGACCACGCCCGGGCCGACCGCGGTGACGACACCGGCGAAGTCACCGCCGAGCTTGGGCTGGCGGCCCTCGAAGCTCGGGTACCGACCGAAGGCGATCAGCACGTCGGCGAAGTTCAGGTTCGACGCCGTCACCGCGACCTCGATCTGACCGGGCCCGGGAGCGACGCGCTCGAAGGCGGCCAACTCGAGGGTCTCGATATCGCCGGGGGTCCGGATCTGCAGACGGAGTCCGTCGCGGGCCGGGTTCACCACCGTGGTGCGACGCTCCTCGGGACGCAGCGGCCCCGACACCAGACGGGCCACGAACCACTTTCCGCCGCGCCACGCCGTCTCGTCCTCATCCGAGCCCGACACCAGCTGCGCCGCCACCGGGGTGGCATCGGTGTAGTCGTCGACGTCGATCTGGGTGACCCGCAGCTGCGGGTGTTCGGTACCGATCACCCGCACCAGGCCACGCAGCCCGGCCTCGTCCAGGTTGGCGGAGTCGTCGGGCAGCACCGTCTGCGCGTTGCGCGTGACGACGTGCAGGCGCGGCGCCTGACCGGGCACCTCGGGCAGCTCCCTGGCGATGTGCACCAGGTGCCGGACGGTGTCCCCGCCGCGTATCCCGGACTGCTGATCGGTGACGCCACGCCGCGGCGGGGTCACCACCAGCACATCGCCGAAGACGTTGGAGGCCAGCAGTTCACGCAGCCGCACGGCCTGGGCGTCATGGTCGGAATGCTGCGGCCACACCATCGTGGTGACGTCCACACCGTGCGCCTTGATGGCGTCCGCCAGTTTGGTGGCCAGCAGGTCCGCCGCATCCGAGGTGCTGATCAGCAGCCAGCTGCCCGGATTCGCGTATTCCACCTCGGGCAGCTCCTGCTGGCCCCACTCGATGGTCAGCAAGCGGTCGTTGAAGGTGCGCTCCAGCCGGCCGGTGTCCGACACACCGCTACCCAGCCGCAGTCCGGTGACCGCGAGCAGGACGTTGCCGTCTTCGTCCAGCAGATCCAGATCCACCTCGACCGTCGCGGCCGTGACACTGGTCAGCCGGGCATGGCAGTAGTGCACATTGCGCGTCGAACCGTAGCTGCGGAGCTTGGCGACACCCATCGGCAGCAGCAGCGAACCGAAGGCGTCACCGAAGATCGCGGGATGGGCGCCGACCGCCTGGAAGCAGGCGTCGAGCAGCGCGGGATGCACGCCGTAGGCGGCCTGCTGGGACCGGATCGACCCGGGCAGCGACACCTCCGCGAGCACCGAGTCGTCCGGCCCGCTCTCACCGTCGTTGACATTGACCGCCACCAGACCCGCGAACGCAGGTCCGTACTGGATACCGCGCTGGCTGTACCAGACCCGCAGCTCGGCCCCGTCCAGACGCTTCGGGTGAGCGGCCAGCAGCGCGTCGATGTCACGGCCGGCAGGCACCTCGGCGTCACCGGCGCGCAGCGCGGCGGCCGCCCGCTGCACCTTCTCACCCTGGTGGTAGGTCTCGACCTGGAAGTCGGCCGCGCCCGGCGCGGAGACGGTGGAAGCCGCCGACACCACTGTGTGGTCTTCCAGCAGCAGCATCTCGTCGAAGCTGATGTCGTGCACCTCGGCGCCGTCGCCGAGCACCGTCGCGGCGGCCGCCAGGGCCATCTCGCAGTAGGCGGCACCCGGGAGTGCGGCGACGTTGTGCACCTGGTGGTCGCCCAACCACGGCTGGGTGTCGGTGCCCACATCGGACTGCCAGGCGTGCCGCTCCGGCTCTTCCGGCAGCCGCACATGGGCGCCCAGCAGGGGGTGCACCGACAGCGTGGCACCGCCCGGGGGCAGCTCGTTCGGATCGCGCACCAGCATCAGCGGACGCCGGGTCCACGTCGGCAGCGGAGCATCGACGAGGCGACCGGTCGGGTACAGCACCGAGAAGTCGACCTCGGCCCCGGCGTTGTGCAGATCGGCCACCACGCCCAGCAGCCCGTGCGGGAGCTCCTGTTGACGGCGGACGCTGGCCAGCGCCGCAAAGGTGATGTCCAGCGAGCGGGCCGTCTGGTCGACCGCGTGGGTCAGCAGCGGATGCGGGGACAGCTCGTTGAACACCCGGTAGCCGTCCTCCAGCGCGGCCTGCACCGCCGCGGCGAAGCGCACGGTGTGGCGCAGGTTGTCCACCCAGTAGTCGGCATCCCAGTCCACCAGGTCGCGCGGGTCGTACATGGTCGCCGAGTAGTACGGGACGCTCGGGTCGCCCGGGTCCAGGTCCGCGAGGGCATCGGCGAGGTCGTCGAGGATCGGGTCCACCTGCGGGGTGTGCGAGGCGACGTCCACGGCCACCTCACGTGCCATGATCTCGCGGCGTTCCCACTCGGCCACCAGCTCGAGGACGGACTCCTTGGCACCGCCGACGACGGTCGACGTCGGCGAGGCCACCACGGCCAGGACGACATCGTTGACACCGCGGGCCTGCAGTTCGGAGAGCACCTGCTTGGCGGGCAGTTCCACCGAAGCCATCGCTCCGGTGCCGGCCACCCGGCTCATCAGCTGCGAGCGGCGGCAGATGACCTTGACGGCGTCTTCGAGGGACAGCACGTCGGCCGCGACCGCGGCGGCGATCTCACCCATCGAGTGCCCGATCACCGCACCGGGGGTCACCCCGTAAGCCTTCAGGGTGGCCACCAGGGCGACCTGTACCGCGAAGACGGTGGGCTGGACCTTGCCGATCCCGGTGACGGTCTCGGGCACGGACATCGCCTCGGTGACTGAGAAGCCGGACTCCTCGGCGATCAAGGGCTCCAAAGCGGCGATGGTGGCCGCGAACACCGGTTCGGTGGCCAGCAGGCCGGCGCCCATGCCGGCCCACTGCGAACCCTGTCCGGAGAACACCCAGACCGGGCCGCGGTCATCGGCCCCGACGGCGGCCTCGTAGGGCGCTCCGCCGTCGGCGACCTCGCGCAGCGCGGTGATCAGCGACTCGGTGGAATCGGCCACCACCGTCGTGCGCACCGACCGGTGCGAGCGGCGACGGGCCAGGGTGTAGCCCAGATCGTGCAGATCCACATCCGGGTGGGCGGCGACCCAGTCGGCGAGCCGGCCCGCGGTGCGCCGCAGTTCGTCGGCCGAGGTGGACGACAGCGCGAACAGAAGGGAACCCGGTTCGCCGTCGGCGGCGGGTACGTCAGCGGCCTGCGGCGCCTGCTCCAGCACGGCGTGCGCGTTGGATCCGGAGATCCCGTACGCCGACACCGCCGCCCGGCGCGGACGGTCGCCCTTATCCGGGAACGGGGTGGTCTCGGTGGGGACGAAGAATTCGGTGCCGAGGCGTTCCATCTCCTCGGGCATCCGGGTGAAGTGCAGGTTCGGCGGAATGACGCCGTGCTGCAGCGCCAGCACGCTCTTGATCACACTCACCACGCCCGACGCGGACTGGCTGTGGCCGAAGTTCGTCTTCAACGAGCCGATCGCGATGGGTCCGGTACCGCCGTAGACGTCGGCCAGGCTCTTGAACTCGATCGGGTCGCCCACCGGCGTCCCGGTGCCGTGGGCCTCGACGAAGCCGACGGTGCCCGGGTCGATCGCGCCGGAGTCCAGGGCCGCCCGGTAGACGGCCGTCTGGGATTCGTTGGAGGGCGTCAGGATGTTGACGGTGTGACCGTCCTGGTTGGCGGCGGTGCCCCGGACGACGGCCAGGATGCGGTCGCCGTCGCGTTCGGCGTCCGACAGCCGCTTCAGCAGCAGGACGGCGCTCGCTTCGGCGAAGACGAAACCGTCGGCGTTCTCGTCGAAGGCCCGGCACCGTCCGGTTCCGGACAGCATGCCCTGCGCGGACGCCGAGGCGTACTTGCGCGGGTCGAGGATGATGTGGGCGCCGCCGGCCAGCACCAGGTCGCTCTCGCCGATGTGCAGACTGCGCGTGGCCATGTGCAGTGCCAGCAGACCCGAGGAGCATGCCGAGTCGACGGTGAACGCCGGGCCGCGCAACCCCATGTGGTAGGCCACCCGGCCGGACGCCATGGAGTAGTTGTTGTGGGTGAAGCCGTACGGCCCCTCGATGGCGTGCGCATCGGCGGCGATCAGTTGGTAGTCATTGGTCGTCAGACCCATGAACACACCGGTCAGCGAGCCGTCCAGGGTCGCGGGATCGATACCGGCGTGCTCCACCGCCTCCCATGCGGTTTCCAGCAGGAGGCGATGCTGCGGATCGGCTGCGGTCGCCTCCCGGTCGCCGATGCCGAAGAAGTCGGCATCGAAGCCCGCGACATCGTCGAGGAACGCGCCCCACTTGGAGACCGAGCGCCCGGGGACCCCGACCTCGGGGTCGTAGTGCTCTTCGGCATCCCAGCGTTCGAGCGGAACAGTGGTGACGTAATCGTCGCCGCGCAGCAGCGCCTGCCACATCTGCTCGGGTGAGTCGATTCCGCCAGGCAACCGAACCGCCATACCGATGACGGCGACAGCTGTGACAGGTGTCTCAACCACGTGGTTACAACCTCTTTCGGACGGTAATTCTCAAAGACGAGCGAGCAACAGATACGGCTCTTGGACCCATGTGTGCCTCATGTGCGCCGCACTGCGCTGCCCAGATCCTTTCTCCGCCCCAGTGCCGAATCGTGTCGGTGAGTCGGTAGCGTAGCCGTCTCCGTTGACGATGACGTTAAAAACCGAGCAAATCCTCCAAGGACTCTACAGTTTCAAACGCCGCGACGCGCAGGCTACACGAGCAATATCAAGATCGCCTAGCTACTTCCGGATACGCCCGTCACCTGCGCGGAGACGCAGAAATTGACGTTTCAGTAAATGTGGCGCACGTCACTTAGTACGGATCGACATTAGCCACGACATACTATAGCTAATAATGGCGGCTAACGTAAATTATTTGCCGCAACATGGCGAGCCGACCACGAACGAGTGTTCACCCACCGCGAAACGCCACCGCAGATGGCACCTAGCAGCAGAAACACGAGTAACATCCGCCCCAGGCGCGCGCCACGCCACGGACCGTGCCGGCCCGGCGGTTATCTCGGTCACGGCGGATGGCAACTCACCAGTAGGTAACGAATATCGAAGGGTGACGACACCCAGGAAACCTCGTGAGGTCCGGAAGTGACGTCGGCCACCGACGCCTTGGCGCACACGCGCCACCAGGTGACCCACAGGGCCCCAGCAATACTCGGCCGCGATCTTACTGAACAGTTACTTTCACGCCCAGGCAAAATTTGGAGCGGCCGCGCAGACCGTCTAGCCGACCGCCGAGGCGGGGCAGGCGAAAGGCGTGCCGAACTGCGGAATCGCGGCAAAACCCCGGTTGCGTGCCTGCGCGGCCGCCCGCCGGATCAACGCAGCGGTGGCCACGAATCCGGCCTGATCGGCGACCAGCATCGGCGTCAGCAGGCGGTTGTGGACGTACCCGATGGCGAGCCCGGAAGTGGGATCGGCCCAGCCCAGCGAGCCGCCCAGACCGACATGGCCGAATCCGGGAAGCACTCCGGGAATAGGCAGGCCGTGGTAGCCCAGATGAAAGGACATCGGCATGAGCATGGCGCCGTCGGGATGCAGGCTGGGCGGCCCGGTGAGGCCCTTCACCAACGCGGGCGACAGAAACCGCGTCCCGTCGAGCTCACCGCCGTTGGCGATGGCTCCGTACACACGGGCGAGCGCACGTGCGGTGACCACCCCGTTGGCCGACGCCATCTCACTGTCCAACAGTGGCATGTCCCCCTGCACCATCGACCGCATCCCCGGGAAGTACATGGCACCGAAGCCACCGGACAGGGGCAGGGCGGCGATATGCGGCGCGACCGCGTTGAAGATCGGGTTCTCCCACACACCCTGGGGCCCGATGATCCGCGCCGGCTGCGTCGGCGCCGCGGCGGGCGGACGGCCCAGATACACCCCGTCGACACCCAGCGGGGCGGCCAGCTCGGAGCGGAACAGCTCACGCAGGCCGCTGCCGGTGACCCCGCGGGCCAAACCGGCCAGCAGCCAGCCGTAGGTGAGCGCGTGATAGGCCGGTCGCCCGTGGAACAGGCCCGGCCGCGCGGCCGCGACGCGCGCCTCCATCAGCTCGTGGTCGAGCAGTTCGGCACTGGTGACGGAGCCCAGCTGTGACAGCCCGGCCCGGTGCCGCATGACATCGCGGACGGTGATCGCGGCTTTACCGTTGGCCGCGAACTCCGGCCAGTATTCGGCGACGGGCGCGTCGTAGTCCATGAGACCGCGATCGACGAGCCGGTGGATGACGGTCGAGGCCAGACCCTTGGTGGCCGAGAACACCATCGCACCGGTGTCGGCCGTCCAGGCGTGGTGACCCCGGCGGTCGGACCAGCCGGTCCACACATCGACGACCGGAACCCCGTCCAGGTAGACCGACAGTGCGCCACCACCGAAGTGGCGGTGTCCGAACAATTGGCCGAAGGCCCGCACCACGCAGGCGAAGCTGGGGTCGGCGGCCCCGTGCACCCGGTCCGACAGCACGGCGCCGTCGACATCGCGCAGGGGCGCCACACTGCGCCCACCGTCTGTTGCATCCGTCACAGCTAACTAATTTACTCGCATGCATAGCTAACTATCGAGAGGTGTTACCTATCCGTGAGGTCGTGCACATTCCGCACCCGCCCACGGTTTCCGGCCAGTCCCGGCCGGGCCCGGGTCGCCCCGTCGCGACATCCCGGATAGCGCGAAATGAATTGGGGCACAACATCTTTGATTTCCCAAAGCGAACACCCGTGGCCGCACCGACGGTCGGCCAGTCCCCCGGGCCGCCCGACGGCGAACGCCGGTGACGGGCGAACTCACCGTGCGGATTCGGCCTTGTTCACGATTGCCCGCATTCGGATCCGGGCGTCCGCGATTTGCTCGCGCGCAGTGATGATCGGGCGCTCGATCGAGGTCTGCTCCGCTAGCTGAGCAGCCACATAGGTCTCGACCGATTCGACGGAGGAGTCCGAATCCAGCGGCACCGAGATACCGCCTGCCCGCACGGTGCGCACCGGCTTCTCCGTGGTCCAGTTCGAGATCGCCACCGGGACGGCGCCCTCGGTGGCCCCGATGATCAGCGCGTGCGCGCGGTCACTGGCGACGATGGCGGACTGGCGATGCAGCGCACGCACCTGATGCTCCCACTCGGCGTGGCTCTGGTCCTCGAACAGCACGGGTTCGGTACCCGGGTGCAGCGTCTGGGCCAGCCGCATCGTGTGCTCGCGATCGCGGCGCACCTGGCTGTACACCTGGAGCGTGAGATCGTGACGATCCGCCAAGCGGTGCAACTGCACGATCTTGTCGCTGGTCAGCTCCCCCCGGTCCCACCGGGTGGTGACGGCGAGGAGTTTGCGCTGCGCCGGGGCGGGCCCGAGCCCGCCGAGTCGCGGATCGGTACCCTCTCCGAACGCCCAGTCCGGCAGCACGTCGCCGACCCCGAAGGACCGTCGGGTGGCCGAGTCCCGCCACGCCACCATGGCCATCGCGCGGCGCGAAACTCGTTCCAGCATCGGGACGGCCACCACATCGCTGACCCGCCGAGTACCGGCTTTCGCCTGCTCGCCCACCGAGGACATCCGCACCCCGGCACCGACCTGCAGCGCGGTGCCACCGCGGACGCGCGGTGCCAGCGCCATCAACAGATTGCCGGCCGCCAGCATGCGCTTACCGAACTTGGGATAGACGATCTCGCCGGCCGGCAGCACGATGATGGTGCGTTTGGCGAAGACCCGGGTCGAGGCACCCTTGAGCCAGTCGATCGTCCGGTCGTAGAGGATCTCGTCACCGCGCAGGCCCAGTGCGCTCAGATATCCCTCGTCATTCGACTCCCCGGGTTCGCGCCGCCCCACGTGGACGTGCAGCTCGACCCCGTCCATTTCCTGAAAACTGCGTAGCAGACCACGCCGCAGGATGGAATCTCCGATGTTGTCGTTCTGTCCCCAGGTGGAAAGGAAGATTTGGGTCAACGCCTGGAACCTCCGAGGGATAACGACCGTGGACAGCTGCGGGTCACCATATTGCCGTGGACGTCAAACATTTGCATGCGCTTAGCCAAAGAAAGCAATCGTTGCTGGCGTCTGCAGTTCTGGCGGTGTGGGGACGTGGATCTCGGCGGCTCTGGGTTTGCTGTCCCTGCACCTGATGGCTCATTTGCCGGAACAGGCAGAAGTTCGTTACCACCGGCGCTCGAATCCTATACCCGCAGTAGCCGATGGCGCCGACCGAGAAGCCTTGGCCGCGAACCCGAATCAGGCCCGCGGCCCGTCGGCGGCGTCCAGGATCTCCTGCGCCGCCAGCGTCGGGGTCAGCTCGCCGTCGCGCACCCGACGTTCGATCTCGGCACGCGATCGGCGGACCGCCGGGTGTGACAGCACGCGGTCCAGGACGGCATCGCGCACCATCGCCCAGGTCCAGTCGACCTGCTGAGCGCGGCGACGGGCCTCGAACTCCCCCGCCTGCCTGAGCGCGCTGCCGTGTGCCTCCACGGTGTCCCACAGCTGCGCCAGGCCGTCCCCGGTCAGCGCACTCATGGTGAGAACCGGCGGGCGCCAGAGCGTTTCGCGCGGATAGATGAGGCGAAGAGCGGCGGTCAGTTCGCGCGCGGCCGCGGCGGCTTCCACGGCGTGCTTACCGTCCGCCTTGTTCACCACCACCACGTCGGCGAGCTCCAGGACGCCCTTCTTGATGCCCTGCAGCTGATCGCCGGTGCGCGCCAGCGTGAGGAAGACGAAGGTGTCGACCATATTGGCCACCGTCACCTCGGACTGGCCCACCCCGACCGTCTCGACCAGGATCACGTCGAACCCGGCCGCTTCCAGCAGCACGATGGTCTCCCGGGTGGCCCGGGCCACCCCGCCCAGCGTGCCCGAGGTCGGCGAGGGCCGGATGTAGGCGTCGGGGTGCACGGCCAGCCGGGCCATTCGCGTCTTGTCCCCGAGAATCGACCCGCCGGTGCGGGTGGACGACGGGTCGACGGCCAGCACGGCGACGCGGTGCCCACGCTCGATGAGGTGCATGCCCAGCGCCTCGATGGTGGTCGACTTCCCCACCCCGGGTACACCGGTGATACCCACGTGCAACGCCTTACCGGCGTCGGGCATCAGCTCCAGCAGCAGCTGCTGGGCCTGTTCGCGGTGATCGGCGCGGGTCGATTCGACCAGGGTGATCGCCCGCGCGAGGGCGGCGCGATCGCCCCCGCGGATGGCCGCTGCGAGTGCTTCGGTGTCGGCTACCACTAGCTCAGCTGGTAACCCAACCGCTCGGCGAGCTTGCCGAGCAGCCCGATCGCCGCCTCGGCGATGACGGTGCCGGGCGGGAAGATCGCCGTCGCGCCCGCGGCGTACAGCTCGTCGAAGTCCCCGGGCGGGATGACCCCACCGACCACGATCATGATGTCGGGCCGGCCCACCGCGGCCAGCGCGTCGCGCAGCGCGGGCACCAATGTCAGGTGCCCGGCCGCCAGCGACGACACCCCGACGACGTGCACGTCGTTGTCGGCGGCCTGCTGGGCCACCTCCTCCGGGGTGGAGAACAACGAGCCGACGTCCACGTCGAAGCCGATATCGGCGAACGCGGTGGCGATCACCTTCTGGCCGCGGTCGTGACCGTCCTGGCCCATCTTGGCCACCAGGATGCGCGGCCGGCGGCCGTCGGCCTCGGCGAACTTCTCGACCAATTCCGTTGCACTGGTCACGTTCCCGCTGCCCCCCACTTCATCGCGGTAGACGCCGGAGATGGTGCGGATCTCGGCCCGGTGCCGGCCGTACACCTGCTCCAGCGCATCGGAGATCTCGCCGAGAGTCGCCTGCGCCCGGGCTGCGTTGATGGCCAGGGCCAGCAGGTTGTTGCCCAGCCCGTCCTCGCCGGCGATACCCGAAGCGCCTGCGGCACGGGTCAGTTCGGCCAGTGCGGCCTGGGTGGCGACCTCGTCTCTTTCCGCGCGGAGTTGCTCCAATTTGGCCAGCTGCTCGGCCCGCACCCGACTGTTCTCGACCTTGAGGACCTCGATCTCCTGGTCCTCGGCGACCTGGTACTTGTTCACACCGATCAGGGGCTGTGCACCGGAGTCGATCCGGGCCTGGGTGCGGGCGGCCGCCTCTTCGATGCGCAGCTTCGGGATGCCCTCGCCGATCGCCTGCGCCATCCCGCCGTGCTCGGCCACCTCGGCGATGTGTGCGCGCGCCTTCTCGGCCAGCTGATGGGTGAGCCACTCGACGTAGTACGAACCACCCCACGGGTCGATCGGACGGGTGGTGCCAGACTCCTGCTGCAGCACCAGCTGGGTGTTGCGGGCGATCCGGGCCGAGAAGTCGGTCGGCAGTGCCAGCGCCTCGTCGAGGGCGTTGGTGTGCAGCGACTGGGTGTGCCCCTGGGTCGCGGCCATCGCCTCGATACAGGTGCGGGCGACATTGTTGAACGGATCCTGGGCGGTCAGCGACCAGCCCGAGGTCTGCGAATGAGTGCGCAGGGAAAGCGATTTCGAGCTCTTGGGGTCGAACTGCGAGACCAGCTCGCTCCACAGCAGCCGGCCCGCGCGCAGCTTGGCGACCTCCATGAAGAAGTTCATCCCGATACCCCAGAAGAAGGACAGCCGGGGTGCGAACTTGTCGATGTCCAGGCCGGCGTCCAGACCCGCCTTGAGGTACTCGACACCGTCGGCCAGCGTGTAGGCCAGCTCCAGATCGGCCGTGGCCCCGGCCTCCTGGATGTGATAGCCCGAGATCGAGATGCTGTTGAACTTCGGCATCTTGGCGCTGGTGTAACCGAAGATGTCGGAGATGATCCGCATGGACGGCGTGGGTGGATAGATGTAGGTGTTGCGGACCATGAACTCTTTGAGGATGTCGTTCTGGATGGTCCCGGCCAGCTTCTCCGGCGGCACCCCCTGCTCCTCGGCCGCCACCACGTACAGCGCCAGGATCGGCAGCACCGCACCGTTCATCGTCATCGACACCGAGACCGCACCCAGGTCGATCCCGTCGAAGAGCTGGCGCATGTCCAGGATCGAGTCGATCGCCACCCCGGCCATCCCGACGTCGCCGGCCACCCGGGGATGGTCGGAGTCGTACCCGCGGTGGGTGGCCAGGTCGAAGGCCACCGACAGGCCCTTCTGGCCGGCGGCCAGGTTGCGGCGATAGAACGCGTTGGATTCGGCGGCGGTGGAGAACCCGGCGTACTGCCGGACGGTCCACGGCTGGTTGACGTACATCGTGGGGTAGGGCCCCCGGATGAACGGCGGTTCGCCCGGGAAGCTGTCCAGCGGGTAGCCGGCGGCGGTCGCCGTGGCCCGGTCTTCGGCGGTGTACACCGGCTTGACCTCGATACCCTCCGGGGTCGCCCAGACGAGCTGCTCAGCGGTGTAACCATGTGCCGCGGCCGCCGCGGCGGTGAGATCGGCGACGGCTTCCGCGGTGGGTGCGGCCGGGGCGCCGTCACCGTGCAGGGGTACGTCGGCGAAGGTCGGGATTCCGGTGGCAGCCGGAGCCGCTCCGGCGGCGACATTGGATACAGTCACGGCTAGGCCCCCAATCGGGTGAGCAGGTTCGAAAGGGCTTCGACCGCATCGATTTTCGCGGTCAGATAGTCGTCCGGCTTGGCGGCCGCCTCCGCGACCGCCTTCTCCGGTCCGGCGAGGTAGATCCGGGTCAGACCGGCCGCGCGTGCGGCCGCCACCACGTCGGAGGCATCGGTGCCGTACCGGGCATCGGTACCGCAGAGCACGGCGGTGGTGAGTCCGGCCGCCGCAGCAGCCACTCCGGCGGCGTCGACGGTGCCGGGGTTGACCGCCTCGATGCCGCCCGAGGCCAGCAGGTTGGCGGCGAAGGTGGTGCGGATGTTGTGCTCGGCGAGCGGGCCCAGCGGGAGTAGCAGCACCTGTGGGCGAGCGCCGTGCGCACGCAGATAGGCATCCGAGCGATCGCGCAGCGCCTCGAAGCCGGCGGCGTAGCGCACCACCGAATCGTCCTGATCATGTTCGGGCAGAGGAGCTTCCGCGAGATTCGGGAACTCGTTGACGCCGGTGAGCGCCTTGCGGCGGTGCGCGATGTCGGCGGCCCTGCGGTCCCGGATGTCGGCGATCTGACCGACCAGGTGATCCCGGGCCGAGACGAATCCGCCCCGGCTCTCGATGTCCTGGAAATGCGCCCAGGCCTGTTCGGCCAGGCTCGCGGTGAGGTCTTCGACGAACCATGAACCACCGGCGGGATCGAGCACCCGGCCCAGGTGTGACTCCTCCAGCAGCAGCAGCTGGGTGTTGCGCGCCATCCGGCGGGAGAAGCTGGTCTTGGTGCCGGCGAGTCCACCGGGGATCGCGGAGTCGAACGTCTGCACCAGCACGGTGTCCGCACCCCCGACACCGGCCGCGAACGCGGCGACCGTGGTGCGCAGCATGTTCGTCCACGGGTCGCGCTGGGACATCATCGGTGACGAGGTGACCGCGTGAATGGTGGCATCACCGGCGTCGGCCGCCCCGACCACCTCGGCGACCCGGGCCCACAGGGTCCGCGCGGCCCGCAGTTTCGCAATCGTCAGGAACTGGTCGTCGTCCGCGGCGAACCGGAAGCTGATCTGCGCGACGGCCTCGGTCGCCGGCATCCCGGCCTCGGTGAGGGCGCGCAGGTAGGCCACACCGGCCGCGATGGCGCCGGCCAGCTCCCAGGACGCGCTGGCGCCCAGGTTGTGCAGGGCCGGTCCGTCGACGGTGATCGCCCGGACCCCGCCCCGATACTCGGCGGCCTTACCCGCCGTGGCGATGACCTCGTCGAGGGGGGCCGACGGGGCACCCGTCAACGCTGCCGTCAGCGGGTCGGCGCCGAAGTCGATCGACAACCTGGCGCGCTGCTCGTCGTCGAAACCCGAGACGAGGGCCAGCACCGCGTCGCCGGCGGCGGCGTACTCGGTGCCGGCGTCCAGAATCACCGGCACCAGGTCCAGGAACACGCCTTCGAGCAGGCGATCCAGTTCGGCGGCACCGACCCGCAGCACCAGCGCGCTCACCCCGTCGGCGAGCGCACTCAGTACCGCACCGTTGCCTTCGGCCGCGGTGGGCTGCCCGGGCAGCGGGAACACCTCGGCGACCTTCCAGCCGGCCCGCACATCGCGCAGCGCGTCGCCGCCCCGGGTGAACGGCCACTGACCCGGCAGCGGGGACTCGGCACGGCCGTCCAGGCTGGTGTAGAGGGGACGAACCGGGAATCCCTCGTAGGTGGGTGAGTCGAGCAGACGTTCGGGCTCGGCGGGCAGCTCCGCAGGATCCTTGCGGCTGCTCTTCGCCAGCACACCGGCCACTCCGGAGCGCCAGCGCGCGCGATCCGATTCAATGACGCTCGAGGACACTCGCGGCTCCTGGGGTTATCGCGGGTTGGGGTGAAGCTCGGGGCAGCCTGTCTGACCTAGTGAGACTAGCCAGCTGTGACCGGCCGCTTTCACCTGAGGCTAAATGATCGGTATCACGGCAGGGTACGGCGGGCAAAGGCTACTGATCAGTAGCGTCATCGGCGGCACCGTGCGGCGCCCCGTAGGCTTGGCAGACGTGAAACCCGCAGGCAGCCCGTTCCGTACGGTCTGGGCCGCAGTGACGTCGGCGGCGACGCAGCTACCCCGTCGGCGGGTGCTGGTCATCGCGGCCGCGATTGTGATTCTCGTCGCACTGGCGGTGCTGGTTCCGCTGCCGACTGCCGTTCAGCTCCGTGACTGGGCGACCGCGGCCGGTCCGTGGTTCCCGTTGGCGTTCTTCGCCGCACATGTGGTGGTGACGGTGTTCCCCTTTCCGCGCACCGCCTTCACGCTCGCGGCCGGCCTGCTCTTCGGCCCGTGGCTGGGCGTGGCCATCGCGGTGGTGGCGAGCACGCTGAGCGCGGTGCTGGCCGTGGTGCTCGTCCGCGCGGTGGGGTGGCAGCTGAACCGGTTGGTCGCGCATCCCCGGGTGGCCACCCTGGATGCCAGGTTGCGCGAACGCGGCTGGGTGTCGGTGCTGTCGATGCGGATGATCCCGGCCGTGCCGTTCTCGGTGCTCAACTACGCGGCCGGCGTCTCCGCCGTGCGACTGGCGCCGTACACGCTGGCCACGATCGTCGGGCTGGCGCCGGGAACCGCCGCGATCGTGATCCTCGGCGACGCCTTGACCGGGAACATCAGCCCGCTGCTGTTCCTGGTGTCACTGTGTACCGCCAGCCTCGGTATCGGCGGGCTGGTTTACGAGATCCGGGCGCATCGGCACCACCACCGATCACAGGATCCCGACGGCCATCCGGCCGAGGCGCAGCAGAACTAGGCGGCGCGGTCGAAGGCGGTCGACACGGACCGCAGCGGCACGACCGCGGCCGTGCGGCTACGCGCGGTGCGCGTGTGCAGGGCGATGAACGAACCCGAACGGACGACTCCCAGGGGGCCCGGACCCGCGAACCGCGAGATCCCCGAGGCCTGCAGCACGAAGTTCGCCTTCGCCTGGCGGTAGCCGATCCGTACGCCGAGCACGCTCACCACCAGCAGACCACCCACGCCGGGTAGCGCCAGCGCGGCGAGTGCGGCGATGGACACCGGCACGAGCAGCTTGCTGACGGCACGCTCCAGGACCGAGGCCATCGAGCCGGCCGAACTGGCGCCGTGCAGCGACACCGGGGTGGCCGGAGCCAGGTCCTGGCTGAGCCCGGCCGAGACGGTACCGGCGAAGGTGGGCGGCGGTGTGACGGGTCCGGCGGGGGCCGCGACCGTGGTATCGACGGGCGCCGGTGCCAGCAGGGCGGGCAGCAGGTCGATGGGCGAGACGGCGGCGGGTGCGGTGACCGCGGGCAGCCGGACGCCGCCGGCGACGGTGGTGGTGGTGACCGGGTCCGTCGGGGCCGGGAAGCCGAGCAGCGTCGTGAGATCGCTGGGGATCTCGGTGATGGTGGTAACCGAATTCCCCAATGAGGTCAGCACGGACTGCACCGTCTTCAACACATCGCCGACCGGGTCCGTGGACTTGGGGAGCGCGGCGAGCAGCGCCGGCAGCGCATCGACGGCGTCCTTGACCGAGTTGGCCGCGGAGTGCACGGATCCGGATACCGACTCCGCGATCGGGATCACCGGCAGCGGCTTCAGTTTGGGGACGGTCAGAGCCGCCGCCGTGGATTCCTCGGTCGTCGGGGTGGCCGGCGTGGTGGTCGACGACGGTGTGGTCGTCGACGACGGCGTGGTGGACGACGACGGTGTGGTCGTCGACGACGCCGTGGTGTCGGTGGCGGCTGGTGTGGTGGCCGCGGTCGGTTCCGGCGCGGTTGTGTCCGGCGTGGCAGTGTCCGGTTCGGCCGCCGCGGTCGGTGCCGTCGAGGGTGCCGTTGACGGTGTCGCCGTGCTCACCGTCGAGCCGGCCGTACCGGATTCGCTGGACTGCTGTGGCGAGCGCGGCTTGGGGAAGATGGTGACCTTCGGACCCGGCTGCTTACCGCCCGCCCCGCCCAGGGCGCCAGTGAAGTCGCGGACCGTGGTCCGCACCCTGTCCTGCAGGACGCCGGCAATACCGCCGACCGGCCGCGGGCTCTTCGTGGTCGAGTTCGTCGAACTCGCACCGGCGCCGGTCTGCGAGGCACCGGTGCTCGTGCCGGTCTGCGAGGCCGTTCCGCCGCCTTCACTGCCGGTATCGGCGATCGCCACCGCCGCACCGTTGAGGAAAAGAGTGGCCGACAACGCACACACGCCCACAACACCGCGCATACGCGTCATGACATGCCACCCCTGTTTCGCCGGTCGCCGAATACCGGCCACTATCTGCTTGACCCTAAACAGCAATCATAAGATATGTCACCGCGGGCAAATTATCGATGCGTTCAGCAAAATCTCGGTGAACCCACATAGATCGGTCACCCCTCCGTGACCGGGCCGGGACCGGCCCCGCGAGCCCCTGCTCCGACCACCGAACCGCCCGGCATGGCCTTTGCCCGGTCACCCAGCCGATCCGGGCGCGCCGCTACGCGCGGTGTGACCCGCCCGGGAACTGGCCGGGAAACTGCTGAGTGGGACCGTCGACCGCGGCGGCCGGCGGGGTGGGCGGCAACGACGCCGGAGGTGGATTGCTGCCCAGCGGCGGGGTGCTCGAGCGGGCCTCGGCCTCAGCCTTCGCGACGGCCCGGGCGATCTCCGGATCGGTCTGGGTGTCGAACCAGTCGGCCACCTCGGCCGCATCGTCCTCGTCCGACTTGGCCGGGCGGTCGTCCACCGGCGACGGCGTGTAGCGGAACACGCCATCCTCGCCCGGGGCGCCCAGCAGTTTGGTGAATCCCTGCAGCGCCGCACCGAAGTCGCTGGGCACCAGCCACACCTTGTTCGCTTCGCCCTTGGCCATCTGCGGCAGGGTCTGCAGGTACTGGTAGGCCAGCATCTCCGGGGTGGGACGGCCGTTCTTGATCGCCGCGAACGTCTTCTCGATGGCCTTGGCCTGGCCCTGCGCCTGTAGGTAGGCCGCGGCACGCTCACCTTGGGCCCGCAGCATCCGGGACTGCCGATCCGCCTCGGCCGCCAGGATCGCCGCCTGTTTGGCACCTTCGGCCGACAGGATCTGAGCCTGCTTCTGGCCCTCGGCCGCCTTGATCGCCGATTCCCGGCTGCCTTCGGCCATCAGGATCATGGCGCGCTTCTCGCGGTCGGCGCGCATCTGCTTCTCCATCGACTCCTGGATCGACGGCGGCGGATCGATGCTGCGCAGTTCGACGCGGGCGACCCGCAGACCCCAGCGGCCGGTGGCCTCGTCGAGCACGCCGCGCAGCTGTCCGTTGATGGAGTCGCGCGAGGTCAGGGTCTGCTCCAGCGTCATACCGCCGACCACGTTGCGCAGGGTGGTGGTGGTTAGCTGCTCGACACCGACGATGTAGTTGCTGATCTGGTAGACCGCGGCCTGCGGGTTGGTCACCTGGAAGTACACGACGGTGTCGATGTTGACCGTGAGGTTGTCCTCGGTGATCACCGGCTGCGGCGGGAAGGACACCACCCGTTCACGCAGGTCCACCCTGGCCCGGATCTTGTCGACGAACGGCAGCAGCAGGGTCAGCTGACCGGACACCGTCTTGCTGTACCGGCCCAGTCTCTCGATCACCGCGGCCTCGGCCTGCGGTATCAGCGCCACCGATTTGGCCACCACGACGATGGCGAACAGCACCAGCACGGCCAACAACACGAGGCCGGCAACAGCACCCTCCATGGCAGATCCCTTCCCGAGCTCAGATGGACTTGTAGACGACGGCGGTCGCGCCGTCGATGTGCATGACGGTGACGTGCTCGCCGGGTTCGAAGACATCGTTGTCGTTCAGCGGCCTGGCCGTCCAGACCTCGCCGTCGAGTTTGATCTGGCCCTCATGACGAGCCACCGTGTCGAGCACGAGTGCGCTCTTACCTTCAAGCGCCTTCACCGGCTCCGGCAGCCCGGTCCCCGCGGTGAACCGGCGCCGAAGCGCGGGTCGCACCAGCACGACCAGCAGCACCGACACCACCAGGAAGACCGCACCATCGGCCCAGATCGGCCAGTCGAAGAGATAGCTGGTACCCGTCGCGGCCAGCGCGCCGCCGCTGAGCATGAGCAAGAAGAAGTCACCCGTCAACGCTTCCGCGCCGGCAAGGGCCAGTGCCGCGACCAGCCAGATCAATGCGGGCATACCCCGAAGCCTAGCGTTTTCCGACCCGGGCGCGGGCAATCCGGCCGTATGCCCGACGGGCAATTACACTGCGAGCATCATGTGGTGTCCGAGTGCTTCGCTGTCCGTCTGGGTGAACTCCTGGCTTGCCGGGGTCGCCGCGCCCGATGACGTCTTGGATGCGTTATCCCAGTGGGCGCCAAAGCATTCGGTGACCGCATACGACTCGGTCGCCGCCGGCTCCACCGGCCTGCCCTGGCCGGACCTGTTCCATTCCGGCACCATGTCGCTGCTGCAGACAATGCGCACCGCGGCCGGCCCGCCGGCCGGAAGCCCGACGCTGACGCTGGTGCTGCCGGTCCCCGGTGATGTCCGCGGGCTGCCCGCGGGCACCCAGTTCCAGCGCGACGCCATCACCGTCGGGGAGGCGATCATCATCGGCCGCGATCCGGCCAACGGGGTCGGACTGGTGCCCGAGTTCGACTACGAGGACCTCGACGATCCGGACTTCGAACCCGATCCGATTTCCCTTGCCTGGACGGTGTACTCGGTGCCCGCGGCCGCCCCGAGTGACCACGCCGACCTGGGTGAGGCCGAGTACTCCCTGCGGTCGGCGGTGCGCTCGGCCGCCGATGCGCTCGGTGCGCTGCGCGCCGGAGCGACCGCAGCCGATGTGGACGACCCCAGGGGCATGGTGGAACAACTGCTCGAGGCCACCCGTCTGCACCGCGCACCCGGACACGCCCCCGAACGTGCACTGCGCGTGCTGGAGAACGCCGCGCATGTCGACGCCATCATCACCGTCAGCTCCGGGCTGATGCCCATCGGGCTGCAGACGTCCTCGGAGATGCAGATCGCCAGTGACACCCTGCGGCCGCTGGCCTCGGTGGTGCGCACGGCACGGCTGGCAGCCGTACGCACGATCCTGGACTCGGCCTGGCAGGGCTGAGACTCAGAGATCCCGCGGGCAGGTCAGCGCACACGGTATCCCGTTGACGCTGAATCCGTGGCCCGGCGCAGGATCCGGGCCCACGACGCGCACCGGCTCGCGGCCGTCGCGCAGCTCGGCCATCAGCTCGACGGCCAGCCGGGCATACCGGGGATCGGCGTTGGGGGTGGCCGCCCTGGTCAGTTCGACGCCCAGCTCGTCGGTCACCTCGCGCAGCTCGGAGTCCAGATCCCACACCACCTCGATATGGTCGGCGACGAAGCCGATCGGGCATACCGTGACCGCGGTGACCCCACGCTGAGCCAGCGCTCGGACATGGTCGGTGACATCGGGTTCCAGCCACGGCACCTGCGGCGGCCCGGACCGCGACTGCCACACCAGGTCGTAGTCGGCGACGCCTGCCGCGGCCGCCACCAGGCTCGCCGCGTAGGCGACCTGACGGCTGTAGAGCAGCGGGCCGTAGCGTTCGTCGGCGGCGATCGGAATCGAGTGCGCGGTGAAGACCAGCCGCGATCCCGGCGACGCGGAAGCCAGTGCCGCCCGGACATATTCGGCGTACATCTCGATGAACAGCGGGTGGTCGAAGTACTGCCGCAGCTTCACCAGTTCCGGCGCGCGCTCCCCTGCCGCGGCACGACCCCGGGCGATGTCCTCGACATACTGCCGGCAGCTGGAGTAGCCGCCCCAGGCCGAGGTGGTGAACACCGCGGCCCGGCTCACCCCGTCATCGCGCATAGCCGCGACGGTGTCCTCGACGTACGGCTCCCAGTTGCGGTTGCCGAAATACACCGGCAGGCCCGGTAATTGGAGCCGCAGTTGTTCGATCAGCGCGCGGTTGATGCCGTTGATCGGCGACACTCCCCCGAAATGCAGGTAGTGCTCGGCGACCGACGCCAGCCGTTCACGCGGGATGCCGCGCCCTCGGGTGACGTTCTCCAGGAACGGCATGACCTGCTCCGGTCCTTCGGGTCCGCCGAAGGAGAGCAGCAGCAGCGCGTCAAACAAGGGAGCAGTCCATTCTGTTCTTACAGCAACTGGGTGCTGGCGCCGCCGTCGGCGTAGATGATGCTGCCGGTGGTGGCGGGCAGCCAGTCCGACAGCAGCGCGACGACCGTCTTGGCCACCGGCGTCGGATCCTTCATGTTCCAGCCGATCGGCGCGCGCTGATCCCAGCCCTCTTCGAGCAGCCGCATCTGGTCGCCGGCCTCGGCGCCCAGCGCGCCGCCGACGATGGCGGCCATCGCCAGGGTCCGGATCGGTCCGGCCGCAACGAGATTGGACCGCACCCCGAACGGACCGGCCTCCCGTGCGACAAAGCGGTTGACCGATTCGAGTGCACTCTTGGCGACCGTCATCCAGTTGTAGGCCGGCATGGCGCGGGTCGGGTCGAAGTCCATACCGACGATGGAACCGCCGGAATTGAGGACCGGCAGGGTGGCCTTGGCCAGCGACGCGTACGAGTAGGCCGAGATGTGGATGCCCTTGGCGACATCCTCGTAGGGGGCATCGAAGAACGGGTTGATGCCCATGCCGGTCTGCGGCATGAAGCCGATCGAGTGCACCACACCGTCGAGCTTGTTGCCCTCGCCGATGACCTCGGTGATCCGCCCGGCCAGCGAGTCCAGGTGCTCTTGGTTCTGCACGTCCAGCTCCAGCAGCGGCGCCGGGTTCGGCAACCGGTCCGCGATGCGCTGGATCAGCTTCAGCCGGTCGAACCCGGTCAGCACCAGTTCGGCGCCGGCCTCCTGGGCGACCTTGGCGATGTGGAACGCGATCGAGCTGTCGGTGATGATCCCCGTGACGAGGATCCGCTTGCCTTCGAGAATGCCTGACATGTGAAAGTCCTTACTGTTCGCGCGAATTCGAGAAGTTGAAGGGGTCTTCTAGTGGCCCATGCCCATGCCGCCGTCGACGGGGATCACCGCACCGGCGATGTAGCCCGCATCCTCCGACGCCAGGAAGCTGACCGCACCGGCGACCTCTTCGGCGGTGCCGACCCGCTTGGCCGGGATGAATTCCAGGGCACCGGCCTGGATCCGCTCGTCCAGCGCCCGGGTCATCTCGGTGTCGATGTAGCCGGGGGCGACCACGTTCGCGGTGACACCGGCCTTGGCGAGCTCACGCGAGATGGATCGGGCCATCCCGATCAGGCCGGCCTTGGCGGCCGCGTAGTTGGCCTGATTGCCGATACCCCACATGCCCGAGACCGATCCGATGAAGATGATCCGGCCGAAGCGTTTGCGCTGCATGCTGCGCGAGGCCCGCTGGGCCACCCGGAACGCCCCGGTGAGATTCGCGTTGATGACGTTCTCGAAGCGCTCCTCGGTCATCCGCATGAGGAAGGCATCCTGAGAAATGCCGGCATTGGACACCAGCACCTCGACCGGACCCTGGTGCTCCTCGACCTCTTTGAAGGCACGGTCGACGGCGTCGCTGTCGGTGACATCGCACACCACGCCGAACAACCCCTCCGGTGCACCGGATCCACGGTGGGTGACGGCGACCTTGTGACCGTCCTCGGCGAGCCGCTGGGCGATGGCCAGGCCGATACCCCGGTTTCCTCCGGTGACCAGCACGGAACGGGACACGAAAGCCGGACGGTGGGTGGCGGCTTCTGACATCACGGCGTCACTCATGGCGACAAACCTATCGTCCTGCCGGTTGTTCCTAGAAATCGCGGTGATCGCACTCAGCCGGGCAACCTGCGGTTGATCAACAGCGCCGCCAGCGCGGACAGCGCCAGCACCAGCGCACCGAGGCGCAACCAGCCCATGCTGGCCTCACCCTTGATGGTCTCGTAGCCGATCTGCTGCTGCAGCGAGGTGAACACCGCCTTGAGCTGTTCCAGGCTGGACGCGGTGAACGCCTCTCCCCCGGACAGGTCGGCGATCTTCTTGAGCATCTCGTCGTCCACCGGTACCGGCTGGCGCTGGTCGTTGATCTCGACGTAGCCGTACGGCGTGCCGAACGACACCGTCGAGATCGGCACACCCTGGTCCTTGGCCGTGCGCGCCGCGGTGTAGGCGCCCTTCGGGTTGTCCGGGTTGGACGGCACCGTCTCCTTGCCGTCGGACATCAGCACGATGCGCGCCGGCGGCGGCTCGTCACCGCCGCCGATGACGGCCCCGACGGTGGCGATGGCCTGCAGCGCGGTGAAGATGCCCTCACCGGTGGCGGTGCGGTCGGCCAGCTGCAGTTTGTCGATGCCGTTCTTGGTGGCGTCCCGGTTGGTGGTCGGCGAGACCAGCACGGTGGCGGTACCGGCGTAGGCGATCAACCCGAGGTTGATACCGGGTGTCAGCTGATCGGCGAACTGCTTGGCCGCCTCCTGTGCGGCGACCAGCCGGCTGGGGGCCACATCGGTGGCGCGCATCGACTGCGAGACGTCGATCACCAGCATCACCACGGCGCGGTTGCGCGGGATCCGCACGTCGTGGGTGGGCCCGGCCATCGCGACGGTGAACAGCAGCAACGACGCCACCAGCAGCAGCGCGGGCAGATGACGCCAGCGGGTGGGCTGCTTGGGCGCCACCTTCTCCAGCAGTTCCATGTTGGCGAAGCGCAGGATGCGCTTCTTGCGGGCCTTCTGCACCACGATGTACAGCCCGACCAGGCCCGCGATCACCAGCAGGAACAGGAAGAACCACTTGTGTTCGAAACCTGTCAGCGACATCGGTCCGAGCAGCGGTAAATTCATGTGCGGCTTGCCATTTCCTTCTATCTAGCTATCTAGCGCGGGCGCTCATCGCGCAGCCAGTGCGCCGCGGCGTCGATTGGCGACGAACCGGACCACATCGGCGATCCAGTCCCGGTCGGTGCGCAGGGTCAGCAGCGGAGCGTCACAACGGCGCAGGGTGCGGGCCACCTCGGCGCGATGTGCGGCCGCCGCCGCGGCGAAGTCGTCGCGCAGCTTGGCATCGATGGTGAATTCGCGGGTCACCCCGGTTTCGGTGTCCTGCAGGATCACATCGCCGATATCGGGCAGCTCGACGTCGCGGGGATCGATGATCTCGATCCCCAGCACCTCGTGCCGGCCGGCGATGGCCCGCAGTGGCCGCATCCAGTCGATGGGTCCGAGGAAATCGCTGATGATGACCGCCATCCCGCGCCGGCGTTCCGGACGGCGCAACGCGTCGATGGTGGCGGCCAGGTCACCGCGCACCCCGGGCGGCGCCTGCGGTGTGGTCGCGATGGCCCGCAGCAGTTCCTGTTCGTGCAGCCGACCGGACAGGGCCGGGACGCGCCGCAACGTGTCACCGTTGGAGATCAGCGCGCCGAGCCGGTTGCCGCCGCCACTGTTGAGGAAGGCGATCGCGGCGGCGGCGGCCACCGCGAGATCGCGCTTCTCGCAGCCCGCGGTGCCGAAGTCCAGGCTGGCCGAGACGTCGACCACCAGCCAGGTCTCCAGCTCGCGGTCGGCGATCATCTGCCGGACGTGCGGATGGGTGGTGCGGGCGGTCACCGACCAGTCCATCCGGCGCACGTCGTCACCGGGCTGGTACATCCGTGACTCACCGGCTTCCGAGCCGGGGCCGGGGATCAACCCGAGATGGTCCCCGTGCAGCACCCCGTCGAGCTTGCGGCGCACCGTGAGCTCGAGTTTGCGCAGCGCGGCCGAGAGCTGCGGGTCACGGATCTCGCCGCGTCGCAGCGACGGCAGATCGACGTTGTGGCCGGGCGAGTCGGTCACCGACCGCTGGCCGCCGCCGCGGCAGGAATTCCGGGAGGTGCCGAATGCCCTTGCTGCGGAAGGGCATTCACCTGAGGCAGGCCAACCGTCTGCAGGATGCGGTTGATCACCGTCTCTGAGGAGACCTCGTCGGCCAGCGCGTCGTAGGTGAGGACCAGGCGGTGGCGCAGCACGTCGGGGATGACCTCGACGACATCCTGCGGGACGACGTAGTCACGCCCGCGCACCAACGCCAGGGCCCGGGACGCCGAGATGATCCCCAGCGAGGCGCGCGGTGAGGCGCCGTAGGCGATCCACGCCTTGGCATCCGGCATACCGAACTTCTCCGGCTCGCGGGTGGCGGTGACGACGCGGACCACGTAGTCGACCAGCGCGTGGTGCACGAAGTTGTTGGCCGCCACCTCCTGCAGGCGCAGCAGGTCCCCGGTGTTGAGGATCTGCTTGGGCTCCGGGGGTTTCACACCCATCCGGTAGATGATCTCGCGCTCTTCCTCCGGCGACGGGTAGTCGACGTTGAGCTTGAACAGGAAGCGGTCGCGCTGCGCCTCGGGCAGCTGGTAGACACCCTCCTGCTCGATCGGGTTCTGGGTGGCCATCACCAGGAACGGGCTGGGCAGCGGGAAGGTCTTGCCGCCGACCGAGATCTTGCGCTCGGCCATGACCTCGAGCAGGGCCGACTGCACCTTGGCCGGCGCGCGGTTGATCTCGTCGGCGAGCAGGAAGTTGACCACGACCGGACCGAGCTCGATATCGAACTCTTCCTTGCCCTGGCGGTAGATCCGGGTACCGACGATATCGGTGGGCACCAGGTCGGGGGTGAACTGGATACGGGCGAAGGTTCCGCCGACCACCTTGGCGAACGTCTCGACGGCCAGCGTCTTGGCGACACCGGGCACACCTTCGAGCAGCACGTGACCCTTGGCCAGCAGCCCGACCAGCATCCGCTCGACCAGCTGGTCCTGGCCGACGATGATGCGCTTGACCTCGAAGATGGCGCGCTCGAGCGTGTGCACCTCGTTCTGCAGCCCCGGATTGTTCGAGGCGTTCGCGGAAGCCTGCGGGGCCGTTTGGGCTGGCGCTCCGGGCGGGTAGCCCTGCGTCGGGGCCGGGCCTGGGTAGCCTCCGGCGCCCTGCGGCGGCCCACTCGGTGACGTCATCTAGCTTCCTCCCACAGTCGTTGTCATGCTGGTTAACCCTGGACTACCAGGGCGGCCGCCGGTGTGGCGACACGCCCGCCGTCAACTATTCCAGGCACTTCCTGATCCGTCGACGCCCCGGGTGCCCTGCTCAGGCTGTCCTCAGGTTGGGTGGGCCGCGATCAGGATTCGATGATGCGCACCAGGTGCGGTGACATACCGGCCATCCGGACCGGGCTGACGGTCACCCTGCCGGCGCTGCCAGAGGCTTCGAGCATCTTGCCGCCGCCCAGGTAGATCGTCACATGCTGGCTGCCGCCGGGCCCGTAGAAGATCAGGTCGCCGCGCTTGGCCTGCGACGGTGCGATGGGCCGGCCGAAGTTGTACTGGTCGCCGGAGTACTTGGGGATCTGCACCCCGACCCCGGCGAACGCGTACCGGGTGAATCCCGAGCAGTCGAACCCCATCTTGCCGGCGTCGTAGTCGACCCCCGGGCCGGGACCGGTCAGGGTGCCGCCACCCCAGGAGTACGGCACGCCCATCTGGGAGCCACCGCGGCGGATGACGTATTCGATGGCGGCGGGGCCGCGCACCCGGCCGCCCGGCAGGGTCGCCGCGGACTTGGGTGCCAGCCCGATCGTCTGGAGGAACTGCTGGCCCAGATTGGAGGTGGTCTCCAGCGCGATCTTGCTGACCTGGAAGCCGGCGTTGGCCATGGCCACCGGGTCACCGGGGGCGCCGGAACTGACGATCTTGGGCAGGGTGGGATCCCATCCGCCGTCGTCGGGTGCGGCCGTCGCAGACGCCCCGGAGAGCACGGTGCCGACCGCCAGCGCCGTCCCGGCGAGTACCGAGGCGACGGCCAGCTTGAGTCGAATTGCTTTGGAGCGCTTGAAGAACACAGAGATCCCTAGATCAGTATTCGATGTAGCGGATGACGTACGGGGTCATACCGCCGGTTCGCACCGGGGAGACCTTGACGGTGGAGCCGGTGTAGGGGGCTTCGAGCATCTGCCCGTTGCCGAGGTAGAGGGCGACGTGCTGGCTGCCACCGGGGCCGTAGAAGATGACATCGCCGCGCCGCATCTCCGCCGACGGGATCTTGCGGCCCATGTCGTACTGCGACCCCGAGTAGTGCGGCAGCTTGATGCCCACCCCGGCGAAGGCGTAGAGGATCAGGCCGGAACAGTCGAATCCGGTGGTGCCGGCCCCGGAGTCGATACCGCGGCTCGGCCCGGCGGCGTTCCCGCCACCCCACGAGTAGGGCACGCCCATCTGGGACGTGGCCCGTTTGATCACGTATTCGGAGGCCTGGCGTCCGTACACCCGCGGGATGGCGCCGTTGTTGGTGTAGCCGCTGGGCGTCGGGATCAGCCCCAGCTTCTGCAGGAACGTGCGGCCCATGTTCGCGGTCATCTGGGCCGAGGAGTTCATGATGCCGAGAACCGCGTTGATGATCTGGATCGGATCACCACTGACGAACGCGCTGGGGATCATCGGCAGCGTGGTGTCCCACTGGCTGGTATCCGCGACGGTGGGGGTCTTGCCCGGTGCCCGGTCCCAGTCCGGCGAGGAACCGGCCGACGGCGCCGGCGGGCCCGAGGCGACCGCGGACGGCACGGCGGATACCGCCTGCGGCCGTGCCGCAGCCAGCTTCGCTTGCGCCGCAGCGCGTTCGGCGGTCAGCTTGTCCAATTCCTGCTGCTGGGTGCCGAAGGTCTGCTTGGCCTGGGTCAGGCTCGCGACCGCGGCGTCCTGGCTGGATTGCGCGTCGGCCGCGGCCTTGTCGGCGGCGTCCTTGGCCAGCCTGGCGGCCGACTCGCGGTTGATCTGCTCGGTGCGGGCCCGCTGCAGATCCGCCATCACCTGCTCGGAGCTGACGGCCAGCGCCTGGCCGGCCGCGGCGGTGCGCAGCGCCTCCGCCGGGTCGGCGGCGGTCAGGTAGGACGCGGATGGCCCGTTCACGTAGGTCGCCGCGGCGAATGTGTCGAACCGCTTCTGGGCGTCGGCGATTCGCGCGTCGGCGTCGGTGACACCGCGACGGCTCTCGTCGAGCCTCTGCTGGGCGAGGGTGACGTTGTCACGCGCGTTCGCGACGTCGACGAGGGCCTTGTTGACGCTCTCCTGTTGGGTCTGCACGGCCGCGCCGAGATCCTGCAACTTCTGGTCGGCGTCGGCCACCGCAGCGACCAGCGCGGCGGTCCCTTCCGGGCTGCTCGGCTCGGCGCCGGCGATGGCCCCGTGGGGCATCGTTCCGGCCAGCAGCACGCCCAGGGTAAGGGGAATCGCGCACGCTCGCCCGCACAGTCGGGAGGCGCCAGGGGTGCGTCTCATTGGACTCAAGTCTCCTAGGGCTCGACGCGAACGTCACGGCACATCACGCAGTGCTTGCACTCGCTTCTGCAGTCACCTCAGTAGTCACATTCGACACTTGGACCACAGTTGCAACAACAGCACTGTTTGCACCGTACGTCACAGCTCACGCTAAAGAAACTTTAGTAACAAATTACATGAATGTAATTGAATGCGCCGTGACCGAACGGTGATATTCGAATTCACCGAGGTCAAAGACGCCATTACTGCGACGTACCGGCGACCTTCTCGTCAGCAACGCTGCGACGGCTACGAACTTGCAGGACACGGACGCCAACCGCCGCCACAGCTACGCCCAGCACCAGCGCGATGGTAAACGGCGTCCAGGGAAAGTCCGGTGTCGACAACTGCGTCACGAAATTCTTTGAAGATTGGACGGCATCCCCGGTTTTCGCCAGATCCTGACCGGCTTCCAAGGTGACCCGGTCATAAACCGGACTGTAGGTACCGGCGAAGCCGGGACTGATCGCGAGCACGGTCGATCCCGGGTAGGCCTTACCCACCTGGGTGGCGATATCGCGCAGCGGCGTATCGATCGGCGGACTGGTCGGCAGCACCACCAGCTTGAGGTCGATACCCTGCGCCTTGGCGTCGGCCACCACCTGTGCCAGGGCCGCGGGATCCGCCGACGCGGGTGCGCTCACCCCATCCTCGCGCACATCGGTCAGCACCTGCGTCATGCACTGGTCGACCGGGGTCGCCAAGCCGAGACCGACGGTGGAACAGACATCGGGTGGGATGTAGGCAGGCACGAGCGGTGATGTCACGTGCCAGACGGTACGCGAAATTCACCCAACCGACTGGCAGCACGCGCGCGAGAAGACAAGACTGGGAGGGCCCCTGGGTCGATTACCAGGACAAGCGTACTGTTAGGATTATCGGCGCCGTCGACACAGCCCGTCGCGGCGAGACTAGCCGGGAGTTGATGTGAGTAACGAAAATACGGCCAATTCGTCGGCCAATTCATCTTTGAACTCTTTCGGGGCCCGCGACACCCTCACCGTGGGCGACAACAGTTACGAGATCTACCGCCTGGACGCGGTACCCGGGACCGAGAAGCTGCCCTACAGCCTCAAGGTCCTGGCCGAGAACCTGCTGCGCACCGAAGACGGTGCCAACATCACCAAGGAACACATCGAGGCCATCGCGAACTGGGATCCGTCGGCCGAGCCCAGCATCGAGATCCAGTTCACCCCCGCCCGCGTGCTGATGCAGGACTTCACCGGGGTGCCCTGCATCGTCGACCTGGCCACCATGCGTGAGGCCGTCGCGACCCTCGGCGGCGACCCGAACAAGGTCAACCCACTCTCCCCCGCCGAGATGGTCATCGACCATTCCGTCATCCTCGATGTGTTCGGCAACGCCGGCGCCTTCGAGCGCAACGTCGAGCTCGAATACGAACGCAACGGCGAGCGCTACCAGTTCCTGCGCTGGGGCCAGGGCGCGTTCGACGACTTCAAGGTCGTCCCCCCGGGCACCGGCATCGTGCACCAGGTCAACATCGAATACCTGGCGCGCGTGACCATGGTCCGTGACGGGGTGGCCTACCCCGACACCTGTGTGGGCACCGACAGCCACACCACGATGGAGAACGGCCTGGGCGTGCTGGGCTGGGGCGTCGGCGGTATCGAGGCCGAGGCGGCCATGCTGGGCCAGCCCGTCTCGATGCTCATCCCGCGCGTCGTCGGCTTCAAGCTGACCGGTGAGATCAAGCCCGGCGTGACCGCCACTGACGTGGTGCTGACCGCCACCGACATGCTGCGCAAGCACGGCGTGGTCGGCAAGTTTGTCGAGTTCTACGGCAAGGGTGTGGCCGAGGTGCCACTGGCCAACCGCGCCACCCTGGGCAATATGAGCCCCGAATTCGGTTCCACCGCAGCGATTTTCCCGATCGACGAAGAGACGATCAACTACCTGCGGCTGACCGGGCGCACCGAGGAGCAGCTGGCCCTGGTGGAGGCCTACGCCAAGACGCAGGGCATGTGGCACGACCCCGATCACGAGCCGGCCTTCTCCGAATACATCGAGTTGGACCTGTCGACCGTGGTGCCGTCCATCTCCGGCCCCAAGCGCCCGCAGGACCGTATCGAACTGACCGACGCCAAGAACGCCTTCCGCAAGGACATCCACAACTACGTCGAGGAGAACCACCCGACTCCGGAGACCAAACTGGACGAGGCGGTCGAGGAGTCCTTCCCGGCCAGCGATTCCGTATCACTGTCCTTCGCCGACGACGGGGCGGTCGACGCGCGCCCGTCGGCGGCCAACGGCGCCGCGGGCCGCCCGTCCAAGCCGGTCACCGTGCGCTCCGAGGAGCGCGGCGAGTTCGTGCTCGATCACGGCGCGGTCGTGGTCGCGGGCATCACCTCCTGCACCAACACCTCCAACCCGACGGTCATGCTCGGTGCCGCGTTGCTGGCCAAGAAGGCCGTCGAGAAGGGGCTGACCTCCAAGCCGTGGGTCAAGACCAACATGGCGCCCGGTTCGCAGGTCGTCACCGACTACTACAACAAGGCCGGCCTGTGGCCGTACCTGGAGAAGCTGGGCTACTACCTGGGCGGCTACGGCTGCACCACGTGCATCGGCAACACCGGGCCGCTGCCCGACGAGATCTCGGCGGCCATCAACGACAACGACCTGTCGGTGACGGCGGTGCTCTCGGGCAACCGCAACTTCGAGGGCCGCATCTCCCCCGACGTGAAGATGAACTACCTGGCCTCACCGCCGCTGGTGATCGCCTACGGCATCGCGGGCACCATGGACTTCGACTTCGAGACCGATCCGCTCGGGCAGGACACCGAGGGCAACGACGTCTTCCTCAAGGACATTTGGCCCACGGCCGCCGAGATCCAGGAGACCATCGCCAGCTCGATCAACCGGGAGATGTTCACCGACTCCTACGCCGACGTGTTCAAGGGCGACGAGCGCTGGCGCGCACTGCCGACGCCGGAGGGCAGCACCTTCGAGTGGGTCGACAGCTCCACCTACGTGCGCAAGGCGCCGTACTTCGACGGCATGCCCGCCGAGCCGGTGCCGGTCAAGGACATCACCGGTGCGAGAGTTCTTGCCCTGCTGGGCGATTCGGTGACCACCGACCACATCAGCCCGGCCGGTGCGATCAAGCCGGGCACCCCGGCCGCGCAGTACCTGGACGCGCACGGTGTGGACCGCAAGGACTACAACTCGCTGGGGTCGCGCCGCGGCAACCACGAGGTGATGATCCGCGGCACCTTCGCCAACATCCGGCTCAAGAACCAGCTGCTCGATGACGTCTCCGGTGGCTACACCCGCGACTTCACCCAGCCGGGCGGTCCGCAGGCGTTCATCTACGACGCCTCGGTGAACTACCAGGCGGCCGGCATCCCGCTGGTGGTGCTGGGCGGCAAGGAGTACGGATCGGGTTCCTCGCGGGACTGGGCGGCCAAGGGCACCACGCTGCTGGGTGTGCGCGCCGTGATCACCGAGTCCTTCGAGCGCATCCACCGGTCGAACCTGATCGGCATGGGCGTCATCCCGCTGCAGTTCCCGGCGGGTGAGTCGGCGGCGAGCCTGAAGCTGGACGGCACCGAGACCTTCGACATCACGGGTGTCACCGCGCTCAACGAGGGCAAGACCCCGAAGACCGTCAAGGTCACGGCCACCAAGGAAACCGGGGAGACGGTCGAGTTCGAGGCGGTGGTCCGCATCGACACCCCCGGTGAGGCCGACTACTACCGCAACGGCGGCATCCTGCAGTACGTGCTGCGCAACATGCTCAAGTCGAACTAGGTAGCGGCACACCATGCCGCGGGTCACCGACGACCATCTGACGGCACGCCGGCGCCAGATACTCGACGGTGCCCGCAGGTGCTTCGCGGAATACGGGTACGAGAAGGCGACCGTGCGGCGGCTCGAACACACCATCGGGCTGTCGCGCGGCGCCATCTTCCACCACTTCCGCGACAAGGACACCTTGTTCTTCGAGCTGGCCCGCGAGGACGCCGAGCGGATGGCCGAGGTGGCCTCCCGTGAGGGCCTCATCCAGGTGATGCGTGAGTTGATCGCCGCGCCGGATCAGTTCGATTGGCTGGCCACCCGGTTGGAGATCGCCCGCAAGTTGCGCAACGACCCGGCGTTCCATGCCGGCTGGGCGGAACGGTCGGCGGAGTTGTCCGCCGCGACCTCGGAGCGGTTGCGGCGGCAGAAGAAGGCGGGCCGGCTGCGCGATGACGTGCCGGGTTCGGTGCTGCAGAACTACCTGGATCTGGTGCTCGACGGGCTGGTGGCCCGGCTGGCATCCGGTGACACCACCGAAAACCTCAGCGCGGTACTGGACCTCGTCGAGGAGTCGGTGCGCCAGCGCGGCTGATCCGGTCAGCTCATGGCGCGCCGGTGGTTCGGCCCGCCACGACTGCGCATGGTGGTGCCGGACTCCCGCAACATGCTGTGCACAGACCCGTACGAGCGGCCGGTGATCGCCACCAGTGAGCGGATACTCGCACCCCGCTCGTAGGCCGTGCGCAGGTCGTCGAGCACCTGGTCTCGGGACTTATTGCTGTCGTTCATCGGATGACTCCCCACTTCTGCGAATGCATCCCGCGGGTACACAGCCTAGGAACCGGTGAAACCAGATGTGTGAATTTCGGGCAAAGTGCCGCGATATCAGGCGAGTTCGATGAGGTCTCGGTACTCGGCGGACCAGAAGTCCTCGGTACCGTCGGGCAGCAGCACCACCCGCTGGGGATCCAGTGCCTCGGCGGCACCCGGGTCGTGGGTCACCAGCACCACCGCGCCCTGGTAGCTGCGCAGCGCGTCGAGCACCTGCTCACGGGAGGCGGGATCGAGGTTGTTGGTGGGCTCGTCGAGCAGCAGCACATTGGCGGTGGAGGCGACCAGCCCGGCCAGTGCCAGCCGGGTCTTCTCGCCACCGGACAACGTGCCCGCCGGTTGCTCGAGCTGCGGCCCGGTGAACATGAAGGCGCCCAACAGACCTCGCAGATCCTGGTCCCCGGTGTCCGGGGCGGCATGCCGGATGTTCTCCCAGACCGTCGCCTCGTTGTCCAGGGTGTCGTGCTCCTGGGCGAAGTAGCCGATCTTGAGACCGTGCCCCGGTTCCAGGGCGCCGGCGTCGGCGGACTCCGTGCCCGCCAGCAAACGCAACAGCGTCGTCTTCCCGGCGCCGTTGAGGCCCAGCACCACGACCCGGGAACCACGATCGATGGCCAGGTCGACACCGGTGAAGATCTCCAGCGAACCGTAGGTCTTGGTCAACCCCTTGGCTACCAGCGGTGTCTTACCGCACGGCGCGGGTGTGGGGAACTTGATGCGGGCCACCTTGTCGGCCACCCGCTCGGCATCGAGCTCGGCGATCATCCGCTCGGCGCGGCGCAACATATTCTGCGCGGCAACGGCTTTGGTGGCCTTGGCGCCCATCTTCGCGGCCTGGGCTCGCAAGGCGCCGGCCTTCTTCTCGGCATTGGCGCGTTCGCGGCGGCGACGTTGCTCATCGGTCGAGCGGGCATCAAGATACTTCTGCCAGCCCATGTTGTAGACATCGGCCTCACCGCGTACGGCGTCCAGGAACCACACCCGGTTCACCACATCGGCGAGCAGGTCCACATCGTGGCTGATCACCACCAGGCCGCCGGTGTGGTTCTGCAGGAAGGTGCGCAACCAGCCGATCGAGTCGGCGTCGAGGTGGTTGGTGGGCTCGTCGAGCAGCAGCGTGGTCGCCGAACCCGAACCGGTATCGGAAGCGGCGAACAGGATGCGGGCCAGCTCCACCCGGCGGCGCTGACCACCGGAGAGCGTGCGCAACGGTTGGGTCAGCACCCGGTCGGGCAGCCCGAGACTGGCGCAGATGCGGCCGGCCTCACTCTCGGCGGCGTATCCGCCGAGCGCGGCGAAGCGCTCCTCGAGCTGACCGTAGCGGCGCACCGCCTTGTCGCGGGCGTCGTCATCGGCCACCTCGGCCATCAACGTCTGTTGCTTCTCCAGATCCGACAGCAGGGCGTCCAGGCCGCGGGCCGAGAGCACCCGGTCGCGGGCCAGCACGTCCAGATCGCCCTCCCGCGGATCCTGCGGGAGGTAGCCGATCTCACCGGTGGATTCGATCTTGCCCGCGTACGGCTCGCCCTCGCCGGCCAGGATGCGCATGGTGGTGGTCTTGCCCGCACCGTTGCGCCCGACCAGACCGATCCGGTCGCCGGGTTGGATGCGCAGGGCGGCGCCCTCGATGGACAGCAGTGTGCGCGCCCCGGCGCGGACCTCCAGGTCCGTTGCGGTGATCACGCTGCTGCCTCCTCGTACTTGTCTTACTTGTCGTCGGTGAACGCGGCCGGCCGCTTTTCGGCGCGCGCAGTGACCGCTTCCTCGAAGTTGGCGGTGAGCAGGCGCACGTAGAGTTGGCCCAGCCCTTCGGCCTGCATATGCCCCTCGAGGCTGCCGGCGTCCAGTCCACTCCACAGCGTTCGCTTGGTCAACTCGGTTCCGGGCCGGGAAAACGCCGCGATGCGCTGGGCGATGCCGTAGCAGTATGCCAGCAACTCGTCCTCGGCCACCACTTGCGAGACCAGGCCGATCCGCTCGGCCTCGGCGGCGTCGACGTCACGCCCGGTGAGCATGATCTCGAAGGCGCGCGACGCACCGATGGCCCGCGGTAACAGGTAGGACAACCCGAGCTCGCTGGCGGTCAGTCCGTTGTTGATCCCGGCGGCCCGGAAGTAGGCCCCGGACGCGGCGACCCGGATATCGCAGGCCAGGGCCAGGCACAGGCCTCCGCCGATCGCGGCGCCGTTGACGGCGGCGATCACCGGCTGGTGCAGCCGCCGCAGCGCCAGGATGACCTCGTCGAGGACCTCCATGGACCGCAGCGCGAACGTCGGCCGGGTCAGACCCTGCACATGCGGCACCGAGCCGGCCGATTTGTGGTCCGCACCGGAGGAGAAGCCTCGTCCGGCGCCGGTGAGCACCACCACCCGGACATCGTTGTCGTGGTGGAGTTCCTCCAGGACGGCGCGCAGCGGCACCATCAGGTCGAAGGCCATCGAGTTCATCCGCTCGGGCCGGTTCAGGGTGACCACGGCCACCCCGGGCTGCGGTCGGTCGACGAGGACGAAATCGGTGGGCTCGGTCACACGTGCACGCTAGCGCGTGCCCGACTCACGCCTGGCGGCTGATCGCCTCGTCGATGTCGAACTCCTTGATCTTGGTGATCAACTCGTCGAGTTGGGCCGGGCCCAGCGCACCGGACTGCCGGAACACCTGGTGGCCCTTCTTGAACGCCATCAGCGTCGGGATCGCCTGGATCTCGGCGGCCTGGGCCAGTTCGGGCTCGGCTTCGGTGTCGACCTTGGCGTGCACCACATCGGGATGTTTGTCGGCGGAGGCGCCGTACGTCGGAGCGAAGGCGCGGCACGGACCACACCACGACGCCCAGAAGTCGACGATGACGATCTCGTTGTCGTCGAGGATGCCCTTGAATTCGGCTGCGGTGATGTCTCGTGTACCCACGTTTGTCCTAACGTCTTCCTGAGTCCGGTTGTTCCGTTCTCGTCTTCTGACGACCATCTTTGCCGCCCGGTGCGCGGCGTGCTAGTGCAACCGGGCCAGTGCGCTCTCGGCGTCGTATCCGGCGAATTCGCCAAGGGTGTTGTCACGCAACCGGTTCACCCACCCGGGATCGGCCAGCAGGGCGCGCCCGATGGCGATCACGTCGAACTCGCCGGCGTCGAACAGTTCGCGCAGGCGGTCCACCGGGGCCGGTTCGATGCGGGCCCTGCTCGTCGATCCGGGGGTGAATTCGGTGGCCAGCCCGACGGATCCGACGCCGATCACGGGCAGGCCGGTGAGTTTCCTGGTCCAGCCGGCCAGGGTCGGTGACTCGCCTTCGAACGCCGGAAGGTAGTGCCGGCGGGTGGACGGATGCAGGACGTCGACGCCGGCGTCGACCAGTGGGGTCAGGATCCGCTCCAGCTCGGCAGGGCTGTCGGCCAGGCTGGCGCGGTAGGCGTTGGCCTTCCACTGCGAGAACCGCAGGATGATCGGGAAGTCCGGACCGACGGCGTCCCGCACCGCGGCGATCACCTCGGCCGGGAACCGGGTGCGGTCCGCTCCGTAGGCGTCCGTGCGGATATTCGTCTTGTCCCAGAGGAATTCGTCGAGCAGGTAGCCGTGCGCACCGTGCAGTTCCACCGCGTCGAAGCCCACCGCGCGTGCGCTGCGTGCGGCGGCGGCGTAGGCCTGCCGGATGGCGTCGAGCCCGTCGTCGTCCAGCGCGACACCCCTGGCCTGCCCCACGCTGTTGAGGCCGGACGGGCTGACCGGGACGACACCGTCGCTGTCCTCGCGCTCGGCGCCCTGGTGCCACAGCTGGGCGGCGATCGCCGCGCCCTGCGCACGCACGGCGCCGGTGACCGCCTGCCAGCCGGCCAGGCTGTCCGCGCCGTCGAGGGTGGGGATGCTCGACGGGTAGCCCGCCGTCGGGTGCGGAATGCGCACACCCTCGGTGATGATCAGCCCCACCCCGCCGGCCGCCCGACGTGCGTAGTAGTCGGCCACATCGGCGCCGGGGACGCCGCCGGGCGAGGCCCGGCGGGTCATCGGCGCCATGGCGAAACGGTTGCGCAACGTCAGGTTCTGGATGCGCAGCGGACTGAAGAGGTCGGCCATGCCGTGATCCAACAGCACCGGCGGGCGGCAGATTCCGGGTCCCTGAGATCAGTCGTGGGCCAGCGACCGGTCGATCAAGGCACCGACGGCCGGCCCCAAGGCCTGGGAGTACTCCTTCGTCAGATGACTCGCGTCGTAGAACACCATGGTGTTGCCGACCACCGGAGGGCAGCGGTCACCGGAGCAGAACAAGTCGACGGTGTTCGCGTAGTCTCCCCCGTTGCCGCGGACCATCGAGGATTCGGCCTCGATACCGGCGTTGTTGGTGGCACGCCACGGGACCTCGCATGCCCTCGCGTCCTCCAGGTGCGCCGACAGGCAGTTGGTTGCCACCGACGCGAGCTTCGGCTCCGGCCCCAGGACCAGCACCTTCGAGCCGTAACTGCGGAGCTCGTGCACCAGGTCGCCCAATCCGTCGATCCAGGCCGGGTTGAACGGGTCGAATCCGGGTTTACCCCAGACCGCGGTGCCGTGCGCGCCGTAGCTTCGCACCGCGGACACGACCACCAGTTGCGGAGGGTCGGCGCGCATCCGGGCCATGATTCCGGCCCGCCACTGCGCACAGCGTTGCAGTCCCTCCGACATCTCGTTGAGGTGGTCGGTCAGCGGGAGGTCGACAATCGGGCACGAGGCCTTCGCCATCAGCAGCATCCGCCAGTTCCGGTCATCGACCGCTCGCCGGAATGCCGGGTTCCACATCGCGGCGTGGGAGTCGCCGATCAAGGCGATCGTCGTCTCCGACGACCGGTTTCCACTGAGGCACTCGGGCTGGCTGCCGTCGAACGGCAACGAGCGCAGGCACCCGTTGGCAAGGATCGACTTGACCTCGGCGGCCGTGCCGGTGAGCGGGGGACTCAAATTCGACGGCACGGCGGTCATCCCCACCGAGGCGGTGACCTGCGCGTTCACCTGGGCGAACACCTCGCGCACCGCGGTGTCGTACTCCTGCAACGGCAGGCCGGGTGGCGTCGGCTCCGCACCGATGACCAGCGGCCGCGCGGCCGGTCCGGGACCGACCGGCGCGGGTGTCCCCACCAAGGTGATCGCGCCCGCAGCCACCGCGGCGGCGGTGACCGCGGCGCCCAGGACGAGGCTGTGACGCGGAGAGCCGCGGAAGCGCGCGGAGAATCGCAGCGGATTCTCGACGAACTTCCATGTCAGCACGGCCAGGACCGCCGAGAAGGCCATCGCGGCCAGTCTCATGACCAGACCCACCGGGTGCCCGAGCAGCGCCGGGATCAGCACCAGCACCGGCCAGTGCCACAGATACCACGAATACGAGATGCGGCCGATCGATCGCATCGGCGCCAGCCCCAGCAGGCGTCCACAGCCCCCCTCGGCATTCGCGCACCCGGCGCCGATGACCAGGGCCGTGCCCAGGGTGGGAAGGAGCGCCAGCACGCCGGGGTAGTCGGAGGAGCCTTTCACCCAGACGCAGGCTAACAGCAGTGTCCCCAGTCCGGCCCAGCCGATCACCGTGGCCGGCACGCGCCCGAGCCGCTGCCAGTGCACCACGGTCAGCGCCACCAGTCCGCCGGTGGCCAATTGCCAGGCGCGGGTGGGCAGGGACAGATAGGCGGCCGGCGGCATGATGTAGGTCAGCACCAGCGACAGCGCGAATGACACCACCGCGACCAGGGCGAGCACCGTGACGTACGGGCCCGGTGCGGGTGTGGACGCGTCGCGGCCACCGCGTCGTCGTACCCGTCGGATGAACCAGGCCGTCGCGATGATCAGTACCGGCCAGACCAGGTAGAACTGCTCCTCCACGCCCAGCGACCAGTAGTGCTGAAACGGTGTCGGGGTGGTCAGACTGTCTTTGCCGAAGTAGTTGACCCCCGAGAAGATGAACCAGTAGTTGCTGACATAGAGCGCGCTGGTGATGGCATCGACGGCGACGGTCTTCACCTGCAGGGGCGACAGGATGAACGCCGACGCGGCGATGGTGACGACGCCCACCAGGGCGGAGGCCGGCAGTAGTCGGCGAGCGCGGGCGCCCCAGAACCGGCGCAGGCTGACCTTGCCCGACGTGCCGACCTCGCGCCACAGCATCCCGGAGATCAGGAATCCCGAGATGACGAAGAAGACGTCGACCCCGACGAAGCCGCCCCGGAATCCGGGTATGCCCGCGTGGAACAGGACGACGGCCAGCACGGCAACGGCGCGCAGTCCCTCGATATCGGGACGGAAACCACGCGGCACCGTGGTACCGATCTGCGGGGACAGGCGTGGCGCTGCCGTGTCCCGAGCAGGTGCGGCCACCGACCGGGCGAAGTCCTTCGGTTCGACGACCACCCGGGTTCCTCTCCGGCCGATCCTGCTCCGACCGCCTTCGGGCCGGAACCGCTACCGGGCAGGCCGGGGCGTGGTCGGATGCTAATCCGAGCCGGCGTGCCGCGGCATGACAAAAGTGGCAAAGAATTGGTTTGTTGTATCTTCAGCGGACAGCGCGCGTCATCCGATCGGCTGACAAATTGACGCCACCGACAATGCGCGCGCCGAGACGACACCGCCACCGCCACCGACCGATGACCTGAAAACGGCGAATCGTGGTGTCGTTCAATGTCTTTGTTTCCACAACGTGAACTACTGCCTCGCCGGCCCCTCGAGTGCCATTGGCCGGCGCCTGCCGCCCGGATCGCGGTCTCCACCCCGTCCGCTTCGCTCACCACGCGGCGCGAAGCGGTGCGCTACGCGATCATCGAGCGCCAGCAAACACCGGTTCGGATCCGATGGCGGACCTGTAGGGACCGGGACCCGTCAGACGGTGAAGCCGAGCGCCCGCAGTTGTTCACGGCCGTCGTCGGTGATCTTGTCCGGGCCCCACGGCGGGTTCCACACCCAGTTCAGCTTGATCTCGTTGACCAGTCCGGCACCGACCAGTGCGGTGCGGGTCTGATCCTCGATCACGTCGGTGAGCGGACAGGCCGCCGAGGTCAGCGTCATGTCGATGAGCGCGACCTTGCCGGTCTCCCCCTCTTCCAGGTTCAGCCCGTAGACCAGGCCGAGGTCCACGACGTTGATACCCAGCTCGGGGTCGACCACATCGCGCATGGCCTCCTCGACGTCGGCCAGCAACAGCTCTTCGCTCTGGGCTTCACTCATCGTTTGTCCTCCACCTCGTCGAATGCCAGAGCTTCAACCCCTGGCCTGGCCTCCGCCAGCGCCGCCTTGAACGCCATCCAGCCCAGCAGGGCGCATTTCACCCGGGCCGGGTACTTGGAGACGCCCGCGAACGCGATGCCGTCGCCGAGCACATCCTCGTCGCCCTCGATATTGCCGCGGGACGAGATCATCTCGGTGAACGCGGCGACCGTCTTGAGGGCGTCGCCGACGGTCTGGCCGATCACCTGGTCGGTGAGCACCGACGTCGCGGCCTGGCTGATCGAGCAGCCCTGGCCGTCGTAGGAGATGTCCTCGACGGTCTCGCCGTCCGGCGACAGCGCCACCCGCAGGGTCACCTCGTCACCGCACGTCGGGTTGACGTGGTGGACCTGCGCGCCGAACGGCTCACGCAGCCCACGATGGTGCGGGTGCTTGTAGTGGTCCAGGATGACTTCCTGGTACATCTGTTCCATTCTCATCTGCTGCCCCGGGTCGCTTCGCTCCAGCCCGCCGTCATGAAAAGAATTCCACCGCCCGTTTGACGCCCGCCACCAGCCGATCGACCTCGTCGTGGGTGTTGTACACCGCGAAGGAGGCCCGCGCGGTGGCGGCGATGCCGAACCGCCGGTGCAGCGGCCAGGCGCAGTGATGCCCGACGCGGACGGCCACACCCTCGTCGTCGAGCACCTGCCCGACATCGTGGGCATGCACACCGTCGACGACAAAGCTCACCGGTGAACCCCGGTGTTCCAGGGTGCCCGGCCCGATGATGCGCACCCCCGCGATGGTGGCCAGACCCTCGAGCGCCGCGGCGACCAGTTCGTTCTCGTGTGCGGCCACCGCGGGCATCCCCAGCACACCGAGATACCGTGCGGCGGCGGCCAATCCGACGACCTGCGAGGTCATCGGCGTGCCGGCTTCGAACCGCTGCGGGGCCGGGGCGTAGGTGGTGGCCGCCATCGTGACGGTCTCGATCATGGAACCGCCGGTGAGAAACGGGGGCATGGCGCCGAGCAGCTCGCGTCGGCCGTAGAGCACACCGATACCGGTGGGGCCCAGCATCTTGTGCCCGGAGAACGCCGCGTAGTCGACACCCAGCGCGTGGAAGTCCACCGGCTGGTGCGGCACGGACTGGCAGGCGTCCAGCACGGTCAGCGCACCGACGGCCCTGGCCCGCGAGACCAGCTCGGCAACCGGGGCCACCGCGCCCGTCACGTTCGAATGATGGCTGAAGGCCACCACTTTCACGCGCTCGTCGAGTTCCAGCGAGTCCAGGTCGATACGTCCGTCATCGGTGACCCCGTACCAGCGCAGCGTTGCCCCGGTGCGCTGGGCCAGCTCCTGCCACGGGATCAGGTTGGCGTGGTGTTCCAGCTCGGTGGTGACGATGACATCGCCCGGACCGACCGCGTTCTCGAACCGGCGGTCACCCAGCGCGTAGGACACCAGGTTGATCGACTCGGTGGCGTTCTTGGTGAACACCAGCTCGTCGTCGTCGGCGCCGACGAACGCCGCGATATCGGCGCGGCCCTGCTCGTAGGCGTCGGTCGACTCCTCCATCAGCTGATGCGCACCGCGATGCACCGCACCGTTGGAGGTGGTCAGGAACTCCCGTTCGGCGTCGAGCACCTGCAACGGTTTCTGCGAGGTGGCGCCGGAATCCAGATAGGCCAACTGGTTTCCGCCGCGCATCACCCGGCTCAGGATCGGAAAGTCAGATCTGATCCTGGTCACATCCAGATCGACTGACGCGGTCATCGCTAAGCTCCGGCGTGTGCCTGATCGGAGGCCGCAGTGAAGCGCTCGTAACCGTTCTCTTCGAGCTCATCGGCCAGTTCCGGACCGCCCGAGGTGACGATGCGCCCGTCGAAGAACACGTGCACGAACTGCGGCTGGATATAGCGCAGGATGCGGGTGTAGTGCGTGATCAGCAGCACGCCGCCGTGCTCGGTCTCCTTGTAGCGGTTCACGCCCTCGCTGACGATGCGCAGCGCGTCGACGTCCAGGCCGGAATCGGTTTCGTCGAGGATGGCGATCTTGGGCTTGAGCAGGCCGAGCTGCAGGATCTCGTGGCGCTTCTTCTCGCCGCCGGAGAAACCTTCGTTGACGCTGCGCTCGCCGAACGCGGGATCGATGTCGAGGTCGGTCATCGCGGCCTTGACCTCTTTGACCCAGTGCCGCAGCTTGGGCGCCTCACCGCGCACGGCGGTGGCCGCGGTGCGCAGGAAGTTCGACATCGACACGCCGGGCACCTCGACCGGGTACTGCATGGCCAGGAACAGTCCGGCCCGCGCACGCTCGTCGATGGACATCTCCAGCACATCCTGGCCGTCGAGGGTGATCGACCCCGACGTGACGGTGTACTTGGGGTGGCCGGCGATGGCGTAGGACAGCGTCGACTTGCCGGATCCGTTGGGGCCCATCACCGCATGTGTCTCGCCAGAACTCACGGTGAGGTCGACACCCTTGAGGATCGGGATGTCCGTCCCGTCCTCCTTGGAGACGACGCTGACGTGCAGGTCCTTGATTTCCAGTGTGGTCATGAGTGGATATGTCCTTCGGTCAGTTCAAGTTCGTGTTCGATGGCGGCGGTGAGACGGTCGCGGACGGCGGGCACCGAGATCTTGCCGATGAGTTCGCCGAAGAAGCCGCGCACCACCAGCCGGCGGGCCTGGTCCTCCGGGATACCGCGGGCGCGCAGGTAGAACAGCTGCTCGTCGTCGAAACGTCCGGTGGCACTGGCGTGTCCGGCGCCGACGATCTCGCCGGTCTCGATCTCCAGGTTGGGCACCGAGTCGGCGCGGGCGCCGTCGGTGAGCACCAGATTGCGGTTCACCTCGTAGGTGTCGGTACCGGTGGCCTCGGCGCGGATCAGCACATCGCCGATCCAGACGGTGTGGGTGTCGGGCCGGTCGGAGGACGGATCCCCCTGCAGCGCACCCTTGTACGTCACGTGCGAACGACAGTTGGGCTGGGAGTGGTCGACCAGCAGCCGGGACTCCAGGTGCTGGCCGTCGTCGGCGAAGTACAGGCCCAGCAGTTCGGCGTCGCCGCCGGGGCCGCGGTACTGCACCCGTCCGGTCAGCCGAGCCACCTCGGCGCCGAGGGTGACGGCGAAATGCCGGAACACTGCGTCCTTGCCGAGGGAGGCGTGATGCATGCTGACGTGCACGGCGTCGTCGGCCCAGTCGGCGATGGACACCACCTTGAGGTGGGCGGCGTCACCGAGCACGAATTCGACGTTGTCGGCGTAGGTTCCGCTGCCGCGATGATCGATGACCACCACCGCTTCGCCGAGTTCTTCCACCCGGATCTGCAGATGGCCGTATGCGGTGGCGCCCTCGCCGGGCCCCGTCACCGTGATCTCGATCGGCTCGTCGACGTGCGTATTGCGCCCGACCGTCACGACGGTGGCGTTACCGAAACCCGAGAACGCCTGTGCGGCAACGCGGTCAGCGGGCACGCCGCCCTGGCCGAGCCGCTCGTCGCCGCGCTGCACCGTCTCGACGGTGACGCCGGGACGTTCGGACACCTCGATCAGCGCACTGCCGGTGGCCTTGCCGTCCACCCCGGCGGTGCCGTTGTGCAGGCCGCGCAGCCGCTTGAGCGGGGTGAACCGCCAGATCTCGTCACGACCGGCGGGCACCTCGAAGGCGTCGACATCGAACGAGGTGAACGCCTGTCCCTTGTTGGCGTCGGCCAAAGCGATCATGGGCTCGGTCATCCCACCGCGCCTTCCATCTGCAGCTCGATGAGCCGGTTCAATTCCAGGGCGTACTCCATCGGCAGTTCCTTGGCGATGGGCTCGACGAAGCCGCGCACCACCATGGCCATCGCCTCGTCCTCGGTCATGCCGCGGCTCATCAGGTAGAACAGCTGATCCTCGCTGACCTTCGACACGGTGGCCTCGTGACCCATCGTGACATCGTCCTCGCGGATGTCGACATACGGATACGTGTCGGAGCGGCTGATCGAATCAACCAGCAGCGCATCGCATTTCACCGATGAGCGCGACCCGTGCGCGCCTTTGTTGACCTGGACCAGGCCCCGGTAGGACGCGCGGCCACCGCCGCGGGCGACCGACTTGGACACGATGTTGGACGACGTGTTGGGCGCGAGGTGCAGCATCTTGGCGCCGGTGTCCTGGTGCTGTCCCGGGCCGGCGAACGCCACCGAGAGCACTTCGCCCTTGGCGTGCTCACCGGTCATCCACACGGCCGGGTACTTCATGGTGACCTTGGAGCCGATGTTGCCGTCGACCCACTCCATGGTGGCGCCGGCCTCGGCCCGGGCCCGCTTGGTGACCAGGTTGTAGACGTTGTTCGACCAGTTCTGGATGGTGGTGTAGCGGCAGCGGCCACCCGGCTTGACGATGATCTCGACGACGGCGCTGTGCAGCGAGTCGCTCTTGTAGATCGGCGCCGTGCAGCCCTCGACGTAGTGCACGTAGGCGTCCTCGTCGACGATGATCAGCGTCCGCTCGAACTGGCCCATGTTCTCGGTGTTGATCCGGAAGTAGGCCTGCAGCGGGATGTCGACGTGCACGCCCTTGGGCACGTAGATGAACGACCCACCGGACCACACCGCGGTGTTGAGCGCGGAGAACTTGTTGTCCCCGGCCGGGATCACGGTGCCGAAGTACTGCTTGAACAGCTCCGGGTGCTGCTTGAGCGCGGTGTCGGTGTCCAGGAAGATGACGCCCTGGGCCTCCAGATCCTCGCGGATCGAGTGGTAGACCACCTCGGACTCGTACTGCGCGGCGACACCGGAGACCAGGCGCTGCTTCTCCGCTTCGGGGATGCCGAGCCTGTCGTAGGTGTTCTTGATGTCGGCGGGCAGGTCATCCCAGGTCGCGGCCTGCTTCTCGCTGGAGCGCACGAAGTACTTGATGTTGTCGAAGAAGATGCCCTCGAGGTCGGAGCCCCAGTTCGGCATGGGCTTCTTCTCGAAGGTGCGCAGCGCCTTCAGCCGCATCTCGAGCATCCACTCGGGCTCGCTCTTCTTGGCCGAGATGTCGCGGACGACAGCCTCGGACAGTCCGCGCTGGGCGCTGGCGCCGGCGGCGTCGGAGTCCGACCAGCCGTAGCCGTATGTACCCAGGGAGGCAATCGTCTCCTCCTGAGTCAGCTGTTCCGGGGTGAGGGTCATCGCGACACTCCTTGTGTGGTGGTGGATTCGGCGCGGGCTGCGGGCCGAACTGGTGCGGGCTTGTCAGGCCCCAACGGAACGTGGGTGGTACAGGCGCAGTCACCGTTGACGATGGTGGCCAGCCGCTGAACATGGGTGCCGAGGATCTCGGCGAACGCCTGCCGCTCGGCATCGCAGAGTTCGGGGAACTCCTCGGCGACATGTGAGACCGGGCAGTGATGCTGGCATATCTGCACACCCGACAGCGGCCCGGCCACCGGTGTGGTGGTGGTCCGGTAACCCGCCTTGGTGAGCGCGGAGGCCACCCGGTCGGCAGTGGCGGCCACGTCGGCGGCGGCCGGGGCGTTGACCACGTCGGCCAGGATGCCGTCGATGCGCCGGCGGGCGAAGGTCTGCACCGCCTCGTCACCGCCGATCTCGCGCAGCTGCCGCATGGCGGCCGCGGCCAGGTCGTCGTAGGAGTGCGCCAGCTTGGCCCGGCCGGCAGCGGTGATGCGGTACCGCTTGGCGGGGCGGCCGCGACCGGTGTGCTGCCAGGCCTCTGCGGCACTGGCCTGCGCGTCCCCCGCGTCGATCAGGGCGTCGAGATGACGACGGACACCGGCAGCCGAGATACCCAGCCGTTCGCCGATATCGCCCGCGGTGACCGGACCTTCGAGCAGCAACTGCACGATGGCCGAACGGGTGTGACCTTCTGACAGACTTGCCGACCCGGTGGGCGCAGGCGCAGCCGCAACGGCGCCGCCGACCTCCGGGTTTAATTTCACAACACTATTGTGACGGAATTCGACCTGCGGTTCCAGCAAGGGCACCCTAACTGTGCAAAGGCGCACCGGGCCACCGTCTACGCTGCTGGGATGACCGCGCTCGGGTCCTTCAGCTCGGCGGTCGCCCGATGGCATGCCGACGAGAGAACGGTCGGTTCCCCGCTCAACGACGCCGAGGTCGCCTCGCTACGTCGTACCAGGGTATTCGGCGCGACCGGCACCGTACTCATGGCGATCGGCGCCCTCGGTGCCGGTGCCCGCCCCGTCGTACAGGACCCGACGTTCGGGGTGCGTCTGCTCAATCTGCCCTCCCGCATCCAGACCGTCTCCTTGACCATGACCACCACCGGCGCGGTGATGATGACGCTGGCCTGGCTCATGCTCGGACGCTTCGCGCTGGGACCGCACCGGATGTCGCGCAGCCAGCTGGACCGCACCCTGCTGCTGTGGGCCCTGCCGCTACTCATCGCCCCACCGATGTACAGCCGGGATGTCTACTCCTACCTCGCGCAGAGCCAGATCGCCCGCCTCGGGCTGGACCCGTACAAGGTCGGCCCCGCCCCGGGCCTCGGGCTGGACCACGTCTTCACCCTGTCGGTGCCCACCATCTGGCGCGAGACCCCGGCGCCCTACGGTCCGCTGTTCTTGTGGATCGGGCGCGGAATCTCGACCGTGACCGGCGAGAACATCGTCGCCGCGGTGCTGTGCCACCGGGTGGTGGTGCTGCTCGGCGTCGGCTTGATCGTCTGGGCCACCCCCCGGCTGGCACGGCGCTGCGGTGTCACCGAGGTCGGCGCCCTGTGGCTGGGACCGTGCAACCCGCTGCTGTTCATGCACCTGGTCGCCGGTATCCACAACGAAGCACCGATGCTGGGGCTGATGCTCGCCGGCACCGAATTCGCCCTGCGCGGTATCGACGGGGTGCGCGACGGCAGCTGGCGGTTGGCACCGCGACCCCTGGCCATGCTGGTCTTCGGCACCGTCCTCATCGCGTTGTCCTCCCAGGTGAAGCTGCCCTCACTGCTGGCCATCGGCTTCGTCGCGATGGCGCTGGCGTGGCGGTGGGGCGGCACCGTCAAGGCCTTCCTGGCCGCCGGCTTCTCCCTCGGCGCCCTCTCGCTGCTCGTGATGGCCGTGATCGGCTGGGCCAGTGGCCTGGGCTTCGGCTGGTTGTCCACCTTGGGTACCGCCAACGTGGTGCGGTCGTGGATGTCGCCGCCGACGCTGATCGCCCTGGGTACCGGACAGGTCGGCATCCTGCTCGGACTGGGTGACCACACCACCGCGGTGCTGGGACTCACCCGTGGTATCGGTGTGATCATCATCGGAATCCTGGTGACGTGGCTCCTGCTCGCCGTGTTCCGCGGGCGGCTGCATCCCGTGGGCGGGCTCGGTGTGGCGCTCGGCGCCACCGTGCTGCTCTTCCCGGTGGTGCAGCCGTGGTACCTGCTGTGGGCCATCATCCCGCTGGCCACCTGGGCCACCCGGCCGGGATTCCGCGGATCCACCATCGCGATCACGTTGGTGGTGGGCATCTTCGGGCCGACGGCCAACGGGGATCGCTTCGCCCTGTTCCAGATCGTGGACGCCGTCCTGGCCAGCACCGTCATCGTGGTGCTGCTCATCGCGCTGACCTGGCGGCGTCTGCCGTGGCGGGTAATGCCCGACGACGGAGTCCTCAGGGCGGACGCTTACGCTGAATCCCCGTGACCACCGGATTACCCGTGCCCGTGCGCCTGCGCGGGGTGACCAAACGGTTTGGGTCGACGACCGCGGTTTCCGGGCTCGACCTCGACGTCCAGCGCGCAGAGGTGCTGGCACTGCTGGGACCCAACGGCGCGGGAAAGACCACGACCGTGGAAATGTGCGAGGGTTTCCTGCGGCCCGACGAGGGCAGCATCGAGATCCTCGGCCTGGACCCGGCCGCCGAGAACAGCCGGGTGCGCGAACGCATCGGGGTGATGTTGCAGGGCGGCGGCGGCTATCCGGCCGCGCGGGCCGGTGAGATGCTCAACCTGGTCGCCTCCTACGCCGCCAATCCGCTGGACCCGCGGTGGCTGATGGACACCCTCGGACTCACCGAGGCCGCCCGCACCACTTACCGCAGGCTCTCCGGCGGCCAGCAACAGCGCCTCGCGCTGGCCTGCGCCGTGGTCGGCCGCCCCGAGCTGGTCTTCCTCGACGAGCCGACGGCCGGGATGGACGCGCACGCCCGGATCGTGGTGTGGGAGTTGATCGACGCACTGCGCCGCGACGGGGTGACCGTGGTGCTGACCACCCATCATCTGTCCGAGGCCGAGGAGCTGGCCGACAGGTTGGTCATCATCGATCACGGCACCACGGTGGCCGCGGGCACCCCCGCCGAGCTGACCCGCAACGGCGCCGAGAACCAGCTGAGGTTCAGCGCGCCGCCGAAACTGGATCTGTCGCTACTGGTGGCGGCGCTGCCCGAGACGTACCGCAGCTCCGAGACCGCGCCCGGCGAGTATCTGGTGGAGGGCCACATCGATCCGCAGGTGCTGGCCACCGTGACCGCGTGGTGCGCCCGGGTCGACGTACTGACCACCGATATGCGCGTCGAACAACGCAGCCTGGAGGACGTGTTCCTCGATCTGACCGGCCGGGAGCTGAGGTCATGACCGATAACCGGTTCGCCGCGGGCACCTTCACACCGGACCCGCGTCCAGCGGGTGTGCGCCAGATGCTGACCGCGCAGTACGGGCTGGAGCTGAAGTTGCTGTTGCGCAACGGCGAACAGCTCCTGCTGACCATGTTCATCCCCATCACGCTGCTGATCGGGCTGACCCTGATGCCGCTGGGCTCGTTCGGCCCGGACCGGGCGGGGACGTTCGCGCCCGCCATCATGGCGCTGGCCGTCATCTCGACCGCGTTCACCGGCCAGGCCATCGCGGTGGCCTTCGACCGCCGTTACGGCGCATTGAAACGCCTTGGGGCGACGGCCCTTCCGGTGTGGGGCATCATCGCGGGCAAATCGCTGGCGGTCGTGACGGTGGTGTTCCTGCAGTCGATCCTGTTGGGCGCCATCGGTGTGGCACTGGGCTGGCGCCCGGCGGTGCTGGGGCTGCTGCTCGGCGCCGTCGTCATCGCGCTGGGCACCGCGTCCTTCGCCGCGCTGGGCCTGCTGCTGGGCGGGACGTGCAAGGCCGAGATCGTGCTGGCCGTCGGCAACCTGATGTGGTTCGTCTTCGCCGGACTCGGCGCGCTGACCCTGGAGGGCGGGCTGGTACCACCCGCGGTGGCCTGGATCGCCCGCCTCACCCCCTCGGGTGCGCTCACCGAGGCGCTGACCCAGGCGATGACCCTGTCGGTCGACTGGTTCGGCGTGATCGTGCTGGCCGTCTGGGGTGGCGTGGCCGCCCTGTGCGCGCTGCGCTGGTTCCGCTTCACCTGAGCCGCGCCGGGCCCTGACGTGACCACTGTCGCCGGCGTCGACGCCTACCGCGGCGGCTGGGTCGGCGTGACGTTGCGCGACGGCGCTTTCGCCGGCATCGCCGTCGCCGGGCGACTTGCCGACCTGGTCCGCGATATCGGCGATGCCGCGGCGATCGGGGTGGACATTCCGCTGGGGTTGACGGCCGCCGGGACGCGCGGCACCGATGCCGCCGCCCGGGTCCTGCTCGGTCGCCGGCGTTCCACCGTGTTCGAGATCGCCCCCCGGCCGTGCTGGGAGCAGCCGGACCACGCCGCGGCCAGCGCCCTGAGCCGGCAGTTGATGGGCAAGGGCATGAGCATCCAGTCCTGGGGGTTGCGGGCCAAACTGCTCGACGCCAACACGGTGTACGACGACGACGTCGCACCACTGTGGGAGGTGCACCCGGAGCTGTCCTTCCAGCAGATGGGCTTGGGATTCGAGGACGGGACCAAGAAGTCATGGCGTGGGCAGCGGGCGCGGCTGCGGGTGCTGGCCGCCAACGGAATCGAGCTGCCGGAGGATCTCGGGGCGGCGGCGCAGGTGCCGGCCGACGACGTGCTGGACGCCGCGGCGGCATCGTGGAGTGCCGCCCGGATCGCCGCGGGCCGGGCGTACAGCGTGCCCGACCCGCCCCAGGTCGACGAGCGTGGCCGGCGGATCGCGATCTGGTGCTGACCAGCCCCTACTACGGCGTGTAGTTAGCGCTGCTCTACGATCAGGGCCGTGGCACTCCGACGGTGGTTTCTCAGAGTCGTCGACCTGCTGCCCCTACCCGATCTGCGTGCGCAGCGGCTGATCGCCTTCCTGGTGATCCTCACCCAGGGCGGCATCTCGGTCACCGGGGCGATCGTCCGGGTCACCGCGTCGGGGCTGGGCTGTCCCACCTGGCCGCAGTGTTTCCCCGGCAGCTTCGTCCCGGTGCCGCACGCCGAGGTCGCGGTGGTGCACCAGGCGGTCGAGTTCACCAACCGGATGTTCACCTTCGGTGTGGTGGCGACTGCGGTGCTGGCGGTACTGGCCGTCACCCGGGCCCGGCGCCGCCGTGAGGTGTTGGTGTACGCCTGGCTGATGCCGGCCTCGACCGTCGCGCAGGCCGTGATGGGCGGGATCACCGTGCTCACCGGCCTGCTCTGGTGGACCGTGGCGATCCACCTGCTGGCCTCGATGGTCATGGTGTGGCTGGCGGTGCTGCTCTACGTCAAGATCGGCGAGCCCGATACCGGGGTGGTCACCGAGCAGGTCGTGCAGCCGTTGCGGCAGCTGACCTTTCTGTCCGCCGTCGTGCTGTCCCTGGTCCTGGTGACGGGCACGCTGGTGACCGGCGCCGGCCCGCACGCCGGGGACAAGAGCCTGGACCGGGTGGTGCCCCGCCTGGAGGTGGAGATCACCACCCTGGTGCATGTGCATTCGTCGCTGCTGGTGACCTACCTGGCGCTGCTGATCGGGCTGGGGTTCGGCCTGCTGGCGGTGCGAGCGCCGCGAGCGGTACGCATCCGGTGGGTTGTGCTGGTGGTGCTGGTCGCCGTCCAAGGCATGATCGGCGCCGTGCAGTTCTACACGGGCGTGCCCGCGGCGCTGGTCGCCGTGCACGTGGCGTTCGCGGCGGCGTGCACCGCGGCCACCGCGGCGCTATGGGCTTCCATGCGACATACCACGATGCGACAGGGGCCCGAGACCCAGCCGCTCCAGGGCTGATTCGACCCCCAGCGCGAAATCCCGTTCGGCCCGCGCCTTCTCCCCGGCGGTCAACTGCCGGAACCCCAGCGACGGCTCCACCAGTTCCAGTTCCAGCAGCCGCGGATCGTCGGCGCCGAGCACGTCGACGCGGGCGTAGAGCAGATCCGCGCGCCGCATCCCGAATCGGCGTACCACCGACATCACGGCGTCGTGCCCGAGGTCCCACAAGGCATCGTCGGGGTCGGCCGGGGACAGCGTCTCCGCCGCGAAGGTGCCGGTCTCCTCGAACACCGGCGCACCGCCGGGCGGCGGCAGCAGCGGGCCCTTGGTGAACGCGTGCGACGGTTCACCGTTCAGAAACACCAGCGCCGTCTCCCCCGCGGTGACCCGCGGGTCGTAGGGCTGAACCAGCACGGCCCGGCCCTGCGCCTGCAGCGCCGCCGCGTGCGCCCGTGCCGCCGGCACGTCGGCGAACCGCTGGGCTCCGGCCGAGCCGGCGCCGACCGCGGGTTTCACCACCACCTCACCGGCGGGTACGGCCACCGGGTCGTGCACACCGAAGTAGCGGGTGGGCACGATCGGCACACCGTCGGCGTGCAGGTCCAACAGATAGTGCTTGTCGGTGCTCCACGCCACCAACTCGGGCGGGTTGAGCAGATGCCGCACCCGCCGGGTCCAGGTCAGGAATTCGTCGAGGCGGTCGGCGTAATCCCATGTGGCGCGCAGGATCACGAGATCGGCCTGCAGCGTGGCCGGGTCGTCCCAGGATTTCCACTGCACGTGCAGACCCCGGTTACGCAGGGCCGCGACCAGCCCGTCGTCGTCGCTGTCGCCTTCCGGCAGGGCCGGGCAGCTCGCGAACACGAGGCGCGGATGGAACACGTCGGGGCGGGCCAGCTTCACCAGAGGATGATAGGCGTCATGCATGCCATCGAAGTCGCCCAGACCGGAGGGCCCGAGGTCCTCACCTATGTCGAGAAGCCCGAGCCGATCGCGGGGCCGGGTCAGGTCGTGATCAAGGCCGAGGCCATCGGTGTCAACTTCATCGACACCTACTTCCGGTCCGGGCTCTACAAGCGGGATGTCCCGTTCGTGATGGGAACCGAGGTGTGCGGCACGGTGGCGGCCATCGGTGACGATGTCGCGGCACTGGCCGTCGGCGACCGCGTGGTGACCGCCGACGCCGACGGCGCCTACGCCGAATTCTGCGTCGCCCAGAGCGACCGGGTGGCCTATGTGCCCGACGGCGTGGCGCCCGAGGCGGTGGCCTCGGCCCTGCTGAAAGGGATGACAGCGCACTACCTGATCAAGTCCGTCTACCCGGTACAGCCCAACGACACCATCCTGGTACACGCCGGCGCGGGCGGGGTGGGCCTGATCCTCACCCAGTGGGCGACCAGTATCGGCACCCGGGTGATCACCACGGCATCCACTCCGGAGAAGGCCGCGCTGTCCAGGCAGGCCGGCGCGGTGGAGGTGCTCGACTACCCCGACGACCCGACCGAGTTCGGCACCGCGATCCGCGATCTCACCAATGGGGCGGGCGTCGCCGCGGTATACGACGGGGTGGGAGCCACCACCTTCGACGCCAGCCTGGCCAGCCTCGCGGTACGCGGTACCCTGGCGCTGTTCGGCGCCGCCAGCGGTCCGGTGCCGCCGGTGGATCCGCAGCGGCTCAACGCGGCCGGATCGGTGTTCCTGACCCGGCCCAAACTGGGCGACTTCACCCGCACACCCGATGAGTTCTCTTGGCGAGCAGGTGAACTGCTCAGCGCCATCGCCGACGGGTCGATCGCCGTGACGGTCAGCGAGCGTTATCCGCTGGCCGAAGCCGCCCGTGCCCATCTCGACCTGCAGGGCCGCAAGACGGTCGGGTCGATCGTGTTGGTGCCCTGAATCGATCGGTTCACCCCCGCGCCGCGGTCCGTTCACCCGTGGGTGATACCAACCTCACGTGATCGACACCCTCGATATCGCGCTGCGGATCGCCGCAGGGGCCGGCCTCGGCGCGGCCATCGGCCTGGAACGGCAGTGGCGTTCGAAGATGGCGGGCCTGCGGACCAATGCGCTCGTCAGCCTGGGTTCGGCGCTGTTCGTCCTGATGGGCGCCTACGCGTTCGGAGCCGGTGATCCGACCCGAGTGGCCGCGCAGGTGGCCTCCGGAATCGGGTTCCTCGGCGCCGGCGTGATCATCAAACAGGGTGCGAGCATTTCCGGGCTGAACACCGCCGCGACCTTGTGGGCATCGGCGGCGGTGGGCACGCTGGTCGGCGCAGGGATGTACGGCGCGGCCGGAATCGGGACCGCAGCGGTCATCGCCGCCAACGTCCTGTTGCGTCCGGTCAGCCGGGCCCTGGACCGACACCGCGCACTGGGCACCGAACCCGGCCCCACCGAGTACCGCTTCGAGGTGCGCTGTCTGGTCGAGGCCGAAGGAGAGGTACGCGCCCTGGTGGTCGGGGCGATCACCCAACCGCACTTCACCATTCAGTCCATCTCCGCGGTCGACGTCGACTCCGAGACGGGCGGTGGCGAGGTGCGGATCACCGCCATCGTGGTCGCCGAGGAACGCGATGACCATGCCATCGAGAGCGCGCTGGCCAATGTCATCACCGCACGGCCCGTCACCGCCGTGCGCTGGTCGGCCGAGGATCTCAGCGGCGTCGACTGACCGGGTCAGACCGGCTGCGCGGCCGGGAACGTCCAGGACCCGTCCAGGATCTCGGCCCGCGGACGGTACAGGCGCACGATGTAGTTCCAGCCCTCGGTGATCGGCAGCAGATTGGCCGCGCCCGCACCGCCGAACTGGACGGTCGTCGCGCCGTCTGCATCCGGCACGGCCGTGATGTTGTTCACCGAATACGCGTTCTGCGGGTTCGGCTCGAAATAGCCGTCCTTGTTGTACACCGTGATGGACCAGAAACCATCCACCGGAACGTCTTTCACCACCAGCCGGTGCACCGTCTCGCCGTCGTTGGCCGGCGGCACCACGGTGAGGTACAGCGCGTCGCGCTCCGGGTTGCCGCCCCAGGCGAATGCCGAACCGATCAGGTGACGCACCGGATCGACCTCGTCCGCGGCGCCGAAGGTGCGGGCCGAGTCGGTCAATGTCGTCGACAGCGTGAGCAGCGCATCACGCACCGTCTTCTGGCTGACGGGATCCCAATCCGGGATCTCGAAGCTGCCCGGCTCCGGCTGGGTCACCTCGATGGCGTCCTGCAGGGCGTGCACGGCGGTGAGGTCGGCCGGATCGTTCGGGTCGATCAGGGTGCGGACGGCAGCCAGCACATATCGGGTGCCGACGATGTCGCGGGACAAGATCACCGTGGCCGGCGCGTAGGCCACTTCGACGGTGTAATGGTCCTCGTTGATGATCTGCACCGACATGAACCGACCGGCGCTGTCGGGCAGGGTGAGCGTGACGTCTCCCGCGTCCAGGTCGAAGATGCCCGCCGAGTACAGGGTGTCGCGATTCTGCCGGATGACCACCTGGTGGTCCATCGGCGTCAGCTCGCGGAAATGCAGGAGCCCGCCGAACCCGCCGCTCTTGGCGATACCGGAGAAGTAGATATCCGATTCGGCACGCGCGAAATTGTCCGGGCTGACCTGTCGGCTCATACCGACAAATCTAGCCGCCCAGCACCCTCGGCAGAGCCAAGGCGGAGTCGATGGCCAGCGCGCAGAACACCACGGCGAGATAGTTGTTCGACTGCAGGAACAACCGCAGCGGCTTCACCGGTTCCCCGCGCTTCACACCCGCGTAGAGCTGGTGCGCCATCACCAGGAACCAGACCCCGGCCAGCAGTGCCACCGCCGCGTACAACCAGCCGGTGGCCAGGGTCAGCGCCAGCGTGGTGAGCACCGTCGCCCAGGTGTAGATCACGATCTGGCGGGTGACCTGTTGCTCGGTGGCCACCGCGGGCAGCATCGGCACCCCGGCGGCCTTGTAGTCGTCCTTGTACCGCATGGCCAGCGCCCAGGTGTGCGGGGGCGTCCAGAAGAAGATGATCAAGAACATCACCAGGGCGGGCCATTGCACGGTCCCGGTGACCGCCGACCAACCGATCATCACCGGCATACATCCGGCCGCGCCGCCCCACACCACGTTCTGGGAGGTGCGCCGTTTGAGAAGCAGCGTGTAGACGAACACATAGAACGCGATCGTCACCAATCCGAGCACGCCCGAGAGCAGGTTGGTGGTCCACCACAGCCAGGCGAACGAGCCGGCTGAGAGCACCAGCCCGAAGATCAGCGCATGCCGGGTGGGCACCGACGCACGGGCCAGCGGCCGCAGCGCCGTGCGCTTCATGACCTTGTCGATATCGGCGTCGGCAACACAGTTCAGGGTGTTGGCACCGGCCGCGGCCATCATGCCGCCGATCAAGGTGTTCAGGATCAGCAACGGGTCGACCGTGCCACGGTCGGCCAACAGCATGGCCGGAATAGCCGTGACCAGCAACAGCTCGATCACGCGCGGTTTGGTCAGCGCCAGATATGCCAGAAACGTCGTACGGATCCGACTGGGCGCTTCGCTAGCTGACCGGCGCTCGCGAATGCTCACGCAAATAACTCCTCGGGCAGCGTCACGCGGGCTTGTACTACAGACGATGGTAGACCGCGGGTCTGTGAGCCCGACACCGCAGGGTCAATTCGGGTGAACAGACAAGTAAACGTGCGCCAACCGGTCTGCCACGGACGAGTCCGCCCCACTAGGGTGTTTTAGAGGAAAGAAGAGCTGATCTCGCAGACGCTAGGAGCACGCGTAGTGACCACCACCGAGGAGATTTCCGCCCTCACCCGCCCCAACCACCCGGACGACTGGACGGACCTCGACTCGGTCGCCGTCGACACCGTGCGCGTTCTGGCGGCTGACGCGGTGCAGAAGGTCGGCAACGGCCATCCTGGCACCGCGATGAGCCTGGCCCCGCTGGCCTACACCCTGTTCCAGCGCCAGCTCCGGCACGACCCCAGCGATGTGCACTGGTTGGGCCGCGACCGGTTCATCCTGTCGTGCGGGCACTCCAGCCTGACGCTGTATCTGCAGCTGTACTTGGGCGGCTTCGGCCTGGAACTGGAGGACATCGAGGCGCTGCGCACCTGGAAGTCCAAGACCCCCGGACACCCGGAGTTCCGCCACACCAAGGGTGTGGAGATCACCACCGGCCCGCTGGGCCAGGGGCTGGCCAGCTCGGTCGGCATGGCGATGGCCGCCCGCTACGAACGCGGCCTGTTCGACCCCGACGCCGCGCCGGGCACCAGCCCGTTCGACCACTTCATCTATGTGATCGCCTCCGACGGCGATATCGAAGAAGGCGTCACCAGCGAGGCCTCCTCGTTGGCGGGCACCCAACAGTTGGGGAACCTGATCGTCTTCTACGACAAGAACCACATCTCCATCGAGCACGACACCGATATCGCGCTCAGCGAGGACGTCGCGGCCCGCTACCGCGCGTACGGGTGGCATGTCCAGGAGGTCGAGGGCGGCGAGAACGTCACCGGCATCGAGGCCGCCATCGAGGAGGCCAAGAAGGTCACCGACAAGCCGTCGTTCATCTCGGTGCGCACCATCATCGGCTACCCCGCCCCCACCAAGATGAACACCGGTGGCGTGCACGGTTCGGCACTCGGCGCCGACGAGGTGGCCGCCACCAAGAAGGTGCTGGGCTTCGACCCGGACAAGTCCTTCGAGGTGCGCCCGGAGGTCATCGAGCACACCCGCAAGCTGGTCGACCGCGGCCGGGAAGCCCACGAGAAGTGGCAGGTCGGTTTCGACGCCTGGGCGCAGCGTGAGCCCGAGCGCAAGAAGCTGCTGGACCGGCTGCTGGCCAACGAACTGCCCGAGGGCTGGGACGCCGACCTGACCTACTGGGAGCCCGGCTCCAAGGCCGTCGCCACCCGTGCCGCGTTCGGCAAGGTGCTCAACGACGTCGCCCCCAAGCTTCCCGAATTATGGGGCGGCTCAGCCGATCTCGCAGGTTCCAACAACACCACGATCAACGGGGTGAAATCGTTCGGGCCGCCGTCGATCTCGACGTCGGACTACACCGCGGACCCCTACGGCCGGGTACTGCACTTCGGTATCCGTGAGCACGCGATGGGCTCGATCCTCTCCGGCATCGTGCTGCACGGGCCGACCCGCGCCTTCGGCGGCACGTTCCTGCAGTTCTCGGACTACATGCGGCCCGCGGTGCGGCTGGCGTCCCTGATGGATATCGACACCATCTACATCTGGACCCACGACTCGATCGGTCTCGGTGAGGACGGCCCCACCCATCAGCCGATCGAGCACCTGGCCGCCCTGCGCGCCATCCCGAATCTGTCGGTGGTGCGCCCCGGCGACCCGAACGAGACCGCCTACGCGTGGCGCAGCATCATCGCCCGCGGCAACGGCAGCGGGCCGGTGGGTTTCATCCTGACCCGACAGGGCATCCCAGTGTTGGAAGGCACCGACTCCGACGGTGTGGCCAGGGGTGGCTACGTGTTGGGCGGTGGCAACCCCGCCGACGATGCCGACGTGCTCCTGATCGCGACGGGTTCGGAGTTGCAGCTCGCGGTGGAGGCGCAGAAACAGTTGGCGGCCAAGGACATCGTCGCCTACGTGGTGTCGATGCCGTGCGTGGAATGGTTCGAGTCGCAGCCCAAGGAGTACCGCGATTCGGTGCTCCCGCCGGACGTGTCGGCACGTGTCGCGGTGGAGGCGGGGATCGCCCAGCCGTGGCACAAACTGGTCGGCGACACCGGCGAGATCATCTCGATCGAACACTACGGCGAGTCCGCAGACGACAAGACGCTGTTCCGCGAGTTCGGCTTCACCGCAGAGGCCGTCGTCGCCGCCGCGGAACGCTCGTTAGCCAACTGACCGCACCGCGGTCGAAGACAACTAGACCAGTACAGAAAAGGCAAACCATGACTCAGAACCCGAACCTCGCGGCGCTGAGCGCCGCTGGCGTCTCCGTATGGCTCGACGACCTGTCCCGCGAGCGACTGCAGACCGGCAACCTGCAGCAGCTGATCGACACCCGCAGCGTGGTGGGTGTCACCACCAACCCGTCGATCTTCCAGGCCGCGCTGTCCAAGGGCACCGCCTACGACGCGCAGGTCAAAGAGCTCGCCGAGCGGGGCGCCGATGTGGATGCCACCATCCGCACCGTCACCACCGACGACGTGCGCAACGCCTGCGACGTGCTGGCCAAGGCCTACGAGGCCTCCGGCGGCGTCGACGGCCGTGTCTCGATCGAGGTCGACCCGCGGCTCGCGCACGACACCGACAAGACGATCCTGCAGGCCATCGAACTGTGGAAGATCGTCGACCGGCCCAACCTGCTGATCAAGATCCCCGCGACGTTGGCCGGCCTGCCCGCCATCACCGCGGTGATCGCCGAGGGCATCTCGGTCAACGTCACCTTGATCTTCTCGGTGGAACGCCACCGGGCGGTCATCGACGCGTATCTGGCCGGCCTGGAGGCCGCCGCCGAAGCGGGCCATGATCTGTCCAAGATCCACTCGGTGGCCTCGTTCTTCGTGTCGCGGGTGGACACCGAGATCGACGCCCGGCTGGAGAAGATCGGCACCGAGGCGGCGCTGGCACTGCGCGGACAGGCCGGGGTGGCCAACGCCCGGTTGGCGTACGCCGCCTACGAAGAGGTGTTCGGTGGCGAGCGGTTCGCCACGCTCAAGGAATCCGGTGCGCGGGTGCAGCGTCCGCTGTGGGCGTCCACCGGCGTGAAGAACCCGGATTACTCCGACACCCTCTACGTCACCGAGCTGGTGGCCGCCAACACCGTCAACACCATGCCGGAGAAGACCCTTGAGGCCGTCGCCGATCACGGCGTCGTCACCGGGGACACCATCTCGGGCACCGCCGCGGCGGCGCAGGAGGTCTTCGACAAGCTCTCGGCCATCGGCATCGATCTGCCCGACGTGTTCAAGGTGCTCGAGGACGAGGGCGTCGACAAGTTCGAGAAGGCCTGGGGCGAGTTGCTCGAGGCCACCCAGGGACAGCTGGACGCTGCGAAGAAATGACGATGGCCACCGACACAGGTGCCGCATGGCGTAACCCGTTGCGGGACAAGCGCGACAAGCGCATGCCCCGCATCGCGGGGCCGTGTGCGGTGGTGATCTTCGGCGTCACGGGCGACCTGGCCCGCAAGAAGCTGATGCCGGCCATCTACGACCTGGCCAACCGCGGCCTGCTGCCGCCCAGTTTCGCGCTGGTCGGGTTCGCCCGGCGCGACTGGGCGGACGAGGATTTCGGCAAGATCGTCTACGACGCGGTCAAACAACACGCCCGCACCCCGTTCCGTCAGGAGGTGTGGGACCGCCTCGCCGAAGGCTTCCGGTTCGTCCAGGGCACCTTCGACGACGAGGCCTCCTTCGAGCGCCTGAAGGACACCCTGCACCAACTCGACATCGACCGCGGTACCAGCGGTAATCACGCCTTCTACCTGTCGATCCCACCGAAGGCGTTCCCCCAGGTCTGCGAGCAGCTGTCGAAGTCCGGACTGGCCGACAAACCGGAGGGCAGCTGGAGCCGGGTCGTCATCGAGAAGCCGTTCGGGCATGACCTCAAGAGCGCCGAGGAACTCAACGGCGTGGTCAACAGCGTGTTCCCGGAGTCGTCGGTGTTCCGCATCGACCACTACCTGGGCAAGGAGACCGTCCAGAACATCCTGGCGCTGCGCTTCGCGAACGAGTTGTTCGAACCGGTGTGGAATTCGCACTACGTCGACAGCGTGCAGATCACCATGGCCGAGGACATCGGCCTCGGTGGGCGCGGCGGGTACTACGACGGTGTCGGCGCGGCCCGTGACGTGATCCAGAACCACCTGCTGCAGTTGCTGGCGCTGACGGCGCTGGAGGAGCCGGTGAGCTTCTCCCCCGCCGAACTCCAGGCCGAGAAGATCAAGGTGCTCTCGGCGACCAAGCTGGTGGAACCGCTGGAGGAGACCACCTCCCGGGGGCAGTACGCCGCAGGTTGGCAGGGTGGCCAGAAGGTGGTCGGCCTGCTCGACGAGGAGGGTTTCTCGAAGACCTCGACCACCGAGACGTTTGCGGCCATCACGCTGGAGGTCGATACCCGGCGCTGGGCCGGCGTGCCCTTCTATCTGCGCACCGGAAAGCGGTTGGGCCGCAGGGTCACCGAGATCGCGCTGGTGTTCAAACGGGCACCGCACCTGCCGTTCGACAACACCATGACCGATGAGCTGGGCCAGAACGCGCTGGTGATCCGGGTCCAGCCCGACGAGGGCATCACCCTGCGGTTCGGGTCCAAGGTTCCCGGCCACCTGATGGAGGTCCGCGATGTCAGCATGGACTTCTCCTACGGTTCGGCCTTCGCCGAGGAGTCCCCGGAGGCCTACGAACGGCTGATCCTGGACGTGCTGCTGGGTGAGCCGTCGCTGTTCCCGGTGAATGCCGAGGTCGAATTGGCCTGGAAGATATTGGATCCCGCGCTGGAGTACTGGGCCACCCACGGCAAACCGGATCCGTACGAGTCCGGCACGTGGGGCCCCGATTCGGCGTTCGAGATGTTGCGCCGGACCGGGCGCGAATGGAGGCGTCCCTAGCGTGATACTGGATCTGCCGGACACCGATACCGGTGCCATCAACAAGAAGATCGTCGAACTGCGCGAAGAGGGTGGCGCGATCACCCTCGGCCGGGTGCTGACGCTGGTGGTCGCGCCCGACAGCGAGTCGCTGCTGGAGGAGTCGATCGAGGCGGCCAACGCCGCCAGCCGCGAACATCCCTGCCGCGTCATCGTCGTCATCCCCGGCGACCGGCTGACGACCGAGGCCCGGCTGGACGCGCAGCTGCGGGTGGGCCGCGACGCCGGCGCCAACGAGGTTGTCGTGCTGCACCTTTCGGGCCCGCTCGCCAATCACGCCAGCAGCGTGGTGATACCGTTCCTGTTGCCCGACACCCCCGTGGTGACCTGGTGGCCGGACCTGGCGCCGGCCAAACCGGCCGAGGATCCGCTGGGCAAACTGGCGATCCGCCGGATCACCGACGCCACCAACGGCGCCGATCCGCTGGCGTGCATCAAGAGCAGGCTGGCCGGATACTCCCCGGGTGACACCGATCTGGCGTGGAGCCGGATCACCTACTGGCGGGCGCTGTTGGCCGCCACGCTGGATCAGGCGCCGTACGAGCCCATCACCTCGGTGCTGGTGTCGGGGCTGAAGGACGAACCCGCCCTGGACATCCTGGCCGGCTGGCTGGCCGGCCGGCTGGACTGCCCGGTATCGCGCGCGGTCGGCGAGCTGAAGGTCGAACTGACCCGGGCGAGCGAGACCATCGTGCTGAGCCGCCCGCAGGAGGGCGTCACCGCGACGCTGACCCGCACCGGGCGGCCGGACGCACAGATCCCGTTGGCCCGCAGGGAGACCCGCGACTGCCTGGCCGAGGACATGCGCCGGCTGGATGCCGACGATATCTACTTCGAAGCACTGCAGGGAATCGACAAGGTGGACTATGTCTGAGCGCGTGATCGAGACCTACCTCGACCCAGACGAGTTGGCCGCGGCGGCCGGCGCCCGGCTGGTGGGCGCCATCACCTCGGCGATCGCCAACCGCGGCGAGGCCTCGATCGTGCTGACCGGTGGGACCGTCGGGATCAAGCTGCTGCGCCACGTCGTCGGGTTCGGCACCGATATCGACTGGTCCAAGGTGACGCTGTACTGGGGTGACGAACGCTTCGTGCCGGCCGCCGACGAGGACCGGAACTTCAAGCAGGCCCGGGAGGCGTTGCTGGAGAGCATCGACATCCCGTCGGCCAACGTGCACGCGATCGCGGCCAGCGACGGCGAGTTCGGCGATGCCATCGAGGATGCGGCGGCCGCCTATGAAGCCCTGCTGCCCGCGGAATTCGACGTGCACCTGTTGGGCATGGGCGGTGAGGGACATATCAACTCGCTGTTCCCCCACACCGACGCGGTGCGCGAGACCACCCGTCTCGTAGTCGCGGTGACCGACTCCCCCAAGCCCCCACCCCGGCGGATCACCTTGACGCTGCCCGCCGTCGCCCGGGCCCGTGAGGTGTGGCTGGTGGTCGCGGGTACCGAGAAGGCCGACGCCGTGGCCGCCGCTCTCGGCGGCGCGGCTGCCGTGGACGTCCCGGCCGCCGGCGCCCTCGGCACGGAGAAGACCGTGTGGCTGCTCGACGCGGCGGCCGCTGCCAAGCTCTGAGCCGCGGGCCCGGCCCTTCGGGCCTACCCGGAGTTGCGCAGCGCGGTGGCCAGCCCGCTCATGGTGAGCAGGATGCCGCGCTGCACCAGCTCCTCGGTATCGCCGGCACGGTGGCGCCGCAGGAGTTCCACCTGCAGGTGATTCAGCGGCTCCAGGTAGGGGAACCTGTTGAACACCGAGCGGGCCAGCGCGGCGTTGTCGGCCAGCAGGTCGTCCTGGCCGGTGATGAGCCGGTGCATCCTGATGGTCCGGTCGTGCTCGGCGAGGATCTTGTCGAACACCCGCGCCCGCAGCTCCTCGTCGCCGACGAGCTCCGAATACCGCGCCGCCAGGCCCATATCCGACTTGGCCAGCACCTGTGCCATGTTCGACAGCACGGTCCGGAAGAACGGCCACCGCTCGTAGAGGTCCTGTAGCACCTCGAGTCGGGCGGCTTCGTCCTGCGGGCCGTTGGCCGAGATGAACTCCTCGAACGCCGTGCCGGTGCCGTACCAGCCGGGCAGCATGACCCTGGACTGGCTCCAGGCCAGCACCCACGGGATGGCGCGCAGGTCGGAGATGGCCGTGGTGGGCTTGCGTGAGGTGGGCCTGCTGCCGATGTTGAGCGCCCCGATTTCGCTGACCGGTGTGGAGGCTTTGAAGTACTCGACGAAACCCGGTGTCTCGTGCACCAATTCGGAGTACGCGCGCTGAGCGCGGGCAGCCAGGTCGTCGAGTACCGCATAGGCGTCTTCGGCCAGACCGCCCAACCCTTCGGTGTCGAGCAGCGTCGACTCGAGGGTCGCCGCCAGCAGCGTCTCCAGGTTGCGGTGTGCGATGCGGGGCTCGGCGTACTTGGCGGCGATGATCTCGCCCTGCTCGGTGAGCCGCAACGAACCCTTCACCGCCCCGGGCGGCTGGGCCAGGATCGCGTCGTAGCTGGGTCCACCACCGCGGCCGACGGTACCGCCGCGACCATGGAAGAGCCGCAACCGGATTCCGGTCTTACTGGCCGATTCGACCAGATCGAGTTCGGCCCGGTACAGCGCCCAGTTGGCCGCCAGATAGCCGCCGTCCTTGTTCGAGTCCGAGTAGCCGAGCATGATCTCCTGATGCTCGTCGCGCGCGGTCACCATGGCGCGGTATACCGGCAGAGCGAGCACCGACTCCAGGATGGCCGCCCCGCGCTGCAGGTCGTCGATGGTCTCGAACAGCGGCACGACACCGACCGGGGCGTACGGCTGATCACCGGAAACATCAAGCAGCCCAGCCTCTTTGAGCAGGACCGCGGCCTCCAGCATATCGGAGACGGACTGGCACATGGAGATGATGTAGTTGGGGACCGCCTGCGGCCCGAACACCTTGACCGCCCGTGCCGCGGCCGCGACGATCCCGAGTTCCTTGCGTGCCAGCTCGGACAGTTCGGCGCCCTCGCCGATCAGTGGCCGCCGAGTGGCGATCTCGGCGGCCAGCAACGCCACCCGCTCCTCCTCCGGCAGCGAGGCGTAATCGGGATGCACGCCCGCCCACGCCAGCAGTTCGGCGACGACCTCCTCGTGCACCTCGGAGTTCTGCCGCATGTCCAGCCCGGACAGGTGAAAACCGAAGACCCGCACGGCTTCCCGCAACCGGCCCAATCGATCATCGGCCAGCACTGCGCTTCCGTTGGCCCGCAGCGACGCGTCGACGATATCCAGATCGGCCAGCAGTTCGGCCGGGGTCACATACGGTTCCAGACCCAGATCGAGCACCGCCTCCGGCTGTTCGTCCAGGATGGCCGCCGCGGTCGCGGTGAGACGGGCGTGAATGACCCGCAGCGCCCGGCGGTACGGCTCGTCCGCGCGGGCCGGTTCGGTGCACATCGAGATCAGCCCCAGCAGGCCGTCGGTGACGTGCACCAGCCGCGCCGACATGGACAGTTCCTGTTCCAGCGCGGTGAGCTCGTCGAAATAGTGCGCGATCGCGGTGTAGGCGGCCCGCCCGGTCGCCAGCCGCACGATATCGGCGTTGACATTCGGGTTGCCGTCCCGGTCGCCGCCGATCCACGAGCCCGGCCGCAGGATGGGGTCGGCCGGCAGCTCGGCCCCGGGGAACAGGGTTTCCAGCGCGGTCCGCACCTCGGCGTTGACCTGCGGGATGACCTCGAAGAACGCCGACTGGTAGTAGCGCAGCCCCGTCTCGATCTCATCGGAGATCTTCAGCCGTGACAGGCGGATCAGCGCGGTCTGCCAGAGCGTGAGGATATGCCTGCGCAGTTCGGTCTCGATATCGCGGCCGTCCGCGGTGGCGGTGTGCCCCTGCGCCCGCAGCCGCATCAGCTCGGTGATCCGGTGCTGGGTGTCGAACACCGTCCTGCGCCGCGTCTCGGTGGGGTGTGCGGTGATCACCGGGGAGACCAGCGCACCGCGCAGCGCCTCGGCGACGTGCTCGGCATCCAGGCCGGCGGCGTCCAGTTTGAGGTAGGTGGCGGCCAGACTGCTGTCCTGCGGTGGCTCACCCGCCGCGACGTGCACGGCCCGGCGCCGTTCGCGGTGGATGTCCTCGGCGACATTGGCCAGCAGGGCGAAATGGGTGAAGGCCCGGATGACGGGAATCGCCAGGTGGATGTCGACACCGGCGAACAGGTCGGCCAGGTCGGCCCGGTCGAGTTCGGAGCGGCGCACCTGGAACGCGCCGACCCGGGCACGCTCCACCAGGTCGAACACCACATCGCCGTGCTGCTCGCGGACGGTGTCACCGAGGATCGCGCCCAACAGCCGGATGTCTTCGCGCATCGGTTCGGTGGCCTCACGGCCCACGTGGGTCCGCCGCACCGATCCGATCGGTTCCAGCACCGTTTCCACGCGTCCGTTGTCAGCCATGTGCTCAATTATCGACGGCAGCCTGTGCCTGTGCAGGGCGAGACTGGCGGTACCGCTGTTCTACGCTGACCCGGTGCTGATGAACGTGATGTCCTTCGCCGCCGCGGCGGTGATCGTGGTGCTGTTGCCGGGCCCGGACACCCTGGTCGTGGTCCGCGGCATGGTGCGCGGGGGCACCAGGGGCGGGGTGCTCACGGCACTGGGCGTGCTGTGCGGCCTGACGGTGTGGGTTGCCGCGGCGGCGTTCGGGCTGGCGGCGCTGCTGCGGGCCAGCGAGGTCGGTTACGAAGCGCTCAAGATCGCCGGCGCCTGCTATCTGGTGTGGCTGGGCGTGCAGTCGTTGCGCTCGCTGCGGCGGACCACCGCGGAGCGTGCGGGCCCGCCGACCGGACCGGACACCACCGGGCTCGGCCTGCTGCGACCCGGATTCCTGTCCGGATTTCTCACCGACATCCTCAACCCGAAGGTCGGGGTGTTCTTCGTGAGCTTCCTGCCCGGCTTCGTACCGGCGGGCTACCCGGTCGGCTGGACGACGCTCGCCCTCGGCGGCCTCTTCATCGTGCTGACCGCCTGCTACTGCGCGGGCTTGGTGGTTGCGTCGGGCACCATCGCGAGCTGGATGCAGACCCCGCGGATACGCCGCCGGCTGGACACCCTGACCGGATTGGTCCTGGTGGGCTTCGGCGTGCGCCTGGCCACGGAAAGCTAGACGAGCGAGCTAGACGAGCGAGCTAGACGACGAGGGAGCCAGCCGTCAGACGTTGTACTTGATGCGCAGCGCCATCCCGATGATGGACACCACCCAGATACCGACGATGAAATAGGTCAGCCGGTCGAGGTTCTTCTCCACCACCGTCGAGCCGGAGAGGCTCGACTGCACGCCGCCACCGAACAGGGTCGACAGGCCGCCACCCTTGGCGCGATGCAGGAGCACCAACAGCACCACCAGAACGCTGGTGACGACGAGGGTGATCTGCAGAGCGAGTTCCATGGCGGTCAGCCTACCGGGCCCGAAATCACGGCAGGGGCCCGCCCGCCGCAATCGCGGACAGCGTGGCGAACTGCTCGCCGTCCAGCGACGCACCACCGACCAGCGCACCGTCCACATCGGGCTGGCCGACGATCTCACCGACGTTCTTGGCGTTGACCGAACCGCCGTAGAGCACCCGCACCCCGGCGGCGATCTCCGGTGATGCCAGCGCCACCAGCTCGTCGCGGATGGCCTTGCACACTTCCTGCGCGTCGGCGGCACTGGCGACCCGCCCGGTGCCGATCGCCCACACGGGCTCGTAGGCGATCACCACCTGGCTGATCTGCTCGGCCGACAGCCCCGCCAGCGAGCCCCGCAACGAGTTCACGTTGAACTCGACGTGGTTGCCCGCCTCGCGCACATCGAGCTGTTCCCCGATACAGACGATCGGGGTGAGCCCGTGCTTGAGTGCGGCCTTGGCCTTGGCGGCCACCACCTCGTCGGACTCGGCATGGTAGGTGCGCCGCTCCGAATGCCCGACGACGGCGAAGGTGACCCCCAGCTTGGCCAGGAACGCACCGCTGATCTCACCGGTGTAGGCACCGGAATCGTGCTGGGACACGTCCTGGGCACCGTAGGTGAGCCGCAGCTTGTCCCCGTCGACCAGGGTCTGCACACTGCGCAGATCCGTGAACGGCGGGATGACGGTCACATCCACCTTGTCGAAATACTTGTCCGGCAAGGCGAAGGCGATCTTCTGCACCAGCGCGATGGCCTCGAAATGATTGAGGTTCATCTTCCAGTTGCCGGCGATCAGCGGCTTACGTGCCATATTTCTACGACTCCAGTACTTCTATTTCAGGATATCGATGCCGGGCAGGGTTTTGCCCTCGAGGTATTCCAGCGACGCGCCGCCGCCGGTCGAGATGTGCGAGAAACCGTCCTCGGGCAGGCCGAGCTGACGCACCGCGGCCGCCGAGTCGCCGCCGCCGACGACGCTGAACGCGCCCTTGGCGGTGGCACCGATGATCGCCTCGGCGACCCCCTTGGTGCCCGCGGCGAACTCCGGGAACTCGAACACACCCATCGGGCCGTTCCAGAACACCGTCTTGGCGTTCGACAGCAGCGCCGTGAACCGCTTCACCGACTCCGGGCCGATGTCCAGGCCCATCTTGCCTTCCGGGATCTGGTCGGCCGCCACCGTCTCGTGCGGCGAGTCCGCGGCGAACCCGTCGGCCACCTCGATGTCCACCGGCAGGTGGATCACATCACCGTATTTTTCGAGCAGGTCCCTACAGGTATCCAACATCTCGACCTGGCACAGCGAGTTGCCCACCGAAAGCCCCTGCGCGGCAAGGAAGGTGTAGCACATGCCGCCACCGATGACGATGCTGTCGGCCTTGGTGGCGAGGTTCTCGATGACCGCGAGCTTGTCGGACACCTTGGAACCACCGAGCACCACCGCATAGGGCCGCTCGCCTGCGCTGGTCAGCTGCTGCAGCACCTTGACCTCGGTGGCCACCAGCGTGCCCGCGTAATGCGGCAGCAAGGTCGCGACGTCGTACACGGAGGCCTGCTTGCGGTGCACCACACCGAAACCGTCGGAGACGAACGCCCCCGGCGTGCCGTCGGCACCCTCGACCAGGCCGGCCAGGGCCTTGGCCAGCGCGAGCCGCTCGGCGTCGTCCTTGCTGGTCTCCCGCGCGTCGAAGCGGATGTTCTCCAGCAGCAGCACGTCACCGTCGGTCAAACCTTCGGCACGCGCCAGGGCGTCAGAACCGACCACATCGCCGGCGAGCTGGACGTGGCGGCCCAGCCGCTCCCCCAGCGCCGCGGCCACCGGGGCCAGCGAGAACTTCGCCTCCGGCGCACCCTTCGGGCGACCCAGGTGCGCGGTCACGACCACCTTGGCGCCGGCGTCGGCCAGTGCCTTCAGCGTCGGCACCGAGGCGATGATGCGCCCCGGATCGGTGATGACCCCGTTGTCGTCGAGGGGGACGTTCAGGTCGGAGCGCACCAGGACGCCCCGACCTTCGACACCCTCTTTGAGCAGATCAGAAAGCGTGGCAACCACTGTGTCTCTATCCCGTCGCTTCGCTCGCCCCGATTACAGCGACTTACCGACCAGCGCCACCAGATCCACGAGGCGGTTGGAGTAGCCCCACTCGTTGTCGTACCAGGAGACGACCTTGGCCTGGTTGTCGATGACCTTGGTCAGACCCGAGTCGAACAGCGAGCTGTGCGGATCGGTGACGATGTCACTGGAGACGATCGGTGCGTCGTAGTACTTGAGGATGCCCTTGAGCTTGCCCTCGGCGGCGGCCTTCATGGCGGCGTTGATCTCGTCGGCGGTGGCCGACTTCTTCAGCTCGGCGGTGAGGTCGGTGACTGAACCCGTGGGGATCGGCACCCGCAGCGCGTACCCGTCCAGCTTGCCCTTGAGCTCCGGGAGCACCAGGCCGATGGCCTTGGCGGCACCGGTCGAGGTCGGCACGATGTTGATCGCGGCGGCACGGGCGCGGCGCAGATCGCTGTGCGGGCCGTCCTGCAGGTTCTGATCCTGGGTGTACGCGTGGATGGTGGTCATCAGGCCCTTGACGATGCCGAACTCGTCGTTGAGGACCTTGGCCAGTGGGCCGAGGCAGTTCGTGGTGCACGAGGCGTTGGAGATGATGTTCTGGCTGCCGTCGTACTTGTCGTCGTTGACGCCCAGCACGATGGTGATGTCCTCATCGGTGGCCGGCGCGGAGATGATGACCTTCTTGGCGCCCGCATCCAGGTGGCCCTGGGCCTTGTCGCGCTTGGTGAAGATGCCGGTCGACTCCACGACGATGTCGACGCCCAGGTCGCCCCAGGGCAGGGCCGCCGGGCCCTCCTTGACCTCGAGGGCCTTGATCTTGGTGTCGCCGACGACGATGGTGTCCTCACCCTCGAGGGTGACGTCGTAGGGCAGTCGGCCCAGGATCGAGTCGAACTTGAGCAGATGCGCCAGGGTGGCGTTCGAGGTCAGGTCGTTGACCGCGATGATCTCGATGTCGGTGTTCTTGCCCGCAGTCTTCTGCGCGTCCAGTGCGCGGAAGAAATTGCGCCCGATGCGGCCGAAGCCGTTGACGCCTACCCGAATGGTCACAGTGTCTCTCCTAGATCGTCGAGGGAAATCGCGGTGAACTGCTCGCACGTCAGCCTAGTAGTGCTGCTTCGCCCGCGTGCGGGCTGGTCAGGACACGGCCGGGACTGGTCCCGATAATGCCCTACATGGCACTCGTCGCGGCGGTCATCGTCGTTCTCACCCTGGTGGCGATGACGACCGGACGCACCCCGGCGGTGCTGGCGCTCATCTGCGCGCTGGTCGCCGCGGGCCTGCTCGGGATCGCCACTCCCGCTGAGCTGTTCGCCGGACTGAGCAACGCCGGTGTCATCACCGTGGCCGCGATGCTGGTGATCGCCAAGGGTGTGCTGCACACCGGGGTGGTGTCACGGGTGACGTATCGACTGCTCGACGGCGTCCGCTCGGCCGGTCAGGCGCTGCGCCGGCTCATTCCCCCGGTCGGGTTCGTCTCCGCCCTGATCAACACCACGCCGATCGTCGCGATGCTCATCCCGGCCGCCGCCGAGCTGCAGCAGCGGTCCGGAGTCCCTGCCCGCGGGGTACTGCTGCCGATCGCACACGCCACCACGCTGGCAGGTTCGGCCACGCTGATCGGCACCAGTTCGAACCTGCTGATCGCCGCACTGGCCGAGCCCGCGGGCGTGCACCTGTCGATGTTCTCGTTCGTGCCGATCGCGGTACCGGTGGCGCTGGTGGGTTGGGTGGTCCTGCTGGTGACCGCACCGCTGATGCTGCGCGGCGAGGCGCCCGCCGAGACACCGGACCTGTCCTGGCGCGCCGAGATCCCGCTGGCCGCCGGCGCCAACGCCGTCGGCCGCACCGCCGCGGCGCTGGGGATCCACACCACGGCGGAGTACGCACTTCTCGGTATCCGGCGCCAGGGGCAGCGCATCGACGGCGATGCCGTCCTGGAGACCGACGACATCATGCTCTACCGGGCCACCGAGGCCGGGGTTCGGATGCTGTGGGGCAGCCCGCGTTTCCACCAGTCACCGCAACCGCTGTACCTGGTCGCGGTGGCCACCAACGAAGAGCACAAGACGGTGCGCGACCTCGAGGAGGACGTCGACGAGGTCGGTGAGGGCACCGCCATCGTGGTGATCGCCGCCCAGACCGACGAGCGGCTCAGCCGGGCCCCCGCGCGGCCGGGCGGACTGTGCCTGGTGACCGCGGCATCGGTGCGCACCCTGGACCGTCATCCACTGGTGGCGCTGTGGCAGAAGGCCACCGACAAAGCACCGCAGACCGGCAAGACATGGATCGCCCTGGCGATCCTGGTCGCGGTGATCGTGAGCGGTTCCTTCGGGTTGGCGCCCATCGAGATCGCCGCTGTCGCGGGCGCGGCGATGATGGTGCTCACCGGGGTGCTCACCCCGCACTCCGCGGTGCGTGCGCTCAACTGGAACATCCTGGCCATCATCGCCGGCTCCATCGGGCTGGGCACGATCGTGGTGAGAAGCGGTCTGGGCGACCATATTTCGTCGGCGATCATCGCCCTGTCGGGATCCAATACGGCGCTGGTGGTGCTGGTGCTCGCGCTGGGCACCACGTGTGTGACGAATATCGTCACCAATGCCGCCGCCGCGGCGATCCTGACCCCCGTCGTGCTGACGATCGCGGCCAGTACGGGCCTGGACCCCGCGCTGTTGCTGATCCTGGTCGGCACCTGTATCTCGTTCACGTTCCTGAACCCGTTCAGCCATCAGTCGAATCTGATGGTGATGCGCCCGGGCGGGTATACGACGGCGACGTTCGTGCGGTTCGGCATCCCGCTGACGGTGGCGTCGCTGGCCGCCGCATTCGGCGTCGGGTGGTTGCTGTTGACCTGAGGGGTCAGGCGTCCGGCTCGTGCAGGGCGAGCTGGTTGATGTCGCGCGGGTCCCGGCCCCGGCCGGTGAGGTCGGCGATCAATCCGGCATCGGACAGGTCCATCCGCTCGGAGTGCTTCCAATCGTGATGGGCCACTTCGTTCAACCGCTGGGTGATCTCGTGGTCGGTCACCTCGATCGCCAGCTCGCGACGGTGGTCGAAGCTGCCCGGTGAGAAGTTGATCGAGCCGACGACCGCCCGCTCGTGGTCGGCGAGAATCATCTTGGCGTGCAGTTTCATGTGTTTGAGCCGGTGGATCTTGATGCCGACATCGTCGAGGATGCGCATACCGCTGACCCCCTCGACGAGCTTGCCGTCCTTGAGATGATGTGCCGCGCGCGCCATGACGTGCACCTTCACCCCGCGGTGCGCGGCCCGGACGAGACGCTCGATGATCACCGGGTCCTGGTAGCGCTCGTTCTGCAGGAACAGGGTGTGCTTGGCCTGGTCGATGAAGTCGGCGATCCGATGCCTGCCGTTAGACGGGCACCAGATCAGGTGGGCGCCGGTGCCGGGATCGAAATCCTCGCGTGCCCAGTCGGCTTCGAAGCAGTCGATGATCTCGGCGACCTCGTAGGCGCTGGGCGTGACGACGGCGTAGTCGCGGGTGAGGGTGAAGTTCTCCTCGGTCCAGTTCAGCGACTCGACGAAGGCGTGCTCATCGTCGACGACCATCGATTTCTCGTGCGTCAGGTCGAAGGCGGGGTTGCTCTCGCGTACCTCGATCCCGAACTGCTGCAACATCTCCCGAGCGGCGTCGTTGTCGGTTTCGCCGTCGCGCCGTTCGGGATTGAGCATCACCTTCACGTCCACACCGCGCCGGTGCGCGGCCACCACCGCCTCCAACAGCGGCCGGTGGCTGAAGGCGAACATCTTGATGCGCACCGACTTGGTGGCCGCGTGGATCGCGTCGAGCACCGGCTTCGCGGAGTCGTCGGGCAGGATGATCAGCGAACGCGTCACGGTGTGTCGTCCTTGAATTGGATGCGGTGCAAGTCGGCGTATCTGCCACCGGCGGTGAGCAGGTCATTGTGCGTGCCCTCTTCGACCACACGGCCCTCTTCCAGCACGACGATCTTGTCCGCATCGCGAATGGTGCTGAGCCGGTGAGCGATCGTGATCACCGTACGATCCTTCATCAAACGCTGCAGCGCCGACATCACCAGGTGCTCGGACTCGGTGTCCAGCGCCGCGGTCGGTTCGTCGAGGATGAGGATCGGACTGTCGCGGATCAGCGCGCGGGCGATGCCGATGCGCTGACGCTGTCCGCCGGACAGGGTCAGTCCCCGATCCCCCACCGCACTGTCATAGCCCTGCGGCATCTCGGAGATGAATTCGTGGGCATTGGCCAGTTTGGCCATCTCGACGATCTCGTCGTGATCGGCGTCGGGCCGGCCGAAGGCGATGTTGTCGCGGATCGTCCCGCGGAACAACACCGTGTCCTGCAGCACGTAGGCGATCTGGCGGCGCAGTTCGTGCAGTTTGTAGTCACGCAGGTCCACCCCGTCGATCCGGACGGTGCCCACGCTCGGGTCGTAGAACCGGGGAATCAGGCTGACCAGACTGGACTTCCCGCTGCCGGTGTGTCCGACGACGCCCACCAGTTGGCCCGGCGCCACCTCGAAAGTGACATCACGCAGCACCGGGGTTTCGGCGTTGTAGCTGAACGCCACCCGCTCGAAGGCGATGGCGCCCTTGATATGGGACGGTTCGACGGCGTCCGGCTTCTCCTCCACCGTGGTCTCGGCGGTCAGCAGTTCATTGACCCGGTCGACCCCGACCGAGGCCATCGCGATGGTGTTGGTGAGCTTCGCGAGGTCCTGAACCGGTTTGAAGAACGACACCAGATAGGAGATGAAGACGGTCAGGGTGCCCGCCGTCATCGCCCCGGCGAGGATGAGTGCCGAGCCGCGCCACAACACCAGTGCGGTGCAGGCGGACACGACGACGGCGACGATCGGTGACACCACCGATTTCACCCGCCGGGCGTTCAGGGCCGCGTCCACCGCCTGTTGGCCGGCCAGGGCGAGCTGGCGCTCCTGGAGGTCCTCCCGGTCGAACGCCTTGACCACGCGGATGGACTGCAGGCCTTCCTCGGCGACCGCGACGATATCGGATTCGCGGCGGCGCACCTCGTGGGTGGCCGCCTTCACGGCCTTGCGAATCCGGGAGACGAACAGCAGCAGCAGTGGCGCCACCGCGAGCGCGACGAGGGTGAAATCCCACTGCAGCCACAGCATCACGACCAGCATGCCGAGGATGGTCAGCAGATCGGTCGCGATACCGAGCGTGGAGGCCGACGCGAAATCCTGGATGGTGTCGACGTCATCGGTGAGCGTGCTCAGGATCGGCCCGACGCGGTGGGTGTCGAAGTAGTTCAGCGACAGCTGCTGCAGATGGTGGTAAGCCCGGGTACGCAGATCGTTGCCGATGCGCTGGCCGACGGTCTCGGTCAGGTAGTTCGCGGCGTAGGTGGCCAGGGCGGCGATGACCGCGATGACGATGACCATGATGGCGGCCAGGCCGGCGATGTGCATCCGGCCCTCGCCACCGAGCAGGGGCTGCAGCAGCCCGTGCAGCCAGCCCGGCAGCGGGTGGTCGCCGACCACACTGTCGAGCACCACCTTCAGCGGCCAGGGCGCGGCCAGACCCATCACGATCTGAATCAGCAGCACACCGAAGATGCCGGCGACCAGCCACCGGTAGGGGCGGATCAGCTCAAGGATCAGTCTCATCGCGACCGTCGCCTCTTCATGGTGTGGACGTCCAGTTTGTCGCCACACAGTACAACGCCGACACCGTCGCGGCGGACCACGAAACCCGCCACGCGGCGGCGGCGATCGTGACCGTCATTGCTGTCTGCGGCCTGTGTATTCGCGCATAATCCGCTGTCCGCGAGGTGTCGTCCCTTGACATCTGGATGCCGCGACAGCGCCATTGCCACGAATGTCAGCACGGGCCACAAAGTGCTGCTCGCGACGCCCCCTGAGGGTCGCTCACGATTTTCCGCCATAGCGCATCTTCGTGTATTTTCCGGTGATCGCTGTCCGGATTTCTGAGAAGATTCTGGCGGTGCCATCGCGCCATCAATATCAGATTGCCTGACACCACATTTACCTCCGATCCCGCAAATCTCTTTCCGGCCACGCGAATGGTCCTGAACTGGTTTTCACGCATAGCTCTTGAAATCGAAAAGAATACTGCGGACCGGTTCTGATATTCGCCAGGACGACGCCGAACCACCAATTGCCGAGACCGTCCGTGGTACCTGAAGTAGTTCGCTGGCCCGTGGCGACAATGGATGCCGATAAGACGCGAAAACCCGGAGTTACAGTCCACTCGGTCCACTCGGCCAGCCTTGTTCGCCCAACATCGGGGGTCGGTCATGTCCCACCAGCACAGCCGCGTCGTTTCCAGGTTCCATGCAGTTTCGGTTCCGTTGCTCGCGACCGCCGTCCTGGGCGCGTCGGTGAGTCTGCACCCCGCGCCGCAGCCGACCGCGCCGCGGCTGGCAGCTGCGGCGGTCGAGCTCTCCGCCACCATCGACTCGTCCTCGACCACGACGGGTATCGCCGAATCCGATCTGTACTTCATGTCCAAGGACCAACTGAGCACCGCGATGCAGCAGCTCCAATCGCTGGGGGTCACCCAGATCCGGGTGTACCTGCCCTGGCGTCAGATGGAGCCCGCGAAAGGCAGTTACAACTGGTCGGCGGCCGACCAGCTGCTCAACACGGCCGCGTCCTACGGCATCGCCGTCGACGCATCCGTCACGAGCACACCACCGTGGGCCACCACCAACGGTGGTCTCATCCCCAACGGCGCGCCCACCTCGGACGCCGACTACGCCACCTTCGTCAAAGCGCTGGCCAGCCGCTACGGCGCCACCGCCAACAACGGGAACGCCAAGATCTCGGCCTACGAGGTCTGGAACGAGCCGAACTGGTTCGCCGGGTGGTCGCCGAAGCCCGACGCCGCGGCCTACACCGCGCTACTGAAAGCCGCCTACACCGCCATCAAGTCCGTCGATCCGACCGCGACGGTGCTGGGCGGCGTTCTGGGAGCGGGCGTCACGATCGGGTCGCTGACCGAGAACCCGGTGACGTTCCTCAAGCAGATGTACGCCGCCGGCGCCGCTGGGTTCTTCGATGCCCTGGCGTTTCACCCGTACGCCGACAGCCTGTTCTCCGCCGGCGCATCGGTCGCGAACTCGCCGCTGCAGGAACTGGAAGCTCTGCGCAAACTGATGAACGCCAACGGCGATGCGCTCAAGTTGATCTGGGCGACCGAATACGGGGCACCGGTGACCACCAGCAGCACGGCCACCTCCGGCAGCGCCGCCAGCCAGACCAATCAGGCCACGCTGATCCAGGATTTCCTGACCACCTGGTCCACCCTGTCCGGCGTGGGTCCGTCATTCCTGTTCTCGCTCATCGACTCCTCGTACTCCGGCGGGAACTACGGAGTCTTCGGCAGCAACTGGACACCGCGGGCCGCCGTCGCGACCATCAAGTCCTGGATCGCCGCGCACCCGATCACCGCCCCCGTCCTCACCGCGCCCGGCCGGACCGTCACCACGTTGGCCGGCGCCCTGCACCACGCCATCGCGGCGCTGGCCGCCCGCATCAAGAAGATGCTCACACCGCATTCCGCAGCCACCAAACCCAAGACGGCCACGGTCAAGGCGGCGACCGCCACGGCCGTCACCTCGGCCCCGGCGTCACCCGCGACTTCGGCGACACCCGCGACATCGACGAAAAATGCTGTCTCCCAGGACTCCTCGACGAAGACGACCAAGTCCACGAAGACCACCACCGCGAAGCCGAGCACCAAGCACGTCCGCGGCAAGCACGCCGCGGTGAAAGCGTCGAGCTAGCCGCTAGGCGTCGTCGAGCAGGTCCGGCGTCACCGCCGACTCCGTATCGGGGATACCGTCCTGCTTGGCCTTGCGGTCGGCCATCGAGAGCAGCCGCCGGATCCGGCCCGCAACCGCATCCTTGGTCATCGGCGGCTCGGCCAGCCGGCCCAGTTCCTCCAGCGATGCCTGCCGATGCTCGACCCGCAACCGGCCGGCCTGCGCCAGATGATCGGGCACCGTGTCGCCCAGGATGTGCAGGGCACGCTCGACCCTGGCGGCCGCGGCGACCGCCGCGCGCGCCGAGCGACGCAGGTTGGCATCGTCGAAATTGGCCAGCCGGTTGGCGGTGGCGCGGACTTCGCGCCGCATCCGGCGCTCCTCCCACGTCAACCGGGTGTCCTGGGCGCCCATCCGGGTCAGCAGGGCCCCGATCGCCTCGCCGTCGCGGACCACCACCCGGTCGCTCCCGCGGACCTCGCGGGCCTTCGCGCTGACCCCGAGCCGCCGTGCCGCACCGACGAGCGCCAGCGCAGCCTCCGGACCCGGGCAGCTGACCTCCAGCGCCGAGGACCGGCCCGGCTCGGTGAGCGAACCGTGCGCCAGAAACGCACCGCGCCAGGCGGCTTCGGCGTCGTTGACGCTGCCGCCGACCACCTGGGCGGGCAGTCCGCGCACCGGTCTGCCCCGGAGGTCGAGCAGTCCGGTCTGCCTGGCCAGGGCTTCGCCGTCCTTGGCGACCCGCACCACGTAGCGGGTGCTCTTGCGGATCCCGCTGGCCGACAACACATGCACCACCGCGTTGTAGCCGTACAGGTCGTAGATGTCCTTGCGCAGCCGGCGCGCGATGATGCCCAGATCCACCTCGGCTTCGACCACCACCCGGCCGGCCACGATGTGCAGTCCACCGGCGAAGCGCAGCAGCGAGGAGACCTCGGCCCGGCGTGCACTCACCGAATTCACGACCAGCCGGCTCAGTTCGTCCTTCACCTCAGCGGTCATCGCCACGAATCGTCACCCCTCGATACATTCACCGTCGATTGCCCCTCTGCTCCCCCGACCGGCCGGGCCGGGTGGGGAGCGGTGGAATCGCTGTCATCAGGACGTGATGCCCTGCCGCGCAGCCGGACCCGCTCCAATGCGGCGGCCAGCATCGATGGGTCATGTAACTGTGTACCAGGCCGGGACACGTCGGCAAACTCCACGTCCGCACCGAGCAGGGCGGCCGTGCGCACCAACTGCTCGCGCTCCCGGTCACTGGGCACCCTCGCCGCGTCGACGATGATCTCGTCCACGGTGAACCCGGGCGCATGCTGGGCCAGCACATGGATGTGCCGCTCAGCCGAGAATCCGGCCGTCTCCCCCGGTTCGGCCGCCAGGTTGAGCACCAGGGCCCGCCGGGCGGTGGTGGCCTGCAAGGCGGCGGCCAGCTGCGGTACCAGGACGTGCGGGATCACACTCGTGAACCACGACCCGGGGCCGAGCACGACGAGGTCGGCGGCCATGATCGCGTCCACCGCCTGATGCGTGGCCGGCGGGTCACCGGGCAACAGCCGCACCCGGCGCACCTTGCCCACCGTGGTGGCGACGGCCACCTGGCCCCTGATCACCCGGAACATCCGCGGATCGGTCTCCAGTCCGGCGACATCGGCCTCGATCTGCAGGGCGATCGGGCACATCGGCAGGACCCGGCCCTTGAGGCCGAGGATCTTGCCGAGTTCGTCCAGGGCGGTCACCGGATCGGTGAGCACCTCGTTGAGGCCCGCCAGCATCAGATTGCCGATCGGATGACCTGCCAGCGCACCGCTGCCACCGAACCGGTGCTGCAGGATGGTCGCCCACAGCCGGCCGTGCGGGCTGTCAGAAGCCAACGCCGCCAACGCCATTCGCAGATCACCGGGGGGCACGACATCCAGTTCGCTGCGCAGCCGGCCCGAGGATCCACCGTCGTCGGCGACGGTGACCACCGCGGTGACGTGCGGGGTCAGCCGACGGGCCGCGGACAGGGTGGCATACAGACCGTGCCCGCCACCGAGAGCCACCACACGGGCTGTCATTCGCGCCCCAGATCGCGGTGCAGCACCCGCACCGTCAACTGCTCACCGCCCTGCAGCCGGCCGGCCAGGGCCTCGGCGATCGCCACGCTTCGGTGCTTGCCGCCGGTGCAGCCGATGGCCACCGTCATATAGCGCTTTCCCTCCCGGCGATAACCGTCGATCACCACTCCCAGCAGCCGATGGTAGGTGTCCAGGAACTCCGCGGCGCCTTCTTGGCCCAGCACGTAGTCCCGTACCGCCGGGTGCTGGCCGGTGTGGGGGCGCAATTCGTCCACCCAGTGCGGGTTCGGGATGAACCGGACGTCCATCACGGTATCGGCATCCATGGGCAGGCCGTACTTGTAGCCGAACGACTCCACGGTGATGCTGGTGTGCGCGACGGTCTCCTCACCGAAGGCGCGTTCGATGCTCTCCCGCAGGGCCGGCACCGCCAGTGTCGAGGTGTCGATCACCAGGTCGGCGACCGCCCGTACCGACGCCAGCATCGTCCGCTCGGCGGTGATGCCCTCGGCCAGGGTCTGGTTTCCCTGAAGCGGGTGACTGCGCCGGTTCTGTTCGTAGCGGCGCACCAGCGTCTCATCGGAGGCATCCATGAACAACACCCGCGGTGCGATACCCCGGGTGCCCAGTTCGGTACGCACCGAGTCCAGGTCGCCGGTGAATCCCTTCGACCGGACATCCATCACGACGGCCAGCCGGGTGATCCGCGATCCGGCGTCCAGCCCCAGATCGACCATTCTGGCGATCAGTTCCGGCGGCAGGTTGTCGGCCACATACCAACCGAGATCCTCGAGCACCTTGGCGGTGGTACCGCGTCCCGCACCGGAGAGCCCGGTGACGAGGACGACCTCGATACCAGATTCGTCACTCATATATTGCTCAGTCACCCCGATGCCTGTTGATCTTGGTCGGTTCGATCATTGTCGAAAACTGCCGCTGGCGTGTCGGAATCGGCTGCTCCCGACCCCGCGGCACCCTCGCCGAGGGCGTCGAGTACGGCGCGCGCGGTGGCCAGCCCGATTCCGGGCACCGCGGTGATGTCCTCGATGCTGGCCGCCGACAGCCGCGACACGGACCCGAAGTGGGTGACCAGTGCTTTGCGCCGGTGCTCACCCAGACCGGGCACCGAGTCCAGTGCCGACGCCGTCATCCGCTTGGACCGTTTGCTGCGGTGGAACGTGATGGCGAACCTGTGGGCCTCATCACGGATGCGCTGCAACAGATACAGCCCTTCGCTGCTGCGCGGGAAGATCACCGGGTCGTCCTGGAACGGCACCCACACCTCTTCGAGCCGTTTGGCCAGCCCGATCACGGCGACATCGGTGATGCCGAGCTCGTCGAGCACGGTGGCGGCGGCGTTGACCTGGGGTGCGCCACCGTCGACGACGTAGAGGTTGGGCGGGTAGGCGAATTTGCGCGACTTGCCCTCGGCCACCATCGGCCGGTCGGCGTCGGCGACGTGCCGGGCGAACCGGCGCCGGGTCACCTCGGCGATGGAGGCCACATCATCGGAACGGCCCCCGCCCGCCGCCTCCCGGATCGCATAGTGCCGGTAATCCGATTTGCGCGGCAGCCCGTCCTCGAACACCACCAGCGAGGCCACCACATCGGTGCCCTGGACGTGGCTGATATCCACGCACTCGATGCGTAGCGGCGCGTCGGACAGCTCCAGCGCATCCTGAATGCTCTGCAGGGCTTCCGATCTCGCGTTGAAGTCGCCGGCACGTTTGAGCTTGTGTTGGGTCAGCGCCTCTCTCGCATTGCGGCCCACGGTCTCCGCGAGCGCCAACTTGGCACCGCGCACCGGGACCCGCAGCGCCACCCGTGATCCACGCAGACCCGAGAGCCAGTCGGCGAGTTCGTCGGCGTTGTCCGGAAGCACCGGCACCAGAACCTGTTTGGGCACCGGGTTGGTGGTCTCGTCCTGATTGCCGGTGCCGTCGGCGCTGAGCTCGGCCTGATCGCCGTAGAACTGGGTGAGGAACTGCTCGACGAGGTATCCCTCACCGGACTGCCCGGGTTCACCTGTCTTCTCGACCACCCAGCCGCGCTGGCCGCGGACCCGGCCACCACGCACATGGAACACCTGCACCGCCGCTTCCAGGTCGTCGGCGGCGAAGGCCACCACGTCGGCGTCGGTACCGTCACCGAACACCACCGTCTGCTTCTCCAGCGCGCGTTTGAGCGCACCGATGTCATCGCGCAGCCGTGCCGCCCGCTCGAAATCGAGATCCTCTGCCGCGGCGGTCATCTGCCGCTCCATATCGCGCACCAGCCGGTCGGTCTTACCGGACAGGAAATCGCAGAAGTCCAGCACGATCTGCCGGTGCTGTTCGGCGCTCACCCGACCGACGCACGGCGCCGAGCATTTGTCGATGTAGCCCAGCAGGCACGGCCGGTCGATCTGGTTGTGCCGCTTGAACACTCCCGACGAACACGTTCGGGCCGGAAAAACCCGGGTGAGCAGATCCACGGTCTCGCGGATGGCCCACGCATGTGAGTACGGGCCGAAGTAACGCACGCCCTTGCGACGCGGGCCGCGGTAGACGAACAGCCGCGGATACTCCTCGTTGAGGGTGACCGCCAGCACCGGGTAGGACTTGTCGTCCCGGTAGCGGATGTTGAACCGCGGGTCGAACTCCTTGATCCAGTTGTATTCCAGCTGCAGCGCTTCGACCTCGGTGGACACCACGGTCCACTCGACGCTGCCCGCCGTCATCACCATCTGCCGGGTGCGTGGCGCCAGCCCGGCGATATCGGCGAAATACGAGTTCAGCCGGCTGCGCAGGCTCTTGGCCTTGCCGACGTAGATCACCCGGCCGTGCGGATCCCGGAATCGGTAGACCCCGGGTTCCACCGGAATGGAACCCGGCGCAGGCCGGTACGTCGCTGGATCGGGCACGGGTCCAGGTTAGAGCGTGTCGATGTAGCCGCAGAATGCTGCGGCCTTGGCTTCGTAGTTGCGGTAGGTGTCGTAGCTGGCCGCGCCGGGTGACAGCAGCACGACGTCGATATCGGCAAGCCCGGCGGCCGTGCCGACGGCCGCCTGCAGGCTGTCCACCCGGTGCGTGCGATCGGCATGCTCCTGCGCGAACCGGGTCCCGATCAGCGCGCCGTTGGACGGCCCCTGGATCAGCGTCACCCGGCGCGCGCCGCTGCACAGGTAGTCATCGAGACCCTGGTAGTCGAGCCCGCGGTCCATCCCGCCGACGATCAGGGCCACCGCCGCCCCGGCCGGCATGGCGCGCAGTGCGGCGACCACGCTTTCACCGGTGGTCGCCAGCGTGTCGTCCACCCACCGGGTCCCGCCGGTGGTGCGCACCGTCTGCAGCCGGTGCGGAAGACCGGCGAAGGTGCCCGCGGCGTGATCGATCTCGGCGTCGGTGACCGGTCGCCCGAGCACCTCGGCGGCGGCCAGTGCGGCCAGTGCCGCGTTGGCGACATTGTGTTCATAGGACATCACGCCGCCGGACCGCGGAACCCGCACCTCGCTGGGGTGCACCAACCGCACCGGCGGCAGGTCGGTGATCCCGACCCGGTCCAGCGCCGCCACCACCTCCGGTGTGGTGATCAGCACCCGGGCCCCGTGCTCGAAGATGCACGCCTTGGCGGCGTAATAGCTCGGGATGTCGCCGTGAAAGTCCAGATGGTCCTGGTACAGGTTGGTGATCACCGCCACCGCGGGCGACGTGCGCAGCAGCGCGCACTGCTGGCTGGACAGTTCGGCGACCACCCACTGCGCGTCGTGCGGTGCCCGGTCCGGCGCCGTCAGATCCGACAGCGGGGTGCCGATATTGCCCGCCGCCACGGCCGGCACCCCGAGTCCGGCGAGCAGATGCGCCAGGAACGCCGCCGTGGTGCTCTTACCCTTGGTCCCGGTGACGCCGATGGTGCGCGCACCGTGCGCGGCCAGGTACCAGTCGGCCGCACTCGATACCGGCGGACCGGTGCGCCGCAGCTCTTCGAACAACGGATTCCGCCAGGGCACACCGGGGCTGACGAACACGATATCGGTCTCGCTCAGCAGCGGTACGGACTCCGCACCGTAGTGCACGGACAACCCGGCGACACCGGTGTCGACCGGCTCACCGGCGCGGTCGTCCACCGCGACGATGCGGGCGGCCCCGTGCGCGGCGGCGGTGCGGGCCATGGACAGGCCTTCTTTGCCGAGCCCCCAGATACCGACGACGCGACCCGTCAGATCAGTCATCGAGCAGCTTCGCATAGCGCGCCGGCACATGGTGTTCGACGGGCGTCGGGTCCGCCTCGACGGCCGCAACGGTCTCCAATTCGGTGCGGCGCGCGGCGAATCGGTCGACAAGGGTCAACCCGCCCCAGCTGTCGTCGTCGAGCACGGCCAGCATCGATTCGGCGGCCTCGTAGTACTCCCCCACGCATTCGAACGGCTTGTGCACGCCGAGACCGAGGATATCGGCGAACCCGTCGTACTGGGCGGCGTCGTCGAACAGGTCGGCGCCGAAGATCTCCTCCAGACGGGCCCGCCCCAGCCGGGGTGCCAGCAGCACGAAGACGAACTGACATTTCGGGCAGTGCCCGCACCACGAGGTGGCCCGGCGCGCCGGATCCAGGGCGAACAGCCGGTTGCAACTGGTGAAGACATCGAAATACTCGGTGCAGGTGGCGAACCGGTCGGCGATCTCGGACTCGGAGAGCCCACGCAGCAGCGAGAAGTACCTGTCCGGGTTCAGCCCGTAATGCGACAGCGTGTCCCGCAGCAGCGTCTCGTAGGCGATGCTCTTGGACCACTGGTGGTTGATATCGCGGCCCAGCCACTCGATGTTGCCCACGTTGGAGGACCGTTCATTGGACAGCACCACCGGCCCGAAACCGTTGGCGTCGGCCACGATCAGACCGATCACACTGTTGATGGCCGTGACGGGGACGTGGCCGTTGTGGGCGCCGTTGGCGTTGGCCTCGATCAGCGCACGGTCGATTCGGCGCCGGACGTGCACGCTGTCCAGCCCGCTGACCTCGATACAGCGGTCGATGGGGTCATACCTGTTGACGCTGAACAGGACCGGCTTCACCCCATGGCGGCGGAACGCCTCGATACTGACCACCGAGTCCTTGCCGCCGCCTACCGGTACCAGCGGCGTGCCCCCCGGATCCCAGGCGTCCGCCACGTCCTCGGCGGCCGCGGTGCCTTCAGCGTCCGGTCCGATGATCTCCGGGCTCAGCGCTCCCGGCAACTCGTTGCGATAGGCGAATTCACCCAGCCCGCCCTCGACCAGGTTCCGAAGATACTGCTTCTCGAATTCGCTTGTTGGAAAAGCGATTTCGATCCTGGGTGGGGCGGCGGCCTTGTAGTAACTCAGCGAGCAGGTCAAGGCGAGCAGCCCGGTCAGCTTCGGATGCGGTGCCGCGCCCGCCAGACCGGCGCCGAAGTCGATCACCTCGGTGAAGCGGACCGGATCCGGGCCGCGCAGGGTGTAGTGCAGATTCAGCACGCCGCCGGCACCGACGTCGTAGCCCTCGATCACCAGGGCGTCGAAGGATTCCGGGCGGAATGTGCTCACCATCGAAGCTCCCCGATCGAGGCGACAGGGTGGGTCTCGTATCGCGGGGACACCCACCACGCCCGCGTCACCGCGGCCAGCTCCAGCGACGCGTCGGTGAGTGTCGTCGACGTGTCGAGCAGTCCGGCGGCGCGCAGCCGGCCCAGCCGGGCGGCGCCGAGACCCACGCGGCCGCCGGGCGTATCGCACACCAGCGCGCCCAGCAGCGGCACTGCGACGTGGCCGGAATCGGTGGGTACCGCGTCGGCGTGACCGGAACCGGCGAGCTCACGCTCGGTGCGCAGCTGCGCGGCGCGGCTGGTGGTGCGGGCGGCCATCTGTCGCCAGGAGGGCATGGGGGGTGGCATCGAGCACCGCGCCAGGTGCACGGGCTCGGTGCGGACCGGGACGATGGGCGTGCCACTGACGACGAAGTGGGCATCCACGACCGCGACGGTGACGGCGGCGGTCAGCGGACCGTGCCTGCGCTGCAGTTCGTCGGTGAAATCGGTGAGGGCACGCCGCAAGTGCGCGACGGCGGGCATTTCGATACCGAAGAAATCCGCGGGTTCGGCGAGCCAGTGCCAGACGGCTTCGGTGTCGGGCGGGCGGCCGGGCACCACCGGAAGGGTGACCGTGGGGTGGGTTCCCGGACCCGTGATGAGCGCAGCTGCCGAGACGAGCGGGGTGGCGCTTTCGGATAGGCCGTCAGCCGAGGTTGATACGAACTCCAGAGTAGTCATCGACATGCCGATACTACCGCAGCGATCAGCGGCGATACTGGACGGCGTGAGGCGCGACGGCGGGACAGGCACACGCATGGGTGAGGCACGGGTGGCCCGGTTGACCGAGACCGATTGGCGCGCCTTCGCGGGTGTGCGCCTGCGCGCGCTCACCGACTCGCTGGGCTCCGACGATCCCCAGTTCCGTCAGGAATCGACGTTCACCGCCGCCCAGTGGCGGCGGCGCCTGCGCGCGCACGCCCAGTTCGCCGTGGTGGTGGACCACCACCCGGTCGGTCTCATCGGCGCCCAGCGGCAGGGCTCCGAGGCGGTCTACCTCTACTCGCTGTGGCTGGACCCGGCGGCGCGCGGCCAGGGCCTGGGCCGGACCCTGGTCGCCGAAGCGGTGCGCTGGGCCCGCACCCAGCGGGTGCGCCACGTCACGCTGCGGGTGAACGTCGACAATGCCCGGGCGCGCGCCGTCTACGACAGTCTGGGCTTCGTCGTGAGCGGTGCCGGGGAGCTCGACGAGGTCACGATGTCGCTGGACGTGAGCTGAGATCGGGCCGGTAACGCTCCAGTAGTGTCCGCAGCCGATCCATCGCGTCCACGGCACGTTCCTTGTCCACCGCCTGGATCGCCATCAACGGGGTGTACTCATCGTCGGCCAGATCCACCCGGGCCCACCTGGCCCCGGACGGGAACGAGACTCCCGCCACATCACTCCACGGAATCAGCTTGTATCCGAGCAGGTTTCGCACCGAGATCCCCGATGCCCCGGCACGCAGCCGGGGCCGTGCGAACAACAGCACCACACCAGCGAGCAGGATGCCGAGCACGCCCATCGCGATCTGGTCGGAGGTGCGGAACAGCACTCCGCTGGAGCCGATCTTGAGCAGGAAGCCCACCGTGATGTGCGCCGCGGCGATCAGGAATGCCGCCAGGTAGACGAAATACGGGGTCAGGTGCGGTGTGACGACCAGGTCCCAGGCCCCATCCGCCTCCGGCTGCTCGCTGGCGGCGGTCATGACCGAATATCGCGCAACACCAAGGCGGTCGACAGCGCGGCGGCCACGGCCTGTGCACCCTTGTCCTCACTGGAATTCGGCAGACCGGCCCGGTCCAGTGCCTGCGCCTCGGTGTTGGTGGTGAGCACGCCGTTGGCCACCGGGGTCGACTCGTCCAGCGACACCCGGGTCAGGCCCTGGGTGACCGCGTCACACACATAGTCGAAATGCGGTGTCTCGCCACGGATCACCACGCCGAGGGCGACCACGGCGTCGTACTTGGCGGCGAGCGCCTGTGCCACCACCGGGATCTCGATCGCGCCGAGCACCCGCACGATCGTGGGATCCACGGCGCCCAACTGCGCGGCGGCGCGCACCGCGCCGTCCAGCAACGCATCGCAGATGGTGGTGTGCCAGGTGCTGGCCACGATGGCCAGCGAGACGTCCGAGGCGTCGATATCGGGCAGATCGGGGACGCCGTGACCGCTCACAGGGCGCCGCCGAATTCGCCGGGGGGCGACACTTCGTCGTAGTCCTCCAGGCCCACCAGGTCGTGGCCCATCCGGTCGCGTTTGGTCATCAGGTAGCGGATGTTCTCCGCGTTGGCGCGCACCGGTAGCGGCACCCGCTCGATGATGTGCAGGCCGTAGCCGTCCAGACCCACCCGCTTGGCCGGGTTGTTGGTGAGCAGCCGCATGGAGCGCACCCCGAGGTCGACGAGGATCTGCGCACCGATGCCGTAGTCGCGGGAATCGGCGGGCAGGCCGAGTTCCAGGTTGGCGTCCACGGTGTCGGCACCGGCATCCTGCAGCTGGTAGGCCTGCAGCTTGTGCAGCAGGCCGATACCGCGGCCCTCGTGGCCCCGCATGTAGAGCACGATGCCGCGGCCCTCCCGGGCCACCGTCGCCATGGCGGCGTCCAGCTGCGGGCCGCAATCGCAGCGCCGGGAGCCGAACACGTCCCCGGTCAGGCACTCCGAGTGCACCCGGACCAGCACATCGTGGCCGTCGGATTCCGGTCCGGCGATATCGCCCAGCACCAGCGCGACGTGTTCCACGTCTTCATAGATGCTGCTGTACCCGACGGCCCGGAACTCGCCGTGCCGGGTCGGGATGCGAGCCTCGGCGATCCGCTCGATGTGCTTCTCGTGCTTACGGCGCCACTCGATGAGGTCGGCGATGGAGATCAAAGCCAGGTTGTGCTCGTCGGCGAAGACCCGCAGCTCGTCGGTCTGGGCCATAGCGCCCTCGTCCTTCTGGCTGACGATCTCGCAGATCGCGCCGGCGGGCTGCAGACCGGCCAGCCGGGCCAGGTCGACCGCGGCCTCGGTGTGACCGGGGCGGCGCAGCACGCCACCGTCCTTGGCCCGCAGCGGCACCACGTGGCCGGGTTTGGTGAAGTCGTCGGCGACGGCGGCCGGGTCCGCCAGCGCGCGCATGGTGGTGGCCCGGTCGGAGGCCGAGATACCGGTGCCCACGCCCAGCTTGGCGTCCACGGTCACGGTGTAGGCCGTGCCGTGCTTGTCCTGGTTGACCGCGTACATCGGCAGCAGGCCGAGGCGGTCACAGACGGCGCCGTCCAGCGGCACACACAGGTAACCCGAGGTGTAGCGCACCATGAACGCCACCAGCTCCGGGGTGGCCTTCTCGGCGGCGAAGATCAGATCGCCCTCGTTTTCGCGGTCCTCGTCGTCGATGACCACGACGGCCTTGCCCGCCGCGATGTCGGCCACTGCCCGCTCGATCGAATCGAGCCTCGTCATCTGGTGCCACCTTCTCGCGTTCGCATTTCCACCTCAGTATGAACCACCGCCCTAGGACGTTTAATGCCCGCCGGTGCACTGGGTGCGCCGGCGGGCATCAACGTGTCGTGTACGGCTACACGCTGCGCTGATCCATGGTGAACGTGCGCGGACCGCTGGAGGACGGCGTGCTGGTGACCGCACCGTTGGCCCCGACGACGTAGTAGCCGTCGTATGCCGTGATGGTGAAGGTCTGACCGTTCTTGGTGTTGTTGGTGGTAATGGTCGACCCGTTGTAACTCACGGTGCCATTCGTCGGCTGCGTGACGACATAGGTCAGCGAATCGCCGTCGTCATCGCTTCCGGAAACACTGGTCCACGAGGTATATGTGCCGAGCAGGTTGCTGCCGTACCACCGGACGCCGCCACCCATCGTGGGTGCACTGTTGACCGCATAGATCGACACCGACACCGAGTACGTGGTGCTGCCACCGAACGCGTCGTTGACCGTCGCCGAGAAGGAGTCCGCGACAGCAGTGCCCGAGGCACCGATCTTCGCCGCACCGTGGTAGTACGAGTACGACTTGTCGATCGTGTAGGAGAACGTGCCGTTGGAGTTGATCACCACGGTGCCGCCATTGGTCGTCGAGAACGACCCCGACGTGTAGGTGACCGCGTCGCTGTCGGAGTCGGTCGCCGTCAGCGTGCCCGTGGTGGTCTGCTTCAAGGTGCCGAGCCCCAGCACCCGGTTGTCATCGAGGCCCGTGCTGGTGATGGTCGTGGTGCTGCCCGCCGGGTTGGCGTTGGACACCGTCGGCGCGACGCTCACCGTCGCGATGGTCACCGATTTACCCGAGGCGTCGGTGGCCGTGATGGTGAACGAGTCGTCCGGGGTCTGGGTGTGACCGGTCACCGTGCGGGTGTAGGTGAACGTGCCGTCGGCGTTCTTGACCACCGACCCCTTCGCACCCTGGCTGCCGACCGTGAACGTCAGCAGCGACGAGTCGTTGGCCGGAACGTTCAGCGTCACCTGGGTCACACCGGTCGAGGTATTGGTCACCGTGGCGGGCGAGGGCGTGCTGAGCCCGCTGAGGCTGACGGTCGCCGTCGACGTGCCGCCGTGGCCGTCATCGACGAGCACCTGGAACGTATCCGTCGTCTTACCCGCCGTCGGGACGTAGGTGAACGAGCTGCCGTTGATCTGGACGATGCCGCCGTTGCTGCCCTTCACCGACCCGTTGGTCGCACCGACCAGCGAGTAGGTCAGCGAGTCGCTGTCGTCATCGGAACCGCTGATGGTGCCACGCACCACCCCCAGTGCGTCGGTGTTCTTGCCGCCCACCGACACACTCGAATCCGGCGTGCTGTTGAGCTTCTCGATCGGGATGGAGAAGCTCAACGTGTTCGAGCCGCCGAACTGATCGCTCGCTGCGATCGTGAACGTGTCACCGGGGGCACCCGGCACCGCCGCGTTGTGCCAGTAGGAATCCTCGCCACCGAAGATCGTGTTCTTGAGCTTCTTCGGTGAGGTGTAGGTGAACGTGCCATCCGAGGAGACGGTCACCGACCCACCGTTGGCGGTGCCGTACGTGCCCCCCGCGAAGGTGACGGCGTCCCCGTCGGCATCGGTCGCGTTGATGGTGCCCGTGGTGGTCTGCTGCCGGTTGATACCGATATCCACCGTGTTCAACGACGACGTGCTGACCGTCACGCCGTTGGCCGTCGGCGCACTGTTCGGAATCGACGGTGCCACATTGACGGTCGCGATCGTCACCGTCTTACCGTCGGCGGTGGTGCCGACGATGGTGAACGAGTCCGCCGGGGTGACGGTATGACCCAGCCCCGCGGTGCGGGTGTAGGTGTAGGTGCCGTCGGCATTGCGGACGACGGTGCCCTTGGTGCCCTGGCTTCCGACACTGAAGGTCAGCAGGCTGGCATCGGCCCCCGGCACGTTCAGCGTGACGTTCTGCACACCGGAGGACGGGTTGGTGAGGGTGACCGGGGACGGGGTGGACAGGCCACTGAGGCTGACCGTCGCGGTCGACGTGCCGCCGTGCCCGTCGGCGACGAGCACCTGGAACGTATCGGTCGTCTTACCCGCCGTCGGAATGTAGGTGTACGAGCTGCCCGACACCGTGATGATGCCGCCGTTGCTGCCCTTCACCGACCCGTTGGTCGCACCGACCAGGGTGTAGGTCAGCGAGTCGTCATCGTCATCGGAACCGTTCAGCGTGCCGCGCACGACGCCCAGGGCATCGGTCGAGTTGTTCTTGGTCGGCACGCTCGCCGACGGGGCGCTGTTGAGCTGCTCGATGGGGATCGAGATGGTAAGGGTGCTGTGGGCGCCGAAGCTGTCGGTGACGGTGACGTTGAAGGTGTCGTTGAGCGCGTTACCCGTCGCCCCGTCAGCCGACGCACCGTGGTAATAGCCGTAGGTCTTGCCGATCGTGTAGGTGAAGGTGCCGTCGTCCCGGAACGTCACCGTGCCACCGTTACTCGTGCCGATCAACTGGCTGCCCAACACCCCACCCAGGACCGAGACGGCATCGCCATCGGCGTCGGCGGGGGTCACCTTGCCGTTGCTCGACTGCCAGTACACGCCGAGCACGTTGGTCACCGAGGAGCTGGTGATGGTGGTGGTGCCCGCGGTGGGTGCGGCGTTGCTGATGATCGGGGTGACCGTGACGGTCCCGACCTTGATCTGCAGACCGTAGGCCGTGCCCATCACGTCGAAGGTGTCATCGGTGCCACCGACATGTCCGACTGCGGTACGCGTGTAGGTGTAACTGGTGCCGTTGAAGGTGACGGTGCCGTAGTCGGCGCCGCTGGCGGTGTAGTTGGTGAACAGCGCGTTGTTCGAGGCCGAGCCCAGGCTCACCGAGCCGGTGGTGACACCCGCGGTGGTGTTGGTCTTGGTGATGTTCACGTTGTCCAGTGACGGGGTGGGAGCGATGATCGCGCCCAGGCCCACCAGAACATCGGTGGTGCCACCGTGACCGTCACTGACCGTGACGCTGAACGAGTCGTAATAGCCCAGCGATCCACCGAGTTTCGGGATGTAGGTGTAGCTGCCGTCGGAATCGACATGGGCGATGCCGCCCGCGCCGGTGTACGAGGTGGAGGTGTCGGCACCCGTCGCGCCCGTGATCGAGTAAGTGAATGAGTCGCCGTCGACATCGACAACTCCGGTGATCTTTCCGCGGACGATGCCGTTGCTGTCGGCGATGATGTTGGACGCCACCCCACCGAACGGCGCGTGGTTCACCACGGTCGCCAGGTGAACCTGGAAGGTCGTGGTGTCGAAGGAGAGCACGTTGCCATCCGACGCCGTGAGCGTGACCAGATCGGTCAACCCGGACGACAGACGCGGGGTGTACGGCGTGTAGGTGAACGTGTAGGTGCCGTCGGCGGCCGGTGTCGTATCGACGTGTACCGAGCCGAGAAGTCCGGCACCGGTGAAGGTCAGCGAGTCACCGTTGGGATCATGCGCCTTGAACGTGCCGGTCAGCACTCCGGTGTCGGTGTTGGAGTTGGTGATGGTCGGGGTGCTGTCGAACACCGGGGCCAGATTCGTGGTCGGGATGGTGACCGTGACCAGCACATCGGTGGTCCCGCCGTGCAGATCGTCGACGGTGATGGTGAAGGAATCGGTCTTGGCGGCATCCGAGGCGCCCACCACGCTGGCGGCGGCACGGGCGTCCGCGCTCGCGAAGTAGGTGTAGTCACCGGTCAGTGCGCTGACGACGACGGTGCCCTTGCTGGTGGTGATCGCTATCGGCGAGTAGGAGTGCACGATGTCGTCGTCGGAATCGACGTTGATCTTGCCGGTCACCGTGCCGAGAACCGTGCTGCTGCCGGTGTTCTCATAGCTCGCGACGGGGACCTGGTTCACATCGTTGGCCAGGTTGACCGTGAAGGTTTTCGACGCCGAGAGCAGACCCGGATCCCAGGCCGTGATGGTCACCAGGTCGGTGAGGTTCAGGCCGGCTGCGGCGTGCGGGAGGTACGGCGTGTAGGTGAACGTGTACCAACCGTTTTCGTCCGGCGTCTCGGCGACGTCGACGGTGCCCAGCACCCCGAGCCCCGTGAAGCTGAGCGCGTCCCCGTCGGGGTCGTGCGCCTGGAACGTGCCGGTCAGCACACCGGTGGTGTGGTTGGTGTTGGTGATGCTCGGCGCGGTGTCGAAGACCGGGGCCTGGTTGCCGAGGATCGGGCTGCCGTCGTAGTGGAAACTCACTTCGTACTCGACGTCGTTACCGTCGGGCGCGATCGGATGTGCCAGGGCGCCGAGGCCGTCGTTGATGGTCACCTTGAACGTGACGTCCGCGCCGTTGACCAGACCGCTCGGTGACGGCACATAGGTGAACGTGCCGTCCAGACCCATCACGATGAGTCCCTCGCTGGGCTGCTGGTTGACACCGACCGTGTAGATCAGCGGATCGCCGTCGGGATCGGTGCTGGTGAGCTTGTACGTGCCCGGCAGCGGACCGGCGGAGATGATCGGGGTGCCGGGCAGGTGGTTGGTGGCCAGCCGCTCGTAGCGCGTGTAGGCCGCGGCCAGGAACAGGTAGACCGGCACGGTCAACGGCGTCGGTGCGCCGTTGAACAGGGTCGCCTGCAGCAGGGTTTGCAGCGTGACCACGTAACCGGCGGCGACCTGCGACGGGGCCAGGATCGGGTTGTCCGGGTAGGCCGGGAAGAACTTGTCAACGGCCTTCGCGAACTGCTCGATGAAGGCGGCGAACGGCCGGAAGGCCGGGATATCCGGTGGCGCCGGCACGAGGTCGGCCAGCGACGAGGCGGCCACCGCACCCGAGACCGGCGTGGCGGCGGCGCTGAACAACGAGGTCTTGGCGGCCGAGGTGCCGGAGCCGGATTCGACCTCGGCCACCACCGGCGCGGCCACCCCCGGTGTGGTGTCCGACTTGGGAACTGTGGGCGTCTCGACGACGGGGGTCGTGACGACCGGTGTCTCGACGGTGGAGGTTTCCGTCGTGCTGGTCCCCGTGCCCGTCGTTCCTGTGGTTGCGGGGACCTCAGGGGTTTCGCCTGTGCTGGGGGTCGAGGTGCCCGTGCTGGGGGTCGAGGTGCCGGTCGAGGACGTCGAGGAGCTGGAGGTGCTCGACGAGGAGGTCGAGGTCCCCGACGTCGAGGTGTGCGCGCCGCCGGAACTGCTCACCGTGGTCGTCGGCCCACCGTTGGTGGACGTCGTGGTCGAGGAGCCGGTCGACCCGCTGGTGGTCGTCTCCTCTTTGGTGGTGCCGGTGGTGGTCGAGCCGGTGGTCGTGCTGCCACCCGTGCTGCCACCGGTGGTGCCCGTACTTCCGGTGGTCTCCTCCGTCGTGGAACCGGTGCCGGTACTGGTCGTCGAACCTGTGCCGGTGGTGCCGGTCGTCGAGCCGGTGCCGGTCGACGCGCCGGTCGTGCCCGACGGGGAATCCCCGCTGGGGGCCTTGGCGTCGCCGGTGTCCGCGGAGGCGATCGCGGGAGCGGCGGCTGCGACGGAAAGTCCGAGAAATGCAGCGACTGCGAACTCGCTAGCACGCTTCCTCGTCTTCGCTGAACGCTTGCGATGTGTCGCCACCCGTGTTCCTTCCGGCCGCCCACCGTGATGTCGCCTCGACAGCGGCATACCCAGCGGGTTCTTAATTGACTGCCGGGAAAGTTAACACGAGCGTCAATACAAAGTCAGCTTTTCCTGAGAAAAATATGTGTGGCGTCGCGGCACCCCGTCCTGCAACACGTTCTTGTTGCTGAAGTGACGACTGTGTGTAAACCAGCAATGAGACGTGCGCACCGCTATCGGGCCGACATCAGCCTTTCGACGTACTTCGCGATGACGTCGACTTCGAGATTCACCGGGGTGCCCACGGCCGCTCTGCCGAGCGTGGTCAATGCCAACGTGGTGGGGATGAGCGACACCTCGAACCAGTCCCCCGTCGCTTCGCTCGCCCCGGTCCCCAGACCCGACACCGTCAACGAGATTCCGTCGACCGTGATGGAGCCCTTCTCCACCACATACCGGGACAGTTCGGACGGCAGTGCGATACGCACCACCTCCCAGTGCTCGGACGGCGATCGTGAGATCACCCGGCCGGTGCCGTCGACATGGCCCTGCACGATATGGCCGCCGAGGCGGCTGTTGACGGCGGCGGCGCGCTCCAGGTTCACGTGACTTCCGACACCGATGGCGCCCAGGCTCGACCGGTTCAGGGTCTCGGCCATCACATCGGCGGTGAACGCACCGTCGGGCCGCACCTCCACCACGGTCAGGCACACCCCGTTGACGGCGATCGAGTCACCGTGACCAGCATCGGAGGTGACGACCGGCCCCTTGATGACCAGACGAGCCGAATCGGTGAGATTGTCGATATCGATGATCTCGCCGAGTTCCTCGACGATTCCGGTGAACATGGGTACCAGGTTAGTGGGGTGCGATCGGTGTAGAACCGGGCCGTCCCGGCCGCACCTATACGATGCTGGGTATGCAGACGCGCCAACGCCGTGCCAGCCATTTCCGTTTCCTGATCCCCTTCCTGGCCGTAGTCCTGGCCGCGCTGGGACTCGTCGGGTGCTCGTCCTCACCGAAGGCCAACAACGCGCCACTCCCCGACGCCACGACGCTGCTGAAGCAGTCCGCCGACACCACCCGCGCCCAGACGAGTGCGCACGTGGTGCTGACGACGACCGGGGACATCAAGTCACTCCCGATCACCATCCTCACCGGTGACATGACCCTCAAGCCCGCGGTCGCCGCGCAGGGCAAGGCCGACATCATGTTCCTCGGCCAGAAGCTGTCCGACGTCAAGTTCGTGGTCTCCGACGGCAACCTGTACGGGGCCATCACCGCCGGTGGCGCGATGGAGAACTTCGGGCCCGCCGCCGACATCTACGACATCTCGACGATCCTGAGCCCGGAGAACGGGCTGGCCAACATCCTGAGCACCTTTGCCGATGCCAAGGCCGAGGGCCGTGAGTCGGTCAACGGCGCCGACGCCGTGAAGATCACCGGGACCGTGCCCGCGGACGCCATGAACAAGATCGCACCGGCACTGAAGGTCACCGGACCGATCCCCGGCACCGCCTGGATCCGCGAGGACGGCGACCACCAGCTGCAGCAGGTCAAGTTCGACATCGCCGAGGGCAAGAGCATTCAGATGACGCTGTCGGACTGGGGTAAGACCGTCACCGTCGACAAACCCGCCGCCTGATGCCGGCCCGCACCAACCGCAGCCTCGCGATCGGCGCGGGCGGCTTGGCGGTTCTGCTCGGAGCGCTCGACACCTACGTCGTCATCGCGGTGATCCGCGACATCATGGCGGCCCCACCCGCGGGTATCGGCATCCCGCTGAACCAGATCCAGCAGGTCACCCCGATCATCACCGGGTACCTGTTGGGCTATATCGCCGCGATGCCGCTGCTGGGCCGGGCCTCGGACCGGTTCGGCCGCAAGCTGCTGCTACAGGCCAGTCTGATCGGCTTCGCCGTCGGGTCGGTGGTCACCGCGCTGTCCACCGACCTGACCATGCTGGTCATCGGCCGTGTCATCCAGGGCACCGCCAGCGGCGCACTGTTGCCGGTGACCCTCGCCCTGGCCGCCGATCTGTGGTCGGCCCGTAACCGGGCCACCGTGCTCGGCGGGATCGGCGCCGCCCAGGAACTGGGCAGCGTGCTCGGTCCGCTCTACGGTCTGGCCGTGGTGTGGGCGCTGAGCACGTGGCGCGATGTGTTCTGGATCAACGTGCCCCTGGTCCTCATCGCGATGGTGCTGATCCATTTCAGCCTGCCGGCGCGGGACCGCAGCAAAGAGCCCGAGAAGATCGACGTGGTCGGCGGCGTGCTGCTGGCCGTCGCGCTGGGCCTCGCCGTCGTCGGTATGTACAACCAGTCCCCCGACGGCAAGCAGGTGCTGCCCAGCTACGGGCCGCCCGTCCTGATCGCCGCCCTGGCGGTGGCCGTCGGCTTCTTCGTCTGGGAGAAGTTCGCCAAGACCCGGCTGATCGAACCGGCGGGAGTGCACTTCCGCCCGTTCCTGGCCGCCCTCGGTGCCTCGTTGTGCGCCGGCGCCGCCCTGATGGTCACCCTCGTTAACGTCGAACTGTTCGGCCAGGGCGTGCTGGGCAAGAGCCAGGACGAAGCGGTGTTCCTGCTGCTGTGGTTCCTCGGCGCCCTGCCCATCGGCGCCCTGATCGGCGGCTGGGTGGCCACCCGGATCGGCGACCGCTCGGTGGGGTTCGTGGGTCTGGTCATCGCCGCGTTCGCCTATTGGCTGGTGTCACACTGGGACACCAATGTGCTGTCCGCACATCATGATCTGGGCTTCGTCGCGCTCCCGACATTCGGCACCGATCTCGCATTGGCCGGCCTCGGACTCGGTCTGGTGATCGGTCCGCTGACCTCGGCAACCCTGCGAGTGGTGCCCGCCGCCGAACACGGGATCGCTTCGGCTGCAGTGGTTGTCGCCCGGATGATCGGCATGCTCATCGGCATCGCCGCGCTGAGCGCCTGGGGCCTCTACAAGTTCAACCAGTACCTGCAGGAGCGACTGGCCGCGTTGCCGGCGCCGAAAGCCGATACGCCCGGCGGCATCCTCATCGCGCAGGGCGCGCGCCTGGGACAGGCGACCAGAGAGGCGTACACCATGCAGTACGCCAGCATCTTCCTGATCACCGCGGTCGTGTGTGTGGTGGGTGCGGCGTTCGCACTTTTCGTCAGTGGCCGCAACGAGCATGCCGATCAGGTCGAAACCGGTTCGGAATCAAGCGAACCGGTGGCCGACGCGCCGCGGCACGCCAAGTAGGTCAGCAGCGCTCGACGCCGCGCCGCATGGCCTTGGGCTTGTGGCGCGGCGGCGCTGCCGGCGTGGTGGCACGGAGCGCGCCCGAAACGAATGACCGCACGCTGCGCTGGGCCCATGGGGCGATACCGAGCCAGTCCTGCAGGGCAGTCATGGTCTCCGTCCTTGTTCACACTCTGCGCGTCTCGGCGATGACAGTGCTTTGCCAAAATTGTACCGGCGTGCCGATTTTCACGGGGGCCGCGACCCGGCAACTGTGCCGTCACTCACACGGCGAACGTCAGGAACCCCGGGGAACCAGGCTCAGTCGTACGTCGGGACCGATCGTGTCGACGCCGTCGAACCGCCAGCGCTGGGCCCCCGCGATGCTGAGCACGCCGACATCGTCGACGGCGGTGATCGGTCCACCCAGCAGGATCGGCGCCACATAGGCCAGGATCCGGTCGATCACCCCGGCCCGCAGGAACGCCCCCGCCAGCGTCGGTCCGCCCTCCACCAGCACCGCGGTCCGGTCCGATAATGCCCGCATGACCTCGTGGGGATCACGGGTCCGGATCACCATGGTGTGCGAATCATCGTTGAGCACATTGGCTTCCGGTGAGATCTCACGCTCGCCGACCACCACACGCAGCGGCTGGTTCTCGGCCAGGGTGCCGTCGGGCAGCCGTGCGGTGAGGGTCGGATCGTCGATGTACACGGTGCCGGTGCCCACCACGATGGCGTCCACCGCCGCGCGGTGCCGGTGCACATCCAGTCGCGCGGCCGCACTGGTGATCCATTGGCTGCTGCCGTCGGCGGCCGCACTGCGCCCGTCCACGCTCGTCGCGAATTTCCATGTCACGTGCGGCATTCCGGTGCGTTGCTTGTGCAGCCACTCACGCAGCGGGCCGGCGGCGACCTCGGCCTCGTGCACACCGCCGACGACCTCGACACCGGCCGCACCGAGGCGCTGGGCACCACCGGCCGCCTCGGGGTTGGGATCGCCGACCGAGTACACCACCCGGGCCACACCGGAGGCCAGCAGAGCGTCCACGCACGGCGGGGTTCGCCCGTGGTGGTTGCACGGCTCGAGGGTGACCACCGCGGTACCGCCGCGGGCGCGCTCCCCCGCTCCCCGCAGCGCCACCACCTCCGCGTGCGCACCGCCTGGCGGTTCGGTGGCACCGATACCGGCCACCTGCCCGTCTGCGTCCAGGATCACCGCGCCCACTGGAGGATTCGGGTACGTGTTCCCCTTCACCTGCTCGGAGCACTCGATGGCCTGGCGCATGACGGCCCCGAACGTCATAGGGTCAGATGACCCGACGCCGCTGCCGCCTGGGCGCGCAACCGCCGCACCGCCTCCGCGGGATCGTCGGCGTTGTACACCGCCGAACCGGCCACGAAACAGTCCACACCCGCCTCGGCGGCGGCCTCGATGGTGTCGGCGTTGATCCCGCCGTCGATCTCCACCACGATCCGCAGCTCCCCGGCATCCACGAGACGGCGCACGATGCCGACCTTGGTCAGTACCTCGGGGATGAAGCTCTGTCCACCGAAGCCCGGTTCCACCGACATGACCAGCAGCGTGTCGAAATCGCGCAGGATCTCCAGGTAGGGGTCGATCGGGGTGCCCGGCTTCACGCTCAGTCCGGCCTTCGCACCCGCCGCGCGGATATCGCGGGCCACCGCGACCGGATTGTCGGTCGCCTCGGCGTGGAAGGTGACGTTATAGGCACCCGCCTCGGCGTAGGGCGGGGCCCAGCGCTCGGGGTTGTCGATCATCAGATGGCAGTCCATCGGGATATCGGTCACCTTGAGCAGGCTCTCCACCACGGGAAGGCCCAGCGTCAGGTTCGGGACGAAATGGTTGTCCATCACGTCGACGTGCAGCCAGTCCGCACCGGCCACCGCGGCGACTTCGTCGGCCAGCCGGGCGAAATCGGCGGACAGAATGGACGGCGCGATGAGCGGGGCTGGGGCGAGCGACGCGACGGGAGATGGGCCTGCCATGCCGGTTAGCGTACTGGTCAGGATTCGTTCACCCGCAACGCAGCCGCGAACATCGCGTCGGTGCCGTGCCGGTGCGGCCACAGCTGTACGTACGGCCCGTCGCCCAGGCGGTCCACCCCTTCGAACAGTTCGCGGGTGTCCAGCGCCTGCACGGGCCGGCGGCGCAGTGCGTCGGCGACCACGCCCACCGTTTCGGCCAGGTGCGGTGAGCAGGTGGCGTACAGCACCACCCCGCCCGGACGGGTCAAGGTGATCGCCGCGGCCAGCAGTTCCTTCTGCAGCTTGCCCAACGCGGGCACATCCCCGGGTTGACGGCGCCACCTCGCCTCGGGCCGGCGCCGCAGCGCGCCCAGCCCGGTGCATGGTGCATCCACCAGCACGCGGTCGAAGCTGCCGGGTTCCAGCCCGGATTCGCGGCCGTCGACGCGCAGCACGCGCACGCCCAGGCCGACGGTGTTGTGCTCGACCAGCTCGGCGCGGTGCGGCGTGGGTTCGACCGCCGTCACCGTGGCATGGTCGCCCGCGAGCGCCGCGAGCAGTGCCGTCTTACCGCCGGGCCCGGAACACAGATCCAGCCAGCGACCGCCGTCCTCGCCCTCCAGCGGGGCCAGGGTCAGCGCGCGGGCCACCAGCTGTGAGCCCTCGTCCTGAACCTGGGCGGCGCGGTCGCGCAGCGCCGTCAGCTCACCCGGGTCGCCGCCGGTCAGATACACCGCGTACGGCGAGTACCGGCCCACGGTGCCGCCCACCTGAGCCGCCAACTCGGCGGCGGTGAGCATCCCGGGCCGGGCCGCCAGGTGCACGACGGGTCGCGCATCGTCACTGGCCAGCAACTCGTCCAATTCCCCGGCGTCGGCGCCGAGCGCATCGACGAACGCCTGGGCCACCCAGCGGGGATGGGCGTGCACCAGGGCGGCGTGGCCCACCGGATCCGACGCCGCCGGCGGGGCGATCTCGGCCAACCAGGACTGCTCATCGCGTTCGGAGATGGTGCGCAGCACACCGTTGACGAAACCGGCTCGCGCCGTGTCGAATTCGATGCCGGCCTGATCGACGGTGGTGTCCAGCGCAGCATGCGCGTCAACCCGGGTGCGCAGCAGCTGATAGGTACCCAGGCGCAGCAGATCCAGCAGCACCGGGTCGATCTGGTCGACCGGCCGACCGGCCGCGGCGACGATCACGGCGTCGAGCAGGCCGCGGGTCCGGCACGTGCCGTAGGTGAGTTCGGTGGCGAACGCCGCGTCACGGCCGGTGAGCCCGCGCTCGCGCAGCAGGGCCGGCAGGGCGAGGTTGGCGTACGCGTCGCGTTCGCTGACCGCGCGCAGCACATCGAAGGCGGCCCGCCGGGCCGCGTCCAGCGGCTTGCGCGGCGGACCCTTGCGTTGCTTGGGCTTGTTCTGGTCGTGGTACCGGCTCATTGTGCGCGCGTCTCCTCGTCGAGCCGAGCACCGCGTGCCCAGTCAGCAGCCTTCATCGGTTTCTTTCCGGGCGGCTGAATCCAGCTGAGCCGCAATGCATGTGATCCGCTGCCAACCCACACATCGCGGCGGCCCACCTCGAACTGTCCGGGGGCGAGGGGCTCACCCTGTCGGTCCTGGTCCACGGTCACCGGCCCGACCTTGAGCCGGGTGTCCCCGATCGTGGTCCAGGCGCCCGGGTTGGGTGTCACGGCCCGGATCCGGCGGTCCACGGCGTGGGCCGGTAGCTCCCAGCGCACCCGGGCCTCTTCGACGGTGATCTTGGGCGCCACGGTGATTCCGTCAGCCGGCTGCGGCTTGGGCACCAGCGTGGCGTCGGCGATCCCGTCCATGGTGGCTTCCAGCAGGCCAGCGCCGGAGACGGCGAGACGGTCGAGCAGGTCGCCCGCCGTATCGGTCGGCCGGATGGTCTCGGTCACCACCCCGTACACCGGTCCGGAATCCAGCGCCGGTTCGATCAGGAACGTGGTGGCCCCGGTCACCGTGTCACCGGCGGCGATCGCGGCCTGTACCGGCGCGGCGCCGCGCCAGGCCGGAAGCAGCGAGAAGTGCAGATTGATCCAGCCGTGGGTGGGCACCGCGAGCAGTTCGTCGCGCAGCAGGGCACCGTAGGCCACGACCGCACACGCCTCCGGCGCGAATTCGGCCAGCTCCGATACGAATTCACCGGTGTTGGGCTTGGCCGGTTTCAGGACGGGGATACCGTGTTCGGCCGCCAGCTGCGCCACCGGCGACGGTGCCGGGGTACCGCGCCGCCCGGCCGCCGCATCCGGGCGGGTCAGCACGGCGACCACCTCATGACGAGGTGAGTCGATGAGCTTCCGCAGCGACGGTAGCGCGGGTTCCGGAGTACCGGCGAAGACGAGACGCACCGAGACAGTCTAGGGCCCGCTAGCGCGGCGCCTGATAGAACTCCCGCTCGCTCACCCCGGCCAGCGGCGCGACGAACATCCACGGCATGGTGGCGATCAGCCGATTCACGGTGGCCACCGCATCGTTGTAGTACTGCCGGGCGAAGGCCAGCTTGTTCTCGGTGTCGGTGAGATTGCGCTGCAGATCCAGGAAATTGCTCGACGAGTTGAGCTGCGGGTAACTCTGCCCGAGCGCGAGCACCTGACCGACCGCGTCGTCCAGGTGCCGCTCGGCGGCGCTGCGCTGGGTCACCGAGGTTCCGGTGGTGGCCGCGGTCAGTTCGGCGCGCGCATCCGTCACGTGGTCGAGGATCGCCTTCTCATGGGCGGCGAACGACCCGACGGTGTGCACCAGGCTGGGGATCAGGGCGGCCCGCCGGGTCAGCTCGACATCGATACCGGACAGCGCCTCGGCCACCCGGATATCCGCACCGCGCAGCTTGTTGTAACCCGTCACGAATCCGATCAGCACCGCCACCGCGAGCAGCAGCACCAAGATCAGCAGGAATCTCACCATGTTTTCCTCACCACGAGCCTCCTCCACCGCCACCGCCGCCGCCACCCCCGCTGGAGCTGCTGCTACTGCTGCCACTCGAGGAGGACGATGACTGCGATGCGGTGTACGCACCGATCGACGACGACAACGCCGATTCGAAACTGTCGAAATTCGGTCCAGATGAGCCGGAGAACGATGCCGAGTCACGCGTCGAATTCGACGACGAGTGATACCAATCCGGCTGCGGGGCAACCGCTCCCGTCGCCGTCTGATACTTCTGCGCCCACAGCGCCGCGACTCCGGCGGCCACCGCGAACGGCACGTAGGCGGTGTAGAGATCCTTGCGGGCCGCAAAGTCGAAACGGGTCTCGGCCGAGTCCGTGGCCAGCAGGCGGTGAAAGCCACCGGCCTGCGACCACAGTTGACGCCCGGCCTCGGTGCGCCGGGTGCCGACACCGGCGGACCACGAACGCACCGACAGCAGGAAGAACACCACGAACGGCAACGCCCACAGCGTGATCGGGAAACCCCACCGGAAGAAACCACACACCATCAGGATCGCCGCGACCGCGTTGGCCGCGCGTACCCACAGTTCCTTCCGGCGTGCGACCACCAGACCGTCCTCGGTCGCCCATTCGCGGACGGCTTCGGCCATATCGGTCTTGGCCTTGCTGAGCTTCTTACCCGCCGTCGCCGTCTTCTTGGCCTCGAACTCGGTGCCCTGCCCGATGACTTTGAGCGCCGAACCGACCGCCACGCTGACCTGGTCCACGTCGGCCCAATCGGCGGGCTTGGCGATACCGGTCACGTTCCACTGCTTCTCGTTGACCTGGCGCAGATCCACCAGCTTGCGCTCGGCCAGATAGAACAGCGTCGCCGTCAGACCGTCTTTCGGGACGGCCTCGGTGCGGATGTACTCGCACTGCACCGGCCCCAGGCCGGGCGGGGGCGCGTACTGCAGCGGAAATCCCGGCGCGGGCTCCACCGTGGTGCGGTGGGCCCACACCGCGGCCGCACCGGCGAGCACCGACAACCCGATCAGCACGACCACGCGGACCGGCGACTGCCCGAGCACCCGGTCGTACTGGTAGGGCCACAGCAGTTGGGTGCGCGCCGGGGTGGGCATGTCGATACCGGCACGCAGGGTGACCGGGGTGCGGGGCTGCAATCCGGTGGCCCGCAGCGTCACCGTGTCACCGCGCACCGTCAGATCGGTGCACTCGCGGCCGGCACCGAAGCCCACCGAGCACTGGGCACCGACGACATTCGCCGGCAGCGTCACCGTGATGTTCACCCGGTGGATGATGTTGTTCCAGGACGGCGCGATCACGTTCCAGTAAAAGGCGGTCTCGGCCAGGGCTCGGCCGGTCGTCGACGCGAAACGCTTGTCCGCGCCCACCTTTCCCGGGTCCAGAACCCCGTCGATGTGGTAGCGGATCTCGAAAACATGCCTGCCCCAGTCCAGGGTGACGTCCGGCGAGCCGATCTTGGCCACCCGGAACCGCTCGCCGTCCTCCCACAGCATCCGGTACGGCGCGGGCTCGCCGTCCATCAGGATCGACTCGATCTGCGGCACCTGGCGCACCCGGGGGCTGTTGGGGTTGGCGACGTCCCAGTAGCGGAAGATGCCGTGCCGGCCACTGGGGAACTCGCCGGTGATGGTCTCCACCGCATCGAGCCGGCCGGCGGCGTCCACCGTGTAGGAGGCGGTGTAGTCGGCGATCTCCACCGGGTCGTCGACGGTGGTCGCGGAGCCCGCGCCGCCGCTGAAGATCACCGGCCACAGGAAGCCAAACGTGATGAGCACCAACAGGATCGACCATCGGAACAGTCGCCCCATACCCACCTCCTGTGCATTGGCTGTGCCCTACCTTATGTGGCGTGCGCCGTTTTGCCCATACAGCCGGCCCGACCGGCGCAGCCGGGTACCGGCCGAGTCAGTGGTGGAATACCAGAAACGGTGCGCCGCCGAAAGGCTGCTGGAGCTGGGCCGCATGGTCGGCGGCCGGCCCCGGCGTCGCGACGATCTCCGCGTGCCCGACGTGCTGGGTCACGTCCACTTCCGCGTCGGCCGCAGGTGCGACGCCGATCATCACCGCTGCGGCGGTCATGACGAGTACTCCGATGTACGTGATCTTCATGATGTTCCTTTGTTCGAGTGGTGTGGTTGCGGGTCTGGGGTGAGCGGTACTCAGAACGCCTGATCGACGAATCCGCCGGAGGTATCCACCTCGTCCTGGTTGTCCACCTGGTAGGTGGGCACGGTGGAGGTGGTCGGGTTGGTGCCGTATGTCGTACCGGGATCGACTCCCACGCCGCCGGCGGGTGCGAGCGCGATCGCCACGGCCGCGGCCACGGGTGCCAGCATTGCCATCGTTGCCTTCTTACTGCGAATCATCTCTGGTTCCTCCTATATCGGTTGTGCGGTAGCGATATTCACGATTCGCCGATATCGAGGGCCGCAGTAGTGGTCCGGTCCCTGTCGGTTCACAACCTCTGGTTGTGACTGACCGCGCCGATGCGAGCTCATCCATCCGCGGTGTCGCGCCTTGTGCTTTCATCGAGTGCATGGCTTTGAGTTCGCGCATGCCAAACCTCGCCGAATTCGAGGTTCTGGTGGCCATCGCCGAAACGGGCAGCCTCGGCGCGGCGGCCCGCAAGATCGGGTTGACCCAGCAGGCCGTGTCGGCCCGGCTGGCGTCGATGGAGGCGCAGACCGGTGTGAAGCTCGCGGTCCGCACACCGCGTGGTTCACAGCTGACGCCACCCGGTGTGGTCGTGGCCGAATGGGCCCGTCAACTGCTCGACGTCGCCGCGCACGTGGATGCCGGATTGGCTTCGCTGCGCGCGGAGTCCCGTAGCCGTATCAAGATCTCAGCCAGCCAGACGGTCGCCGAGCAGTTGCTGCCGCGCTGGCTGGTGTCACTGCGCGCCGCGGCGGTACGAAGCGGGGCACCCGCTCCCGAGGTGACGTTGACCGCCACCAACAGCGATCACGCCATCGCCGATGTCACCGGGGGCGCGGCCGACGTCGGGTTCGTCGAGAGTCCCGCCGTGCCCTCCGGAGTGCGCACCCGGGTGGTCGCCCGCGATGAGCTGGTGGTCGTGGTCGCCGCCGGCCACACATGGGCTCGGCGGACCCGGGCGATCACCCCGACCGAGCTGGCGCAGACCCCGCTGATCTGCCGTGAGGCGGGATCGGGCACCCGGGACTCGCTCATCGCGGCCTTTCAGCGGGCCGGCTACGACCCCACCGACCAGGTGACTCCCCTGATGGAGCTGTCCTCGGCGGCTGCCGTTCGCGCGGCGGTACTGGCCAGCCAGGTACCCGCGGTGATGAGCCGGCTCACGGTGGCCGACGATCTCGCCTTCGGACGGCTACGTGAGGTGTCCATCCCCGAGCTGGATCTGCGCCGGGACCTTCGGGCCATCTGGATCGGTGGACGCACGCCCCCGGCCGGTGCGGTTCGCGATCTCCTCGGCCATATCGGCACCATGCAGACCTGAGTCCGGTCGTCCCACAAACGTCATTTGTGGGTCCACAAGGCCGGCGCCGGTACCGCCGGCCGCTGCGCGATCCGAGGATGAAGACGTGGTGCTCGACGGCACCACGCGACCAGCACGGCAGTGCAGTCGCCGACTTCGCATCGAAGGAGCCACAATCATGCATCCGACGCACTTCCGGTGGACGGTCATCGGAGCCGGACCGGCCGGGATCGCCACGGTTGGCCGCCTGATCGACAGCGGTATTGCACCTGACGAAATCGCCTGGGTGGACCCGGAATTCGCCGTCGGCGATTTCGGGGTCAAATGGTCCGTCGTCTCGAGCAACACCCGGGTGAGTGGCTTCACGCACTTCTTGGAAGCCAGCTCGGCATTCCAGTTCCGGCAGGGCCCCGATTTCGCGATCCGGGGATTCGATCCGCGACAGACGTGTTCGCTCGGCGCCGTCGCCGAGCCGCTGCAGTGGATCACCGGCCGGCTGGCCGAGCGGGTCGTCACCGTCAAGGCCACCGCCACCCGCCTGGAGTTACATCAGCGGCGCTGGGCGGTGCACACCGAGGGGTCGGTCCTCACCTCGGACAATGTGGTGCTGGCCATCGGGTCCGACGCGCGCAGCCTGGATTACCCAGGCGTCCGGGAGATTCCGCTCGAGGTGGCCGTGGACGTGCACAAGCTGGGCGCAGAGCCGCTCGAGGGTGCGACGGTCGCGGTGTTCGGCTCATCGCATTCGACCATGCTGGTGTTGCCCAATCTGTTGCGCCAACCGGTGGCCAAGATCGTCAACTTCTACCAGCATCCCCTCCGGTACGCCGTCGAGTTCGGCGACTGGACACTGTTCGACGACACCGGGTTGAAAGGCCATGCGGCCCAATGGGCCCGGGAGAATCTCGACGGGCAGCTGCCCGAGCGACTGGAGCGTTGCCACGTCGGCGACCCGCGGTTCGACGAGTTGTTGGGCCGCTGCGATCAGGTGGTCTACACCGTGGGGTTCGAGCCTCGGCGGATCGACGCGCCGCAGTGGGGACCGCTGCAACACAACGCGTCCAACGGCATCATCGCGCCGGGACTGTTCGGTATCGGTATCGCCTTTCCGGGTTACCGGGTGGACCCCACCGGATTCGGTGAACACCGGGTCGGTCTGGAGAAGTTCATCGAACAACTCGACGCGTGCCTGCCCATCTGGTTGCGCTACGGCGCCTGACGGTGACCAGCACGCATGCGGCAGTAGGCCGTCCTCCGGTGATCACCCGATGTGCAGCGGGTCGATCTGCACCCGCACCGGCTGCTGATCGTGGCGGGCAGACATCGTGTTGATCGCCTTGCGCAGGGCGGCAGCGAGTTCCAGTCCGGTGTCACGGGGCACCCGCACCAGCATCCGGCTGATCGGACTGTCCACCGCGACACCGGGCGGGCGGCGGGCCCCCGGCGGCAGATCCACCGGTCCGAGCGGTTCGGCGCCGGCGGGCAGCGTGGTGGCGTCCAGCAGCGCGGCGACGGCGTCGGGGGTCCCGTCGAGCACCGCGAGATGCACGGCCGGCGGCAGCCCCACCTCGGTGCGCGCCTCGAGCTCGGTTTCGGCATGGCCCAAGGGATCCCAGCGGATCAGTGATTGCACGGTCGGAATCACCGACTCGGCGATGACGGCCACCATGCCGCCGTCGGCGCGGCTGCGCACCAGGGCGGACGCGGCCATCCAGCGGCGCAGGGCGTCCTCGGCCGCGCGCAGATCCTGGCGGCCCAGCAGCGCCCAGCCGTCCAGCAACAGCGCGGCCCCGTAGCCACCCGGGGCGATGGGCTCGGCGCCCGGTGTGGCGACGACGACGGCGGGGCCCTCGCGCACCGTGGACAGCACCGCATCGCCGCCGGAGGTGATGACCACCGACCCGGGCAGCGCGCGGCCCAGTTCCTCGGCGGTACGGCGGGCCCCGACCACGACGGCGCGCACCGCATCCGACCCGCAACTGACGCACCGCAGCGACAGTTCGGTGCGGGCACACCAGCGGCACACCGCACCGTGGGCGTCGCGGTCGGGCAGTGACATCGGCCCGGTGCAGTGCCGGCAGCGGGCCACGGTGCGGCACCGGGCGCAGGCCAGTGCCGGGATGTACCCGCGGCGCGGCACCTGCACCAGCACCGGATGGCCGGCCGCCAGCGCCGTGCGGGCCGCCCGCAGCGCCATCGACGGGACCCGCGCGGTGCGCGCCGCGGGATCGCGCTCCTGGTCGAATGCACTGTCGTCGACCGCGACCACCCGCGGTGCCCGGGCCCGCACCACCGTCCGGGTGGCCACCAGGTCATGGGCCCAGCGGCTGCGTACCAGGGCGTGCGCCTCGGCCGTTCTGGCATAGCCGCCGAGCAGCGCCGCGCAGCGCAGTTGATGTGCGCGCAGCATGGCCACCTCACGGGCGTGCGGGTACGGGGCCCGCGGTTCGGACAGGGTGTCGTCCCCGTCGTCCCAGATCGCCACCAGGCCGAGGTCGGCGACCGGGGCGAACACCGCACTGCGGGTGCCGATCACCAGCCGGGCCTGACCGCGCAGCACCGAAAGCCAGCGGCGGTACCGTTGCGACGGGCCGAGCCCCGCGGACAGCGCGACCACCTCGGGTTCGGCCAGCAGTTCGAGGGCAGCGGTGTGCACCGCGTCGACATCGCGCTGATCCGGTACCACGATGAGCGCACCGCGCCCGCCCTGCACCGCCGCCGCGGCCGCCTCGGCGAGCCGCTGCGCCCACTTCTCCCCCGGCAGCGCCTGCCACACCGCACGCGCGGCGCGGCCCTCCCGGATCGCGGCCAGGAACTGTCCGCCGCGCCCGTACGCCTCCCAGGCGGATTCGTCGATGACCCGCTCGGCCAGCGGCGGCAGCTCGGCGGTGACCTGCTTCTCGGCCCGGGCGTGCCGCGGCGGCACGGCCAGCCGCAGCACATCGGCCCGGGTGCCGGCGTAGCGGGCGGCCACCGCGTCGACCAGCCGCCGCACCTCAGGGGTCAGCACCGGTTCGGCCGAGACCACCCGGTCCAGCCAACCGAGCTTCCCGGAATGGTCGGTGTCCGAGCGTCTTTCGAGAACAAAAGCGTCCACCAGCCGACCATGGAAACGCACCCGGACCCGGACCCCGGGCTGGGCGTCATCGGACTGGTCGGCGGGCACCAGATAGTCGAACTCGCGATCCAGGTGCGGTACCGACAGCATCGGCAGCACCCGGGCGATCGGTTCGTGCTCGGCGGGTATCACCGCTCGCGGCCGAAGAAGAAGCCGGCGGTGATCAACAACAGCGACGCGCAGTAGGCCCACCAGATCGGCACCGCCAGTTGTTCGGACCCCAGCACGAACTTGCTGATCCCGATCATCCCGTCGGACACCGCGAAGCACACCGCACCCAGCGCCGTCCACGGCGTCGGCAGCCGGGCCAGCAGCGCGGCACACACCATCGCGCCCAGCACACCGATATAGACCACCACGGGTGCCGCCATCCCCTGCGCGAGCAGACTCGGCCAGAACCACACCAGCAGTGCCACGCATGCGACGAGCACCGCCCCGGCGGCCGCCAGGCGCACCGGACTGCGCCGCGCCAAGGGGTACAACGCGGTCAGGAAGCACAGGTGAGCCAGCAGGAAGGCCGCCAGGCCCAGCACGAACGACGGCGGCCACCACGGCAGTGCCAACAGGAAGTCCCCGGCCGCGGAGAAGCCCAGCGCCGGCACCAGCCAGCGCCGCTCCCGGGTGACCGGATGCCACAGTGCCGCCGCCGCGAGCAGCACGGCCGCACCGGCCTTGACCGCGGGTTGTAGCGCGAACTGTCCGGTCAGTTCGGCGCCCGCGGGGACCCGGGCCGCCACCGTCACGAGAAAGACGCCGTAGCCCGCACCCGCGACCAGCGCCAGCACCCACAGCAGCCGGGTCGCGCGCGCTGCGTACGGTGTTGCCATGCCTGAATCCGGTACCGAAAGACCCGCCCTGGACGCCATTCTGGAAAAGGTACTGGAAGCGGTGCCGTTCCAATTGACGATGGACGGTGGTCCGGAGGCGGCCCGGGAACGGTTCCGGGCGCTGCCGCGCCGCCCGGTGCACCCGGACCTGCGGACCGAGGACCGCATCATCGCGGACGTGCCGGTCCGGATCTACTGGCCTGACACCACCGGGGCAACAGAGTCCGGGTCCCGCCCGCCGGTGTCGATCCCCGAGTCGCTCCGCTCCCGCCCGCCGGTGACCCTCTTCTTCCACGGCGGCGGCTGGGTGATCGGCGACCTGGACAGCTACGACGGCACCGCACGCGAACACGCCGTCGCCGCCGGTGCGGTGGTGGTGTCGGTGGACTACCGGCTGGCCCCCGAGCATCCGTATCCGGCCGCCGTCGACGATGTCTGGGCGGTGACGCAATGGGTGGCCGCCCACGCCGGTGAGCTCGGGGCCGATCCGGAACGCCTTGCCGTGGCCGGTGATTCGGCCGGCGGCAACCTGGCGGCCGTGGTGGCGCTGCTGGCCCGCGACGCCGGCATCCCGTTGCGGTTGCAGCTGCTGTGGTACCCGGCCACCACCTGGGACACCTCACTCCCCTCGTTCAGCGAGAACGCCGACGCCCCGATCCTGGGCCGGGGGGATATCGGCGGGTTCTCCCTGCTGTACGCCGGCGACACCGACCTGCGCAACCCACCGGCCACGCTGGTCCCGGCCCGCGCCGAATCCCTGGCCGGGGTGGCACCCGCCTATATCGCGGTCGCGGGCTACGACCCGCTGCGCGACGACGGTGTGCGCTACGGCGAACTGCTGGAGTCCGCGGGTGTGCCCGCCGAGGTCCACCACGCCCAGACCCTGGTGCACGGTTACCTCGGCTATCACGGGGTGGTGCCGGCCGCGACCGACGCCGTCGACCGCGGGTTGGCCGCGCTGCGGGCCGCGTTAGCCTGACGTATGACGTCCACGACGAGGCCCGATGTCGATCCGAACCTGAAGGCCCTGCTCGATGCCGTGCCCCTGGAGTTCACCCAGGAGGACGGGGTGGAGCTGGCCCGCGAACGGCTGCGCGCGGTGAAACCGCCGTCGGCACTGCTACCGCAGCTGCGGATCGAGGAACGCACCGTCGGATACGGGGAGCTCACCGATATCCCGGTGCGGATCTACTGGCCGCCGGTGGAGCAGCACGACGATCTGCCGGTGGTCGTGTACTACCACGGCGGCGGCTGGGCGATCGGTGACCTGGACACCCACGACCACGTGGCCAGGGCCCATGCGGTCGGCGCCGAGGCCATCGTCGTCTCGGTCGACTACCGGCTGGCACCGGAACATCCGTTCCCGGCGGGTGTCGAAGATGCCTGGGCGGCACTGCGGTGGGTGGGCGAGCACGCCGCCGAACTCGGCGGTGACCCGGCCCGCATCGCGGTGGCCGGCGACTCCGCGGGTGGCAACTTCTCGGCCGTGATGGCGCTGCGGGCCCGCGACGCCGGCGGGCCACCGCTGGTGTTCCAGCTGCTGTGGTACCCGGTCGCCGTGGGTGACCGCAGCGCCCCGTCCTTCCTCGAGAACGCCGACGCCTACATCCTCAACCAGGCGGTCAGCGACGCGTTCCTGAGTTGGTATCTGCCGGGGGTCGATCTCGACGATCCGGCCGCGCTGCCCACCGACGTGGCGCCGGCCAACGCCGCATCGCTGGCCGACCTGCCACCGGCGTTCATCGGCACCGCCGGGCATGACCCGCTGCGCGACGACGGCGGCAGATACGCCGAACTGCTCACCGCCGCTGGGGTTTCCGTGCAGCACAGCAATGAACCGACGATGGTGCACGGGTACGTCAGCCTGGCGTTGGCCTCTCCCGCGGCGACCGAGGCCACCGAGCGCGGGCTCACCGCCCTGCGGGCGGCGCTGCACGGGTAGGCGGATCACGAACACGCGCGGTTGCGCTGTGCTCAATTGTCCAGTCGACTCCGGTGGCGCCTACGCCGAATACCTCGCCGTCGTCGACGCGGCCATACAGGGCGACGAGGTGTTGCCCACACTGATCGACGACGGTCAGCTCGCGGTCGTTCGTCGTCCCGGCGAGCGCGGCACCTCCGACCTGCATCCCGAACGCGGCATCACGATCCGCGACGTGTGGGTGCCCGACTACACCCACGCAACCGACAAGCTCGACGGCCTCCGCGTGCTGGCCGAGCAGGGTCAGATCACGCTGCGGGTGGTGCAGACCTTGCCCGCCGCGAATGCCGCCGCGGTGCACCGTGCACTCGAAAAGGGTGGCTTCCGTAGCCGACTCGTCCTCATCTTCGACTAGACCACTCTCACGTGAGAAAGGGGCACCATCATGAGACCCAGCCGGCGGTGTATCCACTGCTGGGGTGAAGATTAAGGCTGAGTCCGAGGAGAAGTCATGCGCGCTGCAGTCCTGACCGCTTACAACGCCCCGCTGCAGATCAGCGAGATCCCCGATCCGGCACCCGGTCCCGGTGAAGTCCTGGTGCGGGTCGCGGCAAGCGGGGTGAACCCGCTCGACACCAAGATCCGCCGAGGCGCGGCGGCGCACGCGAAGATGGCTCCACCGGCCGTTCTCGGCATCGATATGGCCGGGACGGTGGAGGCGGTAGGGGCAGAGGTCGATCACTTCGGCGTCGGCGATCAGGTATTCGGCATGACCGGCGGAGTCGGCGGCGTGGCGGGCTCACTGGCCGAGCTGGCCACGGTCGACGCGCGGTTGATCGCCCATAAGCCCACAGCGCTGTCGATGGAGCAGGCCGCGGCGATTCCGCTGGGCTTCATCACCTCCTGGGAAGGGCTCGTCGACCGTGCCGGTGTCGCTGCGGGCCACCAGGTGCTGATTCACGGCGGCGCCGGCGGGGTGGGGTACCTCGCGGTGCAGCTCGCCCTCGCCCGCGGCGCGCAGGTGTTCGCTACCGGGGGGCCCGCCAGCCAGGAGGTGATCCGCCGGGTCGGCGCGACTCCCATCGACTACACGGCAAGTACCGTCGACGACTACGTCGACGAACACACCGGCGGGGAGGGCTTCGACATCGTCGTCGACAACGTCGGCGGCGCCACCCTCGACGCCTCCTTCACCGCGGTCAAGCGCTACACCGGACACGTCGTCAGCGCATTGGGTTGGGGCACACACAGTCTGGCACCCCTATCCTTCCGCGGAGCCACCTACTCCGGCGTGTTCACCTTGCTTCCACTACTGACCGGTGAGGGTCGCGAACACCACGGGCACATCGTGGCCCAAGCCGCCGCACTGGCCGACGCGCGACGATTGGTCCCTCGGCTACATTCGGCGACCTTCGCACTAGGCGAGGTCAACGATGCCTATCAGGTCGTCGAGAACGGCTCTGCCACAGGCAAAGTGGTGGTGCAGCCGCACGCCTAGCCATCTTGCGGCGTACCACGCCTACCAGCCGGCAGGTACCTCGCACGGCCGCCAACGGCGCAATCATCGACGAGACATCCGCCCGAACTCGCCCGCCAACCAGAAAAGAGGCATTGCAGATGGACTGGAACCGAAGCGACACCGCCGTGGTGTTCATCGACCCGCAGAACGACGTGTTGAGCCCCACCGGGATCAACTGGGCGGCCACCGGCGCCAGCGTCACCGAGAACAACACCGTCGCGCACATGCTCGCCATCTTCCAAGCCGCGCAGGCCGCGTCGTTCGGGATGTTCATCTCACCGCACTACTTCTATCCCACCGATCACCGCTGGCTTTTCAACGGCTCACTGGAGGCCGACGAACTACGCACCGGCACCTTCGACCGGCCGGGACCCCTGAACTTGGACGGGCTCCCCGGCTCTGGAGCGGACTGGCTCGAGGAGTTCAAGCCCTATATCAACGACCCGGCCACGGTCGTCGTCAGCCCGCACAAGGTATTCGGTTCGCAGACCAACGACCTGGTGCTGCAGTTGCGGAAACGCCGAATCAACAAAGTTCTGCTGGGCGGCATGCTCGCGAATATGTGCGTCGAATCGCACCTGCGCGATCTGCTCGAACAAGGCTTCGAGGTTTACGTCATTCGCGATGCCGTCGCCGGCCCGCGCCACCCCGAGTGGGGGGATGGCTATCAGGCAGCTCTGATCAACTACGCCTTTCTCGCCCATGGGGTGGTCTGGACCGACGATGTCGTCGCTGCCATGCGGGCCGCGATCTAACCGAGTGCGCCGGGCGGCTATGGGACCGGGTCACTCCGTGGCGGCCGGTTGATCCATCGATACCGTCGCTGAGTGGTGTTCGTGGTGGATCCGATTGTTGACGATGTGCTCGACCAGAATGGGCACGAACGTCTGGATGCGGGCCTCGTCGAACTGGACGGCGGCATCTTGGCACCATTGCAGGATCTGGGCGTCACGCGCGGGGTCGTTACGGCCCTCGTGTTCGGCCAGTTTCTTCGCCACCTCGTGGACCGAGCGTGCATGTACTCCGCCCGCCGGCGCGATATCCGCGGTCCGTCGCGGGATTTCGGCCAGCGACCGCTGCGCCTGACCCTCGTCGGTGTCGGGATCGATGATGCGCAAAGTCAGGTGGTGACCATCCTCGCCGATCAGAATCACCGTGGGTGGCTCGCTGCTGACGAACTCCAACAACTCCACCGGGTGCGCGCCGTCGAGCGTGAGACTCGGCGGCGCGATCCATCCGTCGCGGCGGTAACCCACCATGGCGATGTGCGGCATGACGTCGCTCACCGCGGCCATCAGGGCGGGAAGCTCGTCTGCCAATCGTTTCGATGTCGGCCACCACGCGCCGTCGATGTGTTCGGACGGAGCTCGTCTTCCCGTCAGCCGTAACCGGGGCAGTGTGTCATTCATGCGCAAAAGCATGAATGAGGAGGATTACCGAGTCTATGGTCCAAAGTCCCTAAGGCGGCCGTTCTCCCACGCGCTTTCCTGAACTACAGGTGAACGGCAAACCACTTGTCCCTGAACATTATTCGCCGATAGGGGGCCCGCTGCCCGGGTACCCGGGATCAGCAAAGCGCATGGCTCGAGTACGTGACGCAGAACACCCGACGTCGGGACTTTGGACCCTAGGTGTGCCCGGCAGGCTCGGTCGATGATTACGGCGTGGCCGCTGCCGACATCCATCGAATGTTGATCGAATCAGCGATGCCCACCTATGACGTCGTGATCGCCGAACACACGGTGGTAGAGGCGGATCCGGGAACCACCTTCACCGCCGTTCGGAAGTTGGACCTGCTCACCGTGCGCACGCCCGTGCTCACACTGTCGTTCTGGATTCGCGGGCTGCCCGCCCGATGGCAGGGGCGCAGCCCTGCACCGTTGCCCCGCTTGGTACTTGAGGACATGGCGCTACCGGGATGGCTGGTGCTCGGCGTGCAGCCGGACCGCGAGTTCGCCTTCGGTGCGGTGGGAAGATTCTGGCAACCCGTCATCGAATGGCATCCGGTTACCCCGGAGGAGTTCCGCAGCTTCGCCGAATCGGGTTGGGGGAAGATCGCGGCGAACCTGTCGGTGCGCCCGTACGGCGAGTCGGCCTCGTTGTTGAGTTACGAGTGCCGCACGTCCACCACCGACCCCGGCTCACGCCGCCGCTTCCTGCGGTACTGGTGGTTCATCCGCCCATTCGTGGCCCACATCCTGCGAGCCACGCTGCAACAGATCAAGGATGACGCCGAAGCATGCCCACCACCGAACCCCGCACCCATATCAGGCAGCCGATAGTGGCCATCACGGTCGGCGATGACCCCGTGCCGCAGACGCAGAGCGACGCCGAGTACGCCCGGCAGCAGTTGCTTGAGATCCGCGACGACGTGGACGCCCTGTTGCGACGGTTACCCGAGGCCGAGTCGACATGGTCGCACTGGCTCGCGGACGTGGCGCCGCAGTACCAGTCCAGTGCCCGAAACATGGTGCAGTACTGGGCGATACGGCAATGCGATCTGCGCGAGCTGCAGGCCCGGCTGTCGTCGTTCGGACTGTCGTCGCTGGGCCGTAGCGAACCACATGTCGAGGCCACCCTGCACTTGGTCAGGGCGGCGATCTGCGCCACGCTCGACGACGTGTGGCATCAGCCGATCATGGGTGGGGTGCCGATCAACCAGGGCCCGGAACTGTTGCAGCAGCGAACGCGGGAGTTGCTCGGACCCGACCCAGCCGATCGCACCACCCGGATCATGGTCACGCTGCCGTCGGCGGCGGCGACCGACGCCCGCCTGGTGCGCAGCTTGGTCGAGCAGGGCATGAATGTGGCACGTATCAACTGCGCGCACGACGATGCGACGGCGTGGCGCGCCATGGCGCAGCACGTCGCTCAGGCGGCCGCGAGCACCGGCCGGACATGCATGATCGCCATGGACCTGGGTGGCCCCAAGTTGCGGACCGGCCCGCTTGAGCCGGGACCGCGGGTGGTGAAGCTGAAGCCCGCCAAGAACGCCCTCGGTCAGATCGTCGGCGTAGCGAGGGCATGGTTGACCGCAGCCGAATCCCCCACCGCACCACCGGAGCCGGGCATGGTGTCACTACCGGTGAGCGAACAGTGGCTCACCCGCCGCCACGACGGGGACATCGTGCACCTGAGGGACACCCGCGGCGCCAAGCGCCGGATGGTGCTCAGCGCCGTGGGCCAATCGGCAAGCGCACCTGAGGGATTCGTCGCCACCGTCGAGCGGACCACCTACCTCGGCGCCGCAACGATGCTGCAGGTCGAGGGTGACCAGGATGCCACGCCGCTGGGTGATATTCCCCCGATCGAGCAGAGCCTGGTCCTGCATCGCGGTGACATCCTCGAACTGACCAAGGATTGCTCGCCCGCGCCTGTCCTGGACGGCGGGATTCCCCGGATCGGCTGCACACTGCCCGAACTGTTCGACCGCGCGTGCGTCGGACAGACGGTGCACCTCGACGACGGCCGGATACGGGGCAGGATCGTCGACACCGGGCCTGAAGTACTGCGTCTGCAGATCGAGCACGCCGCCGACGGCGGATCGCGTCTGCGCGCCGGTAAGGGGGTGAACGTACCCGGCATCGAACTCGCAATCCCGGCACTGACCGACAAGGACATCGCGGACCTGGCGGCCGTGGTGGAGCTGGCCGATCTGGTCGAGATGTCCTTCGCGCGTGAACCTTCCGATATCGCACAGCTACTCGATGAGCTGGCACGCCTCGGCGGCCGATCACTGGGGGTGGTGCTCAAGGTCGAGACCCGCCAGGCGTTCGAGCACCTACCGCAACTGCTGCTCACCCTCATGCGGCACCCGCGCGTCGGGGTGATGATCGCGCGGGGCGATCTGGCCGTGGAGTGTGGCTATGAACGCCTCGCCGAATTGCAGGAGGAGATTCTGTGGTTGTGCGAAGCGGCGCACCTGCCCGTGATCTGGGCGACCCAGGTCCTCGAACAACTCGCCAGAACCGGCAATCCGTCCCGAGCCGAGATCAGCGACGCCGCGATGAGCGAACGCGCGGAGTGCGTGATGTTGAACAAGGGACCGCACATCGAGGACGCCGTCGGTGTCCTCGACGACATCCTGAAACGCATGGCGGACCATCACTACAAGAAGACAGCCCTATTGCCGTCCCTGCACTCGTGGCAGCCCGAGCCATCACCTACGTGACGGCTCGGGCGGGTGACCGCTAGACGGAAGCCTGCAGCTCCTCGACCTTGTTGAGCTGCTCCCACGGCAGCTCGATATCGGTGCGGCCGAAGTGGCCGTACGCGGCGGTCGGCGCGTAGATGGGACGCAGCAGATCCAGGTCGCGGACGATGGCACCGGGACGTAGGTCGAACACCGCGGTGATGGCCTTCTCGATCCGGGCCGGGTCGACGGTCTCGGATCCGAACGTCTCGACGAACAGGCCGACCGGGGCCGCCTTGCCGATCGCATAGGCGACCTGCACCTCGACGCGCTCGGCAAGGCCGGCCGCGACGACGTTCTTGGCCACCCAGCGCATCGCGTACGCGGCCGAGCGGTCCACCTTCGACGGATCCTTGCCCGAGAACGCGCCGCCGCCGTGGCGGGCCCAGCCGCCATAGGTGTCGACGATGATCTTGCGGCCGGTCAGACCGGCGTCGCCCATCGGGCCGCCGAGCACGAACTTGCCCGTCGGGTTGACCAGCAGCCGGAAATCGGAGGTGTCCAGCGTGTCGTGGTCGAGGTCGGCCAGGACCGTGTTGACGACCTTTTCCCGGATATCGGGGGCCAGGGTGTTGTCCAGGTCGATACCGGCGGCGTGCTGGGTGGACAGCACGACGGTGTCCAGTCGCACCGGGGTGGTGCCGTCGTACTGCACGGTGACCTGGGTCTTGCCGTCGGGGCGCAGGTAGTCCAGCACTCCGCTCTTGCGGACCTCGGTGAGCCGACGGGCCAACCGGTGTGCCAGCGCGATGGGCAGCGGCATGAGCTCCGGGGTGTCCTTGATGGCGTAGCCGAACATCAGGCCCTGATCGCCGGCACCCTGCAGGTCCAACGGATCGCCGGCACCCTCGACGCGGGTCTCGTGTGCGGTGTCGACGCCCTGGGCGATATCGGGCGACTGGCGGCCGATACCGATGTTGACGCCGGCGGTCGCGCCGTCGAAGCCCTTCTCCGAAGAGTCGTAGCCGATCTCCAGGATGCGTTCGCGCACGATGTTGTTGATATCGGCGAACGCCTCTTTGGCCGAGGTGGTCACCTCACCGATGACATGCACCTGGCCGGTGGTGACGGCCGTCTCGACCGCCACGCGCGACTTGGGATCGACGGCCAGCAACGCGTCGAGGATCGAATCGCTGATGGCGTCACAGATCTTGTCGGGGTGTCCTTCGGTGACCGACTCGCTGGTAAACAGCCGACCTGCGCTCACAGTGTCATCCTCCAAGTAGTTAGGTAGTCGAATCGTATACACGCTCACTGGCAGCCAACCCGCACCCCCCGGGCCGACGCAAGCCTTACCCGCAGGTTGATGCCAGCGGGATCACTCCGTCTTCAGGAACGCACCGATCGCGTCCACGATACGGCTGGCCATCAAAGTCTTCGACCCGTGCGGCAGGGCCGACTCGGTGCCGTCGGCGGCCAGCAGCCAGCCGGTGTTGTCGTCCACCTCGAAGGCCTTACCGTCGCCGACGGCGTTGACCACGAGCAGATCGCAGCCCTTGCGCTTCAGTTTGGTGCGGGCATGGAACAGCACATCACCGTTGGCATCGCCGGTCTCGGCCGCGAACCCGACGATGGCCCGCATATTCGGCAGTTGACCTTCGGTGCGGGCCGCCACCGCGCCGGCCAGGACGTCATCGTTGCGCACCAGGTCGATGGAGCTGGGCTCGCCGGCGCCGCCCTTCTTGATCTTGGCGGTCGCCACCTGCGCCGGCCGGAAATCCGCGACGGCCGCTGCCATCACCAGGACGCCGGCGTCCGGGGCGTGTTTGGACACCGCGTCACGCAACTGACTGGCTGAGCCGATGTGAACCACGTGCACACTGGCCGGATCGATGAGACCCGTGGTGTTCCCGGCGATGAGGGTGACGTCGGCGCCCCGCTGGGCCAGCACCCGGGCCATCGCGTAGCCCTGTTTCCCGGAGCTGCGGTTGCCGATGAACCGGACCGGGTCCAGCGGCTCACGGGTGCCGCCGGCAGTCACCAGTGCCTTGACCCCCGCCAGGTCATAGGGCAGGGCATCGGCGCGCTCCAGGAGCAGGCCGGCCAGGGTGGTGATCTCTTCGGCCTCGGGCAGCCGGCCCGGACCGGTGTCGGCGCCGGTGAGCCGGCCGGAGGCGGGCTCGAGCACGACGTTGCCCCGCCTGCGCAGCGTGGCCACGTTGTCCACGGTGGCGGGGTGATACCACATCTCGGTGTGCATGGCCGGGGCGAACAACACCGGACAGCGCGCGGTCAGCAGGGTCGCGGTGAGCAGGTCATCCGCGCGGCCGGCGACCGCGCGGGCCAGCAGGTCGGCGGTGGCCGGGGCCACCACCACCAGATCGGCCTCCTGGCCGATGCGGACGTGCGGTACCTCGTCGACGTTCTCGAAGACGCCGGTGTGCACCGGGTTGCCCGACAATGCCTCGAAGGTGGCGGCACCGACGAATTTGAGAGCCGACTGGGTGGGGACGACGCGAACGGAATGCCCGGCCTCGGTCAGCTGGCGGACGACCGTGCACGCCTTATAGGCGGCGATACCGCCGGCGACGCCGACGACGATGCGCTTGCGGTCGGTCATGTCTCGCGCCGCCGCCGTGAGTTACTCGCCGCCCTCGGTGTGCTCGAGCAGGTCGCCGTGGATCTCACGCATGGCGATCGACAGCGGCTTCTCCTGCAGACCCGGCTCCACCAGCGGGCCGACGTACTCCAGGATGCCGTCGCCGAGCTGGTTGTAGTAGTCGTTGATCTGGCGGGCCCGCTTGGCTGCGTAGATCACCAGGGCGTACTTGCTCGACGCGCGGTCGAGCAGCTCATCGATGGGCGGGTTGGTGATGCCCAGCGGCGTGTCATAGGCATTGGCGGCGTCGATGTTCTCGACAGGCGTGCTCACGAAGGTTCTCCCGGAGTGTTTTCAGGACTGAGTCCTGAGATTTAAGTGCTAGAGAAGATGCAGTTGGTGTCTGTGTGACGACCTGGGAACGTGTCTGGGCACGGTCCGGTTAGTGGGCCACCAGCAAGGATACCAATTCCGCGCAGGCCGACTCCAATTGACTGTTGACGACCACCACATCGAAGTCCTTCTGGGCGGCCAGTTCGGCTCGTGCCGTGGCCAACCGCCTGGCCTGCACCTCGGGACTCTCGGTGCCCCGGCCGATCAGCCGTTCCTCCAGCGCCTCCCAGCTGGGCGGCGCGAGGAACACGGTGGTGACCTCGGGCATCGCGGCCTTCACGGCACGGGCACCGGCCAGATCGACCTCGATCAGCACCGGCACACCAGCCTTGGTGGCCTCACGCACGGGTGCTGCGGGTGTCCCCGAGCGGTGCAATCCGCCGTGGATTTCGGCCCACTCAAGCAGCTCGCCGTCGTCTATCAGATTCTGGAACTGCTCGGTCGTGACAAAGCGGTAGTCAACACCGTCGACCTCACCGGGTCGCGGCGCGCGTGTCGTGACCGACACACTGAAATACAGGTCGGGAATCCGGTCGCGCAGACAGCGCACCACCGTGGACTTCCCGACGGCGGATGGGCCGGACAGCACCACGACAGCGGCGCTGCCCGACCCCCCACCATTCTTCATTTGTTCGTCAGGTCCGTGTTCAGGAGAAGTCGAACTTCTCCAGAAGGGCCTTGCGCTGACGATCGCCGAGGCCGCGCAGGCGGCGCGTCGGGGCGATCTCCAGCTCGGTCATGATCTCCTGAGCCTTGACCTTGCCCACCTTCGGCAAAGCCTCCAGCAACGCGGAGACCTTCATCTTGCCCAAGACCTCATCGGTCTCGGCGTCGGTAAGCACCTGCTTGAGGTTGGTGCCGCCGCGCTTGAGCCGGTCTTTCAACTCGGCTCGCGCTCGACGTGCGGCAGCAGCCTTCTCCAACGCTGCCGCGCGCTGTTCGTCGGTCAACTGGGGAAGGGCCACGGGGTTCCTCCGTCTCTCGCCATCTGTTGTTTCATCACGGCTGGATTACGTAACCAGCCAGCGACGACGACCGTACCCACGCATCCTGACGAAAGCTAACCCCACCCCCGGCTGATGGGGCCAAAAGACCAGCGTGTAGGGCGCGCGCGGGCTGATCCCGACGTTCGCCGCAGCTGCCTCCCGCAACGGTGCGACCACCGTCACTGCAGGCGATCTACCTGCATATCCAGGGCTTATTGCGTTACGGGTGGGCCTTTTCCTGTTCACCGGGGTCGGGCGACGCCGTCGCCGGTCCAGCGTTTCTGGCGGTCAGATAAGAAATTCTTGCTGGTCACGGCGTGTCGGCGTGTCGGAGCGGTCCGACGGGATTCCGGCCGCCGTGACCGTGCCGCGATCGGCCGGTGCCCGAACCGTTACCGGCGGTCCGCGGGCGCCGCGTCAGGCCAAGTAGCGCAGATGGGCCACGCTGTCGCGCAGCCGCTCCGCGCTCGCCCGCACCGCCGCCACGTCCGGGCCCGCACGCAGGACCTCACGCGACACCGCAGGCAGCACCCTGGCACCCAGCCTGCCGAGATCCTCCGGACGGCCGCCCTGAGCCCCCAGCCCGGGCGCCAGCACCGGGCCGTCGAGCCCGGTCAGGTCGGGCAGCTCGGTCAGCGTTGCGCCGATCACCACCCCGACCGAACCGGTGCCTGTCACCCGATTCTCGGTACCGGCGGCGTCGACGATGGACTGCGCGACGGTGCGCCCGGCCACGGTCGCGCGCTGCACGCCGGCCCCCTCCGGGTTGGAGGTCGCGGCGAGCACGAACACGCCCCTGCCATGGGCCGCGGCGGTGTCCAGCAGGGGACGCAGCGACTCGAACCCGAGATACGGCGACGCCGTCACCGCGTCCGCCGCCAGCGGCGAGTCGCCGGCCCAGGCCTGCGCATAGGCGGCCATGGTGGAGCCGATGTCACCGCGTTTGGCATCGGCGAGCACCAGCACTCCCGCGGCCTGCAGTCCGGCGATGGTGTCCTCCAGCACCGAGAACCCCGCCGCGCCGTAGGCCTCGAAGAACGCGACCTGCGGTTTGACGATGGCGAATCCCGCGAACGCCTCGACACAGATGTCACTGAACGCCCGGATGCCGCTCACGTTCACGGGTAACCCCCACGCGGTGAGCAGTTCGGGATGCGGATCGATGCCCGGGCACAGTGGGCCCCGCGCCGCGACGGCCTCGGCCAGCCGCACCCCGAAGGGGCTCATTTCTCGGCCAGCTGGCTGTGCAGCTCCTGCAGCGACCGCACCCCGATATCACCGCGGATGCCGGCCTCGATGCCCTGCACGGCGGCCGAGGCGCCCTGCACCGTCGTGACGCACGGGATGTTCACCGACACCGCCGCCGACCGGATCTCGTAGCCGTCGATACGCGGTCCCGAATTGCCGTAGGGGGTGTTGATCACCATGTCCACCTGGCCGGCGCGGATCGCGTCGACCGCGGACAGGGCGGGACGCCCCTCCCCCGGCTCCTCGAAGTTCTTGCGGACCACTTCGCAGGGAATCCCGTTGCGGCGCAACATCTCCGCGGTGCCCTCGGTGGCCAGCACCCGGAAGCCGAGATCGGCCAGTCGCTTGACCGGGAACACCAGCGAGCGCTTGTCCCGGTTGGCCACCGACACGAACACCGTGCCGGTGGCGGGCAGCGAACCGTAGGCGGCGGTCTGGCTCTTGGCGAACGCGGTGCCGAAATCGCGGTCGATACCCATCACCTCGCCGGTGGACTTCATCTCCGGCCCGAGCAGGGAGTCCACCTGCGAACCGTCGGCTTTGCGGAACCGGTGGAACGGCAGCACGGCCTCCTTCACCGCGATCGGCGCGTGCGGGGACACGGTGGCACCGTCACCGGTGGCGGCCAGCACCCCCTCCTCCCGCAGCTGGGCGATGGTGGCACCGAGCATGATCCGTGCGCACGCCTTGGCCAGCGGAACGGCGGTGGCCTTGGAGACGAAGGGAACGGTACGGCTCGCTCTCGGGTTGGCCTCCAGGACGTAGAGCACATCGTCCTTGAGGGCGTACTGCACGTTGAGCAGCCCGACGACGCCGATCCCGTGCGCGATCGCCTCGGTGGCGCGGCGTACCGACTCGATGTCCTGGCGGCCCAGCGTCACCGGGGGCAGCGCGCACGCCGAGTCACCGGAGTGGATACCGGCCTCTTCGATGTGCTCCATCACGCCACCGATGTAGACCTCGGCGCCGTCGCACAGGGCGTCGACGTCGATCTCGATGGCGTCCTCCAGGAACCGGTCCACCAGCACCGGGTGCTCGGGCGACAGCTCGGTGGCCCGGGCGATGTAACCCTGCAGGGTCTCCTCGTCGTAGACGATCTCCATCCCGCGGCCGCCGAGGACGTAGGACGGTCGTACCAGCACCGGGTAGCCGATATCGGCGGCGATCCGGCGGGCCTGGTCGAAGCTGGTGGCGGTGCCGAAGCGCGGTGCGGGCAGCCCGGCCTTGGTGAGCACCTCACCGAATTCGCCGCGGTCCTCGGCCAGGTCGATGGCCTTGGGGCTGGTGCCCACGATCGGCACCCCGGCGCGCTCCAGCCGTTCGGCCAGCCCCAACGGGGTCTGCCCGCCCAGCTGCACGATCACGCCGACCACACCGGGACCGCCTGCGCCGGAGGCCTGTTCGGCGTAGTAGACCTCGAGGACGTCCTCGAAGGTCAACGGTTCGAAGTACAGCCGGTCGGCGGTGTCGTAGTCGGTGGACACCGTCTCGGGGTTGCAGTTGACCATGACGGTCTCGAAACCGGCCGCACTGAGCGTGGTGGCGGCATGCACGCAGCTGTAGTCGAATTCGATGCCCTGGCCGATCCGGTTGGGCCCGGAGCCCAGGATCAGCACCTTGGGCTTCTCCGTCTGCGGGGCCACCTCGGTCTCGGCCGCGGGGTCCAGCTCATAACTGCTGTAGTGGTACGGCGTACGGGCCTCGAACTCCGCGGCACAGGTGTCGACGGTCTTGTACACCGGGTGGATGCCCAGGCGTTCGCGCAGCGAGCGCACCCCGGTCTCGCCGGCCAGTTCCGGCCGCAGCGCGGCGATCTGGCCGTCGGACAGGCCGCTGTGCTTGGCCCGGCGCAGCAGCGTCTCATCCAGCACGGGCGCATCGACCAATTCGGCGCGCAACGCCACCAGGGTGGCGATCTGGTCGACGAACCAGGGGTCCACCCCGGAGGCCTCGGCGACCTGCTCGACGCTGCCACCCAGGCGCAGCGCCTGTTCGATGACGTAGATCCGGCCGTCGGTCGCGACCCGCAGATCGGTCAGAAGTTCGTCCAGGGTGGCGTCGCGGTCGGGCGCGGTCCAGAAGCCGGCGCGCTTGGTCTCCAGCGACCGCATCACCTTACCGAGCGCCTCGATGAAGTTGCGGCCCAGCGACATCGCCTCGCCCACCGATTTCATCGTGGTGGTCAGCGTCTGGTCGGCGCCCGGGAACTTCTCGAACGCGAACCGCGGGGCCTTCACCACGACGTAGTCCAGGGTCGGCTCGAAACAGGCCGGGGTTTCCTTGGTGATGTCGTTGACGATCTCGTCCAGGGTGTAGCCGATGGCCAGCTTGGCGGCGATCTTGGCGATCGGGAATCCGGTGGCCTTCGACGCCAGCGCGCTCGACCGCGACACCCGGGGGTTCATCTCGATGACGATGAGCCGGCCGTCCTTCGGGTTGATCGCGAACTGGATGTTACAGCCGCCGGTATCCACGCCGACCTCGCGCAGGATCGCGATTCCCAGGTCACGCATGACCTGGTATTCGCGGTCGGTCAGCGTCATCGCCGGGGCGACGGTCACCGAGTCACCGGTGTGCACGCCCATCGGGTCGAAGTTCTCGATCGAGCACACCACCACCACGTTGTCGTGGTGGTCGCGCATCAGCTCGAGCTCGAATTCCTTCCAGCCGTAGATGGATTCCTCGATGAGCACGTTCGCACTCGGCGAGGCGGCCAGGCCGTCGCCGGCCATCCGCTCGACGTCCTCGGCCGAATACGCCATACCGGAGCCCAGCCCACCCATGGTGAAGGACGGCCGCACGACGACGGGCAGACCCAGTTCGGCGACGGTCTCGCGGACCTCGTCCATGGTGAAACACACTTTGGACTTCGCCGACTCCCCGCCCACCTTGGCGACGATGTCCTTGAACTTCTGCCGGTCCTCGCCACGCTGGATGGCGTCGAAGTCGGCACCGATCATCTCGACGCCGTACTTCTCCAGGATGCCCTCGTTGTACAGCGCCACGGCGGTGTTCAGCGCGGTCTGCCCACCCAGGGTGGCCAACACGGCGTCGATCTTGTTACCGCGCTCGGCCTGCTGGGCGAAGATCTTCTCCACGAACGCCGCCGTGATGGGCTCGACATACGTGTGATCCGCGTACTCCGGGTCGGTCATGATGGTGGCCGGGTTGGAGTTGATCAGGCTGACCTGCAGGCCTTCGGCGCGCAGCACGCGGCAGGCCTGGGTGCCCGAATAGTCGAATTCACAGGCCTGGCCGATGACGATCGGGCCGGACCCGATCACCAGGACGTGGTTGAGGTCGGAACGGCGTGGCATTACTTCTCCCCCGAAGCCATCAAGTCGATGAACTGGTCGAACAGGTATTCCGCGTCATGCGGCCCGGCGGCGGCCTCCGGGTGGTACTGCACCGAGAACGCCCGGCCGTCAACGAGTTTGATGCCTTCGACGACACCGTCGTTGGCGCAGGTGTGGCTGACGATGCCGCGGCCGAACGGCGTGTCGAACTCCTCGCCCGCTTCGCCCTCCAGCGCGAACCCGTGATTCTGGGCGGTGACCGCGACCCGGCCGGTCGCGTGATCCAGCACCGGGATGTTGATGCCGCGGTGACCGAAGGTCATCTTGTAGGTGGAGCGGCCCAGCGCCCGGCCCAGGATCTGGTTGCCGAAACAGATGCCGAACAACGGGATACCGGCGCCGAGCACAGCCCGGGTGACCTCGACGATGTGATCGGCGGTGGCCGGGTCGCCGGGCCCGTTGGACAGGAACACCCCGTCCGGGCGCAGGTCGGCGATCTCGTCGAAGCTGACCGCAGACGGCAGCACGTGGCTGCGCACTCCGCGGCGGGCGAAGTTGCGCGGGGTGTTGGTCTTGATACCCAGGTCGATGGCGGCGACCGTGAAGCGGTGCTGCCCGACGGGTTCGACCGTATAACGGGTTTGGGTGCTGACCTCGCCGGCCAGATCGGCGCCGAGCATGGAGGGCTGGCTGCGCACCCGCTCCACCAGCGTGTCGGTATCGGCCAAGGCGTCACCGGAGAACACGCCCGCCTTCATCGAACCGGCGGTGCGCAGATGCCGGACCACCGCGCGGGTGTCGATACCGGCGATGCCGACGATGCCCTGGCGCACCAGTTCCTCGTCGAGGGTGCCGGTGGCGCGCCAGTTGGAGGCCCGCGGCGAGGGGTCGCGCACGGCGTACCCGGCCACCCAGATCTTGTCGCCGCGGCTCTCGCCGTCCTCGCCGTTCCAGCCGGTGTTGCCGATCTGGGGGGCGGTGGCCACCACGATCTGTCGGTGATAGCTCGGGTCGGTCAGCGTCTCCTGATAACCGGACATCCCGGTGGAGAACACCGCCTCGCCGAGCGTCTCACCGATCGCGCCGAACGGCGTGCCGGTGAACACCCGGCCGTCCTCCAGTACCAGCAGAGCTTTGCTCACGCTGCGTCCTCCTTGACCCATTTCAGGTTCTCGTTGCGGTCGTCGGCCCGGAAGCCGGTGTCGATCTCGGTACCCGACGGCAGTCGCCAGCGGATCGCCAGGATCCCGTCGTGGGTGAGCGCCTTGCCCGTGATGGCCCGCTCCGTGCGGATGGCCACGATGGACTCGTCGGGGATCCAGATGGGCCCGGTGCCGCTGCGCTGCACCATGATTCCCTCGGGATAGCGGGTCAGCGCACCCTTGGCACGGAAGCCGAGCATGCCTGCCGCGATCCGGTCGTTCCAGTCCGGCACCAGGGTGCTGCCGACGTAGAGCCCCTTGGTGGGCCCGATCAGCGCGGGTCCCACGGTGTCCGGCAGCGACGGCAGCACCCCGATCAGGTCGGCCTGGCGCTGGGCGCGGTGCAGCCAGCCGCGCAGCATCTGCCGGATCAGGAAACCGATCAGCACCGCGAGCAGCGCGGCCATGATCAGTGACGCCATCAAGGTGGGAGTGTTCAAGAGACAGCCCCGTCCCGCGCGGTGATCTTGCCGCGCAGCAGGGTCAGCGTCACCGTGGCGGGCAGCGTCATCGACTCGTACGGCGTGTTGTCCGAGCGGCTGGCCAGCGCGGGTCCGCTGACCGTCCACGTGGCGTCGGGGTCGACGACCGTGAGGTTGGCGGGCTCGCCGACCTCCAGCGGGCGGCCCTGATCGGGCAGGCCGACGATCGCCGCGGGCGCCTCGCTCATCACCCGGGCGACATCGCGCCAGGTCAGCAGGCCCGGCTCGACCATGGTCTGCGCCACGACCGACAGCGCGGTCTGCAGCCCGAGCATGCCCGGGCGGGCGTGCGAGAACTCACAGCACTTCTCGTGTTCGGCATGCGGTGCGTGGTCGGTGGCCACACAGTCGATGACGCCGTCGGCCAGCGCCTGCCGCAGTGCGGCCACATCGCTGGCCTCGCGCAGCGGCGGGTTCACCCGGTTACGGCCGTCATAGTCGGCCAGCACCCCGTCATCGAGCAGCAGGTGATGCGGGGTCACCTCGGCGGTGATCGAGATACCTTGCTGTTTGGCCCATTTCAGCAGTTCGACGGTGCCCGCGGTGGATGCGTGGCAGATGTGCACCCGGGCGCCGGCGTCGCGGGCCAGGATGGCGTCGCGGGCGACGATCGCCTCCTCGGCCGAGCGCGGCCAGCCCGCCAGGCCCAGCTTCGCGGCGTGGGGACCTTCATGGGCGACCGCACCCACCGTCAGCCGCGGCTCCTCGGCGTGCTGGGCGATCAGCACGCCCAGACCGCTGGCGTATTCCAGGGCCCGGCGCATCACCAGCGGATCATCCACGCAGATGCCGTCGTCGGAGAACATCCGCACCTGCCCGGCACCGGCGGCCATCAGGCCCATCTCGGTGAGCTGTTTGCCCGCCAGCCCGACGGTGATCGCGCCGACGGGGTGCACGTCGACCAGGCCGACCTGCTGGCCGCGGTGCCACACGTGGTCGGTGACCACCGCGCTGTCGGCGACCGGATCGGTGTTGGCCATCGCGAAGACTGCGGTGTAGCCGCCCAGTGCGGCTGCGGCCGAACCGGTTTCGATGTCCTCGGCGTATTCGCGACCCGGTTCACGCAGATGGGTGTGCAGGTCCACGAAACCGGGCAGCAGGATCTGTCCGGCGGCGTCGACGATCTCGGCGCCGTCGGCCGTCAAGCCTGCGCCGATCTTCGCGATCTGTCCGCCGGCGACCAGCACGTCGACGGGCTCACCCTCGCCGTAGAGCCGCACACCCTTGATCAGAACCGTCATGAAACCACCCCCGCCTTGTCGGATTCTGCCCCCACCAGCAGGTGGAACAGCACCGCCATCCGGACATGCACACCGTTGGAAACCTGTTGCAGCACCGCCGATTGCGGGGCGTCGGCCACCGAGTGTGCGATCTCCATACCGCGCAGCATCGGGCCGGGGTGCAGCACCACGACGTCCTCGGACAGTCGGGCCAGCCGCTTCTCCGACAGCCCGTAACGCACCGAGTACTCCCGGGCGGACGGGAAGAACCCACCGTTCATCCGTTCGGCCTGCACCCGCAGCATCAGCACCGCGTCGGCGGCGGGCAGTTCGGCGTCCAGTTCGTGGGAGATGCTGACCGGCCAGCCCGTCACGCCCACCGGAAGCAGCGTCGGCGGGGCGACCAGGACCACCTCGGCACCGAGGGTGGCCAGCAGTTCGACATTGGACCGGGCCACCCGGCTGTGCAGGATGTCACCGACGATCACCACGCGCTTGCCCTCGATGGAACCGAGCCGCTGCCGGATGGTGAGCGCGTCCAACAACGCCTGGGTGGGGTGCTGGTGGGTGCCGTCGCCGGCATTGATGACGCTCGGACCGGTCCCGGAATTTCCCCCGAGTCGCTGCGCTCCTGCCCCCGAGGAACCGTCCTCCCGAGTCCACTCCGCGAGCTGTTGTGCCGCACCGGAAGCCGGATGCCGGATGATCAACGCGTCGGCGCCCGCGGCGCGCAGGGTCAGCGCAGTGTCGCGCAGCGACTCACCTTTGGACACCGAGGAACCCGAGGCGCTGACGTTGATGACATCGGCACTCATCCACTTACCGGCCACCTCGAACGAGACCCGGGTGCGGGTGGAGTTCTCGTAGAACATGGTGATGACGGTGCGTCCGCGCAACGTCGGCAGCTTCTTCACCTCACGGCCCAGCAGCGCCTCCCGGAACCGGTCGGCGTCGTCGAGGATGGCGGTCGCCTCGTCCCGGGACAGATCGGCAGCCGAAAGCAGATGTCTCACCAGAATCGTCCGTTCTTCGCGCGGGCGCTCATCACCGTAGGGGCCCCCCTTGCGGGGCGATCTTGACGCCGTCGTAGCCGTCGTTCTCCTGCAGGCGAACCTTGACGTTCTCGCTGCGGGAGGTCGGGACGTTCTTTCCGACGTAGTCGGCCCGGATGGGCAGTTCCCGATGGCCACGGTCGACCAGCACGGCCAGCTGGACCGCCCGGGGACGGCCGATATCGCGCAGCGCGTCCAACGCAGAACGCACCGAGCGCCCGGAGTAGAGCACGTCGTCGACCAGGATCACCAGGGCGCCGTCGATACCGCCGACCGGGATGGAGGTGACCTCCAGCGGGCGCGGCGGTTTGGAGTTCAGGTCGTCCCGATAGAGCGTGATGTCCAGCGCGCCGTGAGCCAGTTCCACGCCGGCGAACTCGTTGACCTTCTCGGCGATCCGGCGGGCCAGGATGACCCCGCGGGTGGGGATGCCGAGCAGGATGACGCGCGGGGCGTCCGCCGCGTCGAGCGCGGTCTTCTCGATGATCTGGTGCGCGATGCGGGATATGGTCCGGCTCACATCAGCGGCGGACATCAATTCCCGGTCTGCGTGTGCGGCATCAGGATTGCCCACAGTGAACCTGGACCTCCTTCTCCGCCTCTCGGGACGGATCGTTAAAGGACGTCGAACTGCCGGAGAGCTTAGCAGGCCGCGTCGTCGACCAGCGCCGCGCCTTTCGTCTCCGGCAACAGCACCGTGGAGGTGATGCTGACCACCACGAAGGCCGCCATCAGCGCCCCCACCGACCAGGGACCGTAGGCGCTGACCAGCAGCCCGGCGATCAGCGGCGGCACCGCGCCACCGACGATGCCGGCCAGGTTGAAGGCCAGCCCGGCACCCGTGTAGCGGTACCGTGTGGCGAAGATCTCGGGCAGGAACGAGGCGATGGGACCGTAGGACGTCCCGAAGATGGCGAACATGCCGCCGATCGCCAGCGCGAACAGCCACGGTGAGCCGGTGTCGATCATCGGCATCACCAGGAATGCCCACGGCAGCGCGACGAGGAAGCCGGCCAGGATGATCCGTCGGCGGCCGTACCGGTCGCACAGCACTGCCGAGATGGCGGTGAAGGCCATCAACGCCACCCCGGCCAGCACCCCGACGGTGAGGACCAGACTGCGCGGATGCCCGATCTTGGTGGCGGCGTAGTTCAGCAGATAGGTGCCGCCCAGGAAACTCATGGTGAAGATGCCGACCATGCAGCCCGCCGCCAGCAGCACCTGTGTGCTCTGGGTCCGCAGCAGCTCTTTCAGCGGCGCCTGCACAACGCCGCCTCGTTGTTTCTCTTTCTCGGCGGCGAACACCGGGGTCTCGTCGATGCTCAGCCGGACATAGAGCGCGACGATCACCAGGAGCCCGCTGAACAGGAACGGCACCCGCCAGCCCCACTCCAGGAACACCGGGCTCTTCTCGCCGATGGTGACGTTGGCGAGCAGGAACACCAGATTGCTCACCGCCAGCCCGGCGCCCGCGCCGAGCTGGGTGAACATGCCGTACTTGCCACGCTGGTCGGCCGGGGCGTATTCCGCGGACAGCAGCGCCGATCCGGCCCATTCCCCGCCGACGGCGAAACCCTGGCACAGCCGCAGCGTGAGCAGGATGATCGGGGCCAGCACACCGATGGAGGCCGCCGCGGGTACCAGCCCGACGGCGAAGGTGGAGATCCCCATGATCAGCAGGGTGGCGATCAGGGTCTTCTTGCGGCCCAGCCGATCCCCGAAGTGCCCGAACACCGCCGCACCCACCGGGCGGGAGAGGAACGCCGCGGCGAAGGTGGCCAGCGACGAGACGGTGCCCATCGTCGGGCTGAGGTTGGGGAAGAAGATCTTCGGGAACACCAGCGCCGCGGCGGTGCCGTAGAGGTAGAAATCGTAGAACTCGATGGCGGTCCCGACGAAGCTGGCGAAGGCCACTTTCTTCATCGGGGCGGCCACCGGCTCCTGGTGTGCAGTCGTCACCCGGGCAGTATGCCCTCCTGCGTAGGCTCGGGTGATGGCCGATACCGAGTACACCGTGGGCGACTATCTGCTGGACCGGCTGGCCGAGCTCGGAGTGACCGAGGTGTTCGGTGTGCCAGGCGATTTCAACCTTGAGTTCCTCGACCACGTGCTCGCGCACGACACCGTGCGCTGGGTGGGCGGGGCCAATGAGCTCAACGCCGGCTACACCGCCGACGGGTACGGGCGACTGCGCGGAATCTCGGCGCTGGTCACCACCTTCGGTGTCGGTGAGCTGTCGGCGGCCAACGCCGTCGCCGGCAGCTACGCCGAACACGTTCCGGTGGTGCACATCGTGGGTGCACCGTCCAAGGACGCGCAGGGGGCCCGCCGCGTGGTGCATCACTCGCTCGGCGACGGCGATTTCGAGCACTTCTTGCGGATGGCTCGCGAGATCACTTGCGCCCAGGCCAATCTCATTCCGGCCACGGCCACCCGGGAGATCGACCGGGTACTGCTGGAGGTCCGCGAACACAAGCGCCCCGGGTATCTGCTGCTGGCCACCGATGTGGCCCGCTTCCCCGTCGACCCGCCGTCGGCACCGCTGGCGCATTACGGCAACGGCACCAGCCCGCGGGCCCTGGCGCTGTTCACCGAGGCGGCGCGCCGGCTCATCGGCACCCATCAGGTGACGGTGCTGGCCGATCTGCTGGTGCACCGGCTCAATGCGGTTGACGCGCTCGACGGCCTGCTGGCCGCCGACACCGTGCCGTACGCGACGCTGATGTGGGGCAAGAGCCTGCTCGACGAGAGCTCCCCCAGCTATCTGGGCATCTACGCCGGAGCGGCCAGCGCCGAACCGGTGCGCCGCGCCGTCGAGGACGCGCCCGTGCTGGTGACCGCCGGCGTGCAGTTCACCGATATGGTCAGCGGCTTCTTCTCCCAGCAGATCGATCCGGCCCGCACCATCGACGTGGGCGCGGTGCAGTCGACGGTCGCCGGGCAGGTGTACGCCCCGATCGATATCGGCGCCGCGTTGAAGGCCCTGACGGGCATCCTCACCGATCGGGGTATCACTTCGCCGGCGGTGCCGGCCGCCGTCGTACCGGCACCCACCGCGGCCCCGCCGCCAGACACCGCGCTCACGCAGAAGGTGCTGTGGGACAAGGTGTCCGAGGCCCTGACCCCGGGCAACGTGGTGCTGGCAGACCAGGGCACCTCGTTCTACGGAATGGCCGGGCACCGGCTGCCGGCCGGGGTGACGTTCATCGGACAGCCGTTGTGGGGATCGATCGGCTACACCCTGCCGGCCGCGCTCGGAGCGGCGCTGGCGCACCCCGAGCGCCGGATCGTGCTGCTCATCGGCGACGGGGCGGCCCAGCTGACGGTGCAGGAGATCGGGGTGATGGCCCGCGAGGGCATCGCGCCGGTGATCATCGTCGTCAACAACGACGGCTACACCGTGGAGCGGGCCATTCACGGCCCGCAGGCGTACTACAACGACATCGTGGGCTGGCGCTGGCAGGAGTTACCCACCGCGCTCGGTGTACCCGACGCGCTGGCGGTGCGCGCCCACACCGTGGGCGAGTTGGAGGCCGCCCTGACGGCGGCCGCGCAGCACCGGGACCGGATGGCCGTCATCGAAGTGGTGTTGGATCGCGATGACGTGCCGCCACTGCTGGCCGAACTGGCCCGGGCCGCGGCGGCCGCCAACGCCGCCGACTGATCACCGGTTGGTGCGATCGGACAGTGGTGTCCTGGCCGACATCGGGACGGCGATCCGGCTCTCCGCCGCAGCGAGTTTGGCATCGGCCAGCCGGTAGAAAGAATCCAGATTGTCCAGCTCCACGTCCAGGTAGTCGCAGATCACCTCTGGGGCCACCCCTGCCTCACGCAAACGCAAACCCAGTGAGTACGGCGCTGACAGGGTGCGCAGGGCACGCTCCCGGGGGCTCATATGACCGGTCATGCCTCCACTGTGTGGGCGGCGCGCCGCACAGTGATAAGTATCCGGCTACTCGAATCGCCCGCACAGCAAACCCACCGTGTCCGCCCAGTATCGTGACGCGGATGAATCTCGACGCGAACGGCGCCTCCATCACCGAGGCGATCGAGGCCGGGCTGCTGGCCGGTGCGGTCACCCTGGTGTGGCATGCCGGCGAGGTGGTCCAGGTCAACGAATTGGGCCATCGTGACATCGCGGCCGGGCTACCCATGCAACGCGACACGGTGTTCCGGATCGCGTCGATGACCAAACCGGTGACGGTGGCCGCGGCGATGACCTTGGTGGAAGAGGGCCGTTTCACCCTTCGCGACGAGATCGCGCGCTGGGTGCCCGAGCTCGCCGGGGTGCGGGTGCTGGCTCAACCGAACGGGCCGGTGGACGCCACGGTGCCGCTGCGCCGGCCGATCACGTTCGAGGACCTGATGACCCACCGGTCCGGGCTGGCCTACCCGTTCTCGGTGACGGGCCCGCTGGCGCGGTCGTATGCGCGGCTGTCGTATCGGCAGAACGAGGACCGGTGGCTGGCCGAGCTGGCGCAGCTGCCGCTGGCGCACCAGCCCGGCGAACGGGTCACCTACAGTCACGGCACCGACGTGCTGGGTATCGCGCTGGGACGGATCGCGGGCAAACCGCTGCACGAGCTGCTCGCCGAGCGGATCTTCACACCATTGGGCATGGCGGACACCGGTTTTGCGCTCACGCTGGTGCAGCGGCGCCGGCTGGCGACCATGTACGCCGTCGGCGAGGAGGATCGGCTGCGCGACGATGTGATGGGTCCGCCCCCGCTGACCCCGCCGGACTTCTGCGCCGGCGGTGCCGGACTGATGTCGACCGCCGATGACTATCTGCAATTCGCCCGGATGCTGCTGGGCGACGGCGCCGTCGACGGTGTGCGGGTGCTCTCGCCGGAGTCGGTGCGGCTGATGCGCACGGACCGGTTGACCGATGAGCAGAAACAGCAGAACTTCCTCGGCGGCCCGTTCTGGATCGGCCGCGGTTTCGGTCTGAGCATGTCCGTGGTGACCGACCCGGACCAGTCCCGGCAGTTCTTCGGGCCGGGCGGGCTGGGCACCTTCGGCTGGCCGGGCGCCTACGGAACCTGGTGGCAGGCCGACCCGGCGAACGATGTCGTCCTGCTGTATCTGATCCAGAACTTCCCCGACCTGAGCGCCGACGTCGCAGCCGTGCGCGGCAACACCTCGATGGCGAAACTTCAGTCGGCACAACCGAAGTTCGTGCGCCGGACGTACCAGGGACTCGGTCTGTAGCCGCCCATGCCCACCGTGTTGATCAGTGGCGCCGGGATCGCCGGTCCTGCGCTCGCGCATTGGTTGACGGGCGCCGGCTACCGCGTCGTGGTGGTGGAGGTCGTGCCCGAGGTCCGTTCCGGCGGGCAGACCGTCGACCTGCGCGGCGCCGGTCACGATGTCGCCGAGCGGATGGGATTGCTCGAGGCGGTATCGGCGAAGGCGCTGGAGCAGCGCGGGGCCGCCTGGGTCCGCACCGACGGCTCCCGCCGCGCCGAGATGCCGGTGACGGCGTTTCACGGCAACGGCCTGGTCTCCAAGCTGGAGATTCTGCGCGGGGATCTGGTGGACGTGCTCTACCAGGCCACCAGGGCGCGCACCGACTACCGGTTCGGCACCCGCATCACCGATATCGACGACACCACTGCCACACTCAGTGACGGCAGCACCGTCACCGCGGATCTGATCGTCGGTGCCGACGGACCGCATTCGGCCGTGCGCCGACTGGTATTCGGCCCCGAAGACCGGTTCACCACGCCGCTCGGTGGCTACAACGCATGGTTCAGCGCCCCGGACACGGTGGGGCTCGACGGCTGGTACCTGCTGTACCAGGAGCCCGGCCTGAACGCCTCGATGCGGCCCTCCCACGATCCCGCGGTGGCCAAGGCCGGGCTGGCCTTCCGGTCCGGTCCGCTCGACTACGACCGCCGCGATACCGAAGCCCAGATCGAGCTGCTGCGAGGCCATTTCGCGGAGGCGCGATGGCATTGTCCGCAACTGCTGGCAGCCGCGGCCGAGGCCGATGACTTCCACTTCGACGCGTTCCTGCAGGTTCACATGGACTCGTTCACCCGGGGGCGCGTCGCACTGCTCGGTGATGCCGGGTACTGCGCCTCACCCCTGTCCGGGATGGGTACCAGCCTGGCCCTGGTCGGTGCGTATGTGCTGGCCGGCGAGCTGGGTCCGGCGGATTCCTTTGCCGCTGAGACACTTCCGGCGGCATTGGCACGCTACGAGACGGTGATGCGTCCGTATATCGACCGCTGCCAGACGCTGGCCAACGGTATCGACGGCTACCTGCCGAAATCGAGCAGCGATATCGCGGTGACCGCCGCGGTGATGAAGTGGATGCAACGCTGGCCGCTGCGGCCCATCGCCGAGCGGAAGTGGTTCACCACCGCCGATTCGATTGCGCTGCCGGAATACTGAGTTCCCTCAGAACGGCGGTGGTTTCGCGTGCTGTTCGAGGGTGTGTTGGTTGAGGCGGCGTTCGGCGTTGATCCGGGCAGCGTGGGTGTAGGCGCGGGTGCGGCGGCGGCGGGGCATGGCCAGCCCCCGACCCCCAACGCCGCTGCCGCTGCCGGTGGCGGCTGGTGTCGGTGGTGGCGCCGGGGTGTGAATGGATTTGTCGGGGAACAGGATCCGGGTCAGCGGCACCGTGGTGTAGGTATGCCCGCTGGGGTTGGTCCAGGTGTGTGTCCCGTCGGGATGCTGGACGGCGCTCCAGCCGCCGAAGGTTTTGAGTAGGTGATGGGTACGGCACAGCGCGGCGAGATTTCCGGGGTGGGTGGCCCCACCCGGCCACGGCACGCTGTGGTCGAGGTCGCAGTACTGGGCGCCACGGTGACAGCCGGGGAAAGTACAGGTCAGGTCGCGGGTGCGGACCCAGGCCGCCAGCTTCGCCGAGGGCCGGTACCGCGGCTCAGCGGTGAGGTCGTTGGTGTCGGCGAGGGTGGTGACCCGGGCGCCGGTGGCGACGAGTTCAGCGACCAGCGGGGCGGGCACGACACCGCCCCCGGGGATGACCCCCGGGGTGCCGGTCACCGCGGCCGGGCCGCGCAGGGCCTGCAGGCCGTCGCCGTGCACGCCGGGATCCCGTGGGGTGTCGGCTGCCGCGCCGGGGACCGTGTCGGTGAGTACGTAGACCGTCACCGCGGCCGAGCGGGGATCCACCCCGGCGGCCGGGCAGCCGGGCTCCCCACACAGACACGTGAGCCGCTCGGCATTCGGGTCGACGGCCAGTAATCCCATGGCGTCGGCGCGGCGCTGCCCGACCGTCCGCGGATCGGCCTCGCACACTGTGGCGGCGAGGGCGGTGAGCCGGGCCCGCAGCACCGCGGCGTCGGTGGCCAGCAGCCGCCCCCACACCGCGACGGTGCCGGCGGGATCCTCCTGCGCCCCGAACTCGATACACCGGGACCGGGCCGCGGTGCGGGCGCAGTGCACCGCGACCGGATCGAATTTCTCGATCCACACATCGATGGCGGTCTCGGTGTTCTTCTGCGAGAGCACCCCCAACGTCGGGGCGACCCCGGCCAGGGCGGCGTCGATCAACGCCAACGCCTCGGTATCGGTGACCAGCCGGGTCCGCCAGGTGATCGCGGCCGCGGTTTTGGCCGAGATCTCCCCGTGCTCGAGCAGGGCCCCCACTTTCGGGAGCCGATCCCGCAACGCGAGGGCGATGCGCATCTGCCCCGCCGCGGCCTCCCGGGACAACCCGCAGGCCGCCGATATTTCAGCGGCGGCGTACTCCCACCCATCCAACGCCGCAGACGCCCGCGCCTCGTCTTCGTCCTTGCAGTGCCAGTCGACCAGAGCGGCGATGATCGCCCACCGCTGCGCCGCAGCGACCGCCTCAGCCCGGGTCGCGGCGCGCAACGCCTCGATCAGCGCCGCATCCCCCACGCCACCCAAGTCGAACATATGTTCACACTACAACGACCCACCGACACGGCACGGAAGTTATCCACAGGCTTGAAGTTATCCACAACCCCACGCCCGCAACACCATTCGCCGCACCGGGCAGCGACTCGGCGCTCACATCGACCGCGACAGCACCCGGCCGAATTGCAGCAGCCGCTCCATCTGTGCCAGCCCGCCGTTTCCGACCGACTTGGTATAGCGGAACGACTCGCAGTACAGATCGCTCTCGGTCGCCGACGTCTGGCGGGCCCGGGTAACCAGCTGGGTGTACATCCGCAGCCGGACCTCCGAGAGCCTGCGGGTCCCGTCGTCGAGCACGTCGAACTGGGTGCTCAGGATGTGGTCGGTGATCGTCGACAACAGGATGGTCCGCACGGAGGACGCCAGCTGCCGGCGATCGTCGTGGTACTCGTCATCGGCGCGCCACATGATCAGCCGGCGGCCGTCGGTGGCGACCACTTCCTGCCACAGGGCGCTGCCCCAGGACTCCTCGCTCTCGCCGCGCGACATGATGAACGACGCGATACCGGGGAATTCGACGACCGACCTCAGCTGCTCCAGGGCGAGCTCGGGGTCTCGCAAATACACCGTCGCAGCGTCCTGCACGCTCATATAGGGCGCCCAGTCCTGAGGTGCATTCATCGCGTCTAGTGCTCCTGGGACCCGCGCAGTGCCGCGGCTGCGGCCCGGATCTGCGGTGTCACCAGCATCACCTGGCCGAGCACCCCGTTGACGAATCCGGGTGAGTCGTCGGTGGACAGCTCCTTGGCCAGCTCGACGGCCTCATCCACGGCGACCGGCTCCGGCACATCCTGCGCATGCAACAGCTCCCACACCGCCACCCGCAGGATGGCGCGGTCCACGGCGGGTAGCCGATCCAGCGTCCAGCCCTGCAGGTGGGCCGAGATGAGTTCGTCGACGTGCTCGGCGTTGTCGGTGACGCCCCGCGCCACCGTGACCGTGTACGGGTTCAGCGGATTCATATCGGCCTGCGAGTGGGACAGGGCGTTGCGCCCGTCGGCCACCTCGGCGGCCGTCAGGTGGCGGGCCTCGGCTTCGAAGAGCAGGTCGACGGCGCGCTTGCGGGCCTGATGCCGACCGCGGTCGCCCTTGCGGTCAGACATTCCCGTCGCTCCGCTCGCCCAGGACACCCGTTCCCAGGACGTCAGGCATTGACCCTTCCCAGGTAGCTGCCGTCACGCGAATCGACCTTCAGCTTGTCGCCGGTGTTGATGAACAGCGGAACCTGGAGTTCGGCGCCGGTCTCGACGGTGGCGGGCTTGGTGCCGGCGCTGGACCGGTCACCCTGCAGACCGGGCTCGGTGTGGGTGACGACCAGTTCGACGGTGACCGGCAGTTCCAGGTACAGCGGTACGCCCTCGTGGAAGGCGATCTGCACCACCATGCCCTCGAGCAGGAAGCCGGCCAGCCGGCCGACCAGCGCCTCGGGCAGCGGGTGCTGCTCGTAGTCTTCCGAGTCCATGAAGACGAAGTCGGCACCGTCGCGGTAGAGGTAGGTGGCATCGCGGCGGTCGACGGTCGCGGTCTCAACCTTCACCCCGGCGTTGAACGTCTTGTCGACGACCTTGCCGGTCAGCACGTTCTTGAGCTTGGTACGCACGAAGGCCGGGCCCTTACCTGGCTTGACGTGCTGGAACTCGGTGATCTGCCACAACTGGCCCTCGAGGTTGAGGACGAGTCCATTCTTGAAGTCGGCGGTTGATGCCACGGTCTGTACAGCTCCTAGATCAGTTAACGACGACCAGTTCCTTGGGGAACCGGGTGAGCAACTCGGGTGTGGGTGCGTCCTGGCTGCCCACGACCAGGGTGTCCTCGATGCGGACACCGCCCCGGCCGGGCAGGTAGACGCCGGGCTCCACGGTCACCGCAGCGCCAGCAAGCAGTGTACCGACGGATGACGCGCTGATTCCCGGCGCTTCGTGGATCTGCAGCCCGACCCCGTGTCCGAGCCCGTGCCCGAAGTTCTCCGCGTACCCGGCATCGGCGATGACCTGCCGCGATGCCGTGTCGACATCCTTGAGTGCGGCGCCGGGCACCAGTGCCTCGCGGCCGGCCCGTTGGGCGGTGGCGACCAGGTCGTAGATCTCGCGCTGCCAGGTGGCCAGGGGGGCCAGCACGAACGTGCGGGTCATATCCGAGTGGTAACCGGCCACCAGCGCGCCGAAGTCGATCTTCACGAAGTCACCCGATGCCAGCACCGTATCGGTCGGGCGGTGGTGCGGGATCGCCGAATTCGCCCCCGCGGCCACGATCGTCTCGAAGGACGCCCCGTCGGCGCCGTGGTCGAGCATCAGCGACTCCAGCTCACGGCCCACCTCCTTCTCGGTGCGCCCGGCGCGCAGCCCGCCGTCCTCGACGAGCTCGCGCAGCGCGGCGTCGGCAGCCTCGCACGCAAGCCGCAGCATCGCGATCTCCCCCGCGTCCTTGATCTCGCGCAACCGTTCCACCATGCCGGCCGCCCGGACGAACTCGATGCCCTCGGCGGCCCGTTCCAGCAGACCGAACCCGTCGACGGTCACCACATGGCTTTCGAACCCGAGCCGGCGGATACCGGTGGCGGCGGCGCGGCCGGCCAGATGCGGTCCGCAGGCGCGTTCGATCACCAATTCCGCATCGGGAGCCTGCGCCGCGGCCTGCGTGACGTAGCGGCCATCGGTGGCCAGCAGCGGCGTGTCGTCGTCGGCACGGATCAGCAGCGCGGCGTTGGAACCGGTGAAACCCGACAGATAGCGCACGTTGACCAGGTCTGTTACCAGTATCGCGTCCAGCTTCGCGATGGCCAGCCGCTGCCTCAACCGATCCCTGCGCTGCGAAATCGTCACGACCGCTGACGGTACTCGCTACGCTGTGCCCTCATGAGTAAGTGGTTGCTGCGTGGACTCGTGTTCGCGGCGTTGGTGGTTGTCCTGCGATTGATCCAGGGTGCGCTGGTCGACGCCTTCCCGACGCACGCCGGTCTGATCAGCCCCGCGCTCGGTTTGTTCCTGGCGGTCCCCGCTCTGGTCTGGGCATATTTCGACGGCCGCGCCGACGCGAACGCGCAGTCCGACCCGGACCGCCGCGCCGATCTGGCGATGGTCTGGTTGCTGGCCGGTCTGGTGGCCGGCCTGCTGGGCGACCTGGTCACCTGGTTCATCGGGCTGATCTACCCGGCGGTCTACACGGGCAATCTGATCAGTGAGTTGACCTCGTTCGCCGCGTTCACCGCCCTGCTGGTCTTCCTGGCCGGTGTCGTCGCAGTGACCATCGGCCGGTGGAACGTCGACCGCAAGGCGCCGCCGTACGAGCGCCGCCGCGAAGGTGATGACCGCGCGGACACCGACGTGTTCGCCGCGGTGGCACCCGCGCCCGCAGAGGCGGGCGAAGAGCCCACCACCGCCATCGAGAAGAACTAGCTTCCGACCACCGAGTACGCCGCGACCAGCAGGCTGGGATCGGGTCCTTCCAGACGTCCCGGCTTGGCCAGGCCGTCGAGCACGACGAACCGCAGGATGCCGGACCGGTTCTTCTTGTCCCCCGCCATGTACTCCAGCAGTTGAGGCAGCGCGTCGGGGTCGTAGCTCACCGGGAGCCCGAGGGCGGTGAGCACCCGGCGATGACGGTCGGCGGTGTCGTCGTCGAGACGCCCCGCGAGCCGGCCGAGTTCGGCGGCGAAGATCAGTCCCACCGACACCGCGGCACCGTGACGCCACTTGTAGCGCTCACGGCGTTCGATGGCGTGCGCCAAGGTGTGTCCGTAGTTGAGGATCTCGCGTAGCGCCGATTCCTTCTCGTCGGCGGCGACCACCTCGGCCTTGACCGCGATCGCGCGCCGGATCAACTCGGGCAGCACGGATCCGGACGGATCGATCGCGGCTTCGGGGTCGGCCTCGATGAGGTCCAGGATCACCGGGTCGGCGATGAACCCGGCCTTCACGATCTCCGCCATACCGGCGACGATCTCGTTGCGGGGCAACGTCTGCAGGGTCGCCAGATCCACCAACACCGCCAGCGGCTGGTGGAAGGCGCCGACGAGGTTCTTGCCCGCGTCGGTGTTGATACCGGTCTTGCCACCGACGGCCGCGTCGACCATGCCGAGCAGAGTGGTGGGCACGTGCACGATGTCCACCCCACGCAGCCAGGTGGCCGCCGCGAAGCCCGCGACATCGGTGGCCGCCCCGCCGCCGAGGCTCACCAGGGCGTCCTTGCGGCCCACCCCGATGCGGCCGAGCACCTCCCAGATATAGCCGACGACGGGCAGTTCCTTACCGGCTTCGGCATCCGGGATCTCGACGCGGTGCGCATCGATTCCCTTGTCTTCCAAGTGCTTACGAATCGCTTCGGCGGTCTGGGTGAGCGTGGGCTGGTGCAATATCGCCACCTTGTGCCGACCCGCCAGCACCCGGCCCAGATCCTCGAGCAGGCCGGTGCCGATGATCACCGGATACGGCCGGTCCACGAGAACATCCACGGTCACCGGGTCTGTCACGGATTCACTCATTGCGCGCCTCTGCTCGTTTGGCCAGCGCCGCGGGGGTGGGCGGCGCATCTGTGGTGGGTGCCGGGTTGAGGATGGTGGGCCGCCGCCACGCGGGGCGACGGCGCCGGCGTGAACGGTGATTCTGGCCGCAGCCGTCCAGCCTGGTGACGATGTGGCGGACCACGGCACCGGGGTTGCGCCGATTGGTGTTGACCCGCATGGTGGCCACCTCGCGATACAGCGGGACCCGCTCAGCGATCAGCGTGCGGTACCGCTCCCCCGGATCATCACCGGCCAGCAGCGGTCGCCCGCTGCCGCTGGTGCGGCGAATGCCTTCTGCCGCACTGATTTCCAGATAGATGACGGTGTGCCCGGCCAGCGCTTCGCGGACCGCCGGGGTGGTGATGGCGCCACCGCCGAGCGAGACCACACCCTCGTGTTCGGCCAGTGCCGCACGCACCACGTCGGCTTCGATCCGGCGGAACTCCTGCTCGCCCTCGGTGAAGATCTCGGCGATGCTGCGGCCCGTGGTCTCCACGATCTTGGCATCGGTGTCCAGCAGCGGCACCTGCAGTGCCTTGGCCAGCCGCCGCCCGATGGTGGACTTGCCGGAACCCGGCATCCCCACCAACACAGCCTTGGGCGCCATGGGTTACCCCGCCTGTGGGGCTGTGTCGTTCCCCGCGTCGGCGTTCCCCGCGTCGCCACGCTCCTGCCCGCCGGAGCGTTCGCGGACCGCCGCCAGGTAGCTCTCGATATTGGCCTTCGTCTCGCCCAGCGAGTCGCCGCCGAACTTCTCCAGCGCGGCCCGGGCCAGCACCAGCGCGACCATGGTCTCCACCACGACACCCGCGGCGGGCACCGCGCACACATCGGAGCGCTGGTGGATGGCCACCGCCTCCTGGCCGGTGGCCATATCGACGGTGGCCAGCGCGCGCGGCACCGTCGAGATCGGTTTCATCGCGGCGCGCACCCGCAGTGGCTGACCGTTGGTCATGCCACCCTCCAGACCGCCCGCGCGGTTGGTGGACCGCAGCACGCCGTCGGGACCGGGGTACATCTCGTCATGGGCGACACTGCCGCGCCGGCGGGCGGTCTCGAAACCGTCGCCGATCTCGACGCCCTTGATGGCCTGGATACCCATCACCGCGGCAGCCAACTGGCTGTCGAGGCGGTTGTCGCCGCTGGTGAACGAACCCAGCCCGATCGGCAGACCGGTGACCACCACCTCGACCACACCGCCGAGGGTGTCGCCGTCCTTCTTGGCCGCCTCGATCTCGGCGATCATCAGCGCTTCGGACTGCTCGTCGAAGGCGCGGACCGGGCTCGCGTCGATCCGATCCAGATCCTGCGGCAACGGCGAGGGGCCGTCGTACGGCTTGGCGGCGCCGATGGCGATGACATGGGAGATGACCTCGACACCGAGGGCCTGGCGCAGGAACGCGCGGGCCACGGTGCCCGCCGCCACCCGGGCGGCGGTCTCGCGGGCGCTGGCCCGTTCCAGCACCGGGCGGGCGTCGTCGAAGCCGTACTTGAGCATGCCCGCGTAATCCGCGTGGCCAGGGCGGGGGCGGGTCAGCGGGGCGTTGCGCGCCGCGTCACCGTCCAACCGGTCCGCGTCGACGGGGTCGGCGGCCATCACCGTCTCCCATTTTGGCCATTCGGTGTTGCCGATCTCGATGGCGATGGGACCGCCGAGCGTGACCCCGTGTCGGACCCCGGCGAGCACCGTCACCTGGTCCTTCTCGAACTTCATCCGCGCGCCGCGGCCGTAGCCGAGGCGGCGGCGCTGCAGTTGGGTCCCGATATCGTCGGAGGTGACGGACAGTCCCGCAACCATGCCTTCAACCATCGCGACCAGGGCACGGCCATGGGATTCACCAGCGGTAGTCCAACGCAACACGGGTGTCATTCTCCCATGCGGGTATCCGCGCGACCCAATCCGTCAACCCGGCCGGCACAGGCGCGCCTCCAGGGCTACACCCACACCAGGGCGACCGATGCTGCGGACGCCGCGCACATCGACGGCCCGTGCGGCACCGGATCACGCCGGCCCGTGGCCAGAGCGGTCAGCGCCACGAGTCCGGTCAGCATCGGGGCCCCCGCGGCGGCCAGCATCCACACGTCGGGACCGAAGGCCCCCGTCAACCCGCCCAACCCGATCGCCAGCTTGACGTCGCCGGCGCCCAGGCCGGCCGGCGCGGCGAAGTGCACCAGCAGGTACACCGCCGTCAGCGCCGCCGCACCGGCGAGTGCGGGCCAGCCCCGGCCCACCATGGCCGCGCCACCCAGCACCACGACGGCGCCGGGCAGGGTCAGCACATTGGGCAACCGGCGCTGCCGGATATCGAAGGCGCTCAAGGCGATCAGCCACCCCGCCACCAGCGCCGCCACCTCTCGAGGCTAAAGGCCGGCCAGCGCCTGCCTCATCACCTCTTTCGGGGCCGGTTGCCCGGTGAACTGCTCCACCTGGGCGAAGGCCTGGTTCAACAGCATGTGCAGCCCGCTGATCACCCGCCCGCCTGCTGCCGACACCGCGCCGGCCAGCGGGGTGGGCCACGGATCGTAGATCGCGTCCAGCAGCACGGGCACCCCCGCGACGCTGGGCGCGTAGGCGCCGGCGACCTCTGCCGGCAGCGTGTTGACCACCACATCCGCCCTGATCGGGGTGCCCAGTTCGACCCAGTGCACGGTCACACCGAGGGGTTCGGAGAGCGCCACCAGCGGCGCCGCCTTGTCCGCGTTGCGGGCGACGACGGCGATATCGCGGACCCCGAGGGAGGCCAGACCCACCACCGCGGCCGGGGCCGTGCCACCGGAGCCCAGCACCGCCGCACGCGCGCCCGGCAGGGCATATCCCCCGTCGCTTCGCTCGCCCGCCCCGTCGAGCGCGCCGATCACCCCGTCGATATCGGTGTTGTCGGCCCGCCACCCCGAGGGTGTGCGCACCAGGGTGTTGGCCGAGCCGACGAGCGCGGCGCGCGCGGTGTGTTCGGCGGCGAACCGCAGCGCCGCGAACTTTCCGGGCATGGTGACCGACAGCCCGACCCACTCCGGGCCCAGACCGGCGACCAGGGCGGGCAGCTGCTCGGCGGTGCACTCGATGCGCTCGTAGGTCCAGTCGGTCAGCCCCAGCGCACGGTAGGCCGCCAGGTGCAGATCGGGCGAACGCGAATGTGAGATGGGCGAGCCGAGAACCGCTGCTTTTCGGCCGGCCCGGCTACCGTGCACTGTCGAGGACACCGTTGTGCTTGGCCAGCTCGATATTCGCCAGGTGCTGCTCGTAGTCGCGGGTGAACAGCGTGGTGCCCTGCATATCGATGGTCACGAAGTACAGCCAGTCCCCCGGTGCCGGGTTCTCGGCCGCGGCCAGGGCGGGTTGTCCCGGTGAGCAGATCGGGGTGGCCGGAAGCCCCTCGGAGGCATAGGTGTTCCACGGTGTGACGCGTTCGCGATCGGCGTCGGTGGTGGCCACCTCCTGGCGGTCCAGCGAGTAGTTCACGGTGGAGTCGAACTCCAGCTTGCGGTGTTCGGCCAGCCGGTTGTAGATCACCCGGGCCACCTTGGCGAAGTCCTGCGGTTTGGCCTCGCGCTGCACCAGCGACGCGACCACCAGGATCTGGTACGGCGTCAGATGGGTGGCGGCCGCGGCGTCGAGCAGGCCGTCGGCCTCGTACTGCGCGGTACTCGCCTTGATCAGGCTGGTGAGGATGTCCTGCGGCGTTCCGGAGGGGTTGACGTTCCAACTGCCCGGCGCGATCAGTCCCTCCAGCCGGCGGTGGTCCGGGCCCATCGCCGTCACCGGCGCGGTGGCCCAATCCGGCACCGCCAGCGCCGCCAGATTCCCGGTGGCGGCGACGTTCTTGAGATCCGCGGCCGGCACACACTTGTGGTCACCGTCGATATCCACGCAGGAGGCTTTCGAGATCAGCGTGAAGATGCCGTCGGTGACCGCATTGGTCTTCACATCGGCGACATCGTCGAGCTGCCGGCCCTCGGGGATCACCAGCTGACCCACCCGGTTCTTCGGGTCCGCCAGCCGGGTGACCGCCCCGGACGCCGGAATCTCGGTGCGCAGCTTGTAGAAGCCGGGCTGAATCGCCGCGATGGCCTGATTACCCGACGCGGCCTCGACGAACGCCTTGGCCGAGGACACCACGTTCTGCTGCTGCAGCGTCTGGCCAATCGCCGTGGTCGAGTCCCCGCTGTGCACCTCGACGACGACGTCGGCGGTACCGTCACCCGCGAAATCGCTGCTCGAGCCGAACATGCCGTGCCACATCCGTGAGCCCAGGAACACCACGACGAGCACGACGGCGACGAGCACCACCACCGCCATACCGCTGTAGAACCGCCGACGCCGCTGCATGCGGCGCGCGCGGGCCCGCGAGGCGCGGCTCATCCGCCGTCGCGGCGGTCCCACCGCGACGGGCTCGTGACGGTCGGTACCCCAGTCGTCAGTCATCGGCAACCCCTAGTCCGGACCGGCGCTGGTCCAACCAGGTCTGCAGAATTGCTACTGCGGCAACCTGATCGACCATGGTCCGCTGGTTCTTGGCTCGGATACCTGCATCCCGAAGTGAACGTTGTGCGCTCACCGTAGTCAGTCGCTCGTCGACGAGGCGCACCGGTGTCGGGGCGATTCGTGCGGCGATGGTGTCGGCCAGCTCGACGGCGTCGTGGGCCGAGGAGCCGGCCCGGTCGGCGAGCGTACGCGGCAGTCCGACCACGACCTCGACGGCCTCGTGTTCGGTGGCGAGTTTGACCAGCCGGCGCAGGTGACGTCCGTCGCGTTCGCGGCGGACGGTCTCCAGCGGGGTGGCCAGGATGCCGTCGGGATCGCAGACGGCGACACCGATGCGGACGGTGCCGACATCGATACCGAGCCGGCGACCGCGGCCGGGATCATCGGGACCCGGCCGGTCCGGCAGACGCTCGGTACCTTCTCCCACCCGGCTCAGCTCCGGGCGATCTCTGCGCGTAGCGCGGCCAATGCCGCGTCGATACCCGCCGCCCCCTTGCCGGAACCCTGTGCCAGATCGGCCTTGCCGCCCCCACGGCCGTTGACCGCCGCACTCAACTGCTTCACCAGGTCGTTGGCACTCAACCCGAGGTCCTGAGCACCCGCGTTGACCGCCACCACGAACGGCACCGAGTCGTCCTCGCCCTCGGCAATCAATGCAACGACACCGGGCTCGGTGCCCAGCTTGCCCTTGATATCGCCGACCAGGCTGCGCAGGTCACCGGCGGAGATCCCGCCGGCCATCCGCTGGGCCACCAAGCGCACCTTGCCGACGGTCTCGGCGCCCGCGGCGGCGTTCACCGCGGCCGCCCTGGCATTGGCCAGCCGGACCCGGTCCAATTCCTTCTCGGCCACCCTGAGCCGCTCCACCAGATTGGCGACGCGGGCCGGCACCTCCTCCGAGGGCACCTTCAGCGAGGACGCCAGCCCGGCCATCAGGGCGCGTTCCTTGGACAGGTGCCGGAACGATTCCAGCCCGACATAGGCCTCGACGCGGCGCACACCCGACCCGACAGAGGATTCGCCGAGCAGCGTGACCGGACCGATCTGGGCGGAGCTGCGCACATGGGTGCCGCCGCACAGTTCCAGCGAGAACGGTCCACCGATCTCGACCACCCGCACCTCGTCGGGATAGTTCTCGCCGAACAACGCCATCGCGCCCATGGCCTTGGCCTGCTCGAGTCCGGTGTTGAAGGTGTTCACCGCGAAGTCGGCCTGCACCGCCTCATTGGCCACCGTCTCGATCTCGGTGCGCTGGTCCTCGGAGAGCGCACCCTGCCAGTTGAAGTCGAACCGCAGGTAGCCCGGCCGGTTCAGCGAGCCGGCCTGAACGGCGTTGGGCCCCAGGATCTGCCGCAGTGCGGCATGCACCATATGCGTGCCCGAGTGGCCCTGGGTGGCGCCGTGGCGCCACTGCGGGTCGACCTCGGCGGTGACGGTGTCGCCCTCGACGAACTCGCCGGACTCCACCGTGACCCGGTGCGCCCACAGGGTCTTGGCGATCTTCTGCACATCGGTGACGGCCGCTTTCGCGGTGCTCGAGGAGCCGGTTCCGCTGATGGCGCCCTCGTCGGCGATCTGCCCGCCGGATTCGGCGTAGAACGGGGTGCGGTCCAGGATCAGCTCGACCCGATGGCCCCGCGCGCTCTCGTGATCCACCACGGGAACCCGCTTGCCCTCCACAAAGATGCCGAGAATCTTTGCCTGCGAGGACAATTCGTCGAATCCGGTGAACTCGGTGGGACCGGCGTCCACCAGCTCGCGGTAGGCGGACAGATCGGCATGGGCCTGTTTGCGGGAAGCGGCGTCGGCCTTGGCGCGTTGGCGCTGCTGTGCCATCAGGCCGCGGAAACCCTCTTCGTCGACGGTCAGGCCGGCCTCGGCGGCCATCTCGAGGGTGAGGTCGATCGGGAAGCCGTAGGTGTCGTGCAGGGTGAAGGCGTCATCACCGGACAGCGTGGACTTCCCGGCGGCCCGGGTGGCCGCCGCGGCGTCGTCGAACAGCCGGGACCCGGCAGCCAGGGTGCGGTTGAACGCCGTCTCCTCGGCCACCGCGATGCGGTTGATGCGCTCGAAATCGGTCACCAGTTCCGGGTAGGACGGCCCCATCTCGTCGCGCACCGTGGCCATCAGCTCGGCCATGATCGGCCGTTCCACGCCGAGCAGTTTGGCCGCCCGGATGATGCGGCGCAGCAGCCGGCGCAGGACGTAGCCGCGGCCCTCGTTACCGGGCGTGACCCCGTCGCCGATGATGATCGCCGCGGTGCGGCTGTGGTCGCCGATGATCCGGTAGCGCACATCGTCATCGTGGTTGCCCTGCCCGTAGCCGCGGGGCGCGATACCGGCGACGACGTCGATGACGGGACGGACCAGATCGGTCTCGTAGACGTTGTCCACGTTCTGCAGCAGGCAGGCGATGCGCTCGATACCCATACCGGTGTCGATGTTCTTGCGCGGCAGCGGCCCGAGGATCTCGAAGTTGTCCTTCGAGGTGCCCTCACCCCGCTCGTTCTGCATGAACACGAGATTCCAGATCTCGATATAGCGGTCCTCGTTGGCCTCGGGACCGCCGTCGATGCCGTACTCGGGCCCACGGTCGTAGTAGATCTCCGAACAGGGGCCGCACGGCCCGGGGATGCCCATCGACCAGTAGTTGTCGGCCATCCCGCGGCGCTGGATACGCTCGGCCGGCAGGCCGGCGACCTCCTGCCACAGGCCGATCGCCTCGTCGTCATCGAGATAAACTGTCGCCCAAAGCTTTTCGGGGTCGAACCCGTAGCCGCCTTCGGACACCGGGTTGGTCAGCAGCGACCAGGCCAACTCGATGGCACCCTTCTTGAAGTAGGCGCCGAACGAGAAGTTGCCCGCCATCTGGAAGAAGGTGTTGTGCCGGGTGGTGATACCGACTTCTTCGATATCGGGGGTCCGGATGCATTTCTGCACGCTGGTGGCGGTCTCGTACGGCGGGGTGCGGGCACCCAGGAAGTACGGGACGAACTGGACCATGCCGGCGTTGACGAACAGCAGGTTGGGGTCATCGAGGATCACCGAGGCGCTGGGCACCTCGGTATGTCCCGCCTTCACGAAATGATCGAGGAAACGTTTCCTGATCTCGTGTGTTTGCACGTGCTGCTGTCCTTCATTCGCTGGGCCGGTGGTCGACCGCATAACACTACCGGGAACCGTGTTGACCGCCTGCGCGGTGCGCAGCCAATGACTATTGTGCGTGGCGCAGCGCGGGAGGACAGTGGTGGGTGACCGGTGGCGCCGCCGGGGCGCTGCCCCGAACCAAGAGGGGGTGGACCGTGTTCGCACGTTCTACCACGGTGATGGCGCGCCTGGACAAGATCGACGCCGGCATCGCTCACGTCCGAGACGAGGTCATGACCGCATTGCCGGAACTGCCCGGCTGGGTCGGATTGTCTCTGATGGTCGACCGCGAGTCCGGCCGGTGCATCGTCACCACCGCCTGGGAATCCGAGGAGGCGATGCGCTCCAGTTTCGAGGAGACGGCGCAGATGCGGAACCGGGTTGCCAACGAGTTCGGCGGCACCGCGTGGACGGAGAACTGGGAGATCGCCGTCCTGCACCGCACGCACAGTTCCGACAGCCGGCGGGCATGTGTGCGGGCCACCTGGGTGTCGGTGCCGTTGGATCTGATCGACGCCGGGATCGACTATTTCCGCGGTGCGGTCCTGCCGCAGGTGGAGCATCTGCCCGGGTTCTGTAGTGCCAGCCTGATGATCGACCGGGCCACCGGGCGCGGGGTCTCCTCGGTGTCGTTCAGCAGCCACGACGCCATGGTGGACAACCGCGACCAGGCCACCGCGCTGAAGATGGCGTCGATGCGCGCGGCCGGGGCGTCCGAGGTCGACGAGGCCGAGTTCGAACTGGCCGTCGCCCACCTGAGGGTGCCCGAACTGGTCTGACCGGCCCGTCAGCGGGTGCGCCGCACGATGGCGCGCAACTTGTCCAGCCGGGTGGTGATCTCACGCTCGGCGCCGTGCGTGGTGGGCCTGTAGTAGTCGGTTCCCACCAGTTCATCCGGTGGATACTGTTGGGCCGCAACACCACCCGGCGCGTCATGGGCGTACTTGTAGCCGACCGCATTGCCCAGCTTCGACGCCCCGGAGTAGTGCCCGTCACGCAGGTGCGGCGGCACCAGGCCGGCCTTGCCCGCCCGGATATCGCCCATCGCCTGCCCGAGCGCGGTGGTGACGGCGTTCGATTTCGGTGCGGTGGCCAGGTGCACGGTGGCGTGTGCGAGCGTCAGCTGAGCCTCGGGCAGCCCGATCAGCGCCACGGTCTGCGCCGCGGCCACCGCGGTCGGTAGGGCGGTCGGATCGGCCATCCCGATGTCCTCGCTGGCCAGGATCATCAGCCGGCGTGCGATGAACCGCGGATCCTCCCCGGCCGTCAGCATCCGGGCCAGGTAGTGCAGGGCGGCATCCACATCGGAGCCGCGCACCGATTTGATGAAGGCGCTGATGACGTCGTAGTGCTGGTCCCCGTCGCGGTCGTAGCGCACCGCGGCCTGGTCCAGCGACTGCTCGACCACCGCGACGGTGATCTGTTCCCCCGCCTCGGAGGCGACCTCGAGGGCGGTCAGCGCCCGGCGCGCGTCGCCGGCCGACAGCTTCACCAGCAGTTCCACCGCTTCGTCGTCGATCCCGACCGTGCCGCCCAGGCCGCGCGGGTCGGCGACGGCCCGGCGGATCACGGTGCGGATGTCCGCCGCGCCCAGCGGCTGCAACTGCAGGATCAGCGACCGGCTCAACAACGGCGCGACGACGGAGAACGACGGATTCTCGGTGGTGGCAGCGACCAGCAGCACCACCCGGTTCTCGACGGCCGCCAGCAGCGCGTCCTGCTGGGTCTTGGAGAACCGGTGCACCTCGTCGATGAACAACACCGTCTGTTCGCCCCTGATGAGGGCGTGGCGTGCCTTGTCGATGACGGCGCGGACCTCTTTGACGCCGGCCGACAGCGCCGAGAGCGCCTCGAACCGGCGGCCGGTGGCACCGGAGATCAGGGACGCCAGCGTGGTCTTGCCGGTGCCGGGCGGCCCGTACAGGATGACCGACGCGGCACCGGAGCCCTCGACCAGGCGGCGCAGCGGTGAACCCGGTTTGAGCAGGTGCTGCTGGCCGACGACATCGTCGAGAGTGGCGGGACGCATCCGCACCGCGAGCGGGCTGGCGGCCGACGGCGCGTCGATGCCGGCCGAGGACGACTGCTCCCCACCCGGTACGTCGAACAGGCTGTCAGACACGCCTTCTGCTTACCACGCCGCACCGACCGCAGCTCAGGGCTGCACCGTGACGAAGTCGATGAGTTCCTCCACCCGGCCGATCAGTGCAGGTTCCAGGTCGTTCCAGTCCCGCACCCGGCCGCGGATGCGCTGCCAGGCCCCGGCGATATCGGCCTGCGTCGCGTGCGGCCAGCCCAGCGCCTCGCAGATCCCGTGCTTCCAGTCGGTGCCCCGGGGGATCACCGGCCACTGCTTCATGCCCAGTCGTTCGGGTTTGACGGCCTGCCAGATGTCGATGAACGGATGCCCCACCACCAGGCAGTGCTCACCATGGGGCCCACGACGCACCGCGTCGGCGATCCGCGATTCCTTGGAACCCGCCACCAGGTGGTCCACCAGGACCCCGAGCTTGCGGCGAGGCCCGGGCCGGAACTCCGCAACGATCCCGGCCAGATCGTCCACCCCACCCAGATACTCGACGACCACACCCTCGATCCGCAGGTCCGCGCCCCACACCTGCTCGACGAGCTCGGCATCGTGGCGGCCCTCGACGTAGATCCGGCTGGCCAGCGCCACCTTGGCTTTGGCCCCGGACACCGCGACCGAGCCGGATGCCGTGCGCACCGGGGCCTTGACCACCTTCGGCACCGTCAGGATGACGGGTTTGCCCTCGACCAGGAATCCCGGGCCCATCGGAAAGGACCGGACCCGGCCGTTGCGGTCCTCCAGCTCCACCCGGTTGTTCCCGACCCGCACCACCGCGCCGACGAACCCACTGGTCGGTTCCTCGACCACCAGGCCCTTGTCCGCGGGATGTTCCACCGAGCGAACCCGCTTCGGGGTGTGCGGGTTTCGGGCCAGGATGTCGGAACCGTAACGATCACTCACCCGCGCGATGCTAGGAACGGCGGGCGCCGCAGCGCCGTTGCGACATGCCCGCGTCACCGGACCGTGACCAGTGAGGCGAACCACACTTGACTTGAAGCGGTTCAAGTTCGGCAGAGTGCAGGCATGCCCATCGACCTGTCCGTCACCGTCCTCGCCGACCTGACCATCCAACAGGTGGCCCGGCGCACCGGGTTGAGTGAGTCGGCGCTGCGCTACTACGAGCGCATCGGGCTGCTCGACCCGGTCCCCCGCGACCCGAGCAGTGGCCACCGCCGGTACCCGCCGGAGCTGGTCACGGCGGTCGAATCACTGGCCTGCCTGCGCGGCACCGGGATGTCGGTGCGGGATATGCGGACCTACGTCGACAACATGCGCGGCGGCCCCGACTCGGCGGCCGACCAGCAGCGGCTGTTCGCCGCACACGCACAGCGCCTGGGCGACGAGATCAGCCGACTGCAGGTGCGCCGGCGCTATGTCGCGGCCAAGGCCGATATGTGGGCGGCCCGCCAACGCGGTGACGACGACGCCGAACAACGCCTGATCCCGGAGATCATCACGCTGGGCAACCGGCTACTTGAGGAAGAGGCGACACACCATGACTGAACCCACGGCCCTGACCCTGGTCACCGGCGGATCGGGATTCCTTGCCGGACACACCATTGCGCAACTGCTCGCGGCCGGACACCGGGTGCGCACCACGGCGCGATCGGCCGGCCGCGAAGCCGAGGTCCGCGACACCCTGACCAGGGCGGGCGCGGACACCACCGAGCTGAGCTTCGTCGCGGCCGACCTCACCGAGGACACCGGCTGGGCCGAGGCGGTGGCCGGTGCCAGCCATGTGCTGCATATGGCGTCGCCCTTTCCCCCGCAGCAGCCCGACGATCCCGACGACCTCATCGTGCCGGCCCGCGAAGGAACCCTGCGGGTGCTGCGCGCCGCGACAGCGGGCGGTGTCCGGCGGGTGGTGCTGACCTCATCCTTCGCCGCCGTCGGGTACAGCCCCCGACCTGCGGGGTGGGTCTACGACGAGTCCGACTGGACCGACCCGTCCGATGACAACGACCCGTACGTGCTGTCGAAGACCCTCGCCGAACGGGCCGCGTGGGACTTCGTCGCGGCCACGCCGGGGGCACCCGAGCTGACGGTGATCAATCCGGTGGGCGTGTTCGGGCCGGTTCTCGGGCCGAAGCTGTCCAGTTCGGTCGGCATCATCGCCATGCTGCTGAGCGGTCGACCGGCACCGCTGCCGCGGGCGTCCTTCGCCGTGGTCGACGTCCGCGACGTGGCCGATCTGCACCTGCGGGCCATGACCAGCCCGGTGGCGGCCGGACAGCGCTACCTGGCCAGTGCCGGTGCCGCGGTGACGCTGCCCGAGATCGCCGCGACGCTGCGCTCCCGGCTGGGTGGCCGCGCGGCGCAGGTGCCCGAATTCGTCGTCGACGATGACGAATTCCGTGCCGTCGCCGCCACCCGCCCGGAGCTGGCGATCTTCGCCGGTCTGCTCGGCGAGCCGAAACAGGTGTCGCACGCCAAGGCCACCGAAATGCTGGGCTGGCAGCCACGTTCGGCGGCCGATGCGGTCACCGCGACTGCCCAGAGTCTGCTCGAGCTCAGCGGGTCGACGCGCTGAGCTCGGCCGGCTTGGCCGAGGTCGACTCGTCGACCACGGTATGGATGAACCGCATCTTCTCCAGCACCGCCGGGGGCAGCACGAACGGATAGAGATCGTCCTTGCCCATCGACCGATTCTCCATGTTCAGCGCCCAGGCCAGCGGCAGCCACATCTCGATGATGGTGTCGAAGCCACTGGGGCCCAACATCTTACGATCGAAGGTGGCGCTGGCCGGAGCGAACCCGAAGGCCGCAGAGGTGTCCAGGGTGTCGCGGATGTGCAGATAGTGAGCGAAGGTCTCGGCCCAGTCCTCGGCCGGGTGCATGGTGGCATAGGAGGACACGTAGGTCTCCTCCCAGCCCTGCGGCGCTCCGTTGGTGTAATGCCGGTTCAGCGCTGCCTGATAGTCGGCATCGGGATCGCCGAACAGCGCCTCGAACCGCGCCCGGTAGTCGGGCGACGGTCCCACCAACCGGTAGAAGTAGTAGTGCCCGATCTCGTGGCGGAAGTGCCCGAGCAGGGTGCGGTACGGCTCGGACATCTCGATACGCAACTGCTCGCGGTGCACATCGTCGCCCTCGGCCAGATCCAGGGTGATGACGCCGTTGACGTGACCGGTGAGCACCTTCTCCTGCTCGCTGGAGAGCAGATCGAACGCCAGGCCGTACTGCGGGTCGGCATCGCGCCCGACCACCGGCAGGTGCAACTCGTACAGTTCGACGAACAGTCGGCGTTTGGCCCGTTCCGCGCCCGCGAACGCCGCCAACGCCTTGTCGTCGCCGTCACTGGGCCGGGTCCGGGTGAGCATGCACGAGGCACAGAGCTGCGGCGGCCCCGCCGTTCGGACCAACCAGTTACATTCGGCCACATGGAGATTGGCGCACAGCTGATACTCGGTGCTGGCCACCGCGCCGGCGTGCCCGCTGTGTTCGGCGGACGCGATCACCAGCAGCGCCTTGTCCTCGAGCGAAAATCCCAGCGCGGCACCGCAGGACAAACAGACCGAGTTTTCGAAAGCCAGGTGCTGACCACAGTTCGGGCACGTGAAATCCCGCATGAACCCTCCCCTAGTACGGCGCGACGTCGACCGCGACGTCTATCACGCTACTCTCCGAGTCGGTGTAGATGATGCCGCGCAACGGGGGAACATCGGCGTAATCGCGGCCGAAGCCGACGACGACGTAGCGTTCGTCGATCAATTGGTTGTTCGTGGGATCGAAGGCGACCCACCGATCCCCCGGTGTCCACACCGAGGCCCAGGCATGGGTGGCGTCGACCCCGACCATCCGCTCCTTGCCCGGCGGCGGGTCGGTGGCCAGATAGCCCGAGACGTAGCTCGCCGCCAACCCGTTGGCGCGCAGGCAGGCGATGGCCAACCGGGCGAAATCCTGGCACACGCCCTCGCGCTCGGCGAGCACCTCGGCGACACCGGTGGACACCGTGGTGGACCCGGGCAGGTAGGTGAAATCGTGGTAGATCCGCGAAGTGAGCTCCCGCACCACCTCGATGAGCGGCCGCTCCGGCGTGAAACTCGGTGCCGCATAAGCACGTATCTCGTCGGTGATCTCCGGCGGCACCAGATCCATGGCGAATTCGCAGGCCAACCCGACCGGGCGCGCCTGCTCCCACGGCAGCTGTAGGGCGGCATCGGTGTAATAGTCCGGCGGTGGCGCGTCGACCTCGACGACCGCGCGGCTGGTCACCGTCAACGTGCGATGGCGTTCGGTGACGTGGAAGTAGGAGCTGATATTGCCGTAGGCGTCCCGGCTGGTGGAGCTGTCGGCGGGATCCGGGTCGATGAGCAGTTCGTGGGCCAGGCAGCGCTGCCGTGACGAACTGCGCGGGATGAGGAAACCCCGGCCGTAGGAACTGGTCACCACGTCGGAGTACCGATAGGTGGTGCGGTGGGTGATCTCGTAGCCCCTGGAGCTCACGGTAATTCCCGCCTCTCGTCGGGTCCCCACAGCGGTTGCATACCGCCGGGCAGGGACAGATGCGACGCGGTGATCAGGTTGGACAGATCACGCAGGCTGGCGTGTATCCCGTCGAGCAGTTCGGCCAGTTCGGCGCGGGTGCCGTCAGCCGCGACCACCTCCAGGTCCAGGGGGTCGATACGACGCAACCGGGTGGCGATCTCCTCGACCAGCCGTTCCGGTCGCGAGGCACCCGAGGCGGACGGCAACCGTTTCAGGCCGGCGCGCAACCGCTCGAACTGATAGGCCAACGACCGCGGGTTCTCGTCGTCGAAGAGCACCAGTTCGGTCAGGGCGGCCAGGCTGACCTGGCCCAGCATCCGGCGCCGGTAGATCACCGACGATTCGCAGGCCACCAGCGTGGATTCGGTGACCGTCTGCTCGGCGTCCCGGCTGCGCACCTCGGTGAGGGTGGCCCGCAGCAACGCGGTGAGGCCCAGGCCGCGCTCGATGCGCTTACCGATGTCCATCATCGTCCAGCCGATGTCCTGCACCATCGACTCGGCTGCCATCCCGGAGAGCGCCAGCATGCCGGCCAGGGTCTTGCTGTGCGCGGCGGCCAGGTAGGCGTCACCCTCGGTCTGCGATTCGGGCGGGGTGGCCGCCCGGTGTCCCACGGCCCGCTCCACCGAGGCCAGCACCATCCAGGTGTCGTTGGACATCTGGTCGCGCACACCGCGGGCCGCCAGGCCCAGCCGTTCCACCGCCTGCGCCAGCGACCCGGAGCGCCGCCGGTCGGCGGTCACCGCCCACAGCGTGCTCGGCGCGATGGCGATCATCTCGTGATCGTCACTGCCCGCGCCGATATCGGTTCCGGTGATGGCACCGATCGCGGACAGCAACACCGGCACACACTGGCTGCCGTCCATGTCCTGGCGGTAGCGGTATTCGTGATACCGCTCGCGCGTGACCGTCAGCAGACGCGCCATGTTCTCCGCGCGCTCGGCGTAGCGACCCATCCAGAACAGATCCGACAGCACGCGCGGCGAACTCACCGCACGGGTCGGGCTCGGTGTCATCACCGGCAGCTCGATCGACGGCGCCGGCACCGCCCTGACCCGGTCCGGGGTGCGCACCCAGATGTCCTTGGCGGCCACGGTGTTCATCGTGTACGCCGAACTTCCCTGCGCCGGAAGGAATCCCAGTCCGCCGATCATCGGTGCGTAGCCGCCGCGCTGGGCCACGGTGAACAGCCGCATACCCACACTGGCCGCCGACAGCCCACCCTTGTAGTAATCGGTGGGCGCGGAGGAGAACTCGGGCAGTTCCTGTGCCACCCATCGCCACGGTGTGGCGGCGATCCGGTCAGCGAGCTCGTCGCGACGAGCCGGCGGCAGGGTCGGGCCGACGATGGTGCGACCGCCGTCGACCGGTTTGATCAGCAACGTGGCCAGGTTCGCCCGGATATGTGAGAGCTCGTTGGCATAGCCGGCCCAATACACCCCACCGCTGTGCAACTGGGGCACCTCGCCGACCAGCAGTTCGGCCAGCTCGGGCAGAAAGCGAAGCAGCGCAGGGCTTTCCAGGATACCGCTGCCCAGCGTGTTGACCACCGTCACGGCCCCGCGGCGCAGCACCTCGACGAGGCCGACCACCCCCAGGCGCGAGTCGGCACGCAGGTCGAGTGGGTCGACGTACTCGGCGTCGACCCGGCGCAACACCACGTCGACCCGTTTGAGGGTGCCCAGTGAACGCATCCACAACCGGCCGTCGCGCACCACCAGGTCGGCACTCTCGACCAGCGGGAAACCGAGCACGGTGGCCAGGTACGCCTGGTCGAAGGCGGTCTCGGAATGCGCACCCGGACTGAGCACCACCACGACCGGTTCTTCGGCGGTCTCGGGAGCCGCGTCGATCAGTGCCAGTCGCAACGCCTGCGCCCAGGGCGATGCGGGGCGCGGACCGACCCGCTCGTAGAGATCGGGAACGGCGTGCGCGATGACGCGCCGCCCGGCCATCGCGTATCCGGCGCCCGAGGGCGCCTGGGTCCAGTCGGCGTTCACCCGGAAGCTGCCGTCGGCGGCGCGGCTGACATCACAGCCGTGCAGGAACAACTGGTGGCGGCCCGGCACCTCGATACCGTGTGCCGCACGCACATAGCCGGGGTGGGCGAACAGCAACTGGGGCGGCAGCACGCCGCTGGTGATGGACCGGCGTTCGCCGTACAGATCGGTCAGTACGGCGTCCAGCAGCCGGGAGCGCTGCACCAGGCCAGCCTCCAGCACGTTCCAGTCCGCGGCCGACACCAACAGGGGCAGCGCGTCCAGGTGCCACGGCACCGAGACGCCGTCACTCGCCGGCGAGGACGGATCCACGTGCACGTAGGTGATGCCGTCGTCGTCGACCAGCCCGCGGACGATACCGCGCAGCTGATCCAGACCGTCGCGACCGCGCTCACCGACGCACTCGGCCAGTTCGCGCCAGGTGGACCGAACGCCGCCCGCGGGGTCGACGAACTCGTCGTATCCGCTGCCCGCCATGCCCCGGACATCGAACAACGCCTGCTGGGCGCGGGCAGCGCGGTACCCCACCAGCACATCGTCGGTCGAAGCCGAGGTGGTGCCGGACACACCGATATTCGGCTCCGGTGAGCCGTTTGCGCGAAGGACCATTACCGCAGAACGGTACGCACCCGGCGCAAGTCAAGAATCCCCGGCGCACCCATATCGGTGGACTGGCGCGCCTGCTTCTCCCGGAGATCGGACAGATCCAGCCGGCCCGGAGTGAATCCGGCCACCTCGAACCGGCGTCCGCGGCGCGATTCGGCCTCGACGGCGTTCACCGGCGGGCTGTCGTAGGCGCGGCCGCCGGGATGGGCCACGTGGTAGGTGCAGCCACCCTTCGACGAACCGGTGAGGGTGTCGATGAGCTCGAAACGCAGCGGCCCGTCGACGGTGATGGTCGGGTGCAGCGCGCTGGGCGGCTGCCAGGCGCGGAAGCGCACACCCCCGACCTGGACGTCGGCCTTGTCGGTGGCCAGCAACGGGATCGGCTGGTCGTTCACCGTGACGATGTACCGGTGCCGGTCCGCGCCGATCAGGCGCACCTGCACGCGCTCCACCGACGAGTCGACATAGCGTGCGGTGCCCCCGGCGGTGGACTCCTCGCCCAGCACGTTCCACGGCTCGATGGCGCCCCGCAGTTCGATCTCGACGCCGTCGAACACCGCGGTGCCGATCCGCGGGAAGCGGAACTCGGTGAACGGGTCCAACCAGCTGGTGTCGAAGTCGACCCCGTGCGCACGCAGATCACCGGCGACATCGGCGATGTCTTGAATCAGGAAGTGCGGCAACAGGTATCGGCCGTGCAGATTCTCCCCGTGCCGGATCAGCGGGGCGCGCAGCGGCTCATCCCAGAACCACGCCACCAACGAGCGCACCAGCAGCGACTGCACCATGGCCATCTGGTGGTGCGGTGGCATCTCGAACCCGCGCAGCTCCAGCAGGCCGAGCCGGCCACGCGGGCTGTCGGGGCTGTAGAGCTTGTCGATGCAGAACTCGGCCCGGTGCGTGTTGCCGGTGATATCGGTGAGCAGATGCCGCAGCGCGCGGTCGGTCACCCACGGTTTGGCGGCACCGATCTCGGCCAGCCGGGCGATCTCGGCGAACGCGATCTCCAATTCGTACAGGGATTCCGAGCGGCCCTCGTCGACCCGCGGCGCCTGCGAGGTGGTGCCGATGAAGCGCCCCGCGAACAGGTAGGACAACGAGGGGTGGCGCTGCCAGTAGGTCAACAGCGACACCAGCAGATCGGGACGGCGCAGCAGCGGCGAGTCCGCCGGGGTGATGCCGCCCAGGGTGATGTGGTTGCCACCGCCGGTGCCGCCGTGGGTGCCGTCCACGTCGAACGACTCGGTGGACAGGCGCGCCAGCCGGGCTTCCTCGTACAACGTCTCCAGCTGCGCTCGCTGGTCGGCGAAGCTGGCCGTGGGCGCCACGTTGACCTCGATGACACCCGGGTCCGGGGTGATCGTCATGGACGTCAGCCGGCCGTCGTGGGGTGGCCCGTACCCCTCGATGACCACGGGGCACGCGATCGCCGCCGCCGCGGCCTCCACCCGTGACACCAGGTCGAGGAAGTCCTCCAGGGTGTCGGTGGGCGGCAGGAAGACGTAGAGGAAACCGTCCCGGATCTCGGCCACCAGTGCGGTGGGAGGTGCATCCTCGGTCGGCTCGACGGATGCCTCGGCCTGCTGGGCCGGGCCCCGTAGCAGGGTGCCGTCCTGAGTCAGCGGGTCGGCCTCGAAGGTCCGTCGCGGCGCATGCCAGCTGATGGCGTTCAGCGGCAGGCGCAGACCGGCGGGTGAATCACCCTCGAGCAGGACGATGCGGCCGCGCCGCAGCTGCCAGTCCGCACTGGCCCAGCCCGAGTCGTCGTCGCGGCGGTGCAGCGGCAACACGTGCGCGGCGGGTTCGACGACGGATTCGTCGAGGCGGGCCAGCAACGCGGCGCGGGACGCCGCATCGTCGGCACTGAGGTCGTCGGCCGCGTCGACCGGGTCACCGGCGGGCAGCCGCACCGCGCCGGCCAACCGGCTCAGCGCGTCCTCGAAGGCCGGCCGGACCTGGCTGGCGGGCAGCGTCAGCCCGTCGGCGACCGCGCCCAGCAGTGCGGCGTCGGCCCCGTCGGGGGCCGGCTCGGGATTGGTCTGGCCCCAGGGGTCGGCGAGCAGCGACGGGTCGCTCCACAGCGGCGCACCGTCGACCCGCCAGAACAACCCGATCTGCCAGCGCGGCAACGGTTCTCCCGGATACCACTTGCCCTGGCTGCGTTGCACCAGACCCTGCGGTGCCCACACCTTCTTCAGCCGGGCAGCCAGCGCCGAGGCCCGCTGGCGTTTGTGCGGGCCGTCGGCCTCGGTGGTCCATTCCGGATCGGTCTGGTTGTCGATGGAGACGAAGGTCGGTTCGCCGCCCACGGTCAGGCGGACATCGCCCGCCGACAGCCGGGCGTCCACCTTCTCGCCCAGATCGATGATCGAGGCCCAGGCGGCCGGGGTGTAGGGCAGCGTGACGCGCGGATCCTCGTGCACCCGGGTGACGACGTTGGAGAATTCCAGCGTGGTCTCGCACTTTCCGGTCGAGCCGGTGATCGGCGCGGCGGACTCCGGGTGCGGGGTGGCCGACAGCGGGATGTGACCTTCGCCGGCGAACAGACCCGAGGTGGGATCCAGGCCGATCCACCCGGCGCCGGGCACGTACACCTCGGTCCAGGCATGCAGATCGGTGAAGTCTGCGGCCGGGCCGGACGGACCGTCGAGCGCCTCGACATCGGAGGTCAGCTGGACCAGGTAGCCGGAGACGAACCGCGCGGCGTAGCCCAACTGGCGCAGGATCGACACCAGCAGCCACGCCGAATCGCGGCAGGAACCGATCGCGGTGCGCAGCGTGTGGTCCGGGGTCTGCACACCCGGCTCCATCCGGACGCTGTAGCCGACGTCGGCGTTCACGGCGCGGTTGAGCGCCACCAGAAAATCGATGGTGCGCGTGCCGTCGGGGACGTGGAAGTTCTTCACCCAGGCTTCGACCAGCTCACCGGGGCCGGTGCCGGCGCCGGCCTCGTCGACCGGGCGCAAATAGGGCTTGAGATCCTCGGCCAGCGCCCGCGGGTAGGTGAACGGGACCGTTTCGGCCCATTCCTCGATGAAGAAGTCGAAGGGGTTGATCACCTTCAGGTCGGCGATCAGGCCGACGGTGATGGTGAGGCTGCTGGCCCGGTTCGGGAACACCAGCCTGGCCAGGAAGTTGCCGAACGCGTCCTGCTGCCAGTTGATGAAGTGGTCGGCCGGCTCGACCTGTAACGAGTAGGCCTCGATCGGGGTGCGGGAGTGCGGGGCGGGGCGCAGCCGCACCACATGCGGATACAACTCCACGAGTCTGTCGAACGTGTAGCTGGTGCGGTGCTCCAGCGCCACCTTGATTCCCATGACGGGAATCCCACCACACCACAGAGGCCCGCGCAGCACGGTTACGCGTCGTGCAGCCTCCGGTGTGCTGCCAGCACCACGACGCCGGCCGCCACGATGCCGATCAGATTGACCATCAGCTGCAAGACCGAGTACGCCGCGATGTCCCAATCGCCGACGGTGGCAGCAACCACCGCGAAGCCCGCGGCGGGCACCGTGGTGACCGAGATGAAAACCCCTACCAGGGCAGCCGATTTGGCTGACACCAGCGACAGCATTCCGGCAGCTCCCGCCAGCAGCGCCACCACGAAGGAGAACGGGCCCACCTGGAAGATGAAGTCGACCTGCTCGAGGTTCCGGGTGCTGGTCAGTGCCACCCAGCCGAGCGCCTCGAAACCGAGGGTGGCGACACCCGTCAGGACCATCGCCAGCGGAAAGCCGATCAACAGCGCCGCGGCCGCCCGCCGCGCCAGGGCTGCGCGGCGCCGCACCAGCGCCACCGCCAACGCGGCCAGCGGACCGAATTCCGGACCCACCACCATGGCGCCGACGACCGTGACGGCCGAATCTGTCAGCACACCCACCGCGGCCAGCAAGCGGGCGATGCACAGAAAAGCGAGGAAGGTCACCGACAGACTGGACTCTTCGCGGGTGCGCGCCAGCAACTCGTCCCACAACACCGCGTCGGCCCCGTCGCCCTCGGCCTCGTCGTCGGCCCTGAACCCGGCCTTGGACAGCACCGTGCCGAGGGCCTCCAGGGTGATGGCGCCGTCGTCGGTCAAGCCGAGCGCCTTGAGCCGGCCGACCATCCTGTCGGCCGACTCCCGCGCCACGTCGACGGCGACGAGGTCGCCGGCCGGTTCGACGGCGGCACCGCGGTGCACGACGACATGCGCGACGCCCGGCGTGTGCCGGCAGAGTTCAAGCACCGACTCGGTCAGTTCCGCCGGCGCGATCACCCGTATCTGCAGCACGCCTGAAGGCTATCCGGCGCCCACCGGCGCTACTCCACGTCGGCGCTCAGACCCAAGTCCGTCAGCGCCTGCCGCACCGATTCCACGAGTGCCGCTTTGGTATTCGCGGCGCCGGGCTCCCACGCCACCACGGACAGGCACACCTTGCCCGCCACGTTGCCCGAGGCGAGCATCATGCGGCCACCCATCCGGTCCAGATCGGCCTCGGTCAGACCGGGCTCGGCCAACCGCGAGGTGAAGAAGTCCGCCTCCGAGCCGTCCGGACGGTTGACCTCCTTGGGCAGGTCGGCCATGTTCGACACCCCGATGGGCTTACCGACCTTGAGCGCCACCATCTCCAGGCGGCGCAGCAGGAATTTCGGGGTGTAGGGCACCAGCGGCAGGGGCGCCAGCAACAACTCCCGCTTCCCGGCCAACTCGGTGAGTTCGGTCTTGATCCCGCGCCGCACCTCCCCGAGATCGGAGGTGACCGCGGCGGCGCCGGTGTGGACGGTGATCGAGTTGAGGGCGTTTCCCCGGGTGTCCCCCTCGACCCGCTCGCTGACCGGCAACGACAACATCGCCTGCCCGTCGGCGCCGACGCGCCCCATCAGCACCCCGACCCGGATACCCAGACCGGTCAGCAGCACGTTGCTGGTTCCGCCAAGCGCTTTGGCCCGCTCGTCCCAGGTGGTCTGGTCGACCGCCGCCGCCACCATGGGCAGCCCGACCGGGCGGTCCGACCGCCGGGTCCGGACCGTCGGCGCCGAACGCGCCGAGGCCGACAGCTCACCCGACTGCTCGCGGGCCAGCCGTGCGGCCCCGGCCAGGGCGCCGGGAACCTCCCGGAGCGCGCGACACGCGGTGCGCAGGTCGGCCCCGAACGCCTGCCGCCGCGTCCGCGCGCCGGGCGCCGGATAGTTCAGGTTCCGGCTGGTGCCCGAGACCGCGCCGACGATCGAGGCGATCAGCGCACCGGCGTCGGCCACGGTGTGCGACACCACCAGCGTGACGACCGCGCCGCCCCCGATCAGCGGTTGCACCCCGAGATGCCAGGGCGGCCCGTGTTCGGGGTCGACGGGCACGTTCACCCGTTCCTCGACGTAGTCCCAGACCTCGTCGCGGCTGCGCTCGACGGTTGCGATGTCGAGGCTCTCCGGGTTGTCCGACCGGACCCAATGATGCCTGCCGAACGGGACCACCGACCGCTCCAGCCGGCGGCCCAGCAAACCGTCGTGCAGGTTGGCGTGGAAGGTCCGCAGGCCTGCCAGGTCGACACCGCGGTCGTAGATCCAGACGTATTGGATGACCGGCGCGCGCCCCAGCGCCCGCAGGGCGAGATACGAGCCCTGGTCCATATAGGCCAGCGTGTTGTCAGGCGGCAGCGTCATAGCGGTGCGGGGGCCCTTTCTCGCCGTGGCTGATCGATCGGCACGCGGCTGGGCCCCCCTGGCTCACGTGATCTCGAATTCCGCGAGGAGCATATGACATCCCGGTGGATGGCGTGAGCGTTTGCTATGTGCGGCTTGTGCCCCTTCTGGCCAGCCGCATACCGAGTTCGCCCGGCGGCACCGGGTGGCCCTGCGTGCACCGGACCTCCACTCCCGCGTCGGACCCGCAGTCCAGGTGGGTGAGCCGCAGGCCGCTGTCCTTGAGGTGTTTTCGACCCCACTCGAACATCGCCCACACCACGGGCATCAGGTCGGTGCCCGCCTCGGTGAGCACGTATTCGTCCCGGCTGCGCTGCCCCGGTTCCCGGTAGGGCTGCTTGGTCAGCAGCCCGGCGTCGACCAGTTCGGACAGCCGCGCCGACGCGGCGGCCTTGGTGATCCCGACCCGGCGGGCGAAATCGTCGAACCGGGTCGTGCCGTAGAAGGCCTCGCGCATGATCAACATCGCCGACTTGGTGCCGATCAGCCCCATCGCCTTCTCGATGGGGCAATGCCCCACCGCCGACCAGGCATCGCGGTCTGCGAGCACTCCCTGCAGAACTGTCATGCACATCACCCTACCGCTGGGTTGATGTAGATATACCCAGGTGTTACATCTGAGTATAGAAAGCAATACTCAGTGGCGAGGAGAGCGCACATGTCCGGATATTCAGGTCGCGACGCGGTCATCGTCGGTGCGGTACGCACCCCGGTCGGCAAGGGCAAGGCCAACGGCGCGCTGCACGGCGTGCTGCCCGCCGATCTGCTCGCCCACAGCCTGCGCGAGCTGATCGTCCGCACCGGCGTCGACCCGGTCGAGGTCGACGACGTCATCGCGGGCGCCGTCACCCAGGTGGGTGACCAGTCCGTGAACATCGCCCGCAACGCACTGCTCGGCGCGGGCTTCCCCGAGACCGTGCCCGGCACCACTGTGGATCGTCAGTGCGGCAGCAGCCAGCAGGCCATCAGCTTCGCCGCCCAAGGTGTGCTGGCCGGCGCCTACGACATCGTCATCGCCGCGGGTGTGGAGTCCATGTCGCGGGTGCCGATGGGCTCGTCGGTGCTGCCCGGTAGTGACCCGTTCGGTCTCGACATGGCCGCCAGGTATCCCGAAGGCCTTGTCCCACAGGGCATCAGCGCGGAGCTGATCGCCGCGAAGTGGAAACTGTCCCGCACGCAGCTGGACGAGTTCTCGGCGAGCAGCCACGAGAAGGCCGCAGCCGCCACCAAGGCCGGCCTGTTCGACAACGAGCTGGCTCCCTTCGCCGGACTGAGCACCGACGAGATCGTGCGGCCCGGCACCACCGTGGAGACCCTCGCCGGCTTGCGGCCCGCCTTCTACAACGAGGCTTACGCAGCCCGCTTCCCCCAGATCACGTGGGAGATCACCCCGGGCAACTCGTCCCCGCTGTCCGACGGCAGCGCCGCGGTGATGATCACCAGTGGCGAGACCGCGAAACGGCTGGGACTGCGACCGCTGGCACGCATCCACACCACCACGGTGGTCGGATCAGATCCGCTCTACATGCTGACCGGTGTCATCCCGGCCACCGAGAAGGTGCTGCGCAAGGCGGGGCTCGCATTGTCGGACATCGACCTCTTCGAGGTGAACGAGGCCTTCGCGCCGGTGGTGCTCAGCTGGGCCGCCGAGGTGGGAGCCGACCTGAACAAGGTCAACGTCCACGGTGGCGCCATCGCCATCGGGCACCCGCTGGGTGCCAGTGGCGCACGGATCATGACAACCCTGGTCAACGCCCTGGAGCAACGTGGCGCACGCTACGGCCTGCAGACCATGTGTGAGGGCGGCGGGATGGCCAACGCCACCATCATCGAACGGCTCTAGTGTTCGAGTGTCCTAATGTTCGATGACAGCCGACAGCCCGAATTCCGCGAAGGCCGCGACCACCGCGTCCGACAGTGCCGCAACGGAATTCGGGCCGTCGACGGTCCACGACCGGATGTTCAAACTCATCCTGCCGTGCAGGAACGCCACCGCCAGCCAGAGCAGGCCACCGCGGCTGGCGAAATCCGCTGCGGTGACACCGGGTTCGACCAGCCTGGCGTCGAAAATGGTCCGCGTGGCTGCCGTCGGGACGGTTCACCGCATCCGGTAACTCGCCTAGGTTCGAACAGCCGATCGGCCCACCCACCTTAAGCACCATCTTCTCCAACCGGCGCACCAGGAATTGCGGGACGAACGGCGTCAACGGCAACGGCGCCATCAGTGTGTCCCGGTTCTCGGCCATCGTCACCAGCGCCTGCTTCATCTCGCGGCGCAGCGTGCTCAGATCGTCCAGGACGGTGGCCGGATCGGCCAGCACGGTGATCGTGTTCAGGGCGTTACCGGTGGTGTCCCCTTCGGAGCGCTCACTGACCGGGAACGACAACCATCGCCTGCCCGGCCGCGTCCACCCGCCCGATGATCCGCCCGAGCCGCGCCGCGACCGCAGCGAACAGCACATTGCGGGTACCACCGAGCGCCGAGGCCACCGCGTCGAATTCGGCGAGGTCGACATTGACCGCCAGCGTCGGCACGGTGACCGAGTCCGCGACGTGGGGGCGCACCGGCTGAGCCGCCTTCGCCGAATCGGCCAGCTCGTCCTTCTGTTCGCGGGCTATCCGCGCCGCGCCGATCACCGCCGACGGGACTCGGCGCAGCGTGCTCAGCGTCGTGCCGAAATCCTGACGCAGCGCGGTGGGCAACGAGCGCGACCGCGGCGGCGGATAACCGAGATCGCGCGCGGTGCCGTCGAGTGCCTCCGCAATCGACATGATGATCCCGCCGGCATCGGACACGGTGTGTGACACCGCAAGCGACACCGCATCGCCACCACCGGTCAGTGGTTGCACCGCGAGATGCCATGCGGGTCCCGTCTCCGGGTCCACCGGTTTTTCGGCCCGCGCGCTCACCCATTCCCAGATGGACTCACGGGTGCGTTCGACGGCCATCACCTCGATATCGCCGGGAGGCGGCGCCGCCACCCAGCGGTGCCTGCCGAACGGCAGCGGGGACCGCTCCAACCGGCGACCGAGGATCGTCTGCCCGAGATTGCGGCAGAGCCGGCGCAACCCGTCGAGATCGACACCGCGCTCGTAGATCCAGGTGAACTGAATGACCGGGCCGCGACCCAGTGCGCGCAGGCCCACGTAGGACGCCTGGTCGATATAGGCCACCGTGTTGTCGGCGCGCCGTGGCGCACGATCAGAGAAAACGCGTTCTGACAGAGTCTCCAAAATCCCCCCATGGGAAGTGGTGAGTCGAGCCCGGTAGTCAGCGACCCAGCAGGACATTCCGGGAGTCGGCCGCCAACTACTTCGTCGGCGTCGTATGCAGCACTGTTACTGCCACCCTAAGGGAAAACTGGGAATGCGCGAACGGAAACGGCAAACGTGACGATTGCCGGTTTCGAGCCCCGAACTTTGATTTCGGGGTGATGCGGTGACCGTCGCAATCACGTTCGCGACCATCGCCCCTGCTCGGGCGTGGAGTCAGACCCGCTGCAGCTCGAACAGCGGGATGACCCGGCTGGTGTTGGCCTGATACTCGGCGAACGCGGGCGCCGCAGCGGCGATCTTCGGATACATCTCGTCACGCTCGGGTAGCGGCAGCTCGCGCACCGCCACGTCATACGCGTCGGTGCCGACCTCGATCCTGGCGTGCGGATCGGCCCGCAGGTTGTGCACCCACGCGGGATCCTTCGGCGCTCCCGCATACGAACCCACGATGTACATCCGGCCGTCGATGGTCAGGTAGGCCAGCGGCGTCACCCGGGGATGGCCGGTCCTGGCGCCGATGCTGTGCAGCAGCAACAGGTTGCCACCCTCGAACGCGGCCACCTTGCCGGCGTTCGCGCGGAATTCTTCGATGATGTTGCGGTTGAACTCGCCGAGGGCCGCGGGGTCGGCGACGAGCTTTTCCTTGTCGATGTCACTCATGTGTGGAGTCAGCCGTCTTGGGCTTGGCATCTATTCCCGACTCCTTGCGCTGGGCCGCGGTGATCGGGGCCGGCGCATCGGTCAACGGGTCCACGCCGCCGCCGGACTTCGGGAACGCAATGACCTCGCGGATGGAGTCCACCCCGGCCAGCAGCGCGGTGATGCGGTCCCAGCCGAACGCGATGCCGCCGTGCGGCGGCGCGCCGAAAGTGAAGGCGTCCAACAGGAATCCGAACTTGTCCTGGGCCTCGGCGTGATCGATGCCCATCATCGCGAACACTCGCTCCTGGACGTCGCGGCGGTGGATACGGATCGAGCCGCCACCGATCTCGTTGCCGTTGCACACGATGTCGTAGGCGTCGGCCAGCGCGGTACCGGGATCGGTGTCGAAGGTGTCCACCGACTGGGCCTGCGGTGCGGTGAAGGCGTGGTGCACCGCCGTCCAGGCACCGGAACCGACCGCCACGTCACCGGAGGCGGTGGCATCGTCGGCGGGCTCGAACAGCGGCCAGTCCACCACCCAGGTGAACGCCCACGCCGTCGGGTCGATCAGGTCCAGCCGCTTGGCGATCTCGATCCGGGTGGCACCGAGCAGGGCGCGTCCCGCCTTGGGGGTGCCGGCGGCGAAGAAGACGCAGTCCCCCGGCTTCGCCCCGACGTGCGCGGCCAGTCCCGTACGCTCGGCATCGGTCAGGTTCTTGGCCACCGGGCCGCTCAGCGTGCCGTCCTCGCCGATCAGCACATAGGCCAGGCCCTTGTGGCCACGCTGCTTGGCGAACTCCTGCCAGCCGTCCAGCGTGCGCCGCGGCTGCGACGCCCCGCCCGGCATGACCACCGCACCCACGTAGGGCGCCTGGAACACCCGGAACGGCGTCTCCTTGAAATAGTCGGTGCACTCGACGAGTTCGACGGCGAACCGCAGGTCGGGCTTGTCGGAGCCGAAGCGGCGCATCGCCTCGTCGTAGCCGATCCGCGGCAGCGGCAACGGCAGGTCGTAGCCGATCAGCGCCCAGATCGCCTTGAGCACCTGCTCGGAGACCGCGATCACATCGTCGGCCTCGACGAAGCTGAGCTCCATGTCCAGCTGGGTGAACTCCGGCTGACGGTCGGCGCGGAAATCCTCATCGCGGTAACACCGGGCGATCTGGTAGTAACGCTCCATCCCGGCGACCATGAGCAACTGCTTGAACAGCTGCGGGCTCTGCGGCAGCGCGTAGAACGAGCCGGGCTGCAGCCGGGCCGGCACCAGGAAATCGCGCGCCCCCTCCGGCGTCGACCGGGTCAGCGTCGGGGTCTCGATCTCGACGAAATCGTGCTCGGCCAGCACATTGCGGGCTGCGGCATTGACCTTGGAGCGCAACCGGATTGCGTTGCCGGGGCCCTCCCGGCGCAGGTCCAGGTACCGGTACTTCAGCCGGGCTTCCTCACCGGCCGTCTCGTCCAGCTGGAACGGCAGCGGTGCACTTTCGCCGAGCACGGTCAGCGAGGTGGTGTTGACCTCGATCTCACCGGTGGGGATCTCGGTGTTGGCATTACCTTCGGGCCGCACCTCGACGGTGCCGGTCACCGCGACGCAGTATTCGGCGCGCAGCCGGTGCGCCTGCTCCAGCACCGCCGCATCGCGGAAGACCACCTGGGACACCCCGGACGCGTCACGCAGGTCGATGAAGATGACGCCGCCGTGGTCGCGTCGGCGCGCCACCCAGCCCGCCAGCGTCACCGTCTGACCGGCATCGGTGGACCGCAACGAACCGGCGGCATGGCTGCGCAGCACTAAAACTCCTCATGAAGACGGGTGGGACGACTGAGCCAGTCTAGAGAGTGCGATCGGCTCGTCCCGACACCGCTACACGATGAGCATTCCCCGGACCACCCCGGATAGGGTCGACGGGTGCCGAAAATGTATCCGTGCGAACCCGTGGATCTGGACTTCATCTCCGAGGCACCGTTCCGTTTCGTCAGCACCGTCGACCTCGCCATCACACCGGAGCAGGTGTTCGAGGTGCTCTCCGACGCCGAATCCTGGCCGCACTGGGCCTCCGTGATCACCAAGGTGACCTGGACCAGCCCGCAGCCGTACGGCGTCGGCACCACCCGCACCGTCCACATGCGTGGCGGCATCATCGGCGATGAGGAGTTCCTGTCCTGGGAACCGCACAGCCATATGGCTTTCCGGTTCAATCAGGCCTCGACCAACAGCATCGCGGCGTTCGCCGAGGACTACTGGGTGGTGCCCACCGAAGGCGGCTGCAACCTGACCTGGGTGATGGCGATGAAGCCCAACGGCACCGCTGCCCGTCTCGGCATGACCGCGGGCCGCCCGGTGATGGGTTGGCTGTTCCAGCGATTCCTGCACAACCTGCGCCGGTACACCGACCGGCGTTACGCCTGCTAGTACACGCCGGCCCAGGCCGCACGCCGGCGTTCGTCGGGGTCCTCCACCGTCACGTCCCGTGCGCTGCCGATCAGCCGGGTGGCCCGGCGCTGCGCGTCGTAGAACGGCCACTCGTCCAGCCCGCCCCTGGCGAACTCCAGCCACGAACGCTGCATCCGCCGGCCGACCGCGGGCTGCACCCGCCGGCCCAGTGGATGCAGCTTACGGCCCAGATAAGAGCCGTAGCTGTGCTGAATGTGCACGATCTCGCTGCCGTGCGTGGCGCCCAGGCCCAGGGCACGCAACGTCCAGGTGGTGTGGTCGAACCGGTACATGTGCACCGGCGCATGGGCACTGTAGGCGTCGGCGAACGCCCAGGTCGGGGCGCCGAACATGGCATCGGACCCGAAATCCACCAGTGCCCGGCGGCGCGGATAGGCCGGGTACGCGCCGAGCACCCGATTGCGTGCCTGCGGCGCCCTGCGCGCGAAGAATCCGTCGATCGACTCCAGCGTGGTCGGCAGCATCGGGGGTTTGCCCCACGCGAACATCGACGCCTCATGACTGTTGGTACCGATGATCAGCGGGATGGCGTGCACCGCGCCGGCCCGGGCCGCCTCGATGGGATGCCGTGGCAGCAGGTCGACACCGTGGGTGAGCCCGAAGGCCAGCGTCGGCGTGTCGGCGGCGCTGGCCGCCTGCACCACACCGGCGGCGCGGCGCAACCGGCGCTGCGGCAGCTGTTTGAGATGGTCGACGTCGGCGCCGAGCTCCTCGAGAAAGGTCTGCGCCTGCCGCGCCCTGGTCTGCCGGTCGGCGATCAGCGGCAGCGCGGGACTCTGCGCGATCGCCCTGGTGAACAATCCCTCGGCGGCCGGACTGGCCAGCAGCGCCAATACCGATGTGGCACCGGCAGATTCGCCGAATACGGTGACACGCTGCGGGTCACCGCCGAACGCCGCGATATTGTCGCGCACCCACTGCAGCGCAGCGATCTGGTCACGCAGACACAGGTTGTCGTCGAAGCCGTCGCCCAGGTCGCCCAGCTCGAAGCCACCGAACACCCCGAGCCGGTAGGTGACGTTGACCACCACCACATCGCCGTTACGGGCCAGCCTGGACCCATTGTACAACTGCAGCTGCCCGGCACCGTAGACGAACGCGCCACCGGGGATCCACACCATCACCGGCAACGAGCCCGACACGTCCGGCGACCACACGGTCACCGTGAGACAGGCCTCATCCCGCATCTTGGGGTCGTCCCGGCCACCCCCCACGAAGGACCGGCCCTGCGGCGGCAGCGGACCGTGCTCGAGAGCATCGCGCACCCCCGACCACGGCTGCAGGGGCGCCGGCCCCCGGAAACGCAGCTCCCCCAACGGCTGTTCGGCGTAGCCGACACCGCGCCACACCCCGACACTGCCTTCGGTGCTGCCGCGCAGCTTGCCGTGCGAGGTCGCCACGATCGTCGGAAGTTCAGCGACGAGAGACACACCGCAATCGTAGTGTGGGAAGCTGAGCCCAGCCGGTTGCCGACGATGCAGATGGAGTTGGTGGGGGAAATGACCTTCAACGAAGGCATGCAGATCGACACGAGCACCACCTCCAGCAGCGGTGGCGGCCGCGGTCCGGGCCGCGGCATCGCGATCGGCGGCGGCCTGGGCGGTCTGCTGATCGTGGTGGTGGCGATGTTCCTGGGAGTCGACCCCAACAGTGTGCTCGGGCAGAACGAGGTCACCCAGAACCAGCAGGCGGTCACCCCGGGGTTCGACGTGTCCCAGTGCAAGACCGGCGCCGACGCGAACGACATCCTGGGCTGCCGCATCATCGCGACCGGTAACTCGGTGGACGGGGTCTGGTCACAACTGCTGAAGGGCTACACCCGGCCCCACGTCCGGTTGTTCACCGGCAATGTGGACACCGGTTGCGGGCCGGCCACCACCGATGTCGGCCCGTTCTACTGCCCGGCGGACAAGACGGCCTATTTCGACACCGACTTCTTCCAGGTGCTGGTCGACCAATTCGGCTCCAGCGGCGGCCCGCTGGCCCAGGAGTATGTGGTGGCCCACGAATTCGGCCACCACGTGCAGGATCTACTCGGCAACCTGGGCCGCGCCCAGCAGGGGCCGGGCGGCGCCGAGGGCAACGGGGTGCGTACCGAGCTGCAGGCCGACTGCTACGCCGGCATCTGGGCGCACTACGCGTCGGTCACCAAGCAGGAGAGCACCGGCGTTCCGTTCCTGGAGCCGTTGAGCGACAAGGATATTGCCGACGCATTGTCGGCGGCGTCATCCGTCGGCGACGACCGCATCCAGAAGGCGTCGACGGGCCGGATCAACCCCGAACAGTGGACGCACGGATCCTCGGCCGAACGCCAGAAGTGGTTCACCACCGGCTACCAGACCGGCGATCCGAAGAAGTGCGACACCTTCGCCGCCCGCGACCTGGGATGAGCACCGATCCGGTCACACCGGACACCAAAGACTGGACCTGGGTGCTGGACCGCCGGTGTCCGGACTGCGGATTCGACCCGGCTCGGGTGGCCCACACCGATGTCGCCGAGCGCATCGCCACCGATGCCACCCACTGGGTCGACCGGCTGACCCGCTCCGGTGTGCGGCAGCGCCCGGCGCCCGGTGTGTGGTCGATCCTGGAATACGGCTGCCACATCCGCGATGTGCACCGCATCTTCGCCCACCGGGTGCGGTTGATGCTCACCGAGGACGTACCCCGATTCCCGAACTGGGATCAGGATGCCACCGCGCTGGCCGACGACTACGGCGCCCAGGATCCCGCGGTCGTCGCGCTCGAGCTGTTCGATGCGGCCACCACGGTGTCGGACACCTATCGCTCCGTCCCCGACGACGCCTGGTCCCGGCGCGGGTTACGCAGCAACGGAAGCGAATTCACCATCGCCACCATCGCCCTCTATCACCTGCACGACATTGTGCACCACGCCTGGGACGTCACCGGCGAACTGTTCTGATCGCCGCCGGCGTCAATGGCCGCCCTCGGTGCGGCGGATCTGGTCGGAGGTGTCCGCGGCGTTGAGCGCCGCGCCGCGAAACGCCTCGGTCTGCGGCACGGACAGGTGCAGCTCGCTGAGCTGAGCGACCTCGATGGTCCCGCTGGACAGCTGGAAGTCCAGGCAATGCCCGCCCCGGCGCTGGTCGGCGGTCAGGAAATGCAGGTGGTACCCGGCCACCGAGATACCCTGCTCGAACTCGGGCATCCGGAACCCGGCCAGCGTGCCGGAGACATCGGTGAACCGCGCTTTCGCCTGGCTCGAGGTGGCCTCCACCAGCGGCGGGTAGGGGTGGTGCTGGGCGGCCACGGTGCGGGTTTGCAGTGCCGCGAAGTCGCCGCGGATCCGGACCGCGCACATCACGTTGGCGCTGCCGACCAGATCGTCGATCCGCGTGGTGACCTCGGCCCAGTTCGCTGGCTCGGTGAGCGAGACGGTGTGGCCGGGTACGAAACGGGTGACGGCGGCAAAGGGCGTGCGCTCGTCGGGCGCGGCCGACACCGCGGTGCCGTCGGCGCGCAGGTGATGGCACGTCCCGTCGAGGACGATCATCTCACCGTCGAGCCCGTTGAACGTGCCGAGGCCGAAATCGCCGTGGCTCAACAGTTCTGCGACCGTGACTTCGCCGTCGTAGACGCCCGCGAGCAGGGCGTCCATCGTCGAGGTCTGGTACAGCTGCCCGGCATGGGCCGCCGGCGAGTGGGCGCGGCGGTGCTCGACCACCGACCGGGCCCAGTCCCAGAAACCGGATCGGGCGTCGGTCATTCGAAGACGTCGTCGTGCAGGTGGGCGGCCAGTTCGATATTGCGGCTGTAGTCGACGGGCACGTCTATCAGCGTAGGTCCGTCCTGGTTCAGGGCGTCGGCGAGCACGGCGGTGAACTCCTCAAGCGTGTGCACGCGGTAACCCCGAGCTCCGAATGCCTTGGCATAGGCCACGATATCGTAATCGGCCAGCTGAACCCCCGACCTGCGCCCGTACTTCAGCACCTCCTGGAAGCCCACCATGTCGTAGGAGTTGTCGCGCATCACCACGTGGGTGAACCTCAGGTCGAGGCGCTTTGCGGTCTCCAGCTCCTGGGCCGAGAACAGGAAGCCGCCGTCCCCGGAGATCGAGACCACCTGGGTACCGGGCCGCACCAGGCTGGCGGCCATGGCCCAGGGCAGGCCGACGCCGAGAGTCTGCTGACCGTTGGAGAACAGCAGGTGCCGCGGTTGGTAGACGCGGAAGTGCCGGGCCATATGGATGTAGACCGAGCCGATATCGCATGCCACGGTGGCGTCGTCGTCCAGTCCGTCGCGCAGCGCGAGGACGAGCCTGGCGGGATCGATCCCCGCCGGGGTCGCCGGTGTCGCGCGGGCGGCCTCGTCGGCTGCCCCGAGATCGGCGCGGTGGCCGGCCAACTCGGCGGTGAACTCCTCCGACGGCGCCACCCCGGACAGCTGCGGTACCAGGCGGCCCAAGGTGGCGGCTACCGATCCGCGCAACTCGGCGACGGGTTGGTAGTGCTCGTCGATCTCGGCGCCGACCGTGTCGATGTGGATGATCGCGCGGCCGGGATCGGAGTTCCACAGTGCCGGGTCGTACTCGACGGCGTCGTAGCCGATGGCGAGGACGAGATCGGCATGCGCGAGCAGAACGTCCCCCGGCTGATTGCGGAACAGGCCGACCCGTCCGAAGTAGTGCTCCTCGAGGTCCCGCGACATCACCCCGGCCGCCTGGAAGGTCTCGACGACGGGAAGCCCGGTGGCCGAGATCAGGGCGCGCACCGCCGCACAACTGCCGGGGTCGGCCGCGCGGATACCCACCAGCACCACCGGACGCCGAGCCCTGCGAATGAGTTCGGCCGCAGCGCCCGTCGCGCCGTCGGGTGCGCTGCCCAGCTCCGGTATCGGGCGGGCTCCGGCGAGCGTGGACGCCGTCACGGCCGCGAGCACGTCCGACGGAAGTACCACCGCGGCCGCCCCGTAAGGCTCGGTCGTGGCGGCGCGGAATGCGGTGACGACCGCCTCGGCGACATCGTCGGGATCATCGACCTCGCCGGTGTACTTGGTCACGGTACGCAGCATGGCGGCGGCGTTCATCGACTGATGGGTGCGCTTGAGCCGGGCGCCGCGGCTGACGGCACCGCACAGCGCCACCACCGGATCCTGCTCGGTGTTCGCGGTCAGCAGTCCGGTCGCGAGGTTCGCGGTGCCTGGACCGGAGGTCACCAGCACCACTCCGGGGCGTCCGGTGAGCCGGCCGATCGCACCGGCCATGAAGACCGCGTTCTGCTCGTGCCGGCACACCACCACCTCGGGTCCGCCGTCCAGCAGGGCATCGAACACGGCGTCGATCTTGGCGCCCGGGACGCCGAAGACGTACTGGACACCGTGGTCGGTCAGGACGTCGACCACCCGGTCGGCGCTGCGCTTGGCAGATCGGGTCATGGTGGCAGTCTTCAAGCCGACACCGCCGTTTGCCATCAGTCGGGTGACTGATCACAGGGTCACCGCAAGATCGGAGCTACAACCGCGACTGATGCGTGATGTCGGTATCGGTGGTGCGCAGTGGGCGGATCAGCGCGTCCTGGGTGAAGGAGGCCAGCAGCTCCCCCTCCTCGGTGTGCACGGTGCCGCGCACATAGGACATCCCGGCGCCGACCTGGGTGCTCTCGTGGCCGTACAACAACCAGCCCTTCCACTCCACAGGTTCGTGGAAGCTGACCGAGACGGTCATCGGCGCGGTGGACACCGTCAGGTGCGCCTGGGCCGTGCCGATCCCCTCATGTGCTCGCATGGTCGTCGAAATCCCCAGGTGTCCGGTGAAATAGGCGATGAGTGCCTTGGCCAGGTCGGCCCGCTGCGGAACCGGATCGTAGCGCAGCCAGGCGTGCAGCTCCGGCGGTCCGACCTCGTCGGGGCTGTTGACGTCGACGATATCGACCAGCCGCAGTTCCCGGCCGGTCATCGGCATATGCCCGACGTGGGAGTCGGCCGGGGCCGCCACGTCCGGTTTGGGCAGGTGGTGCCGGATGACGTCGCCGGACGGCACGTCCAGCAGCACGGTGACGGTGATACACCGTTTTCCGTGCTGCGAGGCGGAGATCACCGCCGTCGCCGTCGAGCGCCCTTCCGCCACCACGTCGATATCGAGTTCCACCGGCGGACCGACCAGCACCACCCGGGCGAACACCGCGTGCACCGAGCGCACCGACTTGTCGGGAAAGCGTGCGGCCGCCGCGACGATCGCCTGTGCCAACACCTGGGTGCCCTCCACGACCTGGCGGTCGTCGGCGCCGACCAGACCGGTCTGGGCCAGGAAGCGGTTCGGCCCGTCGGCGGCCGGCTCGAAGAGGTCGAGCAGACCTTCCAGGGTCCACTGCACCTCTTCGGTCGCCCGCTCCGTGGTGGTGTCCGAGTTCGTCATGTGTCCTTCCCGGCAGCGGCAGGCCCGCATACTCGCTCTGCAAAAACGGTAACGTCATTCTCGCTGCTCGCACAATACGGTTCGCGAAGTCGATGCTGGCCATCCTCGGCACCGTCGCGCACACGGTTCGGCAAAGGTGCCCACGCTGGTGTCTCCCACCACATTGAAGTGGTAACTTCATTACCACTATAGGATAACTAGACTTCCAGGAGCGGACGTGCCCTCACGCATCCTCGACCCGGTGTTCCACGCCGGCTGATGACGAACCCCGAACAGCTGCTGTTCGCCTCGACGGCGCGGGCATTCCTGGACAAAGAGGCGTCCCTCGGCACGGTCCGCGATCTGCATGCGCGAGCCGTCTCCTTCGAACCCGGCTGGTGGCGGCGAGCCGCGGAGCTCGGCTGGACCAGCCTGCTGGTACCCGAAGAGCTCGGTGGCGGAAGTGTGTCCGGCGCCGGGGTGGCCGACCTCGCCCTGGTCGCCGAACAAGCCGGACACACCGTCGCACCCGGGCCGCTGCACCCGGTCAGCGTGGTGCTCAGCGGTCTGGTCGAGGCGCCGGACGGTCATACCGACCTCATCGAGGCGCTGGTGTCCGGGGAGACGGTCGCCTCCTGGGCCGTCTATGAGCCGGGCCGCCCGTTCGAACCGGCATCCGCGCGCACCACGGCGAGCCGCACCGGGAGCGGGTACCGCATCGACGGCGTCAAGGATCGCGTCGAGGCCGGGACGCAGGCCGACGCGTTCCTGGTCGTCGCCGAATCCGACGGTGCGCCGCGCCAATTCCTGGTTCCCGCCGACGCACCCGGGGTGAGCGTCACGGCGCAGAAATCCGTCGACCTGGTGAAGACTTATGCCAGAGTGCAATTCGACGGCGTCGACATCGAGGCATCCGCGGCGCTCGGCAGCGCCGAGCAGACCGGCGCGGTGATCGAACGGCAGCGCCAGGTGGCCCTGATACTGCAGTGCGCCGAGATCGTCGGCATCCTGGATGCCGTTCTGGCGATGACCCATCAGTGGTTGTTGGACCGGCACAGTTTCGGTCGGCCGCTGGCGTCCTACCAGGCGCTCAAACACCGCTTCGCCGATATGAAGCTGTGGTTCGAAGCGTGCCGGGCCACCACCGCGGGCGCGGTGGAAGCCGTCGGCACGCGCTCACCGGAGGCACCGATGTTGGTGAGTGTCGCGAAAGCCTATGTCGCCGAACGCGCGCCGATGATGCTGCAGGACTGCGTGCAACTGCACGGCGGCATCGGGGTGACCTGGGAACACGACCTGCATCTGTATCTGCGGCGCGCGGCGCTGAACCGGGCCATGTACGGCTCCCCCGAAGACCATCACCGCGCCGTGTTCGAACTCAGCCGCACACAGCCCGAGGAGGCGTTCGCATGACCGACACGGCGATCTCGACGGGCACCGACGAGTCGGTGGCGGACTTCACCATGCGCGCCAGGGCATGGCTGGCCGAGAACATGCCGCGTATCGATCCCGACAACCCGCCGTTCTCCGTACGCGCCGAGGAGAAATCCTGGGAACGCGCCCGGCACCTGCAGAAGCGGCTCTATCAGGGCGGTTTCGCCGGCATCTGCTTCCCGCGCGCGTACGGCGGCCTCGGCCTGGACCAGGCCTATCAGAAGGCGTTCAACGCCGAGTGCCGCTGCTACGAGATGCCGCTGATCCTGAACACCCCCTCGTTCACCATCTGCGGCGCCACCATTCTCGACATGGGCAGCGAGGAGCAGAAGCGCGCGCGCATCTCGGCCGCCATCCGCGGTGACGAGGTGCTGTGCCAGCTGCTCTCCGAGCCCAGCGGCGGATCCGATCTGGCCGGGGTCCTCACCCGGGCCGACCGTGTCGGCGACAAGTGGATCATCAACGGCGCCAAGACCTGGAGCACCAGCGCCTTCGCCGCCGACTACGGCCTGATGCTGGCCCGCACCGACTGGACGGTACCCAAGCACGAGGGCCTCACCATGTTCCTGGTCCCACTGAATGCAGCGGGTATCACGATGCGCCGGATCACCGAGGTCAACGGCAACGAGGAGTTCTGCGAGGAGTTCTTCGACGGTCTGGAGCTCGGCGACGACGCCGTGGTGGGTGCGGTCAACGACGGCTGGACCGTGGCCACGCGCCAGCTGCATCACGAGCGCCGGGCGGTCGGCGGCGGATCCGAGTTCGCCAGTGGCACCGGCGCCGAGAACGCCAACGAGATGCCGCCCGACCATGTGGGCCTGGCGGCGGCCACCGGACAGCTCGACGACCCGTTGGTGCAGAACCTCGCGGGCCGGGCACTGGTCCGACGCACCGTGAAAAGCCAACTGATCGATCATGTTTCGGCGTCCATCGCCAACGGCTCGCTACCCCCGAACGCGGGCACGCTGATCCGGTTGTTCCACGCGGAGACCACCGAACTCGAGATCGACACCGCGCTGGCGATCTCCGGGACGGCCGGTGTCGTGGATGAGGGATCGGGCCTGCTCGATATCGGGGTGCGCTACTTGTCCCGGCAGACCGGCTCACTGGGCGGGGGCAGTTCGGAGATGGCGCGCAACGTCATCGGTGAACGGGTGCTCGGCTTCCCGCGCGAGGCCGCCGCCGACCGCGGGATGCCGTTCAATCAGGTCAAACGCGGGCGCACCTAGAACAGGGTGGGGTGCGCCGGTGCCGCGACTTCGGAGGAAACGGCACCGGCGCTCGCCATGGGCGCTCGCCCAGTCAACCCGTACCGGGCCACCAACGGTGCAACCCGGGTACGAAGCATGTCGCGATAGTCCTGCGGAAGGTACGCGCCGCGACGGTAGAGCTGGCGGTAATCGGACACCAGCTCCGGGTGGCTGCGTTGCAGCCATTGCATGAACCAGCCTCGTGTCGAGCCGCGCAGATGCAGGCCGAAGACCGTCACCCCGGTGGCGCCGGCTTCGGCGATCCGGCGCAGCAGATCGTCGAGTTGCTCGGGTGAATCGGTCAGCCGCGGCAACACCGGTGCCACCATCACATGACAGTCCAGCCCGGCCTCGCGCACCGCGGAGATCAAGCCCAGGCGCGCCTGCGGCGACGGGGTGCCCGGCTCGACTGCCCGGTGCAACTCGGGATCCCCGATGGCCAGCGAGAGGGACACGTTGACCGAAACCAGTTGGGCGGCTTCGGCGATCAACGGCAGATCACGGCGCAGCAGGGTGCCTTTGGTCAGGATCGAGAACGGGGCGCCGGAGGCGGCGAGCGCTCGCAGGATGCCCGGCATCAGGGCGTACCGGCCCTCGGCCCGTTGATACGGATCGGTGTTGGTGCCCAGTGCCACCGTCTCCCGGGTCCAGGACGGCCGGGCCAGCTCACGTTGCAGCACGGCGACCACATTGGTCTTGACGACGACCTGGGTGTCGAAGTCGGTTCCGGAGTCGAACTCCAGGTATTCGTGGGTGGGCCGGGCGAAGCAGTACCGGCAGGCGTGCGAGCAACCCCGGTAGCCGTTGACGGTGTACCGGAAGGGAAGCATGGAGGCACCGGGCACCTTGTTCAGCGCCGACTTGCACAACACCTCGTGGAAGGTGATGCCGTCGAACTGCGGCGTGCACACGCTGCGAACCAGACCCATCCGCTGCAGCCCGGGCAGGGCGCCGTCATCGACGCGTACGCTCTGCCCGTCCCACCGCATGCGGTACATCGAACAATTGTTCGATGGCGATTGTCAAGGGCGCGCCTCGAACACCAGGTTGAACGGTGTCTCGGCGGCGCGACGGAACCGGGTGAATCCGCCGTCGCGGACCATCACCTCGGCCAGCCGGCGCTCCCCCGCCTGGGCGCCCAGCGCCGGGCCCCGCTGCGCCAGCGAGACGGGCACACAGATCAGCGTGGACGCGCCGTAGAACACCCGGCCGACGGGATTCAGGTTGTCCGACAAGACATCCCCCGCGAACGGTTCGACCAGCAGACAGTGGCCGTCGGGCTTGAGCGACCGCCGTGCGTGACGGGCAACGCCGGACGGGTCGGCCATATCGTGCAGGCAGTCGAAGAACGCGATCAGGTCGAACTCCCCGCCGCCGTAGGCGGTCGCATCGGCCACCTCGAAGGTCGCGTTGGGGACGCCCGCCCGCGCCGCGTGCTCGCGCGCCGTCGCGATCGACGCCTCGTGGTAGTCGACACCGACGAACCGGGAGTCCGGAAACGCCTGCGCCATGAGGATCGTCGTCACGCCGTGCCCGCAGCCGATATCGGCCACCCGGGCGCCGGCCCTGAGCTTGTCCACGACACCGTCGAGCGCGGGCAGCCAGGAGGACAGCAGGTGGGCGTGGTAGCCCGCCCGGAAGAACCGCTCAGTCCCGCGGAACAGACACGGATGGTGTTCGCCCCACTCCATGCCCGCACCGGTGCGGAAGTTCTCGACGGCGCGCGCCTTGACGTGAAACAGGTCCTCCACCACCGCATAACCACCCGGCAGATCCACCGGTCCGTCCGGATTCGCCAGGCACAGCGCCTGTTCCTCGCTGAGGTGGTAGGTGTCCGCCGCCTTGTCGTACTCGACATACCCGCCCGCGGCCTGATTGGCCAGCCACTCGCGTACATAGCGTTCGTCGGTGCCGGTCCGTTCGGCCAGTCCGGCGGAGGACCAGGCCCCCTCGGCAAGAGCCGAGTACAGCCCGAGCTCATCGCCGATCAGCACCAGCATGGCGCTCATCGCCGCGCCGAGATCGCCTATCGCGCGACCCAGAAACGCCTGGAGCTTGTCTTCGTCGATGGCCATCGCCGGCTCCTTCGCCCATAGGTATGGACGACTTCGAAGCTACTCGCGTCCGTGCGCCGACGGAACCGTTCGAGCAAAGATCCGATCAGTGCGCGGTCACCACTGCGAGCCCTGGCACACCACGCTGTACGGCGCGTCCTGGGCCACGAGGACCTGGCCGTCGACGGCGACATCGCAATGCGGGTTCGGCGCACCGACCCCACCCTTGGTGGTGCTGCTCACCTGCAGGATCGCCCACTGCGGATCGGCCAGCGTGGTCTCGAAGACGAACGGCCGGTCCGGCGCGACGTTGATGGTCTCGCGCTTCACATAGGAGTAGGCATCGGCGTTGTAGGCGGCCTTGTCGGCCGGCTGGGCCGTCAGATACAGCACCTGGAAGTCATACGGGGCAGTTGAGGTGAGGGTGTAGCGCACTTGGTGCCCCGCCGCCGGCTCGGCGTGTGCCACGCCGGTGGTCGCCACGAGGGCCGCGCCCGAGATCAACACCGCTCCGACCTTGCTCATACCTTTTCGCATGTCCGTCACATCGCCGGACGCTACCCGATCGTTACAACTGCCACATCAGCACCTCGGCGCCGCCGGCTAACGACGGACCACGACCGAGCGACCAACAGGTTAATTTGTTCGTCACATTCAGAAATTCCACAGAAACCTGCCAGCTCTAACGTCCCGATTCGACACGCCTCCTGCGTGTGCATGTGAGCCCGCGATTCCCTCGCGATACGCGAAATCGATGGAAAGGCAATAGATGCGACTCAACAGGTCGGTCCTGGCAGCCGGAAGCGTGGTCGCAGCGACGGCCCTCGTGCTGTCGGGATGTGGCAGCAAGGCCGGCGAGAACGACAGCACCGCAGCGGCCGCGTCCTGCGTGGACACCTCCGGTTCGACCATCAAGGTCGGCTCACTGAACTCGCTGTCGGGCACCATGGCCATCTCCGAGGTGACGGTGCGCGACGCCATCAAACTGGCCGTCGAGGAGATCAATGCCAAGGGCGGCGTGCAGGGCAAGCAGATCCAGATCGTCGGCGAGGACGGCGCCTCAGATCCCGCGGTCTTCGCCCAGAAGGCCGAGAAGCTGATCAAGGACGACTGCGTCGCGGCCGTCTTCGGCGGTTGGACGTCGTCGAGCCGCAAGGCCATGCTGCCGGTCTTCGAGAGCAACAACTCGCTGCTGTACTACCCGGTGCAGTACGAGGGCCTGGAATCCAGCAAGAACATCTTCTACACGGGCGCCACCACCAATCAGCAGATCGTCCCGGCGCTGGACTACCTCAAGGAGAAGGGCGTCAAGTCGCTCTACCTGGTGGGCAGCGACTACGTCTTCCCGCAGACCGCCAACCGGATCATCAAGGCCTATGCCGGCGCCAACGGGATCGAGATCAAGGGCGAGGACTACACCCCCTTGGGCTCGACGGACTTCTCCACGATCGTCAACAAGGTGCGGGCGTCGAATGCCGGTGCGGTGTTCAACACCCTCAACGGTGACTCCAACGTGGCGTTCTTCAAGGAGTACACCAACGCCGGACTGACCCCGCAGAAGATGCCCGTGGTGTCGGTGTCCATCGCCGAGGAAGAGGTCACCGGGATCGGGGCCAAGAACATCGAGGGACAGCTCACGGCCTGGAACTACTACCAGACCATCGACACCCCGGTGAACAAGGCGTTCGTCGCGGCCTACAAGAAGGCCTACGGCGAGAACAAGCCGACGTCAGACCCGATGGAGGCGGCCTACGTCTCGGTGTATCTGTGGAAGAACACGGTGGAGAAGGCGAAGGCCTTCGACACCAAGGCGATTCAGGACAATGCGGGTGGCGTGACCTTCGACGCGCCCGAAGGGCTGGTCACCATCGACGGCGAGAACCACCACATCACCAAGACCGCCCGGATCGGCGAGATCCACCCCGACGGCCTGATCTACACCATCTGGGAGTCGAAGGGTCCGATCGTGCCGGATCCTTACCTCAAGTCCTACCCGTGGGCTGCCGGTCTGTCCGGATAGCACCGGGGCGAACGAAAGCGACGGGGAACTAACAACCGTGGATGTCCTGATCGGACAGCTGGCAACGGGATTGAGCCTCGGCTCGATCCTGTTGCTGGCTGCACTGGGCCTGTCACTCACCTTCGGGCAGATGGGCGTCATCAATATGGCGCACGGCGAATTCATCATGGCCGGCTGCTACACCGCCTACCTGGTGCAGCAACTGGTATCCAATGCCGGTGCCTCACTGCTCATCTCACTCTTGGTCGGGTTCGTCGTCGGCGGCCTGCTCGGAGTTCTGTTGGAGACCACACTGATCCAGCGGATGTATCACCGTCCGCTGGACACCTTGTTGGTGACCTTCGGGGTGGGCCTGATCCTGCAGCAGGTGGCCCGTGACCTCTTCGGTGCACCCGCGGTCAACGTCGGCGCACCCACCTGGCTGTCCGGCGGCGTCGAGATCCTCGGCGCCGTGGTGCCCAAAACCCGGCTCTTCATCCTGGTGCTGGCCGTCCTGTGGGTGACGGTGCTGGCCGTGGTGCTCAAGGCCAGCCCGATGGGACGGCGGATCCGCGCCGTCGTGCAGAACCGCGACCTCGCCGAGACCAGTGGAATCTCCTCGCGCAGAACCGATATCACCACCTTCTTCATCGGCTCCGGCCTGGCCGGGGTGGCCGGGGTGGCACTGACACTGATCGGCTCCACCAGTCCCACCACCGGGCAGAGCTACCTGATCGATGCGTTCCTGGTGGTGGTCGTCGGCGGACTCGGCCAGATCAAGGGCACCGTCATCGCGGCCTTCAGCCTCGGCCTGCTGAATTCGTTCATCGAGTACAGCACCACCGCGTCACTGGCGAAGGTCATCGTGTTCGTGGTGATCGTGATCTTCCTGCAGGCCAGGCCCCAGGGCCTGTTCACCGTGCGGACAAGGAGTCTCGTATGAGGACACTCGTGGGCCGCTGGCAGACCTGGGCCGGGTTCGCCGTGGCCGCGGTACTGCTGTTCGGCGTCGCACCGGCGGTGCTGTCGAGCTTCCGGTTGGGTCTGCTCGGCCAGTACCTGTGCTACGCGATCGTCGCCGCGGGTATCGGATTGGCTTGGGGCCGTGGCGGAATGCTCACCCTGGGCCAGGGTGTCTTCTTCGGCCTCGGCGCCTACATGATGGGTATGCATCTGAAGATCGCCGACGCCGAGATCCGCAAGCAGACGGTGCCGGACTTCATGCAGATCGCCGGTATCCCCAAACTGCCCGCCTATTGGGAACCGTTCGCCTCCCCCGCATTCACGATGCTGGCGATCCTCATCGTGCCCGCGGGCATCGCCGCGCTGCTGGGTCTGGGCGTGTTCAAGCGCCGAGTCAAGGGTGCCTACTTCGCGATCCTCTCGCAGGCCCTGGCCGCCGCCCTGGCGATCCTGCTCGTCGGACAGGCCACCCTCGGGGGTAGCAACGGACTCAACGGCTTCCGGACCTTCTTCGGCTTCCGGCTGTCCGATCCGGTGAACCGGCAAATGCTGTACTTCATCGCCGCGGCGGTGCTGCTCATCGTCGTCGCCGTGGTACGCCAGCTGATGCAGAGCCGCTACGGCGAACTGCTGGTCGCGGTCCGCGACGGCGAGGAGCGGGTCCGGTTCCTGGGCTATGACCCCGCCAATATCAAAGTGGTGGCGTACACCGCGGCGGCACTGTTCGCCAGCATCGCCGGCGCCCTCTTCGCACCGATCATCGGATTCATCACCCCGGCGCAGGTCGGCATCGTGCCCTCCATCGCGTTCCTGATCGGTGTCGCGATCGGCGGACGCACCACACTGTTGGGCCCGGTACTCGGCGCCGTCGGCGTCGCATGGGCGCAAACCGCGTTCTCCGAACAGTTTCCGTCGGCCTGGACCTACGCGCAGGGACTCCTGTTCATCGTCGTGGTCGGATTCTTCCCGGCCGGTCTGGCGGGGCTCGGGGTGTTCCTCAAGCGCCGGCGCGCCGCACCGACACCCGATCCCACCCCGGATCCAGAACCCGAGAAGGTGGGTGCCGCCACATGACCGACACCAAGGCCGAGCCGGCGGCCGGCGGCAACGTGGGCATGGGCACGCAATACCTTGAGGTACGGGGCCTGACCGTCGATTTCGACGGATTCAAAGCCGTCAGCGATGTCGACCTGACCCTGTTCCAGGGTGACCTGCGTTTCCTGATCGGGCCCAACGGCGCCGGCAAGACCACGGTGATCGATGCCATCACCGGTCTCGTCGCCGCCACCGGTTCGGTCAGCAAGTCCGGGAAGGAACTGCTGGGCCGCAAGGTCCATCAGATCGCCCGACTCGGGGTGGGCCGCACGTTCCAGACCGCCACGGTCTTCGAGCAGCTCACCGTGCTGCAGAACCTCGATATCGCCGCCGGGGCGGGCCGGTCTCCGTGGACGTTGCTGCGGCGCCGGTCGGGCATCCTGCCCTCGATCGAGGAGGCCCTGGAGACGACGGGCCTGACGGCCCTGGCCGACAAGCCGGCCGGGGTGCTGGCACACGGGCAGAAACAGTGGCTGGAGATCGGCATGCTGCTGGTGCAGAACGCCGATGTGCTGTTGCTCGACGAGCCGGTGGCGGGCATGAGCCATGAGGAACGGGAAGAGACCGGAAATCTCTTGCGCCGCATCGGCAGTGAACGCACCGTGGTGGTCGTCGAACACGATATGGATTTCATGCGTGCCTTCGCCACGTCGGTGACCGTGCTGGCCCGCGGCCAGGTGATCGCCGAAGGCTCGGTCGCCGAGGTGCAGGCCAATCCGAAGGTGCAGGAGGTCTATCTCGGCACCGCCGCGGCCGGCCTCTCCGAAGAGGAGGCCTGATGCTCGAATTGATCGACGTACACAGCGGTTACGGCCGTTCCGAGGTCATCCACGGGGTCAGCATCGAGGTGCCGTCGGCCGGGGTGGCCGCGGTGATGGGGCACAACGGCGCGGGAAAGACCACCCTGTTGCGGGCCGCGGTCGGACTGCTGAAATGCACGGCGGGCAAGGTGCGCTTCGACGGCGCCGATATCACCAAACTGAGGCCCAGTGCCCGCGTCGCCAAAGGCCTGGCCTATGTGCCGCAGGGCCAGCAGTCCTTCGGCCAGCTCACCACCGCGGAGAACCTGCAGGTGGTGGCCGACGGCCGGAAGAACGGTAAGGCACTCATCGATGAGCAGCTCGATCTGTTTCCCGCGCTCAAGGAGCTGCTCACCCGGCGGGCCGGACTGCTCTCCGGCGGGCAGCGTCAGCAGCTGGCCATCGCGCGCGCGCTGATCACCGGCCCCAAGTGCCTGATTCTCGACGAGCCCACCGAAGGCATCCAGCCCTCGGTGGTGGCCGAGATCGAAGCCGCGATCACCGCACTCACCGCGCGCGGTGACCTCGGCGTGCTGCTGGTCGAGCAGCACATCGGGTTCGCGCTGGAATCCGCACAGCGGTACTACATCCTGGAGTCCGGGCGGGTCACCTCGTCGGGCACCGGTGGCTCGGCCTCCGAAGCAGAGGTCCGCGCCGCGATGGCCATTTGACGGCACCGCCGTCGTGGCCATCTGACGGCACCGCCGTCGTGACCCGCGGGGCTACAACTCCAGCAGTACCGTCACCGGACCGTCGTTGACCAACTCGACCGCCATATCCGCACCGAACACTCCGGTGCTCACCTCGGCGCCCAGGCCCCGCAGCGCATCCGCGAACGCGTGGATCAGCGGTTCTGCGACGGGCCGGGGTGCCGCGGCGTTCCAGGACGGCCGGCGCCCCTTCACGGTGTTGGCGTACAGGGTGAACTGGCTGACGACCAGGATCGGGGCGGCGACGTCGGCGGCTGCCTGTTCCCCATCGAGAATCCTTAGTCGCCACAGCTTTTCGGCCATCTTCGCGGCGAGTGCGGCGTCATCGGTATGCGTGATGCCGACCAGTGCCAGCAGTCCCTGCCCCTCCGGGTCGATCCGTCCGACGATCTCGCCGTCGACCACCACGCGGGCCGACGTCACCAGCTGCACCAGAACTCGCATGCCCTGACCTTATGGTGTGGAGGTGAGCGCACCATCGCAGCCGCACATCCTGGCCGACCGGGGCGGTCTGGTGATCGCGCAGAGCGGACCGGACATCCTGGTGATCGACCGCGGTGGCGGCGGGTGGCAGATCGCGACGTTCGTCCTGGCGATCCTGACCCTGGTGTGTGGCGGCTTCGGGGTGATCGCACTGTTCACCGCGGAGGTCCCCCTCGCCGTCAGCGCAGTGCTGCTGATCGTGGGCCTGGCCGCCGGGGTGGGAGCACTCGGCACCGCCGGGGCGATCCGCAGACGCAGACGGGCCCCGGTCAGCGACTTCACCCCGGTCGCGGTGTTCGACCGGGCCCGCCGCGTCTACCGCGACGGCGCGGGCCGGCCGGTGGCACCGTTGGACCAGGTGCGGTTCGAGTGCCGGGCACAACTCACCTCCAGCTCGGCGATGCTGGTGGCGGTCACCCCTACGGGAACGCGGATTCTCAAGCGCGGCAACCCGTTCGGCGGCAGCGTCGGCAACCTGGACCGCGTGCTCACCGCGACGGTGTTCGGCCCCTAGCGCTCACACCTAGGCCAACCGGGACAGCACCTCGGCCACCACGTCACCGGCGGCGATATCGGTCTGCTCACCGTTGGAGAGATCCTTCACACCGATGGTGCCGGCCTCGATATCGCGGTCGCCGGCCACCAGGGCGAGGCGCGCCCCGGAGCGGTCGGCGCCCTTCATCGCGCCCTTGAGGCTGCGGTCACCGTAGGCCAGGTCGACGCGCGCCCCCGCGTTCCGCAGCGCCGCCGCGATCTTGGCCAGTTCCAGTTTGGCCGTCTCACCGAGCGGGACACCGTAGACATCGACGCGTCCCACCGCACCGACTGACTTGCCTTCCGCCTTCAGCGCCAGCATGGTGCGATCCACCCCGAGGCCGAACCCGATTCCGGACAAGTCCTGGCCACCGAGCTGACGCATCAGCCCGTCGTAGCGGCCGCCACCACCGATACCGGACTGGGCACCCAGACCGTCGTGCACGAACTCGAACGTCGTCTTGGTGTAGTAGTCCAGCCCGCGCACCATCCGCGGGTTGACCACATAGGGCACGCCGAGGGCGTCCAGATGCCCCAGCACCGTCTCGAAATGCGCCTTGGCGACATCGGAGAGGTGATCGAGCATCAGCGGCGCGCCGGCGGTCATCTCGCGCACCGCCGGGCGCTTGTCGTCGAGCACGCGCAACGGGTTGATCTCCGCGCGGCGGCGGGTCTCTTCGTCGAGGTCGAGCCGGAACAGGAACTCCTGCAGCAACTCCCGGTACTGCGGACGGCAGCTGTCATCGCCCAGCGAGGTGATCTCGAGGCGGAACCCCTCGAGTCCGAGCGACCGGAAGCCGCCGTCGGCGATGGCGATCACCTCGGCGTCCAGGGCGGGATCGTCCACACCGATGGCCTCGACACCCACCTGCTGCAACTGCCGGTAGCGGCCGGCCTGCGGACGCTCGTAGCGGAAGAACGGTCCGGCGTAACAGAGCTTGACGGGTAACTGGCCACGATCCAGACCGTGTTCGATGACCGCCCGCATGACCCCGGCGGTGCCCTCGGGACGCAGGGTCACCGAACGCTCTCCGCGGTCGGCGAAGGTGTACATCTCCTTGCTCACCACATCGGTGGACTCGCCGACGCCGCGGGCGAACAACGCGGTGTCCTCGAAGATCGGCAACTCGATATCGCCGTACCCGGCCCGCCGGGCAGCCCCGAGCAGGCCGTCACGCACCGCCACGAACTGCGCGGAGTCGGGAGGCAGGTAGTCCGGTACGCCCTTGGGCGCTTTGAAGTCAGCCACAGTAGTCAGCCACAGTAATCAGTCACAATCGCAAACCTTCGAGGAACGGGTTGGTGCGGCGCTCGAGCCCGATCGTGGACTTCTCACCGTGTCCCGGTAGTACCACGGTGTCATCGTCGAGCACCAACAGTTTTGTCACGATCGAGGTGAGCAGTTGACGTCCGCTGCTGCCGAGCAGGTCGCTACGGCCGATCGCACCTTTGAACAGAGTGTCACCGGTGAAGGCACTGGCCGGGCTGATCCCCCCGTCGCTGCGCTCGTGGGCGCCGACACGGAAGACGACCGATCCCGGGGTGTGCCCCGGGGTGTGGTCCACGGTGACCGGGATACCACCGAGATCCAGCAGCTCGCCGTCGCCGGTGAGTTCGACGACCTGCCGGGGCTCGGTGAAGAACGCGGCCACCGCTCGCTTGCCGACGCCCAGCAGCAGCGATTGCGCCTTCCCCGCTACGCCCAGATCCATGATCGGATCGGTGAGCATCGCGCGGTCGTCCGGATGGATGTAGACCGGGCAACCGTAGGTGTCGGCCACCTTCTGCGCCGACCACATGTGATCGAGGTGGCCGTGGGTGAGCAGCACCGCCGCCGGGGTCAGCCGGTGCCGGTCCAGAATCTGCTGCAAAGGCCGCGACGCCCGCTGTCCGGGGTCGATGATCACCGCATCGGCGCCCTCGTGCGGAGCGATGACGTAGCAATTGCACGCCAGCGCTCCGGTCGGGAACCCGGTGATGAACACGCCCCCATTTTCCCATGCGGGGTTACGCGACCGCGGGTCGCGCCACGCGCACTCAGTTACGCCTGGCAGACTCGGTGCCGAGTGTGACCCTGACGTAGGAGGACAGCGGCGGTGCCGACGAACAAACAGCGACGCGAAACGGCCCAGCGCAAGCTCGACAGGCAGCTCGAACGACGGGCCGCGCAGGCCCGCCGGCGGCGTCTGTTGACGATCATCGCCTCGGTGGCCGGCGTCATCGCGGTCGTGGCTGCCGCGGTGTTCACCGTCATCTACACCAACAAGGATTCCGGCAGCGCGACGGCGTCGGCCTCACCCAGTTCCTCCACCGCCCCGCAGCCGGCCGCCGACGGCAAGCTGCCCGCTTTCGTCGCCCCGGCGGACCTGGGCGCCAACTGCCAGTACCCCGCGACCACCGAGGCCGCCGCCAAGAAGGTGAACCCGCCGCGCACCGGCAAGGTGCCGACGGACCCGGCGCAGATCAGCACGAGCATGGCGACCAATCAGGGCAATATCGGCCTGCAGCTGGACAATGCCAAGGCCCCGTGCACGGTGAACAGCTTCGCCAGCCTGGCCCAGCAGGGGTACTTCAACGACACCCCGTGCCACCGGCTGACCACCGGCGGGCTGGCGGTCCTGCAGTGCGGCGACCCGACCGGTCAGGGCACCGGCGGCCCCGGCTACCAGTTCGCCAACGAGTACCCGACCAACCAGTACCAGCCGGACAACCCGGCGCTGCAGCAGCCCGTGCTGTACCCGCGCGGCACCCTGGCCATGGCCAACGCCGGTCCGGGCACCAACGGCAGCCAGTTCTTCCTGGTGTACCAGGACTCTCAGCTGCCGCCGAACTACACCGTGTTCGGCACCATCGATCAGACCGGCCTGGAGACGCTGGACAAGATCGCCAAGGCCGGCGTGGCGGGCGGCGGCCAGGACGGCAAGCCCGCGCAAGAAGTCACGGTGAAGTCCATCCAGCTGGACTGAGTCGGTGACGGTCCCCCCGCCGTACGGCGGCTATCCCCCGCCGTACGGGTACGCTCCGCCACCACCGCCGCCCGGCTATCCGCCGCCGCGGCCGACCAACGCCCTCGCGGTCGCCTCGCTGATCTGTGCGTTCCTGATCGCGCCGCTGGGCATCGTGTTCGGCCACATCTCGCTGTCGCAGATCAAGCGCAGCGGCGAAGAGGGCCGCGGTATGGCGATCGCCGGCCTGGTGATCGGGTATGTGCTGACCGTGCTCGGCACGCTGGTGTTGATCTTCACCATCGTGGTGACCCGGCTGCTGCTCCAGGATTTCCGCAACGGGCTCGACCGGTACGAGTGGAATCCGACCATCACCGCCGCCCCCGCCGCCGGTCAGCCGCTCCCTCCGTTCCAGCCGCCGGTCAACCTCGGCGCCAACTGCCAATACCCGGCCACCACCGAGGCTGCCGTGCGGCCGGTCCGCCCGCCCCGCGTCGGTAAGGTGCCGACCACCCCGGCGACGGTGAACGCGGTCATCACCACCGACCGCGGGGTGATCCCGGTGATGCTCGACAACGCCAAGGCGCCGTGCACGGTCAACAACTTCGCCAGCCTGGCCGCGCAGGCCTATTTCAACGGCACGCCCTGCCACCGGCTGACCGTCGGCGCAGACCTCGGCGTGCTGCAGTGCGGTGACCCGTCCGGAACGGGCAAGGGCGGACCCGGCTACCAGTTCCCCAACGAGTACCCGACCAACCAGTACCGGCTGACCGATCCGGCCGCCAAGACTCCGGTGGTCTATCCGCGCGGCACCCTGGCCATGGCCAATGCCGGGCCGGGCACCAACGGCAGCCAGTTCTTCCTGGTCTACAAGGACTCCGAATTGCCGCCGACCTATACCGCGTTCGGCACCATCGCGGCCCCCGGGCTGGCGGTGCTCGACCGGATTGCCGCGAGCGGTGTCGCCGGCGGTGGTGACGACGGGAAGCCGGCCGATCCGGTGAACATCACGACGGTGCGGGTGCAGTAGCCGACCGACGGCTAGGCTGGGGTGAAGATACCGGTACCGCCGACTGGCGGCATGGGAAATATCAACCAGGAGAACGAAATTCATGCGCAGCACGGCTGCCGTTGCCGGCGTTGGGGACTCCACGGCACGAATGCGCGCACCGGCGCAGTGTTGGCTGACCGACATGGACGGCGTGCTGGTGCGCGAAGAGCACGCCCTTCCCGGTGCCGCCGAGTTCCTGGCGCGGCTGACCGAGAAGGAACGTCCCTTCCTGGTCCTCACGAACAATTCGATCTTCACCCCCCGCGATCTGGCTGCGCGGCTGAGCCGGTCGGGGCTGACCGTGCCCGAGGAGTCGATCTGGACCTCGGCGCTGGCCACCGCCACCTTCCTCGATGATCAGCTCGCCGGCGGGTCGGCGTATGTCATCGGCGAAGCCGGCCTCACCACCGCGCTGCACGAAGTCGGCTACACCCTGACCGACACCGACCCCGATTTCGTCGTCCTCGGCGAGACACGGACGTATTCGTTCGAGGCCATCACCAAGGCGGTCCGGCTGATCGGGGACGGCGCCCGGTTCATCGCCACCAATCCGGATGTGACCGGCCCCTCGGCACAGGGACCGCTCCCGGCGACCGGTTCGGTGGCGGCCATGATCACCAAGGCCACCGGACGCGAACCGTACTTCGTCGGGAAACCGAACCCGATGATGTTCCGCAGCGCACTCAATCGCATCGCAGCCCATTCGGAGACCACCGTCATGGTCGGCGATCGGATGGACACCGACGTGGTTGCCGGTATCGAAGCGGGCCTGGAGACCATCCTGGTGCTCACCGGCTCGACCACCGAGGCCGATATCACCCGCTACCCGTTCCGGCCGGGCCTCGTGCTGCCGTCCATCGCCGAGGCCATCGACCTCATCTGAGCCGCGGGCTCAGTCCCGCTTGGACTGGATGTAGAACTCGACATCGTCGCCGCTGACCTTGGTGATCTTCATATGCGCGGTGTAGTTGCCGTCCGGCCCGGTGAAGTGGCAGTCGAACTGGGTGCCGACCTCGGCCTTCACCCCCGACGGGCACGTCACGTCGGTCGGCTTGAATCCGGTCTTGGAGACCACCTTGACGACCTGTTCGGCGGCGCCCTCGGGCTTGATGGTGGAACCACAGCCGGCCGCCAGGACGGCCAGCGAAGCAAGGAGTACGGCCATGGCTGCACGCATCGTCGCAGTATCGCAGCCTGTGAGATCCGTGTCACCCGGCTGGTTGAGATGAAGTCCGGCGGCACGCGTGTTGCACGAGAAACTTGTGTCGACCCCCACCCCGAGGAGACATCGTGACGGCGGACGCGGCCACACCCGTCGAAGTGCAGCGGGGTGCCTACACCCTGCTGCTGGTACTCAGCGGCGTGGCGCTGGGCGTGTCCGGGGTGCCCGCCCCGTTGTACGGGATGTACGAAGAGGTCTGGCACCTCACCCCGCTGGCCACCACGGTCATCTTCGCCGTCTACGCGGTGGCGGCACTGGGTGCGGTGCTGGTGTCGGGCCGCATTTCCGATGCGATCGGACGCAAACCGGTGCTGCTGGGCGCGCTGGTGGCGATGATCGTCGGGCTCGCCGTGTTCCTGATCGCCGACAACATGGCGATGCTCCTGCTTGCACGTGTCATCCACGGCGCCGCCGTCGGTTCCATCGTGGTCGCCGGTGCCGCCGCGCTGCTGGATCTGCGACCACACCACCGGGTGCGCTCGGGCCAGTTGTCCGGCGTCGCGTTCAACATCGGGATGACCGTCGCCATCGTCGGCTCGTCGATCCTCGCGCAATACGCACCGCACCCCATGCGCACGCCGTACGCGGTGGTGGCGGCGATCGTCGCCCTCGTCGGTATCGGGGTGATCGCCCTGCGCGAACCACACCTGGCCCGCACTCGTGGGCCGATCCGGCTCGCCCGCCCGTCCGTGCCCGCGCACATCCGCAGCGACTTCTGGTTCGCCGCGCTGGGCGCGGCCGCCTCCTGGTCGGTGCTCGGCGTGCTGCTGTCGTTGTATCCCTCCCTGGCCGCCCAGCAGACCCACGTGCACAACGTGGTGTTCGGCGGCGTCGTGGTGGGTACCACCGCTTTCGCGGCCGCGTTGGCCCAGCTGTGGTCTGCCCGGGTGCCGGCCCACAGGGCCGCGATCTACGGCGATATCGGGATGGCGGTGGCGCTGGTCATCACCATTCCGGTGCTCGCCACCGGGAATCAGTGGCTGGTCTTCGCCGCGGCCGCGCTGTTGGGCGCCACCTTCGGGCTCGGGTTCGGGGGTTCACTGCGCCACCTGTCCGAGGTGGTGCCCGCCGACCGTCGCGGCGAGACCATGTCGGCGTTCTATCTGCTGGCCTACACCGCGATGGCGGTGCCCACCATCGTCGCCGGCTGGGCGGCCACGCAGTGGCAGTTGCACGCGGTGTTCCCGTGGTTCGCCGGCGCGGTGGCGCTCGCCTGTCTGGGCGCGGCGGGCGTCGGCGCGCTGACCACCCGCCGGGCAGCTCAGGCCTGACTGCGGCTCACGCCGCGGAAGTCACCCGGTAGACGTCGTACACACCCTCGACATTGCGCACCACGTTGAGCACGTGGCCCAGATGTTTGGGATCGCCCATCTCGAAGGTGAACCGGCTGATCGCCACCCGGTCATTGGACGTCGTCACCGACGCCGACAGGATGTTCACCTTCTCGTCGGCCAGCACCCGGGTGACATCGGACAGCAACCGGTGCCGGTCCAGGGCCTCCACCTGGATCGCCACCAGGAACACCGAGGACGGCGACGGCGCCCAGTGCACCTCGATGATGCGTTCGGACTGCTGTTGCAGCGACGTCGCGTTGGTGCAGTCGGTGCGGTGCACGCTGACCCCGCCACCACGGGTGACGAAGCCGAGGATGTTGTCACCCGGCACCGGGGTGCAGCATTTCGCAAGCTTGGTCAGGACACCGACCGCCCCGGGCACCGACACCCCGACGTCATCGCTGGTGCGTTGCCGCACCTGCATGGTGGTCGGCGTGGCGCGCTCGGCGATCTCGTCCTCGGCCTCTTCATCACCACCGAGTTGGGCCACCAGGCGCTGCACCACATGCCGCGCCGAGATGTGCCCCTCACCGACGGCGGTGTACAGCGCCGAGACGTCGGCGTAGTGCAGCTCCCGAGCCAGCGACGACATCGACTCGGCATTGAGCAAGCGCTGCAACGGAAGTCCGCTGCGGCGCACCTCACGGGCGATCCCGTCCTTGCCCGCCTCCAGCGCCTCCTCGCGACGCTCCTTGGCGAACCACTGCCGGATCTTGGCCTTGGCCCGCGGTGACACCACGAACGTCTGCCAGTCCCGCGAGGGTCCGGCCGTGGTGGCCTTGGACGTGAAAACCTCGACCTGGTCCCCGTTTTCGAGCTTGCGCTCCAACGCCACCAGTCGGCCGTTGACCCGCGCGCCGATACAGCGGTGCCCGACCTCGGTGTGCACCGCGTACGCGAAGTCGACCGGCGTCGACCCGGTGGGCAACGTGACGACGTCACCCTTCGGGGTGAACACGAAGATCTCCTGCACGGCAAGGTCGTAACGCAGCGACTCCAGGAACTCCCCCGGGTCGGCGGCTTCCCGCTGCCAGTCCAGGAGCTGGCGCATCCAGGCCATCTCGTCGATCTCGTTGGCCGTGTGACCGGCGGGCAAACCGTTGCGACCCTTGGCTTCCTTGTAGCGCCAGTGCGCGGCGATGCCGAACTCGGCGGTGTTGTGCATCTCGTTGGTGCGGATCTGCACCTCCAGCGGCTTGCCTTCCGGCCCGACCACCGTGGTGTGCAGGGACTGGTAGACGCCGTAGCGCGGCTGCGCGATGTAGTCCTTGAACCGGCCCGCCATCGGCTGCCAGAGTGAATGCACCACGCCCACCGCGGCGTAACAGTCGCGCATGTCGTCACACAGGATGCGGACGCCGACCAGGTCGTGGATATCGTCGAAATCACGGCCCTTGACGATCATCTTCTGATAGATCGACCAGTAGTGCTTGGGCCGGCCCTCCACCTTCGCGCTGATCTTCATCGCGGACAGCGCCGTACCGATCTCGGCCCGTACCTTGGCCAGGTACGTGTCCCGGGACGGGGCCCGGTCGGCCACCAGGCGCACGATCTCCTCGTAGCGCTTCGGGTGCAGGATCGCGAAGGACAGATCCTCCAACTCCCACTTCACCGTCGCCATACCCAGTCGATGAGCAAGGGGGGCAATGACTTCCAGCGTCTCGCGGGCCTTGCGGGCCTGCTTCTCCGGTGGCAGGAAGCGCATTGTGCGCATGTTGTGCAGCCGGTCGGCGACCTTGATGACCAGCACCCGGGGATCCCGGGCCATGGCGATGATCATCTTGCGGATGGTCTCGCCCTCGGCGGCGGTGCCCAGTGCCACCTTGTCCAGCTTGGTCACCCCGTCGACCAGATGTCCCACCTCGCTGCCGAAGTCGGTGGTCAGCGCCTCCAGCGAGTAGCCGGTGTCCTCGACGGTGTCGTGCAGCAGCGCGGCCACCAGGGTGGTGGTGTCCATACCCAGCTCGGCCAGGATGTTCGCCACCGCCAGCGGGTGGGTGATGTACGGGTCACCGGAGCGGCGCAGCTGATCGGCATGCCGCTCCTCGGCCACATCGTAGGCCCGCTGCAGAATCGCCAGATCGGCCTTCGGATGGAACTCGCGGTGCACGGCGACCAGCGGCTCCAGCACCGGGTTGACCAGGCTGCGCTGCGCCGTCATCCGGCGGGCCAGCCGGGCCCGCACCCGGCGCGAGGCGCTGGTCTTGGAGGTGTCCAGCGCGGCGGTATCCCCCTGCTGTGGCGGGACCGCGACGGCCTGCCCCGTGACGGGTTCGTCGGGCATGATCACCTCCTGAAATTAAAGGATATCCCCCACGCCGTTCACACCGTGGTCAGGCTGGTGACCCGCAACGGATGCACCGCCGCACGCCCCGGCAGGGCCGTCAGCTCGAGCACCACCGCCGCTCCGGTGACGTGCGCACCGCTGCGTTCCAACAGCCGGGCCGCCGCCGCCAGCGTTCCTCCGGTGGCCAGCACATCGTCGATCACCAGAACGCGCCGGCCGACCATGTCGATACCGTCGGCCGGGATCTCCAGCGTCGCCGACCCGTACTCCAGCTCATACCGCTCGGCGTGCACGGGCGGCGGCAGCTTGCCGCCCTTGCGCACGGCCAGCACCCCGGTTCCCAGCTTCAGGGCGACGGCCGCGCCCAGCAGGAATCCCCTGGCGTCGATCCCGGCGATCAGATCGGCACCGTCTGCCGCCTCGGCCAGCGCGTCGGTGACGATGGCCAGCCCGCGAGCGTCGGCCAGCACCGGGGTGAGGTCCTTGAACTGGACACCCGGCTGCGGGAAATCGGCGACGTTGCGGGTCAGTTCGGCGATCACGGCGGCGGCACTAGACATGACTCAACCTGCTCACTATTCCAAGACCCATCGGTCCATATTCCATCCCGCACCCCAGCGGGTCGGGTTGGCCTGCACCGCCGACACCCGCTTCGAGGTGAGCAGGGTGCGCTGCTGACGGTACAGCGGCAGGGTCGGAATATCGCCCCACAGGATCGGTCCGGCCTCGCTGAGCAGCCTGCTCAGCTCCTTGGGGTCCGCGGTCACCGCGAGCGCGTCGATGATGCCGTCGATGCGCTCGTTGGCATACCCGGACAGGTTGTTGCCGTTGCCGTACCGCAGATCGTAGGCGTCCAGCGCGGAGGATCCCGTGGATCCGCTGCCGACCGCGCCGCCCGTGCTGCCGATGAGCACGTCGATGCTGTTGTCGCGCAGGCTCTGCGGGCCGACGGAGTCACCGGACTCGTCGGTGACGGTGATCCCCGCCGGCGCGCATGACTGCGCGATCGCCCCGACCGTCGCCGCGATCCGGGCATTGGGGGTCTGGTAACCGATTCGGACCGTCAGCGGCTGATTGTTCAGGGCCGCACGGGCGGCGTCCGGATTGGCCACGCTGAACTGCCCTGCCTCGCCGGCACTTTCGGCAGCCGCCAGCGCGTCGTCGACGGTGGGGCTGAGTCGCACGTTGGCGATCGGAACCTCGGCGTTGCGGGCGATGGTGTCGCGCGGGGTGCACAGGGCCAGCGCACGCCGGGCCGGCGGCGCAGCCAGCGGACCCTGCGCGGAGAAGATCAGCTGCTCGATCCCGGCCGACGGGGTGTCGGTACGGGTGTAACCCGCGGGCAGGTTCAGCGTGCCCGACGAACCGGCGGCGATGTCCACCACGTCGAACGCGCCGCGGTTCACCCGGTCCTGGATGTCAGCTCCCCTGGGCCACACCGTCACCCGCTGGGCGACGGGCTTGGCGCCCCACCATTTGTCGTTCGCGGTCAGCACCACCGCGCCGTCCTTGGCCACCGACGCGATCTTGTAGGGACCCGAGGACGGGAACTTCTTGAGGTCGATATCGGGGCCGAGGTTCCACAGCGTGTTCCAGGCTTTGGCGATGCGGTCGATGGCCGGGGCGTCACCGGTCTGCAGGGCCGTCGTCACCGCGCCGTCGCCGAGGCCGAGCTCGTCGGCGATCACATGGGACGGCATCAGCGAGGTGGCCCCGAACAGTTGGCCGTAGTCCACGACGCCGCGGTCCGGGGCGAACGTGACCCTGGCCTTCTTCGCGCCCGGGGCGCAGTCGACGGTGGCGACATCGCGGTACCCGGCCGTGCTGGCCGCGTCGAAGCCCGGGTTACGCCCCGACTGCGCGGCCCAGGCCAGCACCATGTCGTCGCAGGTGATCGGTTTGCCGTCGGAATACACGGCGTTGGCGTTGATCTCGTAATCCAGGATCAGCGGCGAGCGGCCGACCACCGCGACACTGCCGTAGTCGCGGTCACCGATGATCTGGCCGTCGGGGCCGCGGTAGGTGAATCCGGTCTGCACGCGCGCGAACGCCTGCGGCCCGCCCGATGCGGCACCCACCACCGTGTTGGTGTTGTAGGTGATCAGCGTGCCGTCGACGGCGTAGTCGATGACGTGGTCATCGGCCGACGAACAGGCGACCGAGGTACCGACCACCAGCATCAGCGCGGCAACCGCCGCACCGATCCGTGCGATCGACCGTCCGCGCACTAGCGACGCCGCTTGCCCGACGGTCGGTTCGGCCGGACCGGACGCGCACCGGGAACCGGCTTGTCCGGGGCCGGCGTGGTGACGACATCCGCCGCGACGGAGTCCTCGATCTCCGTGGCGGTCACGCCCTCGGTGACCGCGCCGGCCTTGGCCGCCGCGGTGCGCCGGCGCAGCACCCGTTTGGTGTGTGCGCTCACCAGCTCGGTGCGCTCCCGCATCGTGACCAGCAGCGGGGTCGCGAAGTAGATGGACGAGTAGGTACCCACGATGATGCCGACCAACTGCACCAGCGCGAGGTCCTTGAGCGTGCCGACGCCGAGCAGCCAGACCGCCACCACGATGAGCGCGAGGATCGGCAGCAGCGAGATGAGGCTGGTGTTGATCGACCGCATGAACGTCTGGTTCACCGCGAGGTTGGCCTGTTCGGCGAAGGTGCGCCGCGTGGTGTGCTCGAACCCGTGGGTGTTCTCCTCCACCTTGTCGAACACGATGACGGTGTCATAGATGGAGAAACCGAGAATCGTGAGCAGACCGATGACGGTGGCGGGAGTGACCTCGAATCCGACCAGCGCGTACACCCCCGCGGTCACGATGATGTCGAAGAACATGGCCGCCAGCGCCGCGATGGCCATGTACCGCTCGTAGCGCACGGTGATGTAGATCGAGACGATCACCAGGAACACCACCAGCGCGATGAGCGCCTTCTTGGTGATCTGGCCACCCCAGGTCGAGGACACCGCCGAGTCGCTGATGGCCTGCTTGCTGGGCTTACCGTCCGAGCCCTTGGGCTCGAACGCGTCGAACAGTGCCACCCGCAGTTTCTCGGTATCGGCATTGCTCAGCGTCTCGGTGCGGATCTGCACCGTGGCCGAGGCGCCGTTGCCGACGATCACCACCGACTCCGGTGCGGTACCGAGGGCCTTGCTGAAGACCGTCTCGACCTGCTCCGCGGTGGCCTGGGCCTTGACCCCGTCGACGGGCATGGACACCTTGGTGCCGCCCTCGAAGTCGATACCGAAGGTGAAGCCGCGCAGCAGCATCGCGGCGATCGCCACCGCCACGATGGCACCGCTGATGATGAACCACATCTTGCGCTTGCCGATGACCTCGAACGCACCCGTGCCGGTGTAGAGCCGGACGAAGAAACCGTGCTGCGGCAGGTTCGACGACTCGGCCGAATCCAGCGCCGGTGCCTCGACGGCGCCAGAGTCTTCCAGGCCGGTGCTGTCAGTGCTGTGCTTGGCGGACTTCTGTTCTGTCGACACTGATGTCATCCCCGTCCCGTGGTGTGCGCGGCACGCCGCTCGCGAGCGATCTGCTGCACCGCGCCGAGACCGTTGAATGCGGGCTTGGACAGCGTCGCCGATTTGGTCGTCAGGTACACCAACGGCCACGTGACCAGGAAGACCACGAGCACGTCCAGGATGGTCGTCAGGCCGAGGGTGAACGCGAATCCCTTGACCTGGCCGACCGCCAGCACGTAGAGCACGGCCGCGGCCAGGAAGGTGACTGCGTTACCCGACAGGATCGTCTTGCGGGCCCGGGCCCAACCACGCGGCACCGCCGACCGGTAGGAGCGGCCCTCCCGGATCTCGTCCTTGATGCGTTCGAAGAACACCACGAACGAGTCGGCGGTGGTGCCGATACCGATGATCAGACCCGCGATACCGGCCAGGTCCAGGGTGTAGTTGATATATCTGCCCAGGAGCACCAGCAGCGCGAACACGAATGCGCCGGAGGCGACCAGGGACAGTGCCGTCAGCAGACCGAGTACCCGGTAGTACAGCAACGCGTACGCCAGGACCAGCGCCATACCCACGGCGCCGGCGATGAGGCCGGCCCGCAGTGACGTCAGACCGAGTGTGGCGGAGACGGTTTCGGCCTCCGAGGACTCGAACGACAGCGGCAGCGAGCCGTATTTCAGTACGTTGGCCAGCTCGCGAGCCGAGTCCTGGGTGAAGCGGCCGGTGATCTGGGTGCGCCCACCGGGGATCGCCTCCTGGATCTCCGGGGCACTGACCACCTGGGAGTCGAGCGTGAACGCGGTCTGGGTGCCGACGTTGGCGGCGGTGAAGTCCGCCCAGATCTTGGCACCCTCCGGTTTGAACTGGACGTCGACCACATAGTCGCCGCGCTGCTGATCCAGTCCCGAGCTGGCGCTCTCGATCTGCTCACCGCTCATGATCGACTTGTCGAGCAGGTACACCGTGGTGTGGTCCGAGGAGCAGGTCACCAGCGGCAGGTTCGGATCGTCGTTACCCGCCAGCACGTCCTCGTCGTTGCAGCGGGTGGCCTGAAACTGCAGGGCCAGCAACTGGATGCTCTGGTCGGTGCTCTGACGCAGCTGCTTCTCATCGGAGATACGTTGGGCCAGATCGGCTTTGGATCCCGGTGGCGCGGGGGCCGGTGCGCCCGGTGCCGCCGGTGCGCCCGGTGCGGGGGTGCCCGGTGCGGGTGGCGCCGGCGTCGGCGCGGGTTCCTGCGGGTACGGGCGCGGCTGAGCCGCCGGGGCCGCCGGGGCCGGCGTACCCGCTTGGCCGGGCGCAGTGACCGGGGCCTCGGGCTCGGCCGGCGCCAACGCCGGCAAGCCACCACCGGGCGGCATACCGGGCGGTGCTCCCGGCGGAGCACCCGGAGCGCCCTGGGGCGGCTGCTGTCCCTTGCCCTGCGCGGGGATGGCGTGGATCACCGGGCGGATGTAGAGCCGCGCGGTCTGCCCCAGGTTGCGGGCCTCGCTGCCATCGTTGCCCGGGACGGTGATCACCAGGTTGTTGCCGTCGATGACGACCTCAGAGCCCGACACCCCCAGGCCGTTCACCCGCGAGCTGATGATCTCCTGCGCCTGCATCAGGGATTCCCGGGACGGCTCGGAGCCGTCCGGGGTACGCGCGGTCAGGGTGACGCGGGTGCCGCCCTGCAGGTCGATGCCCAACTTGGGATCGGCCTGCTTGTCGCCGGTGAGAAAGACGAGAAGGTAGACGCCGACCAGGAGGACCAGAAAGAGCGCCAGATAGCGGGCAGGATGCACCGGCGCCGAAGTCGATGCCACGGTTGTTGGGTCTCCTTGGAAAGCGGTCTACGCGGGGCGGGTGTTACGGGGAGGGTACGCGGTGAGCCTGAGCCGGCTGCGGTCAGTTGCCGTCGGCCTTGGGCGCCGGACGATCCGTGAGCTCCACGGCACCGGACTCCTCGTCGATATCGTCGAAGTCCTCGTCATCGGCGGAGTCCTCGATGCGGTCACGCACCGCAAGCTTCATCCACGTGGTGATCACACCGGGTGCGATCTCCAGCTCGATGTTGTCGTCGGAGATGCCGGTGATGGTGCCCTGCAAGCCCGACGTGGTGTGGATCCGGTCGCCGACACTCAGCGATTCGTGCAGGTCGATGGTGGCCTGCATGGCTTTCTTCTGCTTACGCGAGGCAAAGAACATGAAGGCGCCCATGATGAGGATGAGCGGCAGGAATACGACCAAGTCCATGAAACGGCTGTCTTTCGTGATTGTTGCGCGGGCATGGCTGTGCGAGCTCGGTCGCGGCGCCTCGTCGCACCCAGTGTGCCATCATCGCCGACGGGAACCGCGACACCCTGCCCGGGCCACCGCGGGCGCCCGAGCCGACAAACCGACCGCCGGATGCGTTCAACACGACGGAAATCGTGGCAAGATGGACCACGTAACACTCGATCCGAAGTCACATAGCTGTTCAACTTCTGTTTTCACCCGCGTAAGCGGTTGGCGGATTAGGCTTCCGATTGCGTGTCATCCCCGCCGTGCACACCGAGCAGGAGTCAACCGTGACTGCCGTCGAGCAGACCCGCCATCTCGCCACCACCATCCCCGGGCCGAAGTCATCTGCCCTGGCCGACCGCAAGAATGCTGCGGTGTCCCGGGGCATCGGCACCACCATGCCGGTCTACGCCGCGCGCGCCGCCGGCGGCATCGTCGAGGACATCGACGGCAACAGGCTCATCGACCTCGGCTCCGGCATCGCCGTCACGACCATCGGCAACGCCTCACCGCGCGTGGTCGACGCGGTGGCGGCCCAGGCCGCCCGGTTCACCCACACCTGCTTCATGGTCACCCCGTACGAGGAGTACGTGGCCGTCTGCGAGCAGCTCAACCGGCTGACACCGGTGGCCGGGGACAAGCGCTCGGCGTTGTTCAACTCCGGATCCGAAGCGGTCGAGAACGCGATCAAGATCGCCCGGTCCTACACCCGTAAGCAGGCGGTCGTCTCGTTCGACCACGCCTATCACGGTCGCACCAACCTGACCATGGCGCTGACGGCGAAGTCGATGCCCTACAAGCACGGCTTCGGCCCGTTCGCCCCCGAGGTGTACCGCGCTCCCCTGTCCTACCCGTTCCGGGACGCGGAGTTCGGCAAGGAACTGGCCACCGACGGCGAGCTCGCCGCCAGGCGTGCCCTCAGTGTGATCGACAAGCAGGTGGGCGCCGACAACCTGGCCGCGCTGATCATCGAGCCGATCCAGGGCGAGGGTGGCTTCATCGTGCCCGCCGAGGGCTTCCTGCCCACCCTGCTGGACTGGTGCCGCAAGAACAATGTCGTCTTCATCGCCGACGAGGTGCAGACCGGGTTCGCCCGCACCGGCAAGATGTTCGCCTGCGAGCACGAGGGCATCGACCCCGACCTGATCGTCACCGCCAAGGGCATCGCCGACGGCCTGCCGCTGTCGGCGGTCACCGGCCGCGCAGAGATCATGGATGCCCCGCACGTGTCCGGGCTGGGCGGCACCTACGGCGGTAATCCGGTGGCATGCGCGGCGGCCCTGGCGACCATCACGACCATCGAGGCCGACGGATTGGTGGCTCGCGCCGCCGAGATCGAGACGCTGATGAAGGAGCGGCTGGGGCGGATCCAGGCCGACGACGACCGCATCGGCGACGTCCGCGGCCGCGGCGCGATGATCGCCGTCGAACTGGTCAAGGCCGGGACGACCGAGCCCGACGCAGAACTCACCAAGTCGCTGTGCGCCGCGGCACACGCCCAGGGCGTCATCGTATTGTCTTGTGGGACATACGGAAACGTGTTGCGCTTCCTGCCGCCGCTGGCCATCTCGGATGACCTGCTCCACGAAGGTCTCGACGTGTTGGCCGCGGCGCTCGCCACCCTCTGAGGACGGCGTCCGGCGCCGCCGGATATGTGACGGCATTCACACCGTAGCCGAGCAGGTGGGTAGCATCCGTCGGAACACTCTCCTGACCTACGGATGACCGATGAGGGCTTACATCGCCGCGTTGAGGTCGTGGTGGCGACAGCCCGACCACTACGACTGGCTGTCGAGCTATCTCGCGGCACAGGGACTGCGTGGTCCCACGCGGGTGATGATGGTGCTGGTCATCGTCTTGCTGGGTACCGGATCGCAGCTCATGCACTGGAGCCCGACCGGTCCGGCTGCCGGCCTGCCCCGCACGCTCTCCACCGGGGTGACGGTGATCACGGCCAGCCTGGCGGCGCCCTGGGCGCTGCACTGGCCGACGAGGCGGGAATCCCGGCTCTTCGCCATGGTCGCGGCCGTCTGTATCGCCGCGGCCGCACTGCTGGACCGCGATCCGGCCGCCGGACTGCTCGGCTGCACCGTCTTCGCGGCGATCGCGGGCTACGTCGCGTTCTTCCACACCAGCCCGGTTCTGGTCAGCGTGATCGCGCTGGCCTTCGCCACCAGCGCGATCAACGCCGGCCGGCTCGCGGCGGCCGGCGATCCGGCCGGCGCCCTGGCCAGACTCCTCGTGGTCACGGTCGGAGTGCTCGCCGTGCCGTGCTCGCTGCAGGTACTCGTCCACCTGCTGGGCAGTGACGCCGCCGAATCGGATCTGGACGCACTCACCGGCGTGTACAACCGGCGCGGCTTCCGTCGCGTGGGCTACGACCTGTTCACCCGGGCCCGCGAGGCCGGCGTCACGACCGGCATGGTGCTCGTCGACCTCGACGGGTTCAAACGGATCAACGACACCCGTGGCCACTCAGCCGGAGATCAACTGCTGGTGGCGGTCAGCGACATCCTGCGCAAGCACGCCCCCCGCGATACCGTCGCCGCGCGGTTCGGGGGCGAGGAGTTCATCATCGCCGGCCTTCTCGACGACGGCACCGCAGCGCTCTTGGCCGAGCACGTACGTCGTGAGGTGGCGGCCCTACCGGATGCGATCACCGTCAGCATCGGCGCCGCCACCGCGGATGTCGGCGACGCGGAAGATCACGAGTTGCAGCTCATCCTGGACCGCCTCGTGGATGCCGCCGACGACGCCATGTACAGCGCCAAAAGGGCCGGCGGCAACCGGGTCCACATGTCGCGGTGAGCGCGGATCAGTGTGGTACCGGCGTGCGCCGATGCCAGAAGTGGCGACGGCGCCGCGGCTCCCGCATGTCCCGCGGTTCGTCGACGTCGGTCGCGACCGGGCGCTGCGCGTAGCTCACGTCACGAACGCTCCGTACCGACAACCGGCCCACCGCCAACGCGGCCAGGACCGCGATCAGCGTTCCCAGCCCCGTGAAGAACGCCAATTCCAGCAGCAACACACCCTGGGCATTGAGCGTTGCCGTCGGGGCGCCGAGGTCGCCGATCGCCAGCGTGGCGGTGAACGACCTGCCCACCACGAACCAGACCCCGGCCGCCACGCCCAGCCACCCACCAAGCATGGCCGTCGCCCGGTTGCCCGACATCAGCAGCAGCAGGCCGCCCACCACCGCCACTACCCCCGGGAGCACCTCCAGCCAGCCCCGGGCCGCGGTCCAGGTCCAAGCCTGGGCCGGGGTGTACGCGAAATCCAGATAGGGACCGACGAACGGCGCCAGCGCGCCCCAGGCCCCCAGCAGAACCACCAGAAATCCGCTCGCCGCACCGCGGCTGCGCGGAATCGCCAGCCGTCCGTGACGGGCCGCAACCACCGTTTCGGTCATGTCTCCTCCTCGGTCCACAAGCGGGATACCCACCGTTGGCACCGCTCAATCGGGCAAGTCGCAGCAAACTCCCGAACGGCTGCGTACTATCGGATCCGAATGCCTCAACCACAAACGAACGAGCTGACGGTGGACTGGATACGCAGGTGGTGGCGGCAACCCGACCACTACGACTGGCTGTCGGACTATCTGGAGTCACAAGGCCAGCAACGGCCGATTCGCATCTTCCTCGCCGTGACGCTCGCGGTGCTCGGTGCCATCCCGGTGTTGATAGAGCTCGGTCGCCCTGGACCGCCGGACGTACTCGCCGTCATCGTCATGATCACCGCCACCGGGCTGTGTCTCGCCATGGCGGCGATGTGGCTACGTCGATGGCCCACCCGCACCCAGTCCCGGGTGTTCGCGATCGGCTCGGCGCTCTGCGTCGGCGCCGCCTGCCTGGCCGAGCCCGATCCGCAAGCCGGTCTGATCGGGTGCAGCATCTTTGCGGCCATCGCCGGTCTGGTCGCCTTCACCCACACCAGTCCCTACCTGGCGCTCATCTGCGGGATCGCCGTGGCGACCGTCACCGGTTGCGCAGCCAAGATCGCCATGCTCGGTGACCCGCTGGGCGGAGTGAGCAAGGCGATCATCGTGCTGGTGGGCATCGTCACCGTGCCCGGGGTGGGACAGATCATGGTGCAGATGCTGGGCACGGGCGCGGTGCAGTCGGATGTCGACGCGCTGACCGGCCTGCACAACCGGCGCGGTTTCTACCGGGGCGCCGCAGAGCAGATCACCCGTGCGCGCAGTTACCGCAGCTCTCGTGTCGGTGTCGTGCTCGTCGACATCGACGACTTCAAGCGGATCAACGACACCGAGGGGCACGCGGCCGGTGACCGGGTGCTGATCGCGGTGGCTGCCACTCTTCGCCGGGTCGCCGGTAAGTCGGCCGTCACCGCCCGGGTGGGCGGCGAGGAGTTCCTGATCGCCACGGCAGTCGGCGGCAGCAGTCTGCGGGCACTGGCCGAGCGGGTCCGCGCCGAGGTGGACCACCTCCCGCAGGGCGTCACCATCAGCGTCGGCGCAGCGTGCACCCCGTCGGCCACCGACGGTGACATCCGGACACTGCTGGATCAGCTCGTCGAATTGGCCGACGAGGCGATGTACAGCGCGAAACGGGCCGGTGGCAACCGGATCGACTATCGCGAACTGGACGCCCCGCCGCCGCCTAAACCAGCCCCACCGCCAGCAGCACCACCGCGATCAGCGGGAACACGCCCTGGGTGACCGCGGCACGTGCCTTCTCGGGCGACGACAACAGCAGCACCAGCGCGGCGGCCAACATCGATCCGACGCCGGCGAAGATCAGCGCCGCACCGACAGCGGTGTGTCCCGTCAGCAGTGCGCCGATCCCGATGCCCGACACGATGGCCAGGAACAGGTTGTAGAACCCCTGGTTGAACGCGAGTTCCTTGGTGGCGGCGGCCTCATCGGCCGTGAGACCGAAGGTCGCCCTGGTGCGGGCCGATGTCCAGGTCAGCGACTCCATCACGAAGATGTAGACGTGCAGCAACGCGGCGAGGCCCGCGACGATCACACCGGCAGTCAGCATGTCGTCTATTCAAACAGTCCGACCCCGCCCAGACCGGCGACTGGTGGTTGGAGGCCGAGGTGTGTCCAGGCTTGCGGGGTCGCCACCCGGCCGCGCGGGGTGCGGGCGATCATCCCGGCTCGCACCAGGAACGGTTCGCAGACCTCCTCCACGGTCGTGGGTTCCTCCCCGACCGCGACGGCCAGCGTCGACACCCCGACCGGCCCACCGCCGAAACTGCGGGTCAGTGCGGACAGCACCGCACGGTCCAGCCGGTCCAGGCCCAGCTCGTCGACGTCGTAGACCTCCAGCGCCGCCTTGGCGATATCGCGGGTGATGATGCCGTCGGCCCGGACCTCGGCGTAGTCACGCACCCGACGCAACAGCCGGTTGGCGATCCGGGGTGTGCCCCGGGAGCGCCGGGCCACCTCGGCACCGGCCTCGGCGCCGAGTTCGATGCCGAGGATTCCGGCCGAGCGGGCCAGCACGCGTTCCAGGTCCGCGGGCTCGTAGAAGTCCATGTGGGCGGTGAAGCCGAACCGATCACGTAGCGGCCCGGTCAGCGCACCGGACCGGGTGGTGGCACCGACCAGGGTGAAGGGCGCGACGTCGAGCGGAATCGAGGTGGCGCCAGGACCTTTGCCCACGACGACATCCACCCGGAAGTCCTCCATCGCGAGATAGAGCATCTCCTCGGCCGGCCGGGCGATCCGGTGGATCTCGTCGATGAACAGCACATCGCCTTCGACCAGATTGGACAGCATCGCCGCCAGGTCACCCGCGCGTTCCAGGGCGGGCCCGGACGTGACCCGAAGCGCCGCACCGAGTTCGGCGGCGATGATCATCGCCAGCGAGGTCTTGCCCAGGCCCGGCGGCCCCGACAGCAGGATGTGATCCGGTGTGCCGCCGCGGTTCTTGGCGCCCTCGAGGACGAGCTGAAGCTGTTCGCGGACCCGATGCTGGCCGATGAACTCCGCCAGCGAGCGCGGCCGCAGGCTGGCGTCGACATCGCCCTCGCCGACCGTCAGTGCGGGTGAGACCTCCCGCTCGTCGGGACTCTCGGCGTCCTCACTGAACCGACCCATGTCTACTTCTTACCGAGCATGGACAACGCGGCGCGCAGCGCGCTGGAGGTGGTGGCCTCCGGATCGCCGGCGAGCACCTTGTCGGTGGCCTCCTCGGCCTGCTTGGCCGCAAAGCCAAGCCCGACAAGGGCTTCCACCACGGGGCCGCGAACACCGAACCCGCCCACCGCGGCCGGGCCCGCCCCGGCGACCGCACCGATCTTGTCGCGCAGTTCGAGCACCAGGCGTTCGGCGCCCCGCTTCCCGATACCGGGCACCCGGGTGAGTGCGGTGACGTCACCGTCGGCGAGCGCCTGGCGCAGCGCATGGGCGTCGTAGACCGCAAGCGTCGCCAGCGCGATCTTGGGACCCACTCCGGACACCCCGAGCAGGGTGGAGAACAGGTCCCGGGCCTCGCCGTCGACGAACCCGTACAGCGTCATCGAATCCTCGCGCACGATCATCGCGGTGATCAGTCTGGTCTCGTCACCACGGCGCAGAGTCGCCAGTGTGGACGGGGTGGCCATCACCTTGTAGCCCACCCCCGCCGCCTCGATGACCGCGTGGTCCAGTGCGATGTCGATCACCTCGCCACGTACCGATGCGATCATGCGCGGGCCGCCTTCAGTCGAGCCTGGTAGGTACGTCGAGCTTCGGCGGCCTTGGCCTCGGCTTCGGCCATCCGGGCGATCATCGGCGCCCGCCAGCAGTGACAGATGGCCAGCGCGAGGGCATCGGCGGCGTCGGCGGGGGTCGGTTTCTGCTGCAGGGCAAGGATCTTGGTGACCATCGTGGTGACCTGCGCCTTGTCCGCCCGGCCGTTCCCGGTGACCGCGGCTTTGACCTCGCTGGGCGTGTGGAAGTGCACGTCGATACCGCGACGGGCCGCGGCCAGGGCGATCACACCGCCAGCCTGCGCGGTGCCCATCGCGGTGTTGGCGTTGTGGTTGGCGAAAACCCGCTCGATGGCCAGCACATCCGGCACGTGCGTATCCAGCCAGTGCTCGACGGTGTCGCTGATGGTCAGCAGTCGCATGGCCAGCGGCGAGTCCGACGGGGTCCGCACCACGTCGACGTCCAGCGCGATCACCTGGCGGCCCTTACCGCTCTCGATCACCGACAGCCCGCAGCGGGTCAACCCGGGGTCGACACCCATCACGCGCACGCCCAACCCTTCCGTCTACGAACAGCTGTTCGATACCTTAGCCGCGGACGGCGACAAGGCGACGCAGGGACACACCCGAGCCATCCGGTCGGGTCCGAAGCCCACGGGTCAGACGATGGTCGCGCGGGTTTCCGGCTCGTCGAGCGGCCGCTGCATCTCCGCGACGATCTCAGCCATCCGCGCACGCGATGCCGCCCACCCGCGGACCTTCTCCTCGCGCGGGTCGTCGCCCTTGCGGCGCACCACGATGGTCCAGGGTGCACCGAAGAACCTGGCTGCCAACCAGAACGGCCAGATGACGAGGGCGGGCAACGTGAACATCAGCCCGATCCAGAAGAAGACACCGCTGTCGCCGGGGTCGAAAGCGATGGCCCCGAACGGCCACCACACCCGGCGCACCGAGCAGCGGACCCCGACCGCGTCCTTGAATCGGGTCACCGCGACCGCGTCACGACAGGACCGCTACTCCTCATCGAGCTGGGCCGCGACATCCTCGGGGATGTCGACGTTGGTGTAGACCTCTTGCACATCGTCGCTGTCTTCGAGCGCGTCGACGAGCTTGAGCACCTTGCGGGCGGCCTCCAGGTCGACCTGCACGCTCACCGACGGTTGGAAGCCGGACTCGGCCGAGTCGTAGTCGATCCCGGCGTCCTGCAGCGCGGTGCGCACCGCGACCAGGTCGGTGGGCTCGGAGATGATCTCGAAGCTCTCGCCCAGGTCGTTGATCTCCTCGGCGCCGGCCTCCAGGACCGCCGCCAGCACGTCATCCTCGGACAGCCCGTTCTTCTCCAGCGTCACCACGCCTTTGCGGGAGAACAGGTAGGACACCGAACCCGGATCGGCCATATTGCCGCCGTTGCGGGTCATCGCCACCCGGACCTCGCCGGCGGCCCGGTTCTTGTTATCGGTCAGGCACTCCACCAGGACCGCGACACCGTTGGGTCCGTAGCCCTCGTAGGTGATGGTCTGCCAGTCGGCGCCGCCGGCCTCTTCGCCCGCGCCCCGCTTGCGGGCCCGCTCGATGTTGTCGTTGGGGACCGAGGACTTCTTGGCCTTCTGGATGGCGTCGTAGAGGGTCGGGTTGCCACCCGGATCACCACCACCGGTCCGCGCGGCCACCTCGATGTTCTTGATCAGTTTGGCGAAGTTCTTGCCTCGACGGGCGTCGATGATCGCCTTCTTGTGCTTTGTGGTGGCCCACTTGGAATGGCCGCTCATGCAGGTACGCCCTCTTTCTGGTCTAACTCCGGCTGTCCACTCTACTTGGACAGATCCCCTTCGATATAGCGCTGGAGGTTCGGCGCGACGGCGGCGACCAGTTCGTCCTCGGTCATGGTGGCCACCGGCTCGATCCGCCAGATGTAGCGCATCATCGCCAAGCCCATGATCTGCGAGGACACCAGGCCGCTGCGCACCTTGCGATCGTGCTCGTCGGCACCCAGCTGCGCCACCCCCATCAGCTGACCTTCGACCACGCGGCGCAACTTCTCCCGCGTGCTCTGCTCGTGCGCCGCGGTCTGTAGTACCGAGCGCAGTACGGGCCCGATCTCGTCATCGCCCCACGCACCCAGCATCAGCCGCAGCAGCGCGGCGCCGAGGTCTGGCAGCGGTGTCGCCCAGGTGTTGGCGACGTTCTCCAACCAGCGCGGGGGCGGTGTCGTCGCCGCATCCAGCAGCCGATCCTTGGACCCGAAGTAGTGGTAGACCAGCGCCGGATCGACGTCGGCCGCCCGCGCCACCGACCGGATCGTCGTCCCGGCGTATCCGGTGTCCGCGAACGCATCGCGGGCAGCGCCGAGGATGCGCGCCTGAAGGACGCCGCGTTCGTCTCGCGGCCCCGGGGGCACCGCCTTCTTCGCCATCGCGACACCCTATCAATATTTTCACGTTGCGTTGAGATTAATTTCAACGTACCGTGAGACTATGGCAACGTCCCCCCTGAAAGCCCCACTGAACGGGCCTCAGACCACCGGCCGCACGTTCCGCAATCTCAGCGAGCCGCAATACGGCATACGCCGCGACATCAACGTCGGCGTGCCGGTCCGCGACGGCATCTCACTGATGGCCGACGTACACCGACCCGACGCCGACGGCCGCTTCCCCGTCCTGATCGCCGCGTCGCCCTACCCACGTCAGATCCAGGACCTCGGCGCACCGATGGGTTTCATCGAGGCCGGTAACACCCCGTTCTGGGTGTCGCGCGGCTACGTACACGTGATCGCCAATGTCCGTGGGACAGGCGGGTCGGGTGGCGAATTCGGCTTCTTCGACGGACAGGAACGTCGCGATATGCACGACCTCGTCGAATGGGCTGCGGCCCAACCGTGGTGTGACGGCAACGTGGGGATGATCGGCATCAGCTACTTCGCGATGACCCAGCTGGAAGCCGCGGTCGAGCGGCCTCCGCATCTCAAGGCCATCTTCCCGCTGGCCGTCACCTCGGATCTATTCGAGGCGGCCTCACACCACGGCCTGGTGAGTTCGGCCTTCATCACCCCGTTCCTGTCGATGATGGGGTTGACCGCCGCCCGCAGCGACGACTTCTGGCGCAGCCTGCCGCTTCAGATCGCCCGCAAGGTGCTCAATCTGCCGCCGCTGCACCGCAAGTTCGGCACGATGAACGGCGAGGCCGCGGTGACGCTGATGCACCAGCTGCTCAAGCTGCCGCACGACCCGCACCCCTGGGATGACCTCTGGCTGGATGTGTTCGTCAGCCACCCCGTGCGCGACGAATGGTGGGACGACCGGGATCTCACACCGCTGCTGGGCAATATCGACATCCCCGTCTATCTGGGCTGCGACTGGGAGAACGTACCGCTGCACCTGCCCTCGACGTTCATCACGTGGAAAGCGCTGGCGCACAACCCGAATGTGCAACTGGGCATGCTCGACCGGTACGGCTTGACATGGCCGTGGGAAAGCATGCACACCGAGGCGCTGGCCTGGTACGACCACTGGCTCAAGGGTCGCGACACCGGGATCCTCGACGGCGACCGGGTCCGGTACGCGCTTCCCGGTGGCGAGCCTGCGCAATGGCGCACCAGCACGTCCTGGCCGCCGGCGGCGACAGCCACCGAATTCGCGCTGCGCGCCGACGGCGTTCTCGGCGCGGACGAGGGGCAGCCCGGCACAAGGGAGTACATGACCTTGGGCGCCGGGACCGGTCGGGTCAAGGCCGGCGAGCTCGACCCGCCGGCGTTGCTCACCTGGACATCGCCGGAGCTGCCGGCCGACCTGGATGTCGTCGGGGAGATCGAGCTGCGGCTCATCGCGTCGGCCACCGCCGCCGACACGGCCTGGCTGGCCACCCTGCAGGACGTGGCACCCGATGGCGAGGTGACCGAGGTGACGGCCGGCTGGTTGCGGGCCGGCCTGCGTGAGGTGGACCCGGCCGCGAGTGCACCCGGAGCCCCGGTGCTACCCTGCCGCCGACCCGTCGCGGTCCCGATCGGCGAGCTCGTCGACTATCGGATTCCGTTGGTACCCAACGCCCGGCGCTTCGGCAAGGGGCACCGTATCCAACTGGTGCTGGCCGGCGATGATCAGGATCCGGACGTGCCGGCGATCATGAACTTCCGGCACGCGAGTGTGGGCACCAGCAGCCTGAGCACCGTCGCCTCGTCGTCACGGCTGCTACTGCCCGTGGTCTGAGCGCTCGCCGGCCTTCGGTGCGGTGAGGTCATAGACCGTGTCGGTGCCCACCTTGACCGGCGTGAAATGCGCCTGGACCCAGTCGGAGATATCGGTGTGCACGTTGCGGCCGAAGGCGCCGTGACCGTTGGCGGCCGGCAGGATGTAGTAGGTGATCTGGTGGCCCGCCACATCGTCCTTGAACTGGCTCAGGGTGGGCACCGGGTCGCTGCCGATGAATCCACCGATCGCCATGACCGCTGTGCCGCTGGACAATTCGAGCGACGACGCGGACGAAGATCGGTTGATCGCCGCCGACCACGTCGTCGTGGTGCCCCTGAGCATGGCATCCAGTTGCGGGCTGTCGATGTCCTGGCCCCAGCCGCCGTGCCGGTCACCGGCCTGAGCCGGACCCACCAACGGTCCCCCGCCGGTGTGCGGTTGGCCGATGGTGGCCACCGAGTAGACCGCCGAACCCGCGAGTCCGCCCAGCACGGCCACCGTCACCGCGACCGTCGCGCCCCGTCCGCGCCGGGACGAGGCCAGCGCCCACAGCAGCGCGGCCGTGGCGAGAACGCTCACCCCGAGGATGACCCAGCGCAGGGGTGGCAGCCAGCTCGCGTTGCGGCCCAGGATCCACCAACTCCAGCCACCGGTGCTCAGCAGCAGCACGGCCAGGCCGAGGCGACCGAACCAGCCGGTGCGGCGCCGCCACATCTCCTGCAGGCCGATGGCGAACATCGCGGCCACCGCCGGCGCCAGGGACATGCAGTAGTACGGGTGCACATTGGTTTTCATGAAGCTCAGTACCAGGCCGTCGATCAGCAGCCAGCCACCGAACAGGATGGTGCCGGCCCGCACCACGTCGGTACGCGGTGCGCGCCCACGGGACACCAGCACCAGCACCGTCGCCAGCAGCGCACCCACCAGCAGCCAGCCGATCTCATAGCCGAACTCCCCGGTGAACAGCCTTGGCAGCCCCTGCTTTTGGTCACCCCAGCCACCCATACCGTGATGCGGTTGCGCCACGGCCTGACCGGCCGAGGCGCCGATCTGCGCCTTGTCCTGGAATCCGTAGTTGTTGTGCCCGAGTACCCGGCCGAACCCGTTGTAGCCCAGCACCAGATTCATGAAGTTGTTGTCGGTGGAACCGGCGAGATACGGCCGCGACGACGCCGGCCACGCCAGCGTCAGCAGCACGTACCAACCCGAGGACACCAGAAACGCCCCCAGCGCCCCGAGCAGGTGCAGCAGCCGCGACCGCCATGCCACCGGTGCCGCGATCAGGTAGACCAACCCCAGCGCGGGCATCGACATGAGCCCTTCGAGCATCTTGGCCAGGAACGCGAAACCCAGCGCCACCCCGGCTAGCGCCATCCAGCGGGCGCCGTTTCGTTCCAGAGCCCGCACCGTGCAATACGCCGCCGCGGTCATCAACAACACCATCACCGCATCGGGATTGTTGAACCGGAACATCAACGCCGCCACCGGCGTCAACGCCAGCGCGGCGCCGGCCAACAGCGCGGCCCACCGCCCGCTGATCCGGCGCACCGCAGCGTAGAGCAGCCACACCGAGCCGACCGCCATCAACGCCTCGGGCACCAGCATGCTCGCACTACTGAACCCGAACAACTGACCCGACAGGCCCATCACCCACTGCGACACCGGCGGCTTGTCCACCGTGATGAAATTGCGCGGATCCAACGACCCGAACAACAACGCCTCCCAGTCCACCGACCCGGCCTGCGCGGCCGCAGCATAGAACTGATTGCCCATCCCGTTGACCGTGATATTCCACAGATAGAGCACGGCGGTACCGATCAGCAGCAGCGGCTGCGCCCAGCGTTGCAGATCCCCCGGCTGCGGCAGCTGCGGTCCGGTGTGGGTGGGCGGTACGAAGAACGTCGCCGTCTCATGAGTCGTCGCTGTCACACAGCCATTGAGGACGCGTGACATGTGAACAAGCTGTGCGTGCCACCGGGCTCCGCTGTGACAGCAAACTCCATGCCGGCGTTGGGCGAACGTTCACCCAAGCGAGTCGACGAAGAGCTTGTGCACCCGGCGGTCACCGGTGACCTCGGGGTGGAACGCCGTCGCCAGCATCCGGCCCTGCCGGACCGCCACGGGATGCCCACCGGCGCGTGCCAGCACCTCGACACCGGGGCCCACCCGCTCCACCCACGGCGCGCGGATGAACACCGCGTGCACGCCGGTGTCCAGACCCTCGAATGCGATGTCCTCTTCGAAGGAGTCCACTTGACGTCCGAAAGCATTGCGCCGCACCGACATATCGATGCCTCGTAGCGGCTCGGCCCGCCGCCCCTCGACGCCGGCATCCAGGATCTCGGTGGCCAGCAGGATCATTCCGGCGCACGACCCGTACGCGGGCATTCCGTCGGCCAACCGCGAGCGCAACGGTTCCAGCAGGTCGAATTCGCGCAGCAGATGGCTGATCGCGGTGGACTCACCACCCGGGATCACCAGCGCATCCACGGATTCCAGCTCCGCCAGCCGACGCACCGTCAGCGCTTCGGCACCCGCTTCGCGCAGCGCGCCCAGATGCTCACGGGTGTCGCCCTGCAGGGCGAGCACCCCGACCCGGACACTCACGTGGCGGGCGGGGTGAAGTCCCGCTGGTAGCGGGTCAGCCCCTCCTGCATGACGGCGGCGACCATCTCCCCGTACTGGTTGAACAGCTTGCCCTGGGTCAGCGCCCGGCCACCGCACGCCGACGGCGAGGACTGGTCGTAGAGCAACCATTCGTCGGCGCGGAACTGCCGCATGAACCACATCGCGTGATCCAGTGACGCGATGTTCAGGTGCTTACGCTCGTCCGGGTGGTTCACCTGCGCCGAACCGAGCAGCGTCAGATCGCTCAGATAGGCCAGTGCGCAGATGTGCAGCACCGAGTCGTCGGGCAACGGATCGCGGTGGCGGAACCACACCTGCTGCTGGGAGGCCTTGCCCGGCACCTTCACCACCTGCGAGCGCGGCACGATGCGCACATCCCACTCGGCGAACTGGGCGAACCCCGCGTCATCGAAGGCTCCCCCGGACCGGAATCCGGGCAGGTCGTCGGGACCGGGCGCGGCGGGCATCTCATCCTGATGCTCGATACCGCTCTGATCGGCCTGGAACGACGCGGACATGCTGAAGATGGTCTGGCCGTGCTGGATGGCGCTCACCCGCCGGGTACAGAACGATCCGCCGTCGCGTAACCGCTCCACCAGGTACACCGACGGCGCGCGGGCGTCACCGGGCCGCAGGAAGTACCCGTGCAGCGAGTGCACCTGGAATTTCGGATCCACGGTGCGGACGGCGGACACCAGCGACTGGCCGGCGACATGCCCCCCGAACGTGCGCTGCAGGAATCCCGACTCCGGACTGAACACCCCACCGCGATAGATGTTGACCTCGAGCTGTTCCAGGTCGAGGATCTCTTCAATCGCCACAGGTTGTGTTTACCAGCCGCGTTCGGCGAGCCGATGCGGGACCGGGATGTCGTCGACGTTGATGCCGACCATCGCTTCGCCGAGCCCGCGCGACACCTTGGCCAGCACATCGGGGTCGTCGTAGAAGGTGGTGGCCTTCACGATGGCCGCGGCGCGGGCGGCGGGGTCGCCGGACTTGAAGATGCCCGAGCCCACGAACACACCCTCGGCACCGAGCTGCATCATCATCGCGGCATCGGCCGGGGTGGCGATACCGCCGGCGGTGAACATCGTCACCGGAAGCTTGCCGGCCCGGGCCACCTCGACCACGAGGTCATACGGCGCCTGCAGTTCCTTTGCCGCGACGAACAATTCGTCCTCGCTCAACGAGGTCAACCGGCGGATCTCGGCGCCGATGGTGCGCATGTGCGTGGTGGCGTTGGACACGTCACCGGTGCCGGCTTCCCCTTTGGAGCGGATCATCGCCGCGCCTTCGGTGATCCGGCGCAGGGCCTCGCCCAGATTGGTGGCGCCACACACGAAGGGGACGGTGAAGCGCCACTTGTCGATGTGGTTGGCGTAGTCGGCCGGGGTGAGCACCTCGGACTCGTCGATGTAGTCCACCCCGAGGGCCTGCAGGATCTGGGCCTCCACGAAATGCCCGATCCGCGCCTTGGCCATCACCGGGATGGTGACCGCATCGATGATGCCCTCGATCATGTCGGGGTCGCTCATCCGCGACACTCCACCCTGGGCGCGGATATCGGCCGGGACGCGCTCCAGCGCCATCACCGCGACCGCACCGGCCGCCTCGGCGATCCGGGCCTGCTCAGGGGTGACCACGTCCATGATGACGCCACCCTTGAGCATCTCGGCCATACCGCGCTTCACCCGGGCTGTGCCGGTCTGGTTGCCATTCGCTGCGGTATTCATCGCTATCTCCTCCAGTTCACTACTGATTCAGTCTAAAGGTGGTGCCAAATCAATTGGATCCGCAGGCTCAACGAATCTGTTGAGGCTGCGTACCCGGTCCCGCGCCGCGCACATCCGCGAGCTCACCGGCCTGGGCCAGAAGCTCACCGAGCTGCAGCGGATACACGGACTCCCCCTCGGCGACCAGCTCGGCGATCATTGTCTCATCGCACCAGGAGTGGCCGTGAATGTAGCGCCGTTCCAGCGGTGTGCGACCGCTCGCGGCCGGTTCGAAGCGGCGGGTGCGATGCAGGAAGTACAGCTCCTCACTGCGCACCACGGCCCCGTTGAAGTCGATGATGGCGTCGCGGCGCCACACTGGTCCGACCAGCTCGACGGCGGCCACCTGCAGACCGGTCTCCTCGACCAGCTCACGCACCGCCGCCTCGGCGAGCTCTTCACCGGGCTCCACCGCGCCACCGACGGTGAACCACCAGAACCGCACATCCTCACCGTCACGCGCCGGGTCCGATCCGCGGAACAGCAGCACCCGGCCGGCCTCGTCGAGCAGCACGACACGGGCCGAGATCCGTCGGCTGACCAGCCCGACATCGCGCGCCGCCGGTCCTGCGCGCTCGGCGATCTCGAAGTAGCTGGGCAGCGCCGCCGTCCCACCCAGGTGCAGCAACCGCACCATCGGGCGGTCCCGCAGCGCCAGGGTGTCGCGGACGGCATCGTTGTGGAAGCGGCGGGCGAGCAAGACGCGCGCCTCGGCGTCGGCGAGCTCGGCGACCAACGCCACCGGCAGCGCCGACGGGGCGACAGCCTCCAACGCCGCCGACAGTTCGTTCTCGGCGGCCTCGCGGGACGTGCGAGGCGCGCGTTCGGCGGCATCGGCCAACGCGGCGAGCCGCTGCCCCTCGGGTTCTCGTCCGTACGCGTCGACGGCGACAGCCCTGGCCACCACCGCGCGCCGGGCCAGCGCGGCGTCGAGCGCCTGCCAGGACAGGTCGTACCGCACATGCAGGCGATCCAGCCTGTTGGCGGTCAGATAGGCCCACGACCCGGTCAACAGGACGGCGGCGCCGATCAGCACCCCGAGGACGATCAACAGAGCAAGCACTAGTCGGTCACCCGGACCTTGACCCCCGCCATCGCCACGGTCTCGTAGACCCGCATGATGTCGGCCGCCACCACCGACCAGTCGTACCGCTGCACCGCGACGGTGGCGGTGTCGACGTAACGCCGGCGCAGCGCGTCATCCCCGAGAACCTCGACCAGCGCATCGCCCAGCGCGGCGGCGTCGTCGAGGGCCACCAGCCGCCCGGCCGCGCCGTTGTCGAGCACGCGGCGGAACGCATCCAGATCGCTGGCGACCACCGCCGTGCCCGCGGCCATCGCCTCCACCAGCACGATCCCGAAGCTCTCCCCGCCGGTGTTGGGTGCGCAGTACACGTCGGCGCTGCGCAGTGCCGAGGCTTTGGTGGCATCGTCGACCTGCCCCAGGAATCGCAGATGAGAGGCCAGTTCGCCGGCTTCGGCGGCCAGTGCCTGCTCGTCGCCGCGGCCCACCACCAGCACCTCCACCTCGGGGAAGGCCGCCGCCAGTCGGGGCAACGCCGCGAGCAGCACCGCCATCCCCTTGCGCGGTTCGTCGAAGCGGCCGAGGAACAGCACACAGCGGCCCGGCCGCGGGTAACCCGCCAACAGCGGTGCGTCCGAGAACGCCGACACGGGCACCCCGTTGGGGATTTCGACGGCGTCCGAACCGAGCGCCTCCATCTGCCAGCGGCGGGCCAGATCCGACACGGCGATACGCCCGACGATCTTCTCGTGCCACGGCCGCAGAAGCCCCTGAAACACACTGAGCGTCAACGATTTCGTCGTCGAGGTGTGGAACGTCGCGACGATCGGCCCCTCGGCGATCATCAGCGCCAGCATCGACAGGCTGGGTGCGTTGGGCTCGTGCAGATGCAGCACGTCGAAATCACCCTGGCCGAGCCATTTCTTGACGGTGCGGTGGGTGGCCGGCCCGAACCGCAGCCGGGCCACCGAGCCGTTGTACGGGATCGGCACGGCCTTGCCGCCCGACACCACGTAGTCCGGCATCGCGACGTGTGGGCTTGACGGCGCCAGCACGCTCACATGATGGCCCTGCGCGTGGTACACCTCGGCCAGCTGCAGGACATGGGCCTGCACCCCGCCGGGTACGTCGAAGGAGTACGGGCACACCATCCCGATGCGCATCATTCCCCCACGTCTGACCCCGGGTCGCTGCGCTCCAGCCCGCCGAGCTCAGACCCCGGGTCGCTGCGCTCCAGCCCGCCGAGCCGCGCGCGACGCTCGTCCGACAGGTCGGCCAGCCACTGCGGCTGCAGCATGTGCCAGTCCGCGGGATGGGTGGCGATATCGACGGTGAACTGGTCGGCCAGGGCCTGGGTGATCACCTGCACGTCACCGGAGGACGTGTCCAGGGGTGGATGGATACGGATGGCCGGGCTGTCACCTTCGTACCAGCAGTAGGTGGGCAGCAACGCCGCACCGGTCTCCAGCGCCAGTCGCGCCGGACCGCCGGGCAGCCGGGTGGGCTCACCGAACAAGTCGACCTGCACCCCGGAGCGGGTCAGATCGCGATCCGACATCAGGCACACCAGACCGTTGCCGCGCAGCCGATCGGCGAGCACCTCTGAAGGCGGGCGGGCCCCGCCCGTCAAGGGCAGCACCTCGAAGCCGAGGCTCTCGCGGTAGTCGACGAACCGCTGGTACAACGACTCCGGCTTGAGCCGTTCGGCCACCGTGGCGAACTTGCCGTGCGTGTTGGTCAGCCACACCCCCGCCATATCCCAGTTGCCGCTGTGCGGCAGCGCCAGGATCGCACCGCGGCCGGCGGCCAGCGCGTCGACGACGTTCTCTTCACCAAAGGCCAATGCCCGCAACCGGTCCGCGAGCTTCTCGTGATCCATCGACGGTAGCCGGAAGGCCTCCCGCCAGTACCGCGCGTAGGACGCCAGCGACGCCCGGACCAGGTCGGCGGGTACCGCCGCCGGCGGCACGCCCAGGACCCGGGCCAGGTTCTTGCGCAACTGCTCGGGCCCGCCACCGCGGGCCGCGTACCGCGCACCCGCGTCGAACATGTTGCGGGCGGCGAACTCCGGCATCGCGCGCACCAGCCGCCAGCCCGCCGCGTAGCCCAGATCGGTCAGCTCGCCACCCAGTGGCACACGCAATCCGCGGACCCGCGGCAGACCTGCCGACGGTGTGCTCACTGCTCATCTCCCGCCGGCGGCGCGGTATCGGCGGCCGGCATGGCGTCCATGGCCCCCGGCGAGGTCCGCACCGCGTGCAGCCGCTGGGCGACGGTCACCACGCTGGCCACCGCCAACACCCACATCGCGACGTCCAGGATCAGCGGGAGGCCGAACAACCCCGACAGCCCGGCGCCGGCCAGCACGATGACCAGCCGCTCGGGCCGTTCGATGATGCCGCCGTCTCCCCGCAGGCCACTGGCCTCGGCTCGGGCCTTGATGTACGAGATCACCTGCGAGGTGACCAGGCAGACCAGTGTCGCCACCAACAGCTGAGCGTTGTGCATCCCGAACACGATCCACCAGGCCAGACCGCAGAACACCGCGCCGTCGGCGATCCGGTCACACGTGGCGTCGAGCACCGCGCCGAACCGGGTACCGCCACCGCGCTCCCTGGCCATGGCGCCGTCGAGCATATCGGCCAGTACGAAGAAGAAGACCGCCACCGAGCCCCACCACAGCTGGCCGACCGGGTACAGGATCAACGCCGCCAGCACCGATCCGGCGGTGCCGAGAACGGTGATGCTGTCCGGGGTGAAGCCGACGCGCAGCGCCGCCCTGGCGACCGGTTGGGACAGCTTGGTGTAAGCCGCCCGGGTCATCAGGTAGAAGTCGCTCATGTGCCCGGCTGCCCCGTCGTAGCCCCGTCCTGCGCCGCCCATTCCGCGGCCAGCAACTGACGCGTGTCGCGCAGCAACTGCGGAATCACCTTGGAGTCGCCGATGATCGTGATGAAGTTGGCATCACCACCCCACCGCGGCACGACGTGCATGTGCAGATGCTCGGCAAGCGATCCGCCCGCCGATGTCCCGAGGTTGAGTCCCACGTTGAACCCGTGCGGGCGGGAGACCGCCTTGATGACCCGAATCGCGTTCTGCGTGAACGCCATCAGCTCGGCGCTCTCCTCCGCGGTGAGGTCCTCCAGTTCGGACACCCGCCGGTAGGGCACCACCATGAGGTGGCCGGGGTTGTACGGGTACAGGTTGAGCACGGCGTACACCAACTTGCCGCGCGCGACCATCAGGCCGTCCTCGTCGGACATCTGCGGGATGTCGGTGAACGGTTCCGTCGACAGCGCCGAACCGGCCCCCTTCTTCAACGGAGATTCGGCGATGTAGCTCATCCGGTGCGGGGTCCACAGCCGCTGGAGATGGTCGGGATCGCCGACACCCCGGTCGACGATGCCGTCGGTCACGAGTCCACCTTGAACAGATCGGCATCGGGGGTCGCGTTCTCCCGCCGGGCGATCCAGTCCACGATCGCCGCCACGGCCGCCTCCCGGGGTACCCCGTTGAGCTGGCTGCGGTCGCCGAACCTGAAGGACACCGCGTCTGCCTCCACATCGGTGTCCCCGGCCAGCAGCATGAACGGCACCCGCTGGTTGGTGTGGTTGACGATCTTCTTGGCCATCCGGTCGTCACTGGCATCCACCTCGACCCGGACGCCGTGCGATTTGAGTTCTGCTGCAAGCGCTTCCAGATACGGGATGTGCTTGTCCGCGACGGGCACCCCGACCGCCTGTACCGGCGCGAGCCACGCCGGGAACGCGCCCGCGTAATGCTCGGTGAGCACCCCGAAGAACCGCTCGATCGACCCGAACAGGGCCCGGTGGATCAGCACCGGCCGCTGCCGGCTGCCGTCCGCGGAGGTGTACTCCAACTCGAAGCGGTCGGGCATGTTGAAGTCGAGCTGGATGGTCGACATCTGCCAGTGCCGGCCCAGCGCGTCCTTGACCTGCACCGAGATCTTCGGGCCGTAGAACGCGGCGCCACCGGGATCGGGCACCAGATCCAGCCCGGACGCCTCGGCCACCTCGCGCAGCGTGGCGGTCGCCTCCTCCCAGAGCTCGTCGGAGCCGACGGACTTCTCCGGGTCGCGGGTGGACAGCTCCAGGTAGAAATCGTCCAGACCGTAGTCCGACAGCAGGTCGAGCACGAAACCCAGCAGCGAGGTCAGTTCATCGCGCATCTGCTCGCGGGTGGTGTAGATGTGCGCGTCGTCCTGCGTCATACCGCGCACCCGGGTCAGGCCGTGGATGACACCGGACTTCTCATACCGATATACCGAGCCGAATTCGAAGAGCCGCAAGGGCAATTCGCGATAGGACCGGCCACGCGAGCGGTAGATCAGGTGGTGCATCGGGCAGTTCATCGGCTTCAGGTAGTAGTCCTGACCGGGCTTGCGCACGGTGCCGTCCGCGTTGAACTCGGCATCGATCTGCATCGGCGGGAACATGCCGTCGGCGTACCACTCCAGGTGACCCGACGTGATGTACAGGTTCTCCTTGGTGATGTGCGGGGTGTTGACGAACTGGTACCCGGCCTGTTCGTGCTTGCGCCGCGAGTAGTCCTCCAACTCCTTGCGGATGATCCCGCCCTTGGGGTGGAACACCGGCAGCCCGGACCCGAGCTCGTCGGGGAAGCTGAACAGGTCGAGCTCCACCCCGAGCTTGCGGTGGTCGCGGCGCTGCGCCTCCTCGATCAGCTCGAGGTGCCGGTCGAGCGCCTCCTGCGACTCCCACGCGGTGCCGTACACGCGCTGCAGGCTGGCGTTGTTCTGGTTGCCGCGCCAGTAGGCGGCGCTGCTGCGGGTCAACTTGAAGGCCGGGATGTACTTCGTGGTGGGGATGTGCGGGCCGCGGCACAGGTCACCCCAGATGCGTTCCTTGGTGCGGGCGTTGAGATTGTCGTAGGCGGTCAGCTCGTCACCACCCACTTCCATCACATCGGGGTCACCGGATTTGTCGTCGACGAGTTCCAGCTTGTACGGCTCATTCGCGAGTTCCTCGCGGGCTTGGTCCTTGGACTCGTACACCCGGCGGGAGAACAGCTGACCGTCCTTGACGATCTTGGCCATCCGCTTCTCCAGCTTCGCCAGATCCTCGGGGGTGAAGGGCTCGGCGACGTCGAAGTCGTAGTAGAAGCCGTCGGTGATCGGCGGGCCGATACCCAGCTTGGCCTGTGGGAAGAGTTCCTGCACGGCCTGGGCGAGCACATGCGCCGCCGAGTGCCGGATGACGCTGCGGCCGTCCTCGGTATCGGCGGCCACCGGCACCACCTCGACATCGGTGTCCGGTGTCCAGGACAGGTCGCGCAACCGGCCGTCGGCATCGCGGACGACCACGATGGCGTCGGAGGCGCCGCGTTCGGGAAGACCGGCGGCGCGGACGGCCGCCCCAGCGGTGGTCCCGGCAGCGACCCGGATCGGGGCTGCGGGGGCGGTGCTGGCGGCGGCAGTCATCGGGACTTCTCCTACTGGTCGAGTGCGGTCGCGACCATGCTATCGGGGCGGGTTCCTAGGATCCGATACCGATCGGGCTCTGCAGCCAGGCCGGTTCGAAGCCGATCAGACCACCGGCCCAGTAAAGCGCGCCCAAACCCCACAGACTGGCCACCACCACCAGGCCGGTGAAGGCCGCGCTGAGAGCCTTCACGGCGATGTGCTGACGGGCGAACCACGCCATCACCGCCTCATACCGCAACTTCGCCCAGTGCAGCGCCACCTGCGCCGCCCGGAACTCGGTGGCCAGGATCGCCAGGCCGAGGAAGACGATCGCCCATCCCGGACCGGGGTACGGGATGGCGACGATCCCGACGGCCAGCACCACGGTCCCGACCACCGCGACCACAACCCGGTAGACGAAGTCGGCAACGGGACGCTCCCGCAGGCGGTCGCGCCCGCGTGCCCAGCGCCGCTTGATATCGGAGACGCTCACGGCTGCCCCGGCTTGAGCCTGATGAACAGGGCGTCGCCCTCGGTGAGTACCTCGTCGCCGTCGAGCAGGCGGCCGCTCACGAAGAGCTTGCGTCCGTCTATCCGGTCGATCCCGGCATCCACCTGCAGTTCCCTCCCGATCGGCACGATCTTGCGGTAGTCGATGCCCAGGTGCGCGGTGCGCTGGTAGGGGCTCTTGGTCAGTTTGGCGGTGGTGAAGCCGAGCAGCGAGTCGAACAGCAGCCCGAGCATGCCGCCGTGCACCGCTCCGTTGCGGCCGAGGTGATAGCGCCGGAACCGGGCGGTCCCGCCGATCCGCCCGTCCTCGGTGACGACCAGGTTCACCGGCACCGACATGATGTTGCCCCGGTTGGGCAGGTCCATCCGCCGGCCGGAGGGGGAATGCCATTCGTCGGCCTCGTAGGGGGCCAGCAGCGCGGACACCTTTTCGATGAGGTCAGCCGCCTCGGCGATCACCTCGTCGGGTGCATCGGCGGCTCGCGCGTGGTCCTGCAGCGTGCGCACCGCGTCGACGAACCGGCCATAGTCCGGCCCGCCTTTGTCGGTGGGTTCGGGCGGGTTGAAACCACCGCCGGAGTGCGCTGCTGGGTCGGCCACACCGGTCACGTTATTGCACAGCTGGTTCCCAGGGCGGGCCGGTCGCATGATCCACGCCACAGCGGCAGCGCCGGCGGTAACCTGAGGAACCTATGCGAATCGCCCTGTTCGCGACCTGCTTGGCGGATGCCCTGTTCCCGCCCGCTGCGATCGCCACCGTCGCGCTGCTGGAGCGGCTCGGCCACGAAGTGGCGTTTCCTGCCGACCAGACCTGTTGCGGCCAAATGCATATCAACACCGGTTATCTCAAGGAAGCCACGGCCGTGGTGCGTCATCATGTCGAGGTGTTCGAGACGGCTGGCTGCGACGCCATCGTCGCCCCGTCGGGGTCATGCGTGGGCTCGGTGCGCCATCAGCACGCCATGGTGGCCCGCCGCGCCGGCGACGACGCCCTGGCCGCCCGCGCCGAGGCCGTCGCGGCCCGCACCTACGAGCTGTCCGAGTTCCTCGTCGACGTCCTCGGGGTGGATGACGTCGGCGCGTACTACCCCCACCACGTCACCTACCACCCGACGTGCCACTCCCTGCGCATGCTCGGCGTCGGGGACAAACCGTTGCGTCTGCTGCGCAATGTGCGTGGCCTCACCCTGGTGGAACTGCCCTCCGCCGACTCGTGTTGCGGTTTCGGCGGCACCTTCGCCCTGAAGAATTCCGACACCTCCACCGCGATGCTGGCCGACAAGATGACCAACATCCTCGACACCGGCGCCGAGATCTGCAGCGCCGGAGATTCGTCGTGTCTCATGCACATAGGCGGCGGGCTGAGCCGGTTGCGGGTCGGTGTGCGCACCGTGCACCTGGCCGAGATCCTGGCGGCTCAGGGATGACCTTCCTCGGCACGCCCGGGGTGGGCAACCTGCGCGGCGAGGTGTCGTTCCCGCATGCCGCCCGCGAGGCCCTGGGCAACGCCCAGCTGCGCCGCAACATCGGTCACGCGACACAGACCATCCGCGCCAAACGCCTTGCCGCAGTCGCTGAATGCGAAGATTGGGAGCAGTTGCGCGCCACGGGCAGCGCCGTGAAGCAGGACGTCATGGCACGTCTTCCCGAACTTCTCGAGCAGTTGGAGCGCAACGTCACCGAACGTGGTGGCGTGGTGCACTGGGCGCGCGACGGCGACGAGGCCAACCGGATCGTCACCGCGCTGATCAGGGACACCGGCTCCGATGAAGTGGTCAAGGTCAAATCGATGGCCACCCAGGAGATCGGGCTCAACGAGCATCTCGAGGCCGAGGGTATCGCAGCGTTCGAGACCGACCTGGCCGAACTCATCGTCCAACTCGGCCACGACAAGCCCAGCCATATCCTGGTGCCCGCCATCCATCGCAACCGCGCCGAGATCCGCGAGATCTTCAGCCGGGAGATGCCCGGTGCGGGTGAGCTGACCGACGAGCCCCGGGTTCTCGCGATGGCCGCCCGCGCCCATCTGCGCCGCAAGTTCCTCACCGCCCGCGTGGCCGTCAGCGGTGCGAACTTCGGTGTTGCCGAGACGGGCACGCTCGCGGTGGTGGAATCCGAGGGCAACGGCCGGATGTGCCTGACCCTGCCCGAAACCCTGATCACCGTGATGGGGATCGAGAAGATCATCCCCACCTTCGCGGACCTGGAAGTGTTCATGCAACTGCTGCCCCGGTCCTCGACCGCGGAGCGGATGAACCCCTACACCTCCATGTGGACCGGCGTGCATCCCGGCGACGGGCCGCAGCAATTCCATTTGGTACTGCTGGACAACGGCCGCACCCGGGTACTCGCCGACGAGGTGGGACGTGCTGCGCTGCACTGCATCCGGTGCAGCGCCTGCCTCAACGTGTGCCCGGTCTACGAGCGCACCGGCGGGCACGCCTACGGATCGGTCTATCCCGGTCCCATCGGGGCCATCCTCAGCCCCCAGCTGACGGGTACGACCGGACACGACGACCCGAACGCCAGCCTGCCGTACGCGTCCTCGCTGTGCGGCGCCTGCTTCGAGGCCTGCCCGGTGAAGATCGACATCCCGTCCATCCTGGTACATCTGCGTGCGAGACAGGTGGATCAGGAAAGAGGCGGTCTGCCCGGCGCGCAGGATCTCGCCATGAAGGCCGCCGGCTGGGCCATGTCGTCCCCCGGGCGTTTCGCACTTGCGGAGAAGGCGCTCGGGGTGGGCCGGCTGATGGCGGGCAAGGATCACCGCATCGGCGCGTTGCCCTGGCCGGCATCGAAATGGACCGGCAGCCGCGATATCCCGGAGCCACCGAAGGAGACGTTCCGGCAGTGGTGGGCACGCACCCACGGGAGCGACACATGACAGACGCACGAGCGGCCGTGCTCGGCCGGATCCGGGGGGCGCTGGCCTCCGTCCCGCCGGAATCTGTTGTGGTTCCGCGTGATTACGCGCGCGAGCCACTCACCGGTCCGGCCGATGTGCAGCGTTTCGCCGAGGCCGTCGCCGAATACCGGGCCAGGGTGCACCTGGTGTCCGATGTCTCCGAGATATCTGCCACCGTGGCCGAACTCGTCGGACCCGACGCCACCGTGGTGATCCCGGCCGACCTGCCCGCCGAGTGGAGCGAGGGCACCCGGACGCTGGCCGACGACCCGCAGTTGAGTGTCGATACCCTCGACCGTGCCGACGCCGTGCTGACCGGCTGCGCGGTGGGCATCGCCGCGACCGGGACCATCGTGCTGGACGCCGGATTCGCCCAGGGCAGGCGCGCGCTGACCCTGGTGCCCGATCACCACATCTGCGTGGTGCGGGCCGACCAGATCGTGGACACGGTGCCGCAGGGTTTCGCGGCGCTGGACCCCACCCGGCCGTTGACGTTCATCTCCGGCCCCAGTGCCACCAGCGATATCGAGCTGCAGCGGGTCGAAGGGGTGCACGGACCGCGCACCCTGGACGTGCTGATCGTGTCCTAGCGTTCCAAGACTCCGCCAAGAGGTCGGCCCCGGTGCCGCTGGATGCCTGGCCCGGCTGTCCGAACGATCATCCCGAGGGGCCCTGCCACCGTGACGCAGGGTCCACCGTCATTCGGGCCAGCTGTTGTTGCGGATGATCTCCACGAAATCGGCCCGGACGTAGGACGGGTCGTAGTGCGCCAGCACGTCGGCGTTCATGTTGCCGAACGTGCTCGCCGGCCGATGCAGGTTGCCGTCGGCGAAGGCCTGCAAGATCCTGTTCTTGAAATCGGGCCGCGGATGGGCCGCCGTCACCGCCGCGATCTGCTCGGCGGACAGCAGGTCGACGCCGATACCGACCACATCGGTCTCGACACCCGCGATGACACCGGCGACCTCCGGCTCCAGGAACTCGGGCACCCCGGGGGTGGTGTGCAGGGCGATGCCCAGCCACACCAGCTTGGCCGAGGCCTCGTCGATCCCCCGCTGCAGCAGGAAGTCCCGGGCCGCGTTCGCACCGTCCACCTCGAATCGCAGCTGCGAATCGCGGTAGCCGTCGGTCAGCCCGATGTCGTGGAACATGGCGCCGGTGTAGAGCAGTTCCATGTCGGGTCGCAGCCCACGGCGGCGCGCATGAAGAGCGCCGAACAGATACACCCGGCGTGAGTGGTGGTACAACAGGTCGTCCTCGGTATCGCGGATATAGGCGGTGACATCGCGCACCAAGGCGGTGTCCGGGATGACGATGTCCGCAATGGTCTCGGCGGTGGAAGTGCTCACGATCGAATCTCCTTGTTCTGCAGGTCCTTTTGGCTTGCTGACACCAGTCTCGATCCGGACGCCGGGCACGCGGTATGGCGCAGCGGCCGTCTTTCCCACAGAATGCGACACAATGGGCAGGTGGCAGCGCGGGAGATGGTCATCGTCGTCTTCGACGGCGTGAAGCTGCTCGACGTCGCGGGCCCGGCCGAGGTCTTCGCCGAAGCCAACAGGTTCGGGGCGCGGTATCGGCTGCGAATCGCCTCACCCGACGGGCGCGATGTCACCACGTCCATCGGTACCCCGTTCGCGGTCACCGACCGGCTCGCGGACGTCGAATCCGCCGACACGGTGCTGGTCGCCGGTGGCGACAACCTCACCGCCCGCGCGATCGATCCCGCGCTCGTCGATGCGGTGCGCGAGGTACCGCCGCGCACCGGCCGGCTGGCGTCCATCTGTACCGGCGCGTTCATCCTGGCCACCGCGGGACTGCTGGACGGCCGGCGGGCCACCACCCACTGGCGCCACGTCACCCTGCTCGCCCACGCGTTCCCGCAGATCGGTGTGGAACCGGATGCCATCTTCGTCCGTGACGGGGACGTCTACACGTCGGCAGGTGTCACGGCGGGTATCGATCTGGCGCTGGCGCTGGTCGAGCAGGACCACGGTGCCGAGCTGGTGCGTTCGGTGGCGCGCTCCCTGGTGGTGTATCTCAAACGCGCGGGCGGCCAGTCGCAGTTCTCCGCACTGGTGGAGGCCGACCCGCCGCAGGAATCGGCGCTGCGGGCGGTCACCGCCGCCATCGCCGCCGATCCGGGTGCCGACCACAGCGTGAAACGCCTTGCCGCGGTGGCGGCGTTGAGCACCCGCCAGCTGACCCGGCTGTTTCACACCGAGCTGGGCACCACGCCGGCCCGGTACGTGGAGAAGGTCCGCATCGACACCGCACGGGGCGCGCTCGACGCGGGGCACAGCGTGGCCGACGCGGCGCAGATCGCCGGCTTCGGCAGCGCCGAAACGCTGCGCCGGGTGTTCGTCACCCAGTTGGGGTTGTCCCCGAAGGCATATCGCGACAGGTTCCGCACGGCTCAGGTGTCACCCGACCAGCCGTCCTGACTGCGATAGTGAACCGGTGGACCTGACCTATCCCGAAGTCGGCGCGACCAACGGCCCGCTGCCTGCCGGGTATCACCATGTGCACGCGGTGGCGCCGATCGGGAACGGGCGCGCGCGCTTCGAGGCCGCCGCCGACGCGGTCATGCACTGGGGTATGCAGCGCGGCGCCGGGGTGCTGGTGCGGGCCGACGGCGATATCGCGGCGGTGGGCAGCGAGGTGGTGGTCGGATTCGGCCCGCTGCGCGCGCCGTGCCGGGTGGTGTACGTGCTGGCGGAAGACGACCGCCGCGGGTTCGCCTATGGCACGCTGCCCGGGCATCCGGAATCCGGCGAGGAACTGTTCACCGTGCGCTACGACCCCACCACCGACACCGTCTACGCGGAGGTCATCGCATTCTCGCGGCACGGCACCTGGTGGAGCCGGCTCGGCGCACCGATCACCGCTGTGGCGCAACGGATCATCACCAACCGGTACCTGTCCGCGGTGTGAGCGCTAGGTACAGCCGCTCACGCTGACCCGTCCGCGGGGCCCGCCGACATTGCCGCACACGCTGACGTTCGACCCGATCGGAGGCGGCGGGGGCGGAGGCGGCGGGGCCGTCTCGAAATCCTCGGGCAGCGGCGCATACATGGACGGTGGCGGCGCCCAGTCCGCGATGGCGCCGGCGATATCGGTGCAGCCGCCGACGCTGACGTGTCCGCGCCGGCCACCGACGCTGCCGCAGACGTCGGCGTGCGCCGGTATCGCCACCATCATCGGAGCGACGGTCAACCCCACGACACCGGCGGCGACCGCCAGCCACGCCCTGATGCTCATCGCGTGAGTATAGAGCGCGTGAAAGCCGTGATCTGCTACTTGCTTTGCAGCAGGCGCTCGATGTTCGCCGTGAGCTCTGGGGTGCCGAAGGTGAGTTCCTCGGCCGTGGTCGCATAGTCCAGGGTGATCTGGACCTGATGTTCCAGCTGCATGTTCAGGATGCGCTTGGTGCTCTCGACGGCTTTCTGCGGCAATTCCAGGATGCGTGTGGCCGCACCCAGGGCCTCGGCCAGCGGATCGGCGACCACATGGTTGGCCAGCCCGAGTTCGACCGCCTTCTGCGCCGGGATCCGGGCACCGGTCAGCGCGTACTCCTTGGCCTGCAGAATGCTCATCTGCATCGGCCAGACCAGCGGACCGCCGTCGGCGGCCACCAGACCCACCTGCACGTGCGGGTCGGCCAGGAACGCCTTCTCCCCCATGTAGACGATGTCGCTCAACGCCACCACACTGCAGCCCAGGCCAACGGCCGGGCCGTTGACGGCGGCGATCACCGGGATGCGGCAGCGCACCATGCCCATCACGATCTCGCGGCCGTCGATGATGGTCTTGGTGCGCAGCTCGACATCCTCGCTGAGCTCTTTGATGTAGGTGAAATCGCCACCGGCGGAGAACGCCTTGCCCGCGCCGGTGATCACGGCGACTCGAGCGGTGGGGTCCAGACTCAGCCGATTCCAGATCCGCGCCAGGCCGACGTGCAGATCGTCGTTGACGGCGTTGAGCTCCTCGGGCCGGTTCAGCGTGATGATGCGCAGTGGGCCGTCGGCCTCGACCTGGATCTCGTCGGGCATGTCGTACATGTCAAACCGCCATTCTCAGGATTCGGCCAGCGATGATGTTCTTCTGGATCTGTGAGGTGCCGCCCATGACGCTCTGGGACCGGCTGTAGAGGTAGGTGCTGAACAGGTCGGGGTCGGCGGTGCCGGTCTGGGCCAGCACCGCATGCCCGACGGACTGCTCGACCCAGGTCATCAACAGTTTGTCGATGGATCCTTCGGGGCCGTGCGAGATCCCGTCGAGCTGCTCGGACAGTCGCCGGCGCACGTGCTGCCGCAGCACCTGCACCTGCACTGTGGCCCAAGCCAATTCGTCACTCGGCGCGCCGCGGCGGGCCAGCTGGTTCACCGTCTTCTCGTAGCGCGCGGCGTAACCCAGCGTGGACGGCTCACGTTCGTGGCCGACGACGGTCATCGCCAGTGCCCAGCCGTCACCCGGGTTGCCGACCATCTGACTGGCCGGCACCCGCGCACCGTCGAACAGCACCTGGCCGAATTCGTTGCTGACCCCGTTGATCATCTTCAGCGGCCGTTGCTCGATACCGGGTTGGTGCATGGAGACCAGGAACGCCGAGATGCCTTTGTGCCGCGGCACGGACTTGTCGGTGCGGGCCAGCAGCAGGCACCAGTCGGCGACGTCGGAGTAGCTGGTCCAGATCTTGTGACCGTTGATGACGTACTCATCGCCGTCCAGAGTGGCCGTGGTGGTCAGCGAGGCGAGGTCGGAGCCGGCGCCGGGCTCGGAGAAGCCCTGGCACCAACGCTGCGTGCCGTCGATCATGCCGGGCAGGAAACGCTGCTGCACTTCCTTACTCGCGTGCCGGCCCAACCCGGTCACCAGGTAGCCGAGGCTGGGCCGGGGCGGGGCCCCGGCGCGGGCCAGTTCTTCGTCCACGATGACGTCGTACACCGGGGGCAGTTCCAGCCCGCCGAACTCCTTGGGCCAGGTTGCTCCGAAAAACCCTGCGGTGTGCAGGGATTGGTGCCACTCCCCCTGCCGGGCCCAGTATTCCTCGGTTGTTTTGGGGAAGGTCGGGGCCTGTTCGGCGAGCCAGGCCCGCAGCCGCCCACGGAAGGCGGCTTCGGGTTCGGAGTCACGAAAGTCCAACGGAGATCTCCTTCAACGACACCGACCACAGACCGGTGGACACCAGCACCCGGCGCAGGTACACGTGCGCCAGGCATTCCCAGGTGTTGCCGATACCGCCGTGGACCTGGATGGCGGTTTCGCACACGGTGTGTGCGGATTTCGCGCAGTACACCTTGGCCACCCGGGCGGCCTGCAGCGCGACGTCCGGATCCTCCTCGTCGACCGCCCAGGCCGCGTAGCGCAGGATGCTGGTCGAGCCCTCGAGGAGGACCAGGCTTTCGGCGAGCAGGTGCGCGACGGCCTGATAGGAGCCGATCGCCTTGCCATACTGCTCGCGCACCTTGGCGTAGTCGCAGGCCAGGTCGAAGGCACCGCGCGCCGCGCCGAGGATGTCCGCCGCGGTCACCACCAGCGCCAGCGCCTGGGCGCGCTGCGCCGACGCGGTATCGAGGGCACCGGCCGGGCTGACCTCGCCGGCCGGCGCCTGCCAACGGGTCAGGTCCACCCCGGGGGTGGGTTCGCCCAGCGCGACGGCGCCGACCGCTACGCCGTCGAGCACCACACCGCGGTTCAGGCCGCGTGCATCGGGCGCGTGCGCGCCGAAGACGATCGTCGCCGCGTCCTGCCCGAGATCGTCGGCGAGCACCGGCCCGAGAAACGGCACATCGACCAGCCTGCGGCCGAACTCCTCGGCGACCAGCGCGACCTCCACACCCGAGGCGCCGTCGGAGCGCAGCGAGCGCCAGCCGGTGGCAGCGACGGTCTTCTCCAGCCGCGCCACCCGCTCGGTGTCATCCAACTCGCCGACCGCACCCGGGCCGAGATCGTCGGCGAGTTTGGCGGCCGCATCCCGGAGCTGTTGCTGCTCACCGGTGAGCCGAACATCCATGAGAGGACCCTATCCGTTTTGAAGAATGTAATTCTCATTCGGTCAGAACTTTACTACCGGACGGGCCGATTTCACAGTCCGCCGGCCAGCGCCCATGCTCGTCGGGCCAGGCCCCGATACCGGTCCCGAAACAGGTCGGTACCGGCCCGGGAGTCGGACGCGTTACCGTCCAGCCCGCGTTTCCACACTCCGGCCACGATCGACGCCAGCCGGAACATCGAGAAGACGACATAGCTGTCCAGGTCCGCGGGCACCTCCACACCGGCGTGCCGGCAGTAGCTCGCCACGAACTCGTCCTGGGTGGGGATACCGGTCCCGGCGAGATCCTCGCCGGCCACCCCCATCAACGGGTCGGCATCACCGGGCAGGTGGTAGGTCATGGCGGCATAGCCCAGATCGGCGAGCGGGTGGCCGATGGTGGCCAGCTCCCAGTCCAGCACCGCCACGATGCGCGGCTCGGTCGGATGGATCAGGACGTTGCCCAGTCGGTAATCCCCGTGCGCGATGGTGGCCCGGTCGTCGGCCGGTAGATGCTCGGGTAGCCAGGCCGCCAGCCGCTCCATGTCCTGGCATTCCTCGACCTTGACCGCCGCCCACGATCGCGTCCACAGCGCCACCTGACGCGCCAGGTAGCCGTCGGGCCTGCCGAAGTCCCCCAGCCCGGCCCCGCGCCAGTCCACGCTGTGCAACCGGGCCAGCACGCGGGCCAGATCCTGGTAAACCGCGGCCCGTTCGGCCGGGGTGCCGTCGCGCAACACCCGGTCCGGGAACACCCGGCCGGGCACGTGGTCCATTACGAAAAACGGCGTGCCGAGGACCTCGGCGTCCTCACACATCAGCCGCATCACCGGTACCGGCACGCCGGAGCCGGCCAGCGCCGCCATCACCCGGTGCTCACGGCCGACATCGTGCGCGCGCGGCAACAGCACCCCCGGCGGCTTCTTACGTAGCACGAATTCTCCTGCGCCCGTGCGCAAATGGAAGGTGGGATTGCTCTGGCCGCCCTGGAACTGGCGGATTTCCACCGGCCCGTCGATCCCGTGTGCCCGCAGGTACCGGCCCAGTGCGGCCTCATCGATGCGGTGCTGGGGCAACACGTCGACCAGCTCGGGTACACCGGACATGCCCGCAGCGTCTCATATCCGTTCACCCGTCCGACGCTCATTGCGCGCGCGATGTGCACGCACCCCTGCCAGACTTTCCCCATGACCGATCTCGATGTGCCTTCCCCGAACGCCGAGCGTGCCCGCACCGGCCTGTCCTCCGACGCCCTGCGCCGGGCCATCATCGACCACGTGCGGTACTCGATCGGTCGTCCCGCCGCCGCCCTGCGCCCCGAGCACTACTACCGGGCGCTGGCGCTCGCCGTCCGGGACCGCATGCAGGACAACCGCGTCGCTTCCACCCAGACCTCACTTGATCTCGGCAGCAAGCTCACCTGCTACCTGTCCGCGGAATTCCTGATGGGACCGCAACTGGGCGCCAACCTGCTCAACCTCGGCATCGAGCAGGCCGCCCGCGCCGCGCTGGCCGAACTCGGCCAGGACCTCGACGAGGTGCTGGCATGCGAGGAGGAACCCGGCCTGGGCAACGGCGGCCTCGGCCGACTGGCGGCCTGCTATCTGGATTCGCTGGCGACGCTGGCGCGCCCCGCGATCGGGTACGGCATCCGCTATGAGTTCGGCATCTTCGACCAGGAGATCCAGGACGGCTGGCAGGTCGAGAAGACCGACAACTGGCTGGACAACGGAAATCCCTGGGAGATCGCCAAGCCCGATGTGAACTACCTGGTCAACTGGGAAGGTCACACCGAGCACTACACCGACGACGCCGGCGTGTCCCGGATCCGCTGGGTGCCCGCCCGAGTCATCAAGGGTGTCGCCTACGACACCCCGATCCAGGGCTACGGGGTCAAGACGTGCAATGTGCTCACTCTGTGGAGCGCACGGGCGGTGCACGAGTTCGCGCTGGAGGCGTTCAACACCGGCGACTACTACAAGGCCGTCGAGGAGGAGGTCACCTCCGAGACCGTCACCAAGGTGCTCTACCCGAACGACGAACCCGAGGCGGGCAAGCGACTGCGGCTGCTGCAGCAGTACTTCTTCGTATCCTGCTCATTGCAGCACGTTCTGCACATCGTCGACGACCTGGCTGATCTGTCCATTTTGGAGCTACCCGAGCGGTTTGCCATCCAGCTCAACGACACTCACCCCTCGATCGGTGTCGCCGAGCTCATGCGCCTGCTGGTCGACGAACGCCGGCTGGACTGGAACACGGCCTGGGACATCACCGTGGCCACCTTCGGCTACACCAACCACACGCTGCTGCCGGAGGCCCTGGAGAAGTGGTCGCTGGAGATCTTCGGTGAGAGCCTGCCCCGGCACCTGGAGATCATCTACGAGATCAACAGCCGCTTCCTGGACGAGGTGCGCGCCAAGTTCCCCGGTGACGAGGACCGGGTGCGCCGGATGTCGCTGATCGGCGAAGAGGGCGGCAAGACCGTGCGGATGGCCTACCTAGCCACCGTCGGCAGCCACGCGATCAACGGTGTCGCCGCGCTGCACTCCGAACTGCTGAAGGACAGCGTCCTCAAAGACTTCTACGAGCTGTGGCCGGAACGCTTCTCGAACAAGACCAATGGTGTGACACCGCGTCGTTTCGTGGCGCTGTCCAACCCGGGACTGCGCCAGCTGCTGGATCGCACCGTCGGTGACGGGTGGCTGACCCATCTGGACCGGTTGCGCGGGCTGGAACCGTTCATCGAGGACGACGGGTTCCGGGCGGAATGGCGAGATGTCAAGCGGGCCAACAAGTCACGGCTCGCAGAGCTGGTGCTCGCCGAGACCGGCGTCGAACTGGATCCGTCCTGGCTGTTCGACATCCAGGTCAAACGCATCCACGAGTACAAGCGCCAGCACCTCAACGTGCTGAACATCGTCACCCAGTACCTGCGGATCAAGAAGAACCCCGGCATCGAGATGGCGCCCCGGGCCTACATCTTCGGCGGCAAGGCCGCCCCCGGCTACTTCCTGGCCAAGCGCATCATCAAGCTGATCACCGCCGTCGGCGACATGGTCAACTTCGATCCCGAGGTCAACCGCTTCATGAAAGTGGTGTTCCTGCCCAACTTCAACGTGCAGAACGCCCACCTGATCTACCCGGCCGCCAACCTGTCCGAGCAGATCTCGACCGCAGGTAAGGAAGCCTCGGGTACCGGCAACATGAAGTTCATGATGAACGGGGCGTTGACCATCGGCACTCTCGACGGCGCCAACGTCGAGATCCGCGAAGAGGCCGGTGCCGAGAACTTCTTCCTGTTCGGGCTCACCGTGGACGAGGTCGAGGCACTCAAGCGCGACGGCTACCGGCCGTCGGATTACGTCGCGGCCAACCCTGAACTGGCGGCGGTCCTCGATCTCATTGCCGGCGGCCACTTCTCGCACGGCGACACCGAGGTGTTCCGCCCACTGATCGACAACCTGCGCTACGACGACCCCTTCCTGGTGCTCGCGGACTACGCCTCCTATGTCGAGTGCCAGGACCGCGTGAGTGCCGCGTGGCAGGACCGCGATGCGTGGTCGCGCATGTCGATCCTGAACACCGCCCGCAGCGGCAAGTTCTCCTCCGACCGGGCGATCGAGGAGTACTGCGACGACATCTGGGGGGTCGGGCCGGTCAACATCGGGACCTAATCCCCTGTCGAGCACTCGTAGATAACTGGTAAGCCGGTAGTTATGACCACCACCACCGCACCCCTCTCTGATGCCGAGCTCACCCAGCTGGATGCATACTGGCGTGCCGCCAACTATCTGTCGGTGGGTCAGATCTACCTGCTGGACAATCCGCTGCTGCGCGAACCACTGCAGCCCGAACACGTCAAACCTCGGCTGCTGGGGCACTGGGGCACCACCCCCGGGCTCAACCTGCTCTACGCGCACCTGAACCGGGTGATCCGGCACCGCGACTCCGATGTGGTGTTCGTCACCGGTCCCGGGCACGGCGGCCCGGGACTGGTGGCCAACACCTACCTCGAGGGCACCTACAGCGAGGTGTACACCGGCATCGGCCAGGACGCCGAGGGGTTGCGGAAACTGTTCCGGCAGTTCTCGTTTCCCGGTGGCATCCCCAGTCACGTCGCGGCAGAGACACCCGGCTCCATCCACGAGGGCGGCGAGCTCGGTTATGCGCTCGTACATGCCTTCGGCGCCGCTTTCGACAATCCCGACCTGGTGGTGGCGGCCGTCGTGGGCGACGGCGAGGCCGAGACCGGACCGCTGGCAGCGAGTTGGCATTCCAACAAGTTCCTCGACCCGGTCCGCGACGGGGCGGTGCTGCCCATCCTGCATCTCAACGGCTACAAGATCGCCAATCCCACAGTGCTGGCGCGGATTCCGCAGCAAGAGCTGGAATCGCTGTTCACCGGCTACGGCTACATCCCGATCACCGTGGCCGGTGATGAGCCCGCAGACGTGCACCAGCAGCTGGCGGCGGCGCTGGACGAGGCCTTCGACCAGATCGGCGCCATCCAGCGGGCGTCGCGGGAAGACGGTGAGGTGGGCCGGCCGCTGTGGCCGATGATCATCCTGCGCACACCGAAGGGCTGGACCGGCCCGGCCGAGGTCGACGGCGTGAAGGTGGAGGGCACCTGGCGATCCCATCAGGTGCCGCTGGCCGAAACCCGCACCAATCCCGCGCACCGGGCCGCGCTGGAAACCTGGTTGCGCAGTTACCGTCCCGAAGAACTGTTCGACGACACCGGTGCGCTGCTGCCCGAACTGCGGGCGCTGGCGCCGGTGGGCACCCGCCGGATGGGGGCCAACCCGCACGCCAACGGCGGTGTGCTGTTGCGCGATCTCGACCTGCCGCCGATGCACGACTACGCGGTCGAGGTGAGCTCACCCGCCACCGAGTCGGCGGAGGCCACCCGAGTACTGGGCACCTTCCTGCGCGATGTGATCGCGCGTAACCCCGACAACTTCCGCCTGATGGGACCCGACGAGACCGCGTCCAACCGGCTGTCGGCGGTGTTCGAGACCACCGACAAGGTCTGGCTGGCGGACATCTCCGAAGACGACGAGCATCTCGCGTCGAGCGGACGGGTGATGGAGGTGCTGTCCGAACACCTGTGCCAGGGTTGGCTGGAGGGCTACCTGCTCACCGGGCGGCACGGATTGTTCAACTGCTACGAGGCTTTCGTCCACATCGTCGATTCCATGGTCAACCAGCACGCCAAATGGCTGACCAGCAGCGCACATCTGGACTGGCGGCGCCCGGTGGCATCGCTGAATTATCTTCTGACATCGCATGTCTGGCGCCAGGACCACAACGGCGCCTCACACCAGGATCCCGGTTTCATCGACCATGTCGCCAACAAACGCCCCGAGGTGGTCCGGGTGTACCTGCCGCCGGACGCCAACACCCTGCTCGCGGTCGGGGACCACTGCCTGCGCAGCCGCCAGTACGTGAACGTGATCGTGGCGGGCAAACAGCCCGCCTTGACCTACCTGACGATGGATGAGGCTGTCGCGCATTGCACCCGCGGCGCGGGGATCTGGGAGTGGGCCAGTTCCTCCACCCCGGGGAATGGCTTGGGCGAGCCCGATGTGGTGCTGGCGTGCGCGGGTGACGTCCCCACCCTGGAGACCCTGGCGGCCGCCGACATCCTGCGCCGCCGGCTGCCCGACCTCGGGGTGCGGGTGGTCAATGTCGTCGACATCATGCGGCTGCAGCCCGAATCCGAGCATCCGCACGGGCTGCCCGATCACGAGTTCGACGCGCTGTTCACCACCGACAAGCCGATCATCTTCGCCTACCACGGCTATCCGTGGTTGATTCACCGGCTGACCTACCGGCACACCAACCATGCTCAGCTGCATGTGCGCGGGTTCAAGGAGCGCGGTACCACCACGACGCCGTTCGACATGGTGATGCTCAACGACCTCGACCGGTTCCATCTCGTGATGGATGTCATCGACCGGGTACCCGGATTGGGCAGCGCGGCCGCCGGTCTGCGCCAGGAGATGGTCGACGCACGTCTGGCCGCCAAGCACTACACCCGCGAACACGGCGAGGACGACCCCGCGATCACCGGCTGGACCTGGCAGCGCGAGATCTGACGTTTCCCTCTCCACGGCCCCGGGTAGTCCCCGGGAGTCCGAACCGTGGCCAGGATCTGTTGATCTGGAAGTAATTTCGGACCATCACAGGAGGAACCATGGCGTCACCCAGTTCATCGGCGGAGTCGACCGATAAGTCACCTGTGCTCAACTGGGTGCTCGCCCTGGCAACCATCCCCGCTGCAGCCGCGGTGGTCGGGTTCGCCTACATGCAGGTACTCGGCACCGCGGGCTGCAGTGAGCCCGACTGCACGCGTCTGAACACCCTCGGGTTCAGCCTCATTCAGTACGGGGTACCGGCCGTCGCCGGGCTGGCGGTGGTGGCGTCGTTCGTCACCGCACGCCGGCGCGGCGGTGTACTGGTGCCGCTGGCGGCCTGGATGGTCATCGTGGTCGCCGTCCTCGTGCTGGTCTTCACGTTCCCGCACTGACGGCTGCGATGAATTGCTTTGGTGCTCAGTCGGATTGTGCGCTGCGCGCCTCTGCTCCCGACTCCCCGGCGTCGATCGCGTCCGCCCGGTGCTTGGCCATCTCATTCTCCTTCGTTTGCCAGCGCGTGACTCTGCGCCGGCACGTTTTCCGCGAGCTCCAGTTCGAGCACCATCGGCCGGTGGTCGGAGATCGGTAATTCCGGTGTGCTGCAACGCCGCGCTCGCAGCCGCGGATGGTCGGTCAGCAGATGATCGAGCTGGCGGGTGGGCCGATGCGCCGGGAAGGTGCGAGCGGCGGCCAGTGACCGCATACCCGACCATCGGGCGGCCGCCGCCACGGGCTGGTTCAGATCGCCGAGCAGCAGGCGCGGGCCCGGTAACGCGGACAACTCACGGCACAGCCGACGCAGCTGAAAGCGATTCCAGCCCGGGACGAAGCTGAGATGGGTGCTGGCCGCGGTGACCTCCCCCAGCGGGGTGTCGAAACATCCGGCGATGGCGACCCGCGGCTCCTCATCCATCAGCATCACCCGGCGCGTGCCCGGCAGGTACGCCGGAAAGCGGAACGGGATCCGGGGCGGGTAGACGACATGCCAGTCGCGCACCGGGTAACGCGACAGCAGGGCGACGCCGTAGGCGGTCGCGCCCGGTTGCTCATCCCCGGTCGCCGCCGCCCACACGGCCCCGGGCGTACCGGAGATCGTGGCCGCGAACCGATGGGCCACAGCCCCCATCGCGTCGGCGGCCACCGCCGTCAGATCCGCCCGCCCCGAGCGGGGCTGGTCGACGTCGACCTCTTGCAGCGCCAGCAGGTCGACATCCAAGGCTCGGATGCAATCGGCAAAGGCATCCACGTCCACCGCGCCGCCGGGTCTTCGCCCGTGCAGGATGTTGAAAGTGCCTACCCTCATCGGTAACCCATACCCAATCCAAGCACGCGCACACCTTGGGCCGCTGACCTGCATCGCTCAGCCGCTCCGCCCGGCCGGCTCAGCGCCACCTCCGGGCCATTGGCATCAGCGTGCGCCGATCCCTTGAACCCCCAGGACAGCACCGGAGACTGGACGGGCCGGCAACAGCGGCGTGGAATGGCCTTCCCGGTGTGCGCGTTGTCGGTGAGAACCGGATAGGAAAGCGAGACACTGTGCCCGATCCAGACCTCATCCATCTCGCCGTCGCCCTGGACGGCACGGGATGGCATCCGGCGGCCTGGCGTGAGCCCGACGCCCGCCCCCATGACCTGCTCACCGCCGGGCACTGGGCCGATCTGGTCGGCACTGCCGAACGGGGGCTGCTGGACCTGGTCACCTTCGAGGACGGTCTGGCCCTGCAGTCCGACCATCCCTGGCGCTCCGACGAACGCACCGACCGGGTGCGCGGCCGACTCGACGCGGTCCTGATCGCCTCCCGGGTGGCCCCCACCACCCGGCACATCGGCCTGATCCCCACCGCGATCACCACCCACACCGAGCCGTTCCACCTGTCCAAGGCCATCGCCACGCTGGACTACGTGAGTTCCGGCCGGGCCGGCGTCCGGGTGCAGATCTCGGCGAGCCCCGAGGCCGCCGGGCATTTCGGACGGCGCGTGATAGGTGAACGCTCCCCCGCCCTGACCGACGATCTGATCGGTGAGGCCGCCGACTACATCGAGGTGCTACGCCGGCTCTGGGACAGCTGGGAGGACGACGCCGAGATCCGCGATGTCCGCACCGGACGGTTCATCGACCGGAACAAGCTGCACTACATCGATTTCGAAGGCACACACTTCTCGGTCAAGGGGCCGTCCATCACCCCCCGCCCACCGCAGGGCCAACCGATCGTGGCCGCGCTGGGGCATGTCGACCCCGTGTATCAGTTGATCGCCGGCGGCACCGATCTGGGGTTCGTCACCCCGCACAGCACCGACGAGACCGCCGCCCTGGTGGATACCATCGCCGCGCAGCGGCCCGCGGGGCTGGCCCCGGTCCGGGTGTTCGCCGATCTGGTGGTGTTCCTCGCCGACACCTCCGCGGCGGCCCACGCCCGCAAAGCCCGCCTCGATGAGCGGCTCGGTGCCGAATACCGCAGTGACGCCGAGATATTCGTCGGCACTGCAGCCGAATTGGCAGATCTTCTGCAGCAGTGGCATGCCGCCGGCGCGGCCGGATTCCGGCTGCGCCCGGCCACCCTGCCGCACGACCTGACGCAGATCACCGACACGCTGGTCCCAGAACTGCGCCGCCGTGGGGTGTTCCGGGACCACTACCAGGGTTCCACGCTGCGCGACCTGCTCGGCTTGTCGCGCCCCGCCAACCGGTACGCAGGAGTCTAGATGAGCAAGCCCGTCAAGCAGATTCACCTGGCCGCCCACTTCCCCGGTGTCAACAACACCACCGTCTGGAGCGACCCCGCCTCCGGCAGCCACATCGAGTTCAGCTCATTCGTGCATTTCGCCCAGACCGCCGAGCGCGGCAAGTTCGACTTCCTGTTCCTGGCCGAGGGGCTGCGGCTGCGCGAACAGAACGGGTTGATCTACGACCTCGATGTGGTGGGCCGGCCGGACACCTTCACGGTGCTGGCCGCGCTCGCCGCGGTGACCGACCGGCTCGGCCTGACCGGCACCATCAACTCGACGTTCAACGAACCCTATGAGGTGGCGCGGCAATTCGCGTCGTTGGACCACCTGTCCGACGGCCGTGCCGCCTGGAACGTCGTGACATCCTGGGACGCCTTCACCGGGGAGAACTTCCGCCGCGGCGGCTATCTCGCCGAGGATCGGCGGTACTCCCGGGCCGAGAGCTTCCTGCGCGCGGCGCACACCCTGTTCGACTCCTGGCACGGCGGCGAGGTGGTCGCCGACAAGGAGCGCGGGGTGTTCCTCGCCGATCCGCAGGCCGGCGCATTCTCCTACGCCGACCAGCATTTCGATATCAGCGGCCGGTTCAACGTGCCGCGCAGCCCGCAGGGCAGGCCGGTCATCTTCCAGGCCGGCGACTCCGATCACGGCCGCGAGTTCGCCGCGTCGTCGGCGGATGCCATCTTCTCGCGCCACGGCACCTTGGAGGACGGTCAGGCCTTCTACACCGATGTGAAGGGCCGGCTGGCGAGATACGGCCGCAGCCACGAACAGCTGCTCATCCTGCCCGCGGCCACGTTCATCCTCGGCGATACCGATGCCGAGGCCGCCGAGATCGCCCACGAGGTGCGGCTGGCCCAGGTCAGCCCCGCCACGGCCATCAAATTCCTTGAGCAGCTGTGGAATCGCGATCTGTCCGACCACGACCCGGACGGCCCGCTGCCCTCGGTGGACCCGCTCGTCGGCGAGAACACCATCGCCAAGGGCCGGGCCAGTGTGCGGATGCACCGGGACCCCGTCGCCGTCGCCAACGAATGGCGCGCCAAGGCCGAAGCCGAGAACATCACCACCCGTGAGCTCATCGTCGAGGTGACCGGGCGACAGAGCTTCATCGGATCGCCTGCCACTGTCGCCGAGTCGATCAACCACCTGGTGCAGTCCGACGCGAGCGACGGGTTCATCCTTGTCCCGCACGTGACCCCGGGCGGACTCGACCCGTTCGTCGACACGGTGGTGCCGTTGCTTCAGGAGCGCGGCGTGTTCCGCGCCGACTACACGGGCACCACGCTGCGCGATCACCTGGGTCTGGCCGAGCCCGCCCGGCAGTCCCGGGCCAGCTAGCCACCTCCTATGTTGGGGGTATGACCGAGCTACGGGAGATTCAGACACCGCAGGGTGTGCTGCGCTATTACGACAGCGGCAGCGGGCCGGTGCTGCTGTTTCTGCACGGTTCCGGCCCGGGTGTCACCGGTTGGCGCAACTTTCGGGGGATCCTGCCGGCGTTCGCGGCGCACCACCGTTGCCTGATCCTGGAGTTTCCCGGCTTCGGTGTGAGCCCCGATGTGCGCGGGCACCCGATGGTGACGGCGCAGGCGGCGGTGGCCCCGTTCCTCGACGCGCTCGGGGTGGATCGGGCCGACATCATCGGCAACTCGATGGGCGGCGGCGTCGGCATCAACTTCGCCATCCACCACCCGGAGCGGGTCGGCAAGTTGGTGACCATCGGTGGTATCGGCACCAATATCTTCTCCCCGGGCCCCAGCGAGGGTATCCGCCTGCTGCAAGAGTTCACCGAGGATCCGACCCGCCAGCGGCTGGTCGATTGGCTGCGCTCGATGGTGTACGACGAGCGGCTGGTGACCGAGGAGTTGATCGAGGAGCGCTGGCACTTGGCCACCGATCCCGACACCCTTGCCGCGGCACGGCGGATGTACGGCAAGGCCGCCTTCGCCGGGATGATGAAGGCCATGCGGGCCGCCGACGCGCCGATGCCGTGGGCACAGATGCACAAGGTGGCCGCGCCGACCTTGCTGACCTGGGGCCGTGACGACCGGGTCAGCCCCCTGGACATGGCCCTGATCCCCATGCGCACCATCCCGCATGCCGAACTACACGTCTTCCCGCACTGCGGGCACTGGGCGATGATCGAAGCCAAGGCCGCATTCGAGAGCACCGTGCTGGCGTTCCTGGCCCGGTGACGGGTACCTACGACCTGTCCACACCGCAAGGCCGGCAAGCCTGGCGCCGGGCGCGATCATGACCCCGCTCGCCGACTGGATCTGCTTCATGCTGTCGGATTCCGCCGATTTCCTCTGCGGCAGCATCATTTTCGTCGACGGTGGCACTGATGCCTTCTTCCGCACCGACGATTGGCCGCGGACGCTGCCGCTGCGCCGGCTGCCGGGCTACCTGTGGCGCTTCGCCCGCGGTCCGGGGCATGCTTGACGCCATGGCTGTACAGACCATGCAGGCCTGGCAGGTCCGCAAGCCCGGACCGCTGGGCACCCGACCTCTGGAGTTCGTCACCACCCCCGTCACCGAGCCGGCGGGTGATGAGGTCCTGATCGCCGTGCGCACCTGCGGCGTGTGCCGCACCGACCTGCACGTCACCGAGGGTGATCTGCCGGTGCACCGGCCCCGGGTCACCCCCGGGCACGAGGTGGTGGGTGAGGTGGTGGCCATCGGACCTGCGGTCACCGACCTCGGCGTCGGCGACCGGGTGGGCGTGGCCTGGCTGCGGCACACCTGCGGTTCCTGCCGGTACTGCCTGGCAGACCGGGAGAACCTGTGCCCGCAATCCCGCTACACCGGCTGGGATGCCGACGGTGGGTACGCCGAATTCGTCACCGCACCAGCGCCATATGTGCACCAATTGCCGTCGGGCTACACCGACGCCGAGCTGGCCCCGCTGGTGTGCGCGGGCATCATCGGCTACCGGTCGCTGCTGCGCGCCGACCTGCCACCGGGCGGACGTCTGGGTATCTATGGGTTCGGCGGCAGCGCGCATATCACCGCCCAGGTGGCCCTGGCCCAGGGCGCCGAGGTGCATGTGATGACCCGGGGTGACCAAGCCCAGGAACTCGCGATGGCACTGGGTGCCGCGTCGGCACAAGGCCCCGCGGACCGCCCGCCCGTGCCCCTGGATTCGGCGATTCTCTTTGCGCCGGTGGGTGAATTGGTGTTGCCGGCGCTGGAGGCGCTCGACCGGGGCGGCACGCTGTCCATCGCCGGGATCCACCTCACCGACATCCCGGTGTTGAACTACGAGCGGCATCTTTTCCAGGAACGCCAGGTACGTTCGGTGACGTCGAATACCCGCACCGACGCACGCGAGTTCCTGGCGTTCGCCGGCCGGCACCGCATCGAGGTGAGCGGTCCGGAGTATCCGCTGGATCGGGCCGATGCCGCACTGGACGATCTGAGTGCAGGGCGGATCGCCGGTGCGGCGGTGTTGCGTGTCGGCTGAGCAGATGAATTCAGCGAACTGGGTCCGACGGCCCGCGCGGGCGGCAATGATGGATCCAGACCCGAGCTCGACGAGGAGCGCTTGATATGACCGCGATCGAAAACAACGTGACTTTCACCTCGGCATTCGACGATGACGTCGCAGCCACCCAGGCCTATTTCGACAGCGAGCGCTTCGAGGGCATCACCCGGCTCTACTCGGCGCGCCAAGTCGTCGAGCAACGCGGCACCATCCCGTCGGACTACCCGGTCGCGCGGGAGGCCGCCACGGCCTTCTTCCCGTACCTGCGTGAACTGTTCGCCCAGAAGAAGAGCATCACCACCTTCGGCCCCTACTCGCCCGGCCAGGCCGTGGTGATGAAACGGATGGGCATCAAGGGCATCTACCTCGGTGGCTGGGCCACCTCGGCGAAGGGGTCGATCAGCGAGGACCCGGGGCCCGACCTCGCCAGCTATCCCCTCAGCCAGGTGCCCGACGAAGCCGCCGGACTGGTGCGCGCCCTGCTGACCGCCGACCGCAACCAGCACTACCTGCGGCTGCAGATGACCCCCGAACAGCTTGCGGCAGCGCCGCCGCCGGTGGACTACCGGCCGTTCATCATCGCCGACGCGGACACCGGCCACGGTGGTGATCCCCACGTGCGCAACCTCATTCGCCGCTTCGTCGAATCGGGCGTACCGGGCTACCACATCGAGGACCAGCGTCCCGGCACCAAGAAGTGCGGCCATCAGGGCGGCAAGGTGCTGGTGCCGTCCGACGAGCAGATCAAGCGACTCAACACCGCCCGCTTCCAGCTCGACATCATGCGGGTGCCCGGCATCATCGTGGCCCGCACCGACGCCGAGGCGGCCAACCTCATCGACGGCCGTTCTGATGAGCGTGATCAGCCGTTCCTGCTGGGCGTCACCAATGTCAAGATCCCGTCGTACAAGTCCTGCTTCCTGGCGCTGACGAGGCGCTTCTACGACCTGGGTGTCACCGAGATCAACGGGCACAAGCTGTATGCGCTGCCCGACGGTGAGTACGCCACCGCCGAGGCCTGGCTGGACCAGCGGGGCATCCTGCGCCTGGTCGCCGACGCTGCCGCGTCGTGGAAGGACAACCCGCGCCAATCCCTGGACAAGCTGTTCGACAAGGTCGAGTCGGCGTTCGTCGATGCCTGGCAGGACGATGCCGGGCTGCAGACCTACGGCGACGCGGTGGCCGACCTGCTGGAGTTCCGGGAACGCGAAGGCGATCAGCCCGCCATGAGCGCCAAGGAATGGCGCAAGTTCGCCAAGACCGCTCCGTTGTATGTGGCCAAGGAGAAGGCCAAGGAACTCGGCGCCGATGTGGCGTGGGATCCGGAGCGGGTGAAGACGCCGGAGGGCTACTACCAGATCCGTGGCGGCATCCCGTACGCGATCGCCAAGTCGCTGGCCGCCGCGCCGTTCGCCGACATCCTGTGGATGGAGACCAAGACCGCCGACCTGGCCGATGCCCGTGAGTTCGCCACCGCCATCCACGCGGTGTATCCGGACAAGATGCTGGCCTACAACCTGTCGCCGTCGTTCAACTGGGATACCACCGGGATGAGCGATGACGAAATGCGGGCCTTCCCCGAGGAGATCGGCAAGCTCGGGTTCGTCTTCAACTTCATGACCTACGGCGGTCACCAGATCGACGGCGTGGCCGCCGAGGAGTTCGCGACGGCATTGCGCCAGGACGGCATGCTGGCGCTGGCCCGGCTGCAACGCAAGATGCGGTTGGTCGAATCTCCTTACCGCACACCGCAAACCCTGGTCGGCGGGCCGCGCAGCGATGCCGCGCTGGCCGCGTCGTCGGGGCGTACCGCCACCACCAAGTCCATGGGCAAGGGCTCCACCCAGCATCAGCATCTGGTGCAGACCGAGGTGCCCAAGAAGCTGCTGGAGGACTGGCTGGCGGTGTGGAGCGAGCACTACCAGCTCGGCGAGAAGCTCCGTGTGCAACTGCGCCCGCGCCGCGCCGGTTCGGATGTGCTGGAGCTGGGCATCTACGGCGACGGTGAGGAGAAGCTGGCCGATGTCGTCGTCGACCCGATCAAGGACCGGCACGGCCGCAACATCCTCACCGTGCGGGACCAGAACACCTACGCCGAGAAGCTGCGCAAGAAGCGCCTGATGGATGTCATCCACCTGTGGCTCATCCACCGGTTCAAGCCGGAGATCGTCTACTACGTGACGCCCACCGAGGACAACATCTATCAGACCGAGAAGATGAAGAAGCACGGCATCTTCAGCAACGTCTATCAGGAGGTCGGCGAGATCATCGTCGCCGATGTCAATCAGTCCCGCATCGATGAACTGCTGAACTCCGACGGGGTGGCGCTGGGCAGGTTGATCCGCAAGGAGGACTGAGTCTCACCCCAGCCCTCACCCCTCGGTGAGGAACTCGACTGCGGCGTTCAGCGCGGGGCGGTGTCGCAGGATGCGGTAATGCGCCAGGCGTCCGAGTCCCCTCGTGGTGATCAGGTTCGCCGACGGCCATACCGCTGCGATGTGGCGGCTCGTCTCGTAGGGGCTGTCGCGGTCGTCCGGGTCGTGCACCAGCAGCAGCGGCGGGTTGTCCGCCCGGGCTGCCATCGCCGAGATGTCGGTGTCGAACAGTGGCATGCCGAGACGGCGGTCCAGGCGGCGGTGCAGCCGGCTGCGGATGCGTGGGCCGAAGCCGTGCCGGTCGGCAAAAAGGTCGAAGTAGAGCGAGAAGTCACCCATCGGCGCCAGGAAGACCAGGCGTTCGGCCGATGTCCCCCGGGCTACGGCCAGTGCGGCGGCCTTGGCGCCCAGGGAGTGGGCGACGATCGCGCGGGCGGCACCGTGCTCGCGCACCACGGCGCCGACGGCCTCGGCGCACTCCAGGATGGTGGTCCGACCCGCTGCGAGCGCTCCGGGTTCGGAGTCGTTGTGGCTGGGCAGGTCGAAGGCGATGACGCGATATCCGGCCGCGACAAGCGGTTTGACGAAGACGCCCATATGCGCCCGGCAGCCGCCCCAGCCGTGCACCAGGTATACAGGCGGTCCATCACCCCACGCCTCCCCGGCGATCCGGTGGCCGTCCCACTCGGCTTCGATCGGCTGGCTCGGCGGCACCCCGGGGGGCATGCGCTGGCTCAGGTCGACCTCCGGCGGAGTGCACCACAGCTCGATCGCCCATCGGGCGCCCCAGCCCGGTGCGAACCGCTCCAGCAGCCCGAATGCCCGGCGCACTCGCGGCTCGACGGGCGGTTCGACGCCCGAGCCTGCCTCATCCGGGTCGAGCTCAGTGTTCACCAATCCCCCAGCCTGTGAGCCGCTAGCGGCGGCTCGCGGCGATCATATCGAGGTCTGCACGAGGTCGGCCGCGGGCTCCTCGCCCAACCCCACCAACGGGCCACCCACGCGGGCGATCACCGGACTGAGTGCGGCCAGCGCCGCCAGTGCTACCGACACCACGATGGCCCCGACGAAACCATGCGCATCGGCGGCCAGGCCCGCACTGGCCGTACCGACCGCGCCGCCGATCAGCGTTCCGCTGTTGAGCCACCCGAAGGCCTCCGTCGTCGCGTGCTCGACGACCCCGCGCGACACCATGAGATAGAGCGCCGAGAGCGCGGGCGCGAAGCCGAGACCCGACGCGAACAGTACCGCGAGCGCGAGCCCGTGCTGCTCGATGACACCGAACAGTGCGGTCCCGACGGCGACCGTGGCGAGTGCCGCGGACAGGCCGCGTAGGCCGATTGTGCGGTGCCCCAACGTGATACCACCCACCAGCGAGCCGAAGCTGGCCACCGCGATCGCCGCGCCGGTCATGGGGCTCCCGACGCCGTAGCGGGCGACGACACCCACTTCGAGCGCGGTGAACGACGCGATCAACGGCAGGCTGGCGGCGATGGCGAGCACGACCGCCCGATTTCGCAGGATCGCGCCGAAGCGCGTGCGACCACCTCCGGTCACCGATCGCACCCGGCGGGCGCTGAACAGAAACCACACCGTCCCGACCACCGTGATGACCGCCGCCACGACCAGCGGCAGCGCGGTCGAGAGCGTCGAGGCCAGGACCGTCACGGCAAGCGGCCCCACGACCCAACACACTTCCTGGGCGGTGGTGTCCAGTGCGAACAATGCGCGCAGGCCGGGCCCGGACACCATGGACGGGTACAGCGACCGGACGACCGGCGCCAGCGGGGGTACCGACGCGCCGATCAGCATCCCCAGCACCACGAGTGAAGCCGGTGACGTCCCCGCTACCGCGAGGGCGACCAGCGAGACACCGTTCACCGCGGCCGCGATCATCAAGGTGGCCGTTCTCCTCGCCTTGCCGGCGATTCGCGCGATCAGCGGCATGGCGATCGCCTCGGCGACACTCACGGTGGCCACCACGGCTCCGGCCAGGGCATACGACCCGGTCTTCGCCTGAATGTGCAGCAGGACCGCCAGCGACAGCATGCCCATGGGCAACCGCGCGAACGTCTGCGATGCCACCACGGCCAGCACGGCCGGCGTCCGGAACAGACCTGCGTACACCTTCACCTGCGGCACTGTACCGTCCAGACGGTACAGTACGGAATCGATTTACCGTTAGGCTCTGGCGATGAGTTCGGCACGTGACCGCATCCTCGACGCGTATGAGGAGTTACTGGCACTCGAGGGTGAGCGTTACGCGACGCTCGATGCCGTCGCGGCCAAGGCGAACGTGTCCAAAGGTGGCCTGCTCTACCACTTTCCGGCGAAGGACGAACTCAGCAACGCATTGTGCGAACGGCTGGTCGCGCTGGCCGCCGAGGACCTCGATGAGATGCGCAGCGCGGCCGAGGGGCCGGCGCGCTACTACGTGCGCACGTCACGCTATGAGGGAACCGCCCTGGATCGGGTGCTCGTCGCCGTCTCGCGACTACAGCAGGCGGGCAATCCGCGTGCCCGCGCCGCCATCGAAGAGGCATCGAACAATTGGTTGGCCCTGCTGCACGCCGCCCTGGGCGATCTCGCCATGGCCCGGGCCGTCAAACTGATCGGCGACGGCCTGTACTACAACGCGCTGTACCGCTCGGTCGACGGGCGTCCGGACCCGTCCGCCGGCGACGACGAACTCCTTGCGGTCATCGACCGGATCACCGGAATCGCTACCTGAGACCGACCGGCGTCGCGACGATCGCCAGCGAATCACCGACAACGGTCAGTTCGCGCGAGCCGATCCGCTCGGCCAGTCGGCGACGCAGTTCCACGCCCGCTTCCTCGTCGAGGGTCAGGAAGCTCGAGTAGGTGAACAGCAGCTCGATCCACTGTTCACCGGAGAACTGCAGGGTGCGCGGATACTCCGTGAGCGCGACGGCGAAGCCGGCCGCCTTGAGTGCGCCGGTGACACCGTCGGTGTCGTTCGTGCGGGAGTAGGCGGAGACCTCCAGGTAGTCCCGGTAGATGTCGTCCATCTCGATTCCGACGGGGCGCTCGGCGCGCAGCCGGTTCCAAAGCAGCGCCAATCTGCCTCGCTCGCCGAGGATCTCGGTCACCTTGGGTAGCGCGACGGCCGGGTCCACCCAGTGAAACGACGCCGCGAAGGTGACCAGATCGAATCGCCGGCCGGCCGGCTCCCAGGTCTCGAAGGTCGCGATCTCGGTCTCGATTCCCTTGGCCCGGGCGAATTCGGCCATCCGCTCGTCGGGTTCGACGGCGAGGACCTGCAGCCCCTGGTCGGCCAGTTGGCGCGCGACCCTGCCGGTGCCGGCACCGACGTCGAGTGCGGTCTTCGCGCCGGTCGCAAGTAGATCGTCGACCAACGGTGCGGGGTAGCCAGGCCAGTGCGCGTCGTAACGCTGCGCGGCCCCGCCGAACGAATTGGCTCGTCGACGATCGGTGAACAGGCGGGTGGACGGCGGCATGCGGCCGACGGTACCGAGCAGCCCTGTGACGACGCTGGGGCCGTGCTGCATTCGCGATCGTGATCGGTGAGTTGCCGAACCGAAATCAGCGCAAATCACAGTGGCCACATTGGTCACACAGGCACAATTAATCACACGAGCCTCATTGATCACAATTTCGCCGGAGCAGCCAATCATGAGGAAATTAATTCTGCGCGCGGACCGTCTCGGCGGAACAAAGAGCTGCCACCGCGCGGGTGATCACCTCACTGAACTGGGCTGATCGCGGCGCGTGGACGGGACCACCCGACCCCGAGTTCCATACTCACCAGCCCCACAAGAAGTAATACAACCCATAGAGCACACTAAGTATCAGCCGCCAGTCTGTTTATCTTTCGCCTCATCCGTAAACTCCACACACGCGAGCAGTAATGAATATTTCTCGACCACACCGTTATCGATCAGAAGGTCTAAGGGGAAGACTCGGATGAGCGTGCGAACGGCCCTGGTGGCGGGCGCAGTGGGTGGTGCGATCGGTGTCGTTCCGTTGAACGTGGCTGTGCCGATCGCCGATGCAGAGCCCAATTGGGATGCCATGGCGCAGTGTGAATCGGGCGGAAACTGGGCCGCCAACACCGGAAACGGCTTCTACGGCGGTCTGCAGTTCACGCCGTCCACGTGGACGTCCAACGGCGGTGTCGGTTCGCCGTCTGCAGCAAGCCGGGGCGAACAGATCAGAGTGGCCCGAAATGTGCTGCAAACCCAAGGCATCGGGGCGTGGCCGGTGTGCGGTGGGCCGGTGGCGCAGGCAGTCAGCACATGTCGGCTTCTGGTGTCCTGGATCCCGGTCGGTCGGCTGCCACACCTGTGCTCAGAGGTCCTCAAACCCTTTACCTGACAGCGCGTCTCATGACCGATTGGTCAGCACAGGTGTGTGAGGCGGCAGAACGGGGAATTGTGGCGCGGGTGCGGGCCGGTCCTGGGCGCGTTGCCCGGGTCGGTGGCGGCAGGCTCGGGCGTGACCGGCTCGGGCGCCGGCGCCGGGCTCGGTAGCGCGGCCGGCATGGTCCAGATGCCGATCGGCTGTCCAGACGGACCGTAGTAGCTGGCCGCCGCGGCGGCCATCAACCGCAGCTGCGTCGGCTGCGCATCGGGCTTGACGTGGAAGAACACCCAACCGTCAGCGTCACCGCTGACCGGGGATGGCAGCGGCGGCATCGTCAGCACGGTGGGCGGCACCGGGCGCAGTTCCTCACCGTTGCTGGTGTCCAGACGCAGGCCGGCGTTGAAACCGGTGGTCTCCAGTGGTGCGGTGGCACCGCTGATCGAGATCTCGATGCCGAGTTCCAGGTCGCCACTCTGGCTTTGGTGGGTCAGCGCGAGATTGTCCGCTCGCGGCGTCATCGTCATTCCTCGCGCGGATTCCGCGGTACCCAGAGGTGCGGCCACCGGCGCCACAGCCGTCGGTGTGGGCTTGGCGCTCGAACTCGGATTGGCGAGCACGTCCATGATGGACGCGTGATGAGCAGGCTCCGCTGAACAGCCGACCGTGACGAGCACGGCGGCGACTGCAGCTCCGCGTCGAATCAACATGTCCATTGAACGGGTACTTTCGCACACCGGTCGGCCCCTGCGACAGCCCCGGTGGCGCCTTACTGGCGCCAGACCGCACGAAGCCCTCGATGGTCAACGCGGCACACTGACAGGACGATGTTCCGATCCAGGTGTGACGGCCAGCAGCGCGGCGCCGACAGTTCCGGCGCCGACTGCAAGCGCCAGGCCCAATGCCCTTTCGACGGGCGGTAGCTGACGCCACGCGATGATGATCGCCGCTACGTCACCGCCATCAGTGATCAGGCCCGCAAGCAGGTTCGGTCTGATCGATGAACGATTACGCTCGGCACCAAGCACACTCAGCCCGATACCGACTTCGCGGGCGCCCATTCCACGCACAAACACGCCGGCCGCCGGGGTTGCGCCGCCGAGGCCCGTCATCGACTTCCCGACGATTGCCGGCGCCACGAGGGCGGCCATCCCGAACCCAATCCGGGCACAGGCATAAACCGTCACCCCGCGCACGGGACCACCTCAACGATCCAGTCACGCGCCCTCTCCAGAACAGCACCGGGCTCGAAGCGCTCAGCCGACCACCTGTCGGCGCGAACCGTTCCGCGCATGCGGTAGCTGTTCATGATGTCGACGTGGCGAGGCAAGTCGATGAACCGCTGCAGGCTCTGCTCGTCCTCCCATACCGATATCGAGCCGCCACGCAACGCGGCAGGAAGGGACCATAGCCATAGACCCACGGCGCCGGACATGCCGTACCAGCCCATCCTCATCCGGCAACCTCTGGCAGCGACACCCGGCACATCGCGACGGTGTGCTGCACGAATCTCGGTGACGCTTACCACTACCGGGCCTGTTGTCGATGCGCCCGGTCCCGGCATCCACGGCACGATCACCGGTGTCGCAAGCAGCCGTGCTGCGATGTTCGGTTCTTCCACCGCTATAGCATCACGCCTACAATTGGTCTATGTCACGGTCCAATCCGGATGTATCTCAACGGACCAATTCATCGGCTGGTTTCTCGCCCGAACTACTCATCCATCTGAACCGCTCCCAGCGTGTCGTGCGCGAACAACTCGCTCAACAACTGCGCGCCATGATCCGCGACGGTCGACTACCGGCCGGTGCGCGCCTTCCGCCGACCCGCGTCATGGCCCGCGACCTCGACGTGGCCCGCAGTGTCGTCGTCGACGCCTACCAACAGCTCATCGCCGACGGATATCTCTCCGCTCGCCAAGGATCCGGCACTCGTGTGCTTCCCGTATCCTCGGACCGCCCCGCTGTGGACTCCCGATCAGCTGAAGTCACCTCTGCCATAGGTCTTTTCGCCGGACTTCCCGATCCAGCACTATTCCCCCGCGCCGAGTGGCTGCGCCACTACCGCACCGCCCTCCAGGCGCTTCCCGACGGTCGCCTCGGCTATCCCGGGCCCGCCGGCGTACAAGAACTGCGTGACGCACTTGCCGACTATCTGTCCCGCGTCCGCGGCGTCGCCGCTGCACCAGAGAACATCCTCGTCTGCAGTGGGATCACGCAGGCGATCACTCTCATCTGCCGGGCACTGCACGCACGCGGCGTCCGAACGATCGCCATGGAAGATCCTGGCTTCGGACTACACCGCCAGGCCATCATCAACGCCGGATTGAACGTCACCGGCGTGCCGGTCGACGATGACGGACTCCACGTGAACGCCCTTGATAATCTCGACGTCGGCGCACTCCTCACCGCGCCGGCCCACTCCTACCCCACTGGTGCGGTGCTGAGCACACCGCGGCGCACCGCACTACTTCGCTGGGCGCGACAGCGCAACATGGTGATCATCGAAGATGACTATGACGCCGAATTCCGTTACGACAGTGCGCCCCTGGGTGCCTTACAAGGACTCGCACCCGAACACGTCGTCTACACCGGCTGCGTGAGCAAGACCCTCACCCCTGCGCTTCGGCTCGGGTGGATGGTGCTACCACGATGGTTGACCGGCGCGGTGGTCCATCAGAAACTGCTCGATGACACCGGCACCAGCGTCTTGGAACAGCGTGCGCTCGCACGGTTCATCGAGACCGGCGGCCTCACACGTCATCTGCGACGAGTGCGACCCATCTACCGCCACCGGCGCGACGCAGCCGTTCAGGCGACCGCGACCGCATTGCCCGGTGCCGCGGTGAAGGGAATCGATGCCGGACTGCACCTCTACGTGGAGTTACCGCAGTGGTGCGACGAAGCTGATCTGCTCACCGCAGCACGCGAGCGTGGCATCGTGATCGAAGGGGCCAGTTGGCACTTCCACAGCCCGGCGGTCGCCCCACCCGCACTGATCATCGGATATGGGTCCACCACGGAGGCCACCGTTGGCGATGCACTCACCAGACTCGGCGAAGTCTACGGATCGGCGCGAGCAGGGTCCGTCTAGCTTCCGTCGCGATCTCGAGCAAGCGACGCAAACGCATCGGCAGTCGCACGGTCGGCGGGAAAGAGCAACTCCATGGCCAATTCGGAAATCGTGACTTCGAACGGCATGTCGAATGTGCCGAACATGCCGAAGAACGACCACTCGCCGCCGCCGGGCGCCCGGACTCTGACCGGACCTAGATTCTGCGCGAAGTCGGATTCGCTTGCCGCGCCTCGATCTTCGCTGGACAGGTAGGTGTCGAACTCGTCCAGAAGCTGTGCAAGCTGCTTGTCGGCGGTGGCGGCAAGCTGGCGCTCAATGCGATCACGAAAGTAGCCCATGACATCGTGGGCGTTGATGATCTGCGGAATCAACTCCAGACCGATGCGAAGTACGTTGACCGGCGGGTCGAGCAACGCAGGATCGATGGTCGCTATGAGCGGTTGTATGGCTGCGTTCGCGGCGACCAGATTCCAGTGACGGTCGAAGACGACCGCCGGATAGGGCTCGTGACTTTTCAGAATCCGCTCCAGCGCTTCGCGGACTGGCGCGAGTTCGGGTGCGCCGAAGGGATGCTCAGGGAATGCTGGAGCATGCCCAGCGGCGAGCAGTAGCAGGTTGCGTTCGCGGAACGGGACGTCGAGCCGCTCTCCAAGGCGCAGCAGCATGTCTCGCCCGGGCTTGGAGCGGCCGGTCTCGATGAAACTCAGATGCCGCGCCGACACGCCCGCATCGAGCGCAAGCTCTAGCTGGGTCAGCCGACGCCGTTGCCGCCACTCCCGCAGCAGCGGCCCGACCTGCGGAGCGGAGCCAATGGTTGCCATTCGCATCGACTGTAGCCGCATCGGGTTCGCGGCTCCATTACGTCTAGGTAATCGACAGCACGACCTTTGATCTCAACGATTACTGAAGCAACCGTGAGGAGAACGACATGACTACATTGCTTCGACGGGTGGTCTGCGGCATAGCTGGCGCCTTGATGATCGTCGCATTATTCCTGCCGTGGGCCCAGGTTCAGGACGCCGACCGCATCGCGTGGGGGTTGTGGAAGCTCACTTTTCCGCTCTGCGTGGGCCTGGCCGGGTGTGCGTTGACCACCGCGATCACCGGCGGACAGATCGGCCTGAACAGACCGGATGTTTCGATCATCGGCACAACCGATGGTCTTGGTGTAATCACCACAGTGACACTGGCCTGGCTGCTGTTCTACGACTTCCCTGCCCACGCCAGCCCCCAGCCGGCCCTCATCCTGGCGTTGGTATCGGCGGCCGCCGCAGCCTTCGCCGCCGCAGACTACGGCCCCCTGCGGGGAGCACCTTTGTTTCCACGACTGGTCGATGAGGGACGCATGTCGGCCACCCGGAGATGACCCACAAACTCACATCTCGTCGTAGGCTGTGACGCATCACGGTCCTTCATTGTCGCAAGATCAATCCAGATTCCACGGGTGCGTGTACGTCGTGACGGTGGCACCTGTACTCGAGGTGAGCCGGACAAACGGCCGCAGGAGCACCCCGCCGGCGACACCGGTCACCGTGCCGTGCGCATTCGACACGGCCACCGCACCTTCGGCACCGGAAACACCGGTGGAGAACGTCGAAACCTCCTGCGTACCAGGGCCATTACTCAGGTTGGACGTGATCGATACGCCGGGGAACAGATTCGGGGTGATGACCCGCAGGTACCCGTTGCGCGGGTTACCCTTGTCGGCCTTGACATTCGGCGTGGTGTAGGTGAAAGAGACGTTCATACCGAGGGCCCAGGGGAAGCCGACCTGATAGCCGAGCTCCAGCTTGCCCTTGAACCCGGCGGCGTCAGGACCGGACACCGCGTAGGTGGCCTTCCCCGAGTGAAACCACTCGCGGGTGAGCGGGTTGCGGTCCAGGGACGCGACACCCTCGACGACGGTGTCCCATTGCTGAACCGTCAGGGTCCGGCCCGCGCCGTCGACGGCACTGAGCTGGTCGTCCAACCGTGCGTGTGCGATGCCATTGCCCGCCCCCACCAACGATCCCACCGCGATCGCCACCGCCGCTGCCCTCCGCGCGATCATGCACTCACCTCGATCTCCTCGCCCCGCCTGGTTCTCACCACACTGGCGCGAACCCGCGCCGCGCGATATCGGTCACCCGGCTGGCAGCGACCGCCGATCGGCTGAGCGGTCCGGCGCCGGGGGCGCGGGGCGAAATTCTGGACAGTCGGCTGAACATCTCAGTCGGCTCGGTGATGACGCAAAGCCGGGCCGGCAGTGATGGTCGATGACATGCTCCTGCTCAACGAACCTGCCGCCGTGTCCAGCACACCGGCGATGGCCCGGCGCAGGCTGGTCGCGATCATCGTCGTCGCCCTGTCGGTAATACTGAACGGCACGGTGATCGTGACCATCCATATCGCGAAACCATCTCCACCGGAAGAGGTTTCACTGGTATCGCCCAAGAACCCCGCACAGTGACCGGGAAGGGGCAGTGCCAACGGTGGAGTCGACTTGCCGCGCTGGCAGTCACCGTCTCGTCGGTGGGGTGGGCCAGCGTGTCGATGGTGACAGCGGTCGATCTGTCCACCAGCACCGTGACCGTGCGGCCAGCCGCTGACGGCACATCGCTGGAGATCGTCACCCGAGGATTCGATGATGCGCGCATCCTCGACCAGACCATCGACATGATTCGGACCGGATTCTCGGCACCGGAACAGTGAAGCAGCAGGCGGCTCACCTCAGTCGATGAGGCCGATCTTTCGCGCGAGGAAGGGCAACTCGTGACGCAGCGCCGAGGAGAACAACCGCCAATCGTGCGCCCCGGGTAGCTCGGTGAGATGGATCTGCATTCCGGCAGTCTTGCCGGCCTGGACGATCCGTCGGCCGTCACCGCGTGCCTCGGCATCCGAGGTTCCGGCCACCACCGCTCCGGCACTGTCGGGGTAGCGCCGAGAACCGAGCAGGGTCAGCGGATTGATTCGCTCGAACGCCGTGAAATCACCCCCGAAAGCCTCTGCGACGGTGCGGTTCCGGTCGCCCAGCGTCGGTTCGACGGATCCGGCTATGTCGAGGAATGTGGGATACACGTCGGGATGATTGGTGGCCAGTTGTAGCGCACAGGTCCCGCCGTAGGACGCGCCCGCCACGCTCCAGGCCGAATGATGTTGCGCGACTGTCAGTTTTGCCGAAATCCAGCGCGGCACGTCCACTGCCAAGTAGCTGTCGGCCTTCCCCCTGCGTGAGTCCACACACAGGGGGTCGGCCAGCGGGCCTCCCGTGGGGTCGGGGACGACCACCACCGGTGCCAGGCCCTGGTGCTCGGCAGCGAACGAATCCATCACCACCGACAATCGTCCTGCGCCGAGCCAGTCCTGTGGCGTCCCTGGCTGTCCGGTGAGCAGGATCAGCACCGGCAGCCGAGGCGGCAGCGGCGCGAAGTACGCCGGCGGGAGGTAGATCTTCGCCGGGCGGGCACCGAACGACGACAGCGAACCCGGGATCACCGCCGTGGTGATCTTGCCCCGCGAGTCAAGGTCGGCCGGCCGCTTCCATTGAGATTCCAGAGAACGGTCAGCCGTGGACACCAGTGTTCGTGCGCGACTTGCCGGCAGGGCGATGTCATCGGGATGCGCGATCCCCAGCGCGTACCTGATGGTCGGATAGGCACCGAAGGTGGCGTTGACCTGGTTGGCACATGCCAGTACGGCCACCGCGCACGCCGCCAGCGCGGTCACCTTGAGCCGCCGACGTTGCTCAACGGCGGCAACCCCGCATGCCAGGCAGGCCACGAAGAGCCCGATGCCCACCCATACGTAGACCGAAGCAGTCAGCCGGTCGGGAAAAAGCACCAGCACATGGCGGGCCACATATTGGCCCAGCCAGGTGACGGCGACCGCGAGGACCGCGCCGGCCGCCACCAGAGCCGCTTTCCACGACAGCGGCCTGGGCGCACCGAACAGCCTGATCAGCAGCCACATGACAAGTGATGCGGCACCGACCTGCAGAAGAGTCCGGATGGGTCCCTCGAGGAGAGGCCAGTCCAACATCGTGTACACCGCCTCTGGGATCCTGGACAACACGACCGATGATCGCTGCCACCAACGCCGCGCGGCATCCGCCGATCGGCCAGATCGGCCATCCGGCAGGCCGAATCCCGCAAACGGCGGACAGACCGCGATGAGCCCGGCCCTATGCTTGTGCATGCGGTGTGCCCGAAAGCTAGGGGGATCGGATGACGAAAGTCGTCATCGTCGATGACGAGGCACTGATTCGCTCCGGCTTCAGGTTGATCCTGTCTGCCGTCGAGGGCATTGATGTCGTGGCCACCTGTGACGGCATCCAGGCACTTGACGTCATTGCCGAATATCAACCCGACGTCGTGCTGCTCGATATCCGGATGCCGGGCAAAGACGGACTCAGCATTCTGGCCGACCTGCAGAAAATGCCCGACCCGCCCAAGGTCGCCGTCCTCACCACCTTCGATGCCGACGACTACATCGCCGCCGCCCTTCGACTCGGAGCCGCGGGCTTCCTCCTCAAGGACACCGACCCGGAGCAACTTCCACATATGGTCCGCAGCCTTGCCGCCGGTGGCCTCGTCCTCTCGGACAAAGTCAGTCCCCGGGTGGTCACCGGATACCTCGAAGACCGCACCGATGAGTCGGCGCTCACGATGATCGAGAAGCTCAGCGATCGCGAGACCGAGGTGTTGACACTGCTGGCCCAAGGTCGTTCCAACGCAGAGATCGCCGCCACCATCTATTCGAGCGTCGGAACAGTCAAAGACCAGGTCAGCTCCATCTTGTCCAAACTGTCGGTCAAGTCACGGGTCGAGGCGGCGATCATCGCCCAACGCGCCGGGTTGCTCGAGAACCGATGAAGGCACACGTGCCCGCACCCGCCCGGCGGGTGTTGATTCAGTTCGTGGTGCTTGCCCTCGCGGCCGGCGACGCCGTCGGTTCCCTGCTTGCCGAAGAACCCCCGCGGTATGCGGTGCCCTTGGCCGTGATCGCGGTGGGAGTGTTGCCCTTCCGGAACAAGATGCCCTATCTGGCCCTCGCTCTGACGCTTCCGGGTCTGATTTTCGATGTCACGCTCGCCCCGCTGATTGCGCTGTACACCGTTGCCGAACGCCGGAGTTCGCGGTATGCCCTCGTGCTGTGCATCGCCGCGTTCTTCGTCTGCTACGCCAGTCCGTGGGACCGCGACTACTCCGGCGTGAGCACGATACTGAGCTTGGTCTATGCCATCGTCTTCAGCGCTGCCCCGGTGTGGTTGGGGTTGTTGATCCGGGCCAGGGCCGCGCTGTCGGACAAGCTTGCCGAAATCGAACGTGCCCGCGCGCACGAAGAAGAGCTCCTGGTGCAGCAGGCAATCACGCAGGAACGGACAGCGCTGGCCCGCGAAATGCACGATGTGATTTCGCACAAGGTCAGCCTGATCGCAGTGCAGGCCGGCGCGCTCCAAGTCACCTCTTCGGATCCGGCCTCCGCCGAGACCGCCCGCACCATCCGCGCGCTGAGTGTGCGCACCCTCGATGAACTACGCGAAATGGTCGGTGTGCTGAGGCCATCGGCAACGCACGAGATCGAACTCGCCCCGCAGCCGAGCATCGACGACCTCCCCCACCTGATCGAGACATCGGGTATCGACACCACCATCAACATCGTCGATACCGCGTCGACTCGGCCGTCATCGAGCGTTCAGCGCGCGCTGTACCGGACCGTGCAAGAGGGCCTCACCAATATCGCCAAACACGCACCGGGAGCGCAGGCCACCATGGATCTGTGGATCACCGACGATTCGGCCGAGCTCAGGCTGACGAACTCCGCGTCCACCCGCCCGCCCGAACACCTGCCCAGCTCCCACCACGGGCTGCTGGGACTTCGTGAGCGGGCGGAACTGCTGGGCGGTTCCATTCGATCTCACGGCACCAGTGACGGCGGATTCGAACTGGTGATGAGCATTCCGCTGCAGCAGTAGCCGACTGCGCACAGCGGCTGTTGTTTCGGCCGGTCGGCGGGCGCTCACAGCCACCCGGCGGATTCACCATCCGGCGACGGCCTATGACGATCTAGAGGGCCCACACGGCCAGCCGCTCGCGAAAGAACCAGGCCTCCCTGTTCGCGGCGTTCGTACCCCGAAAAGGACCCCGTCACGATGAAAAACCGCCGCATCATCGTTGCTTCATTGCCACTGACGCTGGCGCTGACCATGGCGGTGCCACCCCTCGCGTTCGCGACACCCAAGCCCCCCAACGAGGAGAGCCTGAAGTACGCAGACGCAGCGAAGGCACTCAAAGACGCGGGCTTCACTGTCCGCGTCGCGTCCAAGATCGGTGACCGCACTGCGCTCGATGAGTGCACGGTCGTCCACCAGCACCTGCGAGGCGAAGCCCAAAGCACCAAGAAGAAGGTGGAGCCGAAGACGGTGCTCATATCGCTGAGCTGCTACGGCGGCACTGCATCGCACACCAGCCCGGGAGATTCGGCAGGCACACCGGCCGCCAGGGCTAGGGCCGCGGCTGCGGCCGCGGCTGCGGCTGCGAAAACGCCGCACTGATCCCGCCGCCGCCTGAGTTCTGTGGGAAAGGTTGAAGATGGCCGAAAGCTGGTCGCTGCTAAAGAGGATGAGATTGGTGCGCGCGAAGTCGAGCACACGAAGAGATCCGATGAACGGTGCGCCGGTTCGAGCGGCACCGTACAAGACGCACAATATCGGAGTCACTCCGCGTAACCCCGTCGTGTGGTGCGCAGCTGCCAGCGAGTTCGCCTTGCTGAACCTGCAGGTGCGCCGAGCCAATCAGTCTTCCCACTCCCCCATCGTCGGTGACGCTGACGCCAATGTGTCACTCACCAGTTACGGCCCGCGGATCGCCACGGTGTGGAAGACCATCGAATCGATCGGCGCCGGCAGCGTCAAACCTCGGCGCATCATCTTGTGGCTCGATGATCCCGCCGCACTCGCCGATCCACCCGCTTCCCTCCGGCGCCTCCAAACGAGGGGACTGGAGATCCGCGGATGCCCAGATTACGGCCCGCACAAGAAGTACTTCCCTTATGTCACAAGTATTCTGCCCGAACATCCCACTCGCACGCTCGTGACCGCCGATGACGACGTCTACTATCCGGCGACCTGGCTCGAAGAGTTACTGGCCGCCCACCTCCCCGAACAGGTGACAGCTTTCCGCGCGCGGATACGCACCGACGGCCCGTATCGCCAATGGGCACTGTGCAGTACCACGAAGGCATCTGACACCGTGTTCGCAACCGGAACCTCCGGCGTCGCGTACTCGGAGCCGGTGCTTCAGGCGCTGAGAGAACGCGGCGACGAGTTCACCACCGTATGCCCCCGTGCCGACGACTTCTGGCTCCACTACGCGACGATCGCAAGCGGCCTGAAAGTCAGGCAGGTCCGCAATACCGCCGCCTTATGGTGGTCCACCAGCCTCTCAAAGGAGGGCCTATGGGACGGCACCGGAAGAGCCAACGACAGCATCGCACTTGACACCCGCAAAGCGTGGCTCGCCGACTAGGACTTCGAAGGGCGACCGACTTTCCGGGGCGTGGTGCCGGCTATATACGAGACAAGACCGGTGGCCTCGAACTCCCAGTTACTGCGACAACACACATCACAGATCTTGTATGGTCAGCAAATGGCCGACCCCCGTGTCCTGGAACTCGACCTGCCGCACCTGCGCATGACGGCATTGGAGTGGGGCCCGTCCGACGGCAGGCTGGCTGTGTGTGTGCACGGCTTCCCCGACAGCGCGCACAGCTGGCGTCTTGTGGCACCGGCACTGGCCGACAAGGGGTTTCGCGTCATCGCACCGTTCACTCGGGGTTACGCCCCGACCGGTCCCGCGCCCGACGGGGACTATCACTTGGGCGCACTCATGTCCGACCTGATCGATCTGCACGCCGCGCTCGGGGCTCCCGCGGACGCGGTGCTCATTGGCCACGACTGGGGAGGCTGGACCGCCAACGCGCTGGCCGCGTACCCCGACTCGCCGTTCGCGGCGCATATCTCGATGGCGCTGCCACCGATCCGCGTCATCGCCAGCTCCTCGTTCGGGCTGGCCCGGACGGCGAAGATGGCAGCGATCCAGCTGCGCAACAGCTGGTACATCCTGTTCTTCCAGCTTCCGTTCCTGCCGGAGCGGGTGCTGGGCCGGGTGATCCCGCGGTTGTGGAAGGACTGGTCGCCGCGGCACGCCGATGTCGCCGGCGATGTGGCCAGGACGTTGGCTGCGCTGCCCACGCCGGCGCACCGCCGGGCCGCCGTCGCGTACTACCGGGCGAACGCCCGCTTTACGCCGGCCACGGCGCCCTACCGGCGCCTGCACCGCTACCGACTCGACCTCCCCCGCGTAAGCATGCTGTTGCTCCACGGCGATCAGGACGGGTGCATGCAGGTCGGCTACCTGGAGCACGCGCAGAAACAACTACCGGACGGCAGCAAGGTCCAGATCATCCCGGGCGCAGGACATTTCCTGCAGGTGGACAAGCCCGAAGCCGTGACGGTGGCGATCCTGGATTACCTGGCCCAGCTAGGTCTGGCCGACCCGCCCGGTGAGTGACTGGATGGTCTGGATCTCGCTGGCCCGGTAGGCGCGGCCATCGGGGTACAACAGGTCGTGGAACCACAGTTTGGGCTCGGCCGCGTCCGGGTGATCCCAGGAATCCCACGGGAAGTAGGTCTGTGTCTTTCCCGCCACCAGGCCCCAGTTGTACATGCCGATATTGCGGCGTTTGGCGATGGGAAGGATGGCCTCGATGGTGCTGCCCTCCGGTCGGGCCAGGTACTCGGTGCACAGCAGGGGACGCCCCAGCGGTACCAGCTCGTTGACGCGATCCTCGAAGTCTGCCGGCTTTCCATACGAGTGGAAGCTGATGACATCGGAGTTGTCCAGCTGGACCCGTGCCATATCGCTGAGCTTGCCCGGCGCCCAACTCCCCTGCCAGACACCACTTGTCAAGGGCTGGACCGGGTTGGCCGCCCGCGCCCATTGAAACACCTGCGGCAGCAGCGCCGTCACCAGCGCGACCTTGTCGGACCGCTCCGATTTACGGTAGACCTTCGCCGGGTTGTCGGGCTCGTTCCACAGATCCCAGCCCAAGACCCTGGTGTCGTTGCGGAACAGGCCGATGACGCCGGTGACGTAGTCCAACAACACTTTCCGGTATTGCTGATCCCCCAGCAGCGCTGCACCCGGGCTCTGCACCCAGCCGGAATTGTGCACGCCGGGAACCGGCGCGTGCTGGGGTCCCAGCTTGGGGTGCGGGTCCCAGCAGGAATCGAACAACACGAACAGCGGTTTGATGCCGTGGCTGGCCGCGATGCTGACGAACTGCGCGAGCTTGCGCGCGAAGCCGGGACGGTCCTGCACCCACAGCTGATCGTGCAGGAACACTCGCATGGTGTTGAAGCCGATCTGCTGGGCGACGCGAAGTTCGCCGTCGATGCGGCGCGGGTCGTACGTGCCTGACTGCCACATCTCGATCTGGTTGATCGCGTTTGCCGGGATGTAGTTGGCGCCTACCAGCCAATCTTGAGCTTTGTACCAGGCATTGGCGCGATCAGCGGTCCACCGCGCGGAATCTGCCGAGGCAAGGGGTATGTGGGTCAGCGCAGCACCGGCAGCCAGGAACAGGGGCAATTTGAGGGCGGTACGACGATCCACTTGGCGACCATAGTTTGCCAACACTCGGTAATCCGCCTCGCTTATCGAATAGCAACCAATGGGCGTGGGAATCGTTATAACCGGACGCCCGCCCCCGGAAGCGTCCGTAAGATGCGAGGCGTGCGGTACCCCGCTCGCCGTGAAATCCTCCGGTACTTACTCGCTGCGCCGGCCCTCGCCGTTACGCCCGCCGCGCTCGCACAGGCAGATGTCGCCACGCTCATAGACTTCGCACAGCGCTTGATTCCAGCCGACCAGATCGCCGGCGCCGATCTTCTTCAGTGTCGACGAGGACATCGACGCAGCCACTTGGAAAAGCACTGCACTGCAATGGTTTTTGGATGGGAGTCCACATGATTGAGGTATTGCAGGATATGCCCGCCGGCGTGACCGGGATCCGGGTGTCCGGCCGGATCAGCGGAGACGACTTGCGGGCCTTCCAGCCGACCATGGAACAACTGGGCAACGCCGGCGAGATCCGGATAGTCGAGGTCATCGCAGCGGACTATGCGGGGTTCGGCCCGGGTGGCCTGGCCGCGGATCTGAAGTTGGGTTTCGGCACGCTGCTGCAGCATCATTCGGCGTTCAAGCGGGTCGCGGTGGTGTCCGACAAGGAGTGGGTCAAACACACCCTGCACGCCCTGGCGTGGATGGTCCCTGGTGAGCTCGCGATCTTCGGGTTGGACGAATTGGACCAGGCCAAGCACTGGGCTGCCCAATAGCTCAGCGCTCGCCCGCGTGGCGCGCCAACCGGATGTCGGCGAGCTCACGCATCTCCCCCAGCAACCGTGCCGCGACGCGGGCGGCCAGCCACAATGCCGCCCGGTCGTCCTCGGACAGGCCGTCCAGCAGATCGGCGATGCGCTCAAGGCGCACCTCCTTGCGCCCGGCCCATAGTTCCCGGCCGGCGGCGCCGACCATCACCAACGAGACTCGGCCGTCCTCGGGGTCACTCCAGCGTTCCACCAGACCCTGACGCTCCATACGTTGCACCAGCTGGGTCATTCCCGATTGGCTGGATCCCTCGGCCTCGGCCAGTGCAGTCAGCCGCATCGGGCCCTCGCGGTCCAGCCGGTTGAGTACCAGGGTCGCACTGGCGCTCAGATCGTCGCGGTCCACCAGGTACCGCCACATGAGGTCGGTACTCGTCTCGATCATCGCCGACACTGCTGCCGCGTCATCGCCGGTGGAAGGGGCCGCCACCTGGCATTTATATCATGTGCAGGAATTAATTGACGGCACGGACACGTTGGTGACGCCGAGATCTCCTGGCAATGGCCTGTGAATCCTGTGGCCCGCGTTGCCTCTCGGAACAATTTTAGATCCCGTATGCGATATAGATTTCGTTGCGCGCGGATAGGCCGCGGCATGGATCGGGGTGTGCGGGTGAGCCAGCGTTCAGTCGGCAGGGTTGTGTTGGAGCGGGCCTGGTTACCGTTGGTCGCCGTCATCGCCGTCAGTGTCGGCGCCGTCTGCATGTGGAAGGTGCACCAGAGCTCTGCCCCCGGACCGGTGATCGCGGTCAACGGTCCGCAGGCTCCCGAGGAGTTCACCCCCAAACAGCTCACCTATGAGTTGTTCGGGGACCTGGGCAGTGGCGGCATGCTGGTCTACGTCGACTTGGACGCCCATCCACACCAGGTCGACATCGCCGAACTGCCGTGGTCACACACCGAGACCACGACGCTGACCGTCGTGTCCGGCAGCATCTCGGCACAGGTGAAGGGCGGCCAGGTCGGCTGCCGCATGCTGGTGAACGGTGTGGTCCGCGATCAGCAGTCGGCCACCAGGGAGAACGCGGATGTTACCTGCCGGGTGAAGTCCGCGTGAGTGCACATCAGGCCAAGCGCCCGTTCTTCGCGCGGACGGTCCGCCTGCTGGCCATCCCGATCATCGTCTTCTGGGGACTGGTCGCGGTCAGCACCAACACCTTCATCCCCAAGGTGGAGGATGTGGCCGCCGAACTGGCCGGTCCGATGATCCCGACCTACGCACCGTCGCAGGTGGCGATGTTGCACATCGGCGAGAAGTTCCAGGAATCCACGTCCACCAGTCTCACCATGGTGGTGTTGGAGGCCGACCATCCGTTGGGCGAGCAGGATCACCGGTACTACGACGACTTGGTGCAGCGCCTGCAGCACGACACCCGGCACGTGCAGTACGTCATGGACCTGTGGGGCAAGCCGATCACCGCGGCGGGCGCCCAGAGTGTCGACGGTAAGGCGACGTATGTGCTGCTGCGACTGGCCGGCGATATCGGCCAGATCCAGGCGAACCAATCGGTGGACGCCGTGCGGCACATCGTCGCCGAGGACACCCCGCCGCCGGGGCTCAAGGTCTATGTCAGCGGTGCGGCACCCTTGGCCTCGGACACCCTGTCGATCGCCAACTCCAGCCTCAACAACATCACCATCGTGACGATCTTCCTGATCATCGCGATGCTGCTGATCGTCTACCGCTCCCCGAGCACCGTGTTGGTGCCGCTGGCCAGCGTGCTGTTCGAGATGCTGATCGCCAAGGGCGTGGTGTCCACGCTCGGGCACTTCGGTGTCATCCCGTTGTCCTCCTTCGCGGTGAACATGGTGGTATCGCTGACGCTCGGCGCCGGAACCGACTACGGCATCTTCCTGTTGGGCCGCTATCACGAGGCCCGCCAGGCCGGCGAGACCCGCGAGCAGGCCTACTACACCGCCTACAAGGGCGTGTCCCCCATCATCATCGGTTCGGGCCTGACCATCGCCGGCGCCGGCTTCTGCCTGAGCTTCGCGCGACTGGACTACTTCCACACCATGGGCCCGGCGGTCGCCATCGCGATGTTGCTGACGATCTCGGCGGCGCTGACACTCGGCCCGGCCATCCTGACCGTCGGCAGCCTCTTCGGTTTGTTCGACCCGAAACGGGTTGTCCGAGGCCATCTTTACCGCCGGATCGCGGCCAGTGTCGTGCGCTGGCCGGTGCCGATTCTGGCCGCCAGCTGCGCCGTCGTCATGCTGGGAGCGGTCTTCGTGCCGACCTATCGGGTCAGCTACGACGACCGCACGTACCAACCCGCCGACGCACCCGCCAACCAGGGGTTCGCCGCGTCCGACCGGCACTTCGCCCCGAGCAAGCTGTTCACCGAGATGCTGATGGTCGAGTCCGACCACGACCTGCGCAACTCCGCCGATTTCATCTCGCTGGACCGGGTGGCCAAGGCGCTGATCCGGCTGCCCGGCGTGGCGATGGTGCAGAGCATCACCCGGCCTCTGGGCCGGCCGCTGGACCATGCCAGCATTCCGTACCTGTTCACCACCCAGGGCAGCGGCAGCGGCCAGCAGTTGCCGTTCAACCAGCAGGCCAACGGCGATACCGACAAACAGGCTCAGATCCAGGCGGACACCGTCGCGACACTGGGCAAGACGATCGACCTCACCCAGAAGATGGCCGACGATCTGCACAGCACCGTGCTCACCTTCGAGAATCTGCAGCAGGTCACCGACGAGGTCAACTCCGATGTTGCCAACCTCGACGACTTCATGCGACCGCTGAAGAACTACTTCTACTGGGAGCCACACTGTTTCGACATTCCGGTGTGCTACGCCTTCAAGTCGCTGTTCGACGGGTTGGACGGCATCGACGCGCTCAACGCCCAGATCGCCAACGCGACCGCCGACTTCCAGGCCATCGATGCACTGATGCCGCAGATGATCACCCAGCTGAAGATCCAGCGAGACCAGACGCAGGCCCTGCAGGCCGTCATCGTGAACTCCTACGGCCCGTCACACCTGCAGTCCACCCAGACCGATCAGACCTTCGACGACATGATCAACGTGGGCAACGATTTCGACGCATCTCGCAGCGACGACTTCTTCTACATGCCCCGGGAGGCCTTCGACAACGAAGACGTCAAGACCGGGATGAAACTCATGATCTCACCCGACGGCAAGGCCGCGCGGTTCATCGTCACGCATGAGGGCAACGCCATGGGGCCCGAGGGTGTCGAGCACGTCGAACAGTTCCCCGACGCCATCAAGGCGGCGCTGAAGGAGACGTCGCTGGCCGGGTCGCGCATCTATATCGGTGGCGCGGGATCCAACAACAAGGACATCAAGCAGTACGGCGCGTCAGATCTGCTGATCGTGGCGATCGCCGCGTTCATCCTGATCTTCCTGATCATGTTGTTCATCACGCGAAGTCTGATCGCCGCCTTGGTGATTCCCGGCACGGTGGCCTTCTCGTTCGCCGGCGCGTTCGGGCTCTCGGTGCTGGTGTGGCAACACCTGATCGGACTGCACCTGCACTGGCTGGTGCTGCCGATCACGTTCATCATCCTGGTCGCGGTCGGATCCGACTACAACCTGTTGCTGATCGCCCGCGTCAAAGAGGAGGTGCACGCGGGGTTGCACACCGGACTCATCCGGGCGCTCGGCAGCACCGGCGGCGTGGTGACCTCGGCGGGGCTGGTGTTCGCGTTCACCATGCTGGCGATGCTCACCAGCGATCTGCGCACCATCGGGCAGGTCGGTACGACGGTGTGCATCGGCCTGCTGCTGGACACCCTGATCGTGCGGTCCTTCATCGTGCCGTGCCTGATCCGGATTCTGGGCCCCTGGTTCTGGTGGCCGACGCTGGTGCGTACCCGGCCACTGCGAGCCCCGTCCGATGTCGCGGGGGTGCGGCGATGAGCCTGTGGGCGACCCTGACGATCGTCTCCTTCGGGGCCTTGATGGTCTTCGCCATCCTGGCGTCGATCTTCGTGGCGCGTCTGGTGCGACGGCCCACCCTGCCGTTGAGCGAGGACGTCGGAGGGGTCGCCGAGGTGCTGCGCAAACTGCGCAAACGTGAGCCGATGACCGATGAGGAGGTGACGCTGGCGCGACAGGCGGTGACCGATCGCGGGTCGTTCCTGGCGCTGTGCATCCCCCTGACCATCTTCAGCATCGGCTGCTTCTACGTGTTCGGCAGCCTCGAACATCTGCACGGCCTACGGCCTTCCGAACGCACGTTCCTCGGCGTCATCCCGATGTTCACCTCCACCAATCTGGGCATCCGGATGCTCAAGAGCGCCGGCCTGAAACGGCGGCTACCGAAGCTTGCAGCCCAGCGTGTGGAAGAGTGACGGCATCCTCGACGACTACCTGCGCCAGTTCGACGAACCCGCCGGCTACCTCGACTTCGCGCGGGTCGGGCCACCCTCGCGCGCGGTGAGGGAGACCACCACCGAGCTGCTGGAGCAGGTCGCCACCGCAGGCGTGGGCACCGTCCATGACCTGATGCGGCAGGAGCATCGGGCCAAAGCCGCCGTCGCCCGGTTGACCGGGACCGACGTCGGCCACGTCGTGCTGGTGCCGAACACCAGCTTCGGCTTGTTCCAGGCCGCGTTCCACGCACCGGCGGGCAGCGAGGTCCTCATCTCACCGAGCGAGTTCCCCGCCAACACCTATCCGTGGCGCCGAGCCGAACAGGCAGGGCGCCTCGCGGTGCGGCAGATGGACTCCGGGCCTGCCACCCCCGAGCTGGTGGCCGGGGCACTGACACCGAGCATCTCGCTCGTCGCGCTGAGCGCCGTGGACTTCCGGACCGGCTACCGGGCAGATCTGGCCGCGCTGCGTGACGTCGTCGGGGACCGCCTGCTGGTCATCGATGGGATTCAGGGCTTCGGCAGCACCGACGAGCCGTGGGAAGTGGCCGATGTGCTCGTCGTCGGCGGCCAGAAGTGGCTGCGCGCCGGATGGGGCACCGGGTTCGCGGTGCTCTCCGATCGTGCCCTCGACGTCATGGAACCCATCCTTTCGGGATGGACGGGTGCCCGTGACGCCGACGTCTTCGACGACATGGTCCACCCGCCGGAACCCACCGCGGCCGGGTGGGCGATCACCCACCTCAGCCCGGTCACCTCCGGTGCGTTCGCGGCCGCCCTCGAACTCGTCGAGCAGACCGGCGTGGCCGCGATCGCCGGACGCATCGCCGAACGAGTGACCGTGTTGGAGCAGATGCTGCGGTCCCTGGGCGCACAGATCGTCTCCGATACGCAGCGGCGCGCCGGAATCCTCGCGTTCACGATGCCCGGCCATCCGGCGCCCGACGTCGGTGCCGCGCTCTCGGCGGCGGGCATCGCGGCGACCGTCCGGCGCGAACACGTCAGGCTTTCGCCACACGCCTCGACGCCGCCGCAGACCGTGGCGCTGCTGCAATCGGCACTCAAGTCCCTCGGCGGCACCTAGACTACTACTGTGCGCCGCTGCCAGGTAGTCGTTGCGCCGCTGCTGCTCGTCACCGTCATCCTCATCGGATGTTCTTCTCCCGCACCACAATCAGGACCGATGCCGGCCACGCCGGCGGCTTCCCCGCCGCGTGCCGCCATGCTGGACGAGACGATGACGGCGCCCGGGGCCCCACCACCGTTGGCTGCCGATCCGGCGCAGCTGGCCGACGATCTGGTCACCGACGAACGGGCGCTGCGCGACCCGGCCACGGCCGAACCGGCGCTGAGCCAAGCCGCCCGGCGCCAGCAGGTGGCCTACCGGGCCATCGGCCGCCACCCCGAATGGGACGGGATCATCCGGCCGCGGATCCCGGCCGAGCTTCTGGAGGGCTACGACCGCAATATCGATGCCCGCCGGCAACTCGCCGCGATGGCGCACCCCAAAGACACCGTGCCCGCGTGGCGCATCGTCCCGCCCGCCCCGGCCGACGAGCTGATGAACTACTACCGCGAATCCGAGGCGGCCTCCGGCGTCGGGTGGAACTACCTGGCCGCGATCAACCTGGTCGAGACCCGGTTCGGCAGCATCGCCGGGGACAGTGTGGCGGGCGCGCAGGGACCGATGCAGTTCATGCCGTCCACCTTCGCCTCCTACGGCGACGGTGATATCCGGTCACCGCGCGACAGCATCATGGCGGCCGGTCGATACCTGGCCGCCAATGGCTTTGCCGACGACCATGATCGCGCGCTGTTCCGCTACAACCACGCCGACGAGTACGTCCGCGCGGTCGACGACTACGCCACGGCCATGGCGGCTGACCCGGCGGCGTTCCCCACCTTCTACCGTTGGGAGGTCTACTACGTGACGACCGCCGGTGACGTACTGCTACCGATCGGTTACGCCGCCGACGCGCCGATCCCGGTGGACAAATACCTCACGGTGCACCCGCAGTAGCGCGTCAGCCGGTGCCGACTATCCGGCGCCCTTGCCGTTGTCGACGCGGTAGACCGCGCCGTGGACGGCCGCGGCGGCGTCACTGGCGAGGAAGGCGATCACGTTGGCCACGTGGAGTGGTGGCATCAAGCCGCGCGGCGCCGCCGTACGCATGATCAGGTCGTAGTTTGGATCCTCGGGCGGACTGAATTGCTCGATCTGCGGGGTCAGCATGCCACCTGGGCATACGGCATTGACCCGCAGGCGTTCCGCGGTGTACTCCACTGCCAGCGCACGGGTGAGCCCGATCAGTCCGTGCTTGGCCGCACAGTAGCCGGCCGAGTACGCCTGGCCTTCGACACCGGCGATGGAGGCGACGTTGACGATGTTGCCGCCGCGAGCGAGCAGGTGCGGCAGCGCCGCCCGACACAGATAGGACGGTCCGCTGAGATTGACGGCGAGGTCGTCGGCCCAGTCCTCGTCGGTGAGCGTTTCCGTTCGGCGCATCTGGTGTCGCCCCGCGACGTTGATCAGGATGTCCAGACCGCCCCATTGCGTGACGCACTGTTCGATGGCGTCGCGGCAGGCCTGAGCGGATGTCACGTCGACCACGGCGTGCGAGCCGCGCTCCACGTCCGCGAAGACCTCCGCAAGCCGCGTGGCATCGCGGGCGATCCCGAAAACCGTTGCCCCCTGGCGTGATAACAGGCGGGCGGTCTCGGCCCCAAGACCTGATGAGGCGCCCGTCACGAAGGCGACCTTGTCCTTCAGCGCCGGCATCAGTGGGCGTCCGCCTTGGCGCCCTCTGCCTGTTGCAGGTTCTCGGCGACCTCCTGGTGCCAGAATTCGTTGGCGTGGTGGGTGTCCACTTCCAACTCGAAGCGGTCGGTCATATCGCTGGTGACGTCGGCGGCGTCGACGTAGAACTGTTCATACCAGCGCCGGTGCTGATAGACCGCGCCGTCCTCTTCGGTGAGCAACGGATTCTCGATGCGGCTCTTGTGTTTCCAGATCTCGACATCCTCCAGGAAGCCCTCGCCGAACGATTTGTTCATCGCCGTGGCGAGCTTCGTGGCGTTCTCGGCGGGCATGCCCGGGATCAGCTGCACCGCGACGCCCCACTGCAGCACGAAGGAATCGTGCGACACCGGGTAGTGGCAGTTGATCAGGGCGACCTCGATGGTGAAATCGGGGGCAACGTCGTTGTGCAGCCAGTTGATCATGTAGGCGGGGCCGAAGTAGGTGGCCTCCGAGCGCAGCTTCGTTCCCTCCCAGAGCTTCTCGTAATTCTTGGTGGTGTCCGGGCGGGCCTTGGACTCCATGAACTGCGAGGCGGTGTGCCCTTCGATGACGTTCTTGAAGTAGGTCGGGTAGGCGTGGTGAATGTAGAAGAAGTGCGCCATGTCGACGTTGTTGTCGACGATCTCGCGGCAGTGCGAGCCCTCGATGGGGATCGAGTTCCACGACCACGGTGACCACTGCCCCTCGTCGTACCCCTCGATGGTCGGGGGGAACAATTCGGGCGGCGGCGCGGAGCCTTCGGGGTCGTGCCACACCAACAACTGGCCGTTGACCTCGCCGGTGGGCCATCGTCGGGTGCGGGCCAGCCGCGGTGTGCGCTTGGCGTACGGCACCAGGGAGCACTTGCCGGTCGAGCCTTGCCAGCGCCAATCGTGGAACGGGCACGCCACCGAGTCGCCCTTCACCGAACCCCGCGAGAGATCGCCACCCATGTGCCGGCAGTAGGCATCCAGCACCTGGAGGTCGCCGTGCGAATCAGCGAAGACCACCAGACGCGTTCCGAATGCGTTGACGGCGTGCGGTTGTCCGTCCCGGAAGTCCTCGGCCAATCCGACGCAGTGCCAGCCGCGCGCGAAGCGTTCCATGGGCGCGCCCGTGTCGATCTCCCGGACGTCATCCCGGATGTCGTTGTTGCCTGCAGCCACGATGGCGCCTCCTCTTTCCGCACCTCACACTTTAAGCACAGATGCTTATTTTGTCAGGTGCGATTATTATTCTGCCCATGAGGCGAGGTCAGCAGGCCCGAACGGCAATCTTGGACGCAGCCGAACGGCTGATCGCAGAGCGCGGCGCCCAGGTGCCGTTGCGCGATATCGCACAGGCCGCCGGCCAGCGCAACAACTCCGCGGTCAACTACTACTTCCGCAATCGCCAGGAGTTGATCGACGCCGTGGTGCAACGTCGACTCCAGCCGATGGAACGCGAACGACGTCTCATGCTCGACGCGCTGGGACCCGCTGCCGGCCATGACGTGCACGCCCTGTTGAGAGTGCTGGTCTTGCCGCTGACGACAGTCGAAAGCGACTGCTATGCACAGTTTCTCAGGGCGGCCGCCGTCTACTTGCCGACCGATACCGACAGCGCCGAGGATTCGGCGTGGAGTGAGGTGCTCGACCGCCTGGCCCGCATGATCCCGACGAGCGACTCCTTTGCGCGCCGACGTCGGGTCGCAGCGCTGGGTACCGCGATGTTCGCGCTGCTCGCCGAACTCGAACGGACGGCAGGCAGTCCATCGAACTGCGCCGGAAGTCTGGACGAGGTCATCGAAATGCTCGCCGCGATGCTGACGGCTCCCGTTCCGGCGGTGGCGGCTGCCCGGTGACGCCGGCCACCGATCAGTCTCCTGCTCCCCAATATTGTGAGATGCCATGAGCGCCGACAGCGAGCCCTTAGGCAGAGATGACATCGCCGCCGCCATCGCCGCCAGAGAGCACGCTCGCCAACCCTCCCGTGGTGTCCGGATCGCTGATGTCACCGCCTGCCTGCTGTTGATCGCGGTCCAGGTTGGCGGGGCTCTGCTTGCGTTCATGAGCTTCATGGCCATACCGATGAGCATCGACAACTGCGCCTACCAGACGTGCGGCGACGAAAAGTGGATCAACTACGCCATGTGGATCGCGCTCGCATCGATGGCACCGGCCGGTCTGTTCTCCGGTATTGGACTCATCCAGTTGGGGCGCAACAGAATCGGATTCTGGCTGCCGCTGATCGGCGTCCTCGCGCAGGGAACCACACTGTGGGCCGCCTGGAGGATTGCCGCGCTGGCCGGGCCTATCAGCGGATAAGTCGGCCACGGCATGTGCCGACGCACAGCGGTATCGCCATCACCAGGCATTGGCGAGTTGTCGGGTCGATCGGCTCCGTGTACCTTGGCGGTCAACGCGAAAAGCGACCGCTCAGCCGGTCGTCGACACGGTTGCCAAGTCTCACAGTCTCGGCCACCCAGCGCCCTTTGACCGAACAGCCCGACACCCGTCGTGCCGTCACCGAGGAGCGCTGAATGTCATTATCGATAGCCATCATTGGGGCCGGACTGGGAGGCCTGCTACTGGCCCGCACACTGCATCGCCATGGCATACCCGCCGCAATTTACGATGCCGAAGCCTCGGCCGAGGTGCGCGCCCAGGGCGGCCTGCTGGACATTCACCCACCCACCGGGCAGGCGGCCCTACGCGAGGCCGGTCTTTTCGAGCCGTTTCGCAGCCTCATCCGCCCAGGCCACGACGCCAAACGCATCACCGACCGCAACGGCACCGTCCTGTTCGACTGGGGCGGCAGCAACCTCGACACCAGGCCCGAGGTGGACCGCGGCGAGCTGCGCACCATGCTGATCGCCTCGCTTCCTGAAGGCACGATCCACTGGGGACGCAAGGCGACCGGCGTACTCACCGCCCCCGGCTGCCGCCCTGCGGTGCACTTCGCCGACGGCTCAACAATCACGGCGGAGATCGTCGTAGGCGCTGACGGCGCCTGGTCGAGAGTGCGCCGAAGCCTCTCCACCGCCGAGCCGGCCTATACGGGCACCTGCTTCATCGAGATCTACTCTGCCGCTAGACAACTGCTCTCCCGCGAGAGCGCTGAGGTCATCGGCCGTGGCACGCTTATGGCGGTGGCCCCCGGGCAGGGCATCTTGGCCCACCACAACGCCGATGACACGCTCAGCGGTTACGTCGCCATCAACACCCCGCTCGAGCTGGTCGCGGCCGTCGACACCGCCGGCCCGGCCGCGATGCGGGCACTGGTGGCCCGCCGCTTCGAGCACTGGGCCCCTGCGCTGACCAGGCTGGTCTTGGACAACATGAGCGATCCCCTACTGCGCCCGATCTACGCTCTACCCACGACACATCGCTGGGAACGGGTGCCGGGTGTGACGCTTATCGGCGATGCTGCCCACCTCATGTCGCCGTTCGCCGGCGAGGGCGCCAATCTCGCCATGTTCGACGGCGCAGCGCTGGCCCTCCAGATCGCCACGCACCCCGCCGATATCGAGGGGGCATTGACCGCTTACGAGAAGGCGCTCTTCCCGCGTAGCGCCGAGGTCGCCCGGCGCAGTGCAGAGAACCTGCAGCGGTTCTTCGGTCCTGACGCACCCCGCAGCACTATCGATCTGTTCGCCCGGCTGCTCACGTGAACGTTCACCGAGAAGCGGCATCGGCAAACCCGTCAGACTCACGGCTTGTCGCGGCGCTGGTTCAGGATCGGCGCCGTGTTGTCCGCCCATGACCCGATCACCTGGCAGCCACGGCGCATCGCGATCGCGGGAGTAAGCGGATCGGGGAAAACAACGTTGGCCACCAGCCTTTCCCACCGCCTCGGGCTCCCGTACGTCGAACTCGATGGCCTGTTCCACGGTCCCAACTGGTCACCCCGAGATGAGTTCATCACCGACGTGCAGAGGATCATCGCCGCAGACGCGTGGATCATCGAGTGGCAGTATGCCACGGTCCGTGACCAGATCGTGGAGCGCGCTGACACGATGTTGTGGCTCGACCTTCCCACACCACGCACCCTGTACCAGCTGACGCTGCGCACGGTACGCAGGCGGTTACGCCGGGAGCAGCTGTGGAACGGCAACTACGAAGGGCCGCTGCACAAGTTCTTCAGCGACCCCGACCACATCATGCGCTGGGGAATCCGGACGCGGAACAAGTCCCGGGACCGGCTACCGGCCGTTGATGCGTAGCATCCGCACCTGCACGTCGTTCGCTTGACCTCCCGGCGCGATACCACCCACTGGGTTCAACAAGCTGCGCTCCGTACGTAGCGATACCGGCGCACGCACGACTGCCCATAACGGCACCGTAATCTTCCACCGCGTTGCTTCCGCTCACGCTCAACGCAGATCCTTGAGCATCGCCAAGCCCAGCGGCCCGCGGCCCTGACCAATCGTCGTGAAACCCTTGCGTTGGTATAGACGTTGAGCCGGGTTCCGTACGTGGACATTGGTGCACATCTCGTCCATGGACTGCGCGCATCGAGCGAACAACGCGTCCAAGAGCGCACCACCGATACCCGCCCCGCGACGGCCGGGCGCCACGCCGATGCACAGTTCGGGGATCGATTTACCGTTGGCGGCGCGACGAAGCGGCGGATCGTTGTGCCATGTCCATGTCGCCCCTACCAGTTCACCGTCCTGGTCTTCGGCGATAATCGGTATCTCACCTGGCGGCGGCAACATGCTGAGCACCTCGTCGTCATCCGGATCAGGGAGCGGCCAGTCCTCGATGATGCAGGCATGGCGAGCCATCTCGACCACAAAGGCTTCGTCAGCGGTCGTAGCGGCACGCAACCGCACCGGCGGATCCTGAGACATAGTGCGATTCTGACAGTCCCGCCGGCGAAACTCATCGCCTTTTCGCGCTTCGCCAGGTTCGCGTCACACTCACATGCGTCGGTGGGCGCCGAGAAGCCAACACCTTAATCAGGATTGGCGAAATGCACCGTGATCGGGTCGGTTGTTCCGAGATGCTCTCCTGGGGCCGGACTTTGTGACGCTACGACGCCGGCCGGGTAGCGCGCGTCATTCACGTCTGGTCCTTTCACCAGGGTGCCCGACCAACCGACCGAGCGCAGGCTTCGATCGACATCGGCCCACTGCATACCGGTCACATTTGGCATCAGAAGGATTGAGCCCACCGCCGGTGCGGATGTCTTCGCCGGAACTGCTTGCGGTGGGCCATCACTCGACGAGCACGCCTGCGCAGCGCCCGCAATCAGCAAAACAAGTGGGAGCAGCGCCGCTCGCAACACCGCGCCTGCGGTCCGCGGCTGCCTCTGCACCACAGGATTCTATGCTGTAGCAAACGCGCCTAGCGCCAATTTCCGGCCCGAAATGCATGCAGCTGCGCGGTCGCCAAGGTCTGTTCAGCACCCCATTGCTCAAACGTGTCAACGATCGCGAACCCCAGCCGTTCAGCCACGCGAAGAGATGCATGGTTGGCCGTTTGAGTGACGATCAGCACCGGCTGATCGCAAAGCTCTGCAGCCGCGCCACGCAGCAACAAGCGGGCGGCTTCAACTGCGTAACCCCTGCCCCAGGCAAGCCGTCGGAAGACATACGTCAACTCCAGCTCGTTTCCACCATCGTCAAGATGACCTGGCATCTCCGGTCCACGCCGGTCGAGCACCATCGTGCCCAACATCTCGTCGGTCTCCTGAGACGCCACCACATAGCAACCTGCGCCCGCAAGCAGCTCCGCGGCGCCGACCGATTCCAACCCTGCCCGGACATCACGTTCCGGCCGCGGTCCGCCGAGGAAACGACGCACGCGCGCATCAACCTGGATCTCGATCACGCCCTCGACGTCGCCGTCGCGTGCCTTTCTCAGCACCACCCGGTCGCCGTCGATGACTGGCACAGTCACTGTTGAACCACCGGCCACGGGATCCACTATTACGCACCGACCGGGCCGGCATTGAACCGCCGCGCCGGTCCTGTACCCGAACTGCCGCCACCTCGTCGGCCGCTGTCCACCGCGCCAGGGCGCGAAGCTCCGCGCACAGCGCCGTCAGCCAGGTCCGAATACAGCGGCGAGATCCTGTTCGTCGCCGTGAACGACGCCAGCGGAGATCGCCTGCTCGAGGGGCAGCAAGCCCGCCGCCAGGCCCAGCACCACCATGGGCTCTGCATGAAACGTGGTCTCTGGGAGCGCATTAGCGTCTACGCGGGTGACGTGCGGCCCGGTCTGATCAATTCTTATCGCGAAGGTGGCGTCGTCGACCCCGATACCAATGGTCGAGGGAATCCGGGTGCGCTTGTGCTGCAAGAGCGATTCGAGCGCGACCACTAGCCAATGAGGTTGGAAGCTGTCGTTTTGGGGGCCGGAGATCATGAGCGGTTTACTCCAGTTGACCAGGGCGGCGACGGTGCCGCGTAATTCGGTTCCCCATGGGGTGAGTGCATAGGCGACACCGTTGCTGTCGCTGTCGAGTTGACGCTCGATCACGCCGGCTTCCTCTAGTTCGCGCAGACGCTCGGCCAGCAGGTTAGTGGCGATCCCGGGCAGGCCGGCCTGAAGTTGCCGATACCGGGCCGGCCCTATAAGCAGTTCGCGCACGATGAGTAGGTTCCAGCGGTTGCCCACGACGTCGAGTGCCCGCGCCAAGCCGCAGTACTGACCGTAAGAACGTGTGCTCATCGCGTGATCTCAATCTCGTCGAAGTCGAGTGCCAGCAGGGTGGGTCGCGCAAGGACTCGCGTGCCGGGGCTGCGGGGCAGTACCCGCCGTCGGGTGGGGAAGATGAGGCCGTCGACGGAGCGATGCTGGCTGCAGTAGAGCGCGGCGGTGGCCCATGCACCTATGGGTTCAGCGAGGAAGTCGTGGCGGCGGATCAGGCCGGCGGCGTCTACGTAAAAGCTCTGCTGCCGGCAGTGAGTATCGATCAGTGCCGGGAATGTGGCGAGCAGCCTTCGCCATTGCTGGCCGCATTCCTGCCAAGACTCACCTTCGGTGACGGTGATGTCGTTCCGAGTGAGCAGCATTGGCACGGTCAGATAGTTCCAGAAGGCGTAGCCGGCGAAATAGGCGACATCGAGTGGGTCCCAGCGCAGGTTGCGGCGAAACCCACTGAGCCCGAAAAACATCGCGCGCGGGTTGGTTCTGGTGCCGAGTGTCTCGCCCGCGTGGTTTTCGATGCGCACCTCTCCACGGTCGAACACCGCATTCTCTCCGGTCCGCGGGAAGTCGCGAAGGACGGTGCGCGGTTCGTCGGGCTGGACCTCGACGGTGAAGTTGGCAAGTTTGTTGCCGGGAAACCGTCTGGGTAGCAGACCACCTAAGCGTCCGCGTGCGGTGATCGATGAAACGGACTGCCAGCGTTGGGCGCCGCCGTGGGCATTGATGACGTCGTTGAGCAATCCGTCCATGCGCCGCACTCCCATCGATCCGACCTCACCGCTTGATAATTTCATGGTTACTTGTAAATATAAAGCGTCGACACGGGAGGGGTTCGGATATGGCTACTGAGCAACCTGCAGGGGAACGTCCGACCTGGGTCGACGACCAGCTATTCCCTTTCCAGAGTCGATTCGTCGAGGTGGACGGCAACGTCGTGCACTACGTCGACGAGGGCGCGGGGCCGACACTGCTGCTGTTGCACGGTAATCCCGTGTGGTCCTTCGTGTATCGCGATGTGATCGCCATCCTGAAAGACAGATTCCGGTGCATTGCGGTGGACTTTCCCGGATTCGGCCTGTCCACCGCCGCCCCCGGATATCGGTATACGGCCAGAGACCACGCTGAACTGCTCGTGTCATTCATCGACCGCCTGGACCTCGCTCACGTAACCCTGGTCGGCCATAACTGGGGCGGTCCGCTCGGCCTCTACGCAGGCTTGCAGCGTCCGAACCTGTTCGATCGCCTCGTCCTGACCAACACCTGGGCATGGCCATTGAACGGCGACCTCAGTAGTGAACTGTTTTCCCGCGGTATGGGCGGATCGATCGGGCGCGCACTCATCAAACAGTTCAACCTGCTGGTCAACCACTTCATCCCCGCCGCGCATAAACGCCGAAAGCTATCCGCAGACGAGATGGCGCACTACCGCCACGCGATGCCCACGCCGCAGCTCCGCCACGCTTGCGCGGTACTCCCCGGCGAACTCGTCGGCGCACGTAGGTTCTTCACCGATCTCGCCGAGCGCCTCGACCCGCTGCAGAAATTGCCCACACTCATCGTATGGGCAGACGCGGATCCCATCTTCACCGACAAGTACCGCACGCGATTGGAAGCGACGTTCCCCCACCACACCACGACAGTGCTTCACGGGGTCGGCCATTTCCCGCAATCAGATGCGCCGCCGGAGTTCAGCGACGCCATCGCCATGTGGTGGACCGAAGAGGCCACCCAGGACACCGCAGCTCGATAGCCTTCCGCCGAGCGAAGATCCCGGACAACGCCTTCACACCCATCGAAAACCCCTCTTGCACAAGGAGCGCCGATGTCCATCACCGATTCTGACCAACCAGCCGCATCGGGCTTGCTGCCCGCAATCACCGCGCTGCGCACCGCTGCGGAGAACGCCGACGGGGATGCTCTCGCAGAAATCCTGGCGCCCGACGTCATCTTTCACACCCCATTGACCTCGCGCATCTGCTTCGAAGGCAGCACTGAAGTCACCGCACTGCACCGCGACATCTTCGCCGTCATCAAAGACCTGTCCACGACCGAACCTCTGACGCGCGGCGATACCGGAGTGTTCACTTTCAGCGGGAACGTACGCGGCCTGAAACTCGATGCTATGAATCTGGTGCGCGTCAACGAGCAGGGAAAGATCGTCGAATTCACCATCTTCGCTCGGCCGTTACCCGCACTGGCGACACTTTTCGCGACCCTGCCGCCGCGGGTCACCGCTCGGCGGCGCGGACGCGCGAAAGGCGCGCTCGTGGCCGCCCTCGCGGCACCACTAGGTTTCGCTCTGCGGACCGCGGACGTCTTCGTACCGAGACTCATCTAGTCAAGAATCCGTGGTCGCCGACGAGATGAGCGGGTTACTCGAAGAGGTTCAGGCCGCGCACGGCGGCCTGGAACGCTGGCGCGCGGTCACCGCTCTCACCGTCCACGGGAGATTCGGCGGTCTGCTGCGCACCCGCTTCCCCGGAAACCGAATGGCCAACTTCACAGCACGACTGCTCATGACCGAGCAGCACACGGTGTTGCATCGCTTCCCGCGAGACCACCAACGCGCCGTTTTCGATCACGGTGACGTACGAATCGAAACCAACGACGGCGAACTGATCGCTGCGCGGCCCAACGCGCGCAACGGCTTCACGGGAATAGGCGCCGTGCGCCGCACCGTGCACTGGGACGCGCTCGACGCCGCCTACTTCGCCGGATACGCCTTCTGGAACTACCTGAGCACACCGCTACTGCTCACCCGCGACGACATCACCGTCACCGAGGCCAGTGACTGGCTAGAAGCAGGAACACCGTGGCGTCGTCTTCAGGCCAGCTTCCCTGCCCACATCCACACCCATTCGCCACAACAGACCTTCTACGTCGACCACGTAGGCTTCATCCGCCGCCACGACTACATTGCCCAACCTGTCGGAACGTGGGCACGGGCAGCCCACTATTGCGACCAGCATCGGCAATTCGGCGGACTCGTTTTCCCCACTCGCCGACGGGTGCAACCCCGAGGTATATCCGATCGCCCTCTGCCCGGTCCGACGCTCGTCGCACTCGACATCGACCATATCGAGGTCGAGACGTGACTCGTGGACGATATCGGCCCGATCGCGACGGAGCGTCTTGGATCAGTGAGATTCGAGCAGTCTCTGCGGAGGACGCTGTCGCAAAGCGCCCGAGTTGAGATGTACGCAGCGATGAGCCGCGAGTCCCTCTCACGGCTTGACCGTCTGTACCAAAAGCCACCGAGCGCCCAGAGACCAAGGAGACGTCTCGGTCGTTGTTCGTCACCAGAATCGTGATGAAATCGGGTAATGGCTGCCGACCCTGAGGTTCGTACCACGGCAGGAACTGTGCGCGGCAGGTGGGAAAATGCCGTGGCAATATTCCGCGGCATCCCTTATGCGCAACCGCCTATCGGCCGCCACCGCTTCGGTTATCCGGTCCCGACCACGCGATGGGATGGCGTCCGTGACGCGGCGCAGTTTGGACCCCCGGCACCCCAACCTCACGCGACGACTTCCGACGTGGACACGGAGTGGCTCACCCTTAACGTGTGGTCACCAGATCCCGGTGCGGCTGGGCTGCCGGTCATGGTGTGGATCCACGGTGGCCGTTATCTGGAAGGCCACTCCGCCAATCCGCACCAAGATGGTGCACTTCTCGCCAGGACCGGTGTGGTGATGGTGAGCCTGAACTACCGCGTCGGCGTCGAGGGGTTCGCCTGCATTGCCGGAGCACCGAACAATCGTGGCCTGCTTGACCAGATCGCCGCCTTGCACTGGGTGCACGACAACATCGCAGCTTTCGGCGGGAACCCCGCCAATGTCACCGTGTTCGGGCAATCCGCAGGTGGCGGCAGCGTCGCTTCTCTTCTTGTGATGCCTGCAGCGAAGGGGCTGTTTCACCGCGCAATCGCCCAAAGCCCACCTGGCACGTTCTTCACCGAGAATCTCGCCACAACGATCGCGGGAGAGATCGCCGCCGAACTCGGCGCCCGCCCCACAGTCGCTGAATTGCAACAGTTCTCGTCCCACACCCTGGCCAACGCGAGCCTCGGCCTTCTGCGTCGTATGCCCGACTTTGTCAACGCCTGGGGTCCCATGGCGCTGACTCCGACGCCCTTCTCTCCCATCGTCGACGGCGTGATCCTGCCCGACGCGCCGTGGCGCGCACTAGCTGGTGGCGCTGCCCGCGGCATCAACCTCGTCTGCGGGCACACACGCGACGAGTACTCGCTTTTCAATCCACTGCGCAGACAGCCCGTATCCGACGAACTCTTCGCTGAAACAGTCGACAGGCTCGGGCCCCACACCTGCGCCCCAAGTCAGTATCGCGCCGCCTACCCGGAGGCCACCACCTCGCAGCTTTACGAGACGGTGAACGCCGATTGGCTGTTCCGAATGCCGTGCCAACACCTCGCCAGTGCCCACCGCGTGGGGGGCGGCACCGCATGGCTATACGAACTGGCGTGGGGTTTCAGCCCCGATGAAGGCGCCTCCCACAGTCTGGACATGCTCTTGGTCCTCGGCACACTCGACCGCGACGACATCACCAACCACCCCTCGGCACACCCGGGCGCCCCCGACGAATACGTCCATGTCTCCCACGCGATGCGCACAGACTGGGCCGCGTTCGCCGCCCGTGGGGAACCCGGTTGGGCAGCCTATGAGCCGACCACTCGATCCACGCGGGTTTACGACACCACGACGACCGACCGGTCCTACCCCGAAGACGCTTCCCGCAGACTCTGGGCGAGCCATCGATTCGCAGCGCTTGACCGCATCGAACTCCGACCCTTCTAACTCGATCGCGTGCGAAAACAGGTCGAAGTTCATCACGCGTGCAGGCAGACTGATCGCGGTGGGCAGCGAGGCTATCTTTCTTGGCGGCCGGTCGGGCGTCGGCAAGACGACGATCGCCCTGGAGATGCACGCTCAACTCACTGCCTTGAATCTGTCGCACTGCGTCATCGACGGCGATTTCCTCGATATGGCCCATCCGCCGCCCTGGGAGCACAGACTCGCCGAACGGAACCTCGCGACAATGTGGGAAAACTACCTGGCGCTGGGTTATCGACGCCTGATCTACGTCAGCACGATGAGCGTATTACCCGCTGTCACAGACGGTCTCATCGCAGCAATGGACAACGGCACCACCGTGTTCGGGGCACTACTGACATGCTCCGAGCAGACTGCCCTGCGACGCCTCAGTCGTCGTGAAGTGGGCTCAACTTTGGATGTCCACGTGCGGAGCAGCGCATCCACAGCCCAACTCCTGGCCGAGGCAGCCTCCGGTCATATTCAGGCATTCGACACCGACCAATACTCGGTCATCGAACTCGCTATGCGGATCCTTCACGCGGCCGACTGGTTGCCTGCAACGGTTTGCGCACCGCCGCAAGCACGTCCCTGAGGAAGCAACTGGAACCAGATGCGTTCGGCTACGGCGCACGTTCGCCGCCGACGAACGGTCGTCCAGGGTTGAGTACAGAGGTCACTCGGACACCTTCGGTTGGTGGGCACTGGGTCCCGAGCGCACGAGCGCGCACGAAGTCATGCGGGATAGGCGGGCCACAAGACGGCAGAGGCCGGATGACCTTCCAGGGCGATCCGCCAATTTGGCCGGGATACTGGCCGGATAGAGATGCCGAACACTTCGGCCAGAAACCAAAAAACCCCAGCTGATGTGGGGTTTCTGTGGTGGTCCCGACTGGGATCGAACCAGTGACCTTCCGCGTGTGAGGCGGACGCTCTCCCCCTGAGCTACGAGACCGGGGAACGACGTCGAACATTAGCACGGGTCCCCGCCGCGGCCGAATCGCACCGGCCGGGCCGCCTTCACAGCCGTTACCCAGCCCGGACGGCGGCCCGCCGGTAGCGTCTGGCAGATGAAGCGCGGGACCGTCGCCCTCATCGCATCGTGGTCGCTACTGACCCTGACGGCGCCCACAGCTGCCGCCGAACCAGGTGGCCTGGTGACCTTCATCTCACCGAGCGGCAACGTCGGTTGCATCCTGGACAGCGATTACGCGCGCTGCGACATCATCGACCAGGACTGGAATCCTCCGCCGCGGCCCGCCGACTGCGAACTCGACTACGGCCAGGGCATCGGTATCACCCCCGGTGAGCGGCCCGCGTTCGTCTGCGCCGGCGACACCACCCTCGGCGGTGAGAACGTGCTCGCCTACGGCGACTCACTCACCCGCGGGCGACTCAGCTGCGACAGCTCCGAGAACGGCATCTCGTGCCGCGACGCGCGCACCGGCCATGGCTTCTCCCTCGCACGCCAGGTTTACCAGCTGTTTTAGGGCCGATTGCCGTTCCGTTCCAAGTGATTTGTAGTTCGTCGTGTGGTTGGACTAATGTTCCATCCCGCACCGGGTGACGATCTCACCCGAGGCACGCGGATGTAGCGCAGTTGGTAGCGCATCACCTTGCCAAGGTGAGGGTCGCGGGTTCGAATCCCGTCATCCGCTCGAAGGTGCGAATGGCATCAACCCCAGCGGTGGAGTGGCCGAGTGGTGAGGCAACGGCCTGCAAAGCCGTGCACACGGGTTCGATTCCCGTCTCCACCTCCAAGTTGGACCCGGCGCGATTAGCTCAGCGGGAGAGCGCTTCCCTGACACGGAAGAGGTCACTGGTTCAATCCCAGTATCGCGCACCACGAACGTTGCAGTTCAGAGCCTCTAGTTAGAACTACTCACCAGAGCGCATGCAACATTCATACAACTGGCTTTCGAGTAACCCCTATTCACGAGGGGTTAGCCCATGAGTACCGACACTCCCGCCGACGCACTTTCTGCGTGGGAACTTGTAACCGCCATCCTGTCGCGCCGCGGGGTCAGCACCGAGTACATCCTTGCGGAGACCGGCTTCGACACCGTCGACGCGCTCATCGAATGGGCGCGAACGGCGGACGCACGATGAGGGCAACGTTCGCATTGTTGATCGCAGCCGACGCGCTCGCGGTGTGGCTACTCACGTCCGCCCCGGAATTGGTCCTACGGTGACGCGCATGGTTAAGGCAAAGGACATAGACGAATTCATCCCCACCCCCGCGCAGTGGAATGCCATCAAGTTCCTCTTCGAAGCGGCTGCGGCACTCGATGACGAACCAGAGACCGACCAGTGAGGGCGACGCTCGCGGCACCACTATGGTTTCTTACGTCAACGTCAACGATGGGGGTTTCGGCATGAGCGATAAGTGGCCCGATTTCGACTGGCCTCCGGTCAACAACGGCGGCGTGGTCGAGTTCCAGGTATGGGGTCCAAATCGGGACGGAGGGTCGACGCTCACAATCGCCGGCCCCGGCCTGTGGCGCCGCCCAGTCGTCGGGACTGAGAATGGCGAGCTGATCGTGCAGGCGGAAGAACGGTTCGGATCTCGGCCCTTCACGGTGTCCAACTACCTCGTAGAGGTATTCGGCGACGAACTCACAGAGCACATCGCACAGCACAGCGTGTCGGCCCCCATCCGCAGCGTGGATGGTCCGCTCGGGGAGGCGCCCAGAATTCGCAAGTGGGGCGACCTCTCCCAAGACTTCTAACCTCTGCCCGAACGCAAAAAACTGCCCCCTCTCCAGTCGAAGAGGGGGCAGTTTTTTGTTGCGAGCTGCGAGCAAAAAAATGGGTTGTCGGTACCGCGTCGTAAAATTGGGATTGCTGTCGACAGCCTGCCGGAGGTGCACGTGCGTAACGCCGCTCAATCCAACTCGATCGCGCTTCATCAATCGCTAATTGGTGGACCAGCGCCGCACCTTGCAGCCCTCGGCGGGCCGGCCCCGGCACTTTAGGGTTGCTTGGAGGTCAGGCCGCGTTTGCCTCGCTAACCAAATCTCTGGTCGCCCTCAATCCGGATTACGCGCCGGCCACCGGCTTCCTTAACGGTGAGATGGCCAAAGTATTAGACCGCGACATTGCGAAGCTACTAGAACCGATCCGCCGAGATATGAACCAGCGCGCAGCCGCAGCCATGGCGCCCTTCCGGGAACTCATGGTCAGCCAAACGGCCGAGACGCTGAAGAAGCTAACGCCCATCGTCGCCGAACAGATCAGGCTGCCGAAAATTCCGATGAGCACCAGCTTGCCGCAACAACTGGCCGAATTGGCGGCGCTGACCGCTCCTCTAGTACCCGGCGTGGTGGCTGAAAAGATCGAAGAGGCATCGCGACAGGTGTCGAAAGCGCGAGGGCGCACACCAGAGGAGATAGTCGCCTACGTCAATCTGTGCGTCACGCTGATTACTTTGTTGATCGCAATCGTCCAGTTCTGCGCCACGCAGAATCAACCGCCCTCCAGCGGTGGCACCGTGAACCAAACCATCAACAACAGCCCCACGAACGTCATCAACAACACCACCGTGGTTCTGCCGCCTGCGCCAATCGTGGCGCCGCCCCCGAGGCCCTAGATCAGCCCTGCGCTCGTTCGCAGATAATCGTTACTTTGAACGGACGGCCAGCCAGGTCGCCGAACACCTCTGGCCTGCCGACGATCTGGTATGTCACGCCGTCGACCTTGATCGCGTCGCGTGACGTGGCACCGACCGCGGCGGCCGCTGGCGGACACGTAGCCCGCCATTGGTCCCGCACTACATCGGTGCCGTCTTTCGTCGTCTCGGCGGCCGGTAGTGGCCGGAACCGGCACCCGGGCACGGCGGTCTCGGCAAGCACGGGTTCCGGGTTGCCGTACTTGTCGCGGTCGTCCAGATCCTCGGCCACGACGGTGACGAATGTCAGCACCGTTCGGCCGAATGACCTCACGCCGCCGCCCACAGCTTGCGATATGGCGCGATCGATGCCGCAACGTCGGCGTCGAGTTCGGTTGTGGCGCCGTACCCATAGGCAACGTCGTCAACCTTCTCTGACGACAGTGGGCCAGCGGTGTTGGTCCGACGCTCGTAAAGCCGCGCCGCCTGAATCAACGTCGCGAGCTTGATTGCGTCAGGCACCGCGGTCCATCCCCACGTGGCCGTGACTGTGACCTCGTCACCGACGTAGCCGGCGATCCGGAGCTGCGTCCAGGGCTTGCCCTTCGGGTTGCGCGGATACAGCGTCACGCTATCCACGCCGGCCACCGTGAGGTCGGTGTCGAATGTGTCGTCTATTTTGACGTAGGTTGTGCCACGGTGATATTCAGCCCGGTAGTGCCCCGCCTCGGGGCCTTCGGTGATTCCGAACTGGCGACCGGTGGCGCGGTCGATTGCCCTACTCGCCGCCTCTGCGGCCAGGGCCAGCTCAGCGGGGTCTCCCCCGCTGAGCCAGCTATCGAGGTCGTCAGCAGTGCAGTAGGGCGGTTTCCACGTCACTCTTCGCCGTGGCGGGCGGCGATCTCTGCCCGCACGGCAGCGAGTTCGGCGATCAGTTCATCACGGCGCGCTACGAGGGCGGCAATGGTCGGCTTAGCCTTGGCCGGCATTAGCTCACCTCATTCTGGAGGACGCGGAACGCGTACGAGTCCTGCACGGTGCCATCAGCCCATGCCTGAAGGGTGTACTCCACCTGACCCTCATTGGCCCGGCTGTACGGGTTGACGATCAGCGTCAGATCCTGCACGCGGCGGATGATGTAGCCCGCCTTCAGATTGCCGAACGCACCGAACTTATTGGTGCCGGCGTCGGCGTAATTCGCCCAAGCCTGGTCAATCACAACGGGATAGCCCAACAGGTACTGATTGGAGCGGCCGACGTTGATGCCATCGGCGGCGTTGTTCAGCAGAGGCCGGCCATTGAGGTCCACAATGCCTTCGATCAGCGAGAGCGTGTAATCGTTGAACGTCCACGACGCGCCATCGCGGTACGCCGGATCGATCTGGTGGACTACGCTCAGTAGATCCGCATAGGTCGGCGCGGCGTTGTCGAACGTGTTCGTGGCCACGGCGGTGCCAGTGGCGATACCGAACGGCAACGTGGTGCCGGCGCCGTTGACGAAGTCGGTGGCCTGCTTACGGGCGATGCGCTCGGATAGCTTGCTAAACACCAGATCTTCGATGTTGGTTGCGCTGTCCCGCAACAGTTCAAGCGACACGCGCAGCGGCAACTGGCTCGCACCCGGGGCGGTGTACTTGAATGCGCCGAGCGTCTTCTCGCCGAAAACCAGGTCGGCACCACCCGACGCCGGGGCGGCACCTTCAGCCGCGATCACGCCGCTGTTGGCGGTGTCGTCGATAGTGGGCCAGCGGATCGGCTCACCGGTCCCGGTGGTGATGGTCTCGACTGCGTTCGCCACGCCACCGAAGGCCTTCAGGCGATTGGTGATGGTGTTGCGCATGGTCTCGGGGATGGTGTAGCCGCCGGCCGAACCGGTCGACCCCTGAGCGCGAAGCTCGGTCACATCAGCGTTCGCGTGGCCCGAACGAACCAGAGCCTCGAAAGCCTGGTCGAGGGTGTTGTCAACCTTCGGGCTGGCGACGTGCACGCCAGCGGCGAGCGAGGCATTAGGCGCGACGTAGGCCGCCGTGCGCGAGCGGAGCTCCTGAGTCTTCTGGGCGGCCTTAAGCTGGCCTTCCAGGGTCTCGTATTCGGTGACCTCTTCGTCAGTCAGAGAACGGGTTTCACCCTCGGCCATGATTGCCTGAAGCTTCGCAATGATCTGTTCGATAGTCAATTAGTTGCCCTTCGGTAGGTGCACCCGCGCGCGTGCGAGGATGAGTTGTGAACGGCCGTTGGCCGGTTCGGTGATTGGTTTACTGCGGAGTGAAACGGTGGTGCCCTGGTAAGCGGGATAGGTCACTACGGATACGTCCCGTAGTTCGGCTACCGAGGTGTGGACGCGAACGTCCCTGCCCTCGTAGGCGTCCCAGTGTTGTTCGCCGGCAACGAAACCGAACGAACACCCGGTGACCAGACCGGCGTTCACATTCGCCCGCGCCTCGGCAGCGGCCGGAAGTTCGTCATTGAGGTCTAGTTCAAATTCCAGACCATGCGAATCGGTGGACAACCGTAGAGACCCGTTGGTGGTGCGGGCCAGAAGCTTGTCCGGGTTGTGGTTGAACAGCCCGCGCACGTCCAAGTTCGGTGACGCGAGCGCTGCGCGGAACGCTGTTGGCGCAAGCGATTCCAGGTATGGACCCATGTCGGTTCGCTGGTCGAATACCGCGGCGTAGCCGCCGAGCTTGCGGCCGGTGATCGTGGTTTCGAGGCTGACAAATCGGCGTTCGATGTCGGTCATTTGGCCAGCCGCCTACGGATCATCGTGCGAATTAGGTAATTGAGGTCGACCGAGTCGTCGAAGATCAACTCAAGGGCGACCTTGAATGACGATCCGTTCGGTAGAATGACTTCCAGAGCTTCGATCTCGGGTTTTGCCACCCTGGTAGTGCTGTCAGTCGTCAACGGGCACAACCTCGAACAGTTCGTCCGAATCAAGCGCAGCCCTGATCCGGAACTGAATGAACTCCGTGATCTGGGCCTGAATGAACTCCTCCGCGTCGGTGACCAGGCGCTCGATGGCGCCCTCACGAACGCGAATGCCCACGGCCACTTGAGGACGAATGGGGGGACGTGGATCGACCTCGCGCCGCTGTTGCTCGCTGGCCGTGGCGAACCGGGCAGCGGCATCGGCGCCGGCTTGGGCGAAATTTGGGAGTGCACGCTCATTGAGCAGTGCCTTAACGGCCACGCCGACAACTGCTTTAGTCATTTTGTGTTTCCTCGGTTTCTGGTATTAGGTTGGGCTGCAGCGGTTTTGCGCCAGGAAGAACGTCCCCGCCTTCGATGGGTGGCAGGTTGCGGACCTTGCGCACCTCGTTAACCGTCATGAACGGGCCGCCGGCCTGCGCAATCAACAGGTTGGTTTCGGTCTCGAAATCAGGTTCAACGAAAGCCGCATACAAGAACTCGGCCGCGTGATTGGGCGGCAGTAGCCACGAGAGCCGTTCCTGAATGCAGGTGGTCCAAGGCTCTAGGTTGTAGCGGGCCAGGCCCTCGTTCTGCGCTGAGACACCTGTGCCCCAACTGGTTTGTTTCTCAGTCTGCGCGAGCAGGTGCGGCGGGATTCCGAACCACCTTGCGATCTCTTCGATCTGAAACGCCCTCGCGGAAATCCACTGAGCCTCTTCATTGGTCAGCGAAACGGGGGTGATCTTGATGTTGCGGTTGACGTAGGCCACGCGACCCGCAGATTCCGGGCCGGTGATCTTGCGCTGTAACTCTTCGGTCAGCTCCTTGGCTACTTCGGCCTCAACATCGTCCTCAAACTGGGCGATGCTAGTGACCAGCGCACCCTGTCCGAACATCTTCGCCGCACTACGATCGGCGGCAATCGCGGTGCCGAATGTGTTGCAGGCGATCTGCAACGGGGACAGTCCCCGTACGCCGTCGAGACTCTGCGACCAGACATGGGTCAGGGTGTCGTCGGTGTACTCACGGGTAGTGCCGTCCTGCATGCCGATCCGGTAGCGCTTAACGCCGTTCTTGACCTCCAGGCTGACCGCTGCCGGGTGAACGGGCTGCAGTCCAAGCAACTGGCCGGCGCCCCCGTAGACGTGCAACAGGAACGCGTTGCCGTGGATCAGCAGGTGCGCGAGGACAGTCGACTTCCACTGATAGGAGGTCAGGCCGACAACCTTGCCGGGGTCATCGAGGAAGCTCGGGGTGCGCTGCTTTGTGCCGTCACCCGATTCGACAACCGTCTGTAGCGGAAGCGACGCGACAGAGCCGGCGATGAGCCACACCGCGCGCCAGACCGCCGGGATACCCAAGACGGTCTGCTCGGAGACCGGAACACCCGAGAGCACGGGCGCACCGCCAAATAGGGTCACCAGCTCAGGGGTGATATTCGCACTCGACCAGTCACGGTGCTCGACTGGTTCGTACGGTGGGTTGGGAGCGCGCAACATGCGCGTGAGGAAGCTCAAATCATTTGCTCCTGAAGTTTGCTGGGCCGGGGCCGCCGGCGCGGTGAGAGAGAGAAGAAACGCCTCCCGGGGTCGACCAGGGGCGATGCGTTCCGAAGTTTTCGCAGGTCAGCGGCTTGGCGTGCGTGCGTGGGTGTTGACCTGCAGTTATGCCGCGCGACCGCCTCGACCGCCCGTGTTTGCTACAGCACGAACGCCTTGGCCTTGGGCTTTGTGACGTTGATGCTGGCCCGCGAGTGCGCGAGCACTGCGGCCACCGCCAGGTCGATCTTTGCCGGCGAGTCCTTATCGGCCTTGGTGATCACGTCGCCCTGCGGGCTGTTCACCACGTGGCAGTTGGCAAGGTGGCGGGCCAGTCGCTTGTCCCCGTCATGGGTCAGCTTGGCGTCCATCACTGCGGCATAGAACCCTGTGCAGGCCGGCGCCATACGTGCACGGCTATAGGTAGGGATCTCCACGACACGGTTGGGCCAGCGAGCGGACCATTGGGCGATCTCGCTCTGCCAGTACGGCGGGTCGCAGGCCAGCTCTCGCACGTCCCAATGACTGAACGCGCTCTCAACCGTCTGCATCACGTCATCACGTGGCACGCGCCAGTCTTTGGCACCTGGCTTCTCCCATGCGCCCACCACAAAGATGTGGCCCTCGCTCGTGCATCCGACTAGGGCCGTGCTGTCACCGCTATATGAACCATCGAACCCGAGCCATACGCGGGCGCCTGCGGGTGGTAGCTCGCGGTGGTGGGCCAGGTCGTCCCATGCGCCGTAGGGCAGCCAGGCCGAGGCAGTGGCGGTCCACTGGCCGAGGGCGAACCGACGGAACTCGTGTTCGGGCAGGTGCAGAAAGTCGTATTCGAGCGCGTCGGCGAAGCTGGGCAGATGGTCGTGTAGCGGGTTGGCGCGGCGCCAGTTGTCCCGGTCGTCTAGTGGTAGCGCCGGGTCTGCCTCGTAGATCGTGCCGGGGAGGGTGCCGGCCTTCACCTGTTGGTACAGGCCGTGGGCGTGACTGGTGAGGTCATACCCGGGCGTAGAGACACCGAACAGTAGGAAGTCGTTTCGTGCGCGGCCGGCCTGCATCATGCCCGACCACACCTCTGCTGAGAGTAGGTGCACTTCGTCGGCTAGAACGAGGTGTGGGTTAACGCCTTGCGCCGCTTGGTACTTGTTCGGCACGAACTTGATGAAGCTGCCGGTCTCGGGGCATTCGATGCGGTCTTTGAATGGCCATAGCGAGTCGCGTAGCTCACTGCCGGCAATAATGTCCCGTAGTTCTTGGGTTAGGACACTGTCCAGGCTCCGCACCGAATCAGATACGGCGTAGACGTGGCGTTGCTGCTTGAGGCAGATCTCTGCGAGGGCTAAACATGCTGCCGCCCGGCTCTTTCCGTTCTTGCGCGCAATCTGCGCGTAGTAACTGCGGGGTCGCTCTGGGCAGCTCAGTTTCTCGACCAGGTCGCGCTGCCACGGGTACAGCTCGCCCGTGACGCTCTCTAGCCATTGGACCGGCTCTTGAGCGGGTGGTAGTTGTTTAAGGTCTGCGCGTACCTTTGGGCCGGCCTTGAGGGCCACTAGTCGTCAGGCGGCGAGTTGAACACTGCCGCCGTTCTGCGCCATACGTCGAACGCTGGAGTGGCACCCGACTCTTCGTCCTCGCCTCGGCCATAGATGAGCGTCGCCACCTTGGCCGGGTCATCGGTGCTGACCACTTTAGCGACCTGCGTGGTTTTTCCGAGTTTCCGGTACTTGACGCGCCGGACCTCAATGCTGTCCCGGAAGGTGCCCTCGTCCTCGGGGGCGATGACCTTGGCAACGTCGCCGACTTCATCGCCGATTTCGTAAAGGTTCTCGCGCAGGTCGTCGTTTTCGGCCATCGCTTCGCGCAAGGCTTTCAGTAGTTCTTTGTCGCTAATAGGGCTTTCCCCCTTCCGCAGAGTTGCAGCGCCGGCATGCTGGTGCTTTGTTGTCGAGCTTGTGGTTTGTGGCGTCGCCATCGATGTGGTGCCAGGTATCGGACCGCGCACCGTCACAACGGATCTGTAGCGAGCATGTGCCGCTCGGGTCTCCCCATGCCTTGAAGGCAGGGTGTTCCCAGCGCTTGCCGCGCCATTGCTTGTCGTGTGGCCCGCAGCGGGGCCGGCCAGGTTTTGCGAAAGCGCGGCAACCTGTTTCCAGGCAAGGCTTCTGGGCCATGAGTCAGATCCTTTCGGGCACAGCAGAAGGGCCGGCACTCGCAAAACTGGAGTGCCGGCCCTTCTGCCAGTCGATTACTGGGCTTGCGCCTGCCGGGTGCTCAGATGAGTTGCTTCATGATTCGACGGAACGCGGCCCGGTCAGCCATAGGCCCGGTGACCTCTTCGAAGGTCTCCCGATCGATCAGGCCACGGAGGTAATCAGCACAGGCACAGACGGTGAAGAACAGGTCACGTTCGGAGTCCTCCCGGATCGCCTCGGCTGTCCAATTGTGATCACTCAATGTTTGCTTCAATTCCCTTCGGCTAGTCGTCTACTGCGCTTGCGCCTGCAGGGTGTTGAGTTCGTTGGTCAACGCCTGGCCGGTCTGGCGGTTCGGGAGTAGGTGCAGGTTGTTCGTGATGTTCACGCCCTGGCCTAGCTGCCCTTGCTGCTGCGGCGCGTTCGGGTCGGCCTTCGACTGCTCGTCGGACTTACCGGCGGCGTTCGGAGCGCCGGCCGGCCGAACGCTGGCCAGACCGCCGACAATCCTTGTCAGCCATGAACTCTGGCCACCATTGCCGCCGCCGTCGGGGTCGGATACCGCGAACGCGTCCATCAATCCCTGAACGCCGATCGCGGCAGCCTTGCCACCGAACGCGATTGTTTTATTGATCGCTTCAAGGCCCATCTGAGCGGCCATCGCGCCGGCCTGGCCGACACCTGGCGCCATGACACCAGCGGCAGCGCTACCGGCCTGCATCGCCATGCCGAGCAGTCCACCACCGATGCCGAGCCCACCACCGTTGGGTTGCCAAGACGGCTGCGCCTGTTCTGACGGTGTGGTCGGAGCGTAGGACGGGGTGGTTCCACCCTGGCCAAACGCCTGCGGCATGCCAGCACCCGGCAACATTGAGCCACCACCCGGGAAGGTGCCCGGGGCCGGCAATGCAGTACCCGGCGCGGGTGGGTCGGCCGGCGCGCTTGTCTGCGGCGACCACCACGTACTAGCAGGTGCGGGTGTTGCAGTCGGAATCGTCCCCGACGGGAGACCGGCCGCGCCAGGGGTGATGTTGTTCGACCCACCTGGCTTGTACCAGGCGTGGACGTGGTTCAGGTGATCTTGCGTCGGATCGCCGGTATTGCCGCCGCTGTATGGACGTGCACCGGGGCCTTGCCCGTATCCGTACGCCTGATTGTTGAAGATCGCGCCGTAGACATTCGGGTCCGCCAACACCTGCTGTAGGACTTTGTTGCCTTGGGCGATGCTGTCCACCATGATGTCGAGCGCGCCGTTCTGGTGCTCGCCGAACTTGTCTGCGGCGTGATCGCCGACCGTGAGGCCCTGCTGCTCAAAGAACGGCTGCATCACCCGGTGCGCGAAATCCCTATTGGATTCGCCGGCCTTCGCGGCGCCAGGCGAGTACGGCGCGGCCTGATTCTGTACCGCGTAGTTCGCATAGCTCTGCTGCGGAGTGCCGGCGCCACGTGGATTGGCGATAGCCGCGAGCACGCCCTGTATCGGTGCGGTCGCCAGGTTGGCCAGGAACCGGACCAAGTTGTCCGCCAGCCCCGGAAGGCCCTTGGAGAAACCCAGATCGGAATCGAGCTTTGCGCCGATATCAGCGAGTCCGTCGGTGGCGTCGCCCATAGTCTTCGCAAACGATTCGGTCGCTGATTTGGCCGAATCTTGCAGGGACATGAACGCCTTCGTCTGGTCTTGCTGCGCCTTCAAGAGATCGTTGCGCTTCGAGACCAGGTCGCCCTGGTCCTCGGTGTTCGCCTTCTCCAGCGTGTTGACATCCGAGGTCAACTGTTCCACGCGCTGCTTTGCTTCCAGCGCGGATTGGGCAGCGCTGAACGTGGATGACGTGATCGGAATACCCTGCTGTGCAAGAAAATCTTGCGGCGCACCCTGGGCGTACGGGAGTGTGGGCAGTTGCAGCTTCTTGTCACCGCCGCTGCCGCCGCTGTCCGCTAGTGACGGGTCGGTAAGTGCATTCGGTGTGATCTGAGTTGGCGGGGCCTGCGGCGCCGCCTGGCCGTACCAGCTCTTGTAAAAGTTGGTACCGGTGACACCGCCCGTGATGATGTCTAGCGGGTTGCCGCTGGCGACGCCCGGTGCCCCGTTGATCGGCAATGTGATCGAGCCCGGAATGCCGGGGCCTTGGAGACGTGGCCCTGTGACGGGCACACCGGGTACGCCCGGGGTCAGCTTCGGAGCGTCCGCAAACAGGTCGTTGAATGCCTTCGGGATGCCGCTGAACCAGTCCGCGAAATTCATGGACTGTTTGACCTTTGCCCACATCGATTCGATGTTGCGGCCGGCCGTGGCCCACTCATTCTGGCTGGTCTTCAACGCGGTGTCGGCGGCGTTCTGGGTGGCGCCCTGCACTTCCTTGATTGAATCTGCTGCGTTGTGCAGGTTGATCTTTTTGAAGGCGTCGCCGAGGTCTTCGGCCTGGGTGCCCATAAGCGCCACGGCAATCTTGGCCTGTACCAACGGATCTTGAATTCCGCGGATGCGGTCCAGCACTTGGGCGAAGGCATCGCGGGCGACACCGCCACCCTTCGCCAGAACGTCGGCCGTGTCGGTGGCGTTGAATCCCAATGCTTCAAACGCTTGAGTCGTTTGCTTGGAGCCGTCGACCGCGCGGATTGAAAACTCTTTCAGCGCGTCGGCAACCTTGTCGGTGTCGCGCGCGCCACCTTCCAGGCCCTGCTTGAGCAGGCCGATAGAATCAGCACCGCTGAGACCCAATTTCCTGAACTGCGTTGAATACTCATTGAGCGTGTCCAGCCAGTCGCCCGAAACGTTCAGGCCTTCCCGCTGACCGGACACGATGATGTCGAACGCATCTTTTGCGTTGTTCGCCAAACCGTTTCGGATCAACTGCCCTGCGGATCGGGCGGCCTCGGGGATCTCGACACCGAGAATCGTGCTCACCGTGTTGAGCGAGGTGATCGTGTCTTGGTCCGGCGCCAAGCCGGCTTGCACCGCAGTAACCGCGGTCGAGACGTTGCCTTCGATCGACGAACCGGAGTTCTTGCCCCACGCATTCGTTGCGGCGTTACGAATCTGGCGCATCTGGGCGTTGCCAGCGCCGAGCCTGGACTGGTCCTGCGCGATGGACGCCTCAACCTTCATCGCATCTTCGATCATGGGTTTGATCGTTTTCACCGCGACACCGACCGCCGCGATGAGTGCCCCGGCGATCGGCCCGCCCTTGCCCGCTAGGCGCATTAGACCGCCGGCGCCGCTAAAGCCGTCGGCGAACTCGTCTCCCGCCGAGCGGCCGGACTGCCGCGTCTGGCGAGTGTCGATATCGACCCTAGGTCGCGCCGCCTTCTCGAACTCCACGGAGAATGAGCGCGCGCCGGCGCGAGCCGCGCCTTGAAAGTCGCCCCGCTTGATGGCGTCGGCCGCGCTGTCGCCCATCGCTTTGCCTGCCCGCTGGCCTTGAGCGCCGAACTGGGCCGGGTTGACTAGTCGCGACGGGTCGAGGCCGGCGCGCTTATGAAACTCTTGCTGAAAATTCGCGGCGGCAGCGTTCGCCACCTTCGCCGTAGACGCGACAACTTGGCCCTGGGACTGCTGTAAAGCGCGCTCGTCTACCTTCGCTTTGATGGCGACGCCAACAACGGGTGTTTTAGCCAATGGGGTTGCCCCCCTTCATTTGTGCATGCCGATTGCCGCCCTCTAGCGGCGCGCTGTGGCGACGTACGGGCGCATCGGGTGTGATGGGTTAGGCCGCCGGGATTCCGGGCCTGGAGAGTTTGGGGTGCCCCCGCCGCTGCAACCGACTCCCGAACAAACGGATTAGTGGCAACTCGACGGCTGCTGTCGACTCCCCTTGGGTCGACGCGGCGGGGGCTTGGCGGGGGAGAAACGTCGGCATCTAGGAGGTTCCTAAGGCCGCCTAGATTCCTAGAAAAACCCGCCAAAGTTTCTAGGCGGCCGAAAGCCGCAGGTGTGCTTCATAGACCGCGCGCACGCGGTAGACGGTTGGCTCTGCGCCATACGGTTCGGGCCGGAAGCTCTCGATCGTTCGGAGGTCGTCGGCGTGCACATCGCCGCCGGGGAGTGCGACTGCCTGTGGGCCGGCGAACCGGCCGGCAAGAAGGCGCACCCGGCGATGCACAGTCGCGCTGAACGCCATTGCCTTGACTTCGGTTTCATCGAACACACTGACCTGATAGCGGCCGGTGTCGGTCAGGCCGTCATCACCGCCGCCGGTACGCCGAACCATGATGAATGGCAGCACCGCGCCGGCAGGCCGCTCAGTGCGGCACTCTGCCAGCGGCGCCAGCCAGACGCGCAGCACCTCCACGCCATCGGGTGGCGCCCAATCGAGTAGGTCAGTCACGCGCGCAGTACTGAGCCGGCGTCACCGTGCGCGGGCCTGTCGGGGTCACGGTGACGTGCACGATGTGCCGCTGTCCATCGATATCGATGTGACCGACTACGCCGGTGCCGTCGTCTGCCAGCCTGACAAACTGATTGTCGAGAATGAGCGTGGTTGCCATGATTTGAACTTCGGGCAAGGTTTTGTCCCCCTGTAAGTAACTAGTAAAACGAGTCTTCGAATCGGTGCCGCACGTATAGCGGCTGCGCCGCTGGCGGGCCATTGGGGCAGGACAGGCACAGCGAGTCATGCACCGCGATGCCGTCAACCTCTATGGCCCGCGCTTGAAACCAAGCCCCGTGCGCAGGCGGAGCCCACGAACCCCGGAGGGAATCCCAGCCCCGCACATAGCCCCGCGCCGTAGGCGCGTGTCTGTATCGAGACGCCGTTAAACGAAATTGGACTGAAAGAGAGTCTTATAGCGAGCGTCATCGCCGCAGGTCAAGGGCTATGCGCGACACTAAATCAGTGTCATTTGACACTGAATCAGTGTCAGAATCTAGCGTTTCCGCAGGTCGCGCCCTTCGGGGTGACACTGATTCAGTGTCACCGGTGTAGCTTGCACTCGCCGAAAGCGTGGCCCTCGGCGCCGCCGCAGATCTCATCCGGCAGCACCAGGCAGTTGATGTTCGAACCCTCGGCCAAGAACCCCAATTCAATGGCCCGTGCGATCTCTTTCTGAATGTGCTTCTTGGACTTGTGCAAGATCTCGGGGAGCGTCGAATCACCGCACAGGTAGAACGGTGCGTGGCCACTCTTGCCGTGACTGCTGTAGGCCAGCGCGACTATTCGCATCCACAGGGGCAGCGCGGGACTGTGCGCCCGAGTCGACCAGAACGAGTGAAAGTGGATACCGGCCGGATCTGTCCGGCTCATCTCGCTAGGTCGCTTACGTGTGCTCTGCAACGACGGTCATCTTCTCTGCCCGCTTGGGCAATCCATGCAAGTGAATAAGGTCGGTGATCAAGTCGTCTAGCTCATTCTTTGAAAGCATGACGTAGCTTCGACCCTGCACTATCTGCACGCCGCCGTTCGCGCGACGTGACAAATGAATCGGCGTTGGTGTGTTCCCCATCGGATTACTCGCGCCCCGCCCGGCCGGCCGAGATAAATGCGCTCGCGGTATTCATTTCGCTGATCTTCTCGGCTATCTGCTCTGCCGTCGGGTCGATATTGTCGTCGACCGCCAGATATAGGCTGGCCAGAATCTCCTGAAAAATCGCGAAGTCGACAATGCCGGCGTGATAGTCGGCTGCGGCTTGAATGGCTAGCCCTTGCAGGGTGTGAATCCATTCGGCCTGAATTTCGTCGGGGGTCATCGCAATGAGCCGTTCAGCGCCAGGGCGCCGCCCAGTAGTTGCCGGCCGACCTCGTCGGCGATCTCGGGCACGATAGGGATGAAATACTCCACGCCTTCGATATCGGTGATGCCAAGAATTACGGCTTTGCCGCCCCGGCGCCCAATACGAGTATTGAATGATCGTGGAACAATCCTAATGGTCATTTGCTGTTTTCCTTAAATGTGGTGGCGCGACCTTCGATGTCGCGATAGAGCGATTGAGCAGCGGCACGGCGCACGCGATAGCGTTCCTGCCTGTCGGTCCAGCATTGGCGGCATTCGCCGGCCATATAATCCGCACATACGCGGAGGTAGTGCAAGCCGTTTTTGCACAGCATTAGTCAACTCCGTTTCTTACGGATACAGGGCCTGCCAAAAGCCCGAATGATTTGGTTCCCCTACCTATGGCGGCGACCAAGGGAAAAGGCTGAGCAGCGATTATTGCGGCCGGGTCACCGCGTGCGACGCACCACCGTCCAGCCACTCGGGCACACCCTCGGTACCCTCAAGCCGAGTTTTGCCGGTCCGCAAGTTGACCGTGTCGTCCCACTCGCCGGCCGTCCTCTTCCGCTTCTTCTTCCCGCATTCTGGGAATGTCTCGCGATACAGCACATCTATGCCACGCGATGAAGTCACGCCGTTGACCGTCAAAGAATAGCTGCCATTGTGCGCGGTCACTTTCTTGCCCTGATACTGACGCACATTGCCGTTCGGCAATGTAACTTCGCGTGGTGGGCGCCACACCTCGCGCGAAATGGAATGCATGACGTAACCTGGATATCCCGGTATCTCCCGCCATTCATCGAAATCGACAACCCGGCGTTTAACTGGTCCATTAGTCACGATTTTCACAACGGCCAGAAGGTCCCAATAATCGACCGTCCGGCCGTTGCGGATCGCCTCTACGGTGGAGTCGAAGTCGAACTCGCCGGTGGGATCGAACCACGGCTTCCTATCCCCTTCGACCGTAGGAGAGGATAGGCCCCGCCTCTGTCGACGTTGCTCACGTAGCGCTGCGCCGGCCGCGTGCGCCGTGGCGAAGTGCCCATCGGCGCCAGGTCCCCACGTGAGTTTTCCGGCGGTCCCGGTGTCCTCGCTCCGCTCGCCGCCGTCGTCCCACGGGTCAGGCTCGAGCTGCGGGGCTAAAACTGCATCGATGTTGTGGGGGGTGCGGTCAATCTCGGCGGGTTTCTTATGCACTGGGCGCGCCGCTCAGCGGGCGCCGACCGGTTGGGTTAGCTTCCCAACGGAGTCCGCATGAATGCGAATAAGGCGTGGCCCCAAGCGAACACCCGTGATCAGGCCGGCGGACAGATAGCGGCGGATCGTACGTTCCGAGGTCTGCAGCTGTTCGGCCGCTTGGCGAATCGTGATCAGATCCCGACCGATAACTTTTACTGCCATGGGTTGCTCCTAGTGGACTTGAGGCGGCATGTCCCGCCGTGCGATTCCATTGGACCACGGGGTTTTCGCAGTGCCGGAGCCCACGAGTTGCATTGCGCGCGAAGCGATCCGCGCTAGAAGAGGCCAAGTGATGACACAGCGCATCACCGTGCACCGCGCCGATTGTGGCACTCATAGGGCGATAGCCGCAGATCGGGACTCCGTTGGCGGCCGGTTACGTCCCGCTACTGACTCGAAAAGTGTTGCAAATCCTCATCACTCAAAACTGAGAGAACCATAAAGACCGATCCGATACGCACAGGATGTTCTTAGGAAAACTTACCGAGGTTCGAGATGTCCTTATGAGACCTATCTCGCCTCTCGCCCCGGTCGGTCGGGAATGTGCACAAGCTGCGACATTGCGGCCGCCAGCTTCGCATCCCTCCCCTGTGCGGCGTGCTGATAACGCATCGCGGCGGCCGGTGTCGAATGCCCGACGCGGTCCATCAACTCTGCGAGAGTCGCTCCCGTCTGCGCGTACAAGGTCGCCCCTGTGTGCCGCAGATCATGGAACCGCAGATCAGGCCGCTTGGCGGCCGACCGAGCCTTGTAGTAATGCCGATACAGGGTCGACGGTTGCAGCCGCACCGGGTTGCCATCCACATCAGTTTCGCCCCGCTGCGGAGGGAACAACAACGAATCCTTCGCGGCGCCAACGTACTCTGACGCAAGGTGCGCTTCAATCGCGGGCAGCACGTGCGGCGGGATCGTCACATCACGGATGCCCGCCTCACTCTTCGGCGGCCCAATTTCCCAGCCACCTTTCACCCGGGTCGCCCCTCGACGTATGTGGATAACCCCCTCGCGGACTTTCGTCTCGCTGCCGTCCTCGCCACGCTCCACCCGGTCAAAGATGTTGATGTCGCTGCGTCGCAACTCGATCAATTCGCCGTCCCTCATCGCGCACCACGTCGCCAACACAACCATGGCTGACAGGTGTTCGGGCATCTCAGAGACAATGGTGTCGATCTCTGCGTACGTGGCCGGCCGAGTCTTGCTCTTACGCTCAGTACTGCCGCCACCGACGATCTCGCACGGGTTGACCTCGATCAACCGGTCACGCTTACGCGCAGTCTCCATGATGGATTTGAACAAGCTGTATGTCCGGGCGCGCGTCGTGGGCGCATTCGGCGCGAGCTTCGCATACCAGCGGTCTACGGACTCCATGGTGATGTCGCGGACAGCTTTGTTCTTGAACGTCGGGTAGACGTGAGCCCCTAACAGGTCCTCGTACCCCTCGCGCGACCGGCGTCGCAGCGGTCTACCCTTCACCGTGCGAGTCTCTAGCCACTTCTCCGCGTAGTCGCCGAACTTCACGCTCTTTTGCTTGGCGGTCTTTTTCTGTTCGGTCGTCGCGGGTGGGCTCCACAGCTCGCGGTCAATCTCGCGGCGACGGTCGGTCAACCAGCCCTCGGCGTCCTCGCGCGCTGCGAAGGTACGTTCGGCTTTGTAGAGGCGACCATCCGGCGCGGTGTATGCGGCCTGGTAGCGACCGCTCGGCTGGCACTTTCTGATGCGGCCAAACTTGCGATGTTGCATGAATCAAACCATACAACTTTCATACAACTAGCATGTCTGACTGTGCCTCTAGTGGTCATTGCTGTCACGTGATACTGTCTGACGTATCAACTGGTCAGATGCCTGTTGATGCAGTTCAGATGGTTACTCGGATCACCGGTCTGATACATCTTCAATCCCAGTATCGCGCACCACGTGTCTCCGCATGTCAGACACTGTCTCTAGACCCACTAAGTCAAGCCTGTGAGCTAAGACCGGGCAAGTTTTCACGATACCGATCCGGCGGTTGGATCACGGGATCCAACCGCGGTGAGGCCTCAGCTGCCACTCCGCACAAACCATCCGATCCCGTAGCCTCAGCACATGTGGGCACATAGCCACCTACGCCTGGTTGGTACCCAGACCCGACAGGCACTGTTGGTCAACGCTATTGGGATGGGACTAGTGAGGAACCAGTCCCGGCCCCTGGCCCACCGGCGATGAGCCCTCGGCCACCCTCGCAGGCCCATCTCCCCCGACGGGGCGCCCGGGGATTCCTGCTCCTGGCGGCAGCGAGCGCCGTGGTCGGAGTGCTCTCGTTCTTGGTCATGCAGTTCTTCTTTGATCGCGAAGACCCCGTTCGCGAGATAGTCGGATTCGCCGCGTTTCTCCTCTGGCTGGCAAGCGGGGCGGTCATGATTGCCGGCCTGGTGGTCGCCCTCATTCGCACGCTGCGCAGATAGATCGACCGCTCATACGGGTGGCCACTGAAGCCCAAAAACGGTGGCCGAGTCGCAATCGTCTACCCAGTCAATTAACACGGCGACGAAGTAGAGTTCAGGCCCGTGCTTCGGAACGTGAGTCACTGGCTGAAATGGCATGTATCTGCTCGTGGGCTGATGGTCGCGGCAGCGGCCGCGGTCGTCGCGGGAGGTGTGGCGCTGGTCCTCCTCCACTCACCCAGCACCCCGCCGTACGTTCCGAAAACAACGGAGCCGACATCCACCACACTCTCGCCATCGACTACCGAAGCACCCGTGACCACCGTTGAACCCGCCACCACGGTGGCACCGACGACGACCGAACCGTCGGCAATCGAAGAGCCCTGGACATCAGAGGCTCCGTGGACACCGACCTCCCAGGAGCCAGCGACGACCACCCCGTCGACCACCACTCCGCACCCGACGCAAAGTAGACATGTCAAACCCCCGGAGAAGCCCACTTACATGCCCGGGCAGGTCCATTCCTGAGCACCCGACCAAGGTTCCAGCACGGCTGCGCGCATCGCAGAACGAAAACCGGTTGAGGCCGCATGCTTGTTCGCGGGAAGATGAGCCCATGACAGATCTCCTCGAGGTGAGCGGCCCCGCGTCGCTGGCTGCGCTGGTGTCTGCCCTCGCCCCCGGCCAACCGCGCCCGTTGGGCCACATTGCGAGCCTGTGGCTCGAGCACCGGACAGTCTTTGCGGTGGCGCATTTCGACGCCCTCGAGTACTGGCCGTTCACCATCAGCGTCCAACCCACCAGCCTGGGCCACGCAGGCGATGTGCGGCGAGAATCGAAACGCCTGAGCCACCGCCTGCGTTCAGCCGGCTGGACCGTGCGACATGCACGCACCGACGACCGCGCCATCGCCTGATCTCGAAGCGAACGAATGAACTCCGACGGTCTCTAGACCATCGGAAACCTCGAACCGATCGCGTCGGCCAGCCGATTGAGCGTCGCCAGCTCGGCCTCCTTCATCTTGATGGCCCGCTGGAGCCGGCTCACGCCGAACTCGACGCCGTTGAGTTCTCGTTTGGCCAGCGAGGCCCGCTGATGCGCGAGATCCTCGGTGACCGCCGCCCGCAACTCATCGAGCAAATCCACGTAATACTCGGCCTGGCGCACGTCACCGCGGTGGGCGGCAACCGGCTGCAGGGCATGCGCGGCGGTGTTCAGCATTTGTGCACAGTCTCAGCCCGATATTGCCCAGACGCAGCAATCGATTCACCACGGTGTCACCATTTCTTCACGACGGCCCGGCACACGGTGTGAGCACTATCGTGAGACCGTGCGGAAGCGGCGCCCACCTCACCTCGGGCACACCAGTGCGGCAGTGGCCGAGTTGTCCCTGCCCGACGCCGTGTTCAAAACGTGTCCGTGGCAGCCGCGGGAACTGGTCGAGACCGGACTGCGGCAATGGCTCAGGTGTTGTGGCGCCGCGCTGCGCGACGGCCAGGTGATCGGTATGCCGTCACACGCGGTCGACGAAGCCTGGCACGGGCTCATCCTCTGCACCGCCCGCTACGCGACGTTCTGCGACCGGGCCTATGGCCGCTTCCTGCACCATCACCCGGACGGGGACGGACCCGCCGGCGGCGACTCGATGTCAGAACAACTGCGCCGCACCGTCATTGCGTGGTCGCTGGTCGCCGAACCGGGCGAGCAATGCGTGCTGTGGGACCTTGATCGCCGCGTCGGTGTAGCGCACCCGTGGGGCGTGGACGCCACCCGGGTGCGCGAAATCGAGAGCGCGCTGGCCAGACGCTAACGACGCAATCGGAACGCGTAGACCGCGATGCCCACCCCGATCAGAGCCGTGATGGGACCAATGATCGACCACGTGGTCGTGTTGCTCATCGGACTGCCCTGCAACGCGCCGAAGCCCTGCAGGGCCCACACCGTTCCGAAGAACGCCAGCACCACGCCGATACCGATCACCAGATAACGCACGCCTCCACAGTAGGCCCGAAAAGAGCGGGCCGGGTGCCAGACTGCAGCCATGACAGAACGCATCGAAGTGAGTCGCACCATCGCCGAGCCCGCTGCCGCGATCTTCGCGGTGCTAACCGATCCGCAGGGTCACGTGGCGATCGACTCGTCCGGGATGCTGCAGGACGCCGACGGCGAGCGGGTCACGGCGGTCGACGACAGCTTCACGGTGCACATGGATCGCGAGTCACTCAACGATTTCCCCTTGGGCCGCTACGACGTCACCGTCCGCATCACCGAGTTCGAGCAGGACCGACTGATCGCCTGGACCATTCTGGGCCAGCTCAAACCGCAGATCGGCCATGTGTACGGCTACCGCCTGGAGCCCGGCGCCGACGGCACGGTCGTCACGTCGTTCTACGACTGGTCACAGATCGACCCGAAATGGCGTGAGGCCGGCATCTTTCCGGTGATCTCGGAGAGCGCGCTGCGCGCCACCCTGGGCATCCTGGAACGCGCCGTCCGACGCGGCTACCCGAAATCGTCAACCGTCAGTTGACGATCCACGGGAGTCAACCTACGGTTGACGCATGAGCGACACCACCTCATCCGTCAGCCTCGACACCCTCATCCGCGCCATCAAGTCGGTCCACGGCGACGCACTCGATCAACTCGCCGACGCCATGCTGGCCGCCGAACATCTCGGCGAAGTGGCTGATCACCTCATCGGCCACTTCGTCGATCAGGCCCGCCGGTCCGGCGCCTCCTGGACCGACATCGGCGCCCGAATGGGCGTCACCAAACAGGCCGCACAGAAGCGCTTCGTCCCCAAGGGCGACACCATCGACCCCAATGAGGGCTTCGCCCGATTCACCCCGCGGGCCCGCGCCGCCGTCGTCGCCGCCCAGGATGCCGCCCGCGACGCCGGCAACACCGAGATCACCCCCGAGCACCTCATCCTCGGGCTGCTCGCCGATGAGGGATCGCTGGGTGTCGCCGCCGTCAAAGCCCAGGGCATCGACGCCGCCACGATCCGCGATGCGGTGCAGTTGCCACCCGACACCGGCGAGAAACTCGATCTGGTCCCGTTCAGCGGTCCCGCTAAGAAAGTCCTGGAACTGACCTTCCGCGAGGCACTTCGGCTGGGCCACAACTACATCGGGACCGAGCACCTGCTGCTGGCAGTGCTGGAATCCGAAGACGGCACCGGTCCCCTGCACAGCGCCGGCATCGACAAGGTCCGCGCCGAGACCGATGTGGTCGCGTTGCTTTCCGCACTACCGGGAATGAATCAGGCCACCACGGAGTAGAAGATGCCATGACACTCAACGACGCGGCACGTGCCCTGATCGGAGCGGGCGCCGACGCCACGCTCGTCACCATCAACCCCGACGGCAGTCCGCAGGTATCGGTGGTCTGGGTGGCCGTTCAGTCCACTCCCGACGGTGACGAACTGGTGGCCGCGCACCTGTCCGACAGCTACAAGAAGGTGCGTAACGTGCGCCGGGAGCCGAACGTCGCGGTCACCATCCTGGCCTCGCCCAAACCCGGGCAGCAGCGCGAGTACCTGTCCGTGAGCGGAAGCGCGCGGATCGTCGAGGGCGGGGCGCCGGAACTGCTCAAGGACCTGGCCATCGCACTGCTGGGCTCCGACGAACACTTCCCCCCGCCCAACTCCCCCGAAGGTTTCCTGACCCGGATCCGCATCGACTCGATCGGCGGCCACGGCCCCTGGGTGGAGTAAAGCTCCGACGCGCGGCAAACCATGTGCCAAGATGCCAGACATGCTTCGGATGATGTCGGTAGTGCTTGCTGGTTTGACGGCGGTGATGGCCGTGGGGCTGGCTCCTGCGGCCCCGGCCGCACCGCCGGCCGCCGCTCCGATCACCCCGATCGGCAATCTGGGTGACACCCTGCACGTGCAGTTCGACGATTTCGCCGCCGACGTCACCGTGCACGATGTCGTTCCCACGGACGTGCCGCCGGGCTGGACCTGGAACGGCTCGCCGCGCTGGCGGGCCACCGGCGGACCGTGGAAGGCACCGATCACCGTGCACGTCCTCTCGGCGCCCAACCCGTACAAGCTGGCGATCGCGACCACGTTCAGCGGTGTCACCCCCTACGCCGACGCCTACGCCGCCAAGCACACCGACGCGCCGGACTCACTGGAGACCGCGCTACTCAACGCTGCTCCGGGGTCGACCGTCAACGGCGCGATCTACTGGGATGTGTACCGCGGCCTGGTAACCAATGTGGTGATGCTCAACCCGCAGACGGGAACCCACCTGGCGCAGTGGAACATCTGGCAGCCCGGCACCCCGCTACCGTAAGGCGCATGCGCGTCGAGTCAGCCACCCCTGCGGATCTGCCCGAACTGGCCGAGGTTGCCGCGACCACCTTCCCGCTGGCCTGCCCACCCGCGGTGTCCCCCGACAATGTCGCGGCCTTCGTCGCGGACAACCTCGCGGTGCAGAACTTCGCGAAGTATCTCGACGACCCGGCCCGGGTGGTGCTGATCGCGCGCGATGACACCCGAATCCTGGGCTACGCCATGCTGATTCGGGGCGTGCCCGACGATCCCGCGGTGGCCGGCGCAGTCACGCTGCGGCCGGCGGTGGAACTGTCCAAGATGTACGCCCTGCCCGACGTGCACGGCGCCGGGGTCTCCGCGGCGCTGATGGTCGAGGTGCTGGACCACAGCGCGGCGCTCGGGGCGGCGTGCGTGTGGCTGGGCGTCAACCAGGAAAACCAACGGGCCCAACGCTTCTACGCCAAGTCGGGATTCACCGTCAGCGGCACCAAGACGTTCCGGCTGGGCGGACACGTCGAGAACGACTACGTGATGGTGCGACCGCTGTAACGATTCCCGGGTCGCTGCGCTCCTGCCCTCCGCTACGAAACCTGGGCGGCCGCGGTCAGCGCCAACAGGCGCGACGTGGCACGCAGGTACTTCTTGCGGAACCCACCGGCCAGCATCTCCTCGCTGAAGATGGTGTCCAGCTTGGTGCCCGAGGCCAGAATCGGCACGCCCGCGTCGTAGAGCCGGTCGGTCAGCGCCACCAACCGCAGCGCCACACTCTGATCGGTGATCGGGTGCACCCCGGTGATGAACACCTCGTCGACCCCGTCGATCAACGCGTGATACCGCGACGGGTGCATGGTCGCCAGATGGGCACACAGCGCGTCGAAATCGTCCAGCGTCGCCCCCGACACCCCGACCGCCCGAGCGCGCACATCCTCGTCGGACAGCGGTTCCGGAGCGGGCGGCAGCCCACGGTGCCGGTAGTCCGGGCCCTCGACCCGCACGGTGGTGAAGATCGAGGCCAGCGTGTTGATCTCGCGCAGGAAATCCTGCGCGGCGAACCGGCCCTCACCGAGTTGCTCGGGCAACGTGTTGGAGGTGGCCGCGATCGACACCCCGCGCTCCACCAGAGCCGAGAGCAACCGGGAGATCAGCGTGGTGTTGCCCGGGTCGTCGAGTTCGAACTCGTCGATACACACCACCACGTACTCGGCGAGCAGATCGATGCACTCGGTGAAACCGAACACCCCGGCCAACTGGGTCAGCTCGCCGAAGGTCGCGAACGCCGTCGGCGCCACCTCGGCGTTCGACAGCGCGTAATAGGTGGAGGCCAGCAGGTGCGTCTTGCCGACACCGAACCCACCGTCGAGGTAGACCCCGACTCCGGGCAGCACCTCCCGTTTGCCGAACAGCTTCTTCTTGCCCGCGCGCCGGTCCAGCGCCTGCTCGGTGAATGTGCGGCACTTGACCACGGCCGCGGCCTGCGACGGCTCGGCCGGATCTGGACGGTAGGTGTCGAAACTGACATCGGCGAACGTCGGCGGCGGTACCAACCGTGCGACCAGCTGTTCCGGTGTGACCTTGGGATGCCGATCCACCAGAGCTTCGACGCCCGCGCCGCTTTGCATGTCGTGCACCCTATCGACGTGCTGCAATGATCCCCATGTCGGATGCCGCTGCTGGGACGGAACTCACAACACTGCAACCCGCAGACGGCGCCACCGACGGCGGGCTGGCCAGGCAGTACGCCTATCCCGACGCCCTGACCGCCTGCTGGGTTCGGGCCAACTTCGTCACCAGCCTGGACGGCGCGGCCACCACCGGTGGCCGCTCGGGTGGGCTCGGCGGTGCCGGGGACCGGGCACTGTTCGGACTGATGCGCGAACTCGCCGATGTCGTGGTGGTCGGTGCCGGGACCGTCCGTACCGAGAACTATTCGGGCGCACAGCTGGGCGCCGGTGAACGTGCCGCTCGCCAAGACCGTGGCCAGGCCGAGGTGCCCCCCATCGCGATCGTCACCCGGTCGGCGCAGCTGAACCACGACCTGCTCGTGTTCAGCCACACCGAGATCCCACCGCTCGTGCTGACCTCCCACAATGCCGCCATCGACGCCCGAACCCGGCTGTCCGGGCTGGCCGCGGTGCACGACTGTTCGGCCGCCGACCCCGATGAGGTGGACCCACACGCCATGGTCGCCACCCTGGCCGGGCTCGGGTTGACCCGGGTGCTCACCGAGGGTGGTCCCAGCCTGCTGGGCACCTTCATCGCCGCCGACCTGCTCGACGAGCTGTGTCTGACCATCGCGCCGTTCGTCGTCGGCGGTAAAGCCAAACGGGTCACCGACAGCCCGACCGAGGCGCTGCACCGGATGCAGCGCCGGCATGTGCTCACCGATTCGGAGGGCTACCTCTACACGCGCTACAGCCGTGCGGCGCACGAGCACCCGCAGTGACCATCGCTACTGTGGTCGGCATGCGTCATCTGGTTCGGGCCGCGAGTATCTCGGCTGCGGTGTTGCTGCTGACATCGTGTGCCCCGTTGCTGGCCGCAAACCCGCGCTATGCCACCGACGCCGGTGCCGGCCCGCAGGGCCAGCCCGCGACCACCAGCACGGTCGCCGGCCCGCCACCGATCGCTGCACCCAAGAACGATCAAGCTCTGCAGTGGCGGGATTGCACGGCTCAGACGTTCACCGCCGCGTCGACCGCCCCGGTGCCCGGGATCAAACTGGACTGCGCCACCTTCGACGCCGATCTGGACCCGATCAGCGGCGCCAACGGCAGCATCGCCATCGGCGTGGTCCGGGCCACCACGGCCGACACCCCCGCCGACGCCGGCCCGCTGGTGATGACCACCGGTAGCGACCTGCCGTCGTCCAGCCAGCTGCCGGTCTGGCTGACCCGCAGCGGCGCCGATGTGCTCAAGACACATCCCGTCGTCGCCATCGACCGGCGCGGTATCGGCCTGTCGGCGGCCATCAACTGCCGCGACTCCTACGACCGCCAGGAGATGATCGACCAGGCCCAGTTCGAGTCCGGCGACGACCCGGTGGCCAACCTGAGCGCGATCGCCCAGACCGCCACCACCAGCTGCACCGACACCATCGCCCCCGGCGACTCCGCCTACGACAATGCGCACGCCGCGGAGGACATCGAGCGGCTGCGCAGCACCTGGGATGTCGACACCGTCGCGCTGCTGGGCATCGGCAACGGCGCGCAGGTGGCGCTCGCCTACGCCGGATCCCATCAGAACAAGGTGTCCCGCCTGGTCCTCGATTCGCCGCTGCCGCTGGCCATCAACGCCGAAGCCACCGCCGAGCAGAAGGTGAAGGGGCAGCAGGCCGCATTGGATGCGTTCGCCGCGCAATGCGCCGCCGTGAACTGCCCGCTCGGCCCGGACCCGAAGGGCGCCATCGACGCGATCCTCTCCTCCGCCCGAGCCGGCAACGGTCCCGGCGGCGCCTCCGTCGCCGCCATCACCGACGCGATCAGCACCGCACTGGCCTTCCCGCGCGGGGACCGCGTCGCGGCCACCAATGCGCTTGCGGGAGCACTCGCCTCGGCCCGCGGGGGCGACGCAGCTGCACTGAACACTCTGATCAGCCAGGCCGAAGCCACACGCCAGACCGATGGTCAGTTCGTCAACGGCTGCAGCGACGCACTCAACCGGCCCACTCCGGACCGGGTCCGCGAACTCGTCGTCGCCTGGCCGAAGCTGTACCCGCAGTTCGGTGCTGTCGGGGCGCTGCGCATGGTCAACTGCCTGAGCTGGCCGAGCGGCACCGCACCGAAGGATCCCAAGGACCTCAAGATCCCGGTGTTGCTGCTCGGCGTACAGAACGATCCGATCATCGGCAATGAGGGGGTGGCCGCGGTGGCCGCCACCATGATCAACGCCGGCGCCACCAGCAAGCGGGTGATCTGGCAGGGCATCGGCCATGGCGCCAGCATCTACTCACCGTGTGCCCTCGCGCCGGTACTGGGCTATCTGGACACTGGGAAGCTGCCGGGCAACGACACGTTCTGCCCCGCCTGAACGGAGCCCGCCGCACTCCGGTGTACGGTGCGCTGGTGGCGCCAACCGATACCATCCTGAGCGTCTTTCGACCTCGCACGTCCGCTCCCACCACCGCCGATGTGGTCCGGTCCGCGCTGTGGCCGATCGCCATCATGTCGATCATCCACCGCAGTTACGTGCTCACCACCAATGGCTACATCACCGACGACTTCGGGACGGTGTACCGTGCGGTCTCGAATTTCCGGCGGCACTGGGACATCTACAACGAGCACTTCAACTACGTCGATCCGCACTACCTGTACCCCCCGGGCGGCACCCTGCTGTTGGCCCCGTTCGGGTTCCTGCCGGAGTTCGCGTCGCGCTTCTGGTTTGTCGCGTTCAACTCGATCGCGATCATCATCGCCTGCGGCATTCTGGTACGGCTGTTCAAATTCTCGCTGACCTCGGTGGCATTCCCGGCCCTGCTGCTGGCGGTGTACTGCACCGAATCGGTGACCAACACCTTGGTCTTCACCAATATCAACGGCTGCCTGCTGCTGGCCGAGGTGCTGTTCTTCTACTGGTTGCTGTCCGGCAAGGTGAGCCATCAGTGGTGGGCGGGCGCGGCCATCGGGCTGACGCTGGTACTCAAGCCCCTATTGGCCGTGCTGTTGTTGCTGCCGCTGCTCAACCGGCAGTGGCGTGCCCTGGTGACGGCGTTCGCGGTGCCGCTGGTGTTCAACGCGGTGGCCTGGCCCCTGTCCGCCGACCCGATGGGTTTCCTCCGCAACACCGTCCCGTACATCCTGTCCACCCGGGACTACTTCAACTCCTCGATCCTGGGCAACGGCATCTACTACGGCCTACCGATGTGGCTGATCCTGTTGTTGCGGGTGGTCGCGCTGGTGCTGGCCGCGGTCAGCTTGTGGCTGCTGTACCGGTACTACCGGGTGCGCGATCCGCTGTTCTGGATGCTGACCTCCTCCGGTGTCCTGCTGATCACCTCGTGGCTGGTGCTGTCGCTGGCGCAGGGCTACTACTCGATGATGTTGTTCCCGTTCCTGATGACGGTGGTATTGCCGAACTCGGTGGTGCGCAACTGGCCGGCCTGGCTCGGGGTCTACGGGTTCCTCACGATGGACCGGTGGTTGATGTGGCGTTGGCCGACCACCGGACGGTTCCTGGAGTACATGAAGATCACCTACGGCTGGTCACTGCTGCTGGTGGTGGTGTTCTGCGTGCTGTATTACCGCTACCTGGACGCCAAGGCCGACGGCCGGCTGGATTCCGGTATCGATCCACCCTGGATGACGGAAGACCGGCCGCGCGCTAGCGTGGCGTCATGACCGAGCCGAAGATTCAGCTCACCGATGACGAGTGGCGCGAGAAGCTCAGCGCGGCCGAGTTCGCGGTGCTCCGCCGTGCCGGCACGGAGCGGCCGTTCACCGGTGAGTACACCGACACCAAGACCCCCGGCGTCTACGAGTGCCGGGCCTGCGGAGCAGAGCTGTTCCGCAGCACGGAGAAATTCGAATCCCATTGCGGCTGGCCGTCTTTCTTCGACCCGAAAGACTCCGAGGCGGTGATCCTGCGCAGGGACGACATCTTGGGGATGACGCGCGTCGAGGTGCTGTGCGCCAACTGCCACAGCCACCTGGGCCATGTGTTCGAGGGCGAGGGCTACCCGACCCCCACCGATCAGCGGTACTGCATCAACTCGGTATCGCTGCGTCTCGTGCCGTCCGACCCGACGTGAGTAGTTCCAGCATCGCGGCGGCCGAAAGCGGCTCGCTGTAGAAGTACCCCTGCACATAGCGGCAGCCGTATTCACGAAGCAGCGCAACGGTTTCGGCGTTCTCGATCCCCTCCGCGACCGTTGTCATGCCCAGTTCGTGCGCCAGCGCGATGACCGTGCGCACGATCACTCCGGCCCGTCGATCACCGCGTACGGCGCTGACGAAGTCGCGATCAAGTTTGATCTCGTCGATCGGGAGATCGCGCAGGTAGGCCAGTGTCGAATACCCACTACCGAAGTCATCGAGCGCCACCCGCACACCGTGCCCGCGCAGCGTCTCGATTACCGCGCGGGTCCGGTCGACGTTGTCCAGCAACAGATCCTCGGTGACCTCGACCGTCAGCGTCTCGCATGCCAGGCCGCGCTCGTCGAGTGCCCGCACGATGCGGTCGGACATGGTCAGATCGGCCAGCGATGGAGCGAACAGGTTCACCGCGATCGGCACCGTGAACCCGCGATCGCGCCACAGCGCCGCTTGATCCAGGGCTTGGGTGACCACCAGTTCGGTCACCGAACGTATCAACCCGTGCTCACGGACCAGCGCCAGAAACTCGTCCGGCGAGAGCAGCCCGCGCGAGGGATGTGGCCAGCGCAGCAGTGCCTCGACACCGACGATGGATTCGTCACGCAGGTCGAACTTCGGCTGATACATCAGGATGAGTTCGTCGTTGTCAATCGCCGAGCGCAACTCGCCGAGCATCTGCAGGGTCGCGGCACCTCCCACCGGGGTCCGACTCGCCAATCGCCCCTCCGAGCGCTGCATCTCCGCCGAGAACACCCGCACCTCGCGCGCTCGGGCCCGCTTCGCCGAGTACATCGCCACGTCGGCACGCTCCATCAACGCCTCGGCGGACAGTTCCGGATCCTCGGGCGCCGCGATCGCCAGACCTGCGCTGGGCCGAAGTGGCAGGTGGTGGCCCTCGATGGCGAACGGGTCGCCGAAACCGGCGGCAATGCGCTGTGCGACCTGGATGGACTGCTCGGCATCACCTTCGAGCAGTACGGCGAATTCGTCACCGCCCAGTCGGGCGATCGTATCGCTGCTGCGTGCGGCACCCACGATGCGTTCGGCGACGCTGGTCAGCAGGATATCGCCGGTCGGATGACCCAGGCCGTCGTTGACGAGCTTGAAATCGTCGAGGTCGAGCGACAGCACCGCCACCGGCTGCTTGTCGCGACGATGCAGCAGTAACGCATGAGTCAACCGGTCCTGGAACAGGGCCCGGTTGGCCAGCCCGGTCAGCGGGTCGTGCATGGCCTGCGCCTCGGCATTGGCCAGCAGCCGGCGGTTCTCCCCCACCACGATGACCTGACGGAACACCACGGCACTCACCAACAGGACGAAAGCCACCAGCGCCGGTGCCAGCTCCGGTACCCACACCACATTGGCCACGCCGATCACCATGGCGACGGCCAACGGCACATACGGCACCCACAGTGCGGCGGCTGTCGGCGCGCTCGCTCCGTCGACATGGGAGCGCGGAAGGTGCGACGACAGCAGTGCGCCGACCCCGATCAGCAGCAGCCCCAACGCCCAGCCGAGATCGACGACGCTGATCGTGCGGTAGTCGTCGTGGGAGGTCAGATATGCCCAGCCGCAGTCGGCCAGGGCCATCAGCACGACACCGGCGGTCAACAGCACCAGCGGGGCACGGTTGCCGGGCCGGGCGCGCGCAAGTACCAGCAGTGCCACCGTCACCACCACCAGATCGGTGAGCGGATAGGCCAGCGACAGCCCGACTTCGAATGTCGTTGCCCCGCCGTTCTCGAACATCTGCCGCACCACGGCGAACCAGGCGATGACGAACAGCGAGCCCGCGACGATCACGCCGTCCAGCACGAGGCGGGTATAGGTGTACCGCGACGCACCGACGGGCAGGACCAGCAGCCCGGCGCAGACGAAGACCGGAAACATGAGATAGCCGGCGTCGGCGATGGACGGAAACGGCGCGGTCCCCAACCACCATTCGTAGTAGGCCCATACGGCCGACCCCACGGTCCAGCCGAACAGCCCGATCGTGATGAGAATCCACGCCAGCCGTTGCCGATCGAGAGCACGCCTCGCGGTGTAACCGGCGCAGCTCGTCGCAAATCCGGACACCGCCACGAAACCGAGATCATCGGCAGCCGATACCACGTCTGGTCCGCCCCAGCCCGCCATCAGCCATGCACACCACGCGGCGGTGGTGACCGTCGCCGCACTCGCTACCCATGCGAACCGTGGCATCGGACGTGAGGCTAGCAAAATTGTCGTCGCCAGCGCCCGAGGTTTGGCGTGGGATCAGGGAAGACGGGCCAGCAGATCCTCGACCGCCACCCGGGGGCCGGTGAAGAACGGGGTTTCCTCCCGGACATGGCGACGGGCGTCGGTGTAGCGCAGCTTCCACATCAGCTCGACGATGCGCCCCAGATCCGGACCTTCGAAGGCCAGGATCCACTCGTAGTCGCCGAGCGCGAACGCGGGCACCGTGTTGGCCCGCACATCCGGGTACTCCCGGCCCGCCATCCCGTGCTCGACGAGCATCTTGCGGCGCTCGTCGTCGGGCAGCAGGTACCACTCCAGGGACCGCACGAACGGGTAGACGCAGACGTAGTCGCCCGGGTCTTCGCCCGCGATGAAGGCCGGGACGTGGCTCTTGTTGAACTCGGCCGGGCGGTGCAGCGCAACCACGCTCCAGACCGGATCACTGGCCTGTCCCAGGGTGGTGCGCCGGAAGTCCCGGTAGGTGGTCTGCAGGTCCTCGACCCGCTCGGCATGAGTCCAGATCATGAAATCGGCATCGGCGCGGAAGCCGGCGACGTCATAGAGCCCGCGCACCACGACACCCCGCTCCTCCTGCTGTTTGAGGAACGTCGCGGTCTCATCGATGAGCGCGGACCGGTCCGCGTCCAGCGAGTCAGGCTGCACGGCGAAAACCGAGATCATCATGTATCGGGTCATCGAGTTGAGCGCGTCGTAATCGAGCTTGGCCATGGGGCTATCGTGCCACGCCGGGGCCCACCAGTTTCCCGGCCGCCCGGGTGGCGGCCGCGACACATGCGGGCACCCCGATACCGTCCAGGTAGGCGCCCGCGACCGCCAGTGTCGGCGGCAGCCCGGCCCGCACTTCGGCCACCAGATCGGCGTGTCCCGGACCGTACTGCGGCATCGCGTCGATCCACCGCTGCACCCGGCAGTCAACCGGGTCGGCGACGATCCCGAAGAGCCGGTCCAGGTCCTCCAGGGACCAGCTCAGCAGCCGGTCGTCGCCCACGCTGCGGGCCAGTTGATCGCCGTAGCGGCCGAACGACAGCCGCACCAGTTCGACATTGCCGCGGCGTCCCCACTTCTGCGAGGTGAGCGTGATCGCCTTGGTGTGCAGGGCTTCTCCGCTTGCGACCAGCACACCGGACTGCTGGGGCAGCGGGGTGCCGCCGGGCAGGGCCAGGGCGACCACAGCCGACGAGGCCACCGTCACCCGCCGTGCCGCCGCGGCGCTGCGCGGCGCGACGTGCTCGATCAGTCTGCTCAGCCGCGGCGCCGGCACCGCAAGCACCACCGCGTCCGCACTCCAGTGGCCGCCTTCGTCGTCCACCAGATCCCAGCCGCGCGCCGACCGCATCACTCGATCGACGCCGACCTGTACCCAGCGCACACCGGCCCGCCGGGCCAGTTCGTCGACCAGTAATCCGTAGCCGCCCGCGATAGCGCCGAACAACGCGCCGTCCCGCGGCGGCGGCAAGGCGTCGCGTACCGCGTCGCTGAGGTTGCGGGCGCCCCGATCCAGTGCGGCGGCCAGGGTGGGAACCGCCGAGCGGATCCCGATGGTCTGGGCCGAGCCGGCGTACACCCCGGTGAGCAGCGGCTCCACCGAACGCGTCACCACCTGCTCGCCGAAGCGGTCCCCGATCAGCTCGGCGACGGACGGATCCGCGCCGGTGCGCCAGCGCAGCGGGCGCCCGGGTTCGGCCTCGATACGCGCCACCGTCGCCTCGTCGACCAGACCCGCCACCGACGCGGCCTGCGCCGGGATGCCCTGCAAGGTTCCGGTGGGCACCGGGTGCAACCGGCCCTGGGTGAACAGCAGCGGCCGCGCCCCGGTGCTGGCGACCTGCCTGCCGGCCAGGCCGAGCTCGTCGAGCAGCGCGGGCACCTCGGGCCGCCGCGCGATGAACGCCTCGGCACCCAGGTCCACCGGCACACCGCCGACCTGTTCGGTGCGCAACACCCCGCCGAGGCGGTCGGCCGGGTCGAACAGGGTGATCGACGCTTCCGGCCCGGCGGCAACGCGCAGCCGATACGCGGCGGTCAAGCCCGAAATGCCGCCGCCGACAACGCAGTACGCCGATTTCACAATGAATGCACCAGCTCCACCAGATCGGTCACCACCCCGGGATCGGTGGCCGGCAGCACGCCGTGACCGAGATTGAAGATATGCCCGCCCGCGCCGGCCTCCTGAGCGCGTCGACCGTCGGCCACGACGGCGCGTGCCGCACGTTCCACCACCGGCCAGCCGGCCAGCAGCACGACCGGATCCAGGTTGCCCTGCAGGACGGTGCCCGGTCGCACCCGCGTCGCGGCGTCGGCCAGCGAGGTCCGCCAGTCCACGCCGACCACGGTGGCCCCGGCCTCACCCATGGCGCCGAGCAGTTCGGCCGTTCCCACCCCGAAGTGCGTCATCGGCACGCCTTCGCCCTTGAGCGCGTCGAACACCCGTGAGCTGTGCGGCAGCACCGAGGCCCGGTAATCAGCCAGCGACAAGGTGCCCGCCCAGGAGTCGAACACCTGGATGGCGTCCACGCCGGCAGCGAGCTGCGCGGTCAGGAAGGCGATGGTCAGGTCGGTGAGCGCCGTCATCAGCGCATGCCAGGTGTCCGGGTCGCCGAGCATCATGGCCTTCGTCTTCTCGTGGTTGCGGCTGGGCCCGCCCTCCACCAGATAAGACGCCAGGGTGAACGGGGCGCCCGCGAAACCGATCAGCGGCACCTCGCCCAGGGCGGACACCAACAGCTTGACCGCGTCGGAGACGGGCGCGACCTGGTGCGGCTCAAGGGGTTTCAAGGCGTCGACGTCGGCGCGGGTGCGTATCGGGTGGTCGATGACCGGACCGACATCGGGCACGATGTCCAGCCCGACACCGGCGGCCCGCAGTGGCACCACGATGTCGGAGAACAGGATGGCCGCGTCGACACCGTGGCGTCGCACCGGCTGCAGGGTGATCTCGGCAACCAACTCCGGGTCGAAACACGCATCGAGCATCTTGTGGTGGGCGCGCAACTCCCGGTACTCGGGCAGCGAACGACCCGCCTGACGCATGAACCACACGGGTATACGCGAGGGCGTACGTCCGGCGGCAGCGGCGAGAAAGGGAGACTCGGGCAGGTCACGGCGGGTATTCATCGGCCCCCATGTTAGCCGCGGGGGTCTGCGCCGGACTCTGGCGTGCCTCGCGGCAGAAATCCGGCGCGCCTGCGCACCCCCGGGGCCGGTTGGGTCTAGCGTGATTTGGTGTGACGTCCGCCGAACCGGCCCAGTTCCGTACCGCGGTCGCAGCAATGAATGCTGCGACGGTGCGGCCGGAAATCGAGCTGGGCCCGATCAGGCCGCCGCAACGGCTGGCCCCCTTCAGCTACGCGCTGGGCGCCGAGGTACGCCACCCTGAGACGACGATCGTTCCCGAGCGTTCCGAGGGTGACGCCTTCGGCAGACTGATCCTGCTGCACGATCCCGAGGGCGCCGAGGCCTGGGACGGCACCATGCGCCTGGTCGCCTATATCCAGGCCGATCTGGACTCCACCGAAGCCGTCGATCCGCTGTTGCCCGAAGTGGCCTGGAGCTGGCTGGTGGACGCCCTGGAGTCGCACGCCGAGGCCGTCACCGCGCTGGGCGGCACCGTCACCGCCACCACGTCGGTGCGTTACGGCGACATCTCCGGCCCGCCGCGGGCCCACCAACTGGAGCTGCGCGCGTCGTGGACCGCCACCAACCTCGAGCTCGGTCCGCACGTGCAGGCGTTCTGTGAGGTTCTCGAGCATGCGGCCGGCCTTCCGCCGGCGGGAGTCACCAGCCTGGGCTCCCGCACCCGCGCCTGATGACCGAGACCGACCCCGAGCCTGACGGCGCCGCCTCTGACAGCGTCGAGCCAGAGGCGATTCCCCTCCTGGCCCCCGCCGAGGGCGTGCCACCGCTGTCGATCTATCCGAGCGATATCGCCCGTGCTGCCGAACGGCTGGCCGGCGGTACCGGCCCGTTCGCCATCGATGCCGAACGGGCGTCGGGTTTCCGTTACTCCAACCGGGCATACCTGGTGCAGATCCGGCGCGCCGGGGCCGGCACCGTTCTGATCGATCCGGTCAACCACGGCGGCGACTCCTTGCAGGTGATGGCCCCGATCGCCCAGGTACTCGGCTCCGACGAGTGGATACTGCACGCGGCCGATCAGGATCTGCCGTGCCTGGCCGAGCTCGGGATGACGCCACCGCGGCTCTACGACACCGAACTCGGCGGCCGGCTGGCCGGCTTCGAGCGGGTGAACCTTGCCGAGGAAGTCCGTCGGCTGCTGGGACTGGGCCTGGTGAAGGGGCACGGCGCGGCCGACTGGTCCAAACGGCCGCTCCCCCAGGAATGGCTGAACTACGCCGCACTAGACGTCGAGGTGCTGGTGGAACTGCGTCACGCAGTCGCCGCGGTACTCGAGGAGCAAGGCAAATCCGACTGGGCTGCACAGGAATTCGAGTACCTGCGCAGTGTCGAGTCGACGCCGACCCGGCGGGACCGGTGGCGCCGCACCTCCGGTATCCACAAGGTCCGCAACCCACGGGCTCTTGCCGCGGTGCGGGAATTGTGGACCACTCGCGATCACATCGCCGCCCGCCGGGATATCGCGCCCGGCCGGATCCTGCCCGACTCGGCGATCATCAGCGCCGCCACCGCCGATCCGGACACCATCGAAAAGCTCACCGCACTACCGATTTTCGGCGGAAGTCGACAGCGGCGCAGCGCGCAGGTCTGGCTGGATGCGCTGGCCCGGGCCCGTCAGGACCCCGATCCGCCGACCGGCACCGAACCCGTCAACGGCCCGCCGCCGACGTCGCGGTGGTCGCGGCGCAAACCCGAGGCCGCCGAGCGACTGGAGAAGGCACGCGCCGGGCTGGCCGAACTGTCCCAACGGGTTTCGGTTCCCGCGGAGAACCTGTTGACTCCGGACACGCTGCGCCGGCTGTGCTGGGACTGGCAGCCGGTGCCCGACGTGGCGACCGCCGTCGACGAGTTCCTGACCCAGGCCGGTGCACGACCTTGGCAGCGCGAACTCACCGGGCCGGTGCTGACGGCAGCGCTCACGATCGACGTGAGCTGAGAGCGCGGCGCTGTCGCTCAGTCGACCTGTTCGGCGACGTGGTCGCCCACCGGGCTGCCCAGCGCCGCCACCCAGCCGGTGATCTGCCGGGCGAGATGCTGATCGGTGAGTCCGATCTCGGTGAGGATCTCCGAGCGCGACGCGTGCTCCAGGAACTCCTGCGGAACCCCGACGTCGCGACATGGAACGTCGATCTCGTTGCGGCGCAACGCAGCCGAGATCAGCGAACCGATCCCGCCGTTGACCCCGTTGTCCTCGAGGGTGACCACGAGTTTATGCGCGGAGGCCAGCGCGTGCAGCGCCGTGGGAACCGGGATCACCCAGCGTGGGTCCACGACCGTGACACCGATGCCTTGCTGCTGCAGACGCTCGGCGACGGCGAGTCCCATCACCGCGAACGAACCGACCGCGACGAGCAGCACGTCGGTTGACAGACCGTCGGCCGGTACCGCCAGCACGTCGACCCCGTCGCGCCGCTCCAGCGCCGGAATATCTTCGCCCACTGCGCCTTTGGGGAACCTGATGGCGGTCGGGCCGTCCTTGACGTCGAGCGCCTCGCCGAACTCCTCGCGCAGCCGGGCCGCGTCACGCGGCGCGGCGACCCGGATACCGGGCACGATGCCCAGCATCGAGAGGTCCCACATACCGTTGTGGCTGGCACCGTCGTTGCCGGTGACACCGGCGCGGTCCAGCACCATGGTGACCGGCAGCTTGTGCAGCGCGACGTCCATCATCAACTGGTCGAACGCCCGGTTCAGGAATGTCGAGTAGATGGCCACCACCGGGTGCATGCCACCCATCGCCAGCCCGGCCGCCGACGTCATCGCATGCTGCTCGGCGATCCCGACGTCGAAGAAGCGGTCCGGGTACTCCTGGCGGAACGCGCTCAGCCCCGTCGGTCCCGGCATGGCCGCGGTGATCGCGACGATATCGCGACGCCGGGCGGCCTTCTTGATGAGTTCGTCGGAGAACACCGCCGTCCAACCGGGCGCCGCCACCGACGTGGGCCGACCGGTGTGCGGGTCGATGACGCCGGTGGCGTGCATCTGTTCGGCTTCGTCGTTCTCGGCGTGCGAATACCCGTTGCCCTTGCGGGTGACGACGTGCACGATCACCGGGGCGTTGAACCCGCGCGCACTGCGCAGGGCGGCCTCGACCGCACGCTCGTCATGCCCGTCGATCGGGCCGACGTACTTCACGCCGAGGTCGGTGAACATCACCTGCGGCGACAGCGCATCCTTGATACCCGCCTTCACGCTGTGCATGCACTGGTAGCAGAGCTCGCCGATCAACGGCACACCGCGCACGGTGTCGCGGCCCTTCTCCAGCAGTTTCTCGTAGCCCGGCTGCAGCCGCAGCGTGGCCAGGTGGTCGGCGAGCCCACCGATGGTCGGTGCGTAGCTGCGTCCGTTGTCGTTGACGACGATGACGATGGGCCGGTTGGCCGCGGCGATGTTGTTGAGCGCCTCCCAGCACATACCGCCGGTGAGCGCCCCGTCGCCGACGACCGCGACCACGTGGCGATTGCGGTGGCCGGTCAGCTCGAAGGCCTTGGCCAGCCCGTCTGCGTAGGACAGTGCGGTGCTGGCATGGCTGGATTCGACCCAGTCGTGCTCACTCTCGGCGCGGGACGGGTAGCCCGACAGGCCACCCTTCATCCGCAGATTCACGAAGTCCGCGCAGCGTCCGGTGAGCATCTTGTGCACGTAGGCCTGATGGCCGGTGTCAAAGATGATGGGATCGTGCGGGGAGTCGAAGACCCGGTGCAGCGCAAGGGTCAGTTCGACCACGCCCAGGTTCGGGCCGAGATGACCGCCGGTTGCAGCAACCTTGTGAATCAGGAATTCACGGATTTCACCGGCCAGGTCGTCGAGCTGCGACTGGGAAAGGTGCTGCAGATCTGCGGGGCCGCGGATCTGTTCAAGCATCCCGCCAGTTTACGCACGCACCACGTGTCAGTCCCGTCGAGCCTGATAGATGTCGGGCACGCCATCGCTGTCCGCGTCGGTGGTTTCCAGCACATGGATCCGCCGGTATACGGCATTGCGACTGACCAGCACGACGGCCGCCAACGCCCCGGCCAGCACAGATCCGGACAGCACCGCGATCTTCACATCGACATCGGCCACGCTGCCGTCTTCGAAGGCCAGCTCACCGATGAGCAGCGACACGGTGAACCCGATCCCGGCCAGCAGCGCGACACCGAGCACATCACGCCAGGCCAGCTCGTCGTCGAGGCTGGCCTTGGTGAATCGGGCCAACAACCATGTGGTGCCGAACACACCTATCGGCTTGCCCACCACCAAACCCGCGATGACACCGAGCGTCACGGGATGTGTCAGCGCATCGGCGAAGCCGTGAAATCCGCCGACGGTGACACCTGCGGCGAAGAACGCGAACACCGGTACCGCCACCCCCGCCGACAGCGGCCTGATCGCGTGCTCGATCGTCTCGGCGGAGGCGTGGCGGCCCAGTGCGGGCACCGTGAACCCGAGCAACACGCCGGCCACCGTCGCGTGCACACCACTGGCGTGCACCAGCGCCCACGCCGCCACGGCCAGCGGGACGAGCAGTGCCGGATGCCGGATGCCTTTTTGGACGGCCAGCCCGAAGAGCGCGATAGGGACCAAGGCCGCGAGCAGAGGCCCGGGCGCCAGGTGGTCGGTGTAGAAGGCGGCGATGACGGTGATCGCCAGAAGGTCGTCGACGACGGCCAAGGTGAGCAGGAAGGTTCGCAGGGCCGTCGGCAGGTGGGTGGACAGCACCGCCAGCACCGCGAGTGCGAACGCGATGTCGGTGGCGATGGGCACCGCCCAGCCGCCGAGGTTCTCCCGGTGGTGCGCGTTGACGGCGATGAAGATGCCCGCCGGGACGATCATGCCGCCGATGGCGGCCGCGATGGGCAGAGCGGCGCGGGCGGGGTCGCGGAGGTCGCCGGCCACGAACTCACGTTTGAGCTCCACTCCCACGACGAAGAAGAAGATGGCCAGCAGGCCGTCGGCCGCCCACGCGCTGACGGACAGATTCAGATGGAGTTTCTCTGGGCCCAGGACGAAGTCCGAGAGCTCTTTGTAATCCGCCACCCATGGCGAGTTGGCCCAGATGAGCGCCGCTCCCGCCGCGATGAGCAGCAAGACGCCACCAACGGTTTCGCTGCGCAGGGTTTCGGTGAGCCGCTTGGTCTCCGGCCAGGAGCTGCGGGTGAACAGTCGGCGCGTGATCATCTCGTTCCTCGGTCAGCAGAAAGCGACGCCGACCAGACTTCCCGGCACACCCGGCACCAAGGCTATCGTGCGCACCGCCACCTCGCCGTGTCCGACCGCGGCCGACGATGCGCGAGCCGGCGCCGGCACTTGTCACAGAGCCGAGGTAGTATCGCACATATGTTCGAACAGTCGGCAGTCGACCCGCACGCCCGCGAGGCAGCCTTGCGGGACCGCATCGCCGAGCTCGAACGGCAGAAATCGGCCGCGGCGGCCGAGCAAGCCCGCCTGAGCGTGGCGTGGGAGAAACTGCGCCGGACCGCCGAGGCCACGGCCGGCGTGCCCGCGTCCAAACGCGGTCGGGGTCTCGGCACCGAGATCGCGCTCGCCCGCCGCGAGTCCCCGAACCAGGGGTCCAAACTGCTCGGGTTGGCCAAGGCGTTGGTCCATGAAATGCCCCACACCTTGGCGCTGCTGACGGCGGGGCTGCTCTCGGAGTGGCGCGCCACGCTGATCGTGCGGGAATCGGCCTGCCTGACCGTCGAAGACCGCCGCCGGCTGGACAACGAACTGTGCGCCGACCCGAACGCTCTGGAGGGCTTCGGGGACGCTCGAATCACCGCCGAAGCCAAGAAGATCGCCTACCGACTCGACCCGCAGGCCGTGGTCGACCACGCCGCGAAAGCCCCCAGGGACCGCTACGTCTCCGTCCGTCCCGCGCCGGAGGGCATGGCCTTCGTGACGGCGTGTGTGCCGATGCCACAAGGCGTCGCCGTGTGCGCCACCCTCGACAAGGCCGTCAAGACCAACACCGATGACCGCACCCGCGGGCAGGTCATGGCCGACACCCTGGTCGAACGGGTCACCGGGCGGCCCGCCGAAGAGCCCGTCCCCGTGACCGTGAATGTGGTGCTCTCCGACGACACCTTGGTCGACGGCGGCAACCACGCAGCCACTGTGGAGGGTTACGGACCGGTCCCGGCCGATGTGGCACGCTCGCTGATCACCGACAGCCTCGACAACGACGGCGAGGTCGCCCTGCGCCGCCTGTACGCCGGCCCGGCCGGCGGCGCGCTGGTCGCCATGGAGTCGAAGTCGCGCACCTTCCCGAAGGCGTTGGCCCAGTTCATCCGGTTCCGCGATGACACGTGCCGCACCCCGTACTGCAACGCCCCCATCCGGCACATCGACCACGCTCACCCAGCCCGTCGGGGCGGACCGACCACTGCCGTCAACGGCGAGGGCCTGTGCGAACACTGCAATTACGTCAAAGAACAATCCGGCTGGGCGGTCCGCGTGGTTCCCGGCGAATCCGGCCGGCATACCGCCGAGTACACCACCCCCACCGGTGCGGTCTACCGGTCCACCGCGCCACCGATCGCCGGCGGTATGCGGGTACTGACCCGCGACATCCACCTTGTCATGCCACGCAGGGCGGCATGACTCAGCGGTTCAGTACCGCCACGCACTCCACGTGATGTGTCAACGGAAACGCGTCGAACACCCGCAGCTGCTCCACGGTGTAGCCGTGCCCCAGGTACTCCCCCACATCGCGGGCGAATGATGCTGCCTCACAACCGATGTGGATCACCCGCGGCACCCCGGCGATCAGGTCGATGATCTCCCGGCCGGCACCTGTCCGGGGTGGGTCGAGCACCGCGACATCCGCGCTGTCACGCCGCCCGGTCAGCGCCCGGCGCACGGAGTCGGTCACCACCGACACCCACGGCATATCGGCCAGCGCGGTCCGGGCCGCACGTGCCGAGCCGCGCGAGGTGTCGACCGTCAGCACCTGCCCGGTCTCACCCACTTCGGTCGCCAGCGCCGCCGCGAAAACCCCTGCGCCGCCATACAGATCCCACGCCGTCATGCCGGGCTCCAGCCGCGCGGCATCACGGATCAACGCGCTGTAGACCTCAGGTGCATCGCGATGCGCCTGCCAGAACGCCGTCACCGGCACATGCCATTCGCGGTCCCCGATCCGCTGCAGCGCCTCGTACTGTCCCTCGACCACCTGAGTCTGCTTGGCCGGCCCCGTCTGAACGATGTGGCGCACACCGTCGTCGTCGACCGCGATGTGCAGCTGCGCACCCGGTGGCCAGCGCGCACCGTCCACACCGTCCACCAGCCCCGGCGCAAGCTGGCCGCAGTTCAGTTCGGGATACAGCTCGGTGCTGTGGTAGCGGTGAAACCCGGCGTGCCCGGATGCGGAGACGTCGAGACGGACCCGCGTGCGCCAACCGGTGGAGCCCACCGCGCCGACCTGCTCGGCCGCCCCCGACCATTCGTAGCCGCCCAGTCGGCCCAACTGATTGGCCACCACCTCACCCTTGATCCGGCGAGCGGCCTCCGGCGCGGCGAAGGCCAGGTCACAACATCCCGCACCATCCACGCCGGCGATCGGACACAGTTCCTCGACACGGTCAGGTGATGCTTCCAGTACCTCGACAACGTCTGCGTGCCAATAGGATCCGCGTTCGGCACGGACCCGTACCCGGACGGTTTCACCGGGCAGCGCGTACCGCACGAACACCACTCGGCCGTCGTGGCGCGCCACGCAGCTACCACCGTTGGCCGCAGGCCCCGTGGTCAGGGTCAGCGCGGTTGTCGACTCGCTCAATCCAGGAATCCTCTGCGCGCATCACCGGGCGCGGACTGCGGCGCCAGCTTCTTGAGCCGTTCCGACGAGCTCAGCTGCCACGGCACCGAGGTCACCATCACGTTGGGTTCGAACAACAGCCGGCCCTTCAGGCGCAGGGCGCTCTGGTTGTGCAGCACCTGTTCCCACCAATGCCCCACCACATACTCAGGGATGAACACCGTCACCACCGTCCGTGGCGACTCCTTGGTGACCCGCTTGACGTAATCGAGTACCGGCCTGGTGATTTCCCGGTAAGGCGACGCGATCACCTTCAGCGGGACGGTGACATCGCTGTCCTCCCATTCGTGCACCAGCTGCCGTGTCTCGGCGTCGTCCACGCTCACGGTGATGGCTTCCAGCACGTCCGGGCGGGTGGCGCGCGCGTATGCCAGCGCACGCCGGGTCGGCAGATGCAGCTTGGACACCAGCACGACGGCGTGGTTGCGGCTTGGCAGCACGATGTCACCCTCGGACTCCTCCTGAGCCACCAACTCACGGGCCACCGTGTCGTAGTGCTTGTGGATGAGCTTCATGATGACGAACAGGGAGGACATCGCCAGGATCGCAATCCAGGCGCCGGCAAGGAATTTCGTGATGACGACGATGATCAGCACGGTGCCCGTGCACACCAGACCGATGGCGTTGATCACCCGGGACCGCATCATGTGCCTGCGCACCGCCGAATCGGTCTCGATGCGCAGCAGTCTGGTCCAGTGCTTGACCATGCCGATCTGGCTCAGGGTGAACGAGACGAACACCCCGACGATGTAGAGCTGGATCAGCGCCGTCACCTCGGCGCGGAACGCGACGACGAAGGCGATGGCCGCGAACGCCAGGAACAGGATGCCGTTCGAGAACGCCAGCCGGTCACCGCGGGTGTGCAGCTGCCGCGGGAGATAGCGGTCCTGGGCCAGGATCGAGCCCAGTACCGGGAACCCGTTGAACGCGGTGTTGGCGGCCAGCACCAAGATCAGCGCCGTGACACCGGCGATGGCGTACAGGCCGATCGGGAAATCGTGGAACACGGCGTCGGCCAGCTGCGCCACCAACGTCTTCTGGTGATACCCCGGCGGTGCCCCGATGAGCTGATCGGAGCTCTCGGCCATCTTCGCGCCGGTCTTCTTGGCCAGCACGATGATGCCGAGGAACAGCGTCGTGGCGATGCCGCCGAGCAGCAGCAGAGTGGTCGCCGCGTTGCGCGACTTGGGTTTCTGGAACGCGGGCACGCCGTTGCTGATGGCCTCCACGCCGGTCAGCGCCGCACATCCCGAGGAGAACGCACGGGCCACCAGGAACACCATCGCCACCCCGAGCACGTCGCCGTGCTCGGAATGCACATCGAAGCCGGCCGACTCGGCGCGCAGTTCATGGCCCAACACAAAGATCTGGATGAACCCCCAGGCCAGCATGAGGTACATGCCGATCATGAACGCGTAGGTGGGAATGGCGAAGGCGGTACCGGATTCGCGGATACCGCGCAGGTTGAGCGAGGCCAGGATCAAGATGGCGGCCACCGCGAACAGCACCTTGTGCTGGGCGATGAACGGTACCGCCGACCCGATGTTCGACATCGCCGAGGCCATCGACACCGCCACCGTGAGGACGTAGTCGACCAGCAGCGCGCTGGCCACCGTCAGTCCCGCGGTGCCGCCCAGGTTGGTGGTGACCACCTCGTAGTCACCACCGCCGGACGGGTAGGCGTGCACGTTCTGCCGGTAACTGGCGATCACGACCATCATCACGGCGGCGACGGCCAACCCGATCCACGGCGCCATGGTGTAGGCGCTCAGCCCGGCCACTGACAGCACCAGGAAGATCTCCTCGGGTGCGTAAGCGACCGACGACAGCGCATCGGAGGCGAACACGGGCAGCGCGATCCGCTTCGGCAGTAGCGTGTGCGCGAGCTTGTCGCTACGGAACGGCCTTCCGAGGACCAGCCGTCGCGCGGCGGTCGAGAGCTTGGACACGAGTGCCAAGACTAAGCCCACCGGCGATTGGCTGTAGCGTTCCGGGTGCGCAGGGTTGAATGGACTGTGGATGAAACGCTGTTCCTGGCAGACGGCCGAGAGGACCCAGGGTGCGGGTAGTGGTGATGGGATGCGGCCGAGTGGGCGCATCGTTGGCCGACGGGTTGTCCCGAATCGGCCATGAGGTAGCTGTGATCGACCGTGACAGCACGGCCTTCAACCGGCTCAGCCCCGAGTTCACCGGGGAGCGCGTGCTCGGAATGGGTTTCGACCGGGATGTGCTGCTGCGGGCAGGTATCGAGGAGGCCGGCGCGTTCGCCGCGGTGTCCTCGGGCGACAACTCCAACATCATCTCGGCACGGGTGGCCAGGGAGACGTTCCGGGTGGAGCGCGTGGTGGCCCGCATCTACGACGCCAAGCGCGCCGCGGTCTACGAGCGCCTCGGCATCCCCACGGTGGCGACGGTGCCGTGGACCACTGACCGGCTGCTCAACGTGCTGACCCGCGAAACCGAGACCACCAAGTGGCGCGACCCGTCCGGCAACGTCGGCGTGGCAGAACTGCCGCTGCACGAGGAGTGGGCGGGCCGGCCGATCACCGCCCTGGAGACCGCCACCGGCGGCCGCGTCGCCTTCCTGCTCCGGCTGGGGACGGGACTGCTCCCGGACGCCAAAACCGTCATCCAGGCCGGCGACCACGTGTTCTTGGCCGCGATCTCCGGCCATATCGCCGAAGCCATGGCCATCTCCGCACTGCCGCCGAGCGAGGACGAGAACTGATGAAGGTAGCCATCGCCGGTGCCGGCGCCGTCGGCCGCTCCATCGCCCGCGAGCTCGTCGAGAGCCACGACGTCACCCTGCTGGAACGTGATCCTCAACACATCGACGTCGACGCCATCCCCGCCGCGCAGTGGCGGCTCGGCGATGCCTGCGAACTGAGCCTGCTGGAATCGGTGAAGCTCGAGGAGTTCGACGTCGTGATCGCCGCGACCGGCGACGACAAGGCCAACGTCGTGCTGAGCCTGCTGGCCAAGACCGAGTTCGCGGTACCGCGGGTGGTGGCCCGGGTCAACGACCCCCGCAACGAGTGGCTGTTCGACGACAACTGGGGCGTCGACGTCGCGGTGTCCACGCCACGGATGCTCGCCTCACTGGTCGAAGAGGCGGTCGCCGTGGGTGATCTGGTGCGGCTGATGAGTTTCCGCACGGGACAGGCGAATCTGGTCGAGATCACCCTGCCCGACGACACCCCGTGGGGCGGCAAGGCCGTCAAACGCCTCCAATTGCCGCGTGACGCCTCTCTGGTGACGATTCTGCGCGGCTCGCGAGTGATCGTCCCGGAGAGCGACGAACCGCTTGAGGGCGGCGATGAACTGATCTTCGTGGCGGTCGCCGAAGTCGAGACCGAATTGCGCGAGCTGCTGTTGCGTCCCGAGCGGGCTTAGCTTTCCGCCGGCTCACTCTGTGCGGCGTGCTGCGCGTGCACGGCACGCTGGGCGAACCGGATGGCGAAGTACGTGACCACCGCGGCGACTCCCGTCAGCGGCCATCCCATGGCGATGCGGGCCACGCCGAGCCAGCCGGTCTGATCCGAGTCGTACAGGTGGTGCTGCACCGCGAAGCGTGCGGCGAACACCGCCACCCATACCAGGGTGGCGATGTCGAAAGCGAGTACGGCGCGGCGCACTTCGCGCCAGCCCCGCCCGTGGTCGTTGATCCAGCCCCACACGTAACCGACGATCGGTCGCCGGATCAGCACCGACAGGCCGAACACTGCGGCCCACACCAGCGATGACCAGATTCCCAGCAGGAAATAGCCTTTCGAGGCGCCCACCAGGTAGGCGATCAGCGCGCTGATTCCCACGCCCATGAAACCGGACACCGCGGGCTGCAGCGATTCCCGACGAACAAGCCGCCAGACGAGAACGAGGGCCGCCACGCCGAGTGCGGCGAAGATGGCGGGCATGAGGCCCGCTGTGGTCGATACCGGGACGAAGACGACCACCGGGAGCGACGAGTAGATCAGGCCGCTGATGCCGCCCATTTGGTCGAGAACCGCGCGTGCATTGTTCCGTTCTGTCCCCTGGTCGGGGTGGGTCACTTCTGAATCTCGTAGTGCGGGTTATAGATCGCCTTGGCGCCGTTCTCCAGCGTGCCGAGGCGGCCGTGCACCCGCAGGGTGAGGCCGGATTCGATACCGGGGATACGGCGCTGCCCCAGCCAGACCAGCATCACCGAATCGGTGCCGTCGAAGAGTTCGGCGCGGACGCCGCTGCCACAACCCTTCGCGTTGGTCTCGACACAACGCAGGGTGCCGACCATCGTGACTTCCTGACCGCGATGACAGTCGATTGCGCGCTGCGCGCCGGTGCTCGCCGCCTCGCCACTGAGCTCTTCGACGTCGAGCTGCTCCGGGTCTTCTGTGAGCCGCCGAGTGAGCCGGCGCAGATACCCTTCGGCCGTAGCCATGGCCTCTCCCTTGCCGCAAATCCGTCGTGGATTTACTTCCTGACTGTCGCCACGGTAGACCTCTTGGGTCCGAATCGCCACGTCGCGTCGGGCGCGTCGCACCGATGGGTGCACCATCATGTGGTGGCAGTGAATTTGCGTGGGGTGACGACGGTCCTGCTGGCCGGTACCGGGTCCGACGACGACTATGTGTACCGGGCGTTTTCGGGTGCATTGCACGAGGTCGGCGCGGTGCTGGTGACCCCACCGCCGCAACCCGAACAGCTCATCGCGGGCTACCTGGCCGCGTTGGACGAGGCGGCGCGTGGTGACGAACGCAACATTATCGCCGTCGGTGGCGTGTCGATCGGCGCGGCCGTCGCGACGTCCTGGGCCCTCGCCCATCCGGCGCATACCGTCGCGGTGCTGGTCGCCCTGCCGGCGTGGACCGGACCGCCCGACGGTGCGCCGGCGGCCTTGTCGGCCCGGCACACCGCACAACTGCTGCGCACCGACGGGCTGGCCGCAACGGTGGCCACGATGCGCGCCTCCAGCCCGTCATGGCTGGGAGAGGAACTCACCCGGTCCTGGCTGGCGCAGTGGCCGGCACTGCCCGACGCGATGGACGCGGCGGCCGGACACGTCTCGCCCACCAGCGCGGAACTGGCCACTCTGCCGGTCCCGATGGGCGTGGCCGCAGCGACCGACGATCCGATCCACCCGGTCGACGTGGCCCTGGAATGGGTGGCCGCGGCGCCGCACGCCGCGCTGCGCACGGTCACCCTGCACGAGATGGGCACCGACCCGGGCGCACTGGGCGCGGCGTGTGTCGGTGCCCTCCTGGATCTCTAGCCGCCGGTGATGGTGCTGCGCAGCTGCTGCATCGCCGACATCGCGGTGCGCCGGGCATCCGGCGAGGGCGGTGCCGGTTCCTCGGCCTGCGCCTGTGCCTGTGCCTGTGCCTGTGCTGCGCGCAGCTGTTCGGCCATCGGGTCCGGCAGCTGCACGGTCAGCGGGGTGCGCACCGGCAGCGGTGTGTCGCCGCGCCGGACCACGGTATCCGCCAACGCTTCCCGGGCCTCGACCGCAAGTGCGTCGATGGTGTCGGGCGAGCCGTTGACCACGCACCGGATCATCCACCGGTAGCCGTCGATACCGATGAAACGCACCACGCCGGTGCCCTGACCCTGTGGAGCCGCGGTGACGCCGACGACCTCACGGCCCCAGCGGCCGTCCTCGATCCGCACCTTCGCACCGTCCTTGCGCAGCGAATCGGCCAGCTCGCCGGCAACCTCACGCCAGAGCCCGGCCGACTTCGGCGCCGCGTACGCCGCAATGGTGAACCGGCCACTGGGGGTGACCACCCACACCGAGCTGGGTACCCCCTGCTCGGTCAGCTCGACCTGTACCTGCCCGGCCTCGGGCATCGGGATCAGCACGGAGCCGAGGTCCAGGCGGGCCACCGTGGCCACCTCGGGATCGTCGAAGTCCTCGATATCGAACGGGCCGTCGAAATCTTCGTCGTTATCTGCCATCACAAACTCGCATGTCCGCCGGAGGAACCGTGGCCACCAGCGCCACGGGAAGTGTCAGCCAGCCCGGCCTCGTCGAACGACGACACCTCGACCAGCTCGGGAAGTTCGACCCGTTGCACCAGCAGTTGGGCGATGCGGTCACCGCGCTTGATCGCTATCGGCTGGTCAGGGTCGAGATTGATGAGCGCCACCTTGATCTCGCCGCGGTACCCGGCATCGACGGTGCCGGGACTGTTCACGATCGAAAGCCCCACGCGCGTAGCCAAACCCGAACGCGGATGCACCAATCCGACCATCCCGTGCGGAATGGCGACGGCGATCCCGGTCGGCACGAGGGCACGGTGACCGGGTGCCAGATCCACGTCGACAGCACTGAACAGGTCCACGCCTGCGTCGCCGTCGTGGGCCCGGCAGGGCATCGGTAGCTCGCGGTCCAGACGCACGACCGCCAAAGTGGCTGACACGACGGCTTACTCTACAACCGCGGCGATTACTCTTGGGCACGTGTCGGACACGCGCGCAGCCACCCAATCGGTCCGTTATCGGGAACGGCTCCGGGTGCCGTGGTGGTTCTGGCCGCCGGCCCTGGGCCTGGCGGCCCTGATCGCCACCGAGGTCAACATGGGCGTCGCCGCCCTCCCCGATTGGGTGCCGTTCGCGGTCCTGCTGCCGGTGGCCGCCGCCACGCTGCTCTGGATGGGCCGCTGGGAGGTCCGGGTCGTCGACGGCGTCGACGGCCGGACCGAAGCCGAATTGTGGGCCGGCCCGGCGCACTTGCCGGTGGGTGTCATCGCCCGGTCGGCGGAGGTGCCCAAGTCGGCGAAATCGGCGGCCCTTGGTCGCCAGCTCGACCCCGCCGCCTACGTCCTGCACCGGGCCTGGGTAGGGCCCATGGTTCTGGTCGTCCTCGATGATCCGGACGACCCCACCCCGTACTGGTTGGTGAGCTGCCGGCACCCGGACCGGGTGCTGGCAGCCCTTCGCTCGTAGTTCAGGCCGCGCAATCGGTGCAGATCATCACGCCGTTCTTCTCGCTCGCGAGACGGCTGCGGTGATGCACCAGGAAGCAGCTCGAGCAGGTGAACTCGTCGGCCTGCTTCGGCACGACACGCACCGACAGCTCTTCGCCCGACAGATCCGCGCCGGGCAGTTCGAACGATTCCGCGGACTCGGATTCATCGACGTCAACGACCGCCGATTGAGCCTCGTTACGCCGCGCTTTGAGCTCCTCAAGCGAATCCTCGGACACGTCATCGGTCTCTGAACGCCGCGGAGCGTCGTAGTCGGTAGCCATCTCATCCCCTCCGTTACCTTGCAGCAGAGCTTTGTACCAGCGTCGAACGCCTACACCAAATGATTCGTGCCCCGAATCCGCTCAGAACGGGTGTGATTTATATCACATCCCAAATCCCCAGGTAGGGGATGGTGCCGGTCTGTGCCCTTAAGGTGCAGGGGTGGTCGCTCTCATCACCGACGGCACGGCGTTCGACAAGCACGGTCGCCCGTTCCGCAGACGGAACCATATTCCCGTCCTGAGTTTGTTCCTGGCGCTGGCAATAGCGACCGGCGTGGTGTGGGTGATCGCCCTGAACCGGCCGACCGACGTCCACGAAGCCGTCGTCTGCAACGCTCCCCCGGCGGCCACCGACCCGAATCAGCCGAAACTGGGCCAGCAGGTCTCGCGCGAGACCATGACCGAGGTGGTGCCGGCCAAGCTCGCCGACACCAAGACCAAGGTGCTCAACGCCAGCGGCCAGGGCGGTCAGGCCGCCGAGGTGTCCAGCGCCCTGCGTGATCTGGGCTTCGCCCAGCCGACCGCGTCCAACGACCCCATCTACGCCGGCACCCGGCTGGAGTGCCAGGGCCAGATCCGGTTCGGCCCGGCCGGCCGGGCGGCCGCCGCGGCGGTCTGGCTGGTGGCGCCGTGCACGGAGCTGTTCCAGGACCAGCGCACCGACGACTCCGTCGACCTGGCGATCGGCACCGAGTTCGGCGAGCTGAGCCACAACGACGATACCGACGCGATGCTGGCCAGCTTGCGCCCGGACGCCACCCAGCCGCCCGATCCGGCGCTGCTGCGCACCATCCACGGCGCCGCCTGCTGAGCTAGCGGGCGCCCAGGGTCCGCAGGGCGTCACCGAGCGCGGTGGCCACCCCAGGGGCGGCCGCGCACAGCAGATCCGGGTCCGGCAAGCCGACGACGGCACCGGCTTCGGTCGCGATGAGGACCCCGGCCGCCCAGTCCCAGACATGCACGTCGTCCTCGTAGTAGGCGTCCAACTGCCCGGCCGCCACCATGCACAGATCCAGCGCACACGAGCCGATCCTGCGGATGTCACGTACGTCCGGCAGCAAGCCGGCAAGCACCTGCGCCTGCCGGGCCCGGCGCCGCGACTCGTAGGAGAAACCGGTACCGACCAGCGCGAGCGACAGGTCGTCGATAGCGTTGCAACTCAACACCGTTGACCGACCGTGGCGCGTCACGGTGGCGCCGTGCCCGAGTGCTGCCGAGTACAGCTCTCCGGTCGGCACATTGGCGACCGCGCCCGCGACGGACCGGCCGTCGACCTGGACCCCGACCGACACGGCGTAATCGGCGATCCCGTAGACGAAATTCACCGTGCCGTCGATGGGGTCGATCACCCAGACCGGACGACCCGGTACGACGTCCGTGGCACCGCCCTCCTCCTCACCGAGGACCTGATCGCCCGGCCGCAGCACCGCGAGCCGGTCGCGGATCATCCGCTCGGTCTCGGTGTCCACCACGGTGACCGGATCGGTCGGCGTGCTCTTGGTCCGGACCGGACCGTCAGGGCCGGGAGTGCCGGCGTCGTCTCCGAACACCTCATCGCGGCGGCGCACCACGAAAGCAGCGGCCTCGGTGGCCAATTGCTCGGCCACGGCGCGCAAAGTCAGCGGATCACAGTTGTTGGTTTCCACTCGACCATCGCAACACAGCACGTCTCGGGGCACTAATGTGTGTGGCGCGTCGCACCCGCCGGACCTTGTACGAGGAGCGTTCTATGACCGCCACCGAACCGCCCGCCGCCGAAGCCGGTAGCAGCACCCCACGCCGCGGATTCGGCGTCGACGTGGGCGGCAGCGGGATCAAGGGCGGCATCGTCGACCTGGACACCGGCGCCCTCATCGGCGATCGCGTGAAGGTCCTGACGCCGCAGCCCTCCACCCCGGAGGCCGTGGCCAAGACGGTGGCCACCGTGGTCCGCGAATTCGGCTGGACCGGCCCGCTCGGTGTCACCTACCCGGGTGTGGTGACCGACGGGATCGTGCGCACCGCGGCCAACGTGGACAAGGGCTGGATCGGCGCCAACGCCGCCGAGATCATCGGCAACGAATTGGGCGGGCAGGTCGTGACGGTGCTCAACGACGCCGACGCGGCCGGAATCGCCGAGGCCCGGTTCGGCGCCGGCAAGGACAAGACCGGGGTGATCGTGCTGCTGACGTTCGGGACCGGGATCGGTTCGGCGGTGATTCACAACGGCGTGCTGCTGCCCAACACCGAGTTCGGCCACCTGGAAGTCGGCGGCAAGGAGGCCGAACACCGGGCCGCGTCCTCGGTGAAGGAACGCAAGGAATGGAGCTACGAGCGCTGGACCGAAGAGGTCACCAAGGTGCTCGTGGCCATCGAGAATGCGATCTGGCCGGACCTGTTCATCGCAGGTGGAGGCATCAGCCGCAAGGCCGACAAATGGATCCCGCTGCTGAAGAACCGCACCCCGGTGGTGGCCGCGACCCTGCTCAACGAGGCGGGCATCGTCGGCGCCGCGCTGGCCGCCGACACGGCGCACGGCACCGCCTGACGCGACGCGCGCGGGACGGCCAATTTGCCGCACGGCGCAGCCGTATCTCACACTGTCGTTACAATGGTCAACGGCGGCCGCCTACCGAAATAGCGGCGGGTTTCCGAGCAGAGATCATCGCCGATATTCGACACAGCCGACGCTTTCCGGTGACGCATGCGTGCGCCCCGGAATCCGCAAGACCGAAAGGGTGTACGTGGCAGCGACAAAAGCAAGCCCGGCAACCGACGAGCCGGTGAAGCGCACCGCCGCCAAGACTCCTGCCAAAAAGGCTCCCGCCAAGGCCGCAGCTGCCAAGGCCCCCGCGAAGCGCGCAACCAAGGCTCCCGCCAAGAAGGCCGCAGCCAAGGCTGCGGGCGCACCCGACCCCGATACCGACGTCGTAGACCTCGCCGAGGATCTGGAGACCGACGATCTCGAGGCGGAGCCGGGCGACGATCTCGAGGTCGAGGAGGTCGAGATCGACGACGACCTCGACACCGACGACGCGGACGAGAGCACCGACGGCGACGAGGACGGTGAAGACGCCGAGGTCGACGGCGAGGTCGAGATCGTCGCGGTGGTCGTGCCGGGCGCCAAGCCGGCCGTGAAGGCCGCCGACGAGGAGCATCCGGAGCCGACGGAGAAGGACAAGGCCTCCGGTGACTTCGTCTGGGACGAGGAAGAATCCGAGGCCCTGCGCCAGGCCCGCAAGGACGCCGAACTCACGGCATCGGCCGACTCGGTCCGCGCGTATCTGAAGCAGATCGGCAAGGTCGCGCTGCTCAACGCCGAGGAAGAGGTCGAGCTCGCCAAGCGCATCGAGGCCGGGCTGTACTGCACCCAGTTGATGGTGGAGTTCGCCGAGAAGGGCGAGAAGCTCACCACCGCGCAGCGCCGCGACTACCAGTGGATCTGCCGCGACGGTGACCGCGCCAAGAACCACCTGCTGGAAGCCAACCTGCGTCTGGTGGTGTCGCTGGCCAAGCGCTACACCGGCCGCGGTATGGCGTTCCTGGACCTGATCCAGGAGGGCAACCTCGGTCTGATCCGCGCGGTCGAGAAGTTCGACTACACCAAGGGCTACAAGTTCTCCACGTACGCCACCTGGTGGATCCGCCAGGCCATCACCCGCGCCATGGCCGACCAAGCCCGCACCATCCGTATCCCGGTGCACATGGTCGAGGTCATCAACAAGCTGGGCCGTATCCAGCGCGAGCTGCTTCAGGACCTGGGCCGCGAGCCCACGCCCGAAGAGCTGGCCAAGGAAATGGACATCACGCCGGAGAAGGTGCTGGAGATCCAGCAGTACGCGCGTGAGCCGATCTCCCTGGACCAGACCATCGGCGACGAGGGCGATTCACAGCTCGGTGACTTCATCGAGGACTCCGAGGCCGTGGTGGCCGTGGACGCGGTGAGCTTCACCCTGCTGCAGGATCAGCTGCAGTCGGTGCTGGAGACGCTGTCCGAGCGCGAGGCCGGTGTGGTCCGGCTGCGCTTCGGTCTGACCGACGGTCAGCCCCGCACCCTCGACGAGATCGGGCAGGTCTACGGCGTGACGCGGGAACGCATCCGCCAGATCGAGTCCAAGACGATGAGCAAGCTGCGCCACCCCAGCCGCTCGCAGGTGCTGCGGGACTACCTGGACTAGGTTCGCGAGAACGACGACATGGTCGCCACCCGGTTGGGGTGGCGGCCATTCGCCGTTCTAGTGGGCCGCGTGCTGTTTGGAGCCGTAGACGCGCTCCATCATCGCGGTATCGGTATGTACCACCACCCGGATCGTCTTTCCGTCGCGAATGGTGAAAACTTCGGCGTCGCGCGCCTTTTCACCGGCGGCGGCGACCTCGGTGAGCGCCACCACCGTGTCTCCGTCGGCGAGCAGTTTGTTCATCGTCACCGTCGGGCTCTTCTCGCCCAGCCTGGCCAGGTACTGACCCAGCTCACCCTTGCCGTGGTAGGTACCGCTGATCGTGCTGTTGCCGGGCTGCACCCACTCGATGCTGTCGTCGAACAACGCCATCACGGCCTCCAAGTCGCCGCTGGCGAAGGCCTGGTAGCCCCTGGTGACGAGTTCGATGTTGTCCTGTTCCTCTGACATTGCCGTTCCTTCCGCCGATCCGATATTCGGCTGTGACGGGCTGAGCCGCTCAGGGAAGTCACGCGAAGTCGGCTCTCGGATCAGTCAGACCCTTCACGCGCCATCTCGAATGTAAGCCTCCCGCCGCTGGATGTACACGCAAACATTCGCCGGTCCCCGCGTGGGCTAACCGGCCTTCGCCGCACCCCGTTTGCCGGCCACGGTCGGTCTAGACGTCGAAGATCGTCTGGCCCGCGCTGGATCCCGTATAGGAGATGTAAATCGGCCCCAGCGCGAACGGCGCCGTACCGGAGTTCATGTAGGTGTCCGACGTGACGGTCGGACGGTTCCCGGACGTCGTCGTGTACGAGTACAGCAACGTCGCGCCGTCGCTCGTGTAGACCCTGATGACCGTGCCGACGGCCACGCTCGACCCTCCCCCGACCAGCGACGACGGGATGGTGCCGTAGACGCCGCCGGAATCGATCACCGTGAACACCTGCGTGACGACCCCCGTGCCGACCTGCACCTCCAGCGTCGTCCAGGGTGACCCGCTGAGCGTCACGAGAGCCGACCGCGGGTTGGGTCCGAATTCCAGCAGACCGTCCTGCTCGTCGATCAGCACGCCGTAGTTCAGGTCGCCTGGCAGCGCGGAGATCACCGAACTGGGGCCCGGCCCATACGAATTCGGCCCGATACCGAGGATGCCGACCACGCCGTCGCGGGCGGCGAACGAGGCGAACGCCGACTGTGAGGCCGCACTGACGATATCGACCGAGGTGGGCCCGGAGACGATACCGTTACCGAAATCCACTGTGGTCGTGTAGGTGTCGAAGGTGTAGCTCAGCCCACCGGAGTATCCGCTGGCTCCCGATCCTGTCGAGGTACCCAGGTCCTGTTGTGTCCCGACATATTTGGAGGTGATCACCAGTCCCACGGATCCGGTGTCGACCAGCACCGGCACGCTCGGCCCACCATTGACCGAGATGCGGATCACCGGCTCGGTGCCGTAGACCATCTTCAGCGCGACTGACGCATTGACCTCAGCCGAGACCGGCACGGTGACGGTCTGGGCGGTCGTCGCCAAGCCGTTGGTGGCCACCACGGTGAACGTGTCCGTGCTGCCACCGGTCAGGGCGGCGGCCAGGCGGGCGGCGACGGTCGGGGTGTAGGTGAACGCACCGGTCGACGTCACCTTCACCGTGCCGTCGGTCGGCGCGGTGATCACCTTGTACGTCAACGTCTTTCCGGACGGGTCGGTGTAGGAGACGGTGCCGGTGACCGCACCGGTGGTCGTGCTGGGCGTGCCGACCGTGATAGTCCCCGCGACCGGTGTGTCGACGCCGTTGGTGACGGAGAGGGTGGCACCGGAGCCGCTGAGCAGCGTGCCGACCGCGACACCGAGTCCGGTGGTGACGGCCAGCCTGTTGGTGGCCGCGTTGATCACCGACACCGAGTCGGCGCCGGTGTTGGTGACGTAGAGCGCGCTCCCGTCGGCGCTGATCGCCAGCCCGACCGGTGCACTGCCCACCCTGATGGTCTTGGTGACGATCCTGGTCGCGGTGTTGATCACCGTCACCGTGCCCGAACCCGCATTGGCGACATAGAGCCTGCTGCCGTTGAGCCGCAGCGCCAGCCCCGAGGGCGTGCTGCCCACCCTGATGGTCTTGATGACGGTGTCGGTGGCCGTGTTGATCACCGACACGGTGCCCGAACCCGCGTTGGCGACATAGACGGTGGCACCGTCGGCGCTCACGGCGATGGCGCCGGGGTTCTTTCCGACCGTGATGGTTCCGGTGACGGCGTTGCTCGCGATGTCGGTGACCGACACCGTGCCCGCGCTCGCGTTCGCGACATAGGCGGTCTTACCGTCGGGGCTGAGCGTGCTGGTCCGGACGAACGGGGTACCACCCGTGCCGGTGCCGTCGGTGACCCCGAGCACGGCGGGGGCCACGGTCACGGTGACGGTCTCGGCGGTCGAGGTGATCGAATTCGCGGCGCTCACGGTGAATTTGTCGGTGACCGGTGTGGTCGAGACTCCCGCGGCCAGGCGGGCGACGGTGTTCGGGGTGTAGGTGAATTCACCGGTGACCGCATCCAGGGTGATCGTGCCCTTGGTGGTCGCCGTGGTGACCGCGTAGGTCAGCGGCAGCTGTGTGTAGGGCTCGGTGAATTCGACTGTGCCGGTGACGGTTCCGGTCGAGTCTGCCGAGCCGACACTCGGGGTGCCCGCGACCGGCTTATCCCCCAACGGGGACACCGACACCGTGACGGTCTTGGTGACCGTGGCGCCGTGACCGTCGTCGACCGCAACGGTGAAGGTGTCGTGTTTGTCGGCCGTGCCGGCACCCTTGGCCGCGGCGGCCAGGCGCGCGTCGGTGGTCGGGGTGTAGGTGTACGCCCCGGAACTCGCGTCCAGCGTGAGGGTGCCTTTGGCGGTGGCAGTGGTCACGCTGTAGACGACGGTGTCCTTCTCGGCGTCGGTGGCCTTGATCGTGCCGGTCACCACTCCGGTCGCCGAGTTCGGACTGCCCACGGTGGCCGAGACTTTCGGCGCACTGTCCCTCGGGGCAACGGTCACGTCGACGGCGCTGGTGACGGTGCCACCGTGGCCGTCGGACACGGTGATCGTCACGGTGTCGGACTTGTCGGCGTCGGTGGCGGTATCGGAGGCCGCGGCGTGCCGGGCGGCGGCGGTCGGGGTGTAGGTGAACGCGCCCGTGCCGGAGTTGATGCTGACGGTGCCTTTGGCCGCGGTGGCCGCATAGGTCAGCTTGTCGTTGTCGGCGTCGGTGGCGGCGACCGTGCCGGTCACGACACCGGTGGCGGCGTTCGGTGCACTCGCGGTCGGGATGGTGCTGATGACCGGGGCCGTATCGGCCGGGGTGATCGTCACCGTCACCTTGGTTGCCACCGTGCCGCCGTAGCCGTCGGACACGGTGACGGTGAAGGTGTCGGTCTTCACCGAGGACGACGCCCCGGTGGCGGCCGCGGCGTGCTGGGCTGCCGCGGTCGGGGTGTAGGTGAACGCACCCGTCGACGAGAAGGCGATGGCGCCTTTCGTGGGTGTCGCGGTGTAGGTCAACGTGTCACCGTCGGCATCGGTGGCGGTGACCGCGCCGGCCACCTGTGTCGCGGCGAGCACCGGCGCGGTGTTGAGCGGTGCCACCTTCACGGTGACCGTCTGGGTTGCGTTGCCGCCGTTGCCGTCCGACGCCTCGACGGTGAAGGTGTCGGAGGTGGCCGTCGTCGCACCGATGGCCGCGGCCGCATGCCGGGTAGCGGTGGTCGGGGTGTAGGTGAAGGTCCCGGTGGACGAGTTGAGCACCACGGTGCCGCCCGCGGTGCTCTGCGCGGCGGCGGTATAGGTCAGCGTGTCCTTGTCGGCGTCGGTGGCGACGACCTTCCCGGTCACCACCCCGGTGCTGCTGTTGGGCGTGCCCACCATGGCCGTGCCGAACACCGGATCGGCATTGGCGGTCGCCACCGCCAGCGCACTGACGGTCGCGGTGGCCGCGGCCGGTGCGACGACGGCGTCCTCGGTCGCCCCGACCTGGCGGCGAGCGGCCGCGGCGAGCACCCACACCGCGGGCGACTCCGCCGGCGTACCGCGGCCCGACCCACTCGCGGTCCACGGCGCCGTCAAGGCGCGCACCACGGCGCGGAACGTCTGCGTCAACCCCGGAACGACGTGTGGCGTCACCGAATTCACCCGTACCGCGGCCACTTCCGTGGGCGCCGCAGCCGGAACCGGGCGCGCCGGCGCGAGCGCGTCCTGCTCAGCCGCGGTCTCGCCGTGCCGGGCGGGTGGCGCCGAAGGGGTATCCGCCGCGGCGGTGGACCCTGCCGACGTCTTCGGAGTCGCCGCCGCGTCAGCAGACGGATTGCCCGAATGCGCGGAATGGTGCGGCTTCTTCGGCACGCCCAGGGTGGGCAGGTGCCACACATGAACGGAGGTGGGCCGGCTCGTCTCGGCCACACCGGACGTGGTCGACGTGGTCGAGGCGCCCGTCGTGGCTGACGATGACGTGGCCGAAGATGACGCCGACGATGAACTCGTGTCATCGGCGCGCGCCACGGCCGGGCCGGCGGCCAGTGCCGCGCCCACCCCTAACGTCACGGCCCCGGCGCCGAGCCAGGCAAAGGGTTCCCGGCGCCCGCCGGAGCGTTGACGCGTGGACCGGTGTCGTGCTCGACGCGCCATGGATCCTCTGCTCGGTAGAACGAATTGGGAGGACCCAAATCGACGGTGCTGACGCTGAATTATCGGAGATCGGTGGCGCCGGCGGGTAGCCCATGCGTACCGACTCCCAGCAAACTGACAGGAGAGGTGCCGCGTCAGTGTCTGCGTGGCCGCAATTTGTATGAGGCAGGCCACGACTCGCGGGACTCATCACCGGTCAGTGGCACGCCCTGGGAACCCAGCTTCACGTCGTAGGCCTCCATCTCGGCGCCCGCCTCACGATCGGCCTTCTCCCTGGCCAGGTAGTACAGCTGATCGATCTCCAATTCCTTGAACGCCACGAACGTGGTCTTCCGCACGGTGTGCGGACTGGTCGCCTCGGCGATCAGCTGTTCTGTCAGTGCCCGCGCGGCCACCACGGCGGCACCGAACACGACGAACGGCACCACCCAGTAGCAGAGATAGGACAACGGTGTCCCGGCGTCCAGCATGCCGGCGTTGTCGGACACGATCGGCGGGATGGCCGCCGACACCGTCATGGCGGCGAAGGCGCCGACCCAGATCCAGGTGATCCTGGTGGTGACCGGCCCGAACAGATCACTCTTGCGCACCTCGGGCGCCTGATCGGCCTCGGCGAGTTCCCGCACGAACGGTCGCCCGGCCAGCGCCCCGGCAAGCGCCACGACCAGGAGGGCGGCGGTGCTCAGCGGCTGGATCCAGCGCTCCAGAAATACCTCGCTCACGGTGACGGTGAGCACCGCCAGAACCACGAACGCCGCGAGGGCGCCGATCTCGAGCGTGCGCCAGGCGACTCCCCTGATCCGGCTCACCACCGACGACGCCACCGCGACCGCGAGTGCGGCCAGGGCGGCCACCCCGAACGGGACATTCCCGACCAGCACCCAGTAGACGATCCACGGCGCGAAACCCGACAGTATGGCCACGGTGGGTCAGTTTACGAAATGCGGTGCATTTGTCACTCCGCGCGCGGGCCGCCGGGGTACCTCAGCGGATCACCACCGCGCTGGGTTCGCGCGGCTCACCGAGCATTTCGCGGTGCGACGGCGGCCTTCTGCCGTCCTCGTCGGTGATGCCGTAGCGCTGTGCGAGCTCGGCACCGATCAGGGTGTGCCCGCTGAGATCGGCCAGGTCCGGATCACGGTAGAGCGCGTCGATCAGATGGCCGGTGAACTCCGGGGTCTCCGCGTGCGCGGCCGTCTTCGCCAGGGCCTCGGGATGACCGTCGAACGCGGCACGGAATCGCTCGGTCAACAGGATGCCCATCCAGATCGACACACAGGCAACCCCGGTACCGCGGAAGTCCACGGCCATATCGGCGGCCATCTTGTCGATGCCGGCCTTCTGCGCGCCGTACGCGGGGCCGTGCATATAACAGACCGAACCCGGCGACGAGGTGAACGCGATCAGCCCACGCTCACGCCGCACCAACAGTGGCGCCGCATGCCAGGACGCGACATACGCCGACCGCAGGCCCACGTCGAGGACATCACCGAGACCGACGGGCTTCTCCCAGAAGGGTTTCGAACCGGTCAGCTCATCGTGGACGACGGCGGCGTTGTTCACCAGCAGATCGAGCCCGCCCTCGGCCGAATCGACTCGCGCGAACAACTCGGCGACAGCATCGTCGTCGGCGTGGTCCACCCGCACCGCGACACCGCCCGGCGGGGCCTGCGAGATGGTCCGGCCGGTGGCGTACACCCGCCAGCCATGGCGGCTCAACGCCGCCGCGATACCGCGGCCGGCACCCCTACTGGCACCGGTCACCACCGCGACTGGCCCGCCCGTCATCGCGCGGGCCACTCAGCAAACCGCCCGTCGGCAGCAGGCAGGTATCGGGTGACACTCGTCACAGCGGTCGCCGGGAGCGGCCCGTACAGATGCGGGAAGAGCATCGATTCCGGATCGGTCGGCACGCCCGGCTCCCAGCGCACCGGATCGGCCAACTTAGCCGGGTCGATACTCAGCAACACCAAATCGGTGCGACCGCCGTACAGCCGATTGGCGGGCAGATGCACCTGTTCAGGTGCGGAAAGATGAACGAAGCCCACTTCCTCCAACGAAGACGGGCGATGTTCACCCGCCCGCTGCGCGGTTTCCCACTCCTGCGCGGCACACAGATGGACGAACGCCTCAGGGTCGTGAATCATGCGCCCAGCCTGCCCGCCCTGCAATCCGAGTGGCCAGTGAGACACGACACACCGGTAAACCCCAAGGGAACAAGGCCGGAACCTCATACGTCTGACACAGTAGAACAACGCGACAAGCAGAACGGAGGACGTGCCGTGAACGCAATCCTGACCAGTCCGGAGCTGACCCGGGCCGATCGCTGCGACCGCTGCGGTGCGGCTGCGCAAGTGCGCGCAACGCTTCCGTCGGGCGCCGAGCTTCTGTTCTGCCAACACCACGCCAATGAGCACGAAGCCAAGCTGATCGAGCTGGCCGCGGTGCTGGAGGTCAAGTCGGTCGACGCATAGGGAATGCTGGACTGGTCATGAGCGACCAGCCCCCCGCAAAACCGACGCGCCACCACATCTGGCCGATCACCCGGCGCACCCTGTCCAAGGCCTGGGACGATTCGATCTTCTCCGAGGCCGCCCAAGCCGCTTTCTGGTGTGCGTTATCGCTGCCGCCGTTGCTGCTGGGGATGCTGGGCAGCCTGGCCTACCTGGCACCGCTGTTCGGTCCGGACACCCTGCCCACCATCGAGAACCAGCTGATCAGTACATCGGGCCGGTTCTTCTCGCAGAACGTCGTCAACGAGATCATCGCGCCGACGATCTACGACATCGTGCGAGGCGCCCGCGGCGAGGTGGTGTCCCTCGGTTTCGTCATCTCGTTGTGGGCCGGGTCGTCGGCGATCTCGGCGTTCGTCGACTCGGTGGTCGAGGCCCACGATCAGACCGAGCTCCGCCACCCGGTGCGGCAGCGTTTCTTCGCCCTGGGCCTGTATGTGGTGATGCTGATGTCTGCGGTACTGACCGCGCCGTTCATCGCGCTCGGCCCGCGCAAGATCTCCGAGTCCATCCCGGAGAGCTGGGACAACGTGCTGCAGTACGGCTACTACCCGGTGCTGGTGATCGTGCTGATCGTGGCGGTGACGATCCTGTACCGGGTCTCACTGCCTGCACCGCTGCCGACGCACCGGCTGGTGGTGGGCGCGGTGCTGGCCACGGCCGTCTTCCTGATCGCGACGGTGGGTCTGCGGATTTATCTGACCTGGATCACGGCGACCGGCTATACCTATGGCGCGCTGGCCACACCGATCGCGTTCCTGCTGTTCGCGTTCCTGCTGGGGTTCGCCATCATGATCGGCGCCGAGCTGAACGCGGCGGTCCAGGAGGAGTGGCCGGCCCCGGACACCCATGCGCGCCGGCTGCGGGAGTGGATCGAGGAGAAGGCCGACAGCCGCAGCGGCGGCGACGCGGCTACTTCTTGAGCTGTTCGTAGATCCGCTTGCAGTCCGGGCAGACCGGCGAACCGGGTTTGGCGGCCTTCGTCACCGGGAACACCTCACCGCAGAGCGCGACGACATGCGTACCCATGACGGCACTTTCGGCGATCTTTTCCTTCTTCACGTAGTGGAAGACCTTGGGGGCGTCGTCGTCGGTTCCGTCATCGACGCGTTCGTCGGTATCCGGGCGTTCGATCGTCTGGGTCTGCATCCGTACATTGTGCCTGGCCGGGTCCGGCGTTGCGAAGATGTGGGAGAGTGGAAGTTATGAAACACGGCCCGGAGCTGGGTTTCGACGACGACGGTCGACCGATCCTGATCACCCGCGCCGCCCTACCCTATGAAGAGCAGCATCGCGCCAGGATGCGCAAGTACTTCACCCTGATGGCGTTCCGGATCCCGGCCCTGGTGCTGGCCGCCGTCACCTACGGAATCTGGCACAACGGGCTCATCTCACTGGGCATCATCGTGTTGTCCGTGCCCCTGCCGTGGATGGCCGTGCTGATCGCCAACGACCGCCCGCCGCGCAAGGCGACGGAGCCGCGCCGCTACGAGGCCGCCGGCCCACGCCGCACTCCCCTGTTCCCCACCGCCGAGCGTCCCGCACTGGAACACGCGCCGCGCACCGAACGGGACCCCGACACCGACCGCACCGCCTGATCGCTGCGTTCCCACCTGAGCGCGCTTCTTGCGCACTTCTCAGGACATTCTCAGGTCACCGCGAAAAAACCGCAGGTCAATAGGTGTGACATCGGGAACCAACGGGAACTCTGAGCACTGTACGGACGTTGAACGCAGTGAAAGTTCCAGCCGATCAGGAGGCCCGTAAATGGCGATCGCCAGCATCAGTCGTGTCGACAGCGATCTGGACGCTCAGAGCCCAGCCGCCGATCTAGTCCGGGTGTATCTCAACGGCATCGGTAAGACCGCGCTGTTGACCGCCGCGGACGAGGTCGAGTTGGCCAAGCGCATCGAGGCGGGCCTGTACGCCCAGCATGTGCTCGACACCCGCAAGCGTCTCGGAGATGCCCGCAAGAAGGATCTGGCCGCGGTGGTGCGTGACGGCGATGCCGCCCGCCGCCATCTGCTGGAGGCCAACTTGCGCCTCGTGGTGTCGCTGGCCAAGCGCTACACCGGGCGCGGTATGCCGCTGCTGGACCTGATCCAGGAGGGCAACCTCGGGCTCATCCGCGCCATGGAGAAGTTCGACTACACAAAGGGATTCAAGTTCTCCACCTACGCGACGTGGTGGATCCGTCAGGCCATCACGCGTGGCATGGCCGACCAGAGCCGCACCATCCGGCTGCCCGTGCATCTGGTGGAGCAGGTGAACAAGCTGGCCCGGATCAAGCGCGAGATGCACCAGAACCTGGGCCGCGAGGCCACCGACGAGGAGCTCGCCGAAGAGTCGGGCATCCCGGTGGAGAAGATCAACGACCTGCTGGAGCACAGCCGCGATCCGGTGAGCCTGGACATGCCGGTCGGCACCGACGAAGAGGCCCCGCTGGGCGACTTCATCGAGGACGCCGAGGCCATGTCGGCGGAGAACGCGGTCATCGCCGAGCTGCTGCACACCGATATCCGGTACGTGCTCGCGACGCTGGACGAGCGCGAGCAGCAGGTCATCCGGTTGCGCTTCGGCCTGGACGACGGGCAGCCGCGCACGCTCGACCAGATCGGCAAGCTGTTCGGGCTGTCCCGTGAGCGGGTGCGCCAGATCGAACGTGAAGTGATGGCCAAGCTCCGCAATGGCGAGCGTGCCGAGCGGTTGCGCTCCTACGCCAGCTAGGTTTCCTCCTCAGGTGATGCCCGTCGCGTTCGCGCGGCGGGCATCACACTGTCGGCAAGGGGGATGTTGGAGCCCTGTTCAGGCAGCCAGACCGGTAGACTCGGCAGCTGACGGAGGGCCTGGAAGGTAGCGCATGAATGATCTGATCGACACCACGGAGATGTATCTGCGGACCATCTACGACCTCGAGGAAGAGGGCGTGGTGCCGTTGCGTGCCCGTATCGCCGAACGCCTTGAGCAGAGCGGGCCGACCGTCAGTCAGACCGTGTCCAGGATGGAGCGCGACGGCCTGCTGCACGTCGCGGGTGACCGCCATCTGGAACTCACCGAGAAGGGCCGTTACCTGGCCGTCTCGGTGATGCGCAAGCATCGCCTCGCCGAACGCCTCTTGGTCGATGTGATCGGCCTGCCCTGGGAGGAAGTGCACGCCGAGGCCTGCCGCTGGGAACACGTGATGAGCGAGGACGTGGAGCGCCGCCTCCTGCAGGTGCTCAACAACCCCACCACGTCCCCGTTCGGCAACCCCATCCCCGGGCTGTCCGAGCTGGGCTACGGCGAATCGGGCATAGCCGAGGACGCAAACCTGGTGCGCCTCACCGAGTTACCGGCGGGATCGCCGGTCGCGGTGGTGGTGCGCCAGCTCACCGAGCATGTGCAGGGCGATGTCGAGCTGATCGGCCGGCTCAAGGACGCCGGCGTCGTCCCCAACGCCAGGGTCACCGTGCAGGTGAGTGACGAACCAGGCGGCCAGGGCGGCGTGCTGATCCTGATTCCCGGGCATCAGGAAGTCGAACTACCGCACCATATGGCGCACGCCGTCAAGGTGGAGAAGGCCTGACCAGGTCATCGGGCGCGCTGACCGAACGCGCGTCGCGGAGGTAGTTGCACGCCGAGTTGCGCCGCGGTCCGATAGCCGGTGAGCGCCAGCTCGCGTATCTGCCGCGGGTGCATCCCCGACTGGAGAGCCTGGTCCAGCATGCCGGCCATCCGATGGGTCGCCTGGCATTTCAGCGCCGCTTCCAGGGAGATCCCGGCGAGTGGGCCGTCGCCGCGCACGTAGGCCGAGAAGGCCACCAGCACCAGGGCTTCCGTCCGCCACGGTTGCGGCAGGAGGCGTGCCAACCGCGTCCACAGCGCCTCGGCCTCGGCGGCCCGCTCCCCGACCGCCAGCGCATAGAGCGTGTCCCGAACCCGGGGGTCGGTGAGCGCGCACGCCAGCACCGCCACCTCGGCATCGTCGGGATCGGTCCCGGCACCGACCTGTGCGGCCATCCTCAGTGCCAACCGCACCGCCTCCGCGGCAGGGGTCGGGTCACCTGTGGCGTGACGCGCTATCTGCTCGGCCAGCCGATCGCAATGGTCCAGGTCGACGATATCGACGACCTGTTCCAGCTCCTCACGTCGACCGTAGAGCCTGCGTCCCTCGAGCACCGCCGCCGCCGCCAGCGGCGACGATTCGGGATCGTCGATCACGCCGCCGGCACCGCATCCGTCGGCGCAGCGCCACCGTCCGCCCGGGGTGACCCGGTCCACCACGAGCGCGGCCAGCAGCGTGATCGCGTGCCCGTCCAGCGACTCCGCCAGCCGGTCGGCGAGGTCAAGGTGATCACTGGCGCAGGCGCTGCAGTCCGGCATGTTCTCATCGACGATGACGGCTATCGCCGCGTCCGGGCACGACGACGCCACCACCGCCGCGAAATGCTCGGTGCCTGCGGTGAGAGCGGCGCTGAGGTCCACCCGCAGAACGGGGCCGATGTCACCGCGGTCGAGGGTGACCAGGACCAGCGAGTGGACGGGGACGAAGCCGAGGACCGCGGGCAGCGCCGCGATCAGGGCGGCAGGCCGGTCGAGATCTGTGAAGCGAGGTTGTGTGGTCATATCCAGACCGTCACAGGCCGCACCGTCACCCAAGGCGATAAACGGGCCCCGGCGGCACCGGCTGTGGATGAATCGGTAACTGTGGATTGATCGACTGTTGTTCACACGCCATTACCCGCCGTCGGCGTGCGAGATCGCCGGAACCGGCGTAGGACTTCACACATGGGTTCCATGCAGGAGTATGACCTCGTCGTCATCGGTTCCGGCCCCGGCGGCCAGCGGGCGGCCATCGCCGCCGCCAAGCTCGGCAAGTCCGTGGCGGTCATCGAGCGGGGCGCGATGCTGGGCGGCGTCTGCGTCAACACCGGCACCATTCCGTCGAAGACGTTGCGCGAAGCCGTCGTCTACCTGACCGGGATGAGCCAGCGCGAACTGTACGGCGCCAGCTATCGCGTCAAGGAGAAGATCACCCCCGCCGATCTGCTGGCCCGGACCCAGCACGTGATCGGCAAGGAGATCGACGTGGTGCGCTCGCAGCTGATGCGCAACCGGGTCGAGCTCTATGTCGGGCACGGCCGGTTCGTCGACGACCACACCGTGGCGATCGACGATCCCGGCCGCGCGGAACGGATCACGGTGCGCGGCCGGTATTTCGTCATCGCCACCGGCACCAAACCCGCCCGTCCGAGCGGCGTCGAGTTCGACGAGAACCGGGTGCTGGACTCCGACGGAATCCTTGACCTCAAGGCCATCCCGACCTCCATGGTGGTGGTGGGCGCCGGGGTGATCGGCATCGAGTACGCCTCGATGTTCGCCGCCCTGGGCACCAAGGTGACCGTCGTCGAGAAACGCGACGCGATGCTCGAGTTCTGTGACCCGGAGATCGTCGAGGCGCTGCGGTTCCATCTCCGCGATCTGGCCGTCACGTTCCGGTTCGGCGAGGAGGTCACGGCCGTCGACGTCGGTGCGGCCGGCACGGTGACCACCCTGGCCAGTGGTAAGCAGATCCCGGCCGAGACGGTGATGTACTCCGCGGGCCGTCAGGGCCAGACCGATCACCTCGACCTGGCCAACGCCGGCCTGGAGGCCGACGCCCGTGGCCGGATCTTCGTCGACGACAACTTCGCCACCAAGGTCGACCATATCTACGCCGTCGGCGACGTCATCGGCTTCCCCGCCCTGGCCGCGACGTCGATGGAACAAGGGCGGCTGGCCGCCTACCACGCGTTCGGCGAGCCCACCAAAGGCATGATGGACCTGCAACCGATCGGGATCTACTCGATTCCCGAGGTGTCCTATGTCGGCCTCACCGAGGTCGACCTGACCAAGGACTCGATCCCATATGAGGTCGGCGTCTCCCGCTACCGGGAACTGGCCCGCGGCCAGATCGCCGGTGACTCCTACGGCATGCTCAAGCTGCTGGTGTCCACCGAGGATCTCAAGATCCTGGGCGTCCACATCTTCGGCAGTGCGGCCACCGAATTGGTGCATATCGGTCAGGCGGTGATGGGTTGCGGAGGCACCGTCGAGTATCTCGTCGATGCGGTCTTCAACTACCCCACCTTCTCCGAGGCCTACAAGGTGGCGGCGCTGGACGTGATGAACAAGCTGCGCGCGCTGAGCCAGTTCAAGCGCTAGCAGTCCACCTCCGAGGAATCCGGGGTCTGGTCCCCCGGCCCACGCGCCTCGGCACGGACCAGCAAATCTTCCGGCGCCTGGTCGAAAGGTGGTGAGTAGGAGAGATTTTCGGCACATCCACCGCCGTCGAGCCCACCCGTCAGCCCGGTGATGACGGAGCCGACCAGCCACGGTGAACCGCTGGTGCCGTCGACCAGGCCACCGCAGCGCAGGAGCGGGAACCCGGCCTTGGTGGTACTCGTCGTGCCGCGGCAGCCGATCGGACCGCCCCCCACTCCCATCGGGTAGCCGGTGACCGCCACATCGGTGCCGGGCGCCGGCGCGGTTCCCAGCCGCAGCCCGCCCCCGACCGACGCGGCCAACGATCCACCACCGGCGCGGCTCACCCTCGCGATCGCGAAATCGGCGCGGGGGTTCTGGTTCGCGCTCCACCGCGGATCCAGATAGACGGCGTCGACATGCCAGAGGTCGTCGGCCGAGGCCACCCCGGCGAATCCGGCCGCGAAGTTCGCGTCCGCGCCCCCGTCCAGACAGTGTGCCGCAGTCAGGATCAGGTCCCCGGTGGGTGAGTCCAGCACCGCCGCGGTGCACGCGTGCAGGTCGCCCCCTCCGACGAACAGCGCGCCGATGCGCCGGTCGGGCGCCACCGGGGCGGCCTCCGGGGTGCCGGTCGCGACGGTCGAACTGTGCACGATCTGGGGCACGGCGGTGCACCCGGCGAGCAGCGCACCCGTCAGTGCCACCACCAGTACCCTCACCGTCACGCGCACGAGATGATCCTGCCCGAGAAACCTGTTGAAAGTGCTGGGAGCGTGCAGGCCGGGGCCCCGCGCCGGCCGGGCGACAAAATGCGAGACACTAGGTGAAGAGGAGGTGACGCACATGGACGATCAGACAGGTCATCCGGACCCGCGCTACCAGCCCGAACAGACCGGCATGTACGAGCTGGAGTTTCCGGCGCCCCAGCTGTCCTCGTCGGATGGGCGGGGACCGGTGCTCATCCACGCGCTCGAGGGGTTCTCGGACGCGGGGCACGCGGTCAAGCTGGCCGCGCAGCACTTGAAGGACACCCTGGACACCGAGTTGGTCGCGTCGTTCGCGGTCGACGAACTGCTGGACTACCGCTCCCGGCGCCCGTTGATGACCTTCAAGACCGACCATTTCACCAGCTACGAGCAGCCGGAACTGAACCTGTACGCGCTACGAGACACCGCGGGCACACCGTTCCTGCTGCTCGCCGGTCTTGAGCCGGATCTGCGCTGGGAGCGGTTCATCACCGCGGTGCGCCTGCTGGCGGAGCGACTCGGGGTCCGTCAGGTCATCGGACTGGGCACCATCCCGATGGCTGTGCCACACACCCGGCCCGTGACGCTCACCGCGCACTCGACCAACAAGGACCTCATCAAGGAGTACACGCCGTGGGTCGGCGAGGTGCAGGTTCCGGCCAGCGTGTCGAATCTGCTGGAGTTCCGGATGGGCCAACACGGTCACGACGCGATGGGTTTCACCGTGCATGTCCCGCACTACCTCGCGCAGACACCCTTCCCCCCGGCAGCCGAGACGTTGCTGGCAGAGGTGGCCCGGGCCGCAACACTGCAGATCCCGCTGACCGCGCTGGGTGAGGCCGCCGCCGAGGTGCACACCAAGATCAACGAGCAGGTGGGGGCGAGCGCCGAAGTCGCTCAGGTGGTGACGGCACTCGAGCGACAGTACGATGCATTCGTCGCCGCACAGGAGAACCGCTCGTTGCTGGCCCATGACGAGAACCTGCCCAGCGGCGAGGAACTGGGCGCAGAATTCGAGCGGTTCCTGGCACAGCAAGCTGACGACAACGACGAGGACGACAGCTAGCCGATACAGCTTCGATGACGAGGCTTGGGAGGATGTGGCGGAGATGACCGAACGGAAACCCAAGCTGCACTCGGTGCGGGAAAGTACGCCGTCCCTGCAGTTCCGCACCATCCACGGGTACCGGCGTGCCTTCCGCATCTGCGGGTCGGGGCCGGCGATCCTGTTGATCCACGGGATCGGTGACAACTCCACGACGTGGCACACCGTGCAGACCGCGTTGGCGCAGCGGTTCACCGTCATCGCCCCCGACCTCCTCGGTCACGGCCAGTCCGACAAGCCGCGCGCCGATTACTCGGTGGCCGCATACGCCAACGGCATGCGCGATCTGTTATCTGTGCTGGACATCGACCATGTGACGGTTGTCGGCCATTCGCTCGGCGGTGGGGTGGCCATGCAGTTCGCCTACCAATTCCCCCAGCTGGTCGACCGGCTGGTGCTGGTCGGTTCCGGCGGCGTCACCAAGGATGTCAACGTCGCCCTGCGGATCGCCTCGATGCCGATGGGCAGCGAGGCGCTGGCGCTGCTGCGACTGCCGTTGGTGCTGCCCGCCCTTCAGATGGCCGGGCGGGTCGGCGGCGCACTGTTCGGTTCGACGGGGGTCGGGCGTGATCTGCCCGACATGCTGCGGGTGCTCAACGATCTGCCCGAGCCGACGGCGTCCTCGGCGTTCGCGCGCACCCTGCGGGCGGTCGTCGACTGGCGCGGCCAGGTGGTCACCATGCTGGACCGATGTTATTTGACGGAATCGGTTCCCGTTCAGCTCGTTTGGGGCAAGAAGGATTCCGTCATCCCGGTCAGTCACGCCCACCTTGCACACTCCGCGATGCCCGGATCGAAGTTGGAGATCTTCGACGGTTCCGGGCATTTCCCGTTCCACGACGATCCCGACCGCTTCGTCGAGATCGTCGAGCGCTTCATCGACTCCACCCAGCCGGCCCCCTACGACCAGGAACTCCTCCGGGACCTGTTGCGGGCCGGCATCAGCGAAAAGGCGATCACCGGGCCACTCGACACCCGAGTCGCCGTGCTCGATGCGATCGGCGGGGACGAGCGAAGCGCCACCTGACTACCATCGACGTCATGGCGGTCGAGGTCAGCGTGCTGCGAGTGTTCACCAGTCCCGAAGGCGAGTTCGGCAATCCGCTCGGCGTGGTGGACGCCGCCGCCGTCGATCCGGCCGACCGGCAACGGTTGGCTACCGAATTGGGTTACAGCGAAACCATTTTCATCGACATTCCGGAACCGGGTGCGACGACTGCACGCGCCCATATCTTCACTCCCGCCACCGAGTTGCCGTTCGCCGGGCATCCCACCGTGGGTGCGGCCTGGTGGTTGCGTGACCGCGGCACCCCGGTGCGGACCCTGTCGGTACCCGCCGGCCTGGTACAGGTCGAATACACCGAGGACGGTCTCACCGCCGTCAGCGCCCGTGCCGAGTGGGCACCGGAATTCGCGATCTACGAGCTGGATTCGGTGGCCGAGGTGCGCGATGCCGACCCGTCGGACTACCCCGGCGACACCGGGCACTACGTGTGGGCCTGGACCAGCGCCGCAGACGGGGCGCTGCGGTCGAGGGTGTTCGCCCCACACGTGGGAATCGTCGAGGACGAGGCGACCGGCGCTGCCGCGGTGCGGATGACCGACTATCTCAGCCGGGATCTGCACATCACCCAGGGCAAGGGCTCGGAGATACACACCTGGTGGGATCCGCAGGGCTGGGTCAAGATCGCCGGGCGCGTGACCCGCGACAGCGACACCGTGGTCGAATGAGCGGGCTCAGCCGGTGCTCGTCACACGGCGATGGGCGCGCAACGCCTCGATCTCGCGCTCGAAATCGGCGGCCGAGCTAAACGACCGGTACACGGACGCGAATCTGAGGTAGGCGACCTCGTCGAGGTCGCGAAGCGGCCCGAGGATGGCGAGCCCGACCTCGTGGCTGGGAATCTCCGGCGAGCCCGCGGCCCGCACCGCATCCTCGACCTGCTGGGCCAACAGGTTGAGCGCATCGTCGTCCACCTGACGTCCCTGGCAGGCGCGACGGACACCCTTGATGACCTTCTCACGACTGAACGGTTCGGTGACGCCGCTGCGCTTCACCACGGCGAGCACCGCGGTTTCCACGGTGGTGAACCGGCGCCCGCACTCGGGGCAGGAGCGGCGGCGCCTGATGGCCTGCCCCTCATCGGTCTCGCGCGAGTCGACGACCCGTGAATCAGGGTGACGGCAGAACGGACAGTGCATCACCGCTCCTTCGCCGCACCGAATGTCGACCACTTCGAACGACTCCGAGCCTACCTGCACCACCCGCAGGCGTCGCCCGTCTGTCCTGATTGGGCGCTGGACGGGCGGCCGGCCGGGCACCGCCGACATTGGGCGGCAGCGCGTTTGGCCACTCACGAGTCAGCCGATCGGCGCGATGAGGGTCCGCCCGGCGGGCACCGCAGCGGAGTCGAGCTTGTTGAGTTCCTTGATCCGGTCGACCACCGAGTCGACGGGTGCGTCGGGAGCGACCCGCTGCGCCACATGTTGCAGCGTCTCCCCCGCTTCGACCTGCACCACCGACAGCCGGGTGGGTACCTGCACCGCAGCCTGGCCGACGTCACCGCCCACCTGGGCGACCAGACCCAGCCACACCGTGATCGCGGCGGCGATCAGCGCCAGCACCACGGTGGTGACCGGGGTGATCGGGCGGCGGCGGTGCGAGGCCCGTGACATCAGGACGCCGGTGCCGCGGTGCCCGAGCGGGGCACCCGAGGGCCGGCGCACCTGCGGGCGACGGCGCCGCACGACCACATCCCGCGGCAACGGCCACACCTCGGCCGCGGCGCGCCGCCGGACCTCGACCTGGCCGCGGCCCACGGGGCGCGCGTCGAAGTGAGATTCGAACTCGCGATCGAACTCGCGGTCGAACTGGGTGTCGAATCGAGTCTCCAGAATGGTCATTTCTCCGCCTTTCGCCGAGTGGGCCTGCCGATCGTTCGCTTGTGTGTTCGAAGATAGTCGATCATGTGTTCGATGGATAGAACATGTGATCGAACTGTTGCAAACGATAAAGGCACCCACCGACAAGTGGCGGCGCACGCCGACACGCCTCGAACACATGTTTGATTAATGGTCCCGGGGCGACTAGATTCGGCGCCATGAGCGAGCACACCGACACCCCTGAGGCGCGTTCAGGACTCACCGAGCGGCAGCGCACCATTCTGGAGGTCATCCGCGCGTCGGTGACCAGCCGTGGCTACCCGCCGAGCATTCGGGAGATCGGTGACGCGGTCGGCCTGACGTCGACCTCGTCTGTCGCACACCAACTCCGGACACTGGAGAAGAAGGGCTATCTCCGTCGCGATCCCAACCGTCCTCGCGCGGTGGACGTCCGGGGTTCCGACGATACGGTGACGCCGATCGTCGCCACCGACGTCGCCGGATCCGACGCGCTTCCCGAGCCGACCTTCGTGCCGGTGCTGGGCCGGATCGCCGCCGGTGGCCCGATCCTGGCCGAGGAGGCCGTGGAGGACGTGTTCCCGTTGCCCCGCGAACTCGTCGGCGAAGGGTCGCTGTTCCTGTTGAAGGTGGTCGGCGAATCCATGATCGACGCAGCGATCTGCGACGGCGACTGGGTGGTCATCCGTCAGCAGAACGTCGCCGAGAACGGCGATATCGTCGCGGCGATGATCGACGGCGAAGCCACGGTCAAGACGTTCAAGCGCACCCGGGGTCAGGTGTGGCTGATGCCGCACAACCCGGTGTTCGATCCGATCCCCGGCAACGACGCAGTGGTGCTGGGCAAGGTCGTCACCGTCATCCGCAAGATCTGACGGAGATCAGTTGGCGCGAACGAATCCGTTCGTCACCGCGAATTCCTCATTGACGAACCAGATCTCAGCCGGTGTCTGGTCATAGCCGGGCATACCGGGCGTCCAATACTCGCCCGTGCCGGTGTGCGCCTTGATCAGATAGCCCTCGGGTGCGCGGTACGGGTCGCTACCCGCCAGGCGCATCGAGGTATTTGCGGGATCCGGCTCCTCGATATGGATCGCCGCATGGCGTCCGCTGGGGAAGTCGGGTTCGTAGGTCGAGCGCGGAATCGGCGGTAGGCCCGCCACCAGGGGTACGGCGGCAGTCTCCGGTTCGGGCTCGTCGTCGTGGTCCACCTCGTCGCGATCGCTGAGGTCGTCGTCATCCTCGGGGACATCAGACTGGATGCGGGTGGGGGCCGTGTCGACAGAGTCGGCATCGGAGTCGAATTCCAGCGATTCGTGGGCATCGGGTTGGGCCGGTTCGCCGGCTTCGTCGTGCTCTTCGGCGCCGAGCCCCGCCAGCGCCCAGGGACTCTGCGGCGAGTAACCGCCGGGCTCCTGGCCGAATGCGGCGGGCCCACTCTCGTACTCGTCGGGCTCGTGTGACTCGGCGCGGCCGTCGAAACCCGAATCGTGCGGGCCTCGGTAGCCGGCCGCGTACTCGTCCTCACCGTAGCGATCGCCGTCGTAGCCATCGCCCTCGTGGTGCTCGCCGTCGTAGTGCTCACCGAAATGGTCATCCCGCGACCGCCGGTTGCGCAGCACCGCCGTGATGATGAGGCCGACCAGTGCGAGCAGCGGGATCAGGCCCAGCAGCCACCACCAACTCCACGCGTACCACTTCTTGCCGGCGGTACTGCTGGGCTCTGCGGCGGGGGCTTTGGGCGCATCGGCACCGGGCACCTCGAGGCCGGCCAGTTGCGACTGCAGATTCGCGGGCTCCGTCGTGAACTTATGGGTCGACTGGTCCCACGAGATGCTGCCGCCGTTGAACTGCTGGGTGATGACATCACCGTTCTGGGTCTGATCGCTCTTGGGCGCACCCAGATCCCCGGTGGCACCGCCGAGTTTGTCCCACGCCGCGTTCATGGCACCACGGACGATCACGGCGCCGAAGTCGGGAGTCCAGAAGATGACGGGCTTGTCCGCGGCGGCGAACGGCACGAACCGGCTGGCCGGGGCCAGCCCGCCGTCGGATTCGCTGGCGGTCGGGAAGCCGAGATCGCCGGTGGGTCCGCCGACGCTCTCGTACTTGGCCAGCACCTGACCGGTGACGACATCGGCGCCGGTGGCCGGGCTGTAGAAGATCTTGCCGCCGGCGTAGTTCTGGCCGACACCGTCGGAACCGATGGCGTACTGACCGCCGTCCGGGGCGCCGAGCGGACCCAGCGCTCCACCGGCAGCGCGGCGGGCCGCCGCGATCTCCGAAGTGGCGTCGGACGGGACCTCCAGGCCGGCGAGTTGATCGGCGAGTTCGGGCGGCGTCGTGGTGAAGGCCTTGGTCTTCCGGTTCCACGACACCTCACCGCCGGTGAACTGCTGGGAGATCACCTCCCCGCGCGAGATCTCATCCCCGGTGGGCACTCCGAGCACCGCGGCGGATCCGCCGAGTTTGTCCCACGCGGCGTTGATCGCCCCGCGCACCACCCTGGCTCCGTTGTCCGGTGTCCAGAAGATGACGGGGTTGTCCGCCGCACTGAAGGTGGTGTTGCGACTGCCGGGCGCGCGGCCCGGTCCCTCATCGATCGTCGGAAAACCCAGGTCGCTGTCCGCGGGACCGCCCAGAGACTGGTATTTGTCCAGGATCGCGCCGGCCATGATGTGCGCACCGGTCTGCGGAGTGAAGAAGATCTTGCCTCCGGCGAAGTTCTGCCCGAAGCCCGCACCGACGGCGTAGACGTCGCCGTCCTTGCCACCCAGGGGTCCGGTGTCGCCACCGGCATCGTCCCACGCGGCGCTGATCGCTGCGTCGGCGTCGCTCTCGGGCGTGGCCGACGCCGGTGCCGCGAGCACCATTGCCAGCACGCCGGCCACCACCATCATCGGCGCCGCCAGCCCTAGCAACGCGCGCCCGGCGGCGGTACGCAGCCGGGTTCGCTGCCTGGTCATCGGTCCTCCCCAACGTGTGCAAAGCATGAGAAAAGTATCGCTTTCGTCAACTTTGCGTCAGCGGGGCGTCATCTCGTGGGATATCGCGACCTGTAGCGAATGCGTGTCGGGCCCGCGGCGCGTCGGCATCGAACCTCAGACGCCCAGGCCGCGGCCGATGATCTCCTTCATGATCTCGGTGGTACCGCCGTAGATGGTCTGGATCCTGGAATCCAGGAAGGCCTTGGCAATGGGGTACTCACGCATATAGCCGTAGCCGCCGTGCAGCTGCAGGCAGCGATCGACCAGCCGGACCTGAGCCTCGGTGGAGTACCACTTGGCCATCGCCGCCTGGTCGACGGTCAGCTTGCGGTCCAGGTGCAGGCGGATGAACTCGTCGACCATGATCCGCACCGCGGTGGCCTCGGTGGCCAGTTCGGCGAGCACGAATCGGTTGTTCTGAAAGCTGCCGATCGGCTTGCCGAACGCCTTGCGCTCCTTGGTGTACTGCAGCGTCGCCTCCAGGGTCGCCTCCATCGCGGCGGCCGCCATGACGGCGATGCTGATCCGCTCCTGCGGCAGGTTCTGCATCAGATAGATGAAGCCGAGCCCTTCCTGACCGAGCAGGTTCTCCACGGGCACCTTCACATCGGTGAACGACAGCTCCGCGGTGTCCTGCGCGTCGAGCCCGATCTTGTCGAGATGGCGGCCGCGTTCGAAACCCGCCATCCCCCGTTCGACGACCAGCAGGCTGAAACCCTGAGCCCCCTTGTCCGGGTCCGTGCAGGCCACCACGATGACCAGGTCGGCGTGGATACCGTTGGTGATGAACGTCTTCGCACCGTTGAGCACGTAATGGTCGCCGTGCTTGACCGCCCGGGTCTTGATGCCCTGCAGGTCGCTTCCGGTGCCCGGTTCGGTCATTGCGATCGCCGCGATCAATTCGCCGCTGCAGAATCCGGGCAGCCAGCGCTTCTTCTGTTCCTCATCGGCGAGCTCCAGGAAATAGGGCGCGATGACGTCGTTCTGCAGGGTGAAACCCAGACCGCTGTGCCGGCCCGCGCTGGTCTCCTCGGTGACGACGACGTTGTAGCGGAAGTCCGGGTTGCCCCCGCCGCCGTACTCCTCGGGTACGGCCATACCGAGAAAGCCCTGCTTACCGGCCTCGCGCCAGACCTCGCGGTCGACGATCTTGGCCTTCTCCCATTCTTCTTGGAACGGTGCGGCGTGCCGGTCGAGGAATGCGCGGTAGGACTCGCGGAACAGGTCGTGCTCCGGTTCGAACAGGGTGCGCTCGAACTTGACGACGCCCATGGTGTGACCTCCGGTACTGGATTTCGGGTGTGTGGCGCCCAACATACCAACCAGATGGTTGGTCGGACGGTGGGCCCACCACCCTAGGATTGGTGCGTGTCACGCGCCAGCCACTCGCATTGGGGTGCCTTCACCGCCGAACTGCACGCCGGTGACATCTCGGCCGTGACGCCGATGGCCACCGACACCGATCCCTCGCCACTGTTGGCGAACCTCCCCGGTTCGCTGCGGCACCGGGCTCGGGTGGCGGGGCCGGCCGTGCGTCGCGGCTGGCTGGACGACGGGCCCGGGCCCAGCGGCGCCCGCGGTGCCGACGAATTCGTCGCGGTCACGTGGGACGAACTCACCGAACTCCTTGCCGACGAACTGCGCCGCGTCATCGACATCCACGGCAACGAGGCCATCTACGGCGGGTCCTACGGCTGGGCCAGCGCCGGGCGCTTCCATCACGCCCAGAGCCAGGTGCACCGGTTCCTCAAACTGCTCGGCGGCTACACCTCGTCGCGCCACTCGTACAGCCTGGGCGCCACCGGGGTCATCATGCCGCGGGTGGTCGGCACCCACGACGACCTGTTCAAACGCTCCACCGGATGGGATGTCATCGTCGAGCACACCGAGCTGCTGGTCTGCTTCGGCGGTGTCGCACTCAAGAACACCGGCATCAATCACGGTGGCACCACGGCACATCCGGCCCGTGCGGCACTGCGCCGGTTCCGCGACCGCGGCGGGCACATCGTGTCCTTCTCCCCACTGCGCGACGATGTCGAGGGCGACTACGAATGGCACGCACCGGTACCCGGTACCGATGTGGCGATCATGCTGGCGCTGGCCCATGTGCTGGCCACCGAGAACCTCGCGGACCGGGAGTTCCTGGACACCTACTGCACCGGGTACGACCGGTTCGAGCGCTACCTGCTCGGCAGCGACGACGGCGTCCCGAAGTCACCTGCCTGGGCGTCGGCCCTCAGCGGACTGCCCGCCGAGACCATCACCGCGCTGGCCCGCCGGATGGCCGCCGCCCGCACCCTGGTCACCGTCAGCTGGTCGCTCCAGCGCATCCGGCACGGCGAGCAGGCCCCGTGGATGGGCCTGACGCTGGCCGCGATGCTCGGCCAGATCGGCTTGCCCGGTGGCGGATTCGGGCACGGCTACGGCTCGATGAACGAACCGGGCCTCGCCCCGTTGCGCTACCGGCTGCCCGTGCTGCCCCAGGGCCCCAATCCGGTGTCGACGTTCATCCCGGTCGCCGCGATCAGCGATATGCTGCTGCACCCCGGGCAGGAGTACGACTACAACGGGCAGCGGCTGACCTACCCCGATATCCGGCTGGTGTACTGGGCCGGCGGGAACCCGTTCCATCACCACCAGAACATCCCGCGGCTGCGGCGCGCCCTGGCCCGGCCGGACACCGTCGTCGTGCACGACCCGTACTGGACGGCGATGGCCAAACACGCCGATATCGTCGTGCCCTCGACCACCGCCTATGAGCGCGAAGACTATTCGGGGTCGCGTAACGACCCGCTGCTGGTCGCGATGCGCGCGCTGACCGAGCCCTACGCCGCGTCCCGGGACGACTACGACACCTTCGCCGCCCTGGCCGAGCGTCTCGGGGTGGGCGACCAGTTCACCCAGGGCCGCACCGCGCGGCAGTGGCTGCAGCACATGTACGAGAAATGGGCGGCCGGCCTCGATTTCGCGGCACCGACCTTCGACCAGTTCTGGGCCGACGGTCAGCTGCGCCTGCCCACCGAACCCGGGCTGACCCTGCTGTCGGACTTCCGCGCCGATCCGCACACCCACCGGTTGAACACCCCGAGTGGGCGCATCGAGATCTTCTCGGCCGATATCGATGGTTTCGGTTACGCCGACTGCGTGGGCCATCCGGCCTGGTTCGAACCCACCGAATGGCTCGGCGGCGCTCGGGCCGCCAGCTTCCCGCTGCACCTGCTGGCCAACCAGCCCGCATCCCGCCTGCACAGCCAGCTCGACACCGGCGCACTCAGCCAGGGATCGAAAGTGTCTGGGCGCGAACCCATCCGGATGCACCCCGAGGATGCCGCCGAACGCGGAGTGACCGACGGCGACGTGGTGCGGGTGTACAACGACCGGGGCGCATGTCTGGCCGGAGTGGTCACCGACGCCGGTGTGCGCCCCCGGGCGGTCCAGCTGTCGACGGGTGCCTGGTTCGACCCGCTGGACCCGGCGGACCCGGATGCGCTGTGTGTGCACGGCAACCCGAACGTGCTCACCGACGATGTCGGGACATCCGCCTTGGCGCGGGGCTGCACCGGCGCGCACGTGCTGGTGCAGGTGGAGAAGTTCGCCGGGCCCCTACCACCGGTGCGGGCTCATCAGCCTCCGGTGGTCGCCGAGCGCTGATCGGCGGGCAGCCGGGGGGCCACCAGGTCGATGAACGCGTCGGCCACCCGGTAAGCGTCCCCGATCGGGTAGCCGTTGTGGATCGTTCCGGACAGCATGGTGCTGACGATGCCCCACAACATGATTGCGGTATCGAACGACTCCTGGTGTCCCAGCGAAGCGAAGTCCGCCGCCAGAGTGCGCTGAGCGGTTTCGGCGAACTGCTGCATCAACGGCTGGGCGTTGGCATCGGTGGTGTTCTGCAACAGCATGCACACCTTGAAGAAGGCGGGCCAGCGCTCGAAGCTGGTGATGATATTGCGCACCTTCTGCCGCACCCGGCGCTCGGCCGGGCGATCGTCCCGGGCGGTGTCGTCGAACACCGGCTGCGCCCACTCCATCAGCACGGCGGCGTAGACGTGCTCCTTGGAACTGAAGTAGCGGTAGAGCGTGCCCAGCGCGACATCGGCCGCGACGGCGACGTCCCGCATCTGGATCTGCTCATAGTCGTGCACCTTGAGCGCCGCCAGCGCCGCCGCCACGATCTGCGACCGGCGCGCCTGTTTGTAGCCCGGCAAGTCCGTGCTCGCGGTCATCGGACCTCAATTCTTCGGCAGTCCCAGGATCATCGTCGCGATGATATTCAGCTGGATCTCGACGGTGCCACCGCCGATCACCTCGGCGGGCATCATCAGACTCTGCGCCACGGCCGAGTGCTCGCCACCGCCCACCATCGCCGCACGCCCGCTGAAAGCCAGCGCATCGGCGGTGACCCGCCGCACGATCTGCGCGGTCGCCACCTTGCCGACGCTGGAGGCCGGCCCGGGCCCGTGGCCCGCCAGCCGATTGAGGGTGTCCCGAACGGCCAGCGCGCCAATGGCATTCGACCCGGCCCTGACCTCACCGAGAGCCTGCCGGACCGCGCCCGCGTCTGCGCCGGACCGGCTTGCCAGCGTGCGCAGTTCGCTCTCCTTGTCCAGTTTGATGTAGGCGCCGATGGCGACCCGCTCGTTGGCCATAGTCGCCAGCGCATGCGACCAGCCGGCGGTCGGCTCCCCCACCAGCATGGCGTCGGGCACGAAGACGTCGTCGAAGAACACCTCGTTGAAGTGTTCCTCACCGCTTGCCGTGCGCAACGGCCGCACCCGAATGCCCGGTGTCGTCATGTCCACCAGGAAGTACCCGATTCCCTTGTGCTTCTTGGCATCCGGATCGGTGCGGGCCAGCAGAGCGCCCCAGTCGGCACGCTGCGCCGACGAGGTCCAGACCTTCTGCCCGTTCACCAGCCAGCCGCCGTCCGTCTTGGTGGCCCGCGTCGACAACGACGCCAGATCGGACCCCGCGCCGGGCTCGGAGAACAGCTGGCACCAGCCGATCTCGCCGCGCAGTGTCGGATCGGCGAACTGCGACCGCTGCGCATCGGATCCGGCGGCCAGCACGGTCGGCAGGATCCACTGCGCGATGCCCAGTGACGGGCGGACCAGATTCGGCCGCTTCTCGAACTCCTCGTCGATGATCAACTGTTGGACGGGACTGGCATCCAGTCCCCACGGCGCGGGCAGGTACGGCGCGACCAGGCCCGTGTCCGCCAGGGCGGTCCGCTGCGGCCCGGTCCAGAACTCCGCGTATTCCGGGTTCTGCCGGCCCGGGGTGTCGTTGCTCAACTGCGCCGCACGGTCCAGGGCCGAGGCGACGATGGCCCGGAAATCCGGTTCCACGTCATCGATCTCGATGCTGAAATCGCGTCCCGGCCAGCTCGGATCGCCCAGGGCGTGCGCCCATTCGGAGCGCGATCCCACGGCGGCGGCCAGGCTGATCGCGCGTTTCCAGTACAGATGCAGATCGTGCTCCCAGGTGTAGCCGATGGCGCCGAACATGGTCAGCGCGTCGACCACCAGCTCGGGCAGCCGACAGACCGCCACGATGGCGGCGCCGGCGGCGGCGATATGGTGCTGGGGCACGGGCTGGTCCGCGGCGCGGACCGCGTCCCACGCCGACGCGGCGGCCAGCTCACTGTTGATGAACAGCATCGCGGCTTTGTGCTGGAGGGCCTGAAACGACCCGATGGGCCGGCCGAACTGTTCCCGGACCTTCAGGTAGGCCACCACGTTGTCCACACACCAGCGGGCGATACCGGCGGCTTCGGCCGCCAGCAGGCTCACGGCGATACATCGGGCACGCACCGCATCGATACCGGTGAGCAGATCGTCGACACCGACGCGCACACCGTCGATCTGCAGCACGCCCACATCACGGGTCAGGTCGGTGGGGGTCTGCGCCGCCACGTGCACCCCGGCCGTGGCGGTGTCGAGGACGAACCAGTGCAGCGCACCGGAATCGGTGCCCGCACTGACGATGACCCGTTCGGCCCCACACAGGCCGATCTCCGGGCCGACGGCACCTGACAACGACCAGCCGCCGTCGATGGCGGCCGCGCGCAGCTGCCCGGCCTGCGGCAGGATCAGCGTCGCCGGGTGACCGGCCACGATATCGCCGAGCAGCCGCTCGGTGCCGGTTCCCGGTTCCGCGGTCGCGGCCACCGCCCCGGCGATCACGGTCGGTAGCAGCGCTCCGGGCAGCAGGCCGTAGCCGGCGGCGTCGATGACGCAGGCGGCCTCGGCCAGGCCGCCACCCTGTCCCCCGATGTGTTCGGGCAGGTGTACCGCGTGCAGGCCCTGATCCACCAGTGCAGCCCAGAACCCCGGCCGCCCCCCGGCCGCGAGCTCGTCGAACTGCGACCGGGTCAGCTCCAGACCGCCGTGCCTGGCCGCGAAACCTGCCATCGCGTCGGTGATCTGCACCTGTTCGTCGGTCAGCGCCAATGCCACGGTGTGGGCCCTCCCTAGCCTGCGGTGTAGTGCAAGAGTGTCACCCCGGCGTCCGGTTCGTCGCCGGGGATGTCGGTGAACACCGGGGTGACCGGCATCCCCACCCGCAGTTCGTCGGCGTCGATGCCGACGAACTCGGTGGCCAGCCGCGGCCCTTCCCGCCACTGCACGACCCCGAGCAGGTGTGGCACGGCGTCGGCGAACTGCGGCGCGACGGGCCGCTGCGCGACAGCGAAACTGACGACCGTTCCCGCGCCCGAGATCTGGCGCCATTCCAGGTCATCGGCCAGGGTGCCGGGCGCCAGGACCCGAGGGTAGAACACGTACGCGCCCGACGACGGCGAGTACTGGATCCAGATCTCGTGGCGCCGCAACCCCTCCCAGAAGGGCGCGGAGGTCGGCGTGGCCAGCGGAAGCGGCCTGCTCAACGGAATGGTCATCTAGTCGCCCTCCAAGACGAGCGCTTCCTGTTCGCTCAGCACACCGCCGTTGCCCGAGACGAAGGCGCGGTGACAGTCGGGCACCTGGGTCTGGCCGGCTCGACCCATCAACTGCCGGGCGGCATCGCAGATATGGTGCATCCCACCGGCATTGCCGGGCTGGCCGTAGCCCAACTGGCCGCCCGCGGTGTTCATCGGGAAGTCGCCGCGGAACGTGAGGTCGTGGTCGGTGACGAATTGCATCCCCTTGCCCTTCTCGCAGAAGCCGGCGTCTTCGAGGGTGAGCAGCGCGGTGATGGTGTAGCAGTCATAGATCGACACCATGTCCATATCGGCGGGAGTCAGTTCCGCCATACCGAAGGCCGACCCGGCGACCTTGACCATCGGGGTCTGCAACGGGTCTGCCGCGTAGACGGGTGACTTGTAGGGCACCCGCTCGCCGAAGCCCTTCACCCACACCGGCCGGTGACGGCTCTTACGGGCCAGTTCCGCGCTGGTGACCAGCACCGCCGAACCGCCCATGCACGGCATCACGATCTCGAGCATGTGCAGCGGTGACGCGATGATGGGACTGTCGAGCACCTCGGCGATGGTCAGCGGTTTGTCCTTGAACACCGCGCCCGGGGTGTGGTTGGCGTTGACCCGTTGGTCGACGACGATCTTGGCCATCGCCGACTCGTCGTAACCGTATGCGGCGGCGTACATCTGGGCGACCTGCGCGTAGGGGCCGTTCTGCCCCAGGTAGCCGTAGGGAATCTCGAATTCGGCCTGCGGGGACCCGTAGCGGAAGCTGGACGCACCGAAGTACAGGGCGTCCCCCGGGTCGTACGGCCGCTGTGCCGACATCGGGGTGAGGTAGTTGGCGGGGATCGCGCAGAGCACCGCCTGGCAGATCCCCAATTCGATGGCCGCCGCGGCGCGCCAGACCATGGCCGCACCGGAGGCGCCGCCCAGATCGACGATTTCGGCGAAGTTCACCGCCAGCCCCAGATACTCGGCGACGGTCGACGGCACGAACAGCTGCGATTCCATCACTCCGCAGGTCACCAGGCCGTCGACCTGATCGGCCGACAGTCCCGCGTCGGCGATCGCCGCCGCGGCCAACCGGGCCCACTGTTCGAGGATGAACTCCGGTGCACCGGCCGGCCTCCGGGTGGCCGGCAACTCATGGAAGCCGACGATGGCGGCCTCGCCCCGCAATCCCATGCGGCGCTCCCTTCTCCAGACCAGGCGACATTATTAGAATAAGATTCTACTTTCAATTCCTCCACAGAAGAAGCCGCATGCATCGCAGGTCGCCGCGGCAAATTCGCTATTAACGTCTCCGTTACCGCGCCCCGGTGCGACGATCGCTGCGGGACGGATGCCGTCGGACGACAAGGTGAGCAGATGGATATCGCAAAACGATCCGTACTGACCGTGCTGGCGCTGCTGACGGCCGTGTTCGTCGCCATCGGTGCGACGATGAGCATGGCCGTCGCCCTGGCCGCGACCGTGCTCCTGGTGCCCGGCACCGGCGTCCCGGATGCGACCAAGGTGGACAACTACATCGCCCACGCACTGGACTACTACGTCGCGCCCTACACACCGTCGTGCTCGAGCACGTCGACCGACTGCACGGTGAAACCCATCGACTACCCGGCACAGTTCTGGCCCATCCCGCTGGCCGGGTGGGGCGGCCTCAGCGGCGCCAAGTGGGATGTGTCGACGGGTAAGGGCCTGGCCACTCTCGAATCCACCCTCGACGGGACACTGCATCCGACGCCACCCGGAACACCGAACACCCCGATCGTCATCTTCGGGTACTCGCAGGGCGGCAATATCGTCAGCCGCGAGAAGCGCAATCTCGGCGACCTGGGCGCCAATCCGGACGCCATCTCATTCGTGATGATCGGGAACACCAACCGGCCCAACGGCGGACTGTTCGAACGGCTCGCCCTCCTGGGGCACGTACCGATCCTGGACGCCACCTTCGGCCTGCCCGCGCCGACCAACACCTGTGACGAGCGCTGCGCCACCGATATCGCGTTCGAATACGACGGCGTATCCGACTTCCCGCTCTATCCGCTCAACGCACTGGCCACCCTCAACGCCCTGGCCGGCTTCTGGTACGTGCACGGCAGCTACCTGGCACCCAATGGCCGCACCGGTCCCAACGAACTACCCGACGGGTACACCGAAGACGAACTGAAAGCCGAACTCGACAACCAGGCCAACTGGAGCGACTACGGCGACACCCGCTACATCACCATCCCCACCAAGACGCTGCCGCTGGTCCGGCCGTTCCTGGAATTCGGCGGGTTCACCCACACCAGCTTCATCGTCAAGCCGATCGTGGACCTGCTCGAACCGGTCCTGCGCGTGCTCATCGACACCGGGTACGACCGCACCCTCAGCCCCGGCGTGCCGGCCCCCTTCCGGCTGATCCCGCTCAACATCAATCCCGTCAAGCTCACCGGCGATATCGTCAAGGCCCTCGGCGAAGGCGTCAAGGCCGCCCTCGCCGATATCGGCATCAAAGCGCCGCCAAAGCCCGCGCCGGTCACCTCGACCAACCTGGCCGCGGCGAATGCCACGGCGACCACCACAGCGACCACCACGACGACCACCACGGCGACCAACCTGGCGACCAACCTGGCGACCAACCTGGCGACCGCCAAGAAGGACACCCAGGAAACCCCGAAAACCTTGGTGGACAACAAGACCGAGGCCACTGATCCCGGCGACAACAAGAAGACCGAGACCCCGGAGACCACCGACACCAAGACCGAGCCGCCGAGCACGCCCGTCACACCCCGGCCCAAGGTGCGTGGGCCGATCGGCTCCGCGCCGCTGGCCCAGCTGGTACGTCAGTTCCACGACACCGTGACCGGCAAGCACGGCACCACCTCCGGCACCACCAAGACCGGCACCGAAGCACAGACCCAGCCCGCCGCCAAACCGGACACCACACCTGAATCGAAGCCCGAAACCCCCAGCACCACCGCGGAATCCACCACACCGGCGGCCGCCAAGGACAGCACTTCAACCGCCGCGGCGGCTGCCTGACCCGTCCGCGTTATCCGCTGCTGTACTCGCGCAGGCTCGCGGCCAGCGAAACCGGCACCCGCGCGGTGATCCTGGTGCCGTCCGCGGTGTGCTCAGTCGCGTCGATACGCCCCTCGGCGTGCACCCTCGCCACCAGGTCACCCCGGTCGTACGGGATGGTGACGTCGATGAAGGCGTCGGTCGGTTCGACCAGGGCGGTCAACCGCTGCTGCAGCAGGTCGAGTCCCTCGCCGGTGCGTGCGGACACGAACACCGCGTCGGGTAGCGCACGGCGCAGTTGCGCCAGGGCCAGATCGCCGGCGGCGTCGATCTTGTTGACCACCACGAGTTCGGGCGCGACGGACCGGTCATGCTCGGCGTACACATCGCGCACGACCTGGCGCACGGCACTGATCTGGGCCATCGGATTCACATCGGAGCCGTCGACGACGTGTACCAGCAGATCCGCATCGACCACCTCCTCCAGCGTCGAGCGGAATGCCTCGACCAGCTGGGTGGGCAGGTGCCGCACGAATCCGACAGTATCGGTGAGCACGAACGGGCGACCGTCCGCCAGTTGCCCGCGCCGCGTGGTGGGTTCCAGGGTGGCGAACAGCGCGTTCTCCACCAGCACCCCGGCACCCGTCAGTGCATTGAGCAGACTGGACTTACCCGCGTTGGTGTAGCCGACGATCGCCACCGCGGGGATGTCGGCCGAGCGCCGCTTGCCCCGCTGGGTATCGCGAATCTTCTTCATATCGCGAATCTCGCGGCGCAGCTTGCTCATTCGCTCGCGGATCCGGCGCCGGTCGGTCTCGATCTTCGTCTCACCGGGACCGCGGGTGCCCACCCCGCCGCTGCTGCCGCCGGCGCCGCCGCCCTGACGCGACATCGACTCGCCCCAGCCCCGCAGCCTGGGCAGCATGTACTCCATCTGCGCGAAGGCCACCTGAGCCTTGCCCTCGGCGGAGGTCGCGTGCTGGGCGAAGATGTCCAGGATCAACGCGGTGCGGTCGATGACCTTGACCTTGACGATCTTCTCCAGCGAGTTCAGCTGGGCTGGCGACAGCTCACCGTCGCAGATGACGGTGTCGGCACCGGTGGCCAGCACCATCTCGCGCAGCTCCTGTGCCTTGCCCGATCCGATGTAGGTCGACGGATCCGGCTTGTCACGGCGCTGGACCAACCCTTCGAGCACTTCCGAGCCGGCGGTCTCGGCCAGGGCGGCCAATTCGGCCAGGCTGGCATCGGCATCGGCGGCGCTGCCCTCGGTCCACACCCCCACCAGCACCACCCGCTCGAGGCGCAACTGGCGGTATTCGACCTCGGTGACATCGGCCAGTTCGGTCGACAGTCCGGCCACGCGACGCAGCGCGGCGCGGTCTTCGAGGGCGAGTTCGCCGACGGTCGGGTCGCGATGCGGAGATTCAGTCATGAGTGATACCGATGGTGACACGCCAGGTTGCCGATTGGCGAACCGTTTTCGGCGCTGCCGAAGAGGGGGCCCGGCTCAAATCTGCGCGTCCCACCAGGTGTCGGCGATCTCGCCGTGGGCGACGAGCACCGATGGGCCGCGCAGGTAGCTGGTGGCCTCGGTGACGGTGACGGTGACCTCACCGCCGGGAATGCGCACCAGCAGAGAACCGGTGCTCGCCCCGGTGTGCTGCAGGGCCGCGACCACTGCGGCCACCGTTCCCGTTCCACAGGAACGGGTTTCGCCGACACCACGCTCGTGTACGCGCATCGAGACAAACCCGTCGACCGACGGGCCGGAGCGCAGCGACTCGGGGAGTTTCTGGGGCGCGGTCAGCACCTCGACGTTGACTCCTTCGGGGAACTGAGCCGCGTCGAAGGACACCGGAGCCGCGACATCGAGCACCGCCAGCGCCGTCGTGCTCAGGTCGGTCACACACGCCAGGTGTGGGTTGCCGACGTCGACGGCCAGCCCGTCGAAGCTGCGCCCGGCGACGACGGCCGATCCGCTACCCACCACGTTGGCCTTGCCCATGTCGACGGTCACCTCGGCGTTGACATCATCGCCGTGGTGCACCACCACCGGGCGCGGCCCGGCCAGCGATCCCACGACGAACTCGTCGCGTCGCTCCAGCCCGGAGGCCCGAAGGTAGTGGGTGAACACCCGGACCCCGTTCCCGCACATCTGGGCGATCGAACCGTCGGCATTGCGGTAGTCCATGTACCAGTCCTGCGCAGCCACCCCTTCGGGTAGCGCACCGAAGACCCCTGCGCGCAATGCCGCGCCGGCGGTGGTGACGCGCAGCACGCCGTCTGCCCCCAGTCCGCGGCGCCGGTCGCACAATGCGGACACCGCGGCCGGCGTGAGCCGCGCCTGTGCCTCCAGGTCGGGCAGCAGCACGAAATCGTTCTGCGTCCCGTGCCCCTTCGCAAACTTCATTTGTCCAGGATAGCCACTGCGGCCGTGGCCAGGTCCGGCGCCGAACCGTCGAGCCAGTGCACCCGGTGGTCGCGGCGGAACCAGGACCGTTGCCGGCGCACATAGCGGCGGGTGCCCACGAAGGTGGGCTCCCGCGCGGACGATCCGTCGCCACCGGCGTCCAAGTCGGCCAGCACCTGGGCGTAACCCAGCGCCCGCGACGCCGTCACGCCCGTGCGCAGCCCCTTGGCGATCAGTCCGGTCACTTCGGCGACCAGCCCGTCATCGAACATCGCATCGGTGCGTTGCTGCAGCCGATCGTCCAAAACAGCTGTGTCCCAGTCTAATCCGATGATCGCGGTGTCCCAGCGCGGTGTGCCGATCCGGGGTGCCGAGGCGGCGAACGGTTGGCCGGTGAGTTCCACCACCTCCAGCGCGCGCACGATGCGCCTGCCGTCACTGTCCAGGATGGAGGCGCCGGCCTGCGGATCGACCCGGGTGAGTTCGGCGTGCAGGGCCGCGACACCCACCTCGGCCAGCCGCGCCTCCCAGCGGGCCCGCACCACCGGATCGGTGGCCGGGAACGACCACTGATCCAACAGCGACTGGATGTAGAGCATCGATCCGCCGACGATCACCGGTACCGCGCCGCGGTTCATGATCGCCTCGATATCGGCGGCGGCGCTTTCCTGGTAGCGCGCGACCGACGCGTTCACGGTGACGTCGATGACGTCGAGTTGGTGATGCGGGATTCCACGGCGCTGCGCCACGGGAAGTTTGGCGGTCCCGATGTCCATGCCCCGGTAGAGCTGCATCGCGTCGGCGTTCACGATCTCCCCGCCGAGCCGTTCGGCCAGGTCCAGCGCCAGCGCCGACTTCCCGGTGCCCGTGGGTCCGATGACTGCGACCGGTCTCACGGTTCACATCCCCCGGTCGCTGCGCTCCAGCCCGCCGGTGCACATCCCCCGGTCGCTGCGCTCCAGCCCGCCGGTGCACATCCCCCCGCCGGCGTCCACACGCCCACGAAGTACCCCACCCCGTAGGGCGCCCCGCGGTAGAGCTCCTCGGCGTGAGAAGGCGTCCCCAGCCCGGCCAGCACCTGATAGGCCGCCCGGCCCAGCACACCCGCATCGAGCCGGGCCAGCGCCGCGGTGTCACCTGCGGCCAGGGCATCGTCGAGCGCCTGCTGGGCGGCAGGCGAATCCGGGTCGTACCCACCGGGGGCCCACGGGGTCAGGGTGTGTACACCGTCGGCGACGACGAGCACGCCGATGTCGTCGCCGGCCTGGTCGATCGTGACGCGCAGCTCACGTCCGGCGGTCAGTGCCGCGGGCGTATCCAGATCGTCGCGGTACACCCTCACCTCGGCGCAGGCCTGCGCTGCCACCTGCCCCCGCACCCACCCGGCGATCAGCGCGCACAGCGGCAGCTCGGTCACCGGGCCGGTCGCGTCGGGCGACAGACGCACCGGCAGATCGACCCCGTAACCGGCGAAGGTGCCCGCATCGCCGGGCCCGATCAGGCCGGTGTCGCGCCCCGTCCCGACCACGATCCAACGCGACGGCAGGGCCGAGGCCGCCGCCAGGACAGCCGTGCGCATATCGGCCAGTTCGGCGGCGGCCGCGCCGGCAAGCTCCGGCACCAGCACAGGAGCCGACGGGATCACTGCGATGGCGGCCAACACGCCCGCCACGTTAGCGCGAGCGGCGGGGTGGGTTCCGCCGCCCAACCCGCCCCACCGCGGGCCGGCACCGCGACGACCAGCGCGGCGAGTGCCGGCGGAGCGGCGATATCGGCGTCGCGCCTCCGCCGAATCGGGCGGTGCGAGCACCCCACAACGGGCACGCATCGCGAAGGCGTGCGCATGTCCGCCGGTGACCTGCTTCAATAGCGAGCGGAAGCTATTGGGCGCCGCGTCGCGCGGCAGGTGCGCGGATCACACCGCGCGGAGGTGTGAGGAACAGTGATGACGACCAGCGATTCGAATACTCCCAAGCCGGCGCCGCGCCCCGGGCCGCGGCCGGGCCCACGTCCGGGCCCCCATCCGAGCGCTGCACCCGCCGCGACCCCGGTCGCCCCGGCCCCGGCCACCAGTGCCGTCGATCCGCACCGGTTCGGGCGCGTCGACCCCGACGGCACCGTGGTGTTGATCACCGCCGCCGGTGAGCGAGTCATCGGCTCCTGGCAAGCCGGTGATGCCGAGGCCGCGTTCGTCCACTTCGGACGCCGCTACGACGATCTGCACACCGAGGTCGCCCTGCTCGAGACGCGACTCGCCTCGGGCAGCGGTGACGCCCGCAAGATCAAGACGGCCGCGGCCGGCCTGTTGGAGGGGCTGCCGAACGCCGCCGTGCTCGGCGACGTCGATGCCGTGCACGCCAGGCTGACCGCCATCGTCGAGCATGCCGGCGACGCGGCAGCCGCCGAACGCGCGCGGCGCGACGAACACCGCGCCACGCAAACCGCCCGCAAGGAAGCGCTGGCCGCCGAGGCCGAGGAGCTTGCCGCCACCTCCACCCAGTGGAAGGCCGCCGGCGACCGGCTGCGCGAGATCCTCGACGAGTGGCGCACCATCACCGGGCTGGACCGCAAGACCGACGACGCCCTGTGGAAGCGGTACTCGGCCGCCCGCGAGGCGTTCAACCGGCGCCGCGGTTCGCATTTCGCCGAGCTCGACCGGGAACGCGTCGGTGTCCGGCAGGCCAAGGAAGCCCTGTGCGAGCAGGCCGAGCGACTCAGCGATTCGACCGACTGGGCCGCCACCGCGTCGACCTTCCGCGATCTGCTGGCCCAGTGGAAGGCCGCCGGCCGGGCTGCCAAGGATGTCGACGACGCGCTCTGGGCCCGATTCAAGGCCGCCCAGGACACGTTCTTCGCGGCGCGTAACGCCATCAATGCCGAGCGCGACGCCGAGTTCGGCGCGAATGCGGCGGCCAAGGAGGCGCTACTGGTCGAGGCCGAGGCGCTCGACGTCAGCGATCCCGAGGCTGCACGCGCAGCATTTCGGGCGATCGGGGACAAGTGGGACGCCATCGGCAAGGTGCCGCGCGAACGTTCGGCCGAACTCGAACGCCGGATGCGGGCGGTCGAGAAGAAGGTCCGCGACGCCAGTGCGGTGAACCATGTCGACGCCGAGGCGCAGGCCCGCGCCGACCAGTTCCGCGAGCGCGCCGAACAGTTCGAGAAGCAGGCCGAGAAGGCGGAGGCCGCCGGCCGCACCAAGGACGCCGAGCAGGCCCGGGCCAGCGCCGCGCAGTGGCGCGAATGGGCGGGGACCGCCGCCGAGGCCGTGCACAAGAAGCGCTAGGCGGTCGACTCAGTCCGTTTTCGCCGCCGGCGGATCGTCGCCGAAACCGTCGAGCAGGCCCTTGCTTTGACGATGCGCGACCGCGCGGCGGCGCTGCTCCTCAGCGGCCAGCTGTACGGAGGTGCGCACCCATACCACCCGCGCCCAGTGGTAGGCCAGCAGGATGATCGCGATCCAGCCGATGATCAGCCCGATACCCGGTCCCGGATGTCCGTGCGTGGCGGTCTGGCGCGACCACACGGCCAGCATGCCGGCCGGGCACGCCACCGCCGTGCCGGCCAGTGCGATCCAGGACAGCGTCCAGCGCCGGGTCAGCAGCGCGGCGATGGAGAAGCCCACGCCGAACACCAGAGCCAGCCAGACGAACACCCGCGACGGCAGTGCCACGCCGTCGTTGATGGCGGTCTGGTCGCCGGTCAGCACATCGAGTCCGCGGGTGCCACCCATGTGCGGCAGCACGAACGACAGTGCCACCACGAACACCAGCACAGCGACCACGACGGCTCGTGCACCAGGGTCGATCTCGGAGGCAACGCGGCGCTCGGCGGCCTCGATATCGTCCTTGTAGGCGTCGAAGTTCTTGTCGCTCATCGCGCGCACCCCGCTTGCGCCGGCGCCTGCGCCGGCTCGCCGATACCGGGCATACCGAGGCCGACCCCGGTCACCGGGCGCTGTCCCGCGGCGTGCGCGTCCCCGGCTCTGGTGCGACGATGACTCAGGACGGCACCGTCGGCCACTAGGTGATGGGGCGCTGCCCGGGTGATCTCCGTGGTCACGATGTCACCCGGCCGGATCTGCGCCGCACCGGGTGCGAAGTGCACCAGGCGACCGTCGCGGGCCCGGCCGGACATTCGCGAGGTGGCCGCATCCTTACGTCCTTCGCCGGCCGCGACCAGCAGTTCGACCGTGCTGCCGATCTGCGCCTTGTTCTCCTGCCAGGAGATGTCCTCCTGCAGCGCGATCAGGCGCTGATAGCGTTCCGTGACAACGGCTTTGGGCAGCTGATCGGGCAGTTCGGCGGCCGGCGTGCCGGGCCGCTTGGAGTACTGGAAGGTGTACGCGCCGGCGAATCGCGCCTGGCGCACCACATCCAGGGTCGCCTGGAAATCCTCCTCGGTCTCGCCGGGGAACCCGACGATGATGTCGGTGGTGATCGCGGCGCTCGGGATCACCGAACGCACCCGGTCGATGATGCCGAGGTAGCGCTCGGCCCGGTAGGACCGGCGCATCGCCTTGAGCACCCGATCCGAACCGGACTGCAGCGGCATGTGCAGGGTCGGGCAGACATTCGGGGTGGTGGCCATGGCCTCGATCACGTCATCGGTGAATTCGGCCGGGTGCGGGGAGGTGAACCGCACGCGTTCGAGGCCCTCGATACGCCCGCATGCGCGCAGCAGATCGGCGAACGCACCGCGGTTGCGCGGAATGTCGGGGTCGGCGAACGACACACCGTAGGCGTTGACGTTCTGGCCCAGCAGGGTGATCTCGAGCACCCCCTGGTCGACCAGTGTCTGCACTTCGGCCAGGATATCGCCGGGCCTGCGGTCGACCTCTTTGCCGCGCAGTGACGGGACGATGCAGAACGTGCACGTGTTGTTGCACCCCACCGAGATGGAAACCCATGCCGCGTAAGCGGATTCACGCGAGGCCGGCAGCGCCGAGGGGAATTCCTGCAGCACCTCCGCGATTTCCACCTGTGCCGCACGCTGATGCCTGGCCCGTTCCAGCAGCACCGGCAGTGACCCGATGTTGTGGGTGCCGAACACCACGTCGACCCACGGCGCCTTGGTGAGCACCGCGTCGCGGTCCTTCTGCGCCAGGCAGCCACCGACGGCGATCTGCATGTTGGGGTCGGCGCTGCGCCGGGGCGCGAGGTGGCTGAGGTTGCCGTAGAGCTTGTTGTCGGCGTTCTCGCGCACCGCGCACGTGTTGAACACCACGATGTCGGCGTCGGCGCCCTCCTCGGCCGCAACATAGCCGGCGGCGTCGAGCAGCCCGGCAAGCCGTTCGGAATCGTGCACGTTCATCTGACAGCCGTACGTGCGCACCTGGTAGGTGCGTGGGGTCGATTCAGCGCCTACGGACGCTTTGCCCTCGCGCGCCACCATGGAAGTCACGACAATCATGTTACGGGGATGCCGATACGCCCCAAGCTGAACGTTCCCTGGGTAGGGTCAGAACCCATGACCACCGCGACCTCGGTCCCGATGATCTCGATACAGGGGGTTGACAAACACTTCGGCTCCCTGCATGTCCTCAAGGACATCAACCTCGACGTGCCGCGCGGGCAGGTCGTGGTGATCCTGGGACCATCGGGTTCTGGCAAGTCGACGCTGTGCCGGACGATCAATCGGCTCGAACCCATCGACTCGGGCACCATTGCGATCGACGGCGTCGTGCTGCCCGAGGAGGGACGCAAACTGGCGCAGCTGCGTTCCGATGTCGGCATGGTGTTCCAGTCGTTCAATCTGTTCGCGCACAAGACAATTCTGGAAAACGTCATGCTGGCGCCGGTCAAGGTGCGTAAGACCGACAAGGACAAGGCCCGCACCGAGGCGCAGGCGCTCCTGGAACGAGTCGGGATCGCCAGCCAGGCCGACAAGTATCCGGCGCAGTTGTCCGGCGGCCAGCAGCAGCGCGTGGCCATCGCGCGGTCGTTGGCGATGCACCCCAAGGTGATGTTGTTCGACGAACCGACCAGTGCCCTCGATCCGGAGATGATCAACGAGGTGCTGGCCGTGATGACCGACCTCGCCACCGAGGGGATGACCATGCTGGTGGTCACCCATGAGATGGGATTCGCCCGGCGGGCGTCCCAGCGCGTGGTGTTCATGGCCGACGGCGCAGTGGTCGAGGATGCCGAACCAGAGCAGTTCTTCACCAATCCGCAGTCGGACCGCGCCAAAGACTTCCTCGGCAAGATCCTGAACCACTGAATCAGTAAGGAGCGCTCATGTCATCGCGAATCCGGGTAGCCGCCGCCCTCTTGGTGGCCGCCGCCCTGCCGTTGTCCCTGGCCGCCTGCGGTGGCGGGGGCAACGACAGCAAGAAGGTGACCGTCGGCATCAAGTTCGACCAGCCCGGCCTGGGCCTGAAGAACCCGGACGGCACCTACAGCGGTTTCGACGTGGATGTCGCGACGTATGTCGCCGGTCAACTCGGATACAAGCCGGAGGACATCGAGTTCAAGGAGTCCCCCTCGGGGCAGCGCGAGACACTGATCCAGAACGACCAGGTCGACTACATCGTGGCCACCTATTCGATCACCGATGCCCGCAAGGAGAAGGTCGACTTCGCCGGGCCCTACCTGATCACCGGGCAGAGTCTGCTGGTCAAGGCCGACAACTCCGATATCACCGGCCCCGAGTCGCTGCAGGACAACAAGAAGCTCTGCTCGGTCAGCGGCTCCACCCCCGCGCAGCGCATCAAGGACAAGTACCCCGGCGTGCAGTTGCAGCAGTACGACACCTATTCGGCCTGCGTCGAGGCGCTCAAGACCGGCGCGATCGACGCGGTGACCACCGATGAGGTGATCCTGGCCGGCTACGCCGCCCAGAGCCCGGGCACCTTCAAGATCGTCGGCAAGCCGTTCTCCGAGGAGCGTTACGGCATCGGCCTGAAGAAGGGCGATACCGAACTGCGCACCAAGATCAACGATGCCATCACCAAGATGGAAGCCGACGGCGCCTGGAAGGCGGCCTTCGACAAGAATCTCGGCCCGGCCGGTATCGCCACACCGACGCCGCCGACCGTCGACAAGTAGGCGGGCAGCCGGTGCTGCATTTCGGCGGGCGCGACTACAACATCCTCGGCGCGTTCGGGACGACGGTCGAACTGACCGCCTACGCCGCGGTCGGTGCCGTGATCCTGGGCACCCTGCTCGCGGCGATGCGGCTGTCGCCGGTGCCCATCATGCGCGCGATGGGCACCACCTATGTCAACGTGGTGCGCAACACCCCGCTGACGCTGATCCTGGTGTTCTGCTCATTGGGGCTGGCGAACACCCTCCACATCACCCTGACCGATCCGAAGTCGCCGACGTCGATCGTCGACAGCAACTTCCGGCTGGCGGTGCTCGGATTGACGGTCTATACGGCGTCGTTCGTGTGTGAGGCGATCCGGTCCGGGGTGAACACCGTGCCCGTCGGGCAGGCCGAAGCGGCCCGATCACTCGGTCTGACGTTCAGCCAGAATCTGCGGATCATCCTGCTGCCGCAGGCGTTTCGTGCGGTCATCATCCCGTTGGGCTCGGTGCTGATCGCGCTGACCAAGAACACCACCATCGCCTCGGCGATCGGTGTGGCCGAGGCCGCGCTGTTGATGAAGGAGATGATCGAGAACTCCTCGGCGCTGCTGGTTGTCGGCGGGATCTTCGCGGCCGGATTCGTGATCCTGACCTTGCCCATGGGGTTGCTCTTCGGCTGGCTCGGCAAACGCTGGGCGGTGCTGCGATGAGCGGGTCCGTTCTCTATGACGCGCCAGGTCCCCGGGCCCGGGTGCGGCACGCGATTCTCGCCGTGGCGACGGTAGCGGTGTTCGCCCTGATCTTCGGCTGGTTGATCTGGAAGTTCGCCGCCGCGGGACAGTTCACGGCGGCCAAGTGGGAGCCGTTCCTGACCGCAAACCTCTGGAAGAACTACGTGCTGGAGGGTGTGCAGGGCACCTTGACCGCTGCGGCGCTGTCCATCGTGCTGGCGCTGGCGCTCGGTTGTGTACTGGGCGTGGGCCGCTTGTCCCCGGTGCCCGTGGTGAGCTGGGCGTGCGCGACGTTCGTGGAGTTCTTCCGCGCGGTGCCGGTGCTCATCATGATGCTGTTCGCGTATGCGTTGTTCGCGGCATACGACGTGTTCCCCTCGAAACAGCTGGCACTGGCGGGCGTGGTCACCGGGCTCACGCTGTACAACAGTGCGGTGATCGCCGAGATCGTCCGCACCGGTGTGCACGCCCTTCCCCGCGGGCAGGGCGAAGCCGCCTCGGCCCTGGGTCTGACGTGGGGGCAGACCATGCGCTCCATCCAGTTGCCGCAGGCCATCACGTCGATGTTGCCGGTACTGGTATCGCAGATGGTGGTGGTCCTCAAGGACACCGCGATCGGCTACCAGATCACCTTTGTCGAGATGGTCCGCCAGGGCACCAGCGTCGGGACGTCGTACGGCAACTTGATCCCGGCGCTGATGGTGATCGCCGCGCTGATGATCAGCCTCAACTTCGCCCTGTCGGCGCTGGCCACCCGCCTGGAAGCCCGCTTACGCCGGTCCAAGAAGGGGCCGGAACCGCTGGCCGCCCGACCGCTGGTCCAGGACGGCTCCGCCGTTTAGGGCCAGGCCCGTAGTGCCCGGTCGGCGACGGCGTGCAGTTCGTCGCGGGTCGCGCCGCCGGCAGCCTGTACCGCGATGCCCTGGCAGACCGAGGAGATCCAGCGCGCCAGCGCACCGGGATCTTCGCCGGCCAGTTCGCCGGCGGCCTGCGCCTCGGCGAACCGCTGCGCCAGCACCTGCACCCCGGCCTCTCGCAATTCGGCCAGGCCGGCGTATAGCGGAGCGGCTTCGGCGCTGACCGCCAGCGCGCTCTGCACCAGCAGACATCCGTGCGGGAGGTCGGCCATGGAGGTGGCGTCGGCCGCGCCGTGCACCATTGCCGATGCCACATCACGCGCGGTCGGCTCGGCCAGCGCCACGGCCGCATAGTTGCCGTACCCCGCGACGTAGTGCTGCACCGCGTCCCGGAAAAGCTTTTCCTTGCAGCCGAATTGCGCATACAGACTGCGACGGTTGATCCCGGTGGCCTCGGTCAGGTCGCTGATGGACACCCCGTCATAGCCATGCCGCCAGAACAACCGCATCGCGGTGTCGAGCACCCGTTGCGGGTCGAACTCGCGGGGCCTACCGATCGCCATCACCACTCCTCATATGTGACTCCGGTCACAGTGAGGAATGATCCCGTCGCGCAACCGCTTGAGCCCAACGTAGTTAGTAACCGATCGGTTCGTAAGAAACTTCCCAGCACTGGAGGACCCTATGACCACTTCGACCGCACCCCTGACCGGACGGCGTGCCCTGGTCACGGGCGGATCCCGAGGGATCGGCGCCGAGATCGTCCGGCGGTTGGCCGCCGACGGCGCCGCCGTCGCGTTCACCTACCAATCGTCGGCCGAGACCGCCGAGGCGCTGGCCTCCGAGCTGCGCGCGGCCGGTGCCCAGGTGGCAGCCATCCAGGCCGACAGCGCCGACGCCGACGCGGTGAATGCCGCAGTCGACGAGACGGTGTCCCGGCTGGGTGGGCTGGACATCTTGGTCAACAACGCCGGAGTCGCCGCGGGCGGCCCGATCGAGGACTTCCCACTCGCAGAGTTCGACCGCATGGTCGCGGTCAATGTGCGCGGAGTCTTCGCGGGAATCCAGCGCGCGGTGCCGCATCTCGGTGAGGGCGGGCGCATCATCACCATCGGCAGCGTCAACGCCGACCGGGCCCCGATGACAGGGTTCTCTGTATACGCACTCACCAAGGCAGCGGTCGCCGGGCTGACCCGAGGACTGGTACGCGAGCTGGGTCCCCGCGGGGTCACCGTCAATACGATCCAGCCGGGTCCGGTCGCCACCGACATGAACCCTGAGGAGGGTGGATTCTCCGATCAGGTACGTCCACTCATCGCCGTCGGCCGGTACGGGCAGCCCCGCGACATTGCCAGTGCGGTCGCATTTCTCGCATCCCCGGAGGCCGGCTACATCACCGGAGTCACCTGGAACATCGACGGCGGCTTCGCTATCTAGACAAGCGGGGCCATCTAGACAAGCGGGGCCATCTAGACGACCCGCCGGGCCCGCTCCTGCGCCAGCTGCGTCTTGACCACATCGAAGGCCATGGCCTGGTGGTAACCCCGGCGGGCCAGCATGCCGACCAGCCGGCGGGTGACCTTGGCTTCGTCGTCGAGGTTCTCCCGGCGCAGCCGGGTGGCCACCAACTGCTCGGCCTGCACCCGCCACTCCCCCGCGTCGACGCTGTCGAGCGTCTCGGCGATCACCTCGGCGTCCACACCTTTGGTGCGGAGCTCAGAGGCCAACGCGCGCTTGCCTTTTCCCGAGTTGGCACGCCTGGAGCGCACCCACTCCTGCGCGAAGGCGGTGTCATCGATGAGCCCGACCTGAGTGAGCCGGTCCAGCACCCGGGCGCTGACGTCGTCGGGGTAGCCCCGTTTGGTCAGCTGCGCTTCCAGTTCGGCCCGGGTGCGGGCTCGCACGGTGAGCAGACGCAGGCACACATCCCGCGCCTGCTCCTCGCGCTTGGGTCCCTCGGCCGGACCGGTCTCAGAAGTCGACTGGGGCGGGCAGAACGTCATCACTGGTCACCACGGCACCGATGCCGAGCTTTTCCTTGATCTTCTTCTCGACCTCGTTGCCGACATCGGGATTCTCCAGCAGGAACTTCCGGGCGTTCTCTTTACCCTGCCCGAGCTGTTCGCCCTCATAGGTGAACCATGAGCCGGACTTGCGGATGAAGCCGTGCTCGACGCCCATATCGATGAGCGAACCCTCCCGGCTGATGCCGTGACCGTACAGAATGTCGAATTCAGCCTGTTTGAACGGCGGGGACACCTTGTTCTTGACGACCTTCACCCGGGTGCGGTTACCCACGGCGTCGGTGCCGTCCTTGAGCGTCTCGATCCGGCGGACGTCCAGACGCACGGAGGCGTAGAACTTGAGCGCTTTACCGCCGGTCGTGGTCTCGGGCGAGCCGAACATCACGCCGATCTTCTCGCGCAGCTGGTTGATGAAGATCGCGGTGGTGCCCGAATTGTTCAGCGCACCAGTCATCTTCCGCAGCGCCTGGCTCATCAAACGGGCCTGCAGACCGACATGGCTGTCACCCATCTCGCCCTCGATCTCGGCGCGCGGCACCAGAGCGGCCACCGAGTCGATCACCAAGATGTCCAGCGCGCCGGAGCGCACCAGCATGTCGGCGATCTCGAGGGCCTGCTCACCGGTATCGGGCTGGGAGACCAACAGCGCGTCGGTGTCCACGCCGAGCTTCTGGGCGTACTCGGGGTCCAGAGCGTGCTCGGCGTCGATGAAGGCGGCGATACCGCCGGCGGCCTGGGCATTGGCCACCGCATGCAGGGCGACGGTGGTCTTACCCGAGGATTCCGGGCCGTAGATCTCGACGACCCGGCCACGCGGCAAGCCACCGATACCCAGCGCCACGTCCAGCGCGATCGATCCGGTCGGAATGACCGAGATCGGCTGACGCACCTCTTCACCGAGGCGCATCACCGAGCCTTTGCCGTAATTCTTCTCGATCTGGGCCATCGCCAGTTCGAGTGCCTTTTCGCGATCAGGAGCCTGTGGCGCCATGGGTGATACCTCTCCGGTAGTCGTGCGGTTGACCGGTGTTCCGGTCGGTTGGGCGTGACACTAAGACAAACCACCGACAAGTCAGCTCAGTCGATTGCCCACCACATTAGCGAACAGGTGTTCGAAGGCAAGGTGACACGCCGCGCCAGTGGCGGGAGGACCCGTGACCGCCCGGCGAGGACGGCTTCGTTGTGCCTTCGCCGATCTGGACCTATCGTGGATTGATCCAGCCCGAATCGGGGCACATGTGCACGAGTTGTCCATCACCCAGAGCGTCGTCGATGCGGTATGCGAGCATGCCGCGGGGCGCCGGGTGCACAGCGTCAGGGTCGAGATCGGCGCACTGTGCGCGGTGGTACCCGACGCGATGCGGTTCTGTTTCGACCTGGCCGCCGCGGGGACCGTCGCCGACGGCGCACGGCTGGACCTGGACATCCCACCCGGCTGGGCCCACTGCCGAGGATGCGGCGCACGCTTCGCGGTGACCGACCCGATCCTGCTGTGCCGCTGCGGCAGCGCCGACGTCGAGGTACTCACCGGCCGAGAACTCAGGATCCTCTCGATGGAAGTGAGCTGAGATGTGCGCCACCTGCGGCTGCGGCGAGGACGCGGCAACCATCACCCTGCCCGGACACCACTCGCACGACCATTCGCATTCCCACGACCATCCGCACAGCCACTCTCGTACCGAGACCATCTCGCTGGAACAGAAGGTTCTCGCGAAGAACGACCACATCGCGCAACTGAATCGGGCCCGGCTGGCGGAGCAAAATATCCTGGCCCTCAACATCACCAGTTCACCGGGGGCCGGCAAGACCACCCTTCTCGAACGCACCATCGGCGGGTTGGCCCCGCAGCGCACCGTCGCGGTCATCGAAGGCGATCAGGAAACCCTGCTCGATGCCGAACGCATCCGGGCCGCCGGAGCGCGGGCCGTGCAGGTGAATACCGGAGCGGGCTGTCATCTCGATGCGCAGATGATCGAGAGCGCATTGAATACCCTGGCCCCTGAGCCGAATTCACTGTTGTTCATCGAGAACGTCGGCAATCTGGTCTGCCCGGCGCTGTTCGACCTGGGCGAGCGCGCGATGGTGGTCGTCATCTCGGTCACCGAAGGTGCGGACAAGCCGCTGAAGTATCCGCACATGTTCGCGGCGGCGGGATTGATCGTCGTCAACAAGGTCGATCTGCTCCCCTACGTGGACTTCGATCTCGACGCCTTCGGACACGCGGTGCGCTCGGTGAACCCGACTGCGGACGTCCTGCTGCTGTCGGCGGCGACGGGCCAGGGCATGACCGCCTGGTACGACTGGATCGACTCCGGCCCTGATGCTTTGGTCGAACGGAGGTCTGGGTCCATCCGGTCCATTGACAAGGCCAACCCCTCGGAGTAAACCGAGTAACAGCGCCGCACAACGGGCCGAACGTCGACTCCTGCGGCGGCGGGGATCCAGCTCATCCCCGGGAAGATCGACGCAGGGGCCCAGCCCGTCCCGGAAAGAACTGCGCTATGCCCACTTCGGCAGCAGTCAAAGCAGAAGAGACGTTGATCCACGTGCTCTGGATCAACGCCGGTCTGAGTTGTGATGGCGATTCCGTGGCGTTGACTGCCGCCACCCAGCCCAGCATCGAGGAGATCGCGCTCGGTGCCCTTCCCGGCCTGCCCAAGATCGCCGTGCACTGGCCGCTGATCGACTTCGAATGCGGCCCGACCGGCGGCGCCGACGACTTCCTCGAGTGGTTCTTCCGGGCCGACCGCGGCGAATTGGAGCCGTTCGTGCTGGTCGTCGAGGGGTCGATACCCAACGAGCAGTTGCACGACGACGGCTACTGGTGCGGGTTCGGCAACGACCCCGCCACCGGACAACCGATGACGACCAGCGAATGGCTGGATCGGTTGGCTCCCAAGGCAACCGCGGTGGTGGCCGTGGGTACCTGTGCGACCTACGGCGGCATCCATGCGATGGCCGGAAACCCGACCGGCGCGATGGGTGTGCCCGACTACCTCGGCTGGGATTGGAAGAGCAAGGCGGGTATCCCCATCGTCTGCGTTCCGGGCTGCCCGATCCATCCCGACAACCTGTCCGAGACGCTCACGTACCTGTTGTACATGGCGACCGATCAAGCACCGATGATCCCCCTGGACGAGGCGTTGCGGCCGACGTGGCTGTTCGGAGCGACTGTGCACGAGGGTTGTGATCGGGCCGGATACTACGAACAGGGCGATTTCGCCCATGCGTACGGTTCGCCCAAATGCATTGTCAAACTTGGCTGTTGGGGTCCGGTCGTGAAGTGCAACGTACCGAAACGGGGCTGGATCAACGGGATCGGTGGCTGCCCGAATGTGGGTGGTATCTGTATCGGCTGCACCATGCCGGGGTTCCCGGACAAGTTCATGCCCTTCATGGACGAGCCGCCGGGCGGCAAGGTGTCCACCGCGGCGTCGGGCCTGTACGGCTCGGTCATCCGCAGCCTGCGGCACATCACCGGACACACCGTGGACCAGGAACCACGCTGGCGGCACCGGGGCACCACGCTCGAATCGGGTGCCACCCGCACCTGGTGACTGCGCACGGCTGCGGCTCGGCATCCGTCACTGCGAAGAGGTTCATCGAGGGAGCGAAGTCCATGACAACGATCATTCCGGAGCCCTCAGAGGTGAAGCGCGAGCCCGGCCAACTGGTGGAGATGGCCTGGGATCCGATCACCCGGATCGTCGGCAGCCTCGGCATCTACACCAAGATCGACTTCGAGAACCGCGAGGTGGTGGAATGCCACAGCACGTCGTCGATCTTCCGCGGCTACTCGATCTTCATGAAGGGCAAAGATCCGCGCGACGCGCACTTCATCACCAGCCGCATCTGCGGGATCTGCGGTGACAACCACGCCACCTGCTCCTGCTATGCGCAGAACATGGCCTATGGCGTGAAACCGCCGCATCTGGGCGAGTGGATCGTCAATCTCGGTGAGGCCGCCGAGTACATGTTCGACCACAACATCTTTCAGGAGAACCTGGTCGGCGTCGACTACTGCGAGAAGATGGTCGCCGAGACCAATCCGAGTGTGCTGGCCAAGGCCGAGAACACCGCCGCTCCGCACGCGCCGGAGCACGGATACCGGACCATCGCCGACATCATGCGCTCGCTCAATCCGTTCACCGGCGAGTTCTACCGGGAGGCCCTGCAGGTCAGTCGCTGGACGCGGGAGATGTTCTGCCTGATGGAAGGCCGGCACGTGCATCCGTCCACGCTGTACCCCGGCGGCGTCGGCACCGTCGCCACCATCCAGCTGATGACCGACTACATGACCCGGCTGATGCGCTATGTCGAGTTCATGAAGAAAGTCGTCCCCATGCACGACGACCTGTTCGACTTCTTCTACGAAGCGCTACCCGGCTACGAACGGGTCGGGCTGCGCCGCACGCTGCTCGGCTGCTGGGGCTCCTTCCAGGATCCCGAGGTGTGCAACTTCGCGTACAAGGACATGGAGCGCTGGGGCGACGCGATGTTCGTGACCCCCGGTGTGGTGGTGGACGGCAAGCTGGTCACGCACTCGCTGGTGGACATCAATCTCGGAATCCGGATCCTGTTGGGCAGTTCGTACTACGACGACTGGACCGACCAGGAGACCTTCGTACGCAACGATCCCCTGGGTAATCCGGTGGACCGGCGGCACCCGTGGAACCAGCACACCAACCCGCACCCGCAGAAGCGGGATATGGACGACAAGTACAGCTGGGTGATGTCGCCGCGCTGGTTCGACGGCAAGGACCACCTCGCACTGGACACCGGCGGTGGTCCACTGGCCCGGCTCTGGTCTACCGCGCTGGCCGGGCTCGTCGATATCGGCTACGTGAAGTCGACCGGGCACAGCGTGCAGATCAACCTGCCCAAGACCATCCTGAAGGGGCCGGTCGAACTGGAGTGGAAGATCCCCGTGCACGGCAGCAACACCCTCGAACGCAACCGTGCCCGCACCTACTTCCAGGCCTATGCGGCGGCGTGCGCACTGCATTTCGCGGAGAAGGCACTCGTCGAGATCCGCGCCGGCCGCACCAAGACCTGGGAGCGCTTCGATGTTCCCGACGAAGCGATCGGCTGTGGGTTCACCGAGGCCGTCCGGGGTGTGCTGAGCCACCACATGGTGATCCGGGACGGCAAGATCGCCAACTACCACCCGTACCCGCCGACTCCATGGAACGCCAACCCCCGGGACAGTTACGGCACCCCGGGGCCCTATGAGGATGCGGTGCAGGGACAACCGATCTTCGAGGAGAACGACCGGGAGAACTTCAAGGGTATCGACATCATGCGCACGGTCCGAAGTTTCGATCCCTGCCTGCCCTGCGGGGTGCACATGTATCTGGGTGACGGGAAGACGCTGGACAAGCTGCACTCGCCCACCCAGTCCGTCACCGGGGAATAGCCTATGGGCCCGCCTGGATTGTCAGCGCCCGAGGAAACCCAGGACGACGCCTATTGGCGCACGGCGGGCGATCGGATACAGACCCTGCTCGACGCCAGCGCGACGGGCGGGCCCGTGGCGCGCGAACGCGCCGAGCGGCTGGCAGGTGAGATCACCGACCTGTACGGGGCTGCGCTGCACCGGATCATCCGGCTGACCGGCACCACGCATTCCGCACTCACCGAAGAGTTCGCCGCCGACGATCTGATCGCCAGCCTGCTGTTGGTCCATGGTCTTCATCCCCACGATATGACGCGGCGTATCGAGGACGCCCTCGACAAGGTCCGGCCCTATCTCGGCTCGCACGGCGGCGACGTCACCCTGCTCGGCGTCACCGACACACCCGGCGGCGCCGAGGTCCGCCTGCAGTTCGCGGGTAGTTGCAAGACCTGCCCATCCTCGGCCGTGACACTGGAACTCGCCGTCGAGGACGCCATCCATGCCGCGGCCCCGGAGGTCACGGCCATCGAGGTGGTGCCCGCCGAGAGCGCACCGACCACCGGTGTCATCCCGGCGCAATCGCTGCTCAGCCGAGTCCACCGCGACAGCCACCACGCGGCGCACGCCCAGGCCGTCTGGCATCCCGTGCCGGAACTCGCCGACCTCGGCGACGGCGAGGTGGGTGGATTCCGGGTGTCCGACGCCACGGTGCTGGCCTGCCGGGTCCGCGACGACGTGTTCGCCTACCGGGACCGGTGCGGGAACTGCGGCGGTTCCCTGGCCGGTGCGGCACTACACCGGCGGATGGCGTCCCCCGACCCGGTGCTGCGCTGTCCGCGTTGCCACGCGCATTTCGACGTCGTCCGTGCCGGGGCGTGTATCGACGGGACCGACAGCGCCACCATTCATCTCGAACCGATGCCGGTGCTGGTGCGCGACGGCGTGCTGTCCATCGCCGCGGGTGTCTCATGACCGGCGCCTACGATGTGCTGGCGCGGATCCGGTCCAACCGTGCCGAGCCCGTCCCGGCGGGTGAACGCTGCGAGATGTGCTCCGAGCAGATCGCCGGCGAACACCAGCACGTGGTCGATATCGAAGGCCGGCAACTGATGTGCGTCTGCCGGGGCTGCTATCTGCTGTTCACCGACACCTCCGCGGCGCTGCGCTACCGCGCGGTGCCGGACCGGTATCTGGCCTTCCCCGACTTCGCGCTCGGACGCCGCGAGTGGGAACTGCTCCAGATCCCGGTGGGATTGGCGTTCTTCTTCGACAATTCCGCGCTCCAGCGCACGGTGGCGTTCTATCCGGGTCCGGCGGGAGCGACCGAGTCCGAGCTGGACCTGACGATCTGGGATCAGATCCGCACCGCGGACCCGCGGGTCGACTTGCTTGCCGAGGACACCGAGGCACTCATCCTGCGGGTACCCGACGAATCCGTGATGCCGCTGGAGAGCTATCTGGTGCCGATCGATGCCTGCTACGAGTTCGTGGGCCGGCTGCGCATGCTGTGGCACGGCTTCGACGGCGGCCAACAGGTGCGCCGGTTCGTCGACGAGTTCTTCGCTCACGTCGCCGCACGCAGCAAGGTGGTCCTGCGGTGAGCGATATGACGTTCGCGGTGCTGGCGGTGGCTCCCGAGCCGTACGCGGTGACACCGCTGCTCACCGCGCGAATCGGGATCGCCGCCGTCGGCGACGAACCCGTGCACGCCATCGCGCTGCGCTGTCAGGTGCGTGTCGAACCGCTGCGCCGTGGCTATACCGACGACGAGGCGGCCGGCCTGCTCGACCTGTTCGGCACCCGAGACCGGTGGAGTTCCACCCAACACAGCTTCTTGTGGCAACACACCACCGCGATGGTGCCGGGGTTCTCCGGCACCACGCAGATCGAACTGCCCCTGGTGTGCACCTACGATCTCGAGGTCACCGCGGCCAAGTACCTCCATGCCCTGCGGGACGACGTCATCCCTTTGCAATTCCTGTTCAGCGGCACGGTATTCACCAAGGGCCACCACAACTTCGCCGTCCACCAGATCCCGTGGGACCGCGAGGACCACTACGATATGCCGGTCTCGGTGTGGCGTGAGCTCATCGATCTGCACTTCCCGAACACCGGCTGGGTGCGGTTGGACCATGACACCATCAAGGCACTGGTCACCTACAAATCCGCGCACGGCATGCTGGGGCTGGACGCCGCCATCACCGCGCTGCTGGAAACCGCCGTGCAGGACGCCCGATGAGCACCGCGGCAGATCGGGTCAGAGCCGTCGCCGATGCAGTGCTCTACGAGGGCTACCTGCTCTACCCGTACCGGGCGACCTCGGGTAAGAACCAGTCCCGCTGGCAGTTCGGCGTGCTCGGCCCGGCGCGGGCGGCCGAACGGAGCATCGGCGAGGACGACACGTTGTCGGCCCAGGTGCTCCTGGCACCCGGACCCGATGTCGCGCTCACGGTCACCGTGCGGTTCCTGCAGTTGCAGCACCGTGCGGTGCAACGTCGAGCCGGCGTCGGATTCGAACCCGTCGCCGAACTCACCGCGGCCGCTCGATCGTGGCTGACCTGGGATGAAGCGGTCGAATGCGAACGGTCGTTCGGGCCGTTGGACCGATCCGCACTGGCCGTCCCGCAGACCTTCCCGGTGGTCGTCCCCGCCGGCTGTGACACCGAACAGATCGACGGCGGCCGGTTGGTGCGCACCCGCGCGGAGCTTCACGCGGAGCTTACCGTGCGTACCGAAACCGATGACGGGCTACGACGAATCAGTCTGTCCCTGCGCAATATCGGCCCGCCACCGGCGGACAAGGACACCGCGATCGCGGCCTCGTTGATCGGTACGCACCTCATCGCCCGGGTGAGCGGCGGCGATTTCGTGTCACTGCTGGAGCCGCCGGCATCGGCTCTCGACGCAGTCGGCCGCTGCCGGCAGTACCGGTGTTTTCCCGTGCTGGCGGGCCCGCCCGGCGACACCTCCGTGATGCTGGTCTCGCCGATCATCCTCTACGACCACCCCGAGATCGCCGAACAGAGCGAAGGAGCACTCTACGACTCGACCGAGATCGACGAGATCCTCACGCTGCGGGTGATGACGATGACCGATGACGAGAAGGCCCAGGCCCGGGCCACCGATCCGCTGGCCGCGCAGATCATCGACCGCTGCGAAGCGATGTCACCGGAGGCGCTGCTGAACCTGCACGGTGTCCTGCGCGATCCGCGCGGTGGCGCCACCGCACCGGGACTGATACCGGAGATCCCGGACGGGGTCGACTGGTGGGATCCGCTGGCGGACAACGCCGTCGACCCCGAGATCGACGCAGTCCTGGTCGGCGGGGTGCGGGTGAGCCGCGACAGCCGAGTCCGGCTGCGGCCCGCACGGCGGGCCGACGCACAGGACATCTTCTTCGCCGGCAAGATCGCGCGGGTCACCTCCGTGCACGAGACCGTCGACGGTGACCGGCAGATCGGCGTCGTCATCGAGGACGACCCCGGCGCCGACCTGCACGACTGGTACGGCCGCCATCTCTACTTCGCACCCGACGAGGTCGAACCACTGAGTGTCGAACCGCCGAGTGTCGAACCGATGATCGAAGGGAAGCCGAAATGGAAGTAGTGGGTTGGGTGGCCGTGACGGTCGCCGTCGTGGTGGTGGTGGCCGGAGTGGTCCTCGGATTGCGCTCCATCCCGGATGCGCGGCGCTACCTGCGCATGCGCCGGATGTGACGGAGGCGGCGATCACGCCAAGAATTCTGGTAGCCGGGATCGGCAACATCTTCCTCGGAGACGACGGTTTCGGCCCCGAGGTACTGCGTCAGGCCCATCCGGCGCAGCCGGGCGTTCACCTGGTCGACTACGGCATTCGAGGTGTGCACCTGGCCTACGACCTGCTCGATGGATGGGACGCGCTGGTGCTCGTCGACGCCCTCCCCTGCCGGGGCGAACCGGGCACCGTGCACATCTTCGAGACCGACCACGAATCACAGGTGGCCACAACAGGTCTGGACGCGCACGCGATGGATCCTGCCACGGTGTTCGCCAGCCTGGAAGCACTCGGCGGTACGCCACCGCACACCGTCGTCATCGGCTGCGAGACCGGCAGTGTCGAGGACGGCATCGGCCTGTCCGGCCCGGTGGCGGCCGCCATCCCGGGTGCGGTCAGCGCCGTCGACCGTGTCATCGCAGACCTGCTGGCCCGCGTCCCGGCGCGGGAGGGCTGAATCATGTGTCTGGGGATACCGGGGCGGATGATCCGGATGCTCGACGGCTACGGCGATCAGCTCGCGCTCGTCGAGGTGGCAGGCGAACCGCGCAAGGTGAACGTCGGCATGCTGCCCGAGGAGACGTTCGACCCCGGCGACTGGGTCATCATCCACATGGGCTTCGTGGTCGAGAAGACCGACTCCGCAGGTGCGCACACCGCACTGGACGGGTTGAAGCTGATGGGCAGCGGCACCGACGGACCCGGGCCATGACGGCCACCGATCGGCGCCGCCGGCTGAGTATCCGGGTGCACGGCGTGGTCCAGGGCGTCGGCTTCCGGCCGTTCGTGTACACCACCGCGGCCGCGCTGGGCCTGGCCGGATCGGTGCGCAACGACAGCTCGGGCGCGATCATCGAGATCGAAGGTGACGCCACCGACGTGGCCGGTTTCCTGACCATGTTGCAGGATCGGCCGCCACCCCTGGCGGTGATCGAAGCCGTTCGGACACAGGATCTTCCGCCGCGAGGTGGCACCGGTTTCACCATCGCCGACACCACCCACTCCGATGGGGGCCGCACGCTGGCCTCCCCCGACGTGGCGATCTGCGATGAGTGCGTCGCCGAACAACGCGATCCCACCGACCGGCGATACCGGCACGCTTTCGTCAACTGCACCAATTGCGGACCACGTTTCACCATCACGGCGTCCCTGCCCTATGACCGCGCCGCCACCACCATGGCGACCTTCCCGATGTGTGGCGCATGCGCCCGGGAGTACGCCGACCCCGCCGACCGGCGCTTCCACGCACAACCCATCTGCTGCCCCGACTGTGGACCGACGCCGACCTTCCGGGATCACGACGGACACCGCACCCCAGGCGAGGACGGGCTGCGGCGGGCGCGAGACCTGTTGCGCCGCGGCGGGATCCTGGCCGTCAAGGGTATCGGTGGCTATCACCTGGCCTGCGATGCCGCCGACAGCGCGGCGGTCACCGAACTGCGGATCCGAAAGCGCCGCGGCGACAAGCCGTTCGCGGTGATGGTGGCCGGCCTGGCGACTGCGCACACCATCGCCGAGGTGAACCTCCCCGCCGAACGGGTGCTGACGAGCCCGCAACGCCCGATTGTGCTGCTACCCCGCCGACCTGGTGGCCCGGTGGCCGGCGCCGTGGCGCCGCAGCTCCCCGATCTCGGTGTCATGCTGGCGTACACACCGCTGCACACCCTGTTGTTCGGGCTGCCCGGTGACGAACCCGGCCCGACCGCACTGGTGATGACGTCGGGAAACCTCGGTGGCGAACCGATCTGCTTCACCGACGACGATGCCGTCGATCGGCTCGGGCCACTCGCCGATGGTTGGCTGATGCACGACCGAGCGATCCTGGCACCGTGCGACGATTCGGTGGTCCGGGTGTGTGCGCGGCGTCAGATACCCATCCGCCGCTCCCGCGGATATGCACCGCTACCGGTCGCGCTCCCGGCACCGGTGCCACCGACTTTGGCGGTGGGGGCCGACCTGAAGAACACCATGGCCGTGGCCGCCGGGAAGTACGCCTGGCTGAGCCAGCACATCGGCGATATGGACGATCTGGCCACCCTGTCGGCATTCGACTCGGCCCGACACCATCTGCAAGCGCTGACCGGTGTGACGCCGGAGATCCTCGTCGCCGACGCGCACCCCGGCTACCGGTCGACGGCCTGGGCGCGCCGCAACGCCGCGGGCCGGCCGGTCCGGTCCGTGCAGCACCACCATGCCCATATCGCCGCGGTGATGGCCGAGCACGGTCTGGACGGTGCGCAGCCGGTTCTCGGGTTCGCCTTCGATGGAACGGGTTACGGCCCCGACGGCGCGATCTGGGGCGGTGAGGTGTTGCTCGCCGACTACAAGGGCTACCGGCGGCTGGCTCAGCTGAAGTACGTGCCGCTGCCCGGCGGGGATATCAGCGTGCTGCGTCCGTACCGGATGGCACTGGCACACTTGTGGGCGGCCGGCCTGCCCTGGGATGACGACCTGGCCCCCGTGCGCGCCTGCCCGGACGAGGAACGCCGCGTACTGGCCCACCAGCTGCAGACCGGACTCGGATGCGTTCCGACGTCCAGTATGGGCCGGCTGTTCGATGCGGTGTCGGCACTCGCCGGAGTACGCCAGGTGGTCGCCTATGAGGCCCAGGCCGCGATCGAACTGGAGGGCTACTCACGCGACAGGTCCTGCGGCGCAACGGCGTATGTCTTCCCCGTCGAAGCGGGCGACCCGGCGGTCATCGACCCCGGCCCGGTGTTGGCCGCCGTGCTCACCGACGCGCGACTCGGTGTGCCGACCGGCGTGATCGGGGCGCGCTTTCACCGGGCGGTCGCCGACCTGATCATCGAACTCGCCCGGACCGCCGCCCGCACTGCACCGGTCGTCGCGTTGTCCGGCGGGGTGTTCCAGAATGCGCTGCTGCTCGGCCTCGCCGTGGACGGCCTGGACGCCCGAGGTTTCGAGGTCCTCACCCACCACCGGGTGCCGCCGAACGACGGCGGTATCGCGCTCGGCCAATTGCTGGTGGGGAACTCGTCGTGAGAGCTGTCGGTCGAAAGAAGGAGGCACCATGTGTTTGGCAGTTCCGGGAAAGATCCTGAACCTCGCCGACCGGGACGGCACCCTGATGTCGCTGGTCGACTTCGGCGGCATCCAGAAAGAGGTCTGCCTGCAGTACATCCCCGATGCGGCCGTCGGCGACTACGTCGTGGTTCATGTGGGGTTTGCGATCCAGCGCCTCGACGAGGAATCGGCCAAGCGGACGTTGGCGGAGTTCGAGCATCTCGGGGTGCTCGACGAGGAATTCGGGGACGGATTCGAGATCGCGGCAAGGCAGGCGGGGCTGACCTCGCCCGAGCGCACGGCAACCACCGAGGTGACACCATGAAGTATCTGGACGAGTTCAGCGATCCTGCACTGGCCGGCAAGCTGGTCGAACAGATCCGCGCGGCCACCAGCAGGCGCTGGTCGATCATGGAAGTCTGTGGCGGACAGACACATTCGATCATCCGGCATGGTATCGACCAGCTACTGCCCGACGAGATAGAGATGATCCACGGTCCCGGCTGCCCGGTGTGTGTCACACCACTGGAGATGATCGACAAGGCCCTGGACATCGCGGCCCGACCCGAGGTGATCTTCTGCTCGTTCGGCGACATGCTGCGGGTGCCGGGCAGTGCGAAGGATCTCTTCCGGGTCAAGAGCGAAGGCGCCGACGTCCGGGTGGTGTACTCACCACTGGATGCGCTGACCATTGCGCGCGAGAACCCGGACCGGCAGGTGGTGTTCTTCGGCATCGGCTTCGAGACGACCGCACCCGCCAACGCCATGACCGTGTACCAGGCCAAACGCCAAGGTATCGGCAACTTCTCGCTTCTGGTGTCCCATGTGCTGGTGCCCCCGGCGATCGCGGCGATCATGGAGTCGCCGACGTGCCGGGTGCAGGCGTTCCTTGCCGCCGGGCACGTGTGCTGTGTGATGGGCACCGGCGAGTACCCGCCGCTGACCGAGAAGTACCGGATCCCGATCGTGGTCACCGGATTCGAGCCGCTGGACATCCTGGAAGGTATCCGGCGCACAGTGATCCAGTTGGAATCCGGCCGCCACGAGCTGGAGAACGCCTATCCGCGTGCCGTGCAGGAACACGGCAATGTCGCCGCAAAGGCGATGCTGGCCGATGTTTTCGACGTCACCGACCGCACCTGGCGCGGGATCGGCATGATCCCCCGCAGCGGTTGGCGATTGTCGAACGCCTACCGCGACTTCGATGCCGAACACCGGTTCTCGGTGAGCGGCATCCACACCGCCGAGTCGGCGATCTGCCGGTCCGGTGAGGTATTGCAGGGTCTGATCACACCGCATGAGTGCGCGGCGTTCGGCCGCGAATGCACGCCCCGCAATCCGCTGGGCGCGACGATGGTCTCCTCGGAGGGCGCCTGCGCCGCCTACTACCTCTACCGACGACTGGAGGTGACCCATGTCTGACGTGTCGATCGACCTCCAGTCGTGGGTGTGCCCCGCACCGCTGCGCGATGCGCCCAACATCGTGATGGGGCACGGCGGAGGTGGTGCGATGTCGGCGGAGTTGATCGAACATCTCTTCCTGCCCGCCTACGGCACGGCGGCCGACGCGGGGCTCGGCGATGCCGCCGTCATCGGGCTGGGCGGTGTGCGGCTGGCCTTCTCCACCGACACGTTCGTGGTGCGGCCGTTGGTCTTTCCCGGCGGCACGATCGGCGATCTCGCGGTGAACGGCACGGTCAACGATCTGGCGATGGTGGGCGCGCAACCGCTGGCCTTGTCCACGGCGTTCATCCTGGAGGAGGGCACCGCGCTGCAGGACATCGCCCACGTGGCGAGCGCCCTCGGCACCGCCGCGCTGGCCGCCGGGGTCCGGCTGGTCACCGGAGACACCAAGGTCGTCGACGCCGGCCACGGCGACGGCGTCTTCATCAACACCGCCGGCATCGGCGTCATCGACGACCGGGCCGATATCCGTCCGCAGCGGGCGGTCCCGGGCGATGTGGTGATCGTCAGCGGCGATATCGGGGTGCACGGGGTGGCGGTGCTCAGTTGCCGCGAGGGCCTGGAGTTCGCGACCACCATCGCCAGTGACACCGCGCCGCTGCACGGTCTGGTGTCCGCGATGCTCGACACCGGTGCCGATCTGCACGTGCTGCGCGACCCCACCCGCGGCGGCGTGGCCGCCACCTTGAACGAGATCGCCACGGCCGCGGGCGTCGGGGTGGCGCTGGACGAACGCCACTTCCCCATCCCCGGCGAGGTGCGCGACGCGTGCGGACTGCTCGGCCTCGACCCGCTGCAGGTGGCCAACGAGGGCAAGCTGTTGGCGTTCGTGCGCCCGGCCGACGCCGATCGGGTGCTGGCCGCGATGCGCGCCCATCCGCTGGGTGCGCACGCCGCCGTGATCGGTCACTGCGTTCCCGACCATCCGGGCATGGTGGTGGCACGGACCGCGCTCGGCGGTACCCGGGTGGTGGACCTGCCGATCGGTGAACAGCTACCGCGGATCTGCTGAATGAGCCCGGATACCGCGCACGACGACATCCCGCCGGGCCACGCGCTGTTCGCCCGGTACGCCTATCCGCCCAACGAGCTGGGTTACTGCGGGCCGGTGAATCCGGATGCCCGCGGACCCTCCGGACTCGCCGGGCACGCGGTCGAATTCGACGGCGCGTGGCCGTACCTGCGAGCCATCGCGGATGCGGCCGGCCTCGACGATCCACTCGACGCCGAGGTGGTCCGCGCCTACTGGGTGGGCGGCGCCCTGCTGGCTGACGTCAACCCGCGGGAGTTGCTGCAGCGGCTGCGCACCGCGTTTCACCGACAGACCACCGGGATGTTGACGGCCCCGCTGGATCCGGCCGGGGTGCTCGCCCACCACAGCTTCCACGTGTTCGCGGTCTATCCCTGGATCCGGTTGCTCGATCGCGACCCGGCCACACCGCTGCGCGTCATGCAGAACTGCCGTATCCGCTGGGGAACGGTCGTATCGGTCACCGACGAACACGTACTGATGCTGTCGCGGCCGCTGACGTTCACCGACGGCGATCTCCGGCTGGGAGCGCCTGCCCCCGAACACGTCCGGTGGCACCGCGACGGTGTGTCGCTGGTGGCCCGGCCGGTGCCGGGTGAGGCCGTCTCCGCGCACTGGGACTGGGTGTGCGGGACGCTCGACGACACCGAATGCGCCGCACTCGACACCGCCACCGCCAGGACGCTGGAGTTGGTCGCGGCGGCGCGGGCTCACCACACGTCGCGCGGCACCTCGAAATCCGCACAGAGCGCCCGCCACACGTCGCGCGGTTCGACACCGGCCTCGATGGCCTCCGCAGCGGTACGCCCGATCCCACTCAACACGTGGTCCACCAGCACCGAGGCGCCATAGGCCGCGCCGAACTGCCCGGTGACACGTTCGTTGAATTCGGTGAGCCGCACGCCACCAACCTACCCAGCAGCCGACAGTGCGTCATGGCACACCCGTACCGGATCCGCCACCGTGCCGGCACTCGCCGCGGCCCGTTGCGCCGCGCCGCGATGGGACGGGCCCGAGAGCACCTCGGACACCGCCGTCACCAACGCTTCCGCCGACAACGGCCGGATCAGCGGCCCGCTACCTTGGCGCACAACACGATTGGCGATCTCCCACTGGTCGCCGCCGCCGGGTACCGTCACCAGCGGCACACCGTGCAACAAGGTCTTGGACACGATGCCGTGGCCACCACCACACACCATCACATCGGCCTGGGCCAGGAGTTCGTCCTGGCGGCCCAGCCCGACCACCGCCCACGGCGGGATCTCCATATCGGCGCCGGCCAGCCGGGAGACCGCCACCCGCGTGCCCTCGGGCAGATTCTGCCCGGGCCTCAGCGCCGACAGCGCGACTTCCGCCAGGCCGGCGGTACCGGTCGTCGCCGTCGACGGTGCGACCACGACCAGTGGCCCGTCACCCGCCGGAGGGTGCAGCACGTGTGAGGTCGGCTCGAAATGCAGCGGCCCGACCACCACGGCCTCCGCCGGCCAGTCCGGGCGGGGCACCTCCAGGGCCGGAAGGGTGGCGATGAGCCGGCGTAACGGGCCCGGATCTGCTGCCGGCAACCCGATTCCGGCGCGCGCCTGGGCCCGCTGCCGGTCCCCGTCTCGGACCGACCGTGCCGTCAGGGCCCGCATCAGCCCGTCGCGGGCCCGGCCGCGCAGTCCCACGCCCGGGGCGAGACCGCTGCCCAACGGCGGCAGCCCCTTCGACGGCAGATACAGCGGATGTGGGTTGAGTTCGACCCACGGCAGCCCGAGCAGTTCGGCCGCCATCCCACCGCACACGGTGATGACGTCGGAGACCACCAGGTCCGGCGCCACGGAACGCAATCCAGCCAGATTGAGTTGCGCCATCCTGGCCGCACGATGGTGGATCTTGGCGCCGGCGTCGCCGTCGTCCTCGCCGTCCTGCGGATCCAGCCCGGCCAGCAGCACCGCATCGACTCCGGCGGCCCGGGCGGTCTCCAGCCACTGTGCGCCCGTCAGCAGCGTCGGTGCATCGCCGGCAGCCAGGAAACGCAGGCACAGTGCGATCGCCGGGAATGCATGTCCGGGATCAGGCCCGGCGACCACCGCGACGCGCACGCGCCCACCCTGCCACACGCGCGACCCTCTACCCTGAGGGACATGACAGAGCAGCAGGTGGCCGCCGAGCACCGGGCGGGGGCCGAGAACATCGCCACCGTCGAGGCATTCCTGAACACGCTGCGTGCACCCGACCTGGATGCCGCCGCCGAACTTCTCGACGAGAATCTCGTCTACCAGAATGTCGGCTTGCCGACCGTCTACGGCCGCCGCCGTGCGATCAAGCTGTTCCGCGCCATGGAGCGGCCCAGCCTCGGCTTCGACGTGTTGATCCACCGCTCGGCCGCCGACGGTGCGTCCGTGCTCAACGAACGCACCGATGTGCTGATCTTCGGCCCCGTGCGGCTGCAGTTCTGGGTGTGCGGGGTGTTCGAGGTGCACGACGGCCGGATCACCCTGTGGCGCGACTACTTCGACCAGTTCGACTTCGCCAAGGCCATCGTGCGCGGCGTGCTCGGCGCGCTGATCCCCGCCCTGCGTCCCAAGCTGACATGAGCGAACGCACCACACCCAACCTGTTCCAGCTGATCGGCTACTGCTGCAACCGGCGACTGCCGGATTCGATGCTGGACTGGGTCCGCAACGACCTGACCGGACCGGGCGCGACCCGGCGGGTGATGGTGCGGGTGCTGGTCCCGGCGGTGCTGATCCTCATCCCGTTCTGGTTCGTCCCCACGGATTTGGTCACACGGGCGAGCATGACGATCCCGATCCTCATCCCGTTCATCTATTTCTCGCACGCCCTGAACAAGATCTGGCGCAAGCACATGCTTCGGGTGCACGGTCTGGACCCGCATCTGATCGACAAGATCCAGCGGGAGAAAGACGCCGACAAGCACCGGTCCTACATCGAGCGGTTCGGGCCCCGCCCGGACGGTGCCGAGACGGGCACCCACGACATCTAGACGATCTAGGCGCCGCGCAACTGGCCCAGCTCGTGGTACGCCTGCGCCCAGCCCTGCAGCCGATCGGTGGCCCCGGTCAGCTCGTCGCGGTAGCGCGCGGCCGTCGTCGGCGCGTTGACCGCCGACACCAATTGCGCTGCAGCGGTGACCATGTCGCCGTACTGCCGGGCGCCGGCGTGCAACTGGACGGTGAACGCGTCGATGGTGGGTGCCAGATGGGTCCGCGATTGCGGTGACACGGCGGCGGCCCGCTCCATCGCCACCACCTCGGCTGCCGTCGCGGCCATGGTCGACGCCGTCTGTGCCGCCACCACGGAGATCTCGCGCAGTTCGCCGTCGGGTAACAGCCGCGATCGCGACAGCACGCCCAGCAGCGACAGCAGTCCGCGTTCGGAGGAAGCCAGCGCCGACATCGGTGCGCGGGCCACCGACCCGCGGGGCGGCAGCCGGCGCGGCGCCGCGGTCTCCGGCAGCGGTTCACGCCGCAACCAGCGATACCGGAGGAACAGCAGCGTGGTCGGGAAGGCGGCAGCCGCAGCGATCGCACCGGTGACGATGAGCGCCCACACCGGGGTGCTCCAGGACGCCAGCACGCCGGTCACCAGGATCCAGAATCCGGTGGTGGCCGCGAAGAACCACGCCAGCCGCCGCGCCCAGCGCCGCTTACGCAGCAGTTTGGCGCGCGGGTCGGCAGCCGCGGCCAGCTTCTGGGCAAGCACATCGGAGAACTCGGCAGCGGTGTCGATACCGCGCTGCATCAGGCCCGAGATGGTCTCCCGGCGGCCTGACTGCGAACTCCCCATCATGTGCGAAACCTACTGGGAGAGCCGGTCTTCGGGAGCAGCCGCCGGCGGGTTGACGGCCGGGCCGGCCGGCGCGGCAGCAGCGCCACCGGACGGGAGTGCCTCACCGCGCATCGACGCCCTGATCTGCTCCAGCCGGGAATGCCCGGCCATCTGCACGCTTGCCTGCTGCACTTCCATCATGCGGCCCTGCACCGAGTTCTGAGCCAGCTCGGTGGCGCCCATCGCGTTGGCGTAGCGGCGCTCGATCTTCTCCCGCACTTCGTCGAGGTTCGGGGTGGTACCGGGCGCGGCGATCTCGCTCATCGACTGCAGCGACTTGCTGACCTGCTCCTGCATCTTGGCCTGCTCGAGCTGGCTGAGCAGCTTGGTGCGCTCGGCGATCTTCTGCTGCAGCACCATGGCGTTCTGCTCGACCGCCTTCTTGGCCTGCCCGGCCGCCTGCAACGACTGGTCGTGCAGGGCCTTGAGGTCCTCGACGCTCTGCTCGCCCGTCACCAGCTGCGCCGCGAACGCTTCGGCGGCGTTGGTGTACTCGGTGGCCTTGGCGGCGTCCCCGGCGGCGGTGGCCTGGTCGGCCAGCGTCAGGGCTTGGCGGACGTTGGCCTGCAGCTTCTCGATATCGGCGAGTTGACGGTTCAGGCGCATCTCCAGCTGCCGCTGGTTGCCGATGACCTGGGCAGCCTGCTGGGTGAGTGCCTGGTGCTGACGCTGCGCCTCTTCGATGGCCTGCTGGATCTGGATCTTCGGGTCGGCGTGCTCGTCGATCTTGGAGTTGAACAGCGCCGTGAGGTATTTCCACGCCTTGACGAACGGATTGGCCATGGGAACGTTTCCGCCTTCGTATCTGTCGAGATTGCGCTTTTGCTTGGTGCCAACCTATCGGTTAACCAGGGCGTCAGGCCACCGCCATCGACGCAATCGGAGCCGCAACCTGAGGAATGACGACCTTCGTGGTCTCGTCGATACATCCGACGCCGTAGCCCGCACCCGCCTCCTGACGCGCCATCTGTTCACCGGCGTCGAACAGCACGCTGGACAACGGCACGTCGAGCGCTTCGCAGATCGAGGCGAGCAGCTCACTGGACGGCTCCTTGCGGCCACGCTCCACCTCGGACAGATAGCCCAGGCTGACCCGGGCGGCGTCGGACACGTCACGCAGGGTCCGGCCCTGGGCGGTCCGCGCATGCCGCAGCACCTCGCCGATCACCTGGCGCAGCAATGTCGTCGTCATCGCGGTCTCCTTCAACGTCGGGCGGCTTGACCTACTCGGATCAACGCGACCGGTGCGCCGTCGGTTCCCGAAGTCAGGAACGTGTCCGGGAATCCTTGATGGCCGAGATCACATAGTCGATGCCCGTCAGCACCGTGAGCACCACCGCGACCCACATGATCACGGTCGCCGTGGTGAGCCAAAGACCCGACAGCGGCAGGATCAGAAGACCGATCGCCACCGCCTGGACCAGCGTCTTCAGCTTGCCGCCCCGGCTGGCCGGGATGACCCCGTGCCGCAGCACCGCCAGCCGCAGCACCGTCACACCGATCTCGCGGACCAGGATGACGACGGTGATCCACCAGGGCAGATCGCCGAGCATCGAAAGACCGACCAGGGCCGCGCCGATCAGCAGTTTGTCCGCGATCGGATCGGCCAGTTTGCCGAACTCGGTGACCATGCCGTAGCTGCGGGCCAGCGCACCGTCGAAGTGATCGGTGATGACCGCCACCGCGAAGATCACGAATGCAGTTGTCCGCCAGAACGTTTCATGGCCGTCACCGATGAACAGGGTGTAGACGAACACCGGCACGAGCACCAGGCGCACGCCCGTCAGCAGGTTGGCGATATTGGCGACGGACGCGCGGGGTACCGCAGGATCGATATCTGGTTGGCCCGGCACGGGCATCAGGATATCGGTTGCGCATGCCGATACTCTCGCTGCTGTGAATGAGGCGCCTGATCAGCTGGTCGATCCCCTGATTGTGCGCAGGGCCCGGACGTCCGATGTACCGGCCATCAAAGCGCTCGTCGACATCTACGCAGGGAAGATCCTGCTGGAGAAGAACCTGGTCAACCTCTATGAGGCCGTCCAGGAGTTCTGGGTCGGCGAGCTCGGTGGCGAGATCGTCGGCTGTGGCGCCCTGCACGTTCTGTGGGCCGATCTGGGTGAGGTGCGCACGGTCGCGGTGCACCCGAAGGTGCGCGGCGCGGGCGTCGGGCACCGGGTGGTGGCGCAGCTGCTCGACGTGGCGCGCGAACTGCACCTCCAGCGCATCTTCGTGCTGACCTTCGAGACCGATTTCTTCGGCCGCCACGGGTTCACCGAGATCGAAGGCACCCCGGTGACCGCCGAGGTGTACGAGGAGATGTGCCGCTCGTACGACACCGGTGTCGCCGAGTTCCTCGACCTGTCCTACGTGAAACCGAACATCCTGGGCAACACCCGGATGCTGCTCACGCTCTGAGAGCTCGCCGTTCTAGAAGTCCTCGTCGTCCGCGTCGGCGCCGTTGGCGTCGGCCCCACCACGGATCAGTGCCAGCGTCCCGGCCAGTTCGTCGGGCTTGACCAGCACCTCGCGCGCTTTGGATCCCTCGGACGGCCCGACGATCTGGCGGGTCTCCATCAGGTCCATCAGTCGGCCCGCCTTGGCGAAGCCGACCCGCAGCTTGCGCTGCAGCATGGAGGTGGAGCCGAACTGCGAGGACACCACCAGTTCGACGGCCTGCAGGAAGACGTCCATATCGTCACCGATATCGGGGTCGACATCGGTACGCTCACCGGTCGGCTTGGCCTTGGTGACGCCGTCGATGAATTCCGGTTCGGCCTGGGCCTTGGTGGCCTCGACGACGGCGTGGATCTCCTCGTCGGTGATGAACGCACCCTGCATACGGGTCGGCTTGTTGGCGCCCATCGGCAGGAACAGCCCATCACCCATGCCGATCAGCTTCTCGGCTCCGGGCTGGTCCAGGATAACGCGCGAGTCGGTCAGCGAGGAGGTGGCGAACGCCAGCCGGGACGGCACGTTGGTCTTGATCAGGCCGGTGACCACGTCCACCGAGGGACGCTGGGTGGCCAGCACCAGGTGGATACCGGCGGCGCGCGCCTTCTGGGTAATCCGCACGATCGCCTCTTCGACATCACGTGGCGCGGTCATCATCAGGTCGGCGAGCTCATCGACGATGGCCAGGATGTAGGGATAGGGCTTGTACACCCGCTCGCTGCCCAGGGGTGCGCTGATCTCCCCCGAACGCACCTTCTCGTTGAAGACGTCGATGTGACGCACGCGAGACGCCTGCATGTCCTGGTAGCGCTGTTCCATCTCCTCGACCAGCCAGGCCAGCGCAGCGGCGGCCTTCTTCGGTTGGGTGATGATCGGTGTGATCAGGTGCGGGATGCCCTCATAGGGCGTGAGCTCCACCATCTTCGGGTCGATCAGGATCATCCTGACCTCTTCCGGGGTGGCCCGAGCCAGCAGCGACACCAGCATCGAGTTGACGAAACTGGACTTACCCGAGCCGGTCGACCCGGCCACCAGCAGGTGCGGCATCTTGGCCAGGTTGCACGAGATGAAGTCGCCCTCGATGTCCTTGCCCAGTCCGATCACCAGCGGGTGATGGTCGCGGCGGGTGCTCGGCGCGGTGAGCACGTCGGCCAGGCGCACCATTTCCCGGTCGGTGTTGGGCACCTCGATACCGACGGCGGACTTGCCCGGGATCGGCGCCAGCATGCGCACACTCTCGGTGGCCACGGCGTAGGCGATGTTGCGGTGCAGCGCGGTGATCTTCTCGACCTTCACGCCGGGGCCCAGCTCCACCTCATAGCGGGTGACCGTCGGCCCACGGGTGCACCCGGTGACCGCGGCATCGACCTTGAACTGCTGCAGCACCGAGGTGATCGCATCGGTCATGTGCTCGTTGGCGGCGGTGAGCTTCTTGGGCGGTTCCCCGGCGATCAGCAGGTCCAACGCCGGCAGCACGTACGGACCCTCGACGACCCGGTCCACGACCAGGGTGTCGTCCTGCTTCTTCTTGGGCGTTTCCAGCTTCTTGCGGACCGGTTTGGACGCTTCGATCGCGCGTGGCTCCGGCAGGGTCGGCGCTGCGCTCGCCCCGCCATATCCCGTCGCTGCGCTCGCCCCATCGTCATCCGAGATCGGTTCCGGCAGCGGGTAATTGTCCATCGGCGTACCAGCGGGACGAGCCAGCTCGGCGGTCGGCCAGGTCTGGATATCGCCGTCACCGTAGGTGGCGGGATCGTCGTAGTAACCGTCGGAGAAGTCGTCGGCGTACTCACTCGACGCGGCGCGATCGTCGTCGTACTCGTCGTCGTATTCGTCGTACTCATCGTCAAAAGCCCTGGTGCGGAACATATCCCGCAAGGTGTCGGGCAGTTCTCTGATCGTCGTGCCGGTCACCAACAGCAGACCGAACAGCACCCCGATGACGAGCAGCGGGGTGGCGATCCACACGGTGAGCCCGTCGGACAGCGGGCCACCGATCGCGAAGCCGATGAAACCCGCGGCATGCCGGCGGGCGTCGGGATCCTGGGGTCCGCCCGACCAGATGTGCCACAGACCCAGCACCGGCAACGCGATCATCACCGAGCCCAGAATCAGGCGCGGGCGGGCATCGAGATCGGGTTCGGTGCGCATCAGCACCACCGCGACGACGCCGAGGATGAGCGGCACCAGTACCACGGCCCCACCGATCACCGTACGTACCGCGATATCGACCCAGCCGCCGACGGGCCGGGCCGCGTCGAACCACGAGCTCGCCGCGACGATCACCGCGACACCGAGCAGGGCCAGCGCGATGCCGTCCCGGCGATGCCCCGGCTCGAGCTCGCGGGCACGTCCCACCGAACGGGCGGTCGAGCCGGCGCCCTTGGCCAGCATCAGCCAGCCTGCCCGGGTGCCCCGGCCGACGGCGGCACCCGCGGTCGCCAGCGGCGACGAGTTCCGGCGCGGAGCGGGCCGACCCGACTTCGCTGGCTTCCTGCGCGGGGCAGCGGGACGCGCGGGCTTGGCGGCGCCGCGGGTGCTGCTCGCCGAACCAGCCTTTGACCTGGTCGAACGGGTCGAGGACCTGGCTGCGGTCTTGTTGGCCATGGCCTCAAGCCTAGTCGCAATAGCCCCAGATTCAACATCTGCCACACCTGTCACAAATGGGTCTCGATTGCCTACCGATGCGTCATCACATGCGGAAATGTGCCGGGTCGCTGCGCTCCTGCCCTAGGAACGTAGACTGGACAACTGTCTGGTCACACTCATCGAGGAGCCGCCTAGTCATGCCTGTTGTCGTCGTCGCCACCCTGACCGCCAAGCCTGAGTCCATCGACCTCGTTCGTGACGCCGCCAAGACGGCGATCGAGGCCGTCCATTCCGAGCCGGGCTGCGAGCTGTACTCGCTTCATGAGGCCAATGGCACCTTCGTCTTCGTCGAGCAGTGGGCCGACGAGGAGGCGCTCAAGACGCACAGCACCGCGCCCGCGATCGGCGCGTTGTTCGGCACCATCGGCGAGCACCTCGACGGCGCACCGGATATCAAGATGCTCGCACCGGTGGTCGCCGGCGATCCCGCCAAGGGCAAGTTGCGGTAGGGCACCCGTGGCCGCCCTGACCGGCAAAGTTGCCTTCATCACCGGCGCCGCGCGCGGCCAGGGTCGCGCGCACGCGCTGAAACTGGCGTCCGAAGGCGCCGATATCATCGCCGTCGATCTCTGCGATCAGATCGCGTCGGTGCCCTACCCGCTGGCCACCCGCGACGACATGGCGGCCACCGTCAAGCTCGTCGAAGAGTCCGGCGCGCGCATCTTCGCCACGGAAGCCGATGTCCGCGACCGAGATTCCCTCAAGACGGCGCTGCGGGCAGGTACCGAGGCGCTCGGCGACCGGCTCGATATCGTGATCGCCAACGCGGGTATCGCGCCGATGGCCGACGAGAACGCCTGGCAGGACGTGCTCGACGTGAACCTCACCGGCGTCTACCACACCGTCGACGTCGCGATGAAGCCGATGATCAAGTTCGGCAACGGCGGGGCGATCGTGCTCACCAGCTCGGTGGCCGGACTGGTCGGTCTGGGCTCGCCGGTCGGCGGGTCGGTGGGCTACGCCGCGGCCAAGCACGGTGTCGTCGGCCTGATGCGGGTGTACGCGAATTTCCTGGCACAGTTCAATATCCGGGTGAACTCGGTGCATCCCGCGGGGGTGAACACCCCGATGATCGACAACGAGTTCACTCGGTCCTGGCTTGAGGGGATGGCGCAGCAGTCCTTCCGCGGACCGGATATGACCAACGCCCTGCCGGTGCAGACGCTGGAACCCGAGGACATTGCCAATGCGGTGTACTGGTTGGTGTCCGACGCGGCGCGCTACGTGACGGGGGTGGCGCTTCCGGTGGATGCGGGGTACGTCAACAAACGCTGAGCACAACAAAAGGGGGGCGGCCGATGGCAGGGAATCCGGAGGCGCAGACGGCTTTCGGGCCGATGGTGCTGGCGGCGGTCGAGCACCATGAGGCACCGCAACGCCGGTTGGTCGATGACGATCTGGCGCAATCTTTCCTGCCCGGCGGCATGCGCACGGTGGTCGGGTTGCTGCGCCTCGGCATGCTGCGCCGGGCGGTGGTCGCCGCAACCGAACGGTCCGGTCCCGGCCTGTGGGCCAGCATCGCCTGCCGCAAACGCTATATCGACGAACGGGTCTCCGATCCGGTCACCGAGTTCGACACCGTCGTCATCCTCGGTGCGGGCCTGGACACCCGCCCCTACCGGATTGCCCGCTACAGCGATCTCCCGGTGTTCGAGGTCGATCAGCAACTCAACATCGACCGCAAAACCGCCACGGTACAACGGGTTTTCGGCTCGGTACCGGCGTCGGTACGCCTGGTGAGCGTCGATTTCGAGCGGGATGACGTGGTCGCCGCGCTGGCCGCCGCTGGCTTCCACGACACCGGACACACCTTGTTCATCTGGGAGGGGGTCACCCAGTACCTCACCCCGCAGGCCCTGCATGCGACATTCGAGCAGCTGCGCGCCGTCGTACCCGGCAGCCGGATGATCTTCACCTACATCCGGCAGGACTTCATCGACGGCGCCAACCTGTACGGCGCGCGAGCGCTGCACCGCCGGTTCCGCGTACGCCGCCAGGTATGGAAATCGGGTTTCGTGCCGGAACGGGTCGAGGAGATCCTGGCCGGCTACGGGTGGCGGTTGATCGAGCAGGCCGGACCGAGCTACTACCGCGACACCTACATCCGTCCGACCGGACGGAAACTGACCGCCTCGCCCATCGAGTGGGCCGCCGTGGCGGTGCGGGTCTGATCAGACCTCGATCACCGTCGGCACGATCATCGGCTGGCGGCGGTACACCTCGCCGACCCACTTGCTCGGACAGCCGGTGTGATCTTTCAAGAGGCCCCCGAACTACCTCTGACGGCTGCCCTCACCCCTGAGCGGCAACATTGCGTCGGTGAAATGCAAGGCGAGCGACCGGCCGTTCGCCGAAGCCTTCCGTTAGGGCGGGGCGGTGCCAACCAAAGGCGCTGCGCCTCACACACCAATACGCGAACGTTTGCGGTGCCACCATGTCATCCAACCCATATGCACACACACGCCGCTATCCCCCAGTAACGACGATCAAACCGGCACTAAGACAACCGACGCCCAAACAATATCCGGCGTCTGATCTTTGCCCAATCCTCCCTTAGCGGGACCCTCACGCGATCCGAGGCCACTAGCCATCCGAGCGCTGAAAGTGTGACAACAAAAACCGTAAGGAGCCACCTCATCCAACTATCGTGAAGAAAGCTTGATACTGACCCGCTGAACGCCGCCAGCAACCCGCCAACCGGTAATGCAAAAAATGTCGCCAACCCCACGAAAAGCGCCAGCCGCTCCTGCCCTACGGTCCGCTCTTGTTGATACATTCGTTCGATATCGTGTTCGATCTGTTCAAAGAGCAAACCAGTTTCAAAGTGCGATACGAGACGATTAAACAGGGCTGCCATTACTGGCTGACGACTAATCTCCCAGAACATGAAGTTGCTACGAAAAAAGCGAAGTTCAGAATTGAGCTTTTCCAGCTTACCTAGCACACCATTACGCTTGGCACGCGCCTCAACTGACAATGCACCGAGCTGTACTGATATCTCACTAAGCCGAAGACTTTGATAGAGAGTGTAGATAAATAGCGGCAGATACATAGCCTCGACATTATGAACGAGGTGAGTTGTGGTGAATTCCGTTTCCGTTCCGATGAACGCAACATCATCCCAGAGAAAAAGTCCCGACCAGTCGCGCCAGTAGGCCAACCTACCTCGCTTACGGCTCGTATCTACCAAATCCTTGCCCGGATGGGAAATAGTCGAAAGGTCCTCACCTGTGATCAGCGAGATTAAATGCCCCTCCTCAGAACCCTCAATATTGCCGTATCGAATGCCATCATTCGCCAGATCCGGACCGATCGCTAAGCTCATCACACGAAAACTTGAAGCGTGCGTCTGCGCCCATTCATCCGCAATATCGGCATCAAATTCAGACAACAAATCGGCTAACATCGTCTGCCAGTTTCGTTCAAGATGACCTATTATGTGAAGCACCGGGGGATTCACCCGCAAACGCTCCCGGTAGTAGACCTTTTTTATACTTCGATGAACAACACCTGCATCCTCGACAGTTAACTTACTGGTTGAGAATTTGTATACTAGAAAGCCAAACCCAGAAGGAAACAAGAAAATATCTACCCATCCGACATCAACACTGATAGTAAAGTAAGTTTTGTCTGCCCGAAATACGGTCGCGCGACGTGGAAAGTACTTCAAATGTTCGGAACTACGTAAAGTCAATCGAACGGAATTGGTGCCGTTCCGATAGCCATCGAAGATGCACAAATCTGCTTCCTCAAGATCGCCCGCAAAGCGCGCGTAATGTGAATTCCTAGCGTGCGGCAGAAAAGCATAGGAGTCGCGCAACTCGCGCTCTAGCTGCGCATTCGTGAGACGGTGAGTGTAGTTGTCCCACATGCGCAATTCTGTTATATCCTGTAGTTGCGTCTTGAACGGATATACAAGATAGAATTCATGCCGACTCAAGGGACGACTTTCAGGCGCCCACCGCAACGGAGTATCGGCAATGGACTCGTCACCAACGGGCATCGGCATCTCGGTCGTCATTCGCCGGATACTACAGGCATTCAAAGCTGAGCGCGCGCAATATTAACTCGCGCATTTCTAGTGGGTTGGGCCTACCAGACCAGCCCACATCGGCACAGTCATTACTTCTGGAGCGGGATGCCCGTGGCCAACAAGTCCGCCTTCACCGAATGATTCGCCGTGATCGGCGCAGACCACAATGAGAGTTGGCATTTCCGCATTTAACAAGATGTCCAGGACTCGCCCCAACATCGTGTCAATCCACCGCAATGACTCCCGTTGTCGAGTACGTGCAGGCTGTAGCAATTCGATAAGTCTTCCCTCGGCAATCGCCGGATACCGTTTCTCGCCTTCCGACAACTGCATGATTCTCAACGCGTCACGGGTCGCCTCGTCGTCCGAACATCCGGGCGAGTGGTAAGGATAATGCGTTTCGCTCAGGTTCGCAAAGAGGAAGAACGGCACGGTCCCATTCATCTTTGCAACCGCCGTCTCGAGTGCATGCGCTGTAAACGCCACCGGGCCATCCTCGATTGCTTGGCCGGCACTCGGTCCGCAATATTCGAATGAATCGAATAGCGCGGGCAGAAAATTCGCTTCATTCCGTGGGTCAAAGAATTGGACGCCCCCAACCCCATGCACCAGATAGCCACGTCGGCCATAATGCTCGATAATTGTCGGAGTATCAATCCATTCGTAAACAGCTTTCGATGTCGGCCGCGCCGCTTGCGATCGCCATACCCGTGCATACCGGCCAAGATACAAGTGCGGTCCGGTCGGCACTGGAAGGAAACCTGAAAAGAATGATAAATGAGCTGGCAATGTAAACGTTGCGGTCGTATAACTAGGAATCAATCGGCCAATTCGATCCAGGTTCGGAGTGTGAGTCGATATCGCAGTGTCTAATCGGCAAGAGTCGAGAGTAATAAATAGCACGTTATCCTGCCGCATGTCAGATATACTTTCGCATTTCGGCCAACTTTGATCGTGTATGCGACGTGAGTGTAGCCGGCATTTCGTGTGCCACACCGTCCAGACCACAACATAGCATTTCTACAATTTGCAAGTCTATCTCTCCACATTGCAAAATCAAAGACATAATCGTCCGAAATGGTTCAGTAACGCCATCCAACAGTACGGTTAAGTACGAATCGCGATCCCATCTCGAAGCGGCGCCGGTCTTTAGATCTAGCGCGTTTCGCGCCGCACTGGTCCCGATTCCCTCGGCTACTTCAGCGTATCTGGAATCGCGATCCTCGCGCAACAACATTAGCAGAGTCTTCGCCTCCAGATACGAACGATAATTCGACTCTATAGGTCGATCCTTTTTACTTATCGACGAGGCGAAGCCAACTAGAGTAATCCACCGGTCACTTGCGCTACTGATATCGCCGGCCAAGTCGTCGTGACGTCTCACCGAAATTGTTAATGGGATTATCTGGGACAAAGTCCCCTGAAAGGACGACAAAGCAGAGTCGGACACTGATCCAGCAGGAATCATCAGATCTAAATCGCTGAACGTTTCCAACCGTCCTTCATCGAGATGAAAGTCACCGAACGCCCACGATCCGTAGAGCGCATCCGCCGGAATGCCCGCGCGTCTAATCGCAATCAGCACACTATTGGATAGTCTTTCACGCAGTCGCAAAACACTAGAAGTCATCGTGGTCAATCAGCAACTAATTCACTAACTGAATCAATGACCTGGTCAGGTCGATGCAGGAAAGGCTCACTATAGCCATTCCGCACCCAGATTGTAGCCATGCCCATCGCCGCCGCCCCGTCAATGTCCTCGTCGCCTCGATCTCCGACAAATACACAGCCATGTGCTTTAACTTGTAGCCGATCCAACACAATTTGGAATGCTCTTGGCTCAGGCTTGCGGACGAAGGTCTGGCTAGAATACGTACGGATAGGCAACAGTGCGATAAGGCCATCTCTAGCCAATAGGTCATCGTGCCAAGCTGCTGGCCAGATCGTGTTGCATACCATCGCCGTTTTGATGCCTTGTCGCCTTATACCTGCCAGAACCGTCGCTGCCGTATTGTTGTGCCGTATTAAAGTTGCCAGGACGCTAAGAAAAGATCCAATAAACAGCCGTCCGATATCTTCCGTGATCTCGGGATTTTCCGTTATACTCACTGCTCGCATAGTGAGCGAGCTTATGGTATCCCTAACGTTCGGTCCGGCTGACCAAGATTGTTCAATTAATTGCGATACCACGTCGGCAAACGAGTCAGCTATGCGACTCGGCAACACTTGGTTCGCAGCGAAATAAACGCACTCCCGCGGAGTATCGCCGAGGTACTGGGCCAAAGTGCCGCCCCAGTCGAATAGAACCGCATCGATTGGACGATCGGAATAGACTGCGAGAGTGTCGAGGGCTGCCCGTTTCACGGCGTAGGTAACACCGCGCTCAGGAGCTTATCTCGACCACAGTCGGTACGATCATCGGCTTCCGCTTATATGTCCTCGAAACCCAACGGCCAATGACTCGTCGCATCTCCCTAACGAGGTGCTCGGGAGTAACCTCACTATCTTCCAGGGCTTGCTTTACCGCGGCTTCTACCTCGATTGATACGGTTTCGAGGGCTGTCGAGTCCGCCGAGAACCCCCGTGCGTTAAGTACGGGCTTGCCCACGGTGCAGCGGGCATTGAGATCTACAGTGGCTATAGCAGAAATGAATCCATCCTCGCCGAGGATGCGCCGGTGCGAAATGGTCGTATCGTCGATGTCACCCACCACGCTCCCGTCAACGTAAACCATGCCTACAGGCAACTGACCGGCCGTCTCCAAAACGCCGTTTCGAAGGTCCATCACTAACCCATTTCGAGCCACCAGCACATTGCGTTCATCAATTCCAGTGAGCTTCGCCAATCTGGCATTGGCCGCTAGATGCCGCCATTCACCGTGTACCGGAACGACATTTCGAGGCTTTATCAAATTATAGAGAAATAATAGCTCGCCAGCATTCGCGTGACCAGATACGTGAATCGGATAGTCATTCTGCGTGATTACGCTAGCGCCCTTATGTATGAGATTATTAACTAGCCGGTACACCGCGGTTTCGTTACCCGGAACGAGAGAAGAGGCGAATAGTATCAAATCGCCTTCAGTGATCGAAATTTGTCTGTGCGTACCTTCTGCCATCCGCGCGAGGGCGGATAGCGGTTCGCCCTGCGAACCAGTACACACTATCGCGAGACGATGATCCGGCATGGTCGCTGCCTCACTAATAGATACTTCGGATCCACTAGGGACGACCAGCAAGCCACGCTCTTGTGCTATCGCAACATTTCGCAGCATAGACCTACCTACGAAACAGATGTTACGCTCGTTGGATATCGCGACGTCCACTGCTTGCTGAATACGGTGGATATTGCTCGCGAAAGAAGTCATAATCACGCGACCGCGAGCACGGCGCACCTGGTTGTCCAGCACCGGAGCGATATCTCGTTCGTATCCTACGAATCCCGGCACATCGGCATTTGTAGAATCGACCAGGAGCAGATCCACGCCCTCCGCGCCGAGTGCGCCAAATCTGGAGAGATCCGTTGTCACGCCGTCGATTGGGAGTTGATCGAGCTTAAGATCCCCCGTATGCAAAATAAGCCCCGCAGTGGTGCGAATGGCAATCGCCATGGAATCGGGAATCGAATGACATACCGAAATGAATTCACAGCGGTATGGGCCAAACTCAATATTCTGACCCGGAACGACCTCAATCGTCCGCGGTTTGAGACCTTTCTCCGCGCACTTTGCGCCCACGAGCGCAAGGGTGAACTCAGCACCGACAACTGGCAAATCCGGTCGCATCCGGAGTAGAAAAGGTATCGCGCCTATATGATCCTCATGGCCGTGTGTCAGGACCAGTGCTTCGATATCGGCCAACCTATCTTCGATAGCTCTCATATCGGGAAGGATGACGTCGATGCCCGGGTGCTCGGACTCAGGGAACATCACACCACAATCGACGATAAGAAGACGGCCTTGCGACTCAAACACTGTCATGTTGCGGCCGATCTCGCCGATGCCGCCTAGAGAGTAGATTCTTAGGGCATTTATGTCGTCCTCAGCCAGAGGCATTGGCGCTGCAATGGTCACCAGACGCAGCCTACACAAGCAGTGATCGCCCATCCGGCTGGCAGGCTCTGGAAAAGGGGCGTGCTCAATAGCCCAGTAGCGACTAGCACAACACGCCGGCGGCGCGCAGATCAGCGGCCAGCTTCTCGACCTCGGCCGGTTCGGCGGGCACCTGCGGCAGCCGTGGATTGCCGACCTCGATGCCTTGCAGGCGCAACGCTTCCTTCGACATCGTCACCCCACCCAATCGGGCCTGCGCCTCGCAGAGCGGCCCCAATCCTGCATTGATCTTGCGTGCGGTGGCGATATCGCCGGAGTTGAAGGCGGACAGCAACTCTCGCAGCTGCCCGGCAGCCACATGGCCCCAGACGCTGATGAAGCCGGTGGCACCCATCGCCAGCCACGGCAGGTTCAGCGCGTCATCGCCGGAGTAGTAGGTGATACCCGTCTCGGCGATGATCTGACCGCCGCCGTGCAGATCGCCCTTGGCGTCCTTGACCGCGACGATGTTCGGGTGCGCCGCCAGGGTGCGGATGGTGTCCCACTCGATGGGGACCACCGAGCGCGGCGGGATGTCGTAGAGAATGACCGGCAGGTCGGTGGCGTCGGCGACGGCGGTGAAGTGGGCCACCAGCCCGCGCTGGGTCGGCCGTGAGTAGTACGGCGTCACCACCAGCAGACCGTGCGCACCCGCGGCGGCGCTGGCCTGGGCCAGGTGCACGCTGTGGGCGGTGTCGTAGGTGCCGGCGCCCGCGATGATCCGTGCGCGGTCTCCGACTTCCTCCAGCACGGCCTCAAGCAGGGCGATCTTCTCGTCGTCGGTGGTGGTCGGCGACTCCCCGGTGGTCCCGGAGATCACCAGGCCGTCACATCCGGAGTCGACCAGATGCTTGGCCACCTTCTTCGCACCAGCCAGATCAAGCGAGCCGTCCGGGCCGAACGGCGTCACCATGGCAGTCAGCAGGGTGCCCAAACGCGCGCTGACGTCGATTCCGGTGGTGCTCACGGGGGCAAGATTACCCGGTGGTAGGTCCCATTTATGCATCCCGGGGGTGGTCAGAGCCGGACGCCGGCCGTGCGGGCCTGCCGACGCGGCGTTAGGGTCGCGCATGAGCCTTGCCCGCCGTCTCCTCGACGTGATCGATCTCGATGTGCTGCCGCTCACCGAACGAGGGGTGAGCGCCGGGAACAAGGTGTTCGGCGCGGCGATCCTGCGCAAGGACGACCTGTCCCTCGTGATCGCGGGGACCAATGACGAGACCAGTAATCCGCTGTGGCACGGCGAGGTGCACACTCTCAAGCAGTTCTACGAGCTCCCCCAGCATCCACCGACCGCAGAACTGCTCTTTGTGTCCACCCATGAACCGTGCACGATGTGCATGTCGGCGATCACCTGGGCTGGTTTCGACAATTTCTATTACTTCTTCAGCCACGAGGACTCCCGGGATGCTTTCGCCATCCCCCACGACCTGTTGATCCTGAAAGAGGTGTTCGGTCTGGAGCCCGGCGGTTATCGACGCACCAATGCGTTCTGGACGGCGTACTCCATCCCCGAGTTGGTGTCCGCCGAAGAGGAACCGCTGCGCACCGAGCTGCTGGCCCGGCGCCAGTTGATCGAGGACCGGTATGCCGTGTTGTCGGTGCAGTACCAGGAATCCAAAGATGGCAACGAGATTCCGTTGAGTTAGCGGCGAACGGGCCCGGCCGGATTCACTCCACGAGCACGCCGGCGCGGCGCATCGCCGTGGAGATGTTCTCGAAGTCGATGGCCACATGCGCACGCGCCAGCGCCTCGGCATCGTCACCGCGACCGTCGGCGATCGCGTCGATGAGGTGCTCGTGCTCACGCAAGGCCCGAATCTCCATCTGCCGCATGGTCTCGGGTTCGCCCCACACGTGCGCGGGCGCACCGATGCTCACCGAGGCCTCCAGTTCCAGCAGCACCTGTTTGAGGACGGCGTTGTGCGCCGCGTCCATGATGGCCAGGTGCAGCGCACTGTCGGCCTGTTGTGCCGCCAGTCCGCTCTCGGCATCGCCGTACGCGGCCAGCCGGTCCCGCAACATGGCGATATCGCCGTCCGAACGGGATTCGGCCGCCGCCCGGCAGACCGCGCCGTGCAGCCGGCAGATGGCGTCGCACCGGTCACGTAGCTCCCCGACCCGGATGGTCAGCGTGCGCCCCACCGAGTCGGTGGAGGATTCCGGCCATTGCAACAGCACGTAACTTCCGCCACCGCGACCCCGCCTGGTTTCGACCAGTCCCCGCTCGACCAGCCGGGCCAGCGCCGCACGTACCGTCATCCGGCCGACACACAGGGCCGCGGCGAGATCTCGTTCGGACGGCAGCCGCGCCCCGGGCAGGTACTCCCCGATGGCAATGGCCGTGACCAGCCGATCGGTGATCTCGTCCACCCGCGAAGGCGACTGAAGCCGGCTCTCCAAGAGTCCGGGCATGCCCACGCCGACCGACCGGGTCATCGCGGCACTCCCTTCCACAGTCATTGCGCACAGTATCGATACCGAATGTTAAAAGCTGATTAATGGTCTTGCAGCGAGACCTTTAACGTCCCATGCTGAGCCTCATGCCACGTTTCACCCGCATGGTCCCGTTCCGCGAGCACGAGACCTGGGTCCAGATCACGACCCCCGACAACCCGCGCCCCGCGGCGCTGCCCCTGATCGTCCTGCACGGCGGACCCGGGATGGCGCACGACTACGTCGCCAACATCGCCGCACTCGCCGACGAGACCGGCCGCACCGTGGTGCACTACGACCAGATCGGCTGCGGCCGCAGCACCCATCTGCCCGACGCGCCGACCGACTTCTGGACCCCGAAACTGTTCGTCGAGGAATTCCACGCCGTCCGGACCGCGCTGGGCATCGAGTCCTACCACGTGCTGGGACAGTCCTGGGGCGGCATGCTCGGCGCCGAGATCGCCGTCCTGCGACCCGACGGGCTGGCGTCGCTGACCATCTGCAACTCCCCGGCGTCGATGCAACTGTGGGTCGAGGGCGCAGCCGAACTGCGGGCGCAGCTCCCCGCCGACACGCAAGCCGCCCTGGACCGCCACGAGGCCGACGGCACCGTCACCGATCCCGAATACCTGGCCGCCACCGAAGAGTTCTACCGCCGCCACGTCTGCCGGGTGGTGCCGATGCCCAAGGACTTCGCCGACAGCGAGGCACAGATGTTGGACGAGCCCACCGTCTACCACACCATGAACGGCCCCAACGAGTTTCACGTCATCGGCACGATGCGCCACTGGACGGTGATCGAGCGCCTGCCCTCGATCACCGCACCCGTGCTCGTCGTCGCCGGCGAATTCGACGAAGCCACCCCGGCGACGTGGCAGCCCTACGTCGACCACATCCCCGACGCCCGCAGTCACGTCTTCCCCGACACCAGCCACTGCACGCACCTGGAGAAACCCGAGGAATTCCGCGCGGTGATCGCGGATTTCTTGGCCCTGCACGATCTGGCCGCCGACGCCCGGGTCTGATCCCCACCACCAATCCGACAGGACACACCCATGGCCACCACCTCCGCCCACCTCACCACCGGTGAGGGGCAACGCAGCCTCGAATCATTCGGGTACAAACAGGAACTCAACCGGTCGATGTCGACCGTCGACCTCATCGTCTACGGGCTCGTGTTCATGGTGCCCATCGCGCCGTGGACCATCTTCGGCACCGTGTACAACAGCGCCTCCGGCATGGTGCCGCTGGTCTATCTCATCGGCCTGGTCGCCATGGTGTTCACCGCACTGGCATACGCACAGATGGCCAAGTCTTTTCCGCTGGCCGGCTCGGTGTTCGCCTACGTGGGCCGCGGCATCCACCCCGGGCTCGGATTCTTCGCAGGCTGGGCCATCCTGCTGGACTATCTGCTGATCCCCACCTTGCTGTACGTGTTCGCCGCAGAATCCATGATCGGCCTCTTCCCGGGTACCCCGCGCTGGGTGTGGGCCGTCGTCTTCGTGGTCGTCAACACCGTCATCAATCTGCTGGGCGTCGGGTCGCTGAAGATCGTGAACCGACTGTTCCTGGCCATCGAGCTGGTGTTCCTGGTGGTGTTCGTGGTCATCGCGGTGCGCGCCATCAACGGCCAGACCCTGCCCCATGTCATGTGGAGCACCACACCAATCTGGAACTCGGGCGCCATCAGCGCCCCGCTGATCGCGGGCGCCCTGTCCATCGCCGTGCTGAGCTTCCTCGGCTTCGACGGGATCTCCACGCTGGCCGAGGAATCCACGGGCAAGCGCAATCCCGCGGGCCGCGCGATGATCATCGCGTTGTTCGTCGTCGCCGGCCTGTTCATCGCCCAGACCTGGCTTGCCAGCCTGCTCGCCGGCGGCCGCGAATCCTTCAGCGACGACGAGGTCGGTAACGCCTTCTTCCTGTTGGTGCAGGCCGCCTCGAACACCGGTTGGATGAACGCGTTCTTCGTGGTCAACGTGCTGGCCGTGGGATTCGCGAACGCCATGGCGGCTCAAGCCGCGACCAGCCGGCTGCTGTTCTCGATGAGCCGGGACCGTCAGCTGCCGGCATTCCTGTCCATCATCAGCTCACGCCGGGTGCCGTTCGCCGCCATCCTGGTGGTCAGCGCGCTGAGCCTGGTGCTGGTGCTGTTCTTCGTGGGCCAGATCGGGCTGATCTCCTCACTGGTGAACTTCGGCGCCCTGTTCGGGTTCTGCCTGCTGCACATCTCGGTGGCCTGGTACTACCTGGTGCGCCAGAAGTCGAAGAACTACCTGCTGCACCTGGTGGTGCCCGCGGTGGGCTTCATGATCATCGCCTACGTCCTGTTCAATGCCGATCCACTGGCGAAGATCGGCGGCCTGGTGTGGCTGGCGATCGGCGCCATCGTCTTCGGCGTCAACGTCGCACGCGGCCGGCGCGCATCGGTCCCCGTCCACGACGCGTAACCGCCGCCAGTCAACCGCGGAAAGCGATATCGCCGGCGATCGCCGGCGGTATCGCTTTCCGCTCTCGAGCGCCCGGACCCGACGCCCGCACCGCTGCCCGGGAAAGGCATAGCCGCACCGCTGCATTCGACCCGGCCGTCTCTTCAGCTGTGAAATTCCTCAGAAAATGAGACGGCGGCCCGGGCCAATCGGACTGGTTCGGTTGCGCAGAATGACTGGCGGATATTTACTACATTTGCAACCGAGAGTTTGATTTGCCGCATACAAAGGTCGGAATATCGACACCTGTCCCTAAACTCTCTCCACCACAGGCAATTTGACGCCAATTGTCACGCTGAGCCCAGTCCGTGTAATTGACGAATGGCATGCGTTGACAGTTTGCCCTAATGCAGATAATTGTTACCGCCTATGAGAAATATATGCGCGCACTGTGCCAATAGTTGCGCATATATTTAGCCGGGAAACAAAGACAATTCCTGTCAACGTGCTTAAGGTCTGCAGCATTCGCTGGAGCACTTTTAGTAGAGAGTGACTGGAGTCATGGCAATGAAGAAGATCCTTGGCCGCTGTGGCACCGATTCGGTCAAATTCGGCGCCCCCCTGTTGGCCGCGATCGTGGTGACCGCGGGCGCGCACCTGTCCACGCCGCCGGAACCCCGCGCCATCCGGCAAGCCACGTCGCCCTACGTCCTGACCGCCACGGTCGACACCAGTTCGACCGCGGCGGGCATCGCCGAATCCGACTTCTACTACATGTCCGCCGACGACCTCGCCTCCGCCATGGACAGCCTGGACGCGCTGGGTGTCACTCAGATTCGCATCCTGGTGCCCTGGCGCAACATCGAAGCCACCGAGGGCGAGTACGACTGGTCGAGTCTCGACACCGTCATCGCCGCGGCCGCCGAACGCGGGATCGCCGTCACCGCCTGTGTCACCAGCACCCCGACCTGGGCCTCGGACTACGGCTACACCGTCGCCAACGGGGAGCCGTCCGATTACACGGACTACGCGTCGTTCGTCAGCGCACTGGCCACCCGGTATGGCGCCAGTGCCAACGACGGAAACCAGCTGATCTCCGCGTACGAGGTCTGGAACGAGCCCAACGGATATCTGGGATGGTCACCGACGCCGTCGGCACAGGACTACACCGAACTTCTCAAAGCTGCCTACACCGCCATCAAGGCCGCCGACCCCGATGCCACCGTAGTCGGCGGGGTGGTGGGCTCCGGAGTATCGCTGGGTACGGACACGATCAATGCCGTCGACTTCATCGAGCAGATGTACGCCGCCGGTGCGGCCGACTACTTCGATGCGCTGTCTATCCACCCCTACAGCCTGGCGAGCGAATTCAGCGCCGGCACCGGCACGGTCGATTCGGCCATCGAGCAGGTCGAGGCAATCCGCGCCCTGATGGATGCCAATGGCGATACGGACAAGCTGATCTGGGCCACCGAGTACGGTATGCCCACCACCGGTTCGTACACCGAGGCAATGCAATCGGAGTTTCTCCAGGATTTCCTCGAGGCGTGGTCGACCCTGACGGGCGTGGGGCCGATGTTCATCTACTCACTGGTGGATCAGGACACCGGCGACGGCAACATCGAGGACAACTGGGGCCTCTACACCGACGACTGGACCGCCAAGGATGCGGCGGCTGTGCTCGCCGCCTGGCTGGCAGCCAACCCGACCCTGGCCGAGGCCGGGTACACGCCCGTCTTCCCCACCGAGACCGACGACGGCAACGCGTACACCCGATTCGTGAAGAACCTGCAGCAGTTCATCGTCTCGATCAAAGCCACGATCGGCACCACGTTCGGCGCCGCGTGGGCGCAGCTGACGAGCATCAAGGTGATCGCCACCGCGGTGGTCAACAGTCTTTCGACGGCGGTGGGCAACGTACAGACCGGCATCACCACGGCACTGAACAGCGTGGTCAGTGCGGTCACGACGGCACTGTCGGCCGCCAAGGCATCAGCCACGTCGACCACCTCGACCACGTCGACGACCACCGGCACCACCGCCCTGGCCGCGACGGCGACATCGGCCACGGTGGCCTCGACAGTCACCGCCGAGGCGGATACCACCGCCGCAGAGACGACGGCGGTATCCGAAACCTCCACGACGTCAGCAACATCCGCGGTGGCCAAAACCTCGGCGACGGTCGCGGCATCCGCGGTGACTCAGGCGGAGTCGACCGACACCGTCACGGCTTCCGCCACGGAGGAGAAGGCGGCCACCACGGCGGAAACCACGTCCGCCGCGCAGGAGACGTCCTCGACCGCCGACACTGCGAAGGATTCCGCCACCTCGGCGTCGACGGACCCCTCGTCGACGACCAAGGCGGGCGATACCGATGCGGCGTCCGACACCACGGCGGCGTCGACGTCCACGAAGACCGCCAAGCCACAGAAGAAGACCAAGCGGACCAAGCCCGCCAAGGCGACCGCCGACGAGTCGACATCGTCGACCGCGTCCACCACATCGCCGCGACGCACCGCACCGTCAACCGCGCAGCGCGCCGCAACCCACCGCCAGAGCGGGGCATCCAAGGCGCAGAGCTCCGAGTCGACGAGCACCTCGCACGAGAGTGCCGACTAGCTCCCGACCACGCGGCGCAGCGGCACGGCCAGATCCCCGCGATCGCCCACCGTCACCCCGCCCACGCCCAGCCAGCCGGCCATCGCCTGCAGCTCGACGGAAAGGGCGGCGGCCACTCGGGACCGGTCCTGGCCGTCCTCGGCGAACGCCCCGACCACATGCAGCGCGTTGTCGGCGCGTTTGAGGTCCACCCGGCCCACCAGCTCACCGTCGAGAAGGAAAGGCCATACGTAGTAACCGAATTGGCGCTTCGGTGCGGGTACATAGATCTCGATGCGGTAGTGAAAGCCGAACAGGCGCTCCACCCGGGGCCGGAAGAAGATCAGCGGATCGAACGGGCACAGCAGCGCCGTGCCCCGGTCGAGGCGCGGCACCTTCTGCCCGGCCCGCAGGTAGGCGGGCGTTCCGTCGATCTCGACCGGCTCGAGTTCGCCTTCGGCTACCAGCGCCGCCACCGTGGGCTTGCTCTGCTTGGGACTCAGCCGGAAGTAGTCCCGTAGATCCGTCTCGGTCGCCACCCCGAGGGCACCGGCGGCACGCAAGATCAACTCGCGCACAGCTTCCTGATCATCAACCTCACGGGCCACCACGTCCGGCGGCAGCACCTTCTCGGCCAGGTCGTAGTGCCGAGCAAAACCCACCCGGGTCGCCGTCGTCAGCCTGCCGGAGGCGAACAGCGCCTCGGCCACCCACTTGGTATCGCTGCGATCCCACATCTCCTTCTTGGCGGGACCTTTGCGGCCACGCGGTTCAGACTCCAGGTGCGCCTCGATCTGACCGGCGGTGGACGGCCCGAGCACGTCCACGGCGGCGAGGACGTCCTCGACCAGCTGCTGGTTCTTGCGGACGATCTCGGTACCCCACCGGCCGTGCGTGTATTCCCGCATGCGCCAGCGCAGCAGCGGCCAGTCCTCGACCGCCATCAGCGCCGCCTCGTGCGCCCAGTACTCGACCAGCAACCGCGGACTCCTCGCACTGTGGCTCCAGGCGGCCCGGTCCAGCACATCGCGGTCGTAGCCGCCGAGCCGGCTGAACACCGGCGCGTAGTGGGCACGCACCGCGACCGATATCGAATCCAGCTGCAGCACCTGGATTCTGGCGATCAATCGCTTCAGATGCGCGCGGGTGACGGCGCCCGCGGGACGAGGCTCGTGGAAGCCCTGCGCGGCGATGGCGATGCGACGGGCCTGCGCAACGGTCAGAGAGGGCACCGGGTCATCGTGCCCTATGCCACCGACAAGCGGCGGTAACCGTTGAACCGGTAGCGCAGCCCGGAGTCGCTGGTCAGCCACGGGCCGTGGCTCACCGACCAGGAATCGTCGAGCACCGGGGCGAACGCATCGCCGTCGACGTCGATATCGATCTCGGTGACCTCCACCCGGTCGGCCAACGGCAACGCCAGCGCATACAGCTGGGCCCCGCCGATCACCCAACCCTCGAGGTCATCCGGCAGCGCGGTGACCACCTCGGCCCCGTCGGCCACATAGCTCGCGTCTCGGGTCACCACCACATTGCGGCGCCCGGGCAGTGGGCGCACCTTGGCGGGCAGAGACTCCCAGGTCGACCTGCCCATGATCACGGTCTGACCCATGGTCAACTCTTTGAATCGGGCCTGGTCTTCGGGCAGCCGCCAGGGGATTCCGTTGTCCCGGCCGATCACCCCCGAGGTGGACTGCGCCCAGATCAGCGCTGTCGTCATACCGCCACGGGGGCCTTGATCCCCGGGTGCGGGTCGTAGTTCTTGATCTCGATATCGTCATAGGTGTAATGGAAGATCGAATCACGATGGGCCAGAACAAGTTCCGGGTAGGGTCGCGGATCGCGGGACAGCTGCAGGGTGACCTGATCGACGTGGTTGTCATAGATGTGACAGTCCCCGCCCGTCCACACGAACTCCCCCACCCCCAAGCCGGCCTGGGCCGCCATCATGTGGGTGAGCAGCGCGTAGCTGGCGATGTTGAACGGCACGCCGAGGAACAGGTCGGCGCTGCGCTGGTAGAGCTGGCAGCTCAGCCGCCCGTCCGCGACATAGAACTGGAAGAACGCATGGCACGGCGGCAGGGCCATCTGCGGGATCTCGCCGACGTTCCAGGCCGAGACGATGTTGCGGCGACTGTCGGGATCGCGTTTGAGCAGTTCCAGGGCTTGGCTGATCTGGTCGATGTGCTCGCCGGACGGCGTCGGCCAGGACCGCCACTGCACGCCATAGACCGGGCCCAGATCACCGGTGTCGGAAGCCCATTCGTCCCAGATGGTGACGCCGCGCTCCTGCAGCCAGCGCACATTCGAGTCACCCCGCAGGAACCACAACAATTCGTAGACGATCGACTTGGTGTGCACCTTCTTGGTGGTGATCAGCGGGAAGCCCGAGTTGAGGTCGTATCGCATCTGGTGGCCGAACAGGCTGCGCGTTCCGGTACCGGTGCGGTCGGACTTCGGCGTGCCCCGCTCCAGCACCAGACGCAGCAGATCCTCGTACGGGGTGGCAATCGGCACGCGCACAGTTTACGTCCGAACACCTGAGGTAGAACGGACACCATGCCGATCACCCAAGACACCATCACCACTGTCGACGGCACCTGCACCGTCACCGTGGCCACGCCCGACGGGACCGGCCCCTGGCCCGCTGTCGTGATGTTCCCCGACGCCGGCGGCCTGCGTCCCACGTTCGACCAGATGGCGGCCCAACTGGCCGGCTTCGGCTATGTGGTGCTGGTACCCGATGTCTACTACCGCACCCCGGGCTGGGGCCCCTTCGACCTCAACACCGTGTTCACCGACCAGGAGCAGCGCAAGCAGCTCTTCGAGCTGATGGGCACGCTCACCCCGAAGATCTTCGCGGCCGATGCCGAGGCGTTCTTCGACTATCTGGCGGCCCGGCCCGATGTCGCCGGCGACAAGTTCGGCACCACCGGCTACTGCATGGGCGGGCGGGCCTCCCTGATCGTGGCCACCCGGGTACCCGAGCGCGTCGCGGCGGCGCTGTCGTTTCACGGTGGCCGGCTGGCGGTTGAGGACGATCCGGACAGCCCGCATCTGCGGGCCGACAAGATCACCGCGGTCGTCTATGTCGGCGCCGCCGAGAACGACGCCTCCTTCACCACCGACGACGCCAAGCGGCTCGAGGATGCCCTGTCCGGCGCCGCCGTCGAACACACCATCGAGTTCTATTCCGCCGCGCACGGTTTCGCGGTGCCCGACAACGCGGCGGTGTACGACGAGGCGGCCGCCGAGCGGCATTGGTCGAACACCGAACGAGTTCTCGGGGCCGCTTTCGCCCGGGCGTAGCCGGTAAGCGACGATTGACGGCGTGTACGACCAGCCCAGCACCTTCGAACCCGACCCCGCCGAGCCCGGATTCCGGATCGACCCGGTACTCGCGCGCAGCTGGCTGCTGGTCAACGGCGCCCAGTACGACCGTTTCGCGGCGGCCGCCCAGTCCCGCGCGGACATCGTGATCCTCGACATCGAAGACGCGGTGGCCCCGAAGGACAAGGATCACGCCCGCGGCAACGTGGTGCGCTGGCTGGGCGACGGCAACACCGACTGGGTCCGGATCAACGGATTCGGCACACCGTGGTGGGCCGACGATCTGGAGATGCTGAGCGGCACCTCGGTCGGCGGCGTCATGCTCGCCATGGTCGAGTCCGTCGACCATGTCACCGAGACCGCGCGGCGCCTGCCCGACGTGCCGATCGTGGCGCTGGTGGAGACGGCCCGTGGGCTGGAACGCATCACCGAGATCGCGGCGGCCAAGGGTACGTTCCGGCTGGCTTTCGGCATCGGCGACTTCCGCCGCGACACCGGATTCGGGGACAACCCCGCCACGCTGGCCTACGCCAGGTCGCGGTTCACCATCGCCGCCAAGGCCGCACAGCTGCCCAGTGCCATCGACGGGCCCACGGTCGGGTCGAGCGCCCGCAAGCTCAGCGAGGCGACCGCCGTGTCGGCGGAGTTCGGGATGACGGGCAAGATCTGCCTGACCCCCGAGCAGTGCCCCACGGTGAACGAGGGGCTGTCCCCCTCACAAGAGGAAATCAGCTGGGCCCGAGAGTTTTTCACCGAGTTCCAGCGGGACGGCGGCGAAATCCGCAACGGCTCGGATCTGCCGCGCATCGCGCGCGCCAACAAGATCCTGGATCTGGCGAAGGCCTATGGCATCCACGAGTCCGACTTCGGCGACGACCCCGATCACATCCCCGCGCCGTCGGACACCTTCCACTACTGAGTGTCGTCGCGGTGCAGGAAGGTCCGCACCGCCCGCAGCACACCACGGCCGGCGTAGATTCCGGCGGCCACCGACACGATGATCATCGCGATGAACATCACCAGCCAGTTGGTGCGACTATGGCTGACGTTCCACCACACGATGGTGAACAGCACGGCGCAGAGAAACACCACGATGTCACGCCAATTACCCCGGTAGGACAGCGCCGCCTCGCGGATCTCACGGCTGCGCTCACCCGCGCTGATCAGTTCGTCGATGCGCATGTCGATGCTGGCCTGCAGCCGCGCTTTGCGCTCGACCTGATCCGGCGGAATACGCTCGAGCAGGTCGAGATCCTTGGCGATGAGCCCGCGCATGTCCGGCGGTTTGAGGTTCCCCGCGATCACACCCAACATGGCCCCACCGGCGATCGGCGCGGCGCCAAGTGCGAGTTCAGCGATCCCAGGCATAGCGGGGAGCCTACCGCCCGCGTCAGTTTTGACGCAGGGACTCGATGCGGTCGGCCAGCATGACGGTCCACTCCGCGACATAGTCCTCGTCCGCGATATCGGGCTGCGGTGCGCGGAATACGATGCTGCTGACCCGTTTTCCGAGCAGGGCGTTCACACCCAAGGTCGCGACCCGGCGGGCGTCGGCCGGCGCCAGGTCGGGCGCGCAGGCGGTGAGCCAGCCCGCGAGTTCGGTGCACAGTCCGTCGACGAGCGCGGCGTACGCATCGTGCACGCGGGCGGAGTCTGCGGCGGGGGTCCGCGCCGCGACCTGGAGGAACTCACCCTCCTGGTCCAGGACGCTCAGCAGGTAGCGACACAGCAGGGTGAGCTCGGTGCGCAGATCACCCAGACCTGCGAACAGTGCACTGATGTCGCGCATCGCCCTGCGCCTGTCGAGCTGGCGGTCGATGCCGGCCGTGAGCAGGGCTTCCTTGGATTTGAAGTGGTTGTAGAGCGCGCCGCAGCCCGGGACAAGGCCGGCGGCCTTCTCGATCTGGTTGATGCTGGTCGCCCGGTAGCCCTGCTCGCCGAACAGCCGCATGCCCTCATTGACCAGTCGTTCCTTGGTCGATATGTCCACCCTTGACCGTCCATAAGTGAGTACATATATTTGGTATGACTGCACTATAGCAAGCGGGCCGCCCGAGGAGGACCCTGATGTCCGGTGACGATCGCGCGGTCCCGCGTGGCCGGGTCCGTCGCACGATGCCGGTGGCCGGGTTCACCGCCCGGGCCGCCGGGGGCCGGGTGGTGGCCACATTGCGGGAGAAGGCGGGCAACACCGGCGCCGTGGAACGGTTCCATGAGCGCACCGCCGAGCGGTACGTGGAACTGCTCGGCCGTTCCAAGGGCGTCCTGATGAAGGCCGGCCAGTTGGTGTCGATGGTGGATGCCGGCGCGATCGGTGCGGGTGAGCTCACGCCGTATCAGAAAGCCCTAACCAGCCTGCAGGCCGACGCCCCGCCCATGGACAGCACGCTGGCGCTGCGCACCCTGGAGAATGAGCTGGGCAGGCCGGTCGATGCCGTGTTCGCCGAGTTCGACGCCGAACCGGTCGCGGCGGCCTCCATCGGTCAGGTACACCGCGCCGTCCTGCATGACGGTCGTCGGGTGGCCGTCAAGATCCAGTACCCGGGCGTGGCGCAGGCCATCCGCGATGACCTGTCCAATACCGAGCTGCTCTCCACCGTCTTCCGGTTCGCTGCCGGCGCGGCGGGAACGCTGGGTGCTGCGATGCCCGATATCGGGGAGGCCGCCGCCGAGATCTCGGCACGCATCTCCGAAGAACTCGACTACCGGCAGGAAGCGGCCCACATCCGTGCCTTCGGTGAGCTGTATCGCGGTCATCCGTTCATCCGGGTGCCCGAGGTGATTCCCGAGGCCTCGGCCGACCGTGTGCTGACCATGACGTATCTCGATGGACTGGATTGGGCCGCAGCCCAACAGGCCGACCAGGATCTCAAGAACACCTGGGCCGAGGTGCTCACGCGATTCATCACCGGCTCGTACCGACACGGCAATCTGTTCCACGCCGACCCCCACCCCGGCAACTACCGATTCGGCCTCGACGGCACCGTCGGCTTCCTCGACTTCGGCTGCGTGAAGGTGCTCACCGAGCACACCCGCCAGATGATCGTCACGATGATGCACACGGCGGTGAACCGGCGCAAGGACGAGCTGCGCGAACTGATGGTCGAAAGCGGTTTCCTGACCGCGGATTCCACGCTCACGGCTGAAGAGACCTTTCAGTGGTACGCGGGCATCATCCACGAGATCCTCGGTCCGCAGCCGGCCACGTACACCGAAGAGGCCTCCGCACGCGCCATCGAGTACCTCATCGACGTGCGGTCCGCTGATCACCCGATGCGCCGGATGTCGGTGCCGCCCGATTTCGTGTTCTTCTCCCGGCTCAACCTGTCGATGAACGCCATCTTCACCGCATTGCACGCCACGTACCACGCGCGGGCCATGCTCGACGATATGGACGGGATAGCCGAACCCGTCAGCGATCTCGGCCGAAGGCATGTCGCCTGGGTCAAAGAGCGCGGCCTCCCGTTCGGACTGGATCACCATGACCAGCGCTGATATCACCGGTGCCCGCCTGCCGTGGGAGGCCGCCGATCCGTACGAGTTCTACGAGGCCCGCCGCGCCGAGGGCAGTGTGGTGTGGGACGAGGCCGCCCAAGCCTGGCTGATCCTGAGTTATGACGCGGCCCGTCAGGTGCTCGGTGGCACCGGCTGGACCAGCGATCCGTTCGCCAACGCGCTGGCCCAGGCGTCCTCGGATGCCGTCAGTCGCGAGTTCTCGCGCAGATCCATGCTTTTCGCCGACGGCGCCGACCATCGTCGACTACGCGGGTCGGTCCGGGATGTCTTCACCCGCAGCTTCATCGAGAACCTCGGCTCGGGTGTGGAGTCCATCGCCGACGATCTGATCGGCCATCCGCCCACCGGACGCGAATTCGACTTCATGGCCGATATCGCCCTTCCGCTGCCCATCGCGGTGGTCAGCGCGTGGCTGGACCTCGATGCCGAGGCCGCCCATCTGCTGCGCGAGGTCTCCCCCGTCATCATCCGCATGCTCGGGACCCTTGCCGACCCGGACGAGATGGCCGCGGGTGCCACCGCCTCGGCGAGGCTGATGGCCCAATTCCTGCCCACCGCGGCCGACCGCCGGGTGCACCCCGGCGACGATCTGTTGAGTTTCCTCGCCGGCGATCCCGACCTGTCGCTCGACGAAGTCGTCATGACGGCCATCCTCATCGCCGTGGCCGGACACGAGACCACCGCCAATCTTCTGGGCGCGGCAATGGTCACGCTGCTCACCCCGGGTGGTGACGGCACTCGCATCGCCGACCGCATCGACGCTGCAGACCCGGCGGTGATCACCGAACTGCTCCGCCTCGACGCGCCGGTGCAATCCACCGTCCGCACCGCCATCGAGCCCCACGAACTCGACGGTGTCGAGATCGCAGCCGGCGAGAGCACCCTGGTCGTGATCGCTGCCGCCAATCGCGATCCCGCCGTGTTCGAGGAACCCGACCGCTTCCGGCTCGACAGAACGGCACCGGCCCCCCTGTCCTTCGGATACGGCGCGCACTACTGCCTGGGCGGCGCGCTGGCGGCCCTCGAGATCTCGATCGCCCTGCCGAAGATCCTCGCCCGCCAACCCGTTCTGCACGGGGCGGTGCGGTGGCGGGACACGCCGGCCATCCGGGGGCCGCTCGTCGTGCCGATGGTGTTCGGCGGCTGATTCACCCGACGGCGAGCGCAGGCACTGTCCAAGCGCCGGTGAAGAACTCGCTGCGCGGGCGGTACAGCCGAATCAGGTAGTTCCAGCCAATCGGAGTGACGATGCAATTGGGCGGGGCGTCGTCGCCGACCTCGGCCCGCAAGCGCACGGTGATCGAGCCGTCCTCGTTCGGCACTCCGGTGATACTGTTGACCGAGTACAGGTTTCGTGGGTTCGGCTCGAAGAAACCAGCGGCGTTGTATACCGAGACCGACCAGAATGCCTCCACCGGAACATCTTTGAAGGTCAGCTCGTACTCGCCCGGCGGTAACGCCGGATCGACACCGACATAGGAAGCCTCCGACGTCGGCAACCCTCCCCATCCTGCGGCGGTGCCGATGAGATGGTGGACCGGATCCACCTCGTCCGGACGTCCGAATGTCCGCTCGAATTCGGTCAGACCACTCGCCAGGCTCAGCAGGGCTTCGCGTGTCTTGTCCAGACTTCCGCGGTCGTAATCCGGCGCGATGAAGGCTTCCGAAGAACTCGTTTCCAGCTTCATACGATCCTGCAGGGCGCTTACCGCAGCGACATCGTCAGGGTCGAGCGGATCGACCAGGGTGCGGACACCGACCATGACGTACCGTGATCCACTCAGCTCCTGTGTCAGAAGGTGGCGGCCCGGCTCGTGCAGGATGACGTTGATGTAGTGGTCCTCGTTCACCACCATCGCGGACATGTACCGCCCGGCGGAGTCGGGAAGGGAGAGCCAGGCCGGCTCTGCAAGGTCGAGGATGGCGAAGCTGTACAAGGTGTCCCGGTTCAGGCGGATGACGGTCTGCTCGTCGATCGACGCCGGCAGCCGGTTGTGCCGGAACACATTGACCCCGCCCGCGTCGCGCTGGATATCGGCGAACATCCTGTGTGTCTCGGCGCGAACAAAGTTGTCGGCGTTGACCAACACCGCCATATCAGGTTCTCCCGTCGATTGGTGACACCCCGACCCATCCGAAGACCAGGGCAATCTCTGATTATTGCCGATCACGCGGTCAGCGCAGCGGCGACCGTCGCCCCCAGATTCCAGCACGCCTCGAGGTCGGATTTGGCGGGCTTCCCCGAGACCACGACATACTCGGCCGCTTTCACCCAGCCCAGTCCCGCAGTGATCCCGGTGATGGCACGCTCGGCACCCTCGGTGCCCTCATTGCCGTGCAGCCATAGTCCGAACGGCCTGCCCCGGGTGGAATCGAGGATCTGGTAGTACGACTCGTCGAAGGCATGTTTGAGCGCCCCGCTCAGATATCCCAGGTTGACCGGGCTGCCGAGCAGATACCCGTCGGCTTCCAGCATGTCCACCGGCGACACCGTCAGTGCCGGACGGCGCACCACCTCGACGCCTTCGATCTCCGGATCCGTCGCACCCGAAAGCACCGCCTCGAACATCTCCTGGCAATGCGGCGACGGGGTGTGGTGCACGACCAGCAGCTTCACGCGCGTTCCACGGCCCGTTCCATATCGACCGCCGTGCGCATCGTCTCGCGGGCGCGGCTCCGGTCGCCGGCGTAGTCATAGGCCCGGGCCAGCCGGTACCACCGCACCCAGTTGTCCCGGTCGGCTTCCAGCTCCTCGCGGACCGTCTCGAAGAGCCCGTCGGCCGCGTCGCGGTCGATCCGGCCCGACGGCATCCTCGGCAGTGCACTGACGTCCAGCTCCATCCCGGCCTCGCGGGCCAGCCGAGCCAGCCGCTGGTGTGCGAATCCGGCCCGCAGGGTGCTCACCATCGCCCACAGTCCGACGATGGGCAGCAAGAGCAACGCCACCCCCAGCCCGATGGCCGCAGCCTCGCCGGAGGCGATGAACGCCACGGCGATCCGGCCGAGGATGACGAAGTAGACGACCATCGCGACGCACATCAGGCCGATCAGGAGCTGGATGCGCAGGCTGCGCACACCGTCCCGCCTGTCCGGGTCGGCCATCAGAGATCGAGGAGCGGTTCGATGCCGATGGTCAGGCCGGGGCGCCGGGCCACCTTGCGCACCCCGAGCAGCACCCCCGGGACGAACGACGTCCGATCCAGGCTGTCGTGGCGGATGGTCAGCGTCTCCCCCGTGGTGCCGAACAGCACCTCCTGGTGCGCGATCAATCCGGCCAGCCGGATCGAGTGCACCGGGATCCCGTCGACATCGGCCCCGCGTGCACCGTCGAGGCCTGTACTGGTGGCATCGGGGTTGGGCGGCAGACCTTTTCGCTCTTCCGCGATGAGCTTGGCGGTGCGCATGGCCGTGCCCGACGGCGCGTCGGCCTTGTACGGGTGATGCAGTTCGATGACCTCGACGGACTCGAAGTGCCGCGCGGCCTGCTTGGCGAAGTGCATGCTCAGCACGGCACCGATGGCGAAATTCGGGGCGATCAACACCGACGCCCCGGGTGCGGCATCGAGCCAGGCCCGGACCTGGGCGATGCGTTCCTCGGTGAAGCCCGTGGTCCCGACGACGGCATGAATCCCGTTGTCGATCAAGAACTTCAAGTTGTCCATCACCACATCGGGATGGGTGAAGTCGATGACCACCTCGGTACCGCTGTCGGTCAGCGTCGACAGCGCGTCACCCGCATCGACCTCGGCCGACAACTCCAGATCGGCGGCATCCCGCACGGCGGCGACCATGGTCGCGCCGACTTTGCCCTTGGCACCCAGTACCGCAACTCGCATGGGGGAAGCCTACTGCGGGGTCCGTACCGTGGAGCCATGCGCCTTGTCCCGTTCCTTGTCGCCATGCTGGCCGTGGCCGGCAGCGCCGGTACCGCGACGGCTGATGAGGCCCCCACGCCCGAAGGTGTCGGTGGCGGTCACGGGCGAGCAGATCCCCGGCAACGGGCCGTTGACGCTGAGTTTCGCCGACGGCCGGCTCTCGGCGTTCGCCGGCTGCAACCGCGGGTCCGGCCTGGCCGATCTCAGCGGTGGGCATCTGACGACACGGCTGGCCACCACGATGATGGCCTGCCCACTCATCGGCACCGGCTGGCGGGTGGACACGCTGCACTCAACACCAGCGGGCCGGTATGCGACGGCGAACTCGGTGACCTCGAACGATCGATCCTGCGCGTGCTCCACGGCCCGGTCCAGACCTCGATCGACGGCGATCGCCTGACACTCACCGGCGCCGAAGGCACCGGACTGGTGCTGCGCGCCGAGTAGCATCTGGCCATGCGCGGCTCGAAGATCCTCATCACAGGTCCGACCGGACAGGTCGCGGCACCCCTGGCGTTATCGCTGGCAGCCGAGAACGAGGTGTGGGGTATCGCCCGATTCACCGACACCGCAGCCCGAGAGAGTCTGGAAAGCGCGGGGATTCGCTGCGAGAAGGTCAACCTCGCCGCGGGCGACTTCAGCGGCATCCCGTCCGATTTCGACTACGTCCTCAACCTCGCGGTCGCCAAGAGCGGACGCTGGGACAAGGACCTGGGGGCCAATGCCGAATCGGTGGGTCTGCTGATGGCGCACTGCGCCGACGCGAAGGCGTTCCTGCACTGTTCGTCGGCCGCGGTGTACGACCCGCCCGATGACGAGCCGCGCACCGAGACCGCAGCACTCGGCGACAATCACAAGTCACTGCTTCCGACGTACTCGATCTCCAAGATCGCCGGCGAGGTGGTCGCCCGCACGATGGCTCGCGCGCTCGGTGTGCCGACGGTGATCGCCCGGCTCAACGTGCCCTATGGCGACAACGGCGGCTGGCCGTTCTATCAGATGGAGATGATGCGCGCCGGGGTGCCGATCCCCGTCCCGCCCGGCGGTCCCGCGCGCTACAACCCCATTCACGAGGACGACATCATCGCGACGCTGCCGAAGATGCTCGCCGCCGCGTCGGTACCCGCGACGACGGTCAACTGGTGCGGTGATCAGACGGTCAGCCTGCAGGAATGGTGCACCTACATCGGCGAACTCGTCGGGCGCGAGCCGGTGTTCGAAGAGAGCGCACAGGCCTTGCGTGGCGGCCCGACCGACACGACGCGGATGCACGAACTCGTCGGCGGCACGGCGGTGGACTGGCGGGACGGTATCCGCCGGATGGTGGCGAACTTCCACCCCGAGCTCCTGAGGACCTAGCGGGCACGCCGCCCTCAGTATGAGCGCGGCAATCCCAACGAATGCTCGGCAACGAAGTTCAGGATCATCTCCTTGGATACCGGTCCCATGTTGAGCATCCGCACCACCCAGAAGTACGTCGCCAGTTGATACTCGAAGGTGACGCCATTGCCACCATGCACCGCCACTGCGGAGTCGAGGGCTTCCAGACCCGAGGAGGCGCCCAGGTACTTGGCCATGTTCGCGAGTTCACCGACCTCGGCTCCGGTGTCGTAGAGCTCGCAGGCCCGATTTGTCACGAGCCGGGCGGCCTCAAGATGAATGTGAGCGGCCGCAAGTGGGTGGGCGACGCCCTGGTGCGCCCCGATCGGCTGGTCCCACACTCGACGCGAGTTGGCGTAGTCGACGGCCTTGTTCAGCGCGTAACGGCCGATCCCGGTACACAACGAGCTGGTCAATATCCGCTCGGTGTTGAGGCCGGTGAATGCCACGCGCAGGCCTTTGCCTTCAGGCCCTACCAGATTTTCGGCGGCAACGGCCACATCGTCGAAGAAGACCTGGTGACTCTTGTCCGGCTGATTCATCACCGTCCGGATGGGCGTGAAGGACAGGCCAGGTGCGTCGGTCGGCACCATGAAGACCGACGACTGCGAGCGTCCAGTCAGCTCGTCGGTATGGGTGCGCGCCACGACCATCACCCAGGCGGCTGATTCCATACCCGTGATGAACACCTTTTGCCCGTTCAGGACGTAGTGGTCGCCGTGTCGGACAGCGGTGGTGGCGATTCGGTGCGCGTTCGATCCCGCATCAGGCTCGGTGATCGCAAAGGACAGCCGAGTCTCCCCGGTGGCGACGCCTGGCAGCCAACGGCGCTTCTGCTCCTCGTTGGCACTGCGGTCGATGACGGTGCCGACCACGCCCGGAGAGAACAGCATTGATTGCAGGGGGCAGCCCGCGATAGCGGTTTCCTCGACGACCATCGCGATCTCACGCAGGCCGAGGCCACCGCCCCCGTACTCTTCGGGCAAATGCATGCCGAGATACCCGTTGCGGCCGAGCGCGTTCCACAGCTCAGCGCAACTGCCACCGGTGTCGACCTGCTCCTGGTAGTAGTCAGGTCCAAATCTGGCGGCGATCCCGCGCACCGCATCGCGGATCGCCATCTCGTCGTCGGACAGTTGTTGCACCGTTCCGGTGACCACAGCCATTAGATCCCAATCCCTCCACCTGCGTAAATCTGATCGATTGTGACGGCATATTTGCCGTGTATCGCCCTGCGCTTGAGCTTCATGGTCGGTGTCAGTTCATCCCCACCGGGAAGCCATGGCTCATTCAGGATTTCAATCCGTTTGATCTGTTCGACACGGGCCAATCGAGCGTTAGCCCGCCGCATTGCCTCAACGATGGCCCTACTGAGATCTCCTTCGAGCTGCGATGCCACCGCCGGGTCCGGAACCACCAGCGCCACGTTGTAGGGCCGGTTATCACCGATCACGACTGCTTCTCCGATCAGTTGGTCGGATTCTTTCAAACGGGCTTCGATATGCGCCGGCGACATGTTCTTGCCCGCCGCGTTGATGATGATCTCCTTCTTGCGGTCGATGATCCGTAGGTGGCCGTCGTCGAACTCGCCGACATCCCCGGTGTGCAGCCAGCCATCGGGATCGATAGCCTCAGCAGTGGCGTCAGGCTGGTTGCGATACCCGCGCATCAACCATGGACTGCGCAAAAGGATCTCGCCGTCATCGGCAACCTTGAGCTCGACGCCGGGCAGGGCAGGTCCGCAGGTCCCGACCCGGTAGCTCCCCGGCCGGCCGAATGCGCCGAACGCACCGCACTCGGTGACCCCCCACGCCTCGACCAGAGGCAATCCGGCATCCAGCCAGAACTGGGTGAGCTCGGCTGGTACCGGGGCGCTTCCGGTCAAGGCAACGACTGCCTGATCGAGCCCGAAGTGCTCAAGTATCGGAGCGTCCAGCCCCACTGCCGCGGCCCTGAACTTCGCCAACATCCTTGGTGGAGCGAAGAAGTAGTGCGGACGCACCGCGAGCAGATACTCAGGCATGAGACGGGAATCGGGACACGTCGTCACTTCCAGGCCGAACACCATGGCCCGGTAGTGGGACAGTTGCCGCTCCGCGGCATGCGCCATCGGCAGATACGACACGACCCTGGCGCCCTCCACGGTGCCGATTGCGTGGTGCAGACCCTTCGTATTGCCCAGAACCGCCGCATGGGTCAACTCGACTCCCTTCGGCGTTCCGGTGGTTCCGGAGGTGTACACGATCACCGCAACGTCATCGGGTGCAACAGCGCGCCAGGCTCGCTGCACATCATGGTCACCATCGAGATCGCCGAACGGTATGACACCGGTTTCCCGGCCATCCACCAGAACGATCGGGACACTGACACCGGCGGCCCGTATGGAGTCGAGCTTCGCCAGTTCGGTGACGACGACCTTCGCGCCGGAGTCATTGATCGTCCAAGCGATGTCCTCGGGCGGAAGCGTCGGATACACCGATACCGCTGTGGCACCGAGGTGCAGGGCCGCGGTATCGACGATGTGGAACGCGGGTCTGTTGGTCAACAACATCGCCACGGTGTCGCCGCGGTCGACCCCAAGGGCCGCCAATCCCCTGGCAACCCGACCAACCTCGTCGGCGTAATCGCGCCAGGTGTAGCGCTCACTGTCATCGATCGTACGCAGCGCCACCCGATCGGGGTGGCGTTCGACTGTCGCCTGAAATGCGGCAGACAGGGTTAGCGGGCTGACTACGCCCATTCGATCGGCTCCCGGACCTTGTACTTCGAATGTGCACCGACGGATGTCTCGAGCACACCGTGTCCCTTGCGCTCGCCGCAGCGCATGTGCGAAATATTGTCGTTGAGCCCTTCCACTCGCGCGACGAGATCGCTGTCCGTCAGGTCCCACCGCTCGTGCCAGATCGGATCGGTGAACCTGTCGCGCCGAACGCTGTTGGAGGTGTATCCCGCGCCCGAGAGGTACATCCGCAGCGACGGCTCGATCTCGATCGGCCAGACCTCGCCGCGCTCGTCGGTCAGGGTGATGGTCCCGCCGAGGCATTGCCGGGTCTCGTAATCGAAATTCAGGTCATGCTCGAAGCCGACGATCGGCACGATGTCACCGCCGTCGTGGTACACCGCCCCGTCTCGCACCTGCGGCACCTCGTCTCCGCGGTCACGGATATGCGCGATGATCGACACGTCGTCGAAGTTGGCGTTGAGCCAGGCGAGGACGCCGTGCGGCAGCTGCCCTTCACCGGCGACGCGCACTCCCCACGTCCGATCACGGGCACCGGGCACCCGATCGACCTCGAACACTTCGTCGTCCAGACTCAGCGTTCCGGTATAGAACCCGGTCTGGAATACGTAGATGTCCTCATGAATCAGCCTGCCGCCCTTACGGATCGGTGGCTGCGGAATCATATAGGGGCCATTGCGGGCTTCGAATTCAAGATCAAAGGCGATACCGGAGTCATTCGGCGCACACGTGAAGGACCACCGGCGCATCGGTTCGATGATGCGAGCTTGGATCGGACCGGCCCGCAGTTCCCAGCGACCCTCGCTGAAATCCCGGGTGGCACGCAGCGACCACTGTTTCCCGGGCACGCCGGCGATGGCGTAGGTGTGGAACATCCCACGGTTGGCATAACTGGCGACGCCGATATCCAGACCGAACCGGTCCGGATCGCCAAGCGTGTGGTAACCGCGTTCACCCCAGCTCAGATCGTTGAGGGCGACATATGAGTGTGGCTGGATGGTCTGGTGACAGAAAAAGTCATCGGTTTCCGTGATCACGTTCGGCTCTCCCACTTGATTCCTCCGCATTGAGTATCGACACCTGTCGGCGTCACAGCCGCCCTGATAGCCGCACACACTGTCGTCACGACACAGATCGGGCGGTTCAGAACCGGCTGGCATTTGTAACTATACAAATTTATATTTCCATACACAATAGGTATCTGGCACTTTCGCTCGCCCGCGTCGACAACAGGAGGGGACGGGTCGACCGCCACGACGCCGCTCCGGACATCGACGCTCACTTGGCGCGACAGATCGCCGAATATGTTGCCGATCAGTGGTTTTGACCACGTTGCCATCACCGTCGCCAAGCTGGGCGACGCCTGCGACTTATACGCCGAGATAATCGGCGCGCGAGTGATCCTTGAGCATGCCGTAGACGGGGATACCAGCCTGCGCCAGGTGGTGATAGGCGAGGCGATGTTGAGCATCCACCAACACGGAAACGGAGTTCATCCGGCGGCGAGGACCCCTCACCGTGGGCGCCGCCGACATCTGCCTGCGGTGCACGCTCCCCCTACCCCGAGGGTGCGCCGACCGGACCGAGTCGGTGGCGCGTCGTCAATCAGCGGAGCGCCAGGTGACCACATCGGAGATGCCCTGCCGCGGCGTTCGGTAACCATTGGCAGGGTGCGCCTCGTCGGCGTATCCGAACGAGATACCCAGTAGCACAAGTCGATCATCCGACAGGTTCAAGTGCTCGCGGACCAGCGGAGCCTGGCTTGCGATCGCAGCTTGAGGGATGGTGGCCACGCCCCGACTAGCGGCAGCGAGGAGGAAACTCTGAACGAACAGGCCGCAGTCGACTGCGCCATAGACGCCCAGGCTCCGGTCGGTCGTGACGATGGCCACGTGCGGGGCCCCGAACAGCTGGAAGTTCTCCAACATCTGCCGACCAGAGGCGACTCGATCGCCTTTGGCGATGCCCAGACTCTCGTAGAGTTGCCATCCGGCCACCCGGCGCCGCTCTCGGTAGATCCCCTCATAAGCGAGCGGGAAGGTGAAATCGGGACTTTCCGTAAAACTCCGATCAACGTGCGTCGCCAGCGCAGAACGAAAGCTCTCGGTCCCCGGCCCTTCGGTGATGTGGACGTGCCAAGGTTGAGTGTTGCACCACGACGGGGTCGCCCGTGCGACGTCCAGGATCTGCTCAATGGTGTCGCGCGGTACCGATTCAGGCCGGAATGCACGGCAGCTATGGCGATCTCGGACCAGCCTGGCCAATGTCTGCGCCTCGAGACTCAGCTGCGTATCCATCGTCATTCCTCACCTCGTCGTCGGTTGTCGACACGCCGGCACATGATCGTGTCGGCGACCCCGAGACCGACTATATAGCCATGGAACGTACGTTCACATCAGTTCACGGACACAGATTGCGATCTCATCCGAAGTACTGTGGTACAGCATCATTCACGACACGATATCGAAGGCAAGGTCCACGCTCATCGCCCCAGAGCACAAACGATCGTTCGCACGCCGCAAGATAGCGTAGACCCGGACCGGGACAGACTTACCCGCCGAACGGCCGCCGAACTCGGTACGAGGTGTAGTACACATTTTCCATGAAGCTCTTTCAACGCGCGCTTCCGCAGTCCACCACCCCCACATGGTTCACGGCCGCGCTGCAACATACGCCTCGACATAGCCGAATCGAGGTAGAGGGCGCCACGATAAGCCTGAGGACGTGGGGACGACCGGAGCTACCACCACTGTTGCTCGTTCACGGCGGGGGTGGACACTGCGGGTGGTGGGATCACATCGCCCCCTTCTTCACTCGTACCCACCATGTCGTCGCGCCGGATTTGAGCGGTCACGGTGACAGTGATCGCCGCCCCGCGTATTCGTGGGATCTGTGGGCCCGCGAATTGCTGGCGGCCGCAACGGCACAGTCGGGAGCCGGCGGGCGACCGATCGTGATCGGCCACAGCATGGGCGGATGGGTCGCCGCCATCGCGGCATCGCACTACGGCAGCGAGATCAACGCCGTATTGATCATCGATCCGCCCCTGCCCGGCCTGGTCCCCGATACCGTCCTCGGCCGGCAACACCCGCAGGTGACTCGACACTTCCAGGACAAGAACTCGATTCTCGCGTCGTTCGAACCCATCCCGTTCCAGGACGTTGTGCTGCCGTACATTGGCCGACACCTCGCAGCCGAATCGATCCGAAGGGACGAGCGGGGATGGACCTGGAAATTCGACCCCGCCGTGTTCAACGGCGGACTGCGCTTCGCAACGGCCGATGACGACGACATCTTTGAACAGACCATCGCCGAAATACGCTGCCGAATCGGGTATGTGTGGTGTGAGTCCGGGTTGGTACCGGCCCCGATGGCCGAGAAGATTCGCGCGTACTTCCAGCTCAGAGGCCCGTTCGTCGAACTTGCGTGTGCCGGCCACCATCCGATGCTCGACCAGCCGCTGCCCCTGGTCGCGACCCTTCGGACACTCTTGGAATTCTGGTCGATCACCTAGCCACCGGTTTGACCGTCGGCATGGAACTTTGGCCCGACTTCACCAAAGACCTTGCTGAACTTTTATTGATACTATATCTTTCAAAATTACGTATGACGCGCACGGCGGCGCAGCGGGCACGGCGATTGACTGGGCCCACTGGGATTTGACCCCTTTCGCCAAGCGGACCGCCCCGATCGGATCGAACTTCGCAGGCGAACACCATCCCCTTTCAACGGAACGAGGACAACGATGCTGATGGATGCCGCAGTACTGTGGGGCCCGCACCAGGACTGGAGCATTGAGGAAGTGGAGCTGGACGGCCCCCGCGCTGGTGAGGTGCTGGTTGCCTGGCAGGCGACCGGATTGTGTCATTCCGATCATCATCCGCGGGCCGGCGAGGCCCCCGCCATGATGCCGACGGTCGGGGGGCACGAAGGCGCCGGCATCGTCGAGGAGGTCGGGCCCGGGGTGACGACGCTCAAGCCCGGTGACCACGTGGTCGGGTCCTTCATCCCGGCATGCGGGCGCTGCCGATGGTGTTCGACGGGACGGCAGAACCTCTGCGATATGGGCGCCCTCATCATGGCCGGCCCCAACCTCGACGGCACGTTCCGCAGGCATGCTCGCGGCCAGGATATCGGCGCGTTGAGCTTGCTGGGCACCTTCGCTCCCTACGGCACGGTTCCGGAAGCATCACTGGTCAAGATCGACGATGACCACGACCTGACGCGCGCCTGTCTGATCGGGTGTGGTGTCACCACGGGCTGGGGCTCGGCCGTCAACACCGCCGCTGTCGCACCCGGCGACACCGTGGTGGTGATCGGCGTCGGCGGCATCGGCGCGGGCGCGATTCAGGGCGCGGCCATCGCCGGTGCGGAGAACATCATTGCCGTCGACCTTGTCGCGGACAAACGCGACAAGGCGCTGTCACTCGGCGCGACGCATTTTGCCACCAGCTTCGCCGACGCTGCCGAGACAGCTCGCGAGCTCACTCGCGGCGTGATGGCCGACTCGGCGATTCTGACCGTCGGGCGGGTCGAAGGGCCGATGATCGGCGCATCTCTGGACCTCGTGCGGAAGGCGGGCGCGGTGGTCCTCACGGCCCTCGCGCCGTTCTCCGACATCTCCCCCACTATACCGCTGGCCATGTTTACTCTATTTCAAAAGCGTTTGCTAGGAAGCCTTTTCGGTGAAGCGAACCCGCGGGCCGACATCCCGCGTCTGCTCAGCCTGTACCGGCAGGGCAAGCTCAAGCTCGATGAGGTAGTGACCAACGAATACAAGCTGCAAGATATCAACGTCGCCTACGACGACATGCTCGCCGGACGCATGATCCGCGGAATCGTCAAGCACCAGCACTAGAGCGTCGCACCGGCGGTCAGCACCGCGATGGTGGCGATGACGACGCCGTCCACCACCTGACGGCGGACGCCGTTCTCCAGCTCGAGTCGACACAGCTACGCCGCCAAGTGGAAGCTGCCGGACTTGCCGTAAACGGCAAGTGACACCAATAAGAGACCGAGCATTGTCGAGATGGTCTGGAAGATCAGGCATGCGCCTGGTTCGACGGCCTGCTGCCTGGCTCAGCGTTGACCTCTGGCTCGCTTGCGAGTGGAAGCGCTTTGGGCAGGGGACGCCGCATGCCCCACGCGGACGAGGTGAGTCGCGGTTTCAGCGATCTCTTCGATGCTGATGTCCTCCCCGGGGCGATACCAGCGCGAGACCCAGATCATCATGCCGAGGATCAGCCTCGCGATGACCACAGGATTGCCCTTGTCCAGGTATCCCACCTCCATGGTGTCGCTGACCACACCGACCCATAACTTCTCGTACTGGCGACTCCAGGAATGCCAGCGCGCGTAGACATCTGCGGGCACACCCACGCCACCGAAAAACACACCCAAGTAGCTCCGCATGTTCACCGCGGCCTCGGCCTGCAACCTGATCATCGCGGTAAGTCGCTCAGCGGGATCATCGATGCTCGCAATCAGTGCCGTCGCACGCTGTGTGAGATCACTCGTGCTGCGTTCGAACAGGATCCCGAGAAGATCCTCTCTCGTGGATACCGTTCGGTACAGCGTCGCGCGGGAGACGCCGAGCTTGTCTGCGGTGCCGACAACGGACACCGCCTCGTAGCCGCCCTCGGCGAACAGCGCTGCGACCGCATCGGCCACCGCATCGCGGTCTATCGCGAGACGGGGCCGGCCCCTGGGTCGCCTTGGCGCCTCGCCCTTCGGAGGTTGCGGCACTGATTTCTCCTCGTTGCGGTCGGGTTCTCCAGCGAGTTTAGAGCCTCGTCGTCGCATTACGCCGCCATCAGGGCTAAACGCGATCAGACGTGGGTCGCCGACAGGGGGCTGCGAGGCTACGCCGAACGCGTGTCGGATTGACACTCACGCCTGCGGCTCGTGACAGTTCGAGACTCGGAGTCTTGTAACCGGTGGCCAGGATCGAGGTCGTGAGTCACGAGTAACCGGCCATCGAACCGCCATCCGTAGTCGACTGCCCGCGTTCTATCGACAGAGAGCTGGGCGTAAAAGAACGGCGAGCACGAACAGATCGCCGAGAACAGAACACCCGAGTGGCAGCCCGCCCTGGCGGACATCGCTGCGACGCGCGCTCCTTCGCCCTGGCCGGTGACGGGCGCGACCGCCGGCCGAACCAGTGACGAACAGCGGCATGCGAGACGGCACCACCCTTCGTCATTCCGCGTATCCAGTCCTCGATCAGTCCGATAGTGCAGACGATCGGCGTCACCCGCGCTCTGGGGCCCTCGCGAGGACCGCTTTGAGTTCCACCTACTGGTTGGTCGCGGACGACTGCAGCCACGTACTGAGCACCTGAAGGCCGGGGTGAGTGGCCAGCGCGGGCACAACCGCGGCATATGAAGTGGCGCACCCGATCTCGGTATTGACAGCGACACCGGCGATCCTCCGTGCACATCGTCGGCATTGGTGGTCGGCCGTGCCGGAATCACAACGACGCCCTGGTCGGCCTTCTCAGATCCCAGGAGCATCCCCAGCAGCCGGCTGGGCTCTGACCCGGCTCATCGGCCCGCAGGGTCGCCGAGGCCGGATCACGCCTCGGCGAGCACGGACAGCAGGTCGTCGGTTGCCGACAGAACCGGTGAATGGTCGCCGCCGAGCTCGACGAACTCGGCCGAGTAGGCGTCAGCCATTGACGTCTGAAGCGCCCAGGGCAGCACATGATCTCGGCGAGCGCCTACGTAGGTCTTGGGCACCGCGCCGAATCGACCCGTCGTGATCGAGAGCGGTTCCAGGACCGGCGGGAGCGGCTCGGGTACCAGCCTGGCCACGGCATTCCTGGCGACCTCGGGATCACAGCAGTTGTAGAAGGCATCCACACCTGTCTCCGGCGAATCCAGCGCGATCGTCGACCCGTCTGCAGATGCCACCAGTGCACCCTCCCGAGTGAGTACGCACTCCGACCCGCCCCGCAGCACCGCGCCGAGCGCGGTCTCTCCGTCGTCGACCAGCAACGAGTTCACGAAGACCAGTCGTGAGATGGACTCGGCACGAGACTCGGCGGCCAGGCTCGCGGTGACGCCGCCGAGGCTGTGCACCGCGAGGACGACCGGACCCGACGCCGCGTCGATAGCTGCTGTAACCACCTCGACATAGGAATTCATGTCGACCGTCGAGCCCACCGGACCTCCGGGCCGGCCAGGCAGGTCGACCGCCGTGACGTGATGGCCCGCGGCGCGCAGCGGCCCGACGATCGGGTCCCAGCACCACGAACCATGCATGCCGCCATGGACCAGCACAAACGTCTTCATCATGAACCTTTCAACGGTGCACGCCCTGGGATGCCAGGTCGGGTTGTCGATCAACATAACGTCGGATGTTCTTCTCCAGCTCGAGACGAAAGATGTTGTCCTTCAGCCTGTCCTGGACCAGTAGGCGTCGACCGGTTGGCCCGCCACACCACGACGGTGACACCGGCCAGCATGACGCCGGGGAAGCACGCCGTGCCGTTTAGCCATGACGACTGCGGTGATCATGGCGGGGTTCTGTCGCGCCATCACCAGCCCCAAACCGGCAGGAACCGCAACCCGGTGGGCTTCGATCGCATCAGGTACCGTCGCCGGGTCATACATGGCAATTGATTATAGGTACGAACCGTCTCATTAAGTGCGAGTTTCGGCGGATTCAGTGACCGGTGAACGACGGCGCCCGCCCTTCGCGGGACGCGGCGCGGAGGCAGCGCGGCAAAGCAACCAGCGATCTCGCGGGCCCGCACCAGCGTCTCCGCGGGCTCATCGATAAGCAGATAGCGTCGAGCCCACAGCATTCCCTCCGCCGCCGGCCAGAGGGGGCATTCCCCGTCGCCGGCTACCACGATCGGCTGCTTGAGGGCCAGAAAGGCCTGCACCAGGTTCTGACCCGCCTCGACGGTCGCCGCGCGGACGGCGGCATCGTCATGAGCAACCTGCATCAGCTCGAAATCCCCCCAGCGGAAAATGCCTTTCTCGTAGACGCCAGCACCACCACCCTCACCGGGGGATCCGCCGCAATGTATGCCCAATGCCGTGGGCAAGATCGATCTGCAACTGATTGTCGAAGCGGTTGAGCACCTCCGGTCTGTTCAAGGTGATCTCACAGACTCCGCCGGAGTTGTACGAAAGGGAAAGCGTCACAACAACCTCGTCCCTATTATCAAGACGTCGATGATCATAAATGGAGCGTCCAAGGAGGCGCATGTATGCCGTTCGGTGGAGTCGAGCCGGGCCTACCGCGCGGCAGCGCTCGATCCGCAGGCGATCACAAAACTGGTTCTCGTCGGTTCCCACGCGGTTCACGTCAGACATCGGATCCACGTTCGGCACGAACCTCGCTGAAGATACCCTCCTGCGCAGCGATCCCCAGCTACGAGGCGATGCTGACCACCGACCTGCTCACCGACATCCCCGGCATGACCCACGAAGCGCCCGAGCCGATCGATGACGCGTCAGGCACCTTCATCTCGACGTAAACGATTGCAGCGCAGTCACGCTGGCTGTCGACACGATGTCAAGCACAGCCGGTTCGCTGCCCAGGGATGCATGTACTCGTAGTCGACGGACAGCGGCACCAAGGTTGCCACATCGACAAGACGTTCGGCTGGGCGGGCCACGCTGACGCCCACCACGACCGATCAGTAACTACATCTTCCTCATCGCGGGTGTGACGGTCATCTGCCTGCGCCCAGCCCCCCGCTGGTCAGAATAAATCCTTCCCCCGACGGTGGAGTTACCCGTTACCGGTGAGCCGAGTCGCCGATTGCCATTAGGGCCGAGCGGCGTCGAACACGACATCGACGACGGCGCGCGCCCGCAACCGGAAGGCACGATCGCTGAGCAATCCGGCAGTCCACTGGTGGATTGTGCCGATCAAGCCGGCGGCGAGCACCTCCCCGTACTTACGGGCGTTGACACCCGGCTTTGCCGTTCCCTCCCTGAGGGCTTGATGTAGACAGTCGATCAGCGCAGCGGTGGGATCGTGCTGCAGGACGCGGCCGCTCTGACTCCAGCCGGCCAACAACTGGCGGAAGACGTCAGGGTCCGACCGTAGAACACGTACCACCTCCTCGACGATCGCGTACGCCCGCTCCCGCGGATCCGTGATCGCCACCGAGGACGGCTCGAGACTCTTCAACGCCCGATCAGTCATCGCGTTCCACAGCTGATCGCGGTTCCCGATGAGATTGAACACGGTCATGGGGGCGACTTCTGCCCGAGCCGCCACGCGATCCAATGTCAGATTCTCGTCAGGGTTCTCGCGGAGGATCTCCAGCGCCGCGTCAACGATGCGATCGATGCGGAGCTGCTTACTGCGCTCACGCAAGCCTGTCGCTGGCTTGTCCTTCGCCACAGCCGATCTCGTCTCACCTGTCAATGCGACCCCCTCGGCACAGCGGTCGGTCAAAGGCTCGGCAGACACACCATGCGCCAACCGCAGACAACCCAAATGGCATGATCATCACTCTCTCACCGCACGATTGCCATCGATTGTAGGCACATGCGCAGGAAACGCCGAAAGCGCCTCAAGGCCGATACCGCACGAAGCACTACTCCACTTCGATCGAAGAAACCATGCCTGGGACCGCCGCGGTCCTCGATGAACCGTCGACGATCATCGTCCCTCGGACCTCGTTGCATGTCTTGCCGTTGCGGTCGGTCACCCGAACTGAGATGAAGGCCATGGTGCGTCCGATCCGATCTACCGACGCGTGGAAGGTTATCGGCGGTATGGCAGGGCGAAGGAAGTCGCTGGTGAATGTGGCCGTAGCCGGAACAGTCTGCGGGTCCAACAATGTCGTCGCCACTAGGCCGAAAGTATAATCGGCGCAGGCGATGACGATGCCGCCGTTGACCGCACCATTGAAATTGATGAACCAATCGTCACCATCCAAGACGAACGTGGCGCGGCCGGCCTCGACGTGGGTGCACTTCAGATTCAGGCCCTTTGCCACCGAGAGCTCTGACCCCCACGCAGCCCAATCCTGCCAGCTGCCACCAAATGGCGGCGGAATGTATCTAGACAACGCGTTCCTTCGCAACGACTCAAGGATGAATGGCATCAACGCTAGATGCCAGCACAAAAATTAGATTAACATACAAATAGTCTGCTCAGCAGCGTGCATGGAAGGGCAAGCACTGACTGCTCCGAGGCCATCGCGGGAGGCGGCCATCACGATGGAGCACGCGTCGGGATACACCCCCTGGCGGCTCGGGGACCGCCCGGGGTACACGACCAGCGGTCGTGCGCCTGACTTCTACTGCCGCGCAACACCCTTCTTCATCGTCCTACGGCCGAGCTGCGGAGACCTGCGTGGTCACCCGGGCGAGTCCCGGGCGCAGGGGCTGAATCACCGCAACCTAGAGGCCGAGCAACCCGGGATCGAATGTCGCCCTGGCCGCGGCGGAGGCCGCCGCCGCCGCGACGATGAGGACCGCATCCGGCTCGTAGCCCTTGGGGAACACGATCTCGGCACTGTCCGGGCCGTCCCGGTGCGCCATCAGCCAGTCGTACAGCAGCCAGTCCAGCGCACAAGTGACTGCCATCGGGTCGGCACCGGCGGTCGTGGCCGCGCCGACCACGGTCCGCAGCGCTTCCAGGTGTTCCTTGCGCGACGCTTCCTTGTTCACCCCCGAGCTGTCGAACAGAAGCATCGATAGTGTCAACGGATAGCGTTGTCCTGCTTCAGTTCTCACAACCCAACGAGCTCCCAGCCACGGCCGGTCCGGGTCGACCTGCACCAGCTCACCGAACCCGCCGACGACACCGACCGCCGGATCGTCGAGCTCGCCGTCGAACGGTGCGGGCCCGAGCAATCCGAGCGGCTCGCGGGCCAGGATGGAGAACAGCGCCGCGGTGCCGATGATCTTGCCCGCCCGAAGATCGGCGGTGCGCACAGTCGCCTGCAGTGCGGTCGCATACTCGTGGCAGAGCCGATCGAGGGCGCGGTGCAGGCTACGCAGGTCATCGCGTTCGTCGCGGGTCGGGCGCCGCCCGCCGCCGAGTATCTCACCGAACCGCCCGGCGGCGATGATCAGCGCGTCGTCGATCGCCTCGAGGTGCGTGGCAACCAGCCGGTCCGGCTCGTCATCGGCGGCGACCAGGGCTGGTAGCGATGTCGGCGCGCCGCGCGCCGTCACCCAGAAGAAGCCCAACTGACCTTCGTCCTGGACGATCCGGGGCCTCACGAGCGACGCCAGATCATCACGCGATTGTTACCGGAGTCCGCGACCGCCAACCGATCGCCCCGCAACGAGATCCCGTACGGCCAGCACAGGGTGTCCGGCTTCACCGACGTCCACCGGTTCTCTCCGTTGGACGCGAAATCCGGCTGCGCCAGAACATGATCCGCTGCACGGCCGTCCGCGGGCACACCATCCCACAACAGAATCCGATTGTTCGCGGTGTCGGCGATCGCCAGGCGCCGGCCGTCCAGACCGATCGCGTAGGGAAAGCGGAACCGGTCGCCGGTGTGCGGTCCGTACGGCCATTCGGTCACGCTGCTGAAGTCCGGCTGGCCGACGACGATATCCGCCGGGCGATCGGCCTCGGGGTGTGGGGACCAGCCGAGTATCCGATGGTCGCCGGCATCAGCGACCAGCAGCTGGTCACCGTCGCCGGCGATGTCGTGCGGCCAGCGGAAACTGGCCGGGCCCGCCGCGCCACCGCGGTTCTCCTCGCGCTGGGTGCCGTCAGGCTGCCCGAGCACGATATCGGCCGGACATCCAGGATCGGGGATGCCCCCATGCCAGCCGAGCACCCGCCGGTTACCGGTATCCGCAACCCAGAAGCGGGTACCGACGACGGCGATGCCGAACGGCCAGTAGAACGTCGACGCCGAACACTCACCGGCACGATTCGGGGCAACACTGGACGAATCAGGCTGCCCGAGAACGTGATCCGGGGGCGTATCGCTGAGCATGGGAACCTCATCCCACACCAGGATGCGGTGGTGCCAGGCGTCCGCGACGATCAATCGCCCCTGGTGCACCAGCACCCCGGTCGGCAGATTCATCCCGCGTTCGGGGCCACGTCCGTTGGCCGCCCGGCCCTCGGTCGTACCGTCGGGCTGACCGAGCACCACATCGGCAGGTTGCTCATCATCGCTGGGTATGCCGTGCCAGATCAGCACCCGATGGTTGCCGGAATCTGCTACCACGACCAGGTTCTCGCCGAGGAAAACTCCCCGAGGCGAATACATCCAGGCCATCGTCGGGGCCGCCGGCGGCAGCGCCAGGCCACCGGGGGCGGGCGCGCCCAGCCACACCTCTGGCGACCAGCCGCCACGCAGATCAACCTCGGGGGCAATATCGCGCCGGTCGGGTCGTCCGCTGACATTCATGCGGACGGTGTAGCGGCTCATGTTGTCAGCTCATCCCCGCCCGACTCGGACCCAGACGTCGGCGTCGTCGACCCGTAGCGGCAGCTGCTCCAACTGGGCACCCGGTGCGGTCAGGCACTCACCCGATGTCGCGTCGTAACAGAAACCGTGCCAGGGACAGGTGAGTGTCCCGTTGCTGACATCAAGCACCGCATTATCCAAAGGCAGTGCCTCATGGGCACATTCATTTCGGTACGCCGTGATTCTGTTTCCGACGTTGACGAGCACGACCTCCGCGTAGGCGCCGGAGTCAGCCGTCAGGCTTGTCGCGGTGATGTTCCCGTCGGGCACATCGGCGACTGGGCCTACCCGCACCCAACCTTCGTTGGCCGGATTCAGCCCGATGGTCAACGACTCCACCGATATCAGGGTCGGCGACGGTTCGTTAGGCAGCACTTCGACCAGGTGCACGCCGGGGACGCCTTCGGTGAGCGCACCCTCGACCAGGGTGCGTAGCGTCACCGACGACATCGAGCAGCCATTGCACGCGCCCTCGAGCCGGACGAACGCGGTGCCGTCCTCGACGCGCACCAAGGCGACATCGCCGCCATGACTTTGCAACTGCGGCCGCACCTGCGCCAGCACACGATTGGCCAGCGTCATCGGATCGGGCCGGACAATCTCATGAATCGACAGCAGCAGGTGCACCACCGGGTCGTCGACCAGCTCGAACAATGCCGCACGAGTCGCCTCGTCGGCCTTGAGCCTGCGTACGATGCTGACCAGTCCGGCCCGGTGAATCGCCTCGACGGACGCCTTGACCTCCTCGGCGATGGCCCGCGACATCGGGTCCAGCCCCGCCAGCGCGCGCATCGCATCGTCCACCCGCTTGGCGAGCTTCTCGAATTCCGGCTCGTCGACACCGCCTGCAGTGGAGTGTTCGGCCACGGTGGTCATCTGGGCGGTACCTCGGTTCGATTCAGCGTGATCTGGCGGGCCACCTCGTCGAGGACACCGCGCACCGCACGCACCGATTCCCCGTCACCCAACTCCTCGAACAGCGACCGCGCCTCGTACAACTTGGCTTTGGCCTCCGTGAACGCACCGAGATGAGCGAGCACATTGCCCTGGTTGGCCAGTACCCGCGCCCTGCCGAGTGGGTCGGTATGGCGGTCCCTGGCCTCGAGGACCGCCTCGTAGAGCTCCACCGCCTCGACGAGGTTGTCGGCCTGATGCTTCGACGGTGAGTAGACCAACGAATTGGCAAGGTTGAGTTGGACACTCGCCCACTGCTCCGGATACTCCTCGCGGGTGTACACCGTCAGCGCTGATCGCAGCGACTGCGATGCCACACCGAGTCGCAGCCGGCTGGAAGCCTCGACCATCGGCATGGTGAGGTAGGCGGTCGCGAGATTGGCATGTGCCGACGCCCACAGCAACGGTGCGTCCTCGCGCCGTACCAGTTGCAGAGCCGCGTGGTAATGCGGCACGGCCTGCGCGATCAGGCCCGGGTTCTCCTGGGCCTGTTCGTGCAGCAGACCCGCGGCGGTGAGATGTAACTCGGCGCGTTCCACGCGCAGGCCGTCAGCATCGTCGAGCAGCCGCAGAGCCTTCTCCATGCGCTCGTGGGCCTCGCCCGGGTCATCGGATGTCATGCAGACCGAAGCCGACGCACCGAGCAGGATCCCTGTCAGCGGCCGGGAGACGCTGCGCGCGATCTCGATCGCCGAGTCGAGGGTGGCGAGGGCCGCCGGCGGATCGTCTGTCAACAGGTGGCTGGCGCGGGCCGCCAGAACGACGGCGGCCAACTCGCCATCAGCGGCACCGACGTCGGGCGGTTCGTCGGCACGGCCCAGCGCGAACGAGACCACGTCGACAAGTGGTGCGAACTCGCCGAGCACCGACCGCAGGCTGTCGGCGTCCTCGAGATCTGGGTCGAGCACGAAACGGTTGTACCGGGTCACCGGATCGGTTCCGTCCAGCGCGGCCAAGGCAGCGTCGCGGTCACCGGCCAACGCGTACCGATGCGCGGCGAGACGGGCCGGCCAATCCTCGGGCACACAACCCGCCAGCAGCGCCTCGCGGGCCGGTTCGGTGTCCACACCGGCGGGGATCAACAGATAGCCCAGGGGAAGGCCGAACGCCCCGACCGGTTGTGGACGGACGGCGAGCTTCGCCGAAGTCTCGGCGATCGCAGTATCGGTCACGACCCTCCCATCGATGTCACCCTCTTCTGGGCTCGTTGAGGTCACGCTCGGCGGCACGCTTGATCAGCCCGGCCGCCAGTTCGGCCCGCCGGCGGGTGCGGTAGGTGTGGACGCGCTTACGTACCACGCCGTCGGCGAATACCACCACGATGTCGACGGCGAACTGCCCGCGCTCCTCGACCACCAGGGTGTAGACGGCGTGCGCCTCCTCAGCGGAACTCATGACCACCATCACGTGGCCGGTTCGAGGGGAACCCGCAGCGCGCCACGCTCGTCATCCCAGAAGGCACGGCGAGTGCCGATCGGGATGCGACCGTGGAGCACTTCGTGAATGAGTGCACTGCGGTCCCCCGCCGGGTTGCGCTGCTTGAGCAGCAGGCCGCCGCTGCGCGGGCCGCGCAACGGAATCAGCCAGAAGTCGTCATCGCGCACGACGGCCGCGACCGCGTCGGAGGCGAACCTACTCGCGGCCAGTGCCGCATCGAGCCGGATATACCCGTCCTCGGTGAACTCGACGGTCACCTCGGCGGCCGTCGCCGGCCGCAGCGCGGAAAGGAACTCCCGCTCGATGATGTCCATGACGGTCTGCATCCCGGCCCGCACCGGCTCGGACAGGTCGGCCCCGTACTCGACGCCGGCCACCTCGATGAGGAACACCGTGATATCGGCCGGGCACGCATCTCCCAACGCCCAGCGGGCAAACGCGATGGCATGATCCCACCGGAACGAATGGGTGTGCAGCCCTTGCAGCGGCGGCAGTTCGGCGAACTCCTCGCCAGGCACCCGATACACCGTGCCGGGCTTCGCGCCGGTGGCCGCGGCATCGACGATGACGACCCGCTGCACGCCCCGCATCCGGAATGCGGTATCCATGCCGGCGGTTCCGCCATCGACCATCTGTGCGCCGTCGGGCACGCCGAATTCCCAGAGATGGCGCACCAGCACGGGTCCCACGCCGTCGTCACCGCGCAGCAGGTTGCCACAGCCGACCACGAGCACCTCGCAGCCCGGCGGCTCGAGATCGATGACCCCGGTGTCCGGTTCATTGGCCGTCAGGATCACACCATCCCGTTGATCACGAACTTCGACATCTCTTTCCCCGTCTTACCGTCGTAGGCGTGCACGGTACACACCAGACACGAGTCGAAACTGCGGGCCACGTGCCCGAGTTCAACCGGGTCTTCGACATCCACGATCGGTGAACCGACCAACGCCTGCTCGATCGGGCCGAGGACCTCGGCACCGTCCCGAGGGCCGATATTCCACGCCGTCGGAGTCACCACCTGATAGTTCTTGATCTTGGAGTCCTCGATGACGATCCAGTCCGCCAGCGCTCCCCGAGCCGCCTCGGTGGCGCCGAAGCCTTTACCCTCGGCGTACTCGGTGGGCTTGGTGTAGAAACTCTCCTTCAGATCGATATCGTCGAGCCACTGACGAGCCCACTTGTAGTACTTGGGGGCTTCATGCATGCGCGCCATCTGGCGGACGAACACGCTCGGGCCGATCGAGTTGTACAGGTTGGGGAACAGCGGGTCGTTGTCCTGGTGCGGCAGCGCATTCGGACCGCCCGCGGCCATCCGACGGGCCAGGGGGCCCGCCTCCAACGGGATGTTGCCGAGTCCGCCGCCGATGTCGTAGCGCGGCGACTTGGCCCAGCTGTACTTGCCAAGACCTCGGCCTGCCTCGGGATCGATCGGGATGGTCTCTCCCTCGAACGGGTGCAAGGGCCGACTGCCCTCGTAGAAGGAATGCGTCACATCCTCCCGGACCTTGGCCTGATCGAATTGGTGCCAGTCACCTCCCGCATAGATACCGGAACGGCCGATGAGGGCGTCATTGCGCCCGTCGATCGTCGGGTTCTCGTAGCGCACCGGGTCGAAATAGGTCCCCGTGGCGAGGTAGTTGCCCACTCCTTGCCCGTACTTGTCGAGGCCGACGTCGAGGCAGTACCGGATGAAGAACCCGCAGTCGCTGTTGTGCTGGGACTCGTTCTCGTCGACCCAGGCGAGCATGTCCTCCCAGGTCTTGATCTCCAGCCAGCGGTCGACGCTGCAGCCCAGCCACTGTCCTTCGAGCCAGGCGTCTTTCCAGTGTTCGAGGATGGCGATCGAGCGGGTCACGTCCGAGAGTGTCGGCGCGCACATCACGCCACCGGGCACCATGAAGCTCGAATGCGGCCACTGCCCACCGAATATCGCGTAAACCTCGACCGGCTTACCCGAAAGCACAACGCCCGGTTGATAGCTCGTCCCCACGTACGGGGCGAAGCGCCGCACCGCCTCGGCGTACAGCGGCGATTTCGCATAGTTCTTGTTGGTCAGGTCGATCGCGAACAGCGCATAGAAGTACCGCGGGATCGACTGCAGCGTCTCGGCGGCCTGACAGATGTTGCGCACCAGGGTCGCATTGTTCGGCATGTGTGTCTTCCACGCCGTGTCGAGGGCATACGCCGATTTGTACAGATGGCTGCCACCGCAGATCCCGCAGATGCGCGGGCATACGACGAGCCCGGCCTGAGGGTCCTTGCCGCGCAGGATGATCTCGAAGCCACGGAACATCGCGGCTTCGGTCCAGGCGGAGGTGACGACACCGTCTTCGACGGTGACCCGGACGTCGAGGTCACCCTCGACTCTCCCGAGTGGGCTGACGTAGAGGTCGAGTGCGGTCATTTTTTGCTGTGGTCCTTCCATGAACTCCGGTGGTGATGGACTGCGCGGCCTTGCGCCGCCGCTAGACCACGAACATGTCTTCCTTGGACCACTGCGGTGCGGCGATGCGGGCCGCCGCGGCGTGCGCCATGTACGTCAGGTGATCGGTGCCCTCGGGCACCTCCTTGGGAATGACCCCGCTGACCTTCTGCGTCTTGAACACGGTGCCCGGCGCCAGATCGAAGTGCGGGAACTCCGGCTCGGTGCAGCCCAGGCACGGCATCCCGGCCCGCGTCTTGGAGGACTGGCGGTTCCACAGGATCCGGTTGCACGGCGAATGGGTCATCGGCCCGCGGCAGCCGAACTCGTAGAACAGGCACCCGGTGCGGGTTCCTTCGCCGAACGACATCGTCGACTGCTTGTACTCGAAGAATTGCACACGGGTGCAACCGGTTTGGGTGAAGGTCTTGAAGAACGTCTCAGGGCGGTGCAGTTCATCCAGTGTCAGGTCGCCGGCACGGCCGGTGGCCAAGGCGACAAGGATCTGGGTGATCCAGTCCGGATGGGCCGGACAGCCGGGAATGTTGATGACGGGCAAACCCATCTTCGACTTGAAGTCCGGGCCGAGAAAGCCGCCCTTACCGCGCTTGTGGAACTGCAGTCCGGTGGACTGTGACGGGTTGGGCTCCATCGCGGGTATACCACCCCAGCAGGCGCAATCACCGATCGCGACGACGATCTGTGCAGCGCCGGCGAGGTCGGTGACCCAGTCCTTCATCGGCCGGTCGGCGAACATGTCCATCCGTCCGCCATGCGCTTCGATGACGCTGCCCTCGAAGACGAAGATGTCAAGTGGGCGTTCGCCGCTCGCGCAGTCGTTGAAGACCTTCTGCGCGTTCTTACCCAATTCAAGACCCAGCGATGGATGCCAGAGCAGATCGAGCCCGAAATCCACGATCAGGTCGACGACATTGGGCTCGTCGGCGTTGAGGAACGACATGGTGTTACCACTGCACGCACCTCCTTGAAACCACAGCACCGAAGCCATGCACACTCCTCTCCTGATGGCCCCCGGCGCACCGGGGTCTGGTCATGCGGGTGTCATCGGGTGGCCAGTTGTCTACCGAATGCCTTGGCCACCTGCAGCAGGAACCCGAGGCCGCGGACCGCATCGGGGTCCTTGGCCGATTTGAGGATTCCGAAGAATCCCTTCGGGCCCTCGGGATTGCGCGCGGTGGCAGACTTCGCCTCGACGAGTGCCGCACCGAGTTGCCCGAGCACCTCGGCCGCCCGCGGATCGACCAGGCTTGACCCGAGAAGAGAATTCAGCGCGGGCGTCGCCTCGATCACCTTTCCCGAGAGCGTCGCGAAAGTGCCCGCCAAGCCCGCCAGGTCCACCGATTTCAGCGGCGTGTTCACCTCACCCTTGAACTCACCGATCGCCGAAGTCACGGAATCGCTGATCTCATCGCTGCGGCGCACCAGTCCGTCGAGGCCGGACACCAGAATTGCCAGTAGGTCGGCGTGTTCGAGGAGATCGTTGAGCGCTGCGGCCACCCGGGGATCGTCCAGCTTGGCGCGGACTTGATCGGCGGGCGACACGTACAGAACCTGGCCGTTCGCTGTCATGTGTGCCTCCGTGCCTGAAGATATGGCCTCGTTCACAAGCTAGCTCTCCGAACGGGCTGCGCCTATCGCTATCGCGCAGTTATTGTCAGGATTGCGCACACTTCAATACGCTGGTGCGCAGCGGGATTGGTGCAAACTTGCGTGAAGCCGTCGATCGTTTAGGTGAGCCTCTGCTTATGCTGTCAACGCCTGCCGGGTGGCCACGATGTCACGCCTGAAGCGCCTCGGATTCATCGACGTCCGCCATACCGAAGACCCGGTTCGGCGAAAAGTCCGGTCGCGCGGCGTGCCTCCCGCCTTGACCGGCAACGAGATCTTCTACACCGAGAACATCCGCGAGGCCACCACGTTGCTGGGCCAGGCGTTGTCGCCGTTGGCACTGCACGTTGCCGACGAGCACACCGACGGATTCGCCGCAGGCATGCACGGGGTACGTCTGCGCAATGTCAGCATGCTGTACTTCGACCTGCACGTGCCCGCCACGATCGACATCCCGAGATTGGGCAACTATGTCGCCGTGCACATACCGATGAACGGCAGCGCACTGGTCAGCCACCGCGGCAACACCTTCGAGGCGAACAGCATCTGCTCGGCGGTATGCAGCCCAGGCGACCCGCTGACCATGCGCCTCGATCTGGACTCCCCACAGCTGGTCATCCGGATCGAGGAGTCGGCGATGACGGCCTACCTGACCCGGATCATCGGACGCAGCCTTGCGCAGCCTCTGGCTTTTGAACCCCAATTCGACCTCACCAGCGAGGCCGCGATGCGTTGGCATGCTGCCGTACAGCTTATTCACACCGAGGTGTTCCACCCTGGTTCGCTGGTCGGGCGTGGGCAGGGTATCGGCGCCGTCGAAGATCTGGTGATGAGCAGTCTGCTGCACCTGCAACCGTCGAACTACCACACCGAGTTCACGTCACCGGGGCGCACGGCCAAACGCAAAGCGGTGGTTCAGGCAGCTGTCGAGTACCTGGACGACCATCTCGCCGAGCACATCACGATGAACTCGGTCGCCGAAGCCGTGCACATGAGTGTGCGGGCAGTCCAACAGGGTTTCCACGAGCAGCTCGGTATGACGCCGATGACCTATCTGCGTGAGCGACGCCTGGAGCGGGTCCATGAGGAACTCATGGATGCCACACCAGCCGACGGCATCACGGTGACATCGGTCGCCGAACGATGGGGGTTTCACCACCTCGGCAGTTTCGGTGTCGAGTACCGCAAGCGCTGGGGCGAGTCACCATCGCAAACCCTGCGCCGCTGAATACGTCGGGTCAGCAGATGCGCGGTAGTTGTTCGCCCAGTTCACGTTCGATAACCCGGGTGGTGCCGAACGAAGTGCGCCCAACCGCCATACCGGGATGTTCGGCGACGACCCGGCCGATGACTGCGGCGCCGACCCCGTCCGGCCGGGCTCTCATCGCCGCCAATACTGCCTCGGTGACCGCCGGGTCCACGAACGCCACCAGCTTGCCCTCATTGGCCACCTGAAGCGGATCCAGGCCCAAGAACCCGCATGCCGACGCCACCGCCTCCGGCACCGGGATCGCTGCTTCGTCGAGCGCGATCCCGACCCGCGCCGCCCTGGCGATCTCGACCACCGCGGCGACCAGGCCGCCGCGGGTCGGATCGCGCAGGGCATGGATACCGCCGGTGGGCGCATCCGCGGCCAGCATTGCGGCGACCAACCGGTGCAGCGGTGCGCTGTCAGTGGTGACGACGGTGCCGAAATCAATACCCGCGCGCACACTCATGATCGCCACGCCGTGCTCACCGACGGCGCCGGAAACAATGATGTCGTCACCGACGCATGCCCGCTCGGGTCCGATGTCCACCCCGGCCGGGATCACCCCCACTCCGGCCGTGTTCACGAAGAGCTGGTCCGCGCTGCCCTTGCCGACCACCTTGGTGTCGCCCGTGACGATCCCGACCCCGGCATGGTCGGCCGCCTTGCCCATCGACTGGGCGATCCGGCCGAGCACTTCGAGTTCGAGGCCCTCTTCGAGGATGAAGCCGGCCGTCAGACCCAGCGGCTGGGCGCCGCTCATGGCGAGGTCGTTGATGGTTCCGTTGACGGCCAGGTCGCCGATGTTGCCGCCGGGAAAGAACAACGGCTGCACCACATATGAGTCCGTGGAGACCGCGATCCGGCCGGCGGGCACGGTCAGCACCGCCGAATCGCGCGACGGTCCCCGGGCGCCGAACGCACGCAGGAAGAGGTTCTCGATCAGCTCCTCGGACAAAATGCCGCCGCCACCGTGGCCCATCACGATGCGTGTGGTCTCCCGCAGGGGAAGTGGGCACACCCAGTCCGCCGGATCAATCGCGGTCACTTCAGACATGGGCAAGATCCAGCCTGCGGAACTGGTAGTACGCCGCGCACGCCCCTTCACTGGACACCATCGTCGCGCCCAGCGGCGTGCGAGGAGTGCAGGATTTCCCGAAAGCCGGGCACTCATTAGGTTTCAGGAGGCCCTGCAACACCTCACCACTGTGACATTCGGCGGATTCTGCGACCTGCAGGTGGCCGACCCCGAACTTCTTCTCGGCGTCGAACTCCGCGTAGCGCGGTGACAGCGTCCAGCCCGATTTTTCGATCATGCCGATACCGCGCCACGATCGGTCGGTGACCACAAAGACGTCGTGCAACGTCTGCTGGGCCACCAGATTCCCGGCCGCGGTGACCGCCCGGGGGTAGGCGTTACGCAGTTCGGCCTTACCGTCTTCGAGCAGGTCGACGAGCTGGCGGACTCCTTCGAGCAGGTCGAGCGGCTCGAAGCCCGACACCACGATCGGGATGCCGAACTCCGCAACGAGCGGCCCGTATTCGGAGGTGCCCATCACGGTGCACACGTGCCCCGCGCCGAGGAAACCCTGGACCCGGTTGGTCGGCGAGGACAAGATGGCCGTCATCGCCGGCGGCACCAGCACATGCGATACCAGCAGCGAGAAGTTCGTCAGCCCCAGCCGTTGGGCATGCACCACCGACATGGCGTTGGCCGGGGCGGTGGTCTCGAAGCCCACCCCGAAGAACACCACATCCTTATCCGGGTTCTCCGCCGCGATCTGCGTGGCGTCCAACGGCGAGTACACGATCCGCACATCCCCGCCGCGGGCACGCACGCTGAACAGGTCCTCGTGACTGCCCGGTACGCGCAACATATCGCCGAATGAGCAGAAGATGACGTTCTCGCGCCCGGCGATCTCGAGGGCCCTGTCGATCAATTCCAGGGGCGTCACGCACACCGGGCAACCCGGGCCGTGGATGAACTCGACGGCGTCGCCCAGTAGTTGGTCGATACCGTTACGGATGATCGAATGAGTCTGTCCACCGCAGACTTCCATGATCGTCCAGGTACGGCTGGCTCGGCGCTTGATGTGGTCGACGAGCGCCCGGGCCGCAACGGGGTCACGGAATTCATCGAGGTACTTCACGCCGGCTCCCGACGTTCTCCGGTCTGCGCCGAAGGCTGGACACCCGCGAGTTCGTCTTCAAGGATGCCGAGTTCGGCGAACATGTTCAGGGTGTTGTTGGCGGATTCCTCATCGAGCCGGTTCAGGGCGAATCCGGCGTGCACGATGGTGTACTCCCCGATCTGCAGGTCGGGCAGGTAAGCGAGGCAGACCTTCTTGGTGGTACCACCGAAATCCACCGTGGCCATCCTGGTACCCGACTCCTCCCAGATTTCGACTATCTTGCCGGGGATTCCGAGGCACATATGCCACTTCCTTCTGTCGAGGATCGCCTGTCTGCGGCCGCGACGGCGGCCTGGCCCAGGGCCAGGCCGCCGTCATTACACGGCACGACACTGTGGGTGAGCACTTCGAAGCCACGATCGGCCAGACCGTTTCGAATGCCTTCGAGCAAAAGACGATTGGCGAAGACCCCACCCGTCAGCCCGATGGTGGGGATCGCGGCGGCCAGCGCGCGCTCGGCGGCCACTGCCACGGTGGCCCTGATCACGGCCTGATGGAACGCCCACGCCAACTCCGGCACAGCCGCACCCGCACGTATCCCGTCGACCAATCCGATGATCGCCGGCGTCGGGTCCATGACACCGTCGCGGATCTCGAAATCCACGGCCCGCGCTCCCGGCCCGCCCGCGCGCGCGAAGTGCTCCAGCTCGATGGCGGCCTGGCCTTCGTAGGTGACCTGTTGGCAGACGCCCAGCAGGCTGGACACGCCGTCGAACAGCCGCCCCATGCTGGTCGTCGCGACGCACCCGATCCCACGTGGAATCTGCTGGGCCAGTACGTGTCGGCCGGTCTCGCCCACGGCCGAGACCGGAGGCAGGTCCGTATCCCACCGGACACCCGCCCGGTGCAGGAGGTCGAGTGCGATCCGGGCGGGCTGGTGTACGGCACCGTCACCGCCGGGCAACGCGAAGGGTGCCAGATGTCCCACCCGGGTGAATCCGCATGCACCCGAGAGCGCCAGAACTTCACCGCCCCAGATGGTGCCGTCGGGGCCGTAGCCGGTTCCGTCGTAGGTGACCGCGAGCATCGGGCTGCCGAGGCGGGCGTGCTCGGCCAGCAGCGACATCGCGTGGGCATGATGATGCTGCACATAACTGATCGGTCCACCCCGGCGTTGCGCCCAGCGAGTGGTCGCATATCCGGGGTGCATATCGCAGACGATGCGCCCGTGGCGCCGGTCCGTCATGCGCGCCAGGTGCTCGAGCGTCGCCGAGAAGCAGGACTGCGTGCGCGGGTCTGCCATATCCCCCAGGTGCGATGACAGGTGTGCATGTCCATCGGACCCCAGCAGGCAGAAGGTCGTCTTGAGATCGCCGCCCGTCGCCAGGATGACGGGTCCGTCGGCAACCGGAACCGACACCGGCAGTGGCGCGTATCCCCGAGACCGGCGCAAGGGCAGCGTGGCGCCCCGATCGTCGACGGTCAGCACCGAGTCCTCACACGCAACGTGAATGGGCCGGTCGTGGGACAGCACGCCGTCGGCAAGCCCGGTGATCCAACTCAGGTCGCCGTCCCGGAAGACGATCGGTGACCCACCCGCGTTGGCAGAGGTCATCACCAATGGTGTCGTGCCCAATCGCTCGAAGAGCAGGTGATGGATCGGCGAGTAGGCCAGCATCACCCCGATATCGCGCAGGCCGGGCGCCACCAGCGAACAGACGCCGGCACCGGATCGGGGCACCAGCACGATCGGCGCCGCAGCGGACGACAACAGCCGCGCCGAGGCATCGGAGATCTCCGCGATGCCACGGGCGGCTTCGAGATCGGGTGTCATCACCGCGAACGGCTTGGCCGGCCGCGATTTTCGCCGTCGCAGCTCGGCGATGGCCGTAGTCGAGTCGGCCCGGCACGCCAGGTGGTAGCCGCCGATCCCCTTCACCGCGACGATCCCGCCGGTGTCGATCATCGCGACGGCCGCGCCGATAGGGTCCGCATCGCCATCCGGCCCCGACCACTGCAGTACCGGGCCGCAGTCGGGACATGCGATGGTCTGAGCATGGAATCGGCGATCCCTGGGATCTCGGTACTCAGCGGCACACCGGGCGCACATCGCGAACTGCGCCATCGTGGTGGCGGGCCGGTCGTAGGGCAGGTCGGTGATGACGGTGTAGCGCGGGCCGCAGTTGGTGCAGGTGATGAACGGGTGCCGGTAGCGCCGGTCGGTGGGGTCGCGCATCTCGCGCAGACAATCGGCGCAGCTGGCGATATCGGGGGGCACGAGGGTGCGGCCCGACCCAGCCGGAGTGCTGTCGATGATGCGGAAGTCACCGGCACCGGTCGGCGCGAGGACTGTCCGCACGATGCTGTCGATGCGCGCCATCGGTGGCGGCGCGCGGCGGATATCCTCCACGGCGCCGTCGACGTCGACGTCGGCACCCTCGAATTCGCAGTGCACCGAGCCGGAGTCGTTGTACACGAATCCGGTCACACCGCGCGCGTCGGCGATCCGCGCCACAGCGGGACGAAACCCGACACCTTGGACTACGCCGGTGATGTCGACCCTCGTCCGCACCGTCGCGACGGGCGACGGTAGAACACGCTTCATGGGCCTCCCGAACAGAGCAAGCCGATCGCGCCATTGGGCTGTCGGCGCGCACCGGCCTCCCAAGGCTAGACCCGTTTCCTGATGCCGGTTCGGCTATCGGTCCATCCGAATGAGGATTAAAGTGCGCAGTATCAACGACGAACCCAGACCGATAGCGCCTCGCTGTGCATGAGCTGTCACTGTGCCAAGCAATAGCCGGTGTCGTGAAATCCCACGCCGCCGGCCGGCGCGTGAGCGTCGTGCGGGTTCAGGTCGGTGCCCTCCGTCAGGTCGTACCCGATGCGCTGGCGTTCTGCTGGACCCTGCTGCGCGACTTCGAGGACCTGGCCGAGGCCGAGCTGGAACTGGACCTGGTGGTCGCCGAGGTGTCATGCCGAGCGTGTGGGGCGGGTTCGCAGATCGCATCGCGGTTCTCTGTCGCATGCCCGCAGTGCGGCAGCGCCGACGTCGACGTGGTGCACGGCCACGAGTTTCTGGTCACATCGATCGAGATCGGCGATCTACCTGCTGTCAGATCAACGGAAGGTGTTCAAAATGGGTAGATTCCACCGTCACGACGACGGCACGGTGCACAGCCACGAGGCCGGCCACGACCATGGTGACCACAGCGGGTACGACACCGGGTCGCAGCGTATCGACGTGCTGGAGTCGATCTTCGCCGAGAACGACGTGCGGGCCGATATCAATCGGGCCGCCTTCGAGACCAACGGCGTCCGCGCGCTCAACCTGATGAGTTCACCGGGGTCCGGCAAGACCACGGTGCTCGCGGCCACGCTCGACGAGCTCCGCGGCGATATCTCAGTCGGTGTGATCGAGGGCGATATCGCCACCGACCTCGACGCCGCCAAACTTGCCGGCCGCGGAGCACAGGTGTCGCTTCTGAACACCAGCAACGGTTTCGGCGGCGAATGCCATCTGGATGCACCGATGGTGAACCGGGCGTTGGCCGGACTCGACCTGGCCGCCCTCGACCTCGTGATCGTCGAGAATGTCGGAAACCTGGTCTGCCCGGCCGAATTCGACGTCGGCGAGCATGCCAAGGTGATGGTGTACTCGCTCACCGAAGGTGAGGACAAGCCGCTGAAATATCCGGTCATGTTCCGCTCGGTGGACGTGGTACTGCTCAACAAGATCGATCTCGAACCGCATCTGGATGCCGATGTCGCGACCTACATCGACCACGTGCATCAGGTGAACCCGCACGCATTGGTGCTTCCGCTGAGCGCGCGCACCGGGGCGGGCATGTCGGCCTGGTTTGACTGGCTGCGCGAATTCGCCTGCCATGCCGCCGAACCCACCATCGCGCCCTCGGTCCGCCTAGAGCGGTGACGCGCCCCGCAGATGCTCGAAGATCAACGAGGTCTGCGTACCGGCCACATCGGCATCGGCATTGAGGTTCTCCACCACGAACGCGCGCAGATCATCGGTGTCCCGCGCGGCCACATGCAGGATGAAATCGTCCCCACCGGCCAGGAAGTACACGTCCATGACCTGGGGCCGCTTGCGGATGTTGGCGATGAAGTCCCGGATTCGCCCGCGCGCGTTGGACTGCAGGCTCACCGAGATCATGGCCTGCATCGTCAGCCCCACCGCCGCCGGATCGATATCGGTATAGAACCCGCGGATCACCCCGATGTCCTGCAGGCGGCGTAGCCGGCCATGACAGGTCGACGGGGCGATGCCGACGATATCGGCCAGCGCGCTGTTGGAGATGCGGGCGTCGGCGTGCAGGGCCAGCAGCATGCGCCGGTCGATATCGTCGAGCTCCGCCGGCCGAACATCCTTCGGCGCGGGCGCCAGACGCGCACGCGGTGATGCTGATTGTTCACGCATGACGGCATCTTAGCGAATTAACGTCGTAGTCATTGCTGTTGGGTCGAAGGTTCTTCACAATTGGACGCAGCATCCACCGTATCCACGGTATCCACCGTCTCTACCGGTTCACACAGGAGCATGAAATGCGCGTCGGCATCCCGACCGAGATCAAGAACAACGAGTTCCGCGTCGCCATCACCCCGGCCGGCGTGGCCGAACTGACCCGCCGTGGCCACGAGGTCCTCATCCAGGCCGGCGCGGGTGAGGGTTCGGCACTGTCCGACAGCGACTACAAGGCCGTCGGCGCCCAGATCGTCGCCACCGCCGATGAGGTGTGGGCCGAGGCCGACCTGCTGCTGAAGGTCAAGGAACCCATCGAGGCCGAGTACTCGCGCCTGCGCAAGGGCCAGACCCTGTTCACCTACCTGCACCTGGCCGCGTCCAGGCCGTGCACCGATGCCCTGCTGGCCTCGGGTACCACCTCGATCGCGTACGAGACCGTGCAGACCGCCGACAATGCGCTGCCACTGCTGGCCCCCATGAGCGAGGTCGCGGGCCGGCTGGCCGCCCAGGTCGGCGCTTACCACCTGATGCGCACCCAGGGCGGTCGCGGCGTCCTGATGGGTGGTGTCCCCGGTGTCGCCCCCGCCAAGGTCGTCGTCATCGGCGGCGGTATGGCCGGTGACAACGCAGCCGCCGTGGCCTGGGGTATGGGCGCGCACGTCACCGTGTTCGACCTCAACGTCAACACCCTGCGCAAGATCGATGCCGAGTACGGCGGCGCCATCGAAACCCGCTACTCCTCGAGCCTGGACCTCGAAGATGCGGTCAAGCAAGCCGATCTGGTCATCGGCGCGGTCCTGGTGCCCGGCGCCAAGGCGCCCAAGCTGGTCACCAATGCGACTGTCGCCCAGATGAAGTCCGGTGCAGTCCTGGTCGACATCGCGATCGACCAGGGTGGCTGCTTCGAGGATTCCCGGCCCACCACCCACGACGACCCGACCTTCGCGGTGCACGACACGGTGTTCTACTGCGTGGCCAACATGCCGGGCGCGGTGCCGCGGACGTCGACCTACGCGCTCACCAACGCCACCATGCCGTACGTGCTCAAGCTCGCCGACAAGGGGTGGCAGGCTGCGTGCGCCGCGGATGCCGCACTGGCCAAGGGACTCTCGACACACGAGGGCGCACTGCTCAACGAGCACGTCGCCAACGACCTCGACCTGGCGTTCACCGACCCGTCGACCGTCCTGATCTGATACCTCACCCCCACCATCGCCCGGCTGGATCTCTCCGGCCGGGCGATGTGTATGTCACGGGTGATTCGGATCCAGCAGGTAGGGCAGCACCAGGGTGGTGAGCTCACCGATCAGCGGTCGCAGGGCGTCGGCCTTGGGATCGTCGGCGGCGGAACGCGTCATGATCGCCAACAGCACGCGCTGGCCCTCGGGTCCGAACGCGACACCGACGTCATTGGTGCTGCCGTAGTCGCCGCTGCCCGTCTTGTCCGCCGTCGTCCAGCCCGTCGGCAGACCGGCTCGCATGCTGGATGTCTGATTGGCCCGCATCCACTGCTCCAGCAGCAGCCGTTGCGGTGGAGCCAGCACATCCCCGGTCAGCAGCGCGCGATACCCGCCGGCCAGGGCCGCCGGCGTGCTGGTATCACGGGGGTCGCCCGGGATCGCCGAGTTCAGCTCCGTCTCCCAACGGTCCAGGCGGGTGCGGTCGTCGCCGACGCTGCGGGCGAACGCCGTGATCGCGGGCGGGCCGCCGAGGCGCCTCAGCAACAGGTTGGCGGCCGTATTGTCGCTGCGCTGCAACGCCGCCTGACACAACTCGGCCAGCGTCATCTGACTGCCCGCCCTGGGCCCGGTCACCGGCGAGTTCGCGACCACTGCACTCGGGTCGACGAACTCCGTTGCCTCTAAAGATAATTCACCACGGCCGACCTGCTCAAGCACCCGACCGGCGGCATAGGCCTTGAAGGTCGAGCACATCGCGAACATCTGGTCGGGCCGATGCGCCACCGTCCCCGGGGAATTCAGGTTCACGGCCGACAGACCCACGACGGCATTGTGCCTGCGCTCCAACGCACCGATCTGCTGGTCGAGCGGTGGCAGCGGTTCGGCGGGGTCGGCGTGCACGCGTTCGGCACTGCACGCGGCCACCGCGAAGGTCAGGCCGCCGATCAGGACAGTTCGCCGGGACAACCGCATGTCCCGACTGTACCCATCAGCCCGCGATATGACGAAGACGTTGCGGTAGTGAGCGTTTCGACTTGTACGGCCCCAAGACCGCGGCACCGAGCGGTTTGCTCAGCAGTTTGCGTGCCACCGCGTTCACCTCGTCGAGGGTGACAGCATCGATCTGTTCCAGGGTCTGGGCGATGGTGCGGTGTGCGCCGTAGTTGAGCTCGCTGCGGCCCATCCGGTGCATCCGCGACCCCGAATCCTCTAGGCCCAGCACCAGGCCACCCCGCAACGAGCCCTTGGCAATCCGGCATTCGGCTTCGGTGAGGCCGTCGCGGGCCACCTCGTCGAGCACGTCGGTGGCCAGCCGCACCACCTCGTCGAAGCGTTCCGGCAGGCAGGCCGCGTACACCGACAGCGCACCGGCGTCGGAGAACATGTCGATGGTCGAATACACCGAGTAGGCCAGTCCCCGGGACTCCCGGATCTGCTGGAACAGACGGGAACTCAGACCACCACCGAGCGCGGTGTTGAGTACCGACATGGCCCAGCGGTGTTCCCAGTACCGTCCGGGTGTACGCACACCGGCGAGCACGTGGCTCTGTTCGCCGTCGCGGTTGACCACCAGCAGACCGGGCCGTCCGGGCACCCGCCCGGCACCCTTGCGGGGCGGGAGCGGGGTGCGCCCGCGGACCAGATGCGGGCCGAAATACTCGCGCGCCAGGGCGACGACCTGCTTGTGGTCGACATTGCCGGCCACCGCGAGCACCATGCGTTCCGGCGTGTACCGGCGCACATGGAACGAGTGCAGCTGGGTGCGGGTCATCGCCTCGATGGACTCCGCGCTGCCGATCACCGGGCGCCCGACGGGGTGATCGCCGAACATCGCTGTCAGGAACACGTCACCGAGGGTGTCCTCGGGATCGTCGTCGCGCATGGCGATCTCTTCGAGCACGACATCGCGTTCGACTTCGACATCCTCGGCGGCACAACGGCCGCGCAGCACGACGTCGGCCACCAGGTCGACGGCGAGCTCCAGATCGGCGTCCAACACGTGGGCGTAGTAGCAGGTGTGCTCACGCGCGGTGAACGCGTTGAGCTCGCCGCCCACCGCGTCCATCGACTGGGCGATATGAACCGCCGAGCGCGTGGGTGTCGACTTGAACAGCAGATGTTCGAGGAAGTGCGCGGCGCCGGCCACCGACGGACCCTCGTCGCGCGATCCGACGTTGACCCACACCCCCACCGACGCGGAATGCACCGACGGGATGTACTCGGTGACCACCCGCAACCCTCCGGGCAGTGCGGTGACCCGCACTGCCTCGGAGGTGTCTGCGCCGCGACTTCCGCGGCGTAATGCGGGTTTAGGCGTCAGCGGTCGCGGCATCTGTGGCTACGGGCTCCGCCGAATCATCTCCGGTGGCCTCGCCCTCTTCGGCGACCAGCACCAGCGAGATCTTGCCGCGGTTGTCGATATCGGCGATCTCCACCCGGAGCTTGTCACCGACCTTGACGACATCCTCGACCTTGGCGATGCGCTTGCCGCGGCCCAGCTTGCTGATGTGCACCAGCCCGTCACGGCCCGGCAGCAGCGACACGAACGCACCGAAATCGGTGGTCTTGACGACGGTGCCGAGGAACCGCTCCCCGACCTTGGGCAGCTGCGGGTTGGCGATCGCGTTGATCATGTCGATCGCGGCCTGGGCCGCCTCGCCGTTGGAGGCGCCGACGAACACGGTGCCGTCGTCCTCGATGGAGATCGACGCACCCGTCTGCTCGGTGATCGAGTTGATCATCTTGCCCTTGGGCCCGATGACCTCGCCGATCTTGTCGACCGGCACCTTGATCGTGGTGATCCGCGGTGCGTACGGGCTCATCTCGTCGGGCTCGTCGATAGCCTCGGCCATCACGTCGAGGATGGTCAGGCGCGCGTCCTTGGCCTGGGCCAGCGCACCGGCGAGCACCTTGGACGGAATGCCGTCGAGCTTGGTGTCGAGCTGCAGCGCGGTGACGAAGTCCTTGGTGCCGGCGCACTTGAAGTCCATGTCGCCGAACGCATCCTCGGCGCCGAGGATATCGGTGAGCGTGACGTAGCGGGTCTCCCCGTCGACCTCGTCCGAGACCAGCCCCATAGCAATGCCTGCTACCGGCGCTTTCAGCGGCACACCGGCGTTGAGCAGCGACATGGTCGAAGCACACACCGAGCCCATCGAGGTGGAACCGTTGGAGCCCAACGCTTCTGACACCTGGCGGATGGCGTAGGGGAACTCCTCGACCGAGGGCAGCACGGGCATCAGGGCCCGCTCGGCCAGCGCGCCGTGGCCGATCTCGCGGCGCTTGGGCGAACCGACGCGACCGGTCTCACCGGTCGAATACGGCGGGAAGTTGTAGTGGTGCATGTAGCGCTTGGAGGTCTCCGGTCCCAGCGAGTCGATCTGCTGGGCCATCTTGACCATGTCGAGGGTGGTCACACCCATGATCTGAGTCTCGCCGCGCTCGAACAGTGCGCTGCCGTGCGCCCGCGGGATGATGGCGACCTCGGCGCTCAGGGCGCGGATATCGGTGACACCGCGACCGTCGATGCGGAAGTGGTCGGTCAGGATGCGCTGGCGCACAAGCTTCTTGGTCAGCGATCGGTAGGCGGCACCGATCTCCTTCTCACGGCCCTCGAACTGGCCGGCCAGGCGCTCGAGCACCTCACCCTTGATCTCATCGGTGCGCTCATCGCGCTCGGCCTTGCCGGCGATGGTCAGCGCCTGCGACAGCGCCTCGGTGGCCACCGCGGCGACCTGGCCGTAGACGTCGTCCTGGTACTCGGGGAACAGCGGGTACTCCGCGGTTTCCTTGCCGGCGGCCGCGTGCAGTTCCTCCTGCGCGGTGCACAGCGCGGCGATGAACGGCTTGGCGGCCTCCAGGCCCTCGGCCACCACGGCCTCGGTCGGCGCACCCGCGCCACCGGCGACCAGCTCGATGACCTTCTCGGTCGCCTCGGCCTCGACCATCATGATCGCGACATCGTCGCCCGCCTTACGGCCGGCGACGACCATGTCGAACACCGCACCCTCGAGCTGCTCGACGGTCGGGAAAGCGACCCACTGGCCGTCGATCAGGGCCACGCGCACGCCACCGACCGGGCCGGCGAACGGCAGGCCGGAGATCTGGGTGGACGCCGAGGCGGCGTTGATGGCGAGCACGTCGTACAGATCCTTGGGATCCAGGCTCAGGATGGTGACGACGACCTGGATCTCGTTGCGCAGGCCGGACACGAACGTCGGGCGCAGCGGGCGGTCGATCAGGCGACAGGTCAGGATCGCGTCGGTCGACGGGCGGCCCTCGCGGCGGAAGAACGAACCGGGGATGCGACCCGCGGCGTACATCCGCTCTTCGACGTCGATGGTCAGCGGGAAGAAGTCGAAATGGTCCTTCGGGGACTTGCTGGCGGTGGTCGCGCTCAGCAGCATCGTGTCGTCATCGAGGTAGGCGACGACGGAACCGGCGGCCTGGCGGGCCAGCCGGCCGGTCTCGAAGCGGATGGTGCGGGTGCCGAAGCTCCCGTTGTCGATGACGGCGGTGGATTCAAACACGCCTTCGTCGGTTTCAACTGCAGACATAGGTGTCCGTACAGCCTCTCTTGGTCAGGTATTCAACTGTTTCGCGCGTCAGCGAACGTGAGACCCGTCCCGGATACGGCTACGGCCGTCGATCGAAGCGGCCGGGATGAACTCCCGGCAGCCACTACCGAAGACCGCCCGATACCTCGAACGGTGCGGTGACGCACAGGAACGGTGCGCGCGGAAACACGCGAACCGCACCAAGTGTCAGGGCCCAGTGGCCTAAAACACCCCCATGTTACACCGGGACGACACGGCCATTGGCAAGCAGTGTCACGAGACGTCCTCGACGCACACGGTGAACTCGCGCTGGTCGTACGGGTAGCCCAGGCCACTCCCGCACTGATCGACATTGGCCACCCCTTGCAGGATCTGCGTGGCGCGCTGGCGATGCGGCTGGGTGCTGTCGCCACAATCCACCCGGATGGGGTCGCGGCCGTGCTCCGGATCGATGCTCATGCAACCGCCGGGCACCCAGTCGATATCCATACAGGTGGTGCCGCCACCGTCACCGAAGGTGCTGTGCATGGAGTAGTACGAGTCGGCATCGGTCGGACACTCGTCGCCGGTGGCGACGGTGGCGATGACCTTGTAGTTCGACTCGGCGCTTCCGCACTGCGCCTTGATGGCCTCCGGGCGGTCCGGCGGACCGCCCACTTTCAGGCAGTCCCCGGTCCGCAGATCCGCGGCAGCAGCCGACGAACAGCCGGTGGTGAGTCCCCCCACGAGAAAACAGAACGCGGCCAGCACGGCCGCGGCCCGCCGCGTCAGCGACGCAGACCGAGGCGCTCGATCAGCGACCGGTAGCGCTCGACGTCGACCTGCGCGACGTACTTGAGCAGCCGGCGCCGACGACCCACCAGCAGCAGCAGCCCCCGCCGCGAGTGGTGGTCGTGCTTGTGCATCTTCAGGTGTTCGGTCAGATCGGAGATCCGCTTGGTCAGCAGGGCCACCTGAGCCTCCGGCGAGCCGGTGTCGGTGTCATGCAGGCCGTACTGGCCGAGGATTTCCTTCTTCTGTTCGGCAGTGAGCGCCACGAAACAACTCCATCAAAAAGGTCCGCGAGGATTATCTGAGGCACGGCCGCCGCGAACTGCAGCACGCGCTGGGTCGCCGCGAAGTCTAGCAGCACCTCACTGCGCAGCGAGAATCGTGCGCGCCTTGGCGGTATCGCCTTGCATGGCGACCACCAGGTCGTCGACCGAGTCGAACTTCTCCTGGCCACGGATGCGCGCCACGAAATCGACGGCGACGTGCTGGCCGTACAGGTCTGCCTCGGTGTCCAGCACGAAAGCCTCGACCGTGCGGGTGCGCCCGGAGAAGGTCGGGTTGGTGCCTACCGACACCGCCGCCTGGTAGCGCTGTCCGGGTGTGACGGTGCCGACCACCGGGCCGTGCCCGAGCACGGTGAACCACGCCGCGTAGACCCCGTCGGCGGGGATGGCCGAATGCATGGGTGGCGCGACATTGGCGGTCGGGAAGCCGAGCACGCGGCCGCGCCCGTCACCGCGCACCACCACACCCTCGACCCGGTGCGGCCGGCCCAGCGCCTCGGCGGCGGCGACCACGTCACCGGCATCGACGCAGGACCGGATATAGGTCGACGAGAACGTCACGGTCTCGTCCCGCAGCAGTACCCCGTCGCTTCGCTCGCCCAGACCGGGTTCGGCCACTTCGGACACCAGGGTCATCCCTTCGACAGCGAAGCCGAAACGCTCACCGGCCTTGCGCAGCAGGTTCACATTGCCCGCCGCCTTCTTGCCGAAGGTGAAGTTCTCCCCCACCACCACCTCGACGGCATGCAGGCTTTCCACGAGCAGCTCGTGGATGTAGCGCTCCGGGGTCAGTTTCATGAAATCCGCGGTGAACGGCATCACCAGGAAGACGTCGATACCGGTCTCCTCGACCAGTTCGGCGCGCCGGGTCAAGGTGGTCAGCTGCGCCGGATGGCTACCGGGAAAGACCACTTCCATCGGATGCGGGTCGAAGGTCATGAGCACGGTCGGCACACCGCGCGAGCGCCCGGATTTCACCGCATGATTGATCAATTCGGCGTGTCCGCGATGAACACCGTCGAACACCCCGATGGTCACGACACATCGTCCCCAGTCTGTGGGGATGTCTTCCCGGCCCCGCCACCGTTGCACAACGCAAGCCTACGGCGCGCACGCCTCGCCGTCTGCTCCGGATCCCCGGATCAGGTGATGATTGCCTAAACTTTCTCGGTGTGAGGTCCACGTGAGTCCCAACGGCAACCCGCACGACCTGACGACGGTTGCGCAGGACTACCTGAAAGTCATCTGGACCGCGCAGGAGTGGTCCAGGGAAAAGGTGAGCACCAAGCTGCTCGCCGAACGGATCGGCGTGTCGGCGAGCACGGCGTCCGAATCGATCCGCAAGCTCGCCGATCAGGGCCTCGTCGATCACGAGAAGTACGGCGCGGTGACACTGACCGACGCCGGCCGGCGTGCCGCGCTGGCGATGGTGCGCCGACACCGATTGATGGAGACGTTCTTGGTGCGCGAACTCGGCTACGGCTGGGACGAGGTGCACGACGAGGCCGAGATCCTCGAGCACGCGGTCTCCGACCGCATGCTGGACCGCATCGACGCCAAGCTGGGCTTCCCCACCCGTGATCCACACGGAGATCCGATCCCGGCCGCCGACGGCAGGGTGCCCACACCGCCGGCCCGCCAGTTGTCGGCATGCAACGACGGCGATACGGGGACCGTGGCACGCATCTCCGATGCCGACCCGGAGATGCTGCGCTACTTCGACAGTGTGGGCATCAGCCTGGACTCGCGGTTACGCGTGCTGGCCCGGCGTGACTTCGCCGGCATGATCTCGGTGGGTATCGAAGGCGACGGCACCGAGGACGACGCTCAAACTACCGTCGACTTGGGAAGCCCTGCGGCACAGGCGATTTGGGTTGTCCCCTAGCGAGCTCGATGACCCGGTCGGCTAACGCACCAGGCGCAACTTCGGGCGCGCCGACGCAGCGCGGGCCTGCACTTCGCGGGCGCGCATGTCCAGCCCGGCCAGGCTGTCGACCAGCCGGCAGACGCCGTCGGCCTCGACGGCCTCCAGCAGCGCCGGACTCAGCAGCGCGGCGCTGAACTGTCCGCTGGCGGTGATCCACGACCCCGAACCCGCGGGTGACACGCGGAACATCAACCGCACCGACAGTCCCTCGGCGCCGGTAGCGGCCAATTCGATTCGGGTGCCCTCGTCGACCGACTCGACAACCCAGTCCAGGGTGTTGGTGACGCCCAGCATGCGCAGCTTGGCGCTGAGCCGGGTACCCGCGGCGACGGTGGCAGGCGGCTGCGTGACCCAGCTGTCGTGCACGGCGAACCACTGACCCCAGGTGCGGGGGTCCGTGAGTACCTGCCACACCGCTGCCGGGGAAGCGGACAGATGCTGCGATGCATCGATATAGCCGACGGGCGCTTCACGTTCGCGGTGCGGGAAGATCCGTGCGCGGTCTCGTCGCGACACAAGGCGCCGTCCATCGCTGTGGTCCGCGGCGTATCCGAACCACTCGGAGGGATGAGCGGGCAGCTGCATCGTCATATCTTGAACAACGCAACCCGCACGACCGCGGTTCCCGTGAATTCTTGTGGTGCTGATCTCGAATTGGTCACGACACCGGGATGGACGACAACACGCCGGACGCGTGTTTCGGATGTGGCACATGGGGCTGTGGTGAATCACGGTAGGTCGACACCGTCTGTGGTTTCAGACGGGCGTGCCCATCGTCAGATGATTTCCATCGAGCGACGACTCAACCGTGCCCGTCATCGACAGCTGATTGACGATCTTGACGTTCTCCGCCGTCAGGTAACCCCGCTCGGTGCCGTCGAAACCGGTGACGGTGATATTCGCGCTGTAGGTGATGTTGGTGTAGGTCGGGTTGTTCGTCGTCGACTCGCTGCCGTTGAGGATCATGCCCGACTCGTCTTCGAAATCGGTGTAGGTCACGACTGTTGTGGTGATATTGCCGTTTTTGGTGGTGACCACGTCGGCCCGTCCCCCCACCCTGCCCGCCCGCGAGGGCTCCAACGGGGTCTGCTTCGGCACAACGGTCGACAGCGCCGGCGCCCACGACGACGTATCGGGGGTGGCGATATCGGACGGCATCGTTCCGCCGTCAATATTGTGCAGCTGCGCCACCACCAAGCGGGTATCGGTCGGATCGGTCGAACTGCGCTCCCAGAACGCGATGCTGTCGCCATCCGGACTCCAATTTGCCACCGGAACAGAGATATATGCTCCGCTCGGGTCGCCGAGGAACACTCCGTTCTCACCGGCAAGCTCACCCTCACGCGAAACGACCCAGGCTTGGTTGAGCGTGCCCTTCTTTGCCTGAAACGTGGGGAAGACAACGTAAGCAGGAACGAACGTGGGACGAACGATCTGCGACATCGGGGTGAGATAGTCCCTTGTTCGCGAGCTGCCGACCGCCAGCCATTCCCCGTTGGGTGACATGTCGACCGACTCGTCGTAATCGAGGTTCCCGGTAATTCGAGATACCCGCCCGGAGCCCAGGTCGACAAGGACGTCGTCGGCGTTTCCGGCTTCGTACTTGCCGGAAAAGTCTGTCACCATGACACCCTTACCGTCCGGCGTGAAGTTTTTCAGCTCACCTCCGACGTACACCACTCGGGCGTCCTCGACGTCGTATCCCGTATCGGAACGCTGCAGGGTGCCCACCGACGACACCAATTGCGTGGCCGTGCCCGCGCCCAACAACTGAGTGAAGCCGACGTGGATGCCGTCGGGGGCGACTCGCAACTCCCGCTCCTTTTGTATGACCGTCACGCCCGGTGCCACGGTGGTTGGCACTCTGATCTGAAGCAGCGTCGATCCAGCTCCACAGGAGCTGACCCCACCCGCACACTCGAGGATGTAGTGGTCGGCGGTTTCCCCGCCCGAATCGGATTGCGTTCCCGCGCTCAACAGCACGCGATTGCCGTCATCGAAGACGAACGGCTTTGACAGATTCGTCGTGAGATCGGGTGCGAGACCCGCGGTGAGACACTGCAAGCCCGTTCCGTCGAGGTTCACCCGATAGATCTCCGAGCGGGTGCCACCCGCTGGCGTCGCGCGGAAAACGAGCGCCTGTCCGTCCGCGGTGAAGGCAGCATTCTGCGGCTGGAGGATGTCGTCAGGTAGCGGCACGACGAAGCGCTGCGCACTGGGCAGGATGCTGTCGACACTGAGCCCAATGACCGCCTTACGCGAACCGTGATCCCAGCGGAAGAGATCGCGAACGCTCCACACGTTGTCAGTCACCTTCACCACGAACGAATCGCTACCGCCCGCCTGCGCGTAGTCCAGATCAGGTGTGTAGGTGAAGCTTCCGCTGGCTTGATCGATGGTGACGATGCCGTGTTGAGGGCCCTTCACCAGCTTGTACGCAATCACGTCGCCTTCTGGGTCCACGGCACCGATGTTGCCGGTGACGACACCGTACTGTGCCTGCACGTTGATGGTGGGGTCGTAGTGCAGCGATGGTGATTTGTTGAAGAATGACCGCCTGACCCAGGCCAGCAGCGCTGACGCGAAGGGAGGCTCGACAGGCTTGCCGGCCGGTCCAGTGTCGATGAGTGGATTCGTGACCGAGGCAGCGACTCTGGCGATACCGACGGGCGTCGGTGTGACGGCCGCACTCTCCGTGGCAGACCTAGGCCTCCCCGAGACCCCAACCGAAGAAGACGAATCGTTCGCGCCAGGCGCAGTGCGATGAAACGGTTTCACCGGACGCGCTGCGTGCGTGGGAACATCCCTGCCGCCTGCTCGTTCCGACCCATCAGCTTCGTTCTCCGAAGGCACATCTCGCCGGGGCGCACCGCCTGGCGTTGGCAACGAGACGTCATTCCGCCTATCAGATGCGGGGCCGGTCTCCGAATCTTGGGCGGACTGGCCGGATCCGCCACCGGACTCTTCGCGGCTCGACTGAGTTCTCGATTTCGGCTGCGTTGCAGGATGTTTCCTACCCGACCGCGACTTTGCAGCGGGATCGGTTGACGCGTCCCCTTGACTCGAGACCGACGCAGACGCCCCGCCGTGCGCGGTCGAATCGCTTTCCGAAGCGTCAGCATGGGCGAAACCATGGCCAGGACCCAGCGCCAGCGCGGCGACAGTTGCCAGAGCCACCGAGCCGTACTTGACCGCAGGCACGAGCTTGTCTCCCCAGCCGAGATCCGCCGGTGACACGGCGTCTCTGCGCGCGCGAAGACCGGGATCAGCATCGGCGTGGGCACCTCCGGCATAGGAAAGCGGTCTGGCTTCGGGGCGATTCGGCACGATACCTCCACATGTCTTCGTCCAGCGACAGATACATACATACTCGACTGCATGTATATGCTGCGAACTGTAGGCGACCGATCCGACCATGGCAAGAAATTGTCGGTTCCGATGATTCCTGTCGCACCTCATCACCTTGCCGGCCGAAATCGTCCCCCGGCGGTGCCCCCTTCCCTGGGTGCTCAGGACTCGATGTACCTCACCGCGTACGGGGCCATATCGCTGGTACGCAGTGGCGACACAGTGACGACACCGCCCGGAGTCGGCGCCTCCACCATCACGTTGTCGCCGAGATAGAGCGCCACGTGCTGTCCGCCGCCCTCGCCGTAGAAGACGACATCGCCTCGGCGCATCTGGGCCACCGGGATCTTTCTGCCCAACTCGTACTGCCGGCCGGAGAAGTGCGGAAGTTCGATCCCTACCCCCGCGAACGCGTACAGAATCAACCCTGAGCAATCGAAGCCCACCGTGTCGGCGCCCCCGCCGATACCGCGGCTGGGCCCCGTCGCAGTGCCGCCGCCCCAGGAATAATCCACGCCCCGCTGCGTCAGGGCTCGCGCGATGACGTATTCGCTTGCCCGCCTTCCCGCACTCACGGGTATAGGGCCCGATGAGGTCGGTCGAGCCGGCAGTGCCGGAATATCCTGTGCCGATGTACTCAATCGCGCCAAGAAGGTACGGCCCATGGCGGCGGTGGCATGAGACGATGTCTCCGCGAGCGCGAGCAACCGGTCGACCGCTTCCGTCGGGTCGGAGGACGACTGCGGCACAGGGACCGGACTCGGGTCTTGTGGCATGTTCTCATGGCTACCGGTGACCGCATCGAGCCTCTCCTGCAGCTGATTACGCTGCGCCACCAGCTCATTCAACGTGCGCTGCCAGTCGGCAGCCGCATGCTGCGAATTCGCTAGCGCCCTGACGGCATCAGCGCGGCGCTCTTCTGTCTCGACCAACGCGCGCTCAGATTCTTCCGCCGCCGCCCGAGCGCGTTGCAGGTCGTCCACCCGCCGAGTTCGCGCCTCCGACAGATCGTCGGCGGCATTCTTCCTACTGAGGACTATCGATTCCGTCAGCGCAGCGGTTGCCATCAGCTCAGCCGGGTCAGCGATCGTTTCAGCAGAGGCGATGGGGCCGTACACATAGCTCGCAGCCGCAAAGCGGTCGAATCCCTTCTGCAACAAGTCCAGTCGTCCCTCCGCGTCACCGAGCGCTCCGCTCGCCCGCAGTTCGTTTCGGTGCGCCTCGTCCGCCGCAACTCGCGCCTGCGCCGCGTCGGCAATGAAGGCATTGACCCTTTCCCGATCCTGGGCGGCCAGTGCCTGCACACGGTGCACGTTCTGTTCGGCCTCGGCGACCGCACTCACCAGTGTGGTCAGCGCATCGACGTCGATGGTTGTGGGAGCCGCATGTGCCCTGCCGGACAGGAGAAGTACCAGCACTACCAGCCCCAGGGAGATTGCTGATTTCATTTCATCGACCTTCCGACGGGCAACGATTGCAGGCGGAACCGACCCGGCCGTGCGTTCGGTGCGCTGCACGGCCGGGCCGAGCCCGTATCAGGAGCCGGCAACCTCGGTGGACGTCGCCTTGAAGCCGTCGGCTTGGGCGTTCACGGTGGTTCCGGCGGGTACCGCGATACGTGCGAATCCGCGGTCATCGGTCGTCGCACTGGCCGAGCCTGCAGTGACCTTGGCACCCCGGACGGGCCGTGGATTCGCGTCCTCGGACACGGTTGCGGTGACCTGCACGCCGCCATCCGATGCTGATACCGCCAGCGCGGGCATTCCGGGAGAAGGACAATCCCCCTGCGTCGGGATGCCGGAGTACCTCTTGCCGTTGATCTCGGAAGTCACCTCACCGGAGTACTTGTTCTGCGCGCCGATAGTGATGTTGCCCTTCAGATAACCAGAGCGTTCACCTTTACTCGTGAGGTCCGCCGACCATTCGGCGCTTGCCGCGGCGTACGGGACCACAATCCGCTCTGTTCCATCGATGAACGTCTTGCCGTCATCCGAGTAGTTCTTGTAGGCAACGGCATACGATCCGATGGCGTAGGCACCCAGGTACTGAATCGTTGCGGTTCCGGACTTCTTGCCCTTGAGCACCTTGAGCGGAGCTTGCCTGCCCATCATGGGGTTGAAGTCTTTGATCGGCACGGACCATTTTGCTATCGCCGCCGGGTTCTGGTGCACCGGTGACATCGGTGCGGTTGCATTGCGGGTCGAGAACCGGACGATGCTTGTCCGCCAAGGTGTGTCGGGCGCACCCGGACCTTGACTATCTGCGGGCCGTTCCTGTTCGTTGATGACTGCACGCGTGGAATCGGGAAACCAACTCCACCCCCGCACCGTCCAGGCCGGGTCGATGATGATGGGTTGCCCGGAGTATCCGCCGAGTTGTTGCCCCGGATCCATCTGCATCATCCACGGCTCGTTCATGCAGCGGCGGTTGTTCCACAGGCTCACCCTGGCAATCTGGCCGAATGCCCCGCTGTCGATCAGAGACGGCCTCTGCAATGCCGTGAAGACATCCATTCGGTCGAGACCGCGGGCCGAGGTGAAATACACGGTCCTACCATCCGGGGCGATATCTGCAGCCTCGTTGTAGTCCAGATCGGTGGTCAGCTGTCTCCGTTCCCCAGTGGCCGTATCCAGCAGGTAGATGTCGTAGTTGAGACCGGTCGAAGTCTCCTGGTACTTCAGGATCCGACCGCCCTCATGCCAACTGGCACCCTCGTAGAACCGCATGGCATTCTCTCGATCGGCGGCGAAGTCGGACTTCTTGACCCACGGAGGGCTGAAGACCCGCTGATCGGTCAGCTCGTATCCTTTATCGGTCTTCGCCAACTTGGCGATACTCATCCGGGTGCCTTCGATGGCTGACACCTCGTTCCACGTGACGTACTCCCCGAACGGATCCGGCTTGGCCTCGCGATTCTGCGCAGGCAGGTTCCGCTTGTCGGAAGGGAACTTCACCTTCGTGTTGCTCTTCTGCCGGCAGTCGTAGATCGACGGCGAGCACTCAAGAAGGGAGTAATTGATACTGCCTGTGCCCCCGCTGCCAGGGTCATCCGTCGACTGCTGCCCGGAAGTGTCCGCGTACCAGATTCGCTTACTATCTTCCAGTGCAAGGACTTTGGTGGCATTCGTCGCTGTTCCGCACGAGATGCATTGATAGTCGGCGCCGTCCAGGTTTGTCGATGCCACCTGTGTTTTTCCGTCGACCACAACCTCGACAAGCAGGTGCTGTGCGTCGGGACTCAAGTCGGCGGTGTTGGCCGTCACCCCCGAAGGCAACTGGAATTGGATGACTTTCTCGACACTGAAGGGCTCCAGCGCCGGCGAGGCCGGCGGTGGAGCACCGGCAGGTGCCGGTAGCGCCTGCGGCGCCGAAATCACGGATCCTAGCGCGAGGATCGACCAGGCGGCCATTGCGCCGATGACAACCCTGTGCGGTGAATGCGCAACCATGGAACTTCCTTCAGTCGTCGGGAACGTGCGATCCGGGACACTGAGGTGAACTGGCCCGGTCGTCCATAAGTCGACCGCTTCCGCTTTACCGACCCTGGATGGTTTCCTGACGATTACCTGTCGATCCTCAGCCCCCCGCCGGATGTGCGACGAACACGAGGAAGTGCGATCGTCACCTTTGTTCCCCTGCCTGGTTCCGACCACAGTTGCACGGATCCCCCGTAGCCGCTGACAATCGCCTGCACGATCGACAGCCCGAGACCACTGCCGGACCCGGTCCCCCGGGTCCTGGTGAAGAAGCGGTCGAACACCCGCGCCCTGTACACCGCAGGAATTCCCACTCCGTTGTCGGACAGCACTATTCGGACCGAAAGGTCATCCGTCTCGACGGCAATATCGACCACGGCGTCGTCGCCGGCATGGGCAAGGCTGTTGCCGACCACATTGCGTAGGACCTGAGCGAGCCGGTCTTCGTGTGCAACCACGAACACCGGATCACTCGGGAGCCGCGTTGTCACGCGTCGGTCCGGAGCAACGACCGCGACATCCTCGGCCACCACGGCGCACAGCGCGCACACGTCGACATGTTCGGTGGGTAGCTGCTGGGGCGCCTCGGCGCGGGCCAGCAGCGTCAGCTGGTCGAGCAGACCACGCATCCGGTCGCATTCCTCCACGATGCTGCGCATGGCGCGCTCGGTGCGCTCCGCCTGCGGCGGCGTTTGGAAGTGGAGTTCGGACCAACCCTGGATCTTGGTGAGCGGCGTCCGCAATTCATGTGATGCGTTCGCGACGAACTCGCGCAGTTCGGCTTCGATCCGGGCGCGACGGTCGACCAAACCTGCAATGGCATTCGCGAGCGTCGAGGACTCCTGGTACCGACTCATGCTCACGCGGCCACGTCGCAGGGACCCGACGGGCGGACGATCACCGAGCGCACCGACCAGGTCCGCCAGCCGGCTGAGCGGACGCATCGTGGCCCGCACCATGATCGTCACGGCAAGCGCAGCCCCTACCATCGTGACGACCGTGATCGCCGCCGATACCCCGATCATCACGCGAAGCAGCTTCACCGATGAACGGGTTCCCAGCGCCACGACAGCTGAGTCCGCCGCTCTCAGCTCGCCGGTCACCTTGTCTTGCAACAACACCGGAGTACCGAACCGCAGCAGCTGCGCCTTGACCATGTGCTGCACAAACGGCACATCGACGACGCCACCGGATGCGACGGACTGAAGCAGCCGCTCGAGTTCGCCTGCCGCGGGATCACCCGGCGCGGTCGACCACACCACCCGAGTACCACCACCGTCGGCAAATACAATCGTTGCCGTCGAGGGCATTCGCGCGGCGAACTGGTCGGGATCGATGATCTGCGACTGCTGCCGGCCCGAACCGACAAACGCAAGGACGCCCGCCGCCAGATCGACCTGCCTACGGGTGTAAAGGTCGAGCAGCGAGGCCAGTCCGAGCACTGCCGTCGCCGAGATCAGCAGTACAGCAATGCACAGGATCGCCACGGTCCGGCTTCGCACAGTTGCCACCATGGACGGCAAGCCCCGCGGCACCCGTCTGCGAAACGGACCAACTCTCACGAACCGGCGCTCCGGCGCAAGGTATATCCGAATCCACGCACGGTCTGAATCAGCGGCTCCCCGTTGGCATCGACCTTCTTGCGTAGGTTCGACACCACCTTCTCGACCACGACACCTTCGCCCTGAAAGCTGTATTGCCACACCTGATCGAGGATCTGACTGCGCGACACGACACGCTCGGCGTTGCGCAGAAGGTAGACCAGCAGTCTCAGCTCCGTCGGCGTCAATGCCACCGGATGTCCCGCACGTTCGACGATCAGGCGCTGCAGATCAACCGTCAGGTCACCGTAGGACAACCGTTCTCCGTCTCCGTCATGGGACCGGCGCAGCACAGCCTCGATACGGGCAACGACCTCAGTCGGATGAAACGGTTTGGTGACATAGTCGTCAGCCCCGCCGCGAAGAGCACCCACCTTGGACTCGATGTCATTTCGGGCGGTGAGCAGAATGATCGCTGTCGTCGGGCTCCGCTGGTGGATACGCGGAATCAGAGTGATGCCATCGACGTCCGGCAAGCCGATATCGACTAACGCCAGGTCAACCTCATGGGTGGACAACACGGTGACGGCCTTCAGTCCGTCGTTGGCCCGCAGCACCGAGTATCCGGCAAGGTCCAGCACCGATTCCAGCAGGTCACAGATGCCCTGATCGTCGTCGACCACCAACACCGTTGCGGGTGGATGTGCCGGTTGCCGCAGGTCACTGTACACCGCCGACTCCCGTCATCCCGCCGTCACAAACATACTAAGGGGAACGCATGTTATCGATCTACGACTCGCATACGACACGCGGAGCCTGGCCCTGCCGGCTTGGAAACCGGGGGCGCCGTCACCGGCAAAACTGTCGGATGACATCGCGCGCACCAAGGATGCGCGATACCCGATGCACGAACGCCCCACGCAGCGGCGCATACGGATACCAGGTCGGTTCGCGGCGCGGCCGGAACCGTGCGGTCACCACCGCTTGTGGCCGGCAGTACTTATAGACGGCACCGCTACCGTTCCGGGTACCGACACCCGATTCACCGCGGCCCCCTTGCGGGAGCGCCAGGGTGAACAGATTCGCGAAAACGTCGTTGATGTTGACGGCACCCACATCGAGCCGATGCGCCATCCGGTGCGCAAGCTCGACATCCTCGGCGAATATCGTGGCGGACAGTCCGTACCGAGAGTTGTTGACCAAGGCAATCGCTTCGTCATCGGTGGTGAATCGCATCACCGGCAGGATCGGACCGAACGTCTCGTCCCGCATACAGCTCATCGAATGGTCGACATCGACCAGCACGATCGGTGGATACAGGTTGGACGAACTCGGACACGACGGCACCCGGCCGGCGCCAGCCACCCTGGCGCCCTTGCGAAGGGCGTCGTCCACATGTGCACTGACCACCCCCCACTGCGCCGCGGTGGTCAGGGGCCCGACATCGAATCGGTATCTACGATCGTCGCAGCCGACTCGTAGCTCACCGACCTTGGCGGCGACCAGGGAAACGAATCTGTCATGGATATCGGCGTGGACGTAGACGCGTTCGATGGAGGTACACATCTGTCCTGCATTGGCCACCGCGCCCCAGACCGCCGCGTTGGCGGCACGGTCGAGATTGGCATCAGCCCGGACGATCAGCGCGTCCTTGCCGCCAAGTTCCAGCCCGCAGGGAATGAGCCGTTCCGCAGCCCGGTGCGCGACAACGCGGCCGGTGGCGGACGAGCCGGTGAACTGGATATAGTCCACGCTGTCGACAAGAGCACCACCAGCCACCGCACCGCCAGTACATACCGAAAGCACCGGCGGTGCACCGATTGCCGCCCATCCGCGCACTGCAGCACAAACCGTCAACGGGGTGTATTCCGACGGCTTGATCGCCACGGCGGCGCCGGCGACCAATGCCGGAACCGCGTCCAGCAGCGACAAACCGAGCGGGAAGTTCCACGGGGTGATGATGCCGACCACCGGATACGGGTGCCAGCGCAGCATCTGGCTCTTGCCCAGCGCCAGAGGGCCGTGTCTTCTGACGGCCTTCGACCGTAGCTGGCCAGGCGCCAGCCGCCCGTAGTAGTTGATTGCTTCGACAATATAGGGAATCTCCAGATTCGCTTCTGCCCAGGGCTTCCCAGTCTCATCCTGCAGCAACTTTGCGAGCGCGTCCTCATGATCCAATAGCCAGTCTCGATATCGATGAAGCCACCGAACACGTTGCGTGACGGCCATATCTGCCCAATCACCTTGCGAAGCATGCAGATTGTCGACCGCCGCGACCACGTCGTCGCCGGTCATATCGGCCACCCGCCCCACGATCTGACCCGTTGCCGGCGCCGTGACGTCAAACATTGTCACGTCTGGTCTCCAGAATCCGCCCGTGGTAGCGCGCCCGGGCATCCGAATCCGTGGCGGTGAAGGCGGCGTCGAGATGCGCCAACCGTTCCAATCTGCTGCGCACACGCGTCGGCAGCAGTTGCACGGCTCCGAGCAGGACACCGAGCGATCGCGGCACCACGACCTTGTCACGACCACGCACAACTGCGTCGACGACAGCCGAAGCCACATCCTCGGGATCCACTTCGCTGACCGGTCGGACCCACAGCGGTGTTCCGCTCCCTGCCGACAGATCTGTTCGCACCAACCCCGGAAGGACCAGCGTCACACCGATTCCGCTATCGCGCAGTTCGAGGCGAAGCGAATCCGAGAACCCGACCACTGCATGTTTGGTGCCGCAGTACGTGGCTACACCGCGGTGCGCGCTGATGCCCGCCAGCGAGGCGATGTTGACGATGCGGCCGGTGCGTCCGGAGAACCTCCGCACTGCCAGTTTGGACCCGTTCAGCACACCTGCGAGGTTGATGGACACCATGAGGTCGGTCATCGTGTCGTCCTCGTCGGAGAACAACCCGGTGGGCATGATGCCGGCATTGTTGACCAGCGTGTCGAGCGGGCCCAATCGAGACTCGGCCGCGTCCAGAAAATCCGTGAAGGCAGATCGATCAGTGACGTCTAGGGGTAATCCGCACACCTGTCCGCCGGTCGCCCTGGATATCTCGTGCGCGACATGGGCTGCCAGATCGCCATCGATGTCACCGATGGCGACTCGAGCTCCTGCTCCCGCGAATGCCTTGGCGGTGGCGCGACCTATACCACGGGCACCACCGGTCACCGCAACGATCCGGTGAATATTGTGATAGCGACGCATCATTGAACATCCCCTCTGATAGCGAATTCGAATCGGCGCACCTTCCCCGTTCACTCCCGCCCGAGCTGAACCTTGAGGAGCTTTCCTGTTTCGTTGCGTGGCAACGCGTCAAGGAAGACCACATCGCGTGGCACCTTGTGCCGTGCCAGATATGTCCGCACATAGCTTCTGATGTCGTCGGCAGCCAATTTCACGCCCGGAACACCTACGACATACGCACGCAGACGTTTTCCGAAGTCAAGGTCGTCCACGCCCACGACGGCCACATCGAGCACCGCGGGGTGCCCGGCAAGCAGGTTCTCGACTTCGAGCGGGAAGACGTTCTCGCCACCTGAGACGATCATCTCGTCGTCGCGACCGTCGACAAACCACAGTCCGTCCGCGTCGAAGTGGCCGGTGTCCCCCGAGGAGAGCAATCCGTCGACGGACTCCTTCTGCCCGCCATCTGTGTAGCCCGTGAAGCTCAGTCCACTCGATACGAAGAGCGTTCCGACGCAGCCCGGTTGGGTGATCCTGCGCCGCTGCTCGTCATAGGCGGCCAGCGTGCAGCCAACTGGCGGTCGCCCCACCGTACCGGGAGCAGCGCGCAATTCGCTCGGTGTCGCCACTGCGGCAACCGCCACCTCGGTAGACCCGTACAAGTTGTAGAGAACGTCTCCGAAGGTCTCAGCGGTCCGCCGGCACAGGTCCGGCGACAGCGCCGAACCCGCCGCGAACACGACTTTCAGCGATGACGTGTCGTAGCGAGCCAGCACCTCGGGCCCTACATCGAGGATACGGACCAGCATGGTGGGCACGAGAATCAGCGCCTCGACCCGGTGACGCTCGATCGCAGCGAGGGTGGCCTCGGCGTCGAATCGTCTGGCCAACACAACCCGGTTCCCGAGCGCGAGACCAAGTGCGCAGGTAGCCAGCCCGGTGGCGTGGAACATCGGCGCGGCAACGTAGTACGCGCCACCCTTCGGCCACGGAATGCGGTCGAGCAGTTGCGCAGACTGCAGCGGGCTCACCTTGTTGCGAGGTGCGCCCTTGGGGACGCCGGTTGTGCCGCTGGTCAGCAGAACCATGCCACCGACGCCCCCCGGAACGGGCAGGCGCGCCACCGACCGCCCGGCGGCCAATGACGCCAAACCCGCGCCGGACCAGCCGACTATCTGATCGATATCCGGTGAGAGAGTATCGAGCAAGCCACGGTATTCCTCATCGGCGATGACGACGGTGACATTCTCCCGTCGGCACACGTCGGTCAACTGAGGGGCAGCGAATCCGGTGTTCAACAGCACCACCTTGACGCCCAGCTTCCCGGCGGCGAACAGCGCCAACAGCAGGCCGCGGTGGTTACGAACCAGCAGGCCGATCACGCCGGTGACACCGCGCTCGCCTAATCCGCGCGCCAGTGCATTGGAAGTATCCTCGAGTTCACGGAAGCTCAGGGTGCCGTCCTCGTCCGTGAGTGCCGGGGCATCTCCGTATCTCGCTGCGGTATGTTCCGAGAGTCCACCGAACGACCCGTAGCGCCGCAGTGCCTGGGAGGCGCGCAGCGCCTGGTGCGGTTTGCGAACGTCGACCATTCCCCTGTGCTGTAAGACCAGGGCAGCCGAAGCGATATCACGCAGGTGGCGCAGAATCCTTGTCATGTATCACCTTTCAGCGCGACGATCAGTCGCGCGACGGCATCTGGATCGTCGAGTTGCGGGCAGTGTCCCGATCCCGGAAGGACCACCAGTTCGCTCCCCGGAATCTGTTGATGTAGAACGCGGCTCGCGTCGACTGGGATGATTCTGTCTCTGGCTCCGTGCACCACGACCGTCGGGCAGCTGACGCGGACGCCACAGTGACCGGCCGCGGTCTCACGTGCGTACTGAAGGGCGTATCGGCCGAGGTTAGCGACCGCGGCCTGACTGGCCACCGTCCGGTTCCACCGGGCGAGCACATCGGGGTCCGCGGGCGCGCCCGGACCGTAGAGCACCCGACGCACGCCCCGCTCGGTTGCCCAACGTAACGTGACCGCGGGTATGGGTAGCCGAGCTGCAGTGCGCCAAAACCCGGTCGGAACCTCACGGTAGCGCGCGGCGCGGGCCAACCAGTGCCTGGCGTTGATCGGATCATCCAAAGCCACCAGTGCCCGCACAACGTCCGGACGGCGATCGGCGGCGCGCACCGCCGTAGCCGCGCCCAGTGAATTCCCCACCAGGACTGCGGGTCCCGTATCGTCGAGCAGGGCGTCGGCGAAGGAGTCGAACTGTGGGAGCATCGGACCCGACCGGCGTCGACCTGCCCGGCCGAAGCCGGGCAGGTCGACGGCCAGCGCCCGTCGCCCGGCTGCCGCTAGCCGGGCGAGCACGGCCCGCCAGGTGTCCGCGCTGTCGGCGTAACCGTGCAGCAGGATCACCGGGGTTCCGCACCCGGACACCGATAGCACCCGGGTGCCCACACCGTTGTAGGTGGCCCGAGATTCGGCGATCATCCGGCGAGCAGGCCCTTGGCAATGTGGGTGACCTGTACCTCGTTGCTGCCCGCGTAGATCATCAGCGACTTGGCGTCACGGGCGAGTTGTTCCACCCGGTACTCGGCCATGTAGCCGTTACCGCCGAATAGCTGCACGGCCTCCATCGCCACCTCGGTGGCCGCCTCCGAGGAGTACAGCTTGATCGCTGACGCCTCTGAAAGGCTGGGTAGTGAGCCATGTTTCAGGCGCTCCAAAGTCTGGAACACCATGTTCTGCACGTTGATCCGGGCAATCTCCATCTTGGCCAGCTTGAGCTGGATCAGCTGGAAGGTCGAGATCTGCTTACCCCACAGCGTGCGGGTTTTTGCGTAGTCCAGGCACAGCCGGTGGCACTCGTTGATGATGCCGAGCGACATCAGCGCGACCCCTACCCGTTCGGCTGCGAAACTGGCTCGAGCGCTGTCGCGTCCGTCGCCGCCGGTGTGGGACTCCGTTTCTCCGAGCAACCGGTCCGGGGTGAGCCGGACGTTGTCGAAGAAGAGCTCACCGGTCGGCGAGGACATCATGCCCATCTTCTTGAACGCTTTGCCCTGAGTCAGTCCGGGCATCCCCGCGTCGAGCACGAACGTCAGCACCGGGCGGTCCCGTCGATCGATACCGCTGCCATCGTCGAGCTTGGCGTAGACGATCAGAATGCCGGCCTCCGGGCCGTTGGTGATGAACGTCTTCTGTCCGTTGAGGATATAGGCCCCGTCACCATCACCGGAGCGCTTGACGGTGGTCTTCATACCGCCGAAGGCATCCGAGCCGGCATCCGGCTCGGTGATCGCCCACGCCGCGATCTTGTCCAAGGTCATCAGTTCGGGCAGCCAGCGCTCCTTCTGTGCCAGCGTGCCGCGACTCATGATGGTTGCCGCGCCCAGTCCCAGACTGACACCGATGGTGCTGAGCAGGCCGATGCTCACGCCGGCGAGTTCGGAGACCATCACCGCGGCCATCGACGCCTGCGCACCGATATCGCCGAGACCACCTCCCTCGTGGGAGACCTTGTCCGTGGCGGTTGCGCCGGCAGCGACGGCCGTCTCTTTGGCCCGTTGCTTGTCCAGCATCGTCTTGACTGCTTCGGCGGCCATGGCGTCAAGACCGAATTCGCTGAACAGCTTGCGAGCCAACGGATACGGAGACATCTCTCCACGCTCCAGGACATCCAGGTGCGGTCTGATCTCCTTGTCGATGAACTCGCGGACGGTATCCCGCATGATCACATCGGTATCGGACCATTCGATCATGACGGCAGCCGCCCAGCGATATCATCGATGCGCCACAGCCCGTCGGTCTCGATGGTCTCAGTATCGTGCCAACCTCGCAGTTGCGAGATCGCACCGCCTTGAACGGCGTACACCTGACCCGTCACCGGGCACTTCTCAGTCGCAAGATAGGCCACCAGTGGTGAAATGTTGGCAGGGCTGAACAGGTCGACCTCGCCGTCGTCCGGCTCTGCCATCAACGCACCCATTCCTGGAGTCGCCAGGGTGAGCCGGGTCCGCGCGATCGGGGCGATGGCATTGACACGCACACCGTAGCGTTCCAACTCATCGGCCCCGACCAAGGTCAGCGCCGCGATGGCGGCCTTGGCGGCCCCGTAGTTGGCCTGCCCGGCATTGGGAATCGTGGTACCCGATCCCGATGCGGTATTGATCACCGCCGCGTTGGGCTGATCACCCGCCTTGGACTGCGCCTTCCAGTACGCCGCAGCGTGGCGCAGCACCGAGAAGTGACCCTTGAGATGTACCGCGATCACGGCGTCCCAATCGGATTCAGCCATCGTGGGGATGAACGCGTCCCGCAGGATGCCGGCATTGTTCACCACCACATCGAGCCGCCCGAACTCGTCGACTGCCTGCTGCACCAGCGACTGGGCGCCGTCCCAGGTAGCTATGTTCTCGGTATGGGCAACGGCGGCGCCTCCGGCCGCCCGGATCTCGGCGACGACTTCGTGCGCCGGGCCAGCGTCGGTGCCGTCCCCGGAGTTGGTGCCGCCCAGATCGTTCACCACGACGCTGGCTCCCTCTGCGGCGAACAGCAGTGCATGCTCGCGCCCGATCCCCCGACCTGCGCCGGTGATGACGGCAACGCGCCCGTCCAGTGCTCCCATATGTTATGCCTCCTCGGCAATTTCGGCCAACCCGTCGGTGATGACCAGATCAGCTCCACGTGCGGTTTCGAATGCGTAAGTGGTGACTCCGGCTGCGCTGGTGCTCTGCCAGATACGCGTCTGCAGATCGTCGCCGGGCAACACCATCTTCGAAAAGCGCACCGCGAACCGCTTGAGCCGGTGCACGTCCGAACCCGCCAGCTCGGTCAGCACCGCCCACGAGGTGAACGCCATGGTGCACAGACCGTGGGCGATGATGCCGGGCAGTCCGGCATCGCGAGCCACCTCCTCGTCCAGGTGGATCGGCATCGGATCGCCGGCCGCTGGACTGTACCGGAACGTCTGATCATCATCGATATGCTGAACCACGGTGGCGACAGGAGCCCTAGCACGCAGCGCCTCGTCGAAGCGGTGGGTGGGGCTGAGCTCCCCCACCGCCTTACCAGCATCGAATCCCCGGACGAACGTGGTGACATACTGTTCATTGACCAGTTCGCCGTCTTCCGTGCGGCATTCGAGATAGATCGCCGCACGGGTGCCGTTTTCCAGTCCTTCGTAGCCGATCATCTTGCCGCGCGATACGAGCTTGTCCCCCGGCCTGATCGGACGATGGAAGTGAAAGTCCTGCTCCCCGTGCACCACTCGCGGGATGAGTTCGACAGGCAGCACATCGACGGCAGGAACCAATAGTGCCTCGAATACCGGGACGATGGCGAACACCGGAGGCGCGACCTCGCCCGAGCGATGCGCCGGGATCGGATCGTTGGTGGCCGCCGCGTACTCGGCAAGCCGATCTCGGGTCACATCGAATCGCTCTTCATCGGTCCAGGTGTTCAGGCCGCTGTCATCGAAGACGAGTTCGTCGGTGTCCGCAGCGCTTTTCGTCGACGTCATGCGGACGCCGCGGCTCGTGCGTCGAGCGCATCGAGGCTCTTGTCGAGCTGCTTTACGCCGTCCTTCTCGACGGCCTTCGCGAGGGCGCCCTTGACGAGAGCTCCTTCGAAGTCGCCGCTGACGGTGAACCGGGACCCGCCGGCGATCGGTTGGATGTCAAAGACAAATCGAGCTTTGACACCGGCCATTCCCGTGCCACCCAGCACGAGGCTGTGGGGAGCGTCGACGGATTCGATATTCCATTCGATCTTGTTCGCCATACCCAGCATGACGATCTTGGCGGTGAGTTTCGTCCCGGGAGTGAGCGTTGCGGGCGGTTCCTCCAGCCACTTGTCGTGCACGGTGAACCAGTCACCCCAGGTGTTGGGGTTCGATACCGTCGCCCACAGTTCGTCGGGGCCGGCGGCCAGCTCGCGGGTTGCCTCGATATGTCCCATTGGTGTTCTCCTCTTGTGTTCGGTCAGCGCTCGGCGCGCTGATAGGCGGTGACGACGGCGGCGCCACCGAGGCCGATGTTGTGTTGCAGAGCTGCGGTTACGTTGTCCACCTGCCGTTTATCGGCGATACCACGCAGCTGCCAGGTGAGTTCGGCGCATTGGGCCAACCCGGTGGCTCCTAGCGGGTGCCCCTTGGAGATCAGCCCACCCGACGGGTTGACGACCCATCGCCCACCGTAAGTGGTGTCGTTGTTGTCGATCAGCTTGGCCGCTTCGCCTTCCTCGCACAGGCCCAATGCCTCATAGAGCAGCAGTTCGTTGGCAGAGAAGCAGTCGTGTAGCTCGATGACCTGGAAGTCTTCGGGCCCCAGACCGGACTGCTGGTAGACGCACTGCGCCGCAGCGACATTCATGTGGTACCCGATGAGCGCTTTGCAGCTGCCGTCGAAACTGTTCGCAAAATCGGTGGTCATCGCCTGGCCGACGATCTCCACCGCCTTCTCGGCCAACCCGTGCTTGTCGACGAAGTCCTCGCTGGCGAGGATGGCGGCGCCCGAACCGTCCGAGGTCGGTGAGCACTGCAGTTTGGTAAGGGGGTCGTAGATCATCCGCGCGCCGAGGATGTCATCGAGACTGTACTCGTCCTGAAACTGGGCAAATGGGTTGTTGACCGAGTGCTTATGGTTCTTGTACCCAATCTTCGCGAAATGCTCAGAAGTAGAACCGTATTGCCGCATATGCTCTCGGCCGGCCGCCCCGAACATCCACGCCGCAGGCGGGAACAGCACCTCTGAGATCTCGGCCAATGCCAGGAAGTGTTTGGCCATCGGCTGCTCGCGGTCGTCGTAAGTGGAACCGAGCGACCCTGGTTGCATCTTCTCGAACCCCAGTGCGAGCGTACATTCGGCGAGTCCGCTACGGACCGCCCGCGCAGCGAGGTACAGCGCGGTGGATCCGGTCGAGCAGTTGTTGTTGACATTGACGACCGGGATGCCGGTCATGCCGAGTTCGTAGACAGCCCGCTGGCCCGAGGTCGACTCGCCATACACGTAGCCGACGTAGGCCTCCTGGACGTCTCGATAGTCGATGCCGGCGTCGGCCAGCGCTTTCGTCCCCGATTCGCGAGCCATATCGGGGTAGTCCCACCCCTCGATCGCTCCGGGCTTCTCGAACTTCGTCATACCGACGCCGATGACGTATGTCTTCCTGGGCATGGCCCTCTCTTTCCGTGGGATGGATTTAACATACCATCCTGTTGGTATGTTTTACAAGAAGTGGCCAGGTCTGTTCCGTGGTGCCGTGTGAATCAGGTGTGCGAAGTCCCCGGAAGGGCCTACTGTGCGGTCGACTACGCCACCAGATCGCCTCCGTCCAAAGCCGCGGATTGATTCGGGTCGGTGGTGGCACCTGCCTAGGACCCGGGTCCATCGCCACGATTTCGAGCGCGTCGGACATCATCAGTCCTTCCCGCCAGATTCGCGCCCGGCGTGTCAGACCAAGTCAGGTCCACCGTTATTCAGACAATCCCCCACCAGCGGCCCGCGCCTTTGTGCCTTTCGGGGCATCGGAGTGTGCCGTTTTCAGAGCTCGATGGCTCATCCCACGTAGGACGCGCCCAGCCGCTCGGTTGCTAGCCCGGGCAGTGCGATCCGTACCGGAACCCTCGAATTCCGACTGCGGTTCAGCCGCCCCAGGTCGTTCGCCGCTGTAGCCGGTGTTGATGATCCGTCGCAGCGGTCTGTCCATCCGGTTCACTATCTTGTCCGGTACGCCGACAGACCTCGCGGTCGCGTAAGCGGAAGCTCGTCGGTTGGTTACCAACACGTGAGTAGTGGTGCCGCCCAATGAGTTCGTACTTGTCGTTACGACGTTGCTCGGATCTGAAAGATCGACGCCGCGCTTGTTGGGGTGCTCATGTACGACGCCGGCAAGAGCGTTCAAGTCGGCCAGCAGATTGAGCGGTCTATCGGGGAAATCCGCATAGCCGTCGTACTCATGGACGATCTCGACCGTGTTGTACGGCGTTTCGACGGGAGGCTTCGGAATGGTCGCATCCAAGATCGGTATGTGGAGATGAGGAGGTCTCGCCCGGAGGCCACCGTCGATGTTTGTGGGGTCCCCGATCGTGACTAGCGAGATGTCTTGTGGCGGTGGCGGACTCGGAAACCGGAGTCCAGCTGAGACAGTGACATACAGTCATCGCGGTATGTATATATCGCAAATGACTGGGCAGGATTGGGTCAGCCCCGCCACATCGCTTCCCCACCTGACAAAGTCCTACGAGGAGCGCAGCTCCGGGCTCAGAGAATCAGCGAGTAGATCGCGCAGCTGTCCGCATACCCGGTCCCATCGCTTACGCGCCCGCTCGGGATCACGGTCGGCAAAGCTGGACAGCAGGATCCCTCGCAATGCGTCCATCGCGGTGAACGCCAGATCGCGGAGATTTTTCTGAGCCGCTTGATCCGGGACCATCTGAGCCAATGCGCCAATCAGCGCGCCGGTAACGATGGGCTCAACTCGCTCGATCTGCGCCGCGAGCACCGCATCGGTACGTGATGCAACCCAAAGTTCCAGGGTGGCAACGAATACCGGACCTTGATGCGACTCCCAGAGATAGTCAAGAACCAACGACGCAGCATCCGGCGCCTCCGACACCCGACCGAATTCACGCACCGCCGCCTGCACGCGCTGTTCCGCAAGATGCTCGATAGCAGCCACCACGAGGTCCTCCTTGGACCGGAAGTGATGAACCTGGGCCCCACGGGTAACCCCGGCGACCTCCGCGACACGCTGCGTAGTGGTGCCGGCGTATCCGTACGTGACCAGGCACTCCACCGTCGCGTCCAGCAGTCGCGTGCGCATCGCCGCGCTGCGCTCGGCCTGCGTACGCCGCCTGTTCGGCCCATCGACAGGTGCACTCACCAACACATGCTAACCGGCATCGACGCATGATCCGTTGAAAGAAACGTTTCGGACGGTATGTACATCCAAGGCGCGGGGATCGCGCACACGGTGAGCACGCGCCCGCGGTGAACTACAGAAGCTCAAATACCGACTCGACCGGCAGAGATTCAGCCAATACCGCCGGCGACATCAACACGCGCACAGGTAGCCATCCCCCGACTACAGGGTGGCCGGCCGCAGCACGACGACCGATTTGGTACGGGCGGAACCGTCCTGCAACAGCGCGATCACCCGGCCGTCCGGCGCGGTGGCTGCGTACACCCCGTCGATACCCGCGGGCGTGAGCGCCCGCCCATGCCGGGCGTCCTCGGTCTCGGCATCGGTGAGATCACGCCTCGGGAACCCGAGCAGGCAGGCCGCGTCCAACCCGTAGGACAACCGCGCGGCGTCACCCAACTCGTCGAGCGTGCGGGCCTCGTCGAGTCCGTAGCGCCCGACCCTGGTGCGCCGCAGCGCGGTCAGGTGCCCGCCGACCCCCAGAGCGGCACCGACATCGCGGGCCAGCGCCCGGATATAGGTACCCGACGAGCAGTCCACCTCGACGTCGACATCGACGAATTCGCCGGCCGCCGGCCCCGCGGCCTGAGCGTCCGATCTGCGCACGGCGAGCACCTCGAACCGGTCGATGCGCACCGGCCGCGCGGGCAGTTCGACTGTCTGCCCTTCCCGGGCCAGCTTGTAGGCCCGCTGGCCGTCGACCTTGATGGCGCTGACCGACGAGGGCACCTGGGAAATGTCTCCGCGCAGGGCCGCCACCGCCGACTCGATCTGCTCATCGGTGAGATGCGTCGCGGAGATGTCTTGGAGCACTTCGCCTTCAGCATCCTCGGTGGATGTGGTCCGGCCGAGCCGGATGGTCGCGGCATAGGACTTGTCGGTGGCGGTGAGCAGCCCGAGGATCTTGGTGGCCCGTTCGATGCCGACCACCAGCACGCCGGTGGCCATCGGATCCAGCGTCCCCGCATGTCCCACTTTGCGGGTACCGAACAGCCGCCGGCAGCGGCCCACCACGTCATGGCTCGTCAGGCCGGCCGGCTTGTCGACGATCACCAGGCCCGGCGGGATCACGCTGCTGCCCGCGGTGCCGGTCACAGCGTGATCGCCGTCAGCGCCAGACCGTCTCGCACGGTCCACCGCCCGGCCAGCACCTTCAGCGGCGGCCCGGACTCGGCGGCGGGATCGATGAGGATTCTCGACTCGAAGGTGCCGGCCGAACCCGAAGAGTCGGTGGTGAACTCGATGTGCGCATCCTCGAATCCCAGCCAGCGATGGGTCAGGGGAAACCACGCCTTGTAGGTGGCTTCCTTGGCGCAGAACAGGATCCGGTCCCAGTGCAGTCCCCCCGGCAGGCCGCCGAGCGCGAGGCGTTCCGCGGGCAGACTGATCGCGTCGAGCACACCCTTGGGCAGCGTGTCGTGCGGTTCGGCATCGATCCCCAGCGCGCGCACCTCGGCGCTGCGGCCCACCACCGCGCCACGGAACCCGTCGCAGTGCGTCAAACTCCCGACCACCCCGTCGGGCCAGCACGGTTCGCCCTTGTCTCCCTTGAGGATCGGCACGGGCGCCAGCCCGAGTTCGCCGAGGGCTTGCCGGGCACAGTGGCGCACCGTGACGAATTCGTTGCGCCGCTTGGCCACCGAACGCGCCACCAACGGCTCCTCCTCCGGTAACGGCGCCAGGCCGGGAGGATCGTCATAGGTTTCGGCGGTCACCACGACCTCCGACACCACCGTACGCAATAAACTCACGGTCAGTACCCCCGCCGGGTCTTGATGCGTTCCTGCATCTTCTGGGCGTTCTCGCGCATCTCCGTGGTGATCTCGAAGTGCCCGCCGAATTCGTTGAGGTAGCCGGGTGCGTAATTGGGGTCCGGCAGGATCTGCCGCAACCAGCGATATGGCTTGCGGCGCCGCCATTCCCGCGGATAGCCGACCGAGACCTCCTCGAACCGCACGCCGTCGTACCAGGTGGTGCGCGGGATGTGCAGATGCCCGTACACCGAGCAGATGGCGTTGTATCGGGTATGCCAGTCCTTGGTCGCCGTGGTGCCACACCACAGCGCGAACTCGGGATAGAACATGGCGTCGCAGGGTTCGCGCACCAGCGGGAAATGATTGACCAGCACCGTCGGGTTCATCCAGTCCAGATCCTCCAGGCGCTTGCGGGTCTGGGCCACCCGGTCCCGGCACCACGCGTCGCGGGTGGCGAACGGTTCGGCGGACAGCAGGAACTCGTCGGTCCCCACCACGTTGCGTTCCCGGGCCACCGCCAGTCCCTCGGCCTTGGTCGCGGTGCCCTCGGGCAGGAACGAGTAGTCGTAGAGCAGGAACATCGGCACGATGGTGGCCGGGCCGCCCTCCTCGTTCCACACCGGGAAGGGGTGCTCCGGGGTCACGATGCCCATCTCGTCGCACATGGTGACGAGGTAGTCGTACCGGGACTGCCCGAAGATCTGCATGGGGTCCTTGTTGGTGGTCCACAACTCGTGGTTGCCCGGCACCCAGATCACCTTGGCGAACCGCCGGCGCAGCAGATCCAGCGCCCAGCGGATCTCGTCGGTGCGCTCACCGACGTCACCGGCCACGATCAGCCAGTCCTCGGGCGAGGACGGGTAGAGCGATTCGGTGACGGGCTTGTTCCCCGTGTGACCGGTGTGCAGGTCGCTGATGGCCCACAGCACAGGCCGGCGCTGATCTCGTGACGTCGCGGACACAACGGATCAGCCTACTTGCGCCACCCGTGGCCCTCCGGGCCAGCACGCGCCGAGCAACTAGAACCTGTTCTCATTTCCTGTCCGGACGACCGATGCACCCTTGTACACTCCCCCGCAGTGCTCGATTGGGACGCACTGCGAAGTTCGAGGGGGTGTGATGGCTGCCAAACTGCGTCTGCTGTCGGCGCTGTGCGCGCTGGTGGCCGCGGTGATCGTGGTGTGGCAGGCCAACCCGGCCGGCGCTCCTGTGCAGGTCCGCGCCGCAGACCTGCCGCTGACCAACGTCTCCACGACCATCAAGTGGCCGGTCATCGAGACCACCGATCCGTCCCCGTTCGACCCCTGCCGGGACATTCCGCTGGACGTGGTGCAGCGCATCGGGCTGGCCTTCACGCCGCCCACCCCGGAGGACGGACTGCGCTGCCACTACGACGCCGGCAACTATCAGATGGCCATCGAAGCCTTCGTCTGGCGGACCTACGAACAGTCCCTGCCCGCCGATGCGGTCGAACTGAACATCGGCGGCCACCGCGCGGCGCAGTTCTGGATCATGAAGCCCACCGACTGGAACGACCGCTGGTGGATCACCTGCATGATCGCCTTCAAGACTAGTTACGGCGTCCTGCAGCAATCGCTGTTCTACTCGCCGATCGATTCACCGGATCGTCCGGACTGCCTGCAGACCAACCTGCAGCGCGCCAACGAACTGGTTCCGTACTACAAGTTCTGAGCCCGCCAGCGTGGGTAATGTTCGTTAGGTGAGCTCCAGACTCTCGCAGCTGTCCCGGCACGCCCTCGGCCGCGCCCTTCACCTCCCTCCGCCGATCTGTGACTACGCCGTGCGTCGGGCGGTGCCGGTACCCATGCGCGACGGGGTGGAGCTGCTGGCCGACCATTACCGTCCACTGACCCCCACCCCCGCTGGCACCCTGCTGGTTCGCGCCCCGTACGGACGCCGATTCCCGTTCACCATATTTTTCGGCAGTATCTACGCCGCCCGCGGCTACCACGTCGTATTCCAAAGCGTGCGTGGGACGTTCGGATCCGGTGGCACGTTCACGCCGATGGTCAACGAGGTCTCCGACGGGATCGACACCGCCGCCTGGTTGCGCGAACAACCCTGGTTCACGGGGACCTTCGCCACCATCGGGTTGTCCTACCTGGGCTTCACCCAGTGGGCGCTGCTCACCGATCCCCCACCGGAACTGGTCACCGCGGTGATCAGTGTCGGTCCGCATGACTTCGCGCAATCCTCCTGGGGCACCGGGTCGTTCTCGCTCAACGACTTCCTCGGCTGGAGCCACATGATGTCCCATCAGGAGGACCCGAACCTGGTGCGGGCGGTCGTGCGTCAGGCCCAGGCCGGCCAGCGCGTCGGCGCCGCGACGATGGATCTGCCGGTGGGCGCGGCCGGGCGGCGGCTCCTGGGCGACGGTGCACCCTGGTACGAGTCCTGGCTACAGCCGCCGGACGCAGACCCCGAGCAGTGGGCCCGCCTCGCGGTGACCGAGGCGCTGGACCGGGTCGACGTCCCGGTGTTGTTGATCAGCGGTTGGCAGGATCTGTTTCTGGACCAGACGCTGGCGCAGTACCGGCATCTCCGCGAGCGCGGCATCGACACCGCGCTGACCGTCGGGTCCTGGACGCACACCCAGTTGATGCAGCGGGGCGCCTCGGTTGTCCTGCGCGAGACGCTGGACTGGCTGGGCACCCATCTGGCGGGGCGGCCCAGCACGCCTCGCAGTCCGGTGCGGATACACGTCAACGGCGGTGCGCCCGGGGATGGCTGGGTCGATCTGCCGGACTGGCCGCCTGCATCGACGGACCACGCGCTCTATCTGCAGGCCGCGGGCGGGCTCTCGGACGCACCCGGACAGGGTGGTCTCACCTCGAGTTTCACCTACCATCCCGCCGACCCCACCCCCACCGTCGGCGGACGGCTGCTCTCCGCCAAGGGCGGCTACCGTGACGACACCGCGCTGGGCGCCCGCGCCGACGTCCTGACCTTCACCGGCGCCCCGCTGCCCGCGGATCTGTATGCGGTGGGAGTTCCCGTGATCGAACTGGCCCACCACACCGACAATCCGCATCACGACCTGTCCATCCGGGTCAGCGAGGTCGATGCACGGGGGCGGTCACGAAACGTCACCGACGGTTTCCGGCGATACACCGGCCGCTCCGCGGACGTCGTCCGGATCGAACTCGACGCGATCGCCCACCGCTTCGCCGCCGGTACCCGCATCCGGGTCGTGGTGGCGGGCGGGTCGCATCCGCGGTTCGCCCGCAACCTCGGCACCGGTGAACCCACCGAGACCGGTCAGACGCTGCGCCCGGCGACCCACACCATCACCCACGACGATCGGTCACGGCTGATCCTGCCTACGGGCCGCCCGACCCCGTCAGCCGACTGAATCGCGGACCCGGCCGGCGATCGCCGCCAGCGTCTGCGCATCGTGCACCGGCGCACCGAAATCCTGCGGCGCGGCGAGCTGTACCCAACTGGCGCAGCCCGCGTGTTCGGGTGTGCGGGGCAGCCGGATCGGTACCGCCAGCGGGTGGGCCTGCACCACCAGCACGGTCAGGCGATGTCTGGGGCGGAAATCCAGCCGATCGGCCCGCACCGACTCGGCGGTCCAGATGTGCAGGTCGGCGATCTCTTCGATGGCCTCGGGCCGATTCACCTGCACCGCGGCCACCACCTTCGCCCCGGCCCGCAGCACGACCGCCTCCTCGGTGCTGTCGGCCTCCTGACCGTCGGGGGCCAACAGGTCCCGGTGCTCCGGGCGTACCCGCTGCGCGTGGCTGTGCGCCACCGTGGGAAACAGCAGAAACGGCGCCGCGGCCGCCGCCGCCGGATCGAGGGCGAAGCGCTTCTCGTGGATACCGCCCTTGCGCAGCAGCACCGTCTGGCGGCCGTCGAGCAGGGCCCGCACCGCGGCGCTCCACTCCTTGAGCGCAGGTGAATTCACTTGGCCGCCAGGCGAGCCCGCACCTCGGGACGCCGCAGCGGCGGCACCGTCTTGGGCGGTTGACGGCGCGGCGGCAGTTGCCGCAGCAGCCTGGTGGTGATCTCGGTGACCTCGGCGACCGCCGTCTCGAACGCCGCTTCGTTGGCGGCGGTAGGCCGGCTGATTCCGCTGACCTTACGAATGAACTGCCGGGAGGCGGCCTCGATCTCCTCAGCGGTGGCGGCCGGTTCCAGACCGCGCAACTCGGTGATGTTTCGGCACATACCCCCACGATATGTTCATGCGATGACCTCTGCTGACGTCCTTCTCATCGAGACGACCGACCGTGTCCGCACACTGACGTTGAACCGCCCGCAGGCGCGTAATGCGCTCTCGGCGCAGCTGCGCACCGCGTTCTACGCAGCGCTGCGCGCCGCCCAGGCCGATGCCGCCGTCGACGTGGTGATCCTCACCGGTGCCGACCCGGTGTTCTGCGCAGGGTTGGACCTCAAGGAGCTCGGCGACACCACCGAACTACCCGATATCTCCCCCAAGTGGCCGGCGATGACGAAACCGGTCATCGGCGCGATCAACGGTGCCGCGGTCACCGGCGGACTCGAGCTCGCGCTGTACTGCGACATCCTCATCGCCTCCGAACAGGCCCGCTTCGCCGACACCCACGCCCGGGTCGGATTGCTGCCCACCTGGGGCCTGTCAGTGCGGCTGCCGCAGAAGGTCGGCGTCGGGCTGGCCCGGCGGATGAGCCTGACCGGGGACTACCTGTCCGCCGCCGACGCGCTGCGCGCCGGACTGGTCACCGAGGTCGTGGCCCACGACGAGTTGCTGCCCGCGGCGCGCAAGGTCGCCGCCTCGATCGTCGGCAACAACCAGAAAGCCGTTCGCGCCCTTCTGGATTCGTATCACCGAATCGATGCCGAGCAGACCCAGGCCGGTCTGTGGATCGAGGCCGAGTCGGCGCGGGCCTGGATGTCGGACACCTCCGGCGACGATATCGCCGCCAGCCGGGCATCGGTCTTCGAGCGGGGCCGCGAGCAGGTGCGCCCGTAGCCGCTGCACCGGCCTGATCCTGATCGCGGCCTGACCGCACCTCACGACCACACCCGAAGGAACCCGATGAGCATCTCCCCCACGCCCACCGCCCCCGCCGTCGCGGCCGTCATCGACCACACCTTGCTCAAGCCGGAAGCCACAGCCGCCGACGTCGCCGCACTGGTCTCCGAAGCCGAGGAACTGGGCACCTATTCCGTGTGTGTGTCACCCTCGATGCTCCCGATCACGGTGCCCGCACGCCTGAAAGTGGCCGCGGTATGCGGGTTTCCCAGCGGGAAGCACACCTCGGCCGTGAAGGCTGCCGAAGCGGCCGAGGCCGTGCGCAACGGCGCTGACGAGATCGACATGGTCATCGACGTCGGCGCCGCCAAGGAGGGGGCATTCGACCGGGTGCAGGCCGATATCGCCGCCGTGCGCGCGGCCGCGCCGGCACCGACCGTCCTGAAGGTGATCATCGAATCCGCGGCGTTGACCGACCACGAGATCGTCGAGGTGTGCCGCGCCGCGGTGGCCGCCGACGCCGATTTCGTCAAGACCTCCACCGGGTTTCATCCCGCCGGCGGGGCGAGCGTGCACGCGGTGGAGTTGATGCACCGCACCGTGCGCGACGCCGGGTTGCAGGTGAAGGCGTCCGGCGGGGTGCGCACCATGGAACAGGCCGTGGCGATGATGGCCGCCGGGGCCACCCGGCTGGGGGTGTCCGGCTCGCGTGCGCTGCTGACCAGCGCCGGCGGCGGGGACACCACGTACTGACGCCTCAGCCGGTGCCCGCCACCAGCCATCGTCCCGAGAACGCGCGCCAGCCGACGAACACCAGGCGCAGCACCATGAAGGTGCTCAGCCCGGACCAGATCCCCACCAAACCCCAGCCGAACGCCAGCGACAACCAGATCAGCGGCAGAAACCCGACCAGTGCACTGATCAGGGTGGCGTTGCGCATGAACTTCGCGTCCCCGGCGCCGAGCAGCACACCGTCGAGGGCGAACACCACCCCGGCAACCGTCAACTGCCCCACCATGAACCACCAGGGCGCGACGATCTCGTCGAGCACCGCGGCATCGGAGGTGAACAACCCGGGCAGCATCGGCGCCCCGAGCGCGAACATCAACGCCAGCACCGCGGCGGCCACCGTCGAGTACACCGTCACCCGCCACGCCACCCCTTTGGCGTGTCCCAGCCGGCCCGCCCCCAGCGCCGCACCCACCAACGACTGCGCCGCGATGGCCAGCGAATCCAGTACCAGCGCAAGGAAGTTCCACAACTGCAGGACCACCTGATGGGCCGCCACCGCGGCCGCGCCGAAGCGAGCCGCGACCGCCCCCGCCGAGACGAAACAGGCCTGGAACGCCAGCGTCCGCAGTGCCAGATCGCGGCCCATCACCAGCTGGGCCTTGAGCAGCGTCGGCCGGATGCCCAGCGGTACCCGCTCCACCAGCAGGGCCCGCACGAACAAGCCGGCGGCCAGCCACTGCCCCACCAGGTTGGCCACCGCCGACCCGGCCAGCCCGAGCCGCGGAGCCCCGAGGAGGCCGTACACCAGGGTCGGGCACAGCAACGCTGAAACAGCGAAGCCGACAAGCACATAGCGCAGCGGGCGGGCGGTGTCCTGCACGCCGCGCAGCCAGCCGTTACCGGCCATCGACACCATGATCGCGGGGGCACCCAGGATTGCGATCCGCAACCAGGGCAGCGCCGCGGCGGCGATCTCCCCGCCTCCGGAGATGGCATTGCACAGCGGCACCGCGAAGATCTGCACGATGAGCACCACCAGCAGCCCCAGCCCCAGCGCCAGCCAGGTGGCCTGTACGCCCTCGCCCACCGCGGCGCGGCGGTCGGCGGCACCGAAGAAGCGGGCGGAGCGTGCCGTGGTGCCGTACGACAGGAAGGTCAACTGGGAGCTGACCAGCGACAGCACCAGACCGCCGATCGCGAGCCCGGCCAGGCTCAGCGCACCGAGCCGCCCGACGACTGCGATATCGAACAGCAGGTAGACCGGTTCGGCGGCGAGCACCCCGAGGGCGGGCAGCGCCAGACCGGCGATGCGCCGTGCGGTGACCGGCTGGTCGGACAAATCGCTCAGCCGAGGACTCGGCGCAGCCCCGCGGCCACTTCGTCGGCGGTGCCGGTGGCCGTGTATCCGGCCGCGCGACGATGCCCGCCGCCGCCGAACTCACTGGCCACCAGGGAGATGTCGAGCGATTTCGACCGCATCGACACCGACCAGGTCCCGGGTTCGATCTCCTTGAACACCGCAGCCACCTCGGCCTCGGCGGTGGTGCGCACGATATCGACGATGCTCTCCACTTCCTCAGACTGCGCCTTGGACCATTCGTCGTATGCCACCACGACATACACGAGTCCGCGGCCGTCGGCAGCGTCGGCGATCAGCTGAGCCGAACCGAGCACGCGCGAGAGCATCGGCAGCCACGCGAAGGGATGGGTGTCCATCAGGGTGCGGCTGATCCCGGCGTTGTCGACGCCGAGGTCCAGCAGCCGCTCGGCCAGCCGATGCGCCCTCCCGGTGGCCCACCGGAACGAGCCGGTATCGGTGGTCAGCCCGGCGTACAGGCAGTGCGCGACCGCACCGTCGATCGGTTTACCCCAGGCGTCCAGCAGCTCGGCCACCATCATGGTGGTCGAATCGGCCGACGAATCGACGTAGTTGGCGGTGCCGAACAGTGCGTTGGACGCGTGGTGATCGATCACCAGCACACCGCGCTCACCGTCGACGAGGTCGGACAGACTGCCGAGCCGGTTCACGCTGGGGATGTCGACCGTGACGACGAGATCGGCGTCGCGGCGCACCCGGTCCGGCGCGACCAGCAGGTCCACGCCGGGCAGGCTGCGCAACGATTGCGGTAGCTCCGCCGGGGTCGCGAAGACGACCTGGACGTCGATCCCGGCCCCGGCCGCGACCTGAGCCAGCGCCAGCCCGGCACCGATCGTGTCGGCATCGGGATAGACGTGAGCGACCACCACGATGGAGCGGGCTGCGGCGCACAGCTCTGCCGCGCCGTGCGCGTCGACCCGCGCACCGGTGACCGCTACCTCAGCCCTCGGATCGGTCGTCGTCACTGGTGTCCTCAGCCGTGCTGGTCGTACGGTCACCCTCCACCCCAGTCACACGGTACGGGTCGGGGTCACCTGCCGGCACGGCACCCTCCCTGGCCCGGGCCAAGTCGGCGTCGGCCGCCCGGACCCGTGACAGCAGCTCCGCCATCCGGTTGGCGGCATCGGGCACGGTGTCCCGGGCGAACGCCAGCGTCGGGGTGAATCGCACCCCGGTGCCGGCGCCCACCTTCGACCGGAGCACACCCTTGGCACTCTCCAGCGCCGCGGCCGCGCCGGCATAATCCGGCTCGTCCTCCAGTGTCGACCCCAGCACCGTGTAGTACAGCGTGGCGTCGTGCAGGTCCGCGGTCACCTTGGCGTCGGTGATCGTCACACCCGCCAGTCGCGGATCCTTGATCTCGTACTCGATGGCCGAGGCCACGATCGTGGAGATCCGCTTGGCGAGCCGTTTGGCGCGTGCGGGATCAGCCATTTAGCCCCGCCTTATCTGTCTTCTTCGCTCCGCTCATCAGACGCGCGCTTTTTCGACCAGTTCGTAGGCCTCGATGACATCGCCTTCTTTGATGTCGTTGTACGTCAGCGTCAGACCGCATTCGTAACCGTCGCGGACCTCGGTCGCATCGTCCTTCTCCCGCTTCAGCGACGAGATGGTTACCGTCTCGGCCACCACGACGTTGTCGCGGATGAGGCGCGCCTTGGCGTTGCGCCGCATGATGCCCGAGGTGACGAGGCAGCCGGCGATGTTGCCGACCTTCGACGACCGGAAGATCGCCCGGATCTCGGCGCGGCCGAGCTCCTTCTCCTCGTAGACCGGCTTGAGCATGCCCTTGAGCGCGGCCTGGATCTCGTCGATGGCCTGGTAGATCACCGAGTAGTACCGGATGTCGACGCCCTCGCGGTTGGCCAGCTCGGTGGCCTTGCCCTCCGCCCGGACGTTGAAGCCGATGATGATCGCGTTCGAGGCCGACGCCAGGTTGACGTTGGTCTCGGTGACGCCACCGACACCACGGTCGATGACGCGCAGCTCGACCTCGTCGCCGATGTCGATCCCCAGCAGGGCTTCCTCCAGCGCCTCCACGGTGCCGGAGTTGTCGCCCTTGAGGATCAGGTTCAGCTGGCTGGTCTCCTTCAGCGCGGCATCGAGATCGTCGAGGCTGATGCGCTTGCGGCTACGGGCGGCCAGTGCATTGCGCTTGCGCGCGCTGCGCCGATCGGCGATCTGCCGGGCGATGCGATCCTCGTCGACGACGAGCAGGTTGTCGCCCGCGCCGGGCACCGACGTGAAGCCGATGACCTGGACCGGCCGCGAGGGCAGCGCCTCGTGGATGTCCTCGCCGTGCTCGTCGACCATGCGACGCACACGTCCGTAGGCGTCGCCGGCCACGACCGAGTCGCCGACCCGCAGGGTGCCGCGCTGGATGAGCACCGTGGCGACCGGGCCGCGACCGCGGTCCAGGTGCGCTTCGATGGCCACACCCTGGGCCTCCATATCGGGGTTGGCCCGCAGATCCAGCGCCGCGTCGGCGGTCAACAGCACCGCTTCCTCCAGCGCCTGGATATTGGTGCCGTTCTTGGCCGAGATGTCGACGAACATGGTGTCGCCACCGAAGTCCTCGGCGACCAACCCGTACTCGGTCAGCTGGGCCCGGATCTTCTGCGGATCCGCACCCTCCTTGTCGATCTTGTTGACCGCGACCACGATCGGCACATCGGCGGCCTGCGCGTGGTTGATGGCCTCCACCGTCTGCGGCATGACACCGTCGTCGGCGGCGACCACCAGGATCGCGATATCGGTGGCCTTGGCACCACGGGCACGCATGGCGGTGAACGCCTCGTGACCGGGGGTGTCGATGAAGGTGATGAGCCGCTCGGCGCCGTCATGCTCGACGGCGACCTGGTAGGCGCCGATGTGCTGGGTGATGCCACCGGCCTCACCCTCACGGACGTTGGCCTTACGGATGGTGTCGAGCAGGCGGGTCTTGCCGTGGTCGACGTGACCCATGACGGTGACCACCGGCGGACGCTGTTCGAGATCCTCTTCGCCACCCTCGTCCTCGCCATAGGTGAGGTCGAAGGATTCGAGCAGTTCGCGGTCCTCGTCCTCCGGGGACACGACCTGCACGACGTAGTTCATCTCGCTGCCGAGCAGTTCCAGGGTCTCGTCACCCACCGACTGCGTCGCGGTGACCATCTCACCGAGGTTGAACAGCGCCTGCACCAGCGAGGCCGGGTTGGCGTTGATCTTGTCGGCGAAATCGGAGAGCGACGCGCCGCGGGCCAGCCGGATGGTCTCGCCGTTGCCGTGCGGCAACCGCACCCCACCGACAACCGGGGCCTGCATGTTCTCGTACTCGGCGCGTTTTGCGCGCTTCGACTTGCGGCCACGACGGGGCGCACCACCGGGACGGCCGAAGGCACCCGCGGCACCGCCGCGCTGACCGGGACGGCCACCGCCGCCACCACCGGCACCGGGCGCACCGCCACCACCGGGACGACCGCGGAATCCACCGGCCGCACCGGCACCTGCACCGGCACCACCGCCGGCGCCGCCGCCGCGGTAGTTACCGCCGCCGCCACCGGGACGCGCACCCTGACCGGGGCGGGGACCGCCGCCGGGACCGGGACGGGGACCGCCGGGACGACCCGTTGCGCCGGGTCGGGCGCCGGGCGGACGAGGCGGCATGTTGCCGGGCGAGGCTCCGCCCGGACGAGGTGCGCCGGGACGCGGGCCACCGGCACCGGGGCCGGGGCGCGGACCGCCCGGGCCGGCCTGCGGACGCGGGGCCGGACGCTCGACCGGCTGCTGGGACGAGAAGGGGTTGTTGCCGACGCGGGGTGCCCGCGGAGCCGGCTTGGGACCGGGACGCGGACCCGGACGGGCATCAGACGGGGCGGCCGAGGCGGCAGGCGCCGCCGGAGCAGCGGGGGCCGGTGCGGCCGGCGCCTCGGGGGCGGCCGGTGCGGGGCCGGGCCGGGGGCCCGGACGCTGGGCAGGCGCCGCGTCGGCCACTGGGGCCTCGACGGGAGCTGCGGGCGGAGCCGCGGGTGCCGGCGGCGGAGCTGCCGGGGCCGGGGCGGCCGGGGCCGGGGCGGCCGGGGCCGGCGGTTTGGGGCCGGGCCGGGGTCCGGGGGTCGGCGTGCCACCGGTGGGCGACGACGGCCGAGCGGCGGGGCTCGCGGACTTAGCGGGTTTGCCGCCGCCGAACGATTCCCGCAGACGGCGGGCCACGGGGGCCTCGACCGTCGATGATGCCGATTTCACGAATTCGCCCTGATCGCTCAGTCGGGCGAGCACTTCCTTGCTGGTAACACCGAGTTCCTTAGCCAACTCGTGTACACGGGCCTTACCTGGGGCTGCCACTACATCTCCTCATCTGGAGGCGACAGCGGTGGTAGGGCCGCGCCTCGGGTTTAGCTATGACGCATGGTCATCGGGACTTCACGGTGTGCTCATGTTCTTCGCTACCTGTTCTCTTGACCGTGATGATCGGGCGGCCGAATTGCTTCGACATACTCGACCACCCCGGAAACTTCCGGTGAACCGGTGATCCGTAACGCTCGGACGAACGCCCGCCGCCGGATCGCCGCTTCGAGGCATTGCCGGTCGGGATGCAACCATGCACCCCGCCCCGGCAGGCTACCCGCTGAGTCGACGGTTACGGCGCAATTACCGGTCCCGTCGAGGACAGCGGCCAGCCGAAGCAGATCGACGGCCAACTCTCGCTTCCGGCAACCCACACACGTTCGCACCGGTCCATCAGGGCTTCGGTGCGCACGAGGCTGGGAAGTCGGAGTCTCGCGCTGGATCACGGCTCAGTCTACCGTCACCGTTCGCCCGGACAGAATCGCGTGTCGGGGTGGCTCGCCCTCAGGCCGTTCCGGGCTCGGCGGCATCGCTGCGGATGTCGATCCGCCAGCCGGTCAGCCGCGCCGCGAGCCGGGCGTTCTGCCCTTCCTTGCCGATCGCCAGCGACAGCTGGAAGTCCGGTACCACCACCCGGGCGGCGCGGGTGGCCTCGTCGATGACGGTCACCGACACCACCTTGGCCGGGGACAGCGCATGGGCCACGAACCGCGCCGGGTCGGGGTCGAAATCGATGATGTCGATCTTCTCGCCGGACAACTCGCTCATCACATTGCGCACCCGCTGCCCCATGGGGCCGATACACGCCCCCTTGGCGTTCAGCCCGGACACCTTCGACGCCACGGCGATCTTGGAGCGGTGGCCGGCTTCCCGGGCCACCGCGACGATCTCCACCGATCCGTCCGCGATCTCGGGCACCTCGAGCGCGAAGAGCTTGCGCACCAGATTCGGGTGGGTACGGGACAGCTCGATCTTGGGTTCGCGCACGCCGCGGCTGACGCCGATGACATAGCAGCGCAAGCGGTCGCCGTGCTCGTAGCGCTCCCCCGGCACCTGCTCGGCCGGACGGATCATGCCGTCGGATCCCTTGGCCTCGGTGCCGACGCGGACCACCACGTTGCCGCGGGCGTTCTCCCGGGCGTCGCGCTGTACGACGCCGGCCACGATATCGCCTTCGTGCGCGGCGAACTCGCCGTACATCTGCTCGTTCTCGGCGTCGCGCAACCGCTGCAGGATCACCTGGCGCGCGGTGGTCGCCGCGATACGCCCGAATCCCTCTGGGGTGTCGTCCCATTCGTTGATGAGATTGCCGTCATCGTCGGTCTCCCGGGCGATCACCTTGACCACACCGGATTTACGGTCGACGTCGATCCGAGCGTCCGCCTCGTGGCCCTCGGTATGCCGATAGGCCGTCAGCAACGCCGACTTGATGGTCTCGACGACAACATCTACCGAGATGCCCTTGTCGGTTTCGATGGCATGCAGCGCCGCCATGTCGATGTTCACGCGTCGCCCCCCTTTCCAGACTGCTCCACCAGATCCAATTCACGTTGATTGGGTGGCGAAAATTCGACTTGTACAACAGCTTTGGCGATCTCAGATAATTTCAGTTCCCGGACCGTCAGCTTGCCCCGATCGGCGATCACGAGGCGTAGGACGCCATCGCCGACATGGCCGATCCGCCCGGTGACGGCGGACCCGTCCTCGAGCACCACTTCGACCTTGCGCGTGCGGGCCCGCCGGAAGTGTTTTTCCTCGGTCAGCGGGCGATCGACGCCGCGCGATGTGATCTCCAGCACGTACGGTGCGGTATCGGCACTGTCGAGGGCGTCCAGCAGCGGCGAAGCGATCCGCGACAGGGCGGCGATGGCTTCCAGGTCCAGACCGTCATCGCTGTCGGCGATCACCGTGATCCGCGGCGGCCGGGTCGACGAGTTGACCACGACGTCCTCGATTTCGTAACCCGCGCGCGCGAACTCACCGTCGAGTAGCTCGAGCACTTGCTTCTGCGTCGGCAGCAGCGGGACGTCCGGTGCCACGGCGAGCTCCTCATCTTGAGTTGTGCGGACACATTCCAGGCTGGTTGTGACCGAGTAATCGGTTACCAAACGATACGCCAGGCGCGGCCGCGCTTTGGCCAAACGAACCGCAGTGCAGCGAAGGGCCCCGCACACCATGGCAGGATGTGGGCGTGCCGAGCGCCTTGCCCACGATCACCCGCCGGCGGCTGTTGGCCACGGCACTGCCCGCGGGGATGGCCCTGACCGTGCTCGGTTCGGCAGCCGCGTGCGCGCCCCCGCCGCCGCCACCCGAACTCGCCGATCTGGTAGGACAATTCGAACGCGCGCACGCCGACAGCCGGCTCGCGGGGCTGGCCGCCACCACCGCACGACCCCAGATCGCCCCCATCCTGACCACGGTCGCCTCCGAACGCGCCGCCCACGCCAGGGCCCTCGGCGACGAGATCACCCGGCTCACCGGCGGCCAGGCCCCCACCACGCCGTCGGCACCGACATCGGCGGCCCCGACGTCGACCGCATCCGGCGCCGCCCCGGCGCCCACGGTGGCCACGGTGGCCGACGTCACCGCGGCCCTGCAGGCCTCGGCAGAGGACGCCGCGCACCTGGCGGTGAAGCTCTCCGGCTATCGCGCCGGACTCCTCGGTTCGATCGCCGCGGCGTGCACGGCGTCTTACCAGGTGGCCCTCGCCGACCCGGGACAGGCCCGATGACCTCCCCACAACCGCCGTCGACCACCACCACCACCACCACAACGGCCCGGACCAGCTCGACACCCACCCCAAACCCGAATCGACCGACCGACGCGGCCCAGGGCGCACTGTTCGACGCGGTCGCCACCGAGCACGGCGTGATCTACGGCTACGGCGTGGTATCCGCGCACTCCACCCCCGACGACAACGACCTGGTGGCCGAGTCCATGGCCCAGCACCGGGAGCGGCGCGAGCAGGCGATCGCCCTGCTCGCCGCGCGGTCGGTGCCGGCGCCGCAGCCCGCCGTGGGCTATCAGCTGCCGCTGGAGGTCTCCGATCCCACCCAGGCCGCCCAGCTCGCCGTCCGGATGGAAGAGGACGCGGCGGTGGCCTGGCGGGCGGTGCTCGAACAGGCCACCACCGGTGCGGACCGCACGTTCGCGGTGACCGCCCTGACCCAATGCGCGGTGCTGGCCGCACGCTGGAGTCAGGTGCTCGGCACCGCCCCGGTCACGCTCGCGTTCCCGGGCGGCACCGAGTAGCGCCTATCCGGTGAGCGCGGCCGCGATCTCGGCCGCCGCGCCGTCCACCGCGATCTCCCGGGTCTCGCCGGTGAAGCGGTTGCGCAGCTCGACCACGCCATCGGACCAACCGCGGCCCACCACCACGATCCACGGAACGCCGAGCAGTTCGGCGTCCTTGAACTTCACCCCGGGCGAGGCGGTGCGGTCATCGAGCAGAATCTCGACACCGAGCCGATCCAGCTCGCCGGCCAGCTCGATCGCACCGGTCCGGGCGGCGGCGTCCTTGTTGGCGATCACCACGTGGGCGTCGAACGGCGACACCGAGGCCGGCCAGCGCAGACCGATCTCGTCGTGGTTCTGCTCGGCGATCACCGCCACCAGCCGCGACACCCCCACGCCGTAGGAGCCCATGGTCAACCGCACCGGCTTGCCGTTCTCGCCGAGCACGTCCGCGGCGAAGGCGTCGGTGTACTTGCGGCCGAGCTGGAAGATATGGCCGATCTCGATGCCGCGCGCCGAGGTCAGCAGGCCGGCACCGTCCGGCGACGGGTCACCGTCGCGCACATCGGCGGCCTCGATGGTGCCGTCGGCGACGAAATCGCGGCCGGCGACCAGACCCACCACATGCTTGCCCTGCTCGTCGGCACCGGTGATCCAAGCCGTGCCGTCCACCACCCGCGGGTCCACCAGATACCGAACACCGTTGGCCTGCAGCGCTTTCGGCCCGATGTAGCCCCTCACCAGGAACGGGTTCTCGGCGAAGTCGGCATCGTCGAGCAACGCGTACTCGGCGGGCTCGAGCGCCGCGCCGAGGCGCTTGTCGTCGATCTCCCGGTCACCGGGGATGCCGATGGCCAGCAGTTCCCACTCACCGCCCGGCTCGCGCACCTTGAGCAGCACGTTCTTGAGCGTGTCGGCCGCGGTGGTCGCACCGGGCAGCGCCTGGTTGGCCCAGTCCACGAGCGCGGCAATGGTCGCGGTGTCCGGAGTCTCGTGCACGACGGGCTCGGGCTGCCCGTCGATCGGCAGGGCTTCCGGGACCGCGGTGATCACCGCCTCCACGTTGGCGGCGTACCCCGATTCCAGGCAGCGCACAAAGGTGTCCTCACCGATCGGGCTCTCGGCCAGGAACTCCTCCGAGGCGCTGCCGCCCATCGCTCCCGACACCGCCGACACGATCACGTACTTGATGTCGAGTCGGCCGAAGATGCGCTGATAGGCCTCGCGATGCGCGTGGTAGGCGTTCTTGAGACCTTCGTCGTCGACGTCGAAGGAGTACGAATCCTTCATGACGAATTCGCGGCCACGCAGGATGCCCGCCCGGGGGCGGGCCTCATCCCGGTACTTGGTCTGAATTTGGTAGAGCCGCAACGGGAAATCCTTGTACGACGAGTACTCGCCCTTGACCGTCAAGGTGAACAGTTCCTCGTGGGTGGGGCCGAGCAGATAGTCGTTGCCACGGCGGTCCTGCAGGCGAAAGAGGTTGTCGCCGTACTCCGTCCACCGATTCGTGGCCTCGTACGGGGCGCGCGGCAACAGCGCCGGGAACAGGATCTCCTGGCCACCGATCGCGTTCATCTCCTCACGGACGATGCCCTCGATCTTGCGCAGCACGCGCAGGCCCAGCGGCAGCCAGCTGTACAGCCCGGGCCCGATCGGGCGGACATAGCCGGCGCGGATGAGCAGCTTGTGGCTGGGCACCTCGGCATCGGCGGGGTCTTCGCGCAGGGTTCGCAGGAACAGTTCGGACATCCGGGTGATCACAGCGGGCCAGCTTAATCGCGGCCCTGCCACGTGCAGACACACACCTCGTTGCCTTCGGCATCCGCGAGCACCGTGAACGCCGGCGCCCTGCGGTCGCTGAGCAGCACACCGCCCGCCGCCAGCGCCGCCCCGATACGGGCCGGCGCCTCGTCGTGCGGGACGTCCACATCGAGGTGGAGGCGATTCCGCGGCTGCTGCCCGCCCGGCACCCGCGGCGCGGCCATCTGCTGGAACCAGATCGCCGGACCGCGACCGGCGGGGTCGACCAGCCCGGCGGTCAGGTCGGAGGGACCGGACTCGTCGATATACCCGGTGACCGCCTTCCAGAACGGCCGCACCGCCGGGATGTCCAGCGCGTCGATCGCGATCTCCAGGGCCTGCACCGACACCGCACCCACCGTCGTGACCCGGCCACCCGCGGCCACCGCCGCCGAGATCGCCTGCGCCAGCCGGATGTCCTGTGTGGTGACCCCGCACGCCGAGCGCACTCGCAGCACCGCCCGGTCGGCCCTGATGTCGACGCCGAGGCGGTCCTGTGCGCCGTCGGCCGACGCCGCGGTCACCGCGACGGCGGCGGCATCCGTCAGCGACGGCACCCGCACCTCGGTGTGGAGGGCCCCGAGTACCAACCGCCAGCCCAGCGCGCTGACCGCATCGGAGATCTGCTGACGGCTGGGCAGTGCTGCGTCGGTCATAGCTCCCCCGCGTCCACGGCTTCCTTGGTGTGCTGTGCCTGGGCGATATCGCGGGCCGAGAATCCGATGAACAGGGCGGCCACCCCGACCAGTACGGCGATGGCCGCCACCCACAGCAACGAGTACGTGTAACCGTGGCCGAGCGCGTCCAACTGGGCCGGTGTCATGGCCCCGACCGGCCCGGTGGTGCCCCCGAGATAGAGGGTGCGCGAGGTCTGCACCGCCTGGATGACCACCAGGACCAGCGGGCCACCCAGGTTGTAGACCATCAACGTCACCGAGGACACCGGCCCGATGTCGCGCGGTCCGACCTTGGCCAGCGTGCACAGCGGCAGGATCACCGAGATGACGCCGATCCCGGCGCCACCGACCACCACCGGGACGAACAGGTCCGGGAAGTACGGGATCGACCTGTCCAAGGTGGATCCGAAGAGCATCGCGGCCAGCACCAGCAGGCCGCCGCCGACGATGACCCATCGCGGGGCCACCCGGGGCGCCAGCCGGGTCGCGACGACATTCCCGACCACGAATGCGAGGGCGAACGGCATGAAGCAGATCCCGGCCCGCAGCGGCGAGTAGCCGAGCACATCCTGGACCAGCAGGCCGATCATCACGCTCAGCGTCAGCATCACGCCGCCGGCCAGGAAATAGGCGGCGAAGGAGGCCACCCGGTTCCGGTCCTCGAACATCGACAGCGGCACCAGCGGGTTGTCGGCACCCCGCTCGTCGATCAGGAATGCCAGGAAGAACACCGCGGCCGCCACCCCGGCGCCGATCACCCACGGGTCGGTCCAGCCCAGCGGCGGACCCTGGGTGAACACCAGCACGGCGCAGGTGCAGGCCATGGTCGCCAGCAGGGCGCCGGTGACGTCCAGTTTGAGCCGCTCCTGCCTGGTCTCGGCGAGCCTGGTCACCGCGATCCAGACGATGACGATGCCGATCGGCACGTTGACCAGGAAGGCCAGCCGCCACGACAGCCCGGTCAGCGCACCGCCGAGCACCAGCCCCAGCACCGAGCCGAGGCCCTGCATGGCCGCCGACACCGCCAGCGCCTGATTGCGGGCATGGCCGACGGCGAACGTGGTGGCGATCAGCGCCAGTCCGGTCGGCGCCGCGACGGCGGCACCCACGCCCTGCACCGCGCGCGCGGCGATGAGGGTGTACGGCTCGGTGGCCAGCCCGCAAACCAGCGACGCGATGGTGAAGACCCCCACGCCCGAGATGAACGCCCGCTTGTGCCCGATCGCGTCGCCGACCCGTCCGCCGAGCAGCAGCAGGCCACCGAAGGTGAGCACATAGGCGGTGATGACCCAACTCTTGGCCGCATCGGTCATGCCGAGTTCGGCCTGCATGTGGGGCAGCGCGACGATGACGATGGTGCCGTCCAGGGTCGACATCAGCTGCATGCCGGTGATGGCGACGATGGCGACACCCATCACCTTGTCCGACAGGCGCGCGATGCCACGGTCTGACGCTGACATGCCACCCGACCCTACCTGCGGCGCGCACCGCCTACCGGGACGATCGTCAGGCGGCGTGGGTGGCGGGGTTGGGCGTCCCGGGGATGCCGAGCCGGTCCGCCAGCCACGGCAACGTCGCTGCAAATGCCCGGGAGGCGAACAACCAGTCATGCCGGCCCGGCCAGGTCTGCACGGCGCCGTCGATCCCGTAGGTGCGGGCGAGGGCGTTCAGCGTGTTCGCGGCGACATCCTGCCCCTCGGGGTTGGCCAACGGGTCATGCCCCGGTCCCCCGCTGGGCACCACGAACCGTGCCGACAGGTTGGTGTACCGACCGTGGCGGGCCATCACCGTCGCCGGATCGAATTCGGCCCATGCGGCCGAGTCGCCACCGAACAGGCGGTCGATGGATTGCTCCTTGGTGCCCGAGTTGGGGCCGAGGTCACCGGCGATATCGACGAAAGCGCTGAACATCTCCGGGCGCCGCACACTCAGCTCGACCGCGCAGGTACCGCCCATCGACCAGCCCATGATGCCCCACCTGCTCCGGTCGGGGCTCACCCCGAAGTTCGAGATCATGTAGGGCACCACATCTTTGGTCAGGTGCAGCGAAGCGTTTCCCCGCGTCCCGTTGACGCATTCGGTGTCGTTGTCGAAGCTTCCGGTGGGGTCGACGAAGACAAAAACCGGTGCCCTCCCGCCGTGAGCGCTCGCGAAGGCGTCGATCGTGGCGGCCGCGTCGCCGGCCCGCAGCCAGTCCGCCGGGGTATTCAGCTGCGCGCCGATCATCATGACCGTCGGCAGCTTGGGCGGCGGATTGCTGGCGAACCAGGCGGGCGGCAGGTAGACCAGCTCGTCACGATGGGCGAAACGGGAGGCCGCCGCGCTGATCGTCACCGGCAGGACCACCCCGTGTGCCGGATGTGCGTGCGCCAACTGCAATTCGGTGACCGTCATCCGGTCGGCCTGATCCGGTACCGCGGGGGCTGCCAGCCTGGTCCACGCGCTGTTCACCGTCGGGAAGTACCCCACCCAGACATTGATCATCAGCACCGCACAGAGCCCACAGGCCGGCACCGTGGCCACCGATACCAGTCGCCGCCACCACCGTGCCCGCACCCAGCCGAGGACGGCGACGACAGCACAGAATCCGGTCAGCGCGATCCACAGCCACAGCGGCCGTGGCGCCGGATCACCGGCGATGCCGATGGCCGCGATATAGGCGTGCGCACCGACCGCCAGCGCCACCCCACCGACCGCGGCGAGCATGAGCATGAGCCGACGGCCCCGACGCACCGCGGCCAGCACTACCAGGGCCAACGTAGCGATCTCGATCAGATGCGGCAGTAAACCGTGTGTCAGCGGGACGGTGCCGAGGAAGTGCCACACCGTCAGAGGGCGGGCGCGGGCATACGGGTCACGGCGTCAGGCTAGAACGGCTGCCTGTGAGGCAACTGACCGCTCAACCGTCGAGCTCGCCGGTGCTCAATTGTCGAGCTGAAGCTCTCCGGCGTCCAGCGCGTCCTTGACTTCCTGCGCGTGGGCGACCTCTTCGGCCGAGTAGCGGATGAACAACGCGACCGCACCCACCAGGACGGCCACCGCGGCCACCCACAACAGACCGTAGGTGTAACCCTGGTCCAGCGCGTGGTGTTGGGCGGCGTCCATGTTCTTGACCGGGCCGGTGGTACCGCCCAGGTAGAGGGTGCGCGAGGTGATCACGGCCTGGATGATCGCGAGCACGACCGGCCCGCCGAGGTTCTGCAGCATCAGGGCGATGGCCGAGACCGGACCGATCTCGTCGAAACCGACACCGGCGATGGCCGAGACGGTCAGCGGGACGACGATCATGCCGATCCCGAAACCGCCGATCGTGATGGGCAGCACCAGGTTCGGGAAGTACGGGATACCGGCGTTGAGTGTCGAGCCGTAGATCATGGCACCGAGCACCAGCACACCACCGGAGATGACCAGCCAGCGCGGCGCGAACTTGGACACCAGCACCGAGGAGACACCGAGTCCGATACCGAGCGCGATGACGAACGGGATGAAACCGATACCCGCCTTGAGCGCGCTGTAGCCCATGATGTCCTGCACATACAGGCCGATCAGCACGGTCAGTGTGAACATCACACCGCCGGCCAGGAACACCGCGGCCAGGGTCGCGACGCGGTTGCGGTCCCGGAACAGCGAGAACGGCACGACGGGGTTCTCCGCGGAGCGCTCCACATAGAAGAAGGCGAACCCGAACAGCACCGCGCCCGCGCCGGAGGCCAGGGTGAGCGGCGACAACCAGCCCTGCTCCGGGCCCATCGAGAAGCCGAACACCGCGGCGGTGCACGCCAGGGTGGCCAGGATGGCACCGGCGGCATCGAGCTTCATCCGGGCGCGGTCGGTCTCCTTGAGGGTGGTGTGCGCCAGGTAGAGCATCACCAGACCGATGGGGATGTTGACCAGGAACGCCAGCCGCCAGGACACCTCGGTGAGTGCCCCACCGACCACCAGACCCATCACCGAGCCGACGCCCGTCATGGCAGCGAACACGGCGGTCGCGGCGTTGCGGGCCGGACCCTTGGGGAAGGTGGTGGCGACCAGCGCGAGGCCGGTCGGTGAAGCGATGGCCGAGCCGACACCCTGCAGCAGGCGGGCGATGACCAGGGTGGCCTCGTCCCAGGCCACACCGCACAGCACCGAAGCGATGGTGAACAGCGCGACACCGACGATGAAGGTGCGCTTGCGCCCGATGGTGTCGCCGAGACGACCGCCGAGGAGCATCAGTCCACCGAAGGTCAGCACGTAGGCGGTGATCACCCAGCTGCGGCCGGCATCCGAGAGCCCGAGTTCGTCCTGGATCTTGGGCAGGGCGACGATCGCGACGGTGCTGTCCATCGTGGCCAGCAGCTGCATGCCGCCGATGGCGATGACCGCGGCGATGAAGTTCCAGGACGGCAGCCAGGCCGGAAGCCGGCCTGAGCGCTGCGCCCCGTCATGCTCGATGCGAACAGGCAGCGCGCGGTTGTTCCCGCGTGCTCGCTCTGCGTCGTTGAGAGCCGTCATGCGGGTTACCTTACAGTAATCTTAAGAATCCTTTAACTCCCGAAACCGGCCACGGGCCCGATCACGATGATCGCCGGCGGCCTGATTCCCTCGCTGCGGACGGTTTCGGCAACGTCGGAAAGCCGGGCGCGCACCGTCCGTTGGGCGGCCGTCGATCCGTGCTGCACCACCAGGACCGGCGTATCCGCAGGTCGGCCGCCCGCCAGCAGGACGTCGGCGAACAGTTCGATGCGTTCGACGGCCATCAGCAACACGATGGTCCCCGTCATCTGGGCCAGCGCATTCCAATTCACTAACGATTCGGGATGCTCAGGCGCGACATGGCCGCTGACCACCACGAACTCATGGTTGACGGCGCGGTGCGTGACCGGGGTACCGGCCAGCGCGGGAACCGCTATGGCACTGGTCACACCCGGCACCACGGTGACCGGGATCCCGGCCTCGGCGCACGCGAGCACCTCTTCGTAGCCGCGGGCGAAGACGAACGGGTCACCGCCCTTGAGCCGCACCACGAACTTGCCAGCCTTGGCGCGGTCGATGAGGACCTCGTTGATGGCCTCCTGTGCCATGGCCCGCCCGTACGGGATCTTGGCGGCATCGATCACCTCGACGTGCGGGGCCAGTTCGGCGAGAAGTTCCGGCGGGGCCAACCGGTCGGCGACGACGACATCGGCGTGGGCCAGCAGCCGCCGTCCCCGCACCGTGATCAGTTCCGGGTCACCCGGTCCCCCGCCGACCAGTGCCACCCCCTCGTGCACGGTGTCGGGCGCCTGCCCGGAGATCAGGCCCCGCAGCAGCGCTTCGTGGATCGCGGTGCGGATGGCCGCCGACCGCCGGTGCTGCCCGCCGGCGAGCACGCCGACCGACAGGCCGTCGAACTCGAAGGAGGCCGGGGTGACCGCGGTGCCGTCACGCGCGGCGTCGGCGCGCACGCAGAAGATGCGGCGGCGCTCGGCCCCTTCGACGATGGCGGCGTTGACGTCCGGATCGTCGGTGGCGGCCAGCACGTACCAGGCGCCGTCCAGATCCTCATCGCGGAAATCGCGCAGGGTCAGGGTGATCGGGTGCATGGCCTCGACCGCCGGGGTGGCGGATCGGGTGACGACATGCACATCCGCCCCGACCGAGATCAGCAGCGGCAACCGGCGCTGGGCCACGCTGCCACCGCCCACGACGACAACTTTGCGCCCTTGCAGGCGCAGACCGACGAGGTAGGCGTTCTCTGAACTCACCCGGCGAGCTTAAAGGTTGCGCCGGCGGCCACGAACCGGGTGATGGCCTGCGGGTGCGCGGCCGGGTGGGTGTGCAGGTAGCCGGCATGGACGCCGCGGTGCACCGCGCCGTCGCGGCCCAGCCCGCCCCGATAGGCCCAGGCCTGGTCATAGTCGGTGGCGAAAGTGACTGCGGTGCGATGGAATTCGTGCCCGGAGACCCGCTCGCCCACCCGGTGCAGCGACGAGTCCGTGACCGCCACCGCGTCCCGGTAACCCAGCGTCAGGCGTTCGGTGAACCGCGCCGTGCCCGCCAGCACACCGCACATCGGTACCCCGTCGAGATCGTCGACCAGATAGGTCAGCCCGGCGCACTCGGCGTGCACCGGGGCGCCCGCGGCGGCCAGCGCCCGGATCTGGGCCCGTACCGTCTCGTTGGCCGAGAGCTCGGCGGTGAACTGCTCCGGGAAACCGCCCGGGATGACGACGGCGGTCGCCGCGGCAGGTAGTTCGTCGGCCAGCGGGTCGAAGTCGACGACATCGGCGCCGGCCGCGACGAGCAGTTCACGGTGTTCGGCGTAGCCGAAGCTGAAGGCCCGCCCGGCGGCCAGGGCGACGGTCACCCCGCGCACCGGTTCGGCCGCCGCGGGACTCCACGGCGCGGCGGTGACCCCGGACCCGGCGGCGGCGACCACGGCGGCCACGTCGACGTGCCGGGCCACCAGATCGGCCATCGCCGCCACGGCCCGTTCGGCATGCCGGCCATACTCGACGGCGGTCACCAGGCCGAGATGGCGGGACGGCACCTCGAGTTCTCCCGCGCGCGGGATGGCGCCCAGCACCGGTATGCCGACCTGTTCGCAGGCCTGCCGCAGCACCTGCTCATGGCGCGGTGAGCCGACCCGGTTGAGGATCACCCCGGCGAAGCGCAGCCCGCTGTCGAAGGTCGAGAAGCCGTGCAGCAGTGCGGCGATGCTCTGACTCTGGCCCCGCGCGTCGACCACCAGCACCACCGGCGCACCGAGCAGGCCCGCGACCTGGGCGGTGGATCCGCGGGCCGGCCCGGGGTCGGGTGCGATACGGCCGTCGAACAGACCCATCACGCCCTCGACGACCGCGATATCGGCGTGTGCGCTGCCGTGTCGGTACAGCGGGCCGATCAGGTCCTCCCCCACGAGCACGGGATCCAGGTTCCGGCCCGGCAGCCCGGTGGCCAGGGCGTGATAGCCCGGGTCGATGAAGTCGGGGCCCACCTTGAACGGGGCGACGCGGTGTCCGGCACGGCGCAGCGCGCCCATCAGGCCCGTCGCCACCGTGGTCTTGCCGCTGCCCGAGGCGGGGGCGGCGATGATGACGGCTGGTGTCACCGCACTCACCGTCGCTACCACTCGATACCGCGCTGGCCCTTGCGGCCGGCGTCCATCGGGTGCTTGATCTTGGTCATCTCGGTCACCAGATCGGCGGCCTCCAGCAGTCGCTGCGGGGCGTCGCGGCCGGTGATCACCACATGCTGGTTACCGGGGCGGTCGGCCAGCACCTCGACCACCTCGTCCACGGAGATCCAGCCCCACTTGAGCGGATAGGTGAACTCGTCGAGGACGTAGAAGTCGTGGCGCGCCTCCGCGAGCCGGCTGCGGATCTCGGCCCAGCCGTCCCGGGCCGCCTCGGCATGGTCGACCTCGGACCCGTGCTTACGCGTCCACGACCAGCCCGACCCCATCTTGTGCCACTGCACCGGCCCGCCGACACCGTGCTCGTCGTGCATCCGGCCCAGGGCGGCGAAGGCGCTCTCCTCGCCCACTTTCCACTTGGCGCTCTTCACGAATTGGAACACCGCGATATCGAAACCCTGGTTCCAGGCGCGCAGCGCCATCCCGAAGGCTGCGGTCGACTTCCCCTTGCCGGGGCCGGTGTGCACCGCGAGCAACGGGGCATTGCGGCGCGCCTTGGTGGTCAGCCCGTCATTCGGAACCGTGAGCGGTTGCCCTTGTGGCATCAGACATCTCCTAGGCTGCTGATTTGACCAGCGAGGTCAGCTCGCCGGCCTGCAACTGACTCAGACGGACCGCGGGGGCATCGAGCTGCTGAGCCAGCCGGGTGGCCAATCCCAGTCGCACGTAGGACGTCTCGCAGTCCACCACCACGGCGGCGACACCCTCGGCCACCAGTAACCGGGCGGCCGTCTCGGTGCGGCCCAGCGGATCGGCACCGCCGGTGGCCCGCCCGTCGGTGAGCACGACCACCAGCGGGCGCCGGGACCGGTCCCGCGCCTTCTCCCGCAGCACGACGTCGCGTGCGGCCAGCAGGCCCTGCGCCAACGGGGTCTTCCCCCCGGTGTCGAAGCGCGCCAGTCGTCGTCCGGCGATGTATACCGAGGAGGTCGGGGGCAGCAGCACCTGCGCCCGGTCCTGACGGAAGGTCACGACCGCAACCTTGTCGCGACGCTGGTAAGCGTCCCGCAGCAGCGACAGCGTGGCACCGCTGACCGCCGACATCCGGTCCCTCGCGGCCATCGACCCGGAGGCGTCGACCACGAAGATCACCAAGTTGGCCTCCCGGCCTTCACGCACCGCGCGCCGGACGTCCTCGGGCCCGATGCGCGGCCGGCCGGCCCGGCGCTGATTGCCCGCGGCCGCCAGCACCGAGGCGAAGACGTGCACCCCGTGACCGTCGCCCGGCACGTCGGTGGCCGCCACGGTGGCGCCGGTGCGGTTGCGCGCCCGCGAACGGCGGCCCGGCGCGCCCTCACCGACACCCGGGACGAGCAACGCCTTGGTCCGGAAGGTCGCCGCGGGCGGCGCGCTGGGACGGCTCGCACCGTTACCCGAATTCGTCTGCGGCGCAGAGCTCTCGGCGCCACCGGACGCCTCGGCGCCATTGGCTGCTTCGGCCCCACCGCCGCCCGGCGGGTCGGGATCCGGTTCCGGCTCCTGCTCCGGTCCCGATTGATCGGCCGCGGCCAACGCCTCGTCCAGGCGGTCCTGATCCAGTCCCGGATCGTCGAACGGGTCACGGCGGCGGCGGTGCGGCAGCGCCAGCTCCGCGGCGATCCGGATATCTTCTTCGGCCACGGTCACCTTCCCCGTCGCTGCGCTCGCCCCGGTCGCGCTGCCCCGCCAGGCCGCGTGCGCCACCGCGGTGCGGGCCAGCACCAGATCCGCGCGCATCCCGTCCACGTCGAAGGCCGCGCACAGGGCGGCGATCCGCCGTAACTCGTTGTCCGGCAACACAACATCGACCAGCGCGGCCCGAGCGGCGGTGATCCGGGCCGCCAGTGCGGCATCCTGGTCGGAGTAGCGGTCGGCGAACCCCCGCGGGTCGGCTTCATACGCCAGCCGCTGCCGGATCACCTCGACGCGCACATCGACATCACGTGAGGCGGCCACATCGACGGTGAGCCCGAACCGGTCCAGCAGCTGCGGGCGCAGCTCCCCCTCCTCCGGATTCATGGTGCCCACCAGGACGAACCGGGCGTCGTGGCTGTGTGAGATACCGTCCCGCTCGATGTGCACGCGGCCCATCGCGGCGGCGTCCAGCAGTACGTCGACCAGATGGTCGTGCAGCAGGTTGACCTCGTCGACGTAGAGCACCCCGCCGTGGGCCCGGGCCAGCAGACCCGGTTGGAAGGCCTGCTCACCGTCACGCAGCACCCGTTGCAGATCCAGTGATCCGACCACCCGGTCCTCGGTGGCACCGATCGGCAGCTCCACCAACCGCGCCTCGTCGTCGACCTGGGACAGCACGGTCGCCAGGCCGCGGACCGCGGTCGATTTGGCGGTGCCCTTCTCGCCGCGGATCAGCACCCCACCGATATCGGGGCGCACCGCGCACAAGATGAGCGCCAGCCGGAGCCGGTCGTGGCCCACCAGCGCGCTGAACGGGTAGTTCGCCATCGTAGAGCTCACTGTCGAGGTCACTATTGCTGTCCCGCTCCCAAGCCCGGCCGGATCATCGGCACGTGGGGAATGCCGTCCTCCAGGAATTCGTCACCGTCGCGGACGAAACCGTGCGCGCTGTACATCTCCTGCAGGTAGGTCTGTGCGTCGATCCGGCACGGATAGTCGCCGACCTCCGCGATGGCGGCCTGCATCAGCCGGGCGGTGTGCCCGTTGCCGCGTTCGGTGCGTTTGGTGCAGACCCGCCCGATGCGGAACACCTTCTCCCCGCGGGGGTGCTCCTCCATCAAACGCAACGTCGAAATCACCTGTCCGTCAGGGCTTTCCAGCCAGAAGTGCCGGGTCTCGGCGAGCAGATCACGGCCATCGAGCTCCGGGTAGGGGCAGGCCTGCTCGACCACGAACACCTCGACGCGCAGCTTGAGAAGCTCATAGAGGGTGGCGGCGTCGAGATCCTGCGCCCAGCTCCGGCGCAGCGCGACCGTCATCGGCGCACCGTCGTCACACGGCTGCGGGAGTGTCGAGCTGCAGCACCTTGGTGCCCCAATCCCACACCTCGCGGTACAGGCCGGGTTCGCCGGACAGCTTGGTTCCCAGCGACGGCACCATCTCCTTGAGTTTGGGCTGCCAGGACGGGTACCGGTCCCCGAAGCAGCGCTCCAGCACCTCCAGCATGGCGGGCACCGCGGTCGACGCTCCGGGCGAGGCCCCGAGCAGACCGGCGATGGAGCCGTCCGCCGCCGAGAGCACGGTGGTGCCGAACTCCAGCACGCCGCCGGCACCCTGGCGCCTGATCACCTGCACACGCTGGCCCGCGATATCGAGCTCCCAGTCGGAATCGCGTGCGCTGGGTGCGAATTCGCGCAACGTCTCGACCCGGTCGGCCTCGCTCAAGAGCAGCTGGCCGATCAGGTACTTGAGCAGACTCGTCTCGGTCAAGCCGACGCCGAGCATCGAGGCCAGGTTGTTCGGCTTGACCGACAGCGGCAGATCGGTGACCTTGCCCTGCTTGAGGAACTTCGGCGACCAGCCCGCGAACGGACCGAACAACAGATAGGACCGGCCGTTGATCACCCGGGTGTCCAGGTGCGGCACCGACATGGGCGGGGCGCCGAGCGGGGGCGCGCCGTACACCTTGGCCTGGTGCGCCGCCGCGAGTTCGGGATTGTCGGTGCGCAGCCACTGGCCACCGACGGGGAACCCGCCGAAGCCCTTGGCCTCCGGGATACCGGCCTTCTGCAGCAGGGGCAGCGCGCCACCGCCGGCGCCGACGAAGACGAACTTGGCGTTGATCTTGTACTTCTCGCGGGTACGCCGGTTGATGTAGCTGATGGTCCAGGTGCCGTCGGACTCCTTGCGCAGGTTGCGCACCTGGTGGCCGAACAGGGTCGTCATGCCCTGGGCGGCGCCGTACCCGATGAGCTGGCGCGACAGCGAGCCGAAATCCACGTCGGTGCCGGACTGGGTCCAGTTCAGCGCGACCGGTTCGGAGAAGTCCCGCTTGGCCGCCATCAACGGCAACCGGCGGGCGAACTCGTCGGCGTCGTCGATGAACTCCATGGAGGCGAACAGCGGGTTGCCGACCAGGGCCTCCCGGCGGGCCTTGAGGTAGCCGACGTTGGCCGCGCCGTGCACGAAGCTGACATGCGGGATCGGATTGAGGAAGTTGCGCACGTCGGGCAGTACGCCGTTCTCCACGGCGTAGGCCCAGAACTGGCGGGAGACCTGGAATTGCTCGTTGACGGTGACGGCCTTGGCGATATCGACGGTGCCGTCGGCCTTCTGCGGCGTGTAGTTCAGCTCGCAGAGCGCCGAGTGCCCGGTGCCCGCGTTGTTCCACGGGTCACTGCTCTCGGCAGCGGCGCCGTCGAGGCGTTCGATCAGCGTGATCGACCAACTCGGCTCGACCAGTCGCAGCAGCGCGCCGAGGGTGGCGCTCATGATTCCCGCACCGACGAGCACGACGTCGGTCTTGGCTACCTTGGGGTCAGACACCGTTGGCTGGTCCTTCGTGTCGCATGGCCCGCCGCAGGTGGTACGCGACGGTTCTTCTGGTTCTCAGGTTATCGCGACGGGTCTGCCGGGTAACGGGCCGTGCCGGGTGCTTTCGGTCACCTGTGCGGATAGGCGTGCGGATAGGCGTGCGAATAGGGTGAAGCCGTGACGGCATCGCAGAGCCATTCGCATGCGCAGTGGCAGCCCGACGTCCTACCCGGCTACCGGGCACTGACTCTGGCGCTGGGGGCCGACCCGGATGGCGAAGGCGACCTGGTGGCCACCCTGGTGCACCGGGAGCGGGACAACCCACGTGCCCGGGCCGTGCTGGTGGTGCACGGCTTCACCGACTACTTCTTCCACACCGAACTCGCCGACCGCTTCGCCGCCCGCGGGTTCGACGTCTACGCATTGGACCTGCCCAAATGCGGTCGGTCCCGGCTGGACGGGCAGACCCCGCACTTCACCACCGACCTGGCCCGCTACGACACCGCGCTGCAGGCCGCGCTGGGGCATGTCGATGCCGCCGAGGTGCTGGTCTACGGCCATTCGGCCGGTGGACTCATCGTGACGCTGTGGCTGGACCGGCTGCGCCGTCGCGGGGCCGACGGGCGCATCACGGGTCTGGTGCTCAACAGCCCGTGGTTCGATCTGCACGGACCGGCGATCCTGCGCAGCGCGCCGACCTCGGCAGCCCTGATCGCCCTGGCCCGGCTGCGCAAGATGCAGGTGATCCGCAGGCCCGTCGCCGAAGGCGGCTACGGCAGCACCCTGCATCGCGACTACGCGGGGGAATTCGACTACGACCTGGAGTGGAAACCGCTGGGCGGGTTCCCGGTGACGTTCGGCTGGATCAACGCCATCCGGCGGGCGCAGGCGCGTTTGCACCGCGGGCTGGACGTCGGGGTGCCCTCGCTGATCCTGCGGTCGGGGCACAGCGTCGCCGAGTCCTCCGACCCGGACGTCATCCAGCGGGGGGACGCGGTGCTCGATGTCGCCCAGATCGCCCGCTGGGCCGGCTGTGTCGGCAGCCGCGTCACCGTGGTACCGATCACCGATGCCAAGCACGACGTGTTCCTGTCCCTGGCCGAGCCGCGGGCCGCCGCCTACCGGGAGCTCGACGCCTGGTTGGATTGGTACTTGAGTAACCAGAATCGGTCGTTCACAACACAATCCGGATAGGGCGCCATCGCGTGCAGCATTACGACCTGACCATCATCGGTACCGGCTCGGGCAACAGCATCCCCGACCCCGGCTATGACGCCCGCTACGGCGATATGCGCATCGCGCTCTGCGAGCAGGGCACCTTCGGCGGCACGTGCCTCAACGTCGGCTGCATACCGACGAAGATGTTCGTCTACGCGGCCGAGGTCGCCCACACGGTACGGACGTCGGCACGCTACGGGATCGATGCGCATATCGACGAGGTCCGCTGGCCCGATATCGTCGACCGGGTCTTCGGCCGTATCGACCCGATCGCAGCCGGCGGCGAGGCCTACAAACGGGGGCTGTCCAATATCGACGTCTACGACAGCCACACCCGGTTCACCGGCGTGCAGCACGGCCGCTATCTGTTGCGTACCGAGGCCGGTGACGAGTTCAGCTCGGATCAGGTGGTCATCGCGGCGGGATCGCGTGCCTCGGTGCCGCCGGCGATCCACGACTGCGGCGTGGCCTACCACACCAGCGACACCATCATGCGGATCGAGGAACTCCCCGAGCATCTGGTGATCGTCGGCGGCGGTTTCGTGGCCGCCGAGTTCGCGCACGTGTTCTCCGCACTCGGGGTGCGGGTGACCGTCGTGGTGCGCGGGCCGGGAATGCTCACGCACTGCGATGAGACGATCTGCCATCGCTTCACCGATCTGGCGAAACAGAAGTGGGATCTGCGCACTCACGTCAACGTGACCGGAGCGCGCACCGAGGCGGGGCGCACGGTGCTCGAACTCGACGACGGGTCCGAGATCGACACCGATGTGTTGCTGGTCGCCACCGGCCGGATCCCGAACGGGGATCTGCTGGACGCGCAGACGGCCGGGGTGGCCGTCGAGGACGGCAGCGTGGTGGTCGACGAGTACCAGCGCACCACCGCGCGCGGCGTTTTCGCCCTCGGCGACGTGTCATCGGCGTTTCAGCTCAAACACGTGGCCAATCACGAAATGCGCGTGACCCGGCACAACCTGCTCCAGGACTGGGACGACACCGCGGCGATGGTGGCCAGCGATCACCGGTTCGTGCCCTCGGCGGTGTTCACCGATCCGCAGATTGCCGTGGTCGGCCTCACCGAAGCCGAGGCGCGAGACGCCGGTCTGGACATCGTGGTCAAGGTGCAGGGCTACGGGGACACCGCGTACGGCTGGGCCATGGAGGACACCGTCGGTGTCGCCAAACTGATCGGCGAGCGTGGCACCGGCCGAATCCTGGGTGCGCACATCCTGGGGTATCAGGCCTCCTCGATCATCCAGCCCTTGATCCAGGCGATGAGCCTCGGCCAGACCGCCGAAGAGGTTGCCACCAAGCAGTATTGGATCCATCCGGCCCTGCCGGAGGTGATCGAGAACGCGCTGCTGGGCCTGCTCTGACCCCGACCGAGGTGGTCAGGCTCCCGGCACGGCCTCCCAGCGTTCCTCGATCCGGCCGAAACGCCAGATCCCGAGGGAGACCAGCCAGGTCACCACGAACAGCCCGACGATGACGAAGCCGACGAATTCCAGGTCGGCCGAACCGACGGCGGCCAGCGGGCCCGACGTGATCCCCAGCCGGTCGACGAGCAGACCGGTCAGCACGATCACGCCGATGACCAGTGCGACGAAGACCGAGAGCACGGTGACGGTGAGGTTGTAGTACACCTTGCGGATCGGCTTGAGCAGCGCCCAGCCGTAGGCGCGGGCCATGAAGATCCCGTCCAGGCTGTCGAACAGGCTCATCCCCGCGGCGAACAGCACCGGCAGCACCAGGACGGCATACCAGGGCAGAGTGAACGCCGCCGCCCCGGCCGCCAGCACCAGCAGCGCCACCTGGGTGGCGGTGTCGAATCCCAGACCCATCAACAACCCGACCGGGTACAGGTGCCACGGCTTGCTGACCCGGTCCATCACCCTGCCGAGCAACCGCGCCAGGAAGCCGCGGCGGTGCAACTGCCGCTCGAGTTCGGTCTCGTCGAGCGCACCGCTGCGCATGGCCCGGAAGACCTTGGCGATACCGACCACCGCCGCCAGATTGGTCAGCCCGATCAGGATCAGGAAGGTGCCCGCGACCACCGAGCCGATCAGGCCCAAGGTCTGCAGCATCGCCGAGCTCTCGTCCTGGACCGGGCCGACGACGGCGCGCACGCCGAGCGCCAGCAGGAACGCCAGGCCGAACACCACACTGGAATGCCCGAGCGAGAACCAGAACCCGGACGACAAGGTCCGGGTTCCCTCACCCACCAGCTTGCGCGTGGTGTTGTCGATCACCGCGATGTGGTCGGCGTCGAAGGCGTGCCGCACCCCGAGCAGGTACGCCGTCAGCCCGAGCCCGACCCCGAACACACCGGCCGAGCCCAACGTGATGTGCTGGGGTGCCACCCCGAAAATGAGCACGCCCCAGCCGAATACGTGGAGCGCGAGGACCACACCGCCGAGAGTGGCGATCGAGATCACGTCGGGGCGATCGAAGCGCGAGGCCATCAACGGAGCGTAGGACGCCCGGGCACACCTGTCCAGATGAACAGATGATCAGGAATGCCGGGCGCCGATCCAGTGCAGCAGATCGTGCACCACATCGTCGTCGAGCCGGTAGGTCACCATCCGGCCGACCCGGGTGCTGGTGACCCAGCCCTGATCGCGCAACACTCGAAGGGCTTGCGACACCGCATTCTCCGAACGGCCCAGTGCCGCGGCGAGATCGCTGACGCAGATGCCGGGAGCCCGGTGCAGCGACAGCAGGATCTCGAGGCGATGCTGATCGGAGAGCAGATCGAAGCGCCGGGCCCAGCCACCGGTGTCGACATCGGACAGCGCGGCGGATGCGCGCTGCACGACGGCGGGGTCCCCGGTATCGGTCACCCGATGAATCGTAGTGAACGTCAGTCCAGGAAACCGTGCAGCAGCGCGGTCGAGCCGGCGATATGGGCCGCCATCGCCGCCCCGGCGCCCTCGGCGTCCCCGGCCAGGATCGCCATCACGATGGACTCGTGCTGTTCGTCGGAGTGCGCGATATTGCGCGACAACAGCGGGATCTGGTCCAGCAGGGCATTGATCCGCATCCGGTTCTGGGCCACCAGCGGTACCAGCGACGGTGATCCCGCGGCCTCGGCGATCGCCAGATGCAGTCGGGAATCGAGCCTGCGGTAGTCGTCGGGGTCGGCGCCGCGCACGTCGCGCAGGCGGGACCAGAGTCTCTCCCTGTCGACGGCGGTCAGGCTGCGCCCCGCCGCCATCCGCGCCGCGCCGACCTCCAGGATCTCCCGCAGCCGCACCGCGTCGTCGATCTCCTCCCGGGTGATCCCCGGCCGCTCGGCGCCGGTGGGCAGGACGGGCATCTCGGTGGCCAGGAAGGTGCCGCCGTAACGCCCGCGCTTGGAGACCAGATAGCCGGCGTCGGCCAGGGACTTGATGGCCTCGCGGACGGTGTCCCTGCTGACCCCGAGCCGCGCTGCCAGTTCCCGCTCCGGCGGCAGGGATTCCCCCGGCGCCAGCACACCGAGCCGGATGGTCTCCAGCAGCCGCCCGACGGTGTCCTCGAAGGCGTTGCCCAGCCGGACCGGGCGCAGCAGTGAGGATGCCGCCGCCTCCGCGGCGGGGCGCTCACGTGCGGGCAGTGGATCCGGCATCGGATCGGACATCGGATCGGACACGGACATCTGTCGAAACTTACTGTGCCGGCTCAGAGCGGAGTGACGTAGTGGCCACTGATGCCACCGTCGACCAGGAAGGTCGATCCGGTGATGAACGAGGCGTCGTCGCTGGCGAGGAACGCGACCGCGGCCGCCAGCTCCTCGGGCTCGGCGAACCTGCCCACCGGCACGTGCACCAGCCGGCGCGCGGCGCGCTCGGGGTCCTTGGCGAACAGCTCCTGCAGCAGCGGCGTGTTCACCGGTCCCGGGCACAGGGCGTTGACCCGGATGCCCTGGCGGGCGAACTGCACCCCGAGTTCGCGTGACATGGCCAGCACCCCACCCTTGGACGCGGTGTAGGAGATCTGTGAGGTGGCCGAACCCATCACCGCGACGAACGACGCGGTGTTGATGATCGAGCCCTTCTGGGCGGGCACCATATGGCGCAGGGCCGCCCGGCAGCACAGATACACGCTCTTGAGGTTGATGTCCTGCACCCGCTGCCAGGCCGGCAGCTCGGTGTTCTCGATCAGATCATCGTCGGGTGGGCTGATCCCGGCGTTGTTGAAGGCGATGTCGACTCCCCCGTGCACCTCGAAGGCGGTGTCGAACAGCCGATCCACCGCGGCTTCGTCCGAGACGTCGACCTGCACGAACGTGACGTTCAGCTCATCGGCGACGGCCTGCCCGGTGACCGGGTCGATATCACCGATGACGACGACGGCGCCTTCGGCCTGCATCCGCTTGGCCGTCGCCAATCCGATACCGCTCGCACCCCCGGTGATGACGGCGACCTTGTCCTTCAGTCGCTGGGTCAGATCCATCTGGCACTCCTCTGCTGGCTCAACTGTCCGCTTCACTCACGGCGAAGAAGACATTCTTGGTCTCGGTGAAGGACAGCGGCGCGTCGGGGCCCAGCTCGCGACCCAGGCCGGACTGTTTGAAGCCGCCGAACGGGGTGGTGTAGCGCACCGACGAGTGCGAGTTGACGCTGAGGTTGCCCGCCTCCACCGCGCGCGACACCCGCAGGGCCCGCGACACGTTGTCGGTCCAGATCGACCCGGACAGCCCGTAGGAGGTGGCGTTGGCGAGGGCGATCGCATCGGCCTCGTCCTCGAACGGCAGCACCGTCACCACCGGCCCGAAGATTTCCTCGGTCACCGTGCGGTGGGTGCGCTCCGGGGTGAGCACGGTGGGCGCGAACCAGTACCCGGCGCCCGCAGGGGCCGATCCGCGGAAGGCCACCGGCGCGTCATCGGGAACATAGGCGGACACCGACTCCCAGTGCGGTCTGGACACCAACGGTCCCATCTCGGTGGTGCGGACGGTCGGGTCGCCGACCACCACACCCTTGACGGCGGGTTCGAGGAGTTCCATGAACCGGTCGTAGACGTTGCGCTGCACCAGGATCCGGCTGCGAGCGCAGCAGTCCTGACCGGCGTTGTCGAACACACCGTAGGGTGCCGTGGCGGCGGCGCGCTCCAGATCACAGTCGTCGAAGATGATGTTGGCGCTCTTGCCGCCCAGCTCCAGCGTGACCCGTTTGATCTGTGCGGCCGCCCCCGCCATCACCCGGGTGCCGACCCGGGTGGAACCGGTGAACACCACCTTGCGCACCTCGGGGTGGGTGACGAATCGCTCCCCCACCACCGTTCCCGCGCCGGGCAGCACCTGGAAAAGCCCGGATGGCAACCCTGACTCAAGGGCCAGCTGACCGAGCCGGATCGAGGTGAGCGGCGTCCATTCGGCCGGTTTGAGCACGACCGCGTTCCCGGCGGCCAGCGCCGGGGCGAACCCCCAGGCCGCGATGGTCATCGGGAAGTTCCACGGGGTGATCACCCCGACCACACCGAGGGGCTCGTGGAAGGTCACGTCCAGGCCTCCGGCGACCGGAATCTGCTTGCCGGACAGGCGTTCCGGACTGGCCGCGTAGTAGGTCAGCACATCGCGCACATGGCCGGCCTCCCACTCGGCCTGGCCGATCGGATGCCCGGAGTTGGCGACCTCCAGCGCCGCGAGTTCGTCGATATGGGCGTCCACGGTCGCGGCGAAGGCGCGCAATCCCGCGGCCCGTTCCGCGGGCGCCAGCCGGGCCCAGCGACGCTGCGCCGACACCGCGCGTGCCACCGCGTCATCGACCGCGCCGACGTCGAGCAGATCGACGGTACGCAGCACCTCCTCGGTGGCCGGGTTGACGACCTCGGTGACGCTCATGAAACCCTTTCCGACGCATAACTGGTGGCGGCCTGCACCAGGCCGGCGAACAGGCGCAGGTCGTCGAGCCGTTCCTCGGGATGCCACTGCACCGCGACGACGAACTGCTCACCGGGCAGCTCGACCGCTTCGATCACCCCGTCGGCGGTCTCCTGAGCGCTGATGATCAACCCGTCACCGAGCCGGTCGATGGCCTGGTGGTGATAGCACTGGGCGTGCGAGGACTCGCCGATGAGGGCGGCCAGCCGGGTTCCGGGAACCGTGTGCACGGCGGAGGTGGAGAACACCGCGTTGCCCTGCTGGTGGCGGGTGTGGCCGAGCACATCGGGCAGGTGCTGGTGCAGGGTGCCGCCGAGGGCCACGTTGAGCACCTGGGCGCCGCGGCAGATGCCGAGCACCGGCATACCGCGGCGCAGGGCGACCGCCAGCAGCGCGAACTCCCACTCGTCGCGCGGACCGGCCGGCTCGTCGGTGGCCGGATGCCGTTGCTGGCCATAGCTTTGCGGGTCGACGTCGCGACCACCGGTGATGATCAGTCCGTCGACACCGTCGAGCACCCGCTCGGCCACCGCGGCGCCGGCCGGCTGCGGCGGCAGCAGCATCGCCGTCCCGCCGCCGAGGTTGACGCCCTCGATGTAGATCGCCGGCAGGAAACTGGCCTGCACATCCCACACCCCCGTCTGCGCCTGCTGCAGATAGGTGGTCAGCCCGATGACGGGTCTCATTCCGGCGTCAGAGCCGCTCAAAGCCGCGTCTCCTTTCCCAATCCGTGACGGCGCCGTTGAAGGCCGTCAGTTCGACACGCGCATTGTTGAGGTAGTGGTCGACGACGTCGTCGCCGAAGGCCGCCCGGGCCACCGCCGATCCCGCGAACAGATCGGCCGCCTCGGCCAAGGTGGTGGGCAGGCGTGGGGCCCCACCGCTGTAGGCATTACCGGTACATGCCGGTTCCAGTTCCAGGCCCTGCTCGATACCGTGCAACCCGCCGGCGATCAGGGCGGCGACGGCCAGGTACTGATTCACGTCGCCGCCGGGCGCGCGGCATTCCATCCGCATCCCGTGACCGTGCCCGACCACCCGCAGCGCGCAGGTGCGGTTGTCCATACCCCAGGCCACCGCGGTGGGCGCGAAGCTGCCGTCGACGAAACGCTTGTAGGAGTTGATGTTCGGCGCGTAGAACAACGTCAGCTCACGCAGGGTCGCCAGCTGGCCGGCCACGAAGCTGCGGAACATCGCCGACATGCCGTCGGGGTCGGCGTCGTCGGCGAATACCGCGGTGCCGTCGGCCCCCCGGAACGACAGGTGGATGTGGCAGCTGTTGCCTTCGCGCTCATCGTATTTCGCCATGAACGTCAGCGACTTGCCGTGCTGGTCGGCGATCTCCTTGGCGCCGTTCTTGTAGATCGTGTGGTTGTCGCAGGTGACCAGCGCGTCGGCGTAGCGGAACGCGATCTCCTGCTGGCCGAGATTGCATTCCCCTTTCACCCCCTCGCAGTACATCCCGGCGCCTTCCATCCCGCGCCGGATATCGCGCAGCAGCGGCTCCATCCGGGTCGAGGCCAGCATCGCGTAGTCGACGTTGTAGTCGGTCGCCGGCGTCAGCCCGCGATAATCGGCCGCCCAGGCGGCCCGGTAGCTGTCGTCGAACACCATGAATTCCAGTTCGGTGCCGACGAAGGCCGCCAGCCCCCGGTCGGCGAGCCGGTCGAGCTGCCCGCGCAGGATGGTGCGCGGCGCCTGGACCACGGGACGACCGTCGGGCCCACCAGAACCCCACGACAGATCGGCCATCACCAAGGCGGTGCCGGGCAGCCAGGGCAGCAGTCGCAGGGTGCTGAAATCGGCCGTCATGACCATATCGCCGTAGCCGGTCTCCCAGCTGGAGATGGCGTACCCGTCGACGGTGTTCATGTCCACGTCGACGGCAAGCAGGTAGTTGCAACATTCGGCGCCGTGGGCGGCGACGTCCTCGACGAACAACCGGGCCGACACCCGTTTGCCGGTGAGGCGGCCCTGCATGTCGGTGAACGCGACGATGACGGTGTCGATCTCACCGTCGGCGACGAGACGTTCGAGTTCGATCTGCGTCAGCATGACGTCCTCTCTACGACGAGAAGTCAACCATTACCGCCATGTGAGTAGCGCAGGGCAGCATCATTCACCTACAGATTTACACATCTGTCACGCCAAAGGTAGGACAGCAGACCAATAGCGGCCTATTCTCCCCCTAGATCAAGGGGCCTGCCCCGAAAGACGACGTTGAGGAGAACACCGTGCCCGAAGGCCACGAACTGCTCGATGAGGACGAGAGGCATCTCGCCAGCCTGGGTTACGCCCAGGAACTGCACCGGTCGTGGTCGGGATTCTCCAACTTCGCCATCTCGTTCTCGATCATCTCCATCCTGGCCGGCTGCTTCACCTCGTTCGGGCTCGGCTGGAACAACGGTGGACCGGCGGCCATCGCCTGGGGCTGGCCGATCATCTCGGTCTTCATCCTGATGATCGGGCTGTGTATGTCCGAGTTGGTCTCGGCATTCCCGACATCCGGTGGAATCTATTGGTGGGCAGCCAAACTCGGTGGCCCCAAGGCCGGTTACTACACCGGCTGGCTCAATCTCGTCGGCCTGATCGCCATCCTGGCGTCGGTGGCGTACGGCAGCGCCACCTTCCTCGACCTGACCTTGAGCACCTTCAGCGAGACATGGGCCTCCGGATACAGCCTGACCAGGGTCTTCGTCATGTTCCTGGTGATTCTGGTGATCGTCGCGACCATCAACATCTTCTCCTCGCACCTGCTGGCCGTGATCAACAACATCTCGGTGTGGTGGCATGTCGCGGGCGCGGTGATCGTCATCGCGATCCTGTGGCTGATCCCCACCCGGCACGCCAGCCTCTCCACCGTGTTCGCCACCACGGTCAACAACACCGGCTTCTTCGGCGGGTCGACCTCGGGGCTGGGGTTCCTGTTCTTCGTGCTGCCGATGTCGGCGATCCTCACGCAGTACACGATCACCGGATACGACGCGTCGGCCCACCTGTCCGAGGAGACCAAGAGCGCGGCCGACGGTGCCGCCAAAGGCATCTGGCGCTCGATCTTCTACTCCGCCATCGGCGGCTGGATCCTGTTGCTCACCTTCCTTTTCGCGGTCCAGGACGTCGACGGGGTGACGGCGGGCGGCGGCGCGGTCGCCACCATCTTCACCCAGGCCATGGATTCGAAGTGGGTCGGCATCGTGCTGCTGATCTCCACGGCGGGCCAGCTGTTCTGCACCACCGCCTGCCAGACCAGCGCATCGCGGATGCTGTTCGCGTTCAGCCGCGACCGTGCGGTGCCCGGCCACCAGCTGTGGTCCAAGGTCAACGCCAAGCGGGTACCGGCCAACGCGGTCATCGTCACCGCTGTGATCGCCGCGATCATCACGCTGCCCGCGCTGGTCAAGGTCGACATCAACGGCGCACCGGTCCCGGTTGCGTTCTTCGCCGTGGTGTCCATCGGTGTGGTCGGGCTCTACCTGTGCTTCGCGGTGCCGATCTACTACCGCTGGAAGGCCGGCGACGACTTCCCGCTGGGCAAATGGAACCTGCGCGGTCACCACAAGTGGATGGCGCCGCTGGCGCTGGCCGAGATCGTCGTCACCTCGATCATCGCGATGTTCCCGACCTCGATCGGCGGCGCACCCTGGGATCCCAGTTTCGAGTTGAAGTTCGTCAACTACACCCCGATCCTGGTGGGCGTCGTCCTGCTGCTGCTCGCGATCTATTGGCAACTGTCGGTGCGGCATTGGTTCACCGGACCGGTCAAGCAGGTCGACCTCAGCGGCGAGGCCCTGGTCGACGACGGGGTCTGACCGGCCCGCCTACGGATCATTCCCCTACCACGTGCTGGTGCGCATCACGATCTCGGCGGCGACCTGGGCGGTGGACTCGCCCGCGTTCCGCCGGCTGACCAGCTCCACCTGCCGGTACTCACCGTAGACGTAGCGCTGGCTGGCCTGTGCCACCGCACGCGCGGCCGGATTGCTCACCAGCACAGTGGTGTTCAGTTCCACCGGCGGACAGTGTTCGTTACGGACGACGCCGGACTGATCGGCGACCCGTGGATGTCCCCGGTCGATCACCACCAGCCCGATGAACCGATCCAGCCGCGTCGCCGCCAGTTCCCAGGCCAGTTCGCCGCCGAACCGATCGCCCACCAGCAGACCCCAGCGCACCCCGAGGGCATCGAGCACCCCCACCACCGCTTTGGCCGTCAACTGAGGGTCGGGATAGATGACGATCGTCCGGAGCGAGGCGGTATGCAGGCGCTGGCACACGGCGTCGTAGGCGCGGGCACCGGGCGCAGCGGCGCCGAGCAGCACCACCACCCCGCCCTTGTCGGGGCCCGCCACCTCGACAGCGACAGGCACCCCGTCGACGGTCACCATGGTCGAGGGCATTGCGTCACGCTAGGACATGTACGGGTCCGGCGCGGCCGTTTTAGCCGGTCTGGCACCGGCCGTCAGCGCTGCCCGATGCGGGCGGCCTGTTTGCCGGTCACGTGCAGGAAGGTCTGCGGCAAGGTGCCCTTGGCCGTGATGGCTGGGTCGGGCGTCGGAAAGCCGACCGCGAAAACCGCCATCCCGTCCACGTTTTCGAACGAGGAGTACACGCTGGTGCGCTCGCCGCTGAGCTGCATGGTCTGCTCGAAGACGAGCGCGCCCGGCCGCTCGGTGGTCAGACCGGTGGTGGTCATCGGTATTCCCGGCGACGACCGGTCGAAGAAGGTTTCGTAGTGCGCGCATCGCTGCGCCGTCGCCGCGATCGCATCCAGATCGAGTGGCCGGCTCAGCACGGTGACGAGCATGCGGACACCGTCGTAGCTGACGGTGTACTTGGCCGCACTACCCGGGCCGCGTTCGGCCGTCGCGGCGATCACCCGGGTGAAACCGTCACTGCACCCTTGCGGGGTGGACAGCATCGCCGGCGGTCCGCCAGTGCCGTCAGGTTCGCCGGGTCGTTCGACTATCCGGTCATAGCGCACTCCGGGTGCGAAGTCCGCCGACGTGAGCAGTACCGCCTCCAGCCGTGCGCCCGGCCAGGTGGCGGTCCCCGTCACGACGTGGGCGCATCCACTGTGGATGAGCGCGATCAGCATCGCCGGGACCAGCAGGCGTGCGATCATCGGCTCAGATTAACCACTGGTGAGCGCGCTGGCGATGACCGCGCGCCGCGGCGGACCGCCGAGCAGACCCAGAACTGCCTCGAGGTCGATATGCGCGGCCAGCGCATCTGCCATCACGTCCAGCTGGGCGTCGCGCCGGGCCTGCACGTCGGTGTCCGCGGCCACGACGAATCCGGTGCGACCCGCCGCGGCGGCGGCTTCGGTGAGCCAGGCCCGGCGCTCATCGTCGTTGTCCAGCAGGCCATGCCAGTGGGTCCCGAACACCGCGCCGCGGCGGATCCCCACCCCGAGCCAGTCCTGCTCACCGGACCGGCGCACCTGCCCGTGGTGAATCTCGTACCCGTGCAGCGGAGTCTCCCAGTGCCGCAACGTCTTCGCAGGATCGAACACGATATCGGCGTCCAGCAGTCCGAGGCCTTCGACCGTCCCGGACCGCGACTCGACGGGGTCGTCGATCCGGCGGCACAGCATCTGGAATCCGCCGCACACGCCCAGCACCGGCCGGCCGGCCGCGGCATGCCCCACCACCGCGGCGGCCAGTCCACGCTCCCGCAGCCACGCCAGGTCCGATACCGTGGCCTTACTGCCCGGCAGGACCACCACGTCGGCGTCGCCGATATCGCCGGGGTCGGCGACCCAGCGCACCAGCACACCGGGTTCACACGCCAGCGCTTCGACATCGGTGGAGTTGGAGATGCGCGGTAACCGGACCGCGGCCACCCGCAGCCATTCGGACCCGCGCGGTGGCACCGGCTCACCGAGGGTCGCGCCGGCGGTCACCGACAGCGAATCCTCGGTGTCCATCCACAGCGAGTCGAGGTGCGGGATCACGCCGTAGGTGGGCCGTCCGGTCAGCGCCTCGAGCTGGTCCAGTCCAGGGGCCAGCAACGCGGGGTCGCCGCGGAACTTGTTGACCAGGAACCCACTGATCAATTTCTGGTCCTCGGGTTCGAGCACCGCCACCGTACCGAACAGGTGCGCCAGCAGGCCCCCGCGATCGATATCGCCGACCAGCAGCACCGCGAGCCCGGCCGCACGCGCCAGGCCCATATTCGCCAGATCACTGGCGCGCAGGTTGATCTCGGCAGGCGAACCCGCACCCTCGCAGATGACGGCGTCGAATTCGGCTCGCAGTGAGGCCAATTCGTCGGCGACCACACCGGCGAGCTCGCTGCGGCGGGTGAAGTAATCGCCGGCAGCCATGGTGCCGGCGACCTGGCCGCGCACCACCAGTTGGGAGGTCCGGTCGCTGCCGGGCTTGAGCAGGATCGGGTTGAACCGGATGCTGGGCGCCAGGCCTGCGGCACGGGCCTGCATCGCCTGAGCCCGGCCGATCTCGCCGCCCTCGACCGTGACGGCGGAGTTGTTGCTCATGTTCTGCGCCTTGAACGGGGCCACCCGTATCCCGTGGCGGGTCAGCAGTCGGCACAGGCCGGCGACGACCATCGATTTACCGGCGTCGGAGGTGGTCCCGGCGACCAGCAGTGCACTCACACCAGGGTGAGAATGTCGGCGCCGTCCGCGGTGACCACCAGAGTGTGCTCGAACTGCGCGGTCCACTTGCGGTCCCTGGTGGCCACCGTCCAGCCGTCATCCCAGATCTCGTAGTCCAGCGCACCGAGGTTGATCATCGGCTCGATGGTGAACGTCATACCGGGCTCGATCACCGTCTCGACGGCCGGCTGGTCATAGTGCAGCACCACCAGACCGTTGTGGAACGTGGTGCCGATCCCATGTCCGGTGAAATCGCGAACGACGTTGTAGCCGAAGCGGTTCGCGTAGGCCTCGATGACGCGGCCGACCACCGAGAGCTGGCGGCCGGGTTTGACCGCCTTGATGGCCCGCATGGTCGCCTCGTGCGTGCGCTCCACCAGCAGCCGGTGTTCCTCGGACACGTCACCCGCCAGGAAGGTGGCGTTGGTGTCCCCGTGCACCCCGTCGATATAGGCGGTGACGTCGATATTGACGATGTCACCGTCCTCGATGACGGTGGAATCCGGGATGCCATGGCAGATCACCTCGTTCAGGGAGGTGCAGCAGGACTTCGGGAATCCCTTGTAGCCCAGCGTGGACGGATAGGCGCCGTGGTCGATCATGTACTCGTGGGCCACCCGGTCCAGGTGATCGGTGGTGACGCCGGGGGCGACCGCCTTCCCGGCCTCGGCGAGCGCACCCGCGGCGATTCGGCCGGCCACCCGCATCTTCTCGATCACCTCGGGCGTCTGCACCCAGGGTTCGTGGCCCTCGACGGCGGTCGGCTTCCACGCGTACTCCGGGCGCGGGATCGACTTGGGCACCGGAAGGGTCGGGGACAACTCGCCGGACCGAAGGGGCGCGCGAACAGGCATGGCGGTCAGCCTACCGAGATCGCGACCGACACCGGGGTCAGGCCGGACACCCCGGGTAGAAGCGGACTCTCCGCTCGCGGTAATGGTGTTACCGTACGGCGGTGAACGACGAGCACATCCTGCACCGGCTCGACTACGTCGAGGTCGAGTCGACCGGGGACCGGCTCGTGATGGAGATGGACAACCGTCCCGATCTGGCGAATGTGCGCGGCGCGCTGCAGGGCGGCCTGGTGGCCACCCTCATCGACATCGCCGCGGGCATCCTCGCCGGGCGGCATACCGGCGTCGGTCACGACGTCACCACCGCCGATCTGAACATCCATTTCCTGGCGCCGGTCATGGGCAGGGCACGTGCCGAGGCGACGATCGTGCGGGCGGGCCGACGGCTCATCGTCACCGCCGTGGATGTCACCGATCTCGACCGCAACCGGCTGGCGGCCAGGGCCACCCTGACGTTCGCGGTGCTCGAGCCGCGCTAGGTGCGGCGCCGCAACCGCGGCGGCGACCACGAGCGCCGCGGTCCGCGGATATCCACCGAACCGCAGACCACCTTGCCGGTGAAGACGATATGCGGCGTACCTTCGGCCGGCGCATCCCGGCGGTGATCGTTGGCACTGCCCACCACCACCTCCACATCGTCGATCGAGGCGCTGGCACCGTCGGGCAGCCGGATGTCGAGTCCGCCGAACTTGAGGTCGAGCTCGACCACGATCATCGGACCGGCGAAGCGCGCCCGGGTCAGGTCCAGATCCACCGAACCCATCCGCCGGTGCAGGGCCAGCCGGGTGGGCACCACCCACTCCCCCTGCCGCTTGAGCGAACCCATCACACCGCGCAGTTCCACCCGGTCGGCGGCCGAGGTGACGATGGCGCCGGGCCCGGGCAGGTCACCGACGAGGGCGTCCAGATCCGTGTGCAGCCGGGCCTGGGAGACCAGCGCCGAGCGCTCCTCGAACTCGCCGATATCGATCAGCCCGAGCGCCACCGCATTGTGCAGCCGCCGCAGCGTGCCGTTGCGGTCCGCATCGGACACCCGCATGGTCGCGTAATCGTCAATACCTGTCATCGCCCCTGCATCCTCCAGCAGTCAGGCTACTGCGCGGGCGGCGCGAGATCAGGCCAGGTAGTCCGGCGGCAGGCCTTTGAGCATGTCCCGGCACATCCGGACCGCGTATTCCGAGCTGCCACCACCGACGATCAGCGCGGCGAAGGCCATATCCCCGCGGTAGCCGGCGAACCAGGCATGCGACCCGCCGTTGAACTCGGCCTCACCGGTCTTGCCGCGGACATCGCCCAGCCCGTTGAGCTCCTTGGCGGTGCCGTTGGTCACCACCAGCCGCATCATCGGCCGCAGCGCGTCGAGCATCTTCGGCGAGATCGGCGCCGCCGTCCCGTTGACCTGCGTCGGGCGCCCCAGGATCAGTTGTGGCACAGGTGTTTTCCCGGCCGCGACGGTGGCCGCGACCAAGGCCATCCCGAACGGGCTGGCCAGCACCTTGCCCTGACCGAAGCCGTCCTCGGTGCGTTCGGTGAGATCCACCGTCGGGGGCACCGAACCGGTCACCGTGGGGATGCCGTCCACCACATAGTCCGGACCGAGGCCGTACTGGGCGGCGGCCTGGTTCAGGCCGCGGGGCGGGAGAGTACTGGCCAGCTCGGCGAACGTGGTGTTGCACGAGTTGGCGAACGCCCGCGACATGGGCACCGTGCCCAGGTCGAAGGTGTTGTAGTTGTTGATGGTCCGGTGTCCGATATCCAGTGACCCCGGGCAGCCGAGCAAGGTGTTCGGCGTGGCCATGTCCCGGTCGACGACGGCGCCGGCGGTGATGATCTTGAAGGTCGATCCCGGCGGGTACAGGCCCATGGTGGCGGTGGGCCCGTCGGCGTCGGCGGCGGCGTTCTGGGCGACGGCCAGGATCTCGCCCGTCGACGGCTTGATCGCCACGATCATCGCCTTCTTGCCGACCATGTTCACCGCATCCTGCGCCGCGTTCTGCACCGCGCGGTCCAGGCTGATCGTCACCGAAGGCGCCGGCGTGCCCGGCACCTCGTTGAGGACGTCGACATCGACGCCGTTCTGATTGACGCTGACCACCCGCCACCCGGCCTGGCCCACCAGATCGGTGGACACCGCCTTCTTGACCTCCGAGACGATGGCCGGTGCGAACTTCGCGTCCGTGGGCATCATCGCGGGCTGCGGGGTGATGACCACCCCTGGGCGCCGGCCGATCGCCGCCGACACCCGGTCGTTGTCATCGGTGCGCAGCGTGATGAGGTCCAGCGGGGTGGTCGACGAGCTGGCCTCTTCGGCCAGCCGCTGCGGATCCAAGGTGTTGTCGAACGGTCGCAGCGCATCGACCACGGCGCGGGCCGTCGGCATCAGAGCCGCACCGGCCACCCGGGCATCGAGCGCGTAGTGGTACAGGTAGCCGGGAACCAGGACGTCGGTGCCCCCGCGCTCGTTGACCGAGGCCCGCCGGGGCGGGTCGGCCCGTAGCGCCAGGGTCTGATTCTCGCCCAGTTGGGGATGCAGCCCGGTGGCGCTCCAGCGCACCTGCCAGTGCCCCTCTTCGCGGATCATGTTCAGTTCGCCGTCGTAGGTCCACACCCGGTCCTTGGGCAGGTGCCAGCTGTAGCGATATTTGATGGTGCCGGTGTCCTCGGCGTACTTGGATCCCAGGATCTGGGTGTCCAGCCGGGTGGCCTGCAGCCCCGACCACGCCTCGTTCAGCGCGGCCTGGGCTTGCGCCGGGTGATCGGCCAGATCTGCCGCGGCCGTGGTGTTCCCGGTGGCGAGTGCGGCGAAGAACGCTTCGGCGGTGGGCTCGGGACCATTGGGCTTCGGGGTGCAGGCACTCAGCGTCGTCGCCGTCGCGACGACGGCCATGACGGCCGCCGCAATGCGCGAGACCGGTGTGGTGATAGTTGCCATTGAGGCAAATGTTAAAACTGTGGCGACCGGCTGGGCCGGAGGCGCACCGAGACCGGACCGTGATGGGTTCGAGACGGAGACGCGAGCTGCGGTTCTGTCAGTCCAGGAGCACGGTCGCGAAGGTGCCCACCTGCGTGAAGCCGATCTTGGCGTACGCGCCGCGCGCGACATGGTTGTAACCGTTGACGTAGAGGCTGGCGATGCGCCCGCTGCGCAACACCGCATCGGCCAGGGTGGCGGTACCCGCGGCGCCCAGTCCCCGCCCACGCCACTGCGGATGCACCCAGACACCCTGGATCTGGCCCACCGTCGGCGACTGCGAACCGATCTCGGCCTTGAAGACCACCTGACCGTCCTCGAAGCGGGCCCAGGCCCGGCCCGCCGCGATCAGACCGGCCACGCGCCGCCGGTAGCCGCGTCCGCCGTCGCCCATCCGCGGGTCGATCCCCACTTCACCGATGAACATCTCGATGGCGGCCACCAGGTAGGCGTCCAGCTCTTCCATCCGGACGGGCCGCACCGCAGGGTCGACGGCGCACAGCGGCGCAGTCGACAGCGCCATCAGCGGTTGCTCGTCGCGCACGTCGCGGGCCGAACCCCAGCCGGCTTCGAGCCGCCGCCACAGCGGCAACACCATCTCGGCCCGTCCGACCAGTGACGAACATCGCCGCGGCGCGCTGAGGGCTTTGTCGGCGAACGCGGCGATATCGTCCGGACCGCCGCGCAGCGGAATGAGATTGGCCCCCGCGTAACACAGGGATTCGGTGACCCGGCGCCGCGTCCACAACTCACCACCGATGGCGTTCGGGTCGACACCGTAGTCGAGTACCCGGCACGCGACCATACAGGCGCCGACCGGGTCGTCGTCCAGAACCACACGTACGGAATCCAGGTCACGCACCACCGAGACACGGCGCTCATCGGTGAGGCGGTAGAGGGGCGGAGCCGACATGTTGGTTCTTTCTGAGCTACCGGAGCCGGAGGGTGACCCCGCTCACAGGGGCCTGATTCAGCTTACGGTGACAACCGGCGAACCGGTGGCACTTGCCCCGGGGTCCAATTCAGCCGCGATGCGCATGGCCTCCTCGATCAGGGTCTCCACGATCATCGCCTCGGGCACCGTCTTGACCACTTCACCCTTGACGAAGATCTGCCCCTTGCCGTTACCCGACGCCACACCCAGATCCGCTTCGCGGGCTTCGCCGGGGCCGTTCACCACGCAACCCATCACGGCCACCCGCAACGGCACATCGAGCCCGTCCAGTCCCGCCGACACCGCGTTGGCCAACGTGTACACATCGACCTGGGCGCGCCCGCAGGACGGACAGGACACGATCTCCAGGCCGCGCGGACGCAGGTTCAGCGATTCCAGGATCTGGTTGCCGACCTTGATCTCCTCGGCCGGCGGCGCCGACAGCGACACCCGGATCGTGTCGCCGATCCCGCGCGACAACAGCGCACCGAAGGCGACCGCGGACTTGATGGTGCCCTGGAAGGCGGGGCCGGCCTCGGTGACACCCAGGTGCAGCGGATAGTCGCACCGGGCGGCCAACTGCTCGTAGGCGGCCACCATGATCACCGGGTCGTTGTGCTTGACGCTGATCTTGATATCGCCGAAGCCGTGCTCCTCGAACAGCGAGGCCTCCCACAGCGCGGATTCGACGAGCGCCTCCGGGGTGGCCTTCCCGTACTTCTCCAGCATCCGCTTGTCCAACGACCCGGCATTGACCCCGATCCGGATCGGGATGCCCGCCGCGCCCGCGGCCTTGGCCACCTCTTTGACCCGGCCGTCGAACTCTTTGATGTTGCCGGGGTTCACCCGCACCGCCGCGCAGCCGGCGTCGATGGCGGCGAAGATGTACTTCGGCTGGAAATGGATATCGGCGATGACGGGGATGTTCGCCTTCTTCGCGATGATCGGCAGCGCGTCGGCGTCCTCCTGCCGGGGACAGGCGACCCGGACGATATCGCAGCCCGACGCGGTCAGCTCGGCGATCTGCTGCAGCGTCGCGTTGATGTCATGGGTCTTGGTGGTGCACATCGACTGCACCGAGATCGGCGAGTCGCTGCCCACCCCCACATCGCCCACCTTGAGCTGGCGGGTCTTGCGACGCGGCGCCAGAACGGGCGGCGGTGGGGCTGGGATACCCAGGCCGATGGATGTCACTTCATCTCCAAACTTGAGGGTCCGACTACTGGAACAGTCTGATGGGATTGACCAGGTCGGCGGTGACGGTCAACAACATGTATCCGACAACGAAGACCAGCACCACATAGGTGGCGGGCATGAGTTTGAGGTAGTTGACCGGCGCGGCGGCCACCTTGCCGCGCGCCGTGCGGATCATGTTGCGGACCTTCTCGAACACCGCGATCGCGATATGCCCGCCGTCGAAGGGCAGCAGCGGGAACAGGTTGATCGCGCCGAGCACGAAGTTCATCTGGGCCAGGAAGAACCAGAACGCCACCCACAGGCCGTGGTCGACGGTGTCGCCGCCGATGATGCTGGCGCCCACCACACTGATCGGGGTCTCGGGGTCGCGCTCGCCGCCACCGATGGCGTGCACCAGCGCGCCGACCTTGGTAGGGATCTTGGCCAGCGACTTGCCGAGTTCGACGACGAGGTCACCGGTGAACGAGAAGGTGGCCGGGACGGCGGTCAGCGGGTTGTACCGGGTGGGGCCCGGCGGCAGCGCCGCACTCACCCCAATGGCGCCGACGGCGATCGTCTTGTCGGCGTCCTTGTCGGCGAAGCGCTGGGTCTGGGTGACGTCGACGACGGTGGCGATCCGCTCACCGTCGCGTTCGTAGACGATCGGCACCGGGCCGGAGAGCTTACGGACGGCGGCGGCCATATCCGCGAAGGTCGCCACATCGGTGCCGTTCACCTTGACGATTGTGTCGCCTGCCTTGATGCCCGCCAGCGCGGCCGGGCCGGGGCCCGGTTCCGGGCACGGGCCGAACGGGTTGTCCCCGCCTTTGCTGATCTGCGGTGCCACACAAGCGGTTTGACCGACGACCGCGGTGGTCGGCGGGTGCAGGTTGGGCAGGCCCCAGATGACGGCGATGGCGTAGATGAGCGCCAGGCCGATGGCGAAGTTCATCCCGGGGCCCGCGAACAGCACGGCGACGCGCTTCCACACCTTCTGCTTGTACATCGCGTGAGGCTGCTCGTCGGGGGCGAGCTCTTCGACCGAGGTCATGCCGGCGATATCGCAGAATCCGCCCAACGGGACGGCCTTGACGCCGTACTCGGTGTAGCCGAGCTTGTTCGGCCGCATGGTCGACCACAGGGTGGGACCGAAGCCGACGAAATAGCGGCGCACCTTCATGCCGGTGGCGCGGGCCACCCACATGTGCCCGCATTCATGCAGGGCCACCGAGACCAGGATGGCCAGCGCGAACAGCGCGATGCCGATAGCGAACATCATCGGGCTGCGGTGACCTCCTGCGTCGATTCGGTGCGGATCAGGCGCCTGGCTTCGGCCTTGGCCCAGTCCTGCGCGTCGAGTACTTCTTCCACGGTAGCGGGTGCGGCGGCCCACTGGTCTGCGGCGTGCAGCACGTCGGCAACAGTTCGCACAATCGAGGGGAAAGCGATACGCCCGGCGAGGAAGGCCTCGGCGGCCTCCTCGTTGGCCGCGTTGTAGACCGCGGTGAGGCAACCGCCCCGCCTCCCGGCTTCCCTGGCCAGCTCCACCGCGGGGAACACCTGCGCGTCCAGCGGTTCGAACGTCCACGTCGACGCGGTGCTCCAGTCGCAGGCCTGCGCGGCCCCGGCCACCCGGTCCGGCCAGCCCAGGGCCAGCGCGATGGGCAGTTTCATATCGGGCGGGCTGGCCTGCGCCAGCGTCGAGCCGTCGGTGAACGTCACCATCGAGTGCACGATCGACTGGGGATGCACCACGACCTCGATGCGGTCGTAATCGATGCCGAACAGCAGATGCGTCTCGATCAGCTCCAGCCCCTTGTTGACCAATGACGCCGAGTTCAGGGTGTTCATCGGTCCCATCGACCAGGTCGGGTGCGCACCGGCCTGTTCGGGGGTGACGCTGGTCAGCGCCTCCGCCGACCAACCGCGGAACGGGCCGCCCGACGCGGTCAGCACCAGGGCGGCGACCTCGTCGGCGCTACCGCCGCGCAGGCACTGCGCCAGCGCCGAATGCTCGGAGTCCACCGGCACGATCTGCCCGGGCGCGGCGGCCGCCAGCACCAGGGGGCCGCCGGCCACCAGTGACTCCTTGTTCGCCAGTGCCAGCCGGGCCCCACTGTGCAGGGCGGCCAGGGTCGGCTTCAGTCCGAGCGCACCGACCAGGGCGTTGAGCACCACGTCGGCCTCGGTGTCCTCGACGATGCGGGTGGCCGCGTCGGGCCCGCGGTAGGTGGCCTCGATGGTGGCGTCGGGGTCGGCGACGGCCACATTGCGCACCCCCGTCACGGCGGCCTGACGGGCCAGCAGCTCGGCGTTGCCGCCGCCGGCGGCCAGACCCACCACCTCGAAGCGATCCGGGTTGGCCGCGATGACCTCGAGCGCCTGGGTGCCGATGGAACCGGTGCTGCCCAGCAGCAGCACCCGTACGCGTTCCTGCCCTCCGACGTTCGTCACCGTCCCATTGTGCCGCGTGGGATCACCCCCGGCGGAATCGACGCCGGATGCGTCGTGTCACGCCGGCTCGGCAGGTCACCCATCCGGGCCGCACATCGCACCGAATACATCGGTGAGGGCGGCCCAAAAGACCGCTCCGGAACAGATTCGAGTGACAACAGTGATGAACAGAACTCAATCGAAAACACTCGCGGTGATCGGTCTTTCGGCGGTCACCCTCTTCGGCGGTATTGCGTGTGCGAAGGATTCGTCCACGAACGCCAGTGCCGCACCGGAAACCAGCACCTCGGCGAGCATGACTCCGATGACCTCGCCCGCGGCGACTTCGGCGATGGCCGATCCCGCCGCCGGTCTGGTCGGCAACGGGTGCGCCGCCTACGCGCAGCAGGTGCCCAGCGGGCCCGGTTCGGTCACCGGGATGGCACAGGACCCGGTTGCCGTGGCCGCCTCGAACAACCCCATGCTCACGACGCTGACCTCGGCGTTGTCGGGCAAGCTCAATCCGAACGTCAACCTGGTCGACACGCTGAACAGTAACCCCGGTCTCACCGTGTTCGCGCCGACCGATGACGCCTTCGCCAAGATCGACGCGGCCACCCTGGACAAGCTCAAAACCGATTCGGATCTGCTGACCAAGATCCTCACCTATCACGTGGTCGAGGGGCAGGCCAGCCCCATGCAGGTCACCGGACAGCACAAGACGCTCCAGGGCGGCACCGTCACCGTGACCGGATCGGGTCCGGGGCTCAAGGTCAACGACGCGGGCCTGGTGTGCGGCGGCGTCAAGACCGCCAATGCCACCGTCTACATGATCGACACCGTGCTCATGCCACCGGCCTGAGTCCCGCTGCAGCACCACAGAACCCACGTGCGGCGTCCCGATTCGCACCCCCCCGTGGCACTCGGGGCGCCGCACGTGCCTGGATCGATCGGGAAGTCGCGCGCATGCTCACCGTCATCGCCATCGGTCTTCTCGGCGGTCTGATCACCGGCATCTCGCCGTGCATCCTGCCGGTACTACCGGTGATCTTCTTCTCCGGCACCCAGAGTGGACCCACCTCCGCACGCCGGCCCTATCTGGTGATCGCCGGCCTGGTGCTGAGCTTCACCGCCGTGACCCTGGCCGGTTCGGCGGTGTTGTCGCTGCTGAATCTCCCGCAGGACGCGCTGCGATGGGTGGCGCTGGCCGCCCTGACAGCCATCGGTATCGGGTTGATCTTCCCCCGGTTCGAGGCGATTCTGGAGAAACCGTTCGCCCGGCTGCCGCAACGGCAATTCGGTTCCGGAACTTCGGGTTTCGGGCTCGGTCTGGCCTTGGGCGTGTTGTACGTGCCCTGCGCGGGGCCGGTGCTGGCCGCGATCATCCTGGCCGGCGCCACCGGCAATATCGGGTTGCCCACGGTGGCGCTCACCGCTTCGTTCGCGATCGGCGCGGCACTGCCGCTGCTCTTCTTCGCGCTGGCCGGGCGGCGGGTGAGCGCACGCGTCGGTGCCTTCCGCCGCCGCCAGCGTGGCATCCGCGTCTCGGCCGGCCTCGTCACCCTCGCGCTGGCGGTGGCCCTGGTGTTCGACCTTCCGGCCCACCTGCAGCGTGTCGTACCCGACTACGCGGCAGCGCTGTCCGATGCCGTCGGCGGCGACCGGCAGATCCGCGACACACTCAACCTGGGCGGGATCGTCAACGACCAGAATGCCGCGCTGTCCAATTGCTCCGACGGCGCACCCGAACTCGAAAGTTGCGGCCCGGCACCGGATATCAAGGGCATCACGGCGTGGCTGAACACACCGGGGAACTCCGCTGTCGACCTCGCGGCCCTACGCGGCAAGGTGGTGCTCATCGACTTCTGGGCCTATTCGTGCATCAATTGCCAGCGCAGCATCCCGCACGTCACCGACTGGTACCGCGCCTACCGGGACGCCGGGTTCGACGTCATCGGTGTCCACACCCCGGAGTACGCCTTCGAACGGGTTCCGGCCAACGTCGCGGGCGGGGCCCGCGATCTGGGCATCACCTACCCCGTCGCGCTGGACAACGGTTACGCCACCTGGACCAACTACCGCAACCGCTATTGGCCCGCCCACTACCTGATCGACGCCGACGGCACCGTCCGGCACGTGAAGTTCGGAGAGGGCGACTATGACGTCACCGAGAAACTCATCAGAGAGCTGCTCTCCCAGGCCCATCCGGACCGTACCCTGCCCCCGCCGACCGGCGCACCCGACACCACCCCCCGCTCGCAGCTCACCCCGGAGACCTACCTCAGCGTGGGGAAAGTGGTGAACTACGGCGGCACCGGCACCTACGACCAAGGCACCGCGACCTTCGATCTCCCGGCCCGTCTGGCCGACGACACCTTCGCCCTGCGCGGCCCGTGGCGACTCGACTACCAGGGCGCCACCGCCGCGGCCTACGGCGCCCAGATCGCGCTGAACTACCACGCCCGCAACGTTTATCTCGTCGTCGGCGGCACCGGCACCGTCGAGGTGACCACCACCGGCGGCACCCGGCGCATCCCCGTGCGCGGACCACCCAACATGCGGCAGATCGTCGCGGGCGACTCCACCGGGCCCGGCCATCTCGACGTGACGTTATCCCAGGGCCTGCAGGCGTATTCGTTCACCTACGGTTGACGGGCGGCCGGGTCGGCGGTGGCTTCGATCTTCATGACCCGCTCGCCGCGCAACGTCAGCACCACCACCGCGAACAACCGGCCGCGGTCGAAGGCCAGCAGCACCGGTTCGGCCGCGCACACCACGGTGGCGCCCGGCCCCAGGTAGCGCAGCAGGTTCACCGCGACATCGTGCCGCCCGTGATTCACCTGTGCGGGCACGGGCGGATCGGCCAGCACCGTGCCCACCCCCCAGACCTCGGGGTCCAGCACCGCGGTCAGCGCGGTCAGGTCGCCGTTGGCGCAGGCCGTGATGAACGCCTCGGTGACGTGGCGGTGCTCGGCCCGGGTCACCTCCACCAGGCCGGGTCCTGCCCCGGTGACCTTGGCCCGGGCCCGGCGGGCCAGCTGCCGGCAGGTGCCCACCGGCCGGCCCACGGTGGTGGCGATCTCCTCGAACGGTGCCCCGAAGACGTCGTGCAGCACGAACGCGACCCGCTCCCCCGGGCTGAGCATGCGCAGTACCGCCAGCAGCGCCGCGCTGACCTCGTCGTCCAGCGTGACCCGGTCGGCGGGGCCCGGCGCGGGGTCGGGGACCGTCGCCGTGGCGCTGTCCCCGCCGAGGTGGACGCGGCGCACCCGCGCCGAGCGAAGCAGATCCAGACACAACCGGCCCGTCACCACCGTCAGCCAGGCCCGCACGTCCTCGACGGGCTCGCCCGCCCGGGCCAGCCGCAGAAACGCCTCCTGCGCAACATCTTCGGCGTCGCCGATATCGCCGAGCAGCTGGTAGCCGAGGTTCACCAGGTAGGCGTGCTGCTCGCGCCAGGCGGTGTCGATCGAGTCGGTCATGGTGTTATGACGATCTCGCACCGGAAAAAGTTACGGGTAACTTTCCGCCCCGGGGTTCCGTCCTTGAGGGCATGAGAACAATTCTGGTCACCGGGGCGACCGGTAATGTCGGCCGCCCACTCGTCGCACATCTACTCGACGCCGGGGTGACGGTCCGCGCCGTCACCCGCTCGGCCTCGCCCTTCCCGCCGTCGGTCACCGCGGTGCCGACCGCCGCGGCCGGGATGCCGGGCGCCGACGCCGTCCTCCTCAACTCGCGCGCACTCATCGGCGAACTGGAGGCCACCGTGGAACTGGCGCGGTCGCACGGGGTGCGCAAGCTGGTGGCGCTGTCGGCGATCAACGCCGAGGACGAGGATGCGCGCCAGCCCTCGCGGGTGCGCGGTGATCGCAACCGCGAGTGTGAACAGCTCGCGGTCGGCTCCGGCCTGGACTGGGTGAGCCTGCGGCCCACGGTGTTCGCCTCGAACTTCGCGGGGATGTGGGCAGGGCAGATCAGAGCCGGCGACGTGGTCAGCGGGCCGTACGCGCAGGCGTGCACCGCGGTGATCGCCGAAGCCGATATCGCCGCGGTGGCGGCCGTCGCACTGCTGACCGACACCCTCGACCGAACGCGGATCCCACTGACCGGGCCGCAGTCGCTGACCAATACCGAACTGGTGCAGGTGATCGGCGCCGCACTGGGCCGCGACCTGCGCTATGTCGAGCTGCCGCTCGACGCGGTGCGCGAGCGGTTCGCCGCCATCGGGTTTCCCCCCGCGTTCGCCGACGCCTATATCGGCCTGCTCGAGGCCGGGGTCGGCCGGCCGGCACCGGTCACCGACGAGGTGCAGCGCATCCTCGGCCGGCCCGCCACCACCTTTGCCCGGTGGGTCGGCACCAACCTCGCCCTGTTCACCGAATATCAAGGAGCAGAACATGTCTGATGACCCCACACCGCCGAGCTGGCTGAAGACGATGAACAAGCTGGTGGTCGCCCTGGGCCGGCTCGGGGTGCCGACCGGACCGTCGCAGGTCCTCACGGTGCCGGGACGCAAAACCGGGCAACCGCGCAGCACACCCATGACGCCGTTCGAGTACGGCGGTGCGTGGTACACGGTGGCCGGCTACCCCGGTGCGGACTGGGCGGCCAATGCCCGCGCCGCCGGCGCAGGCGTGCTGACCAGGGGCCGGCGCGCCCGCCGGGTACACATCGTCGAGCTGACCGCCGAGCAGTCCCGACCCGTGTTGCGCGCGTTCGCGCAGAAGGTGCCGGTCGGGGTGGGGTTCGCCAAACGGTCCGGGCTCGTGGTGCACGGCACACCGGAGGAGTTCGAGGCACTGGCCGGGCGGCTGGCCGTGTTCCGTCTCGACGACCGATGAGCTCACACCGTGCGGACGGTCCCGCCGTCGACGACGATATCGGCACCGACGACCGATCCGGCGGCATCCGACACCAGGAAGCCGATGACCTCGGCCACTTCGGCGGGCTGGGCCGGCCGGCCCAGCGGTATGCCGCCGAGTGCGACCATCAGGGATTGCAGCGCCGCGTCCCGGTCGGTACCCTCCCCTTCCGCGATCCTGGCCACCAGGGCGTCTGCGGCCTCGGTCCGGATGAATCCGGGTGAGACGGTGTTGACCCTGATTCCCTTGGGCGCCAGCTCGTTTGCCAATCCCTTGCTGTAGGCGCGCAGCGCCGCCTTGGCCGCCGCGTAGCCGAGGGTGCCGTCGTACAGGGGCATGCGGCTCTGGATGGATCCCACGTGCACCACCGCCCCGCCGCCGGCGGCGATCATCGCCGGCAGCAAGGCCCGGTCCAACCGGACGGCGGCCATCAGATTGAGTTGCAATTCAAGGGCCCAGTCCTCGTCACCGAGATGGGCGAACCCACCGGCGGGAGCACTGGAACCGCCCGCGACGTGCACCAGGATGTCGGTGCCGCCGCGGCGGCCGACCTCGTCGGCGACGACGGCCGCCCCCTCGGGTGTGGTCAGGTCGGCGGCGACGAAATGGTCGGCGGTGACGGTCTCGGGGCGGTGTCGCGCCACGGCGGTCACCGAGACACCGCGCTGCTGTAGCCAGTGCACCACCGCCGCCCCGGTGCCCTTGGTGGCACCCGTGACGACTGCCCGGCGCTGACCCGCAGTCATCGCCGGCCGCCGCGGTCGGACCGGAAGATCGGCCAGCACAGGTCGGTTCGCCACTGCGCCGGATCCGGGGTGTCCCAGGCGAACCGCTCGTAATACTCGCGCAGGGGTCCGTCGACGCTGATCTCGTGCCGGGTCGCGTAACTGCCCAGTTCGGTGTAGGCGAGGTCCACGTCGTCATGGGGTCCGTCATGACGCACCACCAGCAGCTCGGCGGCCGGCACGGTGTATTCGGCCACCCGCCCGACCGGACGGACCGGTCCGGTCGCCGGGATGAACACGGTGGCCGGTCCGTGGTCACGATCGAAGATCCCGAAACCGAAAAGGGCTCCGGGTGGGCCGGTCTGGGTCAGGTGCTGGGTGCGCACGGTCGCCTGGAGCTCAGCGACGGCGCCCTCCCACCAGGTCGGCAGGTCGTCGCGGTCCACGTTGTCGTGCACCGCGACCGCGGCGGTCGTGGGCACGCTGCGATGCTCCAGCTTCCACGCACCCCGCGGAGGGTCGAGGATGTCGCGTAGCGCGTCGACCGCGGCCCGGGTATCGGCCAGCTGCGCCTCCAGCCGCTGCAGGTGGGTGCCGATCAGCGCGTTGCGACCGGCGGGGTCGGCCGCCAGCACCGCCTTGACGTCGGCGATCGACATGTCGAGTGCGCGCAACCGGCGCACCACCGCCGCGGTGGGCAGCTGGTCGTACGAGTAGTACCGGTATCCGGTGTCTGGGTCGACATGGCTGGGCGCCATCAGCCCGATGTCGTGATAGTGCCGCAGCGTCTTCACGCTCAACTGCGTCATCCGGGAGAAGTCACCGATGGATACCGTGTCGGAGGAGTCGGGCATGTGGCCAGTCTGCGGTCTCCCCCTGCGGGAGGGTCAACACCGCGCCGGTCAATCACTGAGCCGGGAAGCGCTCGATCCAGTGCCGGGCGATGTCCACCCGGCGGGCGATCCACACCGAGTCATGGGACTGGACATGGTCGAGGAACCGTTCCAGTGCGGCGATGCGGGCGGGCCGGCCCACCAACCGGCAGTGCAGGCCCACCGACAGCATTTTCGGCGCACCGGCTTCGCCTTCGGCGTAGAGCACATCGAAGGCATCCCGCAGGTAGGTGAAAAACTCTGTCCCACTGGGAAACCCACTGGTGGAGACGTACTTCATATCGTTGGTGTCCAAGGTGTAGGGCACCACCAGGTGATCGCGTCCGCCGACCCGAGTCCAGTACGGCAGGTCGTCGGCGTAGGAATCCGAGTCGTACAGGAAGCCGCCGTGCTCCACGAGCAGCTGCCGGGTCTGCGGGGAGTCCCGGCCGGTGTACCAGCCCAGCGGCGCCGAGCCGGTCAGCTCGGTCATCAGTGCGACGGCCTGTTCCAGGTGGTCGCGTTCGACGTCGACATCGGTCAGTTGGTAGCTCAGCCAGCGCAGGCCGTGACAGGCGATCTCGTCACCGCGGGCGGTGAACGCCGCCACGGCCTCGGGATTGCGGGCCAGCGCCATGGCCACCCCGAAGATCGTCAACGGCAGCCCACGCCGATCGAAGGTCCGCAGCACCCGCCACAACCCCGCCCGCGAGCCGTATTCGTACAACGACTCCACGCTCAGGTGCCGGTTCGGAAACGACTGTGCGCCCACGACATCGGACAGGAAAGTCTCCGAGCCCGCGTCACCGTGCAGCACGGAGTTCTCCGCACCCTCCTCGTAGTTGAGCACGAACTGGACGGCGATGTTGGCCCCGCCGGGCCATTGCGGGTCGGGTGGGTGCGGCCCGTAGCCGACCATGTCGCGGGGGTACGTCACGGAAGTAATGTCGCACGCCGGGCGGCGTCAGCGCATCTTGGTGATGACCTCGTCGGCGAAGCGGGCGATCGCCCCTGATATGTCATCCGAGCCGAACCAGGGTGCACACATCACCGCGGTGATGCCGGCCTCCTCGGCCCGCTGGAACACGTCCAGCGTGGGCACCTCGAGCAGGGCCAGCATGATCTCGAACGGCTCGTTCTCCCGGCCGTACTCGCGCCGCAGCGCGGTGAGCCGGTCCACGTAACGCACCGCTTCGTCGAGCCGGTAGGCGGTACCGACCCAGCCGTCGCACAGCCGGGCCGCGCGGCGCAGCGCCACCTCGGTCTCACCGCCGCACAGGATCGGCACCGGTGCGGGCGGATGCGGCTCGAGCATCAACTCGGGCACCTGGTAGTGCTCGCCGTGCCAGGACACCCACCCACCGCGCCACAGTTCGCGCAGCGCCGGGATCATCTCGTCCAGGCGAGCACCGCGGGTGCCGAAATCCTGGCCCAGCAGCTCGAATTCCTCGCGCATCCACCCCGCCCCGACGGCCAGCGACACCCGGCCCGCCGAGATGACCGAGGCGGTGGCCACCAGTTTGGCCACCGCCACCAGCGGTCGTGACGGGGCGACGTAGACGGCGTTGGAGAATCGCAGCCGCTTGGTCAGCGCCGCCATCGCCCCGATGAGCACCCACGAGTCGGGCCACGCCGTCTCCGGCTGCCACGGCGGAACCCCATCTGGGGAAGGGTATTTCGATTTCAGGTCGCGCGGATAGACCAGATGGTCGGCGCTGATCAAGCCGGCGAACCCGGCGTCGTCGAGCAACGGCGCCAGCCGCAACGCGGCGGCGGTGTCCATGAACGCGGTGCCGCTCCAGAACTGCATCAGCGCAGCGCCGCCTCGCGTTGCGCCAGCACCGAATGGTGCCGTCCGTAGGCCAGATAGACCACCACACCGACGGCCATCCAGATCCCGAACCGCAGCCAGGTCAGGCCGGTGAGGTTGAGCATCAGCCAGGCGCACGCGGCGATCGAGGCCAGCGGCAGCAGCGGCACCCACGGCACGCGGAATCCGCGCGGCAGGTCGGGCCTGCTCCGGCGCAACACCAGCACGCCGGCCGAGACGAGGATGAAGGCGAACAGGGTGCCGACGTTGACCATCTCCTCCAGCTTGCCGATCGGGAACACCGCCGCCGCCACCGCGGTCAGCACGGCCACCAGGATGGTGATGCGCACCGGGGTGCCGCGGGTGCCGGTGTGGGCCAGCCGGCGCGGCAGCAAGCCGTCCCGCGACATCGCGAACAGCACCCTGGACAGTCCGAGCAGCAGCACCATCACCACGGTGGTCAGCCCGGCGAGGGCGCCGATCGAGATGACCTTCGCCGCCCAGTGCACGCCGTTGAGCTCGAATGCCGTGGCCAGGTTGGGATGGCCGTTCCCGGCCTGCTTGAGGTCGGTGTAGGACGCCATCCCGGACAGCACCACCGATACCGCGACGTAGAGCAGGGTGACCACGGCGAGCGAGGCGAGGATGCCCTTGGCCACGTCGCGCTGCGGATCGCGGGTCTCCTCGGCGGTGGTGGCGACGACATCGAAGCCGATGAACGCGAAGAACACGATGGAAGCCCCCGCCAGCACGCCGTAGAGGCCGTAGTGACTGCCCGCGGCGCCGGTGAGCAGGGAGAACACCGACTGATCCAGGCCGGTGCCGGTCGCGTCCGCCGATTCCTGGGCAGGGATGAACGGCGTGTAGTTGGCCGCCTTGATGAAGAACGCACCGACGATCACCACCAGCAGCACCACCGCCACCTTGACCGCGGTGACGACGGCACTGAAATGCGAGGACAATTTTGTGCCGAAGGCCAGCAGGGTGGCCACCACCGCGACGATCAGCAGCGCACCCCAGTCCAGGGTGAGCGCGCCGATCTCGGTGGTACCGCCGGCGAACCCGAACACGGTGCCCAGGTAGCTGGACCAGCCCTTGGCCACCACCGCCGCACCGATCGCGAACTCCAGGATCAGATCCCAGCCGATGATCCAGGCCACGAACTCGCCGAAGGTGGCATACGAGAAGGTGTAGGCGCTGCCGGCCACCGGCACCGTCGAGGCGAACTCGGCGTAGCACAGCGCGGCCAGGCCACAGGTGACGGCGGCGATGACGAAGGACACCGAGATGGCCGGGCCGGTGATGTTGGCCGCGGTCGAGGCCGTGACCGTGAAGATGCCGGCGCCGACGACGACGGACACCCCGAACACGGTGAGGTCCCACCAGGTGAGGTCCTTGCGCAGCCGGGTTCCCGGCTGGTCGGTATCGGCGATGGACTGCTCGACGGATTTGACTCGACTGCCTGCCATCTTGGGAAAGTACCCACAATCGACGGCCGGTCGGGCCGGATCGCCCGGGTGTGCCAGAATGTCGAATCAGACAAGTCTGGACCAGATGTAGACCGACGAGGAGCAACCGTGGCCAACACCGAGGTCGAGCGACACACCGGTGTCGACGTGGAAGAAGTTCCGTCCGCCGCGTGGGGTTGGTCGAAGGAGAACCACACCTGGATCCACATCGGCGGCATCCTGTCGGCCATCTTCCTGCTGTGCATGCTGCGCGGTAACCACGTCGGCCATGTCGAGGATGTGTTCCTGATCCTCTTCGCGATCGGCATCCTGGGCGTGGTGGCCCGCGACTGGTGGGCCCGCCGCGCCGGCTGGTACCGCTGACCGCGTCAGCGGGATCAACGAAAAAGCACCGCCGGGTTGAGATAACCGGTCGGATCGAAAGCCGTCTTCACCGCCCGCATCGCCGCGATATCGGCGTCGGTGCGCGACATGGACAGGTAGTCACGTTTGCGGCTGCCGACGCCGTGCTCTGAGGACACATTGCCGCCGTGCGCCGCGATCAGGGTCATCATCGCCGCGTAGAGGGTGCGCTCCCGTTCCCCGGTGAGGGTGCAGCGGACCAGGTTCAGATGCAGATTGCCCTCCCCGATATGGCCGAACAGCACCGGGATGGCATCGCGAGCGTGCTCGGCCACCAGCGCGGTGGCATCCTCGGCGAAGCTCGCGATGGCGTGCAACGGTAGCGACACGTCGAATTTCAGCGGCGGACCGGACACACCGAGGATGTCCGCCACCGCCTCGCGCACCTGCCAGAGTCGTTGCTGGGCAAGGGTGTCCACACCGACGGCCGGTTCCCCGCGCACGCCGGGCACGTCGAGCAGCTCGGCCAATCGCTCGGTCGGATCCAGGTCGGCGGCCAGTTCGATCAGCAGTAGCCACGCACCTCCGACGGGCGCCGCGACACCCAGATGCTCGGCGGTCAGTGCGGCGGCACGGGCGTCGAGCAGTTCCAGCGCCGCGATGCCGTCGGTGTCCCGGAAGGTACGGCCGGCCTCGACGAGCGCGTCCAGGTCGTCGAAACCCGCGATGGCCGTGACCCGGTGCGCAGGTACGGGATGCAGTCGCAGATCCAGTTCGGTCAGCACACCGAGGGTGCCCTCCGCGCCGACCAGGAGGGCGGTCAGGTCGTAGCCGGTGTTGTCCCTGCGCACCTGACTGTGCCGGGCCAGCACGCTGCCGTCGGGCAGGGCCACCTGCAGGCCCAGGATCTGCTCGCCCATATTGCCGTAGCGCACGGTGCGCAGCCCGCCGGCATTCGTCGACGCCATCCCCCCGACCGTCGCCGAATCGCGGGCGGCCAGATCGACCCCGAAGAGCAGCCCGGCTGCGTTGGCCGCACGCTGCACCGCGGCCAGCGTGACGCCTGCGCCCACCGTCACCCGGCGTTCGGCCACGTCCACCTCACCGAGTGTGGTCAGCCGCTCGGTGGACAGCAGCACATCGTCGTGTTCGGGCACCGTGCCGGCCACCAGGGACGTCCGGCCGCCCTGCACCGTCACACAGGCGCCGGAGTCCCGGCACACGGTGAGCACGGCCGCGACCTCCGCGGCGGTGCCGGGGCGCACCAGGGCCTGCGCCTGACCGCGGTAGCGCCCGGTGTGGTCTATCGCGCGCCCCGCCAGCACCTCGGGATCGGCGCTGACGTACCCGGCGCCGACGGTCGAGGCCAGCCGGTCGAGCAGTGGGGTCATCCCCGAATACTAAAGCTAGCTAACCGATATGAGATCAGGACCGTCCGATGGGTACCACAACGCACAGCTGTGGAATTCCTCCGTGGCCGCGACGGTGGCCGGGTCGCCCCCTGCGGCGACCATCGCGTGCGCCTTGAATGCCCGCGCCGCAGGACTGAGTCGGTGCTGCACCGGCTCCACCCTGCCCGCCATCTCCGACGGCTGCGATCCCCACACCGATACCTCGATGGCCCGTCGTTCCACCGCCCGCACCACGTCGCGGCGCATCCGGGCATCCATCCCCCAGGCTTGCGCCGACACCGCGAGCGCCGCGGGATCAGCGGTCACGAGGTCGAAGTTCGTCTCCAGCGCGCACGCCCGGACACCGAGGATATCCAGTGGCCGTGAGTCATACCGCTGCGGTACAAGCACTTTGACCTTCCAGCCGGCGCGCACGCGGTCGAACATCCAACCACCGGCCGCGCGCACCGCGTCCAGCGGATCGACCGCGACCACCGAGAGTTCATAGGACAGCCGCGCGTGCAGCAGGTCGGCATCGTCGAGGCGAAATGAGCGGGCTTTCATGCGGTCTCACTCCTTAGGGACGGGACTCGGACGGCGGGAGGGCAGGCCGGGAGGGCATCGCCATACCCACAGCGTGACATTTTGTACTGTTTCTGTAAAGCTCTGTGGGTCAGCTGTTCGCCCCGTCACCTCGTTCGTGGAGTGCCGTCATGAGTCTTTACGCCGGTCGCGGCCCGCTGGGCCCCGACCCCGCGGGATGGTGCTTTCCGTCGCTGCCTGACGATGTCGTGTTCATCGAGCCACATCCTCGCCGCGTTCAGGCAGTGGTCAACGGCCGCATCGTCATTGATACCGAAGCCGCGTTGATGGTCCATCGTCGCGGCCGCCCACTCGCCTACGCGTTCCCCCTCGGCGAGACCGCCGATCTGCCCACCACGCCGCTGCCCGAGAAGCCCGACCATGTGCACGTCCCATGGGACGCCGTGGACACCTGGCGCGAAGAGGGCCGCACCCTGGTGCACTATCCCCCGAACCCCTACCACCGGGTCGACTGCCGGCCCGGCCACCGCGGGCTGCGGGTGACGCTCAACGGCGCCACCCTGGTGGACACCGCCGAATCGACGGTGCTGTTCGAGACGGCCTTGGCACCGCGGTTGTACGTCCACCCCGCTCAGGTACGCACCGACCTGCTGCGCCGCTCGGCCACCACCGCCTACTGCAACTACAAGGGGCACGCGACGTACTGGTCGGCGGTGATCGGTGACACGGTCATCGAGGACATCGCCTGGAGTTACGAGACGCCGCTGCCCGAATCGGCCCCGATCGCGGGCTTCCTGAGCTTCGACGAGACCCGCACCGAGGTGCTCGCCGAATTACCCGGTGGCAGCCACGGCGACTGCGGTTGCTCCACCTGACACCGACCCGAGAGGAACCTCCGTGGGCATCGTGACCACCAGCTCGTCGACCACGTTCACGCACTCCGCCGAGACGATCTACGACTTCGTCACCAACCCGGCCAATTGGACCAAGACCTACCCGAACGCCCCCCGCATCAGCGATCTCGACGGCACCCTCCCGCTGCGCGTCGGTGACACCTGGCAGGAGTCGCATCCGACGGCCGACCGCACCTTCACCTGGCAGCTCGCGATCGCCACCAGGCCCAGGTTGTGGGTGTTCAGTTCGGTGGGCCGGCTCTCCACCGACAGCACCGGTGAGGTCGGCTTCGACGGCCGGATGACCATCGAGTACCACTTCAGCACGCCGGGACCGGACCTCACCCTGTTCACCAGGACGATGACCATCGAGGCCTACCGGGATGCGCCGATGTCGGACGGGTTCTTCCGTATCGTCAACCCGTCCCATATCGACGCCTATCACGCCGCGGTCGCACGCGAACTAGCCGTGTAGTGCGCGGCGCAGGGCAGCTCCCTGCAGGGCGAAGAGCTGCCCACTGGTCTGCCACTGCGGCAGCAGCGATTCGAAGCCATGGCAGGTACCGGGGAAGACATGCAGTTCGCACGCGACGCCGGCCCACATCAGGCGCAGCGCGTAGTCGACCGCCTCGTCGCGCAACGGGTCGAGCTCGGCACAGCTGATGAACGCGGGTGCCAGGCCGGCGAGCTCATCGCGCCGGCCCACCACCGCGCCGGCCGGCGCCGCCCCGGCGCCGCCGAGGTAGTGCCGCCACATCAATCGTGTTGCCGGGCCGTCGAATCCGGGGGTGCTGTCGAATTCGTCCTTCGAGGGTGTCAGCCGGTCATCGAGTACCGGCTGGTGCAACAGCTGGAAGGCGACCGGCGGAGCCGCACCCGCCGCCGCCCGGTGCGCCAGCCCGGCGGCGAGCGAGCCGCCGGCGCTGCTGCCCGCGACCGCGACCCGGTCCGGGTCGATACCGAGCACAGCGGCGTTCTCGACCACCCAGTCCAGCACCTGGCCGGCATCGTCGAGGGCGGCCGGGTACGGGTGCTCCGGGGCCAGCCGGTAGTCGACGGAGATCACGGTCACCCGCGCCCGCCGGGCCAGCTCGACACACAGGTGCTGATCGGTGTCCAGATTTCCCAGCACGAAGGCGCCGCTGTGGCAGAAGACGACGGCGGGCTCGCCGCCGCCCCGATAGATCCGCACGCCGGTCCCCCACGCCACCTCATCGGTGATCTGTACGCCGGTACAGTCCAGCAGACGGGCCGTCTCCCGGCGGCGGGCGTCGAGGGAAGCCCGTACCGCGGTGAGCTTTTCGGCCGACAGGTCGGTGCGCGCCCCGGCCAGATGCCGCAGCGCCGGGGCCAGCCGCTCGTCGATACCCACCGGGATCAGCCGATCTTCAGGATCTGACCGCCGTCGACGACGAGTTCGGCACCGGTGACGAACGACGCCTGGGCCGAGACCAGGAACGCCACCGCATCCGCGATCTCGGCGGGCGTCCCCAGCCGACCGTGCGCGGCGAGCCGGTCCTGGGTGCGGTCATCGAGCATCGGGGTGGCCACCGGACCGGGAAACACGGCGTTGACGCGGATGCCGGACGGGGCCAGTTCGACCGCGGTGGCCTGGGTGAGACCGCGCAGCGCCCATTTCGACGATCCGTACGCGGCGTGGTGCGGGAACGGCCGGACGGCGCTGGTGCTGCAGGTGTTGACGATCGACGCACCGTCGGCCGCGGTGAGGGCCGCCAGCGCGGCGCGGATACCCAGGAACGGGCCCAGGCAGTTCACCCGCCAGCTGCCCTCGAAGCCGGCTGCCGTCTCGTCGGCCAGCGCGGCCCGGTGCAGCACGCCCGCGTTGTTGACCAGCGTGGTCAGCGTCCCGAATCGGTCGACCGCGGCGGCCACCGCGGCCGCCCATTGTTCTTCCGAGGTGACGTCCAGCGCCATCGCGATAACGCCGTCACCGTAATCCGCTGTGCTGGTGCGGAGTTCGTCGACGCGCACATCGCCTGCCACCACCTGGAATCCGTCGGCGTGCAGGCGTGCGACGATGGCGGCGCCCTGCCCGCGGGCCGCGCCGGTGACGAGGGCGACCGGTGCCGTGCTCATATGTACCCCCGGGATGCGTCGGTGATCGCCGGCCCGTCTTGTGCCTCGGCCAGGTGGGCGGCCGCACCCCGGCGCAGGGCCTGGGATTCCGAGGCCAGGGTGACCATCCGGAAACCCAGTCCCGCCGCGGCCTTTCCGAGCGTGCCGGTGCCCGCGTGCACCCCGGTGATCAACCCGGCCGCGGCTCCGGCGCGCCGGATGCGCGTCATCGCGTCCGTCAGCTGCGGGTGGGTCCAGGCGTCCGCCGGGCTCAACCCCATCGAGATGGCCAGATCCGCGGGACCGACATAGAGGCCGGTCACTCCGGGTACGGCGCAGATATCGTCGAGCGCGGCCAGCCCGCGTGCCGTCTCGATCATCACGTACACACCGGCCCTGGACTGTAGTTCGGCGATGTCGTGGCCGAGGCTGGCGCGCAACGGCCCGAAGCTGCGCACTCCGGCGGGGGCATAGCGGGTCGCGGCGACCGCCGCGGCAGCCTGTTCGGCCGACTCGACCATCGCGATGATCACCGCGTCGGCACCGGCGTCGAGCACCCGGCCGATCGGCGCGGGGTCGGCCGAGGGCAGGCGTACCGCTGTCGCGATCGGGACGTGCTCGAGACGGCGCAGCAGCAGCGCGATATCGGCATCGTCGAGATAGCCGTGCTGGGCGTCGAATCCGACATAGTCGTAACCGGCGTGGGCGAACTCCTCGGGGCCCAGCATGGTGGGGCCGACCACCCAGCCGCCCCAGATCTGCCGCTGTGCCGCCAGCGCATCCTGCAGTCGCGAACTCATGCCTGGGCTCCCACAGATGCCACCAACGCGATCTTGACCCGCGCAGGATCCGGGCGGCAGGCCAGCTCGAAGGCCTGCTGCACCTGCGCGACGGGGAACGTGTGGGTCAGGTAGGCCGGCAAGAGCGCGGGATGCTCCCGGGCGAAGGCATCGGCACGCTGCAACACCCGCCGCCGGTCCAGGGTCACCCCGGATTTCAGGGTGAGGTTGTTGCGCAACATGATCCGCATGCTGATCGGATAGCTGTCGTCATCGGGTACCCCGAAATAGAACACCGTACCCCCGAAGGCCGCGGCTTCTACGGCGTGGCCGAGCGTCGCCACCTGGTGTCCCACGGCTTCGATGACGATATCGGGCCGGGCGGCGGGATCGAGGTGGCGCACCCAACGGTCACTGGTGGACCGCACGGCGGTGTCGACACCGAAGGTCCCGGCCAGCGCCGACCGGTCGACGGGGTCCACACCCGTGACGTGCGCGGCGCCGAACGCCTTGGCGACATAGGAGAACAGCAGCCCGATCGAGCCCTGCCCGATCACGGCGACGCGTTTGCCGGTCAGGTCGCCGAGTTGTTCGACGGCGTAGAGCACACACGCCAGCGGCTGCAGGCCGATCGCGTGTTGCGGCGTCAAACTCGGCGCGTAACAGGTCAATCCGTCGCCATCGGCGATCACCTGGGCCATCAGTCCGTCGAATCCGGACGCCCAGCCCACGACGCGATCCCCGAGCGCGTGATCCGGGTGCGCGCTGGCCAGGACCTCGCCGGCGATCTCGTGGATCGGAAAGCCGTCCATCTCCGCCGCACCACAGCCCGTGTCGCCGGGCAGTCTGCCCTGTGTCCCCCGGAAGCCGGGCAGATCGCTCCCGCAGATGCCGGCCGCCAGGAACCGAAGCAGCACCTGGCCGTCCGCAAGACCGGCGGGCTCGGCGAGATCGATGCGTGCGAACGTGTACGGCGCGACGAGGCGGTAACCCCACATCACGCCGCCACGCCGACGTCGACGGGAACGGTGTTCCACCCCCACTGGAAGCTGGACGGTGGCCGGGACGCCGCCTCTTCCCGCACCGAGAACTCGGGTACCCGCTTGAGCCATTCGGTCACCAGGATGGTGATCTCGAGGCGCGCCAGGTGAACCCCGAGGCAGAAATGTGTCCCGCGGCCGAAGGACAGGATCCTGGCACTGCGCCGATCCCAGTGGAAATCACCGGGATTCACGTACTCCCGGTCGTCTCGCGCCGCCGATCCGAGCAGGGTGATGATCCGCTGTCCGGGATTGATGGTGGTGCCGTGCAGCGTGAACGGCTTGCGCAGGGTACGCGCGAACCACTGGGCCGGCGCGCAGTAGCGGATCATCTCCTCGCGGGCGACCGGGACATTGGCATCCAGGTCCGCGCGCACCGCGGCCAGCTGCCCGGGATGCCTTAGCAGTTCCCACAGACCGTGCGCGACGATCTTGGGCACCGTCTCGGTGCCCCCGATGAACACGCCGAGCATCTGCACCGCCGCCTCCGTATCGGTGAGCCCCGACCCATCGGGCAGCCGGTAGTCGATCAAGTTGTCCGCGATCGCGAGCGGCGGCCCGGCCCCGGCCCGCCTGCGTTCGATGATCGGGGTGAGGTATTCGAGGTAACCAGGCCGGGCGTTGGCCACCTCCACGCCACTGCCGGGCTCGGCCAGACTGCCCGCGTTGACCGTGGCCAGTACATCCGGGGCCAGCTCGACCGGTAGACCGACGAGTTCGCACACCATCGAGGCGGCCACGATCCCACCGTAGTCCTGGGTGAGATCGAATGAGCCGAGCGGCAGCAACGCGTCGAGCCGGTCGTTGGCCAGCCGGCGGATCCGGTCGGCGAAGGTGGCGGCGGTGCGTGCCCGGAACTGCCCGGACGTGCACCGGCGGACATCCTCATACAGCGGTGAGTCGAAGTTGGCGTGAAACGGCATCGGGTGCAGCGGCGGGTCGGGCACCGGACCGTCGTGATGCCGAGCGAGAACCGTTGCGGCGGGCAGCGTTCCTTCCGAGGGCACGAACGTGCCGTCGTTGATCGCCAGCACATCCCAGATGTCGGCGAACCGCGACAGCGCGTAGGTGTCCCACTTCGGCAGGTAGTAGACGGGGTGCTGGTCGCGCAGCACCCGGTAGTACGGCAGTGGGTTCGCCATGACCGCGGGATCGAACGGATCGTAGGCGAAGTCTGATGAGGCAGAGCCGGCGGACTGTCGCACCTCCCGAGCGTGACATTTCAGTCGTATTTTGTAAAGGCGCCGCGCACTCGTCGGCTATCGTGACCACATGACGGTGCAGTCGCTGGCCAACGGATTCTGCTTCGGCGAAGGCGCACGGTGGTTCGAGGGCCTGGTGTGGTTCTCCGACATGCTGGGCGAAGCGGTGCACACCGTGACGCTGTCGGGTGAGATGTCCACCCTGCCGCTACCGGGACATGCCCCGTCCGGGTTGGGATTCCGGCCCGACGGGACGCTGCTGATCGCCTCGACCCAGGCGCGCCAGGTGCTGCGGTACGACGGTGAAAACGTCTCCGTCCTGGCCGATCTCAGTGAGCTGGTGCCGGCCGATCTCGGCGATATGGTGGTGGACGCCCATGGTCGGGTTTATCTCGGTTCGCAGGCCCGCACCGGCGGTGTCCTCGTGCGCATCGACACCGACGACAGCGTGCACGTGTCCGCGGGCGATCTCGACTTCCCGAACGGCATGGTCATCACACCGGACGGCGGCACCCTCATCGTGGCCGAGTCGACGGCCCGTCGCCTCACCGCGTTCACCCTCGACGACGCGGGCGACGTGCACGACCGCCGGGTGTTCGCCGACGGACTGGACGGCCCACCCGACGGCATGGCCGTCGACGCCGCGGGCGGCGTCTGGGTGGCCATGACGCTGGCGCACCGGTTCGAACGCATCCTCGGCGACGGAACCGGCGCCCACACCGTCACCGACCGCATCGAACTGGACGGGCGCACCGCGATCTCCTGCGCGCTCGGCGGCCCGGAAGATCGCACCCTGTTTCTGCTGTCCTCGACCGAGGCCTATCCACAGCGCCTGATCGGCACCAACCTGTCCCGGCTCGACGCGGTGATGGTCGACATCCCCGCCCCCTGACCTGTACCTGAAGCTGAAAGCGAGCCATGTCGGACTGCTACTACGAACTGATCGACGTCGACGCCACCGGCGAGCGCTTCCGGGCCACCGACCTGGTGCGCAGCACCTGGTCGGCGGACATCCAGCACGGCGCCCCGCCGTCGGCCCTGCTGGTCCGTGCGCTCGAGCGGTGCGAGCAGCGCGAGGACACCCGGCTCAGCCGGGTACTGGTGGACCTGCTCGGACCGGTTCCGGCCACCGGTGACTTCTGGGTCCGCGCGGCCCGTGAGCGAACCGGCAAGCAGATCGAGCTCGTCACCGCCGAGATGCTGGCACCGGGTCCGGACGGCACGGTGCGCCCGGTGGCGCGGGCCAGCGGGTGGCGATTTCAGCGACAGGACACCACCGATGTGGTGCACGCCGCCGAGGCCCCCCTGCGCCCGCTGTCGCAGGCCCGCAGCCGCGATATGGCCGAGCACTGGGATCCGAACTACCTGCACAGCATCGACTGGCGCTGGCTGACAATGCCTTTCGGCGACGGACCGGGCGAGTCCTGGCTGTCCCCGACGGTGGACCTGGTCAAGGGTGAAACCCTGACACCGTTGCAGCGGTTGTTCACGGTGGCCGACGATGCCAACGGGATCGGCACCAAGATCGATATCCGCGCGTTCACCTTCCTCAACACCGATCTAGCCGTGCACCTCCACCGGATACCCGACGGTGACTGGATCGGGATCCGCGCCGAGACCGATTACGGACCGGATGGGATCGGGACCACCCGGGGCACCTTGTTCGACGAGCACGGCGCCGTCGGCGCGATTCAGCAGTCGGTCCTGGTGCGGCGCAGGCAGAATCGCTGACCCCGCGCGGGTCAGCGCAGCACGTGGTCTGCCGGTGACACCCATCGCGTGCGTTTCCAGTAGTCCACGCAGCCGAACGGGTTCAGCACGTACACACCCCCGTCGGGCGACTTGTACCAGGAGTGCTCGATCGACGGGTGCCCCCACATCAACGTGGCAACCTCGGCCTGCAGCTCACCGTGGTAGCGCGCATACGCCGCCTCGGTGGGTTCGATCGTCTGCTTGCCCGCCTCGATCGTCATCCGCAGTGCCGCCCCGATATAGCGCATCTGACATTCGAGCATGAAGATCACGCTGCCCGCATGAGCCAGTCCGGTACCCGGCCCGGCCATCATGAAGAAGTTCGGGAAGCCGTGCACCGAGATCCCGTTGAAAGCACCGGGTTTGCCGTTCCAGACCGACGAGAGGGGCACCCCACCGCGTCCGATGACCTCCATCGGACACAACACCTCGGAGGCCCGGAAGCCCGTCGCCAGCACGATGACATCCACGTCGTGCCGGCTTGTCGCGGTGTGTATCGACGTCCGGTCGATGCCGGTGATCTGGTCGTTCACCAGATCGACGTGTTCTCGCCGTAGGCAGCGCAGCCAACTGCCGTTGTCCTGCAGCATCCGCTTGGCCATCGGCGGGTAGTCCGGGGTGACCTTGCGCGCCAGCTCCGGGAGGTCGCCGACCTGATCGTCGATCCAGGTGGCGAAGATCTCGCGCCGCGCCGCACTGGCCGCATTGGCGGTACGCGGAAAATCCGGCCAATCCGGGTCGGCGCGCACCAATTCCAGCAATCTGTCGCTGGACTGCCACATCAGCATGAACCGATACCAGCGCGAGTAGCCCGGCAGATGGCGCATCGCCCACCGTTCGCCGGCACCGACTTCGGCGTGATATCGCGGGTTGGGCGCCATCCACTGGGGTGTGCGCTGGAAGACCGCCAGGTGGTCGACATCGTCGACGATGGCCGGCCCGATCTGGAACCCGCTGGCCCCGGCGCCGATGAGGGCCACCCGCTTACCGCTCAGGTCCACCGCGTGATCCCATTGGGCCGAATGGAAGACCGGCCCGCCGAAGGTCTTCAGTCCGGGGAGATCGGGGATCATCGGCCGGTTCAGGAATCCGACACCGGAGATGACCGCAGACGCGGTGCGCACCTCGGTCCGTCCGTCGCGGCGGCGCAGTGTCACCGACCACCGGGCGGTGTCGTCGTCCCACTGGGCGCGCTCGGCCTCCAGCCCCCAGTGCACATACGACTCGATCTCGTGGTCCGCCATGACTTTCCGGAAGTACGCATGCAGTTCCGGCTGGCGCGTGTAGTAGGCCGTGAAGTCCCCGACGTGTTCGAAGGAGTAGGAGTAGTAGTGACTGGCCACGTCGACCCGGCAACCGGGGTAGGTGTTCTCGAACCATGTACCGCCGACGTCGCGGTTCTTGTCGACGATCTCGAACGGGATACCGGCCTCTTTCAGCCGGATGGCGGCGAGCAGCCCGGAGGCTCCGAAACCGATGACGAGCACCGAGAAGCCGGGTGGCGGCGCCAGACCAGCCGGCCCGGCGATGGCACGTGGATTGTGGCCGCGAAGGTCCATTTCCTCCATGTAGAGCGCGGCGTTGTCCTCGGGGACCGGTTCGCAGGCGATCCAGTCCATCACCTCACGGATCAGGCCGTCGTCCATCGGCGGCGCCGACGGGCAGCCCGCATCACGCCACCCGCAGATCGCCGTGAGCGCCTGGCGCCGCAGCTGTTGCCTGTCGCCCTCCGGGAGCATCCCCTGAAACTCGTTCTGGACGAACTGCACCGGGCGGATCGGTCCGCGGACGAAATCCGGATCGCCGGTGATCTGCACGACCGAGGCCATCAGGGCGGGCACCGAGAGGTGTTCGAGCGCCGCGGCGATCGTCGCGTCATCGATACCGACGATCGACTCGGTGACCAGATGCCTACCGCCCATGAAGTCTCCCTGTTTCGACACCCAGAAGTGTTATCCATGGCACTCATGAGTGTCAACAGCGCGATTTCGGCGCTAGACTCTCCCCCGTGCCGAAACCCGCTCCTGTCACGGTGGCCGAGGCGAAACGCCAAGCCACCGTCGACCACATCCTGGCGCTGGCACGTCGACTGGTCCTGCACACCGGTCTCGACGTCACGATGGATCAGCTGGCCGCGGCCACCGGAGTGAGCCGGCGGACGCTCTTCCGGCTGTTCGACACCCGCGAGAAGCTGGTCGGCGCCGCGTTCGAAGCCGGTATGAGCGGCTACGTTCGCCAACTGCCCGAATATGGGCGTCCTTTCGGCGATCCGGGCAGCTGGCTGCGGGCCACCTGCGAGACGGCGCACCACATGAACGCGACCATCGGTCCGGGCTTCTTCGAGCTGGCCTCACGCCGCGACCTCCCGCCCGACCTGGCCGCCGCGGAACGCCTGCGGCGCAGAGAGTTCCGCGGAGCCATGACAGCCATCACGCGCACGCTCTGGCAGGCCACCGGCAGCGCGGGCGACCCGCCACCGGCGCTGAACACCACGGTGACCGCACATCTGAGCCCGCACTTCACCGCCGCCCTCATGGTCGACGCCGACCGGGACTGGCAGACCGCGGCCGAGCTGGCCTACGGAGCGATCGCGACGGTACTCGCCACCGAATCGGGTTACATCCTGCCGGATTTCGATCCGCGAGGCTGACCAGCCGCCGAAGAATGAGACAGGAGCCACGACACCATGAGCATGAAGAAGTACTACGGCCACACCCTGCTGTATCTACACGAGACGATTTCCCTGGGCCGCAGTGACCGGTTCTGCGAGGTCTTCGCCGAGGTCTATCAACCGATGATGGAACAACTCGGGGCACGGCTGTTCGCCCTATGGGAGAGCACCCCCTACAACGGGCACTGGCCCCAGGTCACCGCGATCTGGGAGATCGACGCCTTCGCCGATTACGCCAGGATCGGGCGCGCGCAGGCGCGCGGCGGCAGCCACGCCAAGGCCGCCGGCCAGTGGTCGGAGTACCTGGCCGAGGCCGGAGCCCACGGCGAGGGCAGGATCATGTACGCCGGCAAGTACAACAAGACGCTGAGCCAGCTCAAAGCGGCGAATTTCGGTGCGGGCCTGGTGATCCAGGAGATCATGCAGACCAAACCCGGCCGTCAGGATGACTATATCCGCGAACTGGAACGGCTGTACGTGCCGTGGTCGGAGTCCACCGGCAAGCGGTGGCTGGGCTCGTTCATCACGACATTCCGCTTCAACGAGGTCATCCACTATTGGGCGCTCGACGGGGATTGGGCCTGTTTCGAGAACCACTACCCGTCCTGGAAGGACGCCCCGCCCGCGGAGATCGTCACCTGGATGAGCGTGGCGCCCGCGCTCCGCGACGGCTGGGAGGATTCGATCTTGTCGGCCCTGCCCGCGCATCCGTTGCCCTAGCGCGTCCCCGTCACCGGATGTGCGCCGGCACGCGCTTGATGCCGTGCACGAACGAGCTGTACAGCAGATCCGGCTCGCCGAACTCGATGGTCGTGAGCCGGGTGAGCAACTCGCGGAACAGATTCCGCAATTCGGTCTTCGCCAGTTGATTACCCAGACAGAAATGGGGGCCGCCGGCGCCGAAGCCGACGTGCGGGTTGGGTGAACGGCTCAGGTCGAACCGGCCCGGCGCGTCGAACACCGATTCGTCGCGGTTGGCCGAGCAGTAGAACAAGCCCACCTTGTCCCCGGCGCTGATCGTCTGCCCGGCCACCTCGACATCCTCGGTGGCGAAGCGGGCGAACTGCAGCACCGGTGTCGACCAGCGCACGAATTCCTCCACGGCAGTGCCGATCCGGGCGTCGAAGTCGGCCATCAGCCAGTCCCGCTGCTCCGGGTTGGCCGCCAGCGCCATCATGGCGTGCGTGGTGGTCTGTTTGGTGGTGTCGTTACCGGCTGACGCGAGCAGGATCAGGAAGGCACCGATCTCCTCATCGGTCAGCCGATGACCGTCCACCTCGGCATTGACGATGCTGGTCATCAGGTCATCGCCGGGGTTCGCGCGGCGGAACTTGGCCAACTCGACGCCCGTGTTGGAGATCAACATGATCTCGTTGATGGTCGCCATGGCGCGTTCTTCGAGCGTGGAGAACTCGTCGTCACTGATGCTGAACAACTTCTCGGCAGCCTTGGCCAGGGCGGGCTGGTCGGCCTTGGGCACCCCCAGCATCGATGAGATGGTCACCATCGGCAGCCGCGCCGAACAGGCCTCGACGAAGTCGACATCGCCCGCACCGATCAGGTCATCGACCACCGCGACCGCGTCACGGTGTATCTGTTCGTCGATCTCGCGGACGTGGCGCGGGGTGAACGCCGCGCTGATCAGCTTGCGATACACCGTGTGCGTGGGCGGATCCATCGTCAGGAAGAAGGTGGCGAACTTCTGCACCTCGGCAGGCATCGGATCCAGCGCCACCCCGCGCTCCGAGGTGAACAACTCGGGGTGCTGGCTGGCGAACTGGATGTCGGCGCGGCGGGTCAGCGCCCAGAAACCGGGCTCCTCGACATCGAACAGGGTGGGCATCGGCTGGTGCCAGGAGACTCCGTCCGCCGCCCGCAGCCTGGCGAAGGTGTCCTCCCGCACGGCGAACGGCTGACTCCAGAAATCATGCGACGTGATGTCGAGCGGGCTGTATTCGCGTGCCTGCGGCGTGCTGGCGACTGTCACGGGGCGTTCCCTCCTACAGGGCTTGCGACGGCGATGTCGCGACAGATTGAGCGTGACAGTTGAGCGATAGTTTGTAAAGCTGTGGGGATGGCCGAACCAGTGCTCGCCGCGGACGCGAACGGCACGCGCGAACGCATCCTGGCCGCGACCGCCGAAGTACTGGGCAACTACGGCATGACCAAGCTCAGCCTGTCCGAGGTCGCAGCCCAGGCCGGCGTGTCGCGGCCGACGCTGTATCGCTGGTTCGCGTCCAAACAGCAACTGCTGGACGCGTTCGTGGTGTGGGAGCGCAGACACTATGAGCGAGCCGTCGCGGCCGTCGTGGCGCGGCTGCCCGCCGCCGAACGACTCGACGCCGCACTTGCGGTCATCGTCGAATACCAGCAGTCCTACCCCGGCCTGCGGATGGTGGATATCGAACCGGAACAGGTCATTGCCCGGCTGGCGCAATTCATCCCGTTGATGCGCGAACGCCTGGAACGGCTCACCGACGGCCCCGAGGCGGCGGTCGCGGCCGCCACCGCGGTCCGGGTCGCCGTGTCGCACTACCTGGTGCGCAGCGATGACGGCGACGACTTCCTGGCCCAGCTGCAACACGCCACGAGGGCCAGGACGCACAGTTCGCGTCGGTAGCCTGACGCCATGGCCGATCTCGGTGGACTCGATGTGTCACAGGCAGCCGCGCTCGGCAGCGGCGCCACGTTCTGGGCCACCAAGGCGGTCGGACCGGTCCCCGCCATGGTGCTCACCGACGGTCCGCACGGCGTGCGCAGGCAGTCCGGCGGCGGCTCCGATCATCTGGGCCTCGGCGAGAGTGCGCCTGCGACGTGTTTCCCACCCGCGGTGGGCCTGAGCCAGGCCTGGGATCCGGAATTGGTCGAGCGGATCGGGGTGGCCCTGGGCGACGAGTGCAGGGTGCTGGGAGTGCATGTGCTGTTGGGCCCCGGCATCAATATCAAGCGAGATCCGCGGTGCGGGCGCAACTTCGAGTACTTCTCCGAGGATCCCCTGCTGTCCGGGGTGCTCGGCGCGGCCTGGGTACGCGGTGTGCAAAGCCGCGGCGTGGCCGCGTCGGTGAAGCATTTCGCGGCCAACAATGCCGAATTCGACCGGATGCGAGCGAGTTCCGACATCGACGAGCGCAGCCTCCGGGAGATCTATCTGCGCGCCTTCGAGTTCGTGGTGCGCCAGGCCCGACCGTGGTCGCTGATGTGTTCCTACAACCGCATCAACGGTGTGTACGCGGCCGAGAACACGTGGCTGCTCACCGACGTGCTGCGGGGCGAGTGGGGTTTCGACGGGGTGGTGGTCAGCGATTGGGGCGCGGTGGCCGACCGGGTCGCGGCGGTCGCCGCCGGGCTGGATCTGGAGATGCCGGCGACCGGTGGCGCGTCGGACCGCGATGTCGTCGAGGCGGTCGAGCAGGGCAGGCTCGCGGCCGGTGTGGTCACCCGGGCCGCCGAGCGGGTCGCCCGCCTGGCCGGGAGGACACATGAACAGACCTCCATCCCAACGTCATTCGATATCGAGGTGCATCACGCCCTGGCCCGCGAGGCCGCGGGCCGCTCCATCGTGCTGCTCAAGAACGACGCCGACCTGCTCCCGCTGGCGCCGTCGCGGATCGCGGTGATCGGCCGTCTTGCCGAGCAACCCCGCTTTCAGGGTGGCGGTAGCTCGCAGGTGAATCCGACGCGCCTGGACCGGGCACTCGACGAGATCCGCAGGCTTGCAGGGGATCACGAGGTGACGTACTCGGATGACGCGACTCACGCCGCGGCCGCCGATGCGGCCGTGGTGTTCCTGGGTCTGAGCGCCGAGGACGAATCCGAGGGCTTCGACCGCCCGCATATCGATCTGCCGGCGGAGCAGATCGCCCTGCTCCGTGCGGTGCTGCGGGTACAGCCGCGGACGGTGGTGGTGTTGTCCCACGGCGGGGTGGTGCGCCTCGATGAGGTGAGTGCGCTGGCTCCGGCCGTCCTCGACGGTGCCCTGCTCGGGCAGGCCGGTGGCGGCGCCATCGCCGATGTGCTATTCGGCGTGGTGAATCCGTCCGGGCGGCTCGCCGAGACGGTGCCCGTGCGACTGCAGGACACGCCGGCATTTCTGAACTTTCCGTCCGAACGGGGTCACACCTACTACGGCGAACGGATCTTCGTCGGCTATCGCTGGTATGACGCGCGCGAGCTGCCCGTCACGTATCCGTTCGGACACGGCCTGTCCTACACCACATTCGGCTACCGCGGTATGGAGATCACCGAACACGGCGACGGACTGGCCGTGGCCGTCACCGTCGCCAACACGGGCGCCCGGCGCGGCCGCGAGGTGGTGCAGGTCTATGCGAGCAAGAGTGCATCCCGGGTGAGCCGTGCCCCGCGCTGGCTGGTGGGCTTCGGGTCGGTGACGTTGGATCCCGGCGAAGACCGTGTGGTCGAGATGGCGATATCCCGGCACGACCTCGCGTACTGGGCCGATCGCTGGA